>CAZMZH010000008.1:65905-200879 GCA_964570665.1 uncultured Nitrospinota bacterium | reverse complement strand
TTCTTATTCAATCAACACAGACCCAGGGTCTGGGTCGGGCGCTCGAAATGACGTTGAGTCGGGGCGATATCTAATAAATTATTTCTCCTTACAAACTCGGTGTTATAATGGATTTATTATGTTTTCTTTACGACAAAAAATTACTCAAATCGAATCCCGCCCTTCCAGCATTACCGATGATGAAATTGCTTTGCGGCGTAAACAAATCCACGATTTTGTCGCGATAAGCGCATTTGAGGGTTTACGTCCTTCCAACACTTCTCTTAAATTACAAGAGTTGTTTGCCGCTAAAAAACTAACTTCAAACGAATACATTGCGCTTTGTAAGCAACATTCCAATGAACTTGGAGTATGACAGAATCAAACAATCCGTATTGGAATGATCGTTCCGACTCTTACCAATATCCCAATTCTACCGTTCTCAAGAATATTACCGGGATTACAGACGGCACAGAACTTGAGGCATTCGAGTTTAATGCAACCATTGCTCGTATGCCTGAAGCTCTTGACTTTATCAGAGACAAACCCACCAACCTAAAAAACTGGCAAAAAATTCATCATATTTTATTTCAAGATATTTACGAATGGGCTGGTGAGCTCCGCAATGTCCAATTTGTCTAAAGGCCAAACTGTATTTGCACATCCAGAAAATATCGAAACAGAAGCTCATCGAATATTCAGTGAGTTAGAGTCAGAAAATACTCTTCAAGGTTTATTAAAAACCGATTATTGCCGAAGGCTTTCCTATTTTTTTAGTGAATGTAATGTTTTACATCCATTTCGAGAAGGAAACGGTAGAACTCAAAAACTATTTTTTAGCGAAATGGTCGTCCAATCAGGATATCGAATTGAGTGGAAAGAGTTGTCGATTGAAGATCACCTCAAAGGCGTAATTGATGGTTACCATCATCGTTTTGATACATTAGCTACAATTTTCGAAAGAATCATAAAATAGAAAAGTAACTGCCATAGGACAAAAGACGTGCAGAGTCGCTTGCTTTTGCCGTCTTAGTGAGTGGTGATCGCCCTTCGATCCTTCGAGAGCTTTTAAGGGACATGCTTCTCTGAAGCATAGATTTCTTCCTTCGAGAACCTTAGGACAAGCTTAAGCTCCTAAGAACTAGAGTGGAAAAATTTATTAAATCGAGGCGAGATCTTTCGGCTTCTCTCAAGATGACATACGGTGGGAACTTTTCAACTCCAGTTCCTTTTTCAATCAACGCGTGAAACGAGTCAGGCGAGTTAAAGGATGACATTTGGCCAAGGCGACCCTGATTTTTGAAGGTGAAAATCCCATAATAAATTTCCCTGAAGGAGCAAATATAGCATCCCGGAATTTCTCACTCCAGTCCATCCCGCTAAAGATTGAAGCCTTTGTATCTCCCGCTTAGCGTCCATAGAACGCCAACCATTGGGCTTATGAAAATTGCCATTAGCAAGGGGCGTAAGCTCTCCTCCAACGCCAAAAGGAGCCAGGTTAGAGGGTATGCGATTAATTATTTCTTTCAAACTTTAACCTGGTTCCTCGTCCAATTGCCTTGGAAAAAATTTTAATTAGCAAGATAGGATTAAGTTCGTATTTTACGGAGAGCCTATACTTTTAAACTTTAAAGTTAGTATGACCGAAGTAAAAAAAATTGAATCCTTTGCGCGTTTATGGTATCTAACAAATTAGTTAAATAAATTTTTTTGGACGATCGAGTGACATTTCTTAGCCTCAGAAAATTAAATAAAGAGCGTTCCAACTGGACTGTATTTGCTTTAGCGGTTTGCTTTAGCTTGATTGCCCTGTTCGGGAGCCCTTTGCATCATCATGATTTGGATCCTACTGAGCTGGATCTGGATTGTATTGCTTGTCACTTGGTTAACTCAAACGTAGGTCTGGAAGCGGACACTGCTGAGATTTCTCTCTCCACCCAAGAAACCCAATGGATTGCGACAACCGCTACTGTTTCGATTGCCGCCGCTCCGTTAACCGCTTCCAGTCGAGCTCCTCCTGTTACCTGTTGACTTAGTTTTTCCTTAATTTCATTAATTTTCCCGGTTCCGCATGGATCAAGCGGTCGCAATCTTTCTATAATGATTGGTGCGTATTACCTAAGCTGGGAAACTGTCAACGGAGCCCATCATGTATCGTTATACGTATATATTTGCGTTAATATTTTCTCTAAGTTTGCAAACCTTTTCGGCTTTTGCCGAAGACCATAAAAAAGAACCAGAAAGCCCTAAACAGCGTTTTGTTGTTCATTTGGATCAAATCGTAGTGACAACGCCAATGAAGGATAAAATTTCCAGTTCCGCCAAACCGGTGAACATCCTTCATGACGAAGAGTTGCGGCTAAAAGCTGGCGCTACTATAGGCGAAACTCTAAAACATGAGCTGGGAGTTCACGGCCAGTCTTTTGGTCCCGGCGTTGGACTTCCCGTTATCCGCGGTCAAAGCGGACCGCGGGTTCGCGTGTTGAACAATGGATTGGGCGCTAACGACGCTTCCCAGGCAAGCCCCGACCACGCTTCAAGCTCGATCCCATTAGTCGCGGAGAGAGTGGAAATTCTGCGCGGGCCCGCTACCTTGCTATACGGTAGTGGCGCGATTGGCGGCGTTGTTAATGTTATCGACGGTCGGATTCCAGAAGAAATGCCCGACAAACTCGCTGAAGGATCGTTTGAACAAAAATACAATTCTGTTTCCGACGCGCATTCAACGATCTTAAAAATCGAAGGCGGCAACGGAAACTTGGCTTACCATTTTGATGGGTTTTACAGAGAAAACAATAATGTTCGAATTGACGGCGACGCAATAGACGAGTCCCGAGGCCAGGTGAGCGAACCCGATTTAGCGGTGACTCAAAACAGCGCCGGTTTTATTAATAACAGTTCGGCAGACGCTAAAAGCGCCACGGGTGGTCTTTCTTACATAGGCGATTTCGGATTTTTTGGAGTTTCTGCAAACTATTTGGAAAATGAATATGGCGTTCCACCCGAAGGGACAGACGATGGAGAGTTGGCCCGTATCGAACTTGAGCAAAGCAAAATAGATTTTAAGAGCGAATTCAAAACCTCCGACGGTTTCTTTGAAGCGTATCGAACCAAATTGAGTTTTACCGATTACGAACACGTGGAAGCGAAGGAGGCTTTGTTCCGCAACGACACGTTGGAAGCGAGGTTAGAAGCCCCACACAGACCTATTGGCATTTTCGAAGGCGTTATGGGTTTTCAATTAATTTCTGGAAATTTCTCCGCTTTGGAACTCGAAGAAAACGAATTCATCGTTCCCATCACTCATAGCGCCAGCTACGCCGTATTTGGTCAGGAGACCTTCTCCGTGGGACCGACCAAAGCCGAATTTGGTTTTCGCTTGGAGCATGCCACGGTGGACTCGCGAAACGGCGTTGATCCTGATTCCAGTTATACTCCTATCAGCGTTTCCGCATCCGATCTTTGGGAGGTCAACGACAACAACTCGGTTAACGTTGCTATCACTCGGTCGCAGAGAGCTCCGCAGGTGCAAGAGCTCTTTTTTAGCGGATTTCATGAAGCCACTCGAGCATTTGAACGCGGCAACCCTAACTTAGGATTGGAAACTTCCTACAATCTTGATTTGGGTTACAAGTTCAATTCCAGTTGGGTGAGCGCTCAAGTGGATCTATTTCATAACTGGGTTGACGATTACATCTTTGTTCAACGAACCGGAGCAATAATAGATGGGGCTCCAGAGATTTTGAATCGTCAAACCGGCGCCAAGTTTTATGGATATGAAGCCAGCCTTATCTTTCCTTTAATTGAAAAAAAGCACCTGGTGGATTTGACCGTGTTTAGCGATTACACTCGCGCAACTTTGGACAACGCGGGAGACGTTCCTCAAATCCCGCCATTACGTTGGGGATTTCAACTAGACTATGCTCTCGGTGATTGGAATTCCAATATTCGTTTGACCCGCGCCGAGGAGCAAAGTTCTCCAGGCGATAACGAAGCCGATACTCCTAGTTACGTTTTGCTCAATCTCGCCACGCATTACCACATTGATAATGTTAAAGGCATGGACGTGTTGGCGTACGCAAAAGGCAATAACTTACTGGACGATCAAATCCGGAACTCAACCTCTTTTTTAAGAAACTTTTCTCCAGAACCTGGAATAGGCGCGGAAGTCGGTATTCGAATCAATTACTGATTCAATGAGATTTTCGCTAATACAAGTAAGGAGACAAAATTATAAAGTTGTTTAAATTAAAGAGAGGTGGTGGTCGCCCTTCGAGAGCCTCCTAAGGAACATGCTTCTCTGAAGCATAGATTTCTCGACAAGCTCCTAAGGAACTAGAGTGGAAATATTTATTAAATCGAGGCGAGATCTTTCGGCTTCGCTCAAGATGACATGCGGAGGGGACTTAGTAACTCTAGTTCCTTTTTTAATTAACGTGTGAAACGAATCAGGCGCTCGAAATGATCCTTCGATAGGATGCGGATAGGTTCGGCAAAGGAAGCAAGGCGAGATCCTTCGCCGATATTTCCATATCGCCTCTGGATGACAGCGAACTAAAGTTTTAAACCAACGGCTTTTAATAATTCAAGGGCGTTGGTGGTGTTCGATATCCCTGGGCGTAATATATAGTCAAAACTCATGACGGTTCCTGTCTCATCGGTTGATAACTTCTCTTTAAAGTGAACCGTATCGCAAGCTCCTTCCAGGCTATCTACATTTGCGAGTTCTAAATCATGAGTAGATATAGCGCCTATAACGTTTAACTCTAAAAGTTGCGCCGTAATAGACGCTACGGCTATCTGCCGCTCGCGACTATTGGTTCCTTGCAGGATCTCGTCAAAGAGGTATAGCGTCATTACCCCTTTTTCATGATTCCTTTTGATTAAATCAATGATCTCTTTAATATGTTTAAGTTCTGCCATGTAAAGAGAAACGCCATCAATCAGGGAATCGGTTATCTTAAACGATGTAACAAGGTCGACTTCCGGCAGTGACAACGAAGCGGCGCATACGGGCGCCCCCGTTCTGGCAAGAAGGGCGTTGAGCCCAATACTCCTGAGAAGAGTGCTTTTGCCAGACATATTAGACCCTGTAACAAATAAAAATTTTCCGTTAGGGCCTATCTCTATGTCGTTACCTACTCGGGATCTATCATTGATCAAAGGATGTCCAATTTGTTTGGCGATAATCTTTTTGCTGGCGTCTTCACTATTAGGATATGTCCATTTGGGATTATCGTATGGCAGACTTGCTAATGACGCTAGCGCTTCATATTCTGTAATAGCGTCAAACCATTTTCTTGCATGTTCCCTGCATCTCATCTGCCAGGCAATCAATGATTTTTGAAGGTGAAAGTCCCATAATAAATTTCCTTGAAGAAGCAGATATAGCATCCCGGAATTCCTCACCCCTGCCCATCCCGCTAAAGACTGGAGTTTTTGTATCTCCCGCTTGGCGTCCATTGACGACGATACAAGGCGCTTCTTCAACTCTTTTAAATGATCGGATTCGGGGTTTTGCGCCAATAACAACTCAATCAGAGAAATATATTTACCCAGCTGCGATTCTATTCCGTGTAATTTTTCAAATAATGACTTTCGGCGCTTTTGCCAGGACATGGAAAGTGTCAAATTAATACAAACCAAGGGTGTCCACAGCATGCCAACAACGGGGCTTATGAAAATTGCCATTAAAGCAATCGGGGTTACCAACGTAAGCAAGCAAACCAGCCCATATCCATAGGGGCCAATTTGATCAATCTCTTTGGATTCAACCCAGTCAAAAAAAGTTTTCCAATTATCGGTTTCTCCGCTCAAATTATCGCAGAGATAGTAAACTTCTTGCCTTAAATCCAGCTGACTAGAAAGTTCCTTTACCGCCTCCTGCCTCTTAACCGTTTCATACTGATTTGTCCGTTGCGATATCCAATCCAAGAATTTCTCAATTCCTGCGGGCGTTTTTAAAGTTCCAATCAATTGCAGAAGAGAACCTTTTCCAACAACGTTCATGTCCGATAGAAAATGGGGAGAGTCGTCTTTGTCGCTATAATGAGGAATTTCTAAATCGTTCCATTTCCTTTCAATTCGATTGATTGAGTCGAGATTGATTTTTTCTAAAGATTGTAATCTTTCTATTTTGCGATTTTGCTTTCTATTTAAAATCACCGCACAAGAAAACAATAATGCAAACAAAAGAAAAAAGATTCCCCACGGATCTAATTGTTTTGACTCTAAAATTTTATAAAAGAAACTTAAAGCAATCAGCGCCAGGACCAACCTCGACCAAGCGATAGTTTCGCAATTCTTTTCAAGGTTCCGTTTCAGTTTTGAGAATGAAGCCGCTCTGTCAGAGTAATTTTTTATGAGATCGTCTAGATATTCTAAGTTGTGGAGTTGAGGAATGGGTTTGATTTTCATTTAAGGAGACCTAAAAATGAATATTTGCCACGAGCCACCCCTGTAAAGAAAGGATAAGCCCGTTGGTTGAAGTTAAAGTTTTGAACTATTAGAGACTCTCTTAAATAAATTGGCTCCAATCGTTTTCGTAAAAATTCTTTCATTGAAATTCCTCTAGACCTCTTGCGTCAACAATCCATTTTATTATTGGTAGCGGTTTTATTATACAAGGCGAGATTTCTTGATCTCCTATACCTCTCAATAGAAACTCTACAACGAAGAACCTCACTTCGGTTTAGCGCTTCACGCAATTCTAGTCAAAACAAAACGCTATTGGATATCCAATACTAGTTAAGATTTCACTCCCCTCATAAATTTTCGCGCTTATTTCCTTTTATTGTTTATTTTTTATTTCGAAAATTTTGTCACATTTTAGTCGAATTTAACCCGATAAAAGCACAATTAATTTCTTCCTAATCCATTATCCACCTTTATATTAAACTCTTGCTTCTATCGCAATAAAAACAATTACATACACATTTATAAAATCTTATTTACAGGCGCTGAAATTATATTTTTTTTCTGATACCTTTATATCTTGGAATTGGACAGACAATAATTTTGAACCATTTTTTAGACAAACAGTCATTTGGAGAAGCTAAACAATGTCCACTGATACAAACGGCAATAAAGTTTTAATTGTGGACGACACGCCTGCCAATATTAACGTTTTACGCGACATGTTAGAGCACAACGGCTATCAAATTGCCGCTGCCAAAAATGGAAAACAGGCTCTAACTTTCGCTCCAAAATTTCGACCCAACCTGATCCTCCTAGATATCATGATGCCGGAAATGGACGGTTTCGAAGCTTGTAGGAGACTGAAATTAGACGAATCGACCAAAGACATTCCCATTATTTTTCTTTCCGCTAAGGTAGAAAAAGAAGATGTTTTTCAAGGCTTTGAATTGGGCGCTGTCGATTACATATTAAAACCATTTCACCTTGAAGAAGTGTTATCGCGAATAAAAACACATATCAGCTTAAGGCAAACCATTTTAAAGAACGAACAATTGATTGACGAGTTGAAAAGCACGGTTCATTTATTAAACGAGACGCAAAAAGAAAGCTCGGCGAAATCCGAATTTATTTATAGGATGAGTCATGAGTTGCGCACGCCAATGCACGCTATCCTAGGCTTTTCGCAATTATTAGAACAAAGTAAAAGTGTCAAGGAACACCGCAATGATCGCGAAAGCGTTGCGGAAGTTTTAAAAGCTGGCAAACATTTGCTTTCCCTCATCAATAATGTCCTGGAACTATCACAAACCAAATCGAGTAAAAATAATTTTGAAAAGGTTTTTCTTTTTGAAATCGTCGAGAACGCAATAGCGCCCCGCTATTCATTGGCCGATTCGTCAAAAGTTAAAATAATAAATAATCTCCGAAAGGAAAATAAATGTTCAGTCAAGGGCGACCCTAAATTACTTCACCAAACTGTGGACTCTCTTTTAACAAATGCCATAAATTATAATAAAGAAGGGGGGGCTGTGACTTTTGAACAAAGTCTCAACGAGGAAGGAACTGTATGCCTGTCTGTAATTAACACCGGCGAGAATATTCCCGAAGATATGCTGGAAAGTATATTTGAACCCTTTTTTCGCTTAGAAGCCCATAAAAACTTAGTGGACGGTATTGGGATGGGACTCACTTTAGCTAAAAAGTTTATAGAACTCATGGGCGGTACCATTTCGGTAAATAACTTACCTGACGGATGCTGTTTTAATTTAAAACTGAACAAATGTTAAATTTTATTTTTGGAATTACGAAAGAAAGGTTGGGTCCTTTCCCCTCTCCCTCTATAATAGCAATAAACTATCTTAAACCGTTTTCCAAACTTAAGCAGTCGTCCGAACAATCTTTAGATGAGTTCAAGACAAGCCAAGCCGACGAAACTATTGGAAACTTAGGCTACATGAGCCAATCTTTTTTTTAAGCTTCAAAGCGCTTTGATATTCATTTAAATATTTATTTTTTAGTCCCGCTTTTGATATCAAAAATTTGTGATAATATTTCACATACCCTTAAATTTATTGGGTTTATTTTTAATTAGTTTTTCCTTTTGTCATTTAAAATTGGTTATACATTGCCTACAACCCCCAAAATACTTATTGCAGAAGATTCCATAACAGTCGCGGAATTTCTAAGAGATTTCCTGATCTATTCTGGATACACGGTAGAAATTGTTCCAGACGGACTTCAAGCTTTAGAAAGATTAAAGAAAACTCCTTTTGATGTCCTTTTGCTGGATTTGAATATGCCGGAGATGGATGGTTTACAATTATTAGAAGCCATTCAACACCAAGTTGCGATTCCACCTCTGAGCATAATGATAACCGGATATCCTGAAGCGGAAATTCGAAACCGCGCTAAGGACTTAGGATGTTATCTTTTTCTTATTAAACCCATAAATATTGATTCTCTTGAATCTTTTATTAAAAAATATCTAGCGGCTCACAAAAAAAACCCGCCTCGTCCTCTAACCTTAAAAAAGTTATCGGACAAATGGAGTCTTCCCGCGAAAGAAAAACCAAAACCTCCATTTGTATGTTTAGTGATTGCCGCCAGTACCGGAGGTCCAAAAGCCTTGGAAGCGGTACTAAAAAAACTTGAAGTTACGGAAGAATACACGACTCTTATTGTTCAACATGGACCTAAATGGATGCTTCAACTTTTTGCGGATAAACTAACCGAACGAGTGAAGAAAAAAGTTGAACTAGCCGTCGACGGTAAAAAACCATTACCAGGCCATATTTATTTAGCGGTAGGCGACTGCCATCTTTATATAGATCCCAGTAGCTATAAGTTAAAACTATGTTCGGAAACTCCAAAAATTAACTCCGTGCGCCCGGCGGCAGATCCCTTATTCCACTCAGCCGCCGATGCCTTTGGAAATTATTGCGTAGGCGTTGTATTAACGGGACTTGGCAAAGACGGAGCCGAAGGAGGAAAAAAGATCCATTCAGAAGGCGGACAAATCATTGTCCAAGATCCAAAGACAGCGGTGGCAAGCACAATGCCTTTATCGATAATTGATTTAAAAATCCACAAACAAATTGCTTCTCTTGAAGAAATTCCGGGAGCTATAAACACGACAGTTTCGCAGTTAGCAAAAAGATTAAGGTAGATATTAGAATTTTAAATTATTAACCATCTTACTAGCAATTATTCAATGTCACTGACGCCTGAAAAATTAGTCAACCAAGATCAAAAGCTCGCTTCATTTCCATTAATTTTTGAACAATTAATGGAAGCTCTAAACGACCCTAGAAGTACTGCGGAAGATATAGCGGAAATCATAATGCACGATGCCGCCTTATGCGTTCACCTTTTGAAAATTGTGAACAGCTCTTTCTATAATTTTGCGTCCAAAATTGACACCGTTAGTAAAGCCTTAAGTATTATCGGCACTGAACAACTCTTCAGTCTATCCGTAGGCACGACCATCATTTCTAAATTTGAATCTATTCCCGAAAAATTTGTGACCATGGAATCATTTTGGCACCATGGCATCGCTTGTGGCTTAGCGGCAAAAAGCATCGCCAAGTTTAGAAACGAACCCAATTTGGAATTTTATTTTATCGCTGGAATGATCCATGATATTGGGAGCCTCATTATTTATAAACAAATTCCAGAATTAGCCTCGTCCGCTCTGGTGCAATGCAACGACTGGGGACGCCCTTTAATTAAGGCTGAACAAGACGTAATGGGTTTTGATCACACGCAAGTAGGAAAAGCCTTGGCCGAAAAATGGCAACTCCCGGAATCCTTGAAACAAATTATTACCTACCATCACGATCCAGAACTGGCTGAAGAGTTTCAAGTGGAGGCGTCCATAATGCACATAGCCGATACGATAGCCGAGGGCAGTTTTTTGGGAAGTAGCGGTCAAATTAAATCGCAACCATTGAATACGATGGTGTGGAAAAGTCTGGGGCTCCCCGACAATCTGCTAACTTCCATTTACGACGAGATGTATGAAACATTTGAAGAAACGGTTCAAATATTTACCTAAAAAAAGCCTTGTTTAGTTTAGGACGATTCTTCCTCAATAGCGGTTACTTTAAACTTTACTATATCTTACGTTTTAATTTAATAACTCCGCTATCCCCGCCTTTCTTTTTTGTTTCTTTTGGTTCCCAAGAAAATCTCTTAGATGAGGAATTCACAATTTTTAGTTCTTTTATTTTTTCATGGTCGCTTTTTAGCATGCTTGGAGAAAATTGATCAATAACGTGGAAATATTGTAGCGCCATTTCGCTCGTATTCTTCGCGTTAGAGCTTAATCTAGCTACCTTTAAAAAAAGGTGAGAATTCTTTTTACTTATCTTCTTCAAAACGCCATGCTCTATGGCCCTCAAAAAACATTGCCTTGAATTTAGTTTTTCCATTGGAAGATTATTTTTAAAGATTATTTTTTTGGGAAATTCTTCTTTGTTTTTTTCATGTTCCTCTAAAAGTTTTTTCTTTATTTGTTTTGCCGTCGCGAATTGTCCTTTTACGAAACATTCAAAAAATTTTATCTTTTGATCTTCTATTAGTTTTTGAGGAGAGGGCAACTCTTTTTCGTCAATGATATTAATCATCGCTTTTTTTTCTTTTCGCTTTTGCCCTTTATCTTCATTAGAAAAGTATCTTGACTTAATCACCGCAATTAATTTCTTGTTAACTTTTTTACGTTTTAAGAAATCTAAAGAAAATGTTTTCAAAATTTCCAAAAAACATGCGAATAAACCCACTGGAACGTTTTCATGATAAAACTTTGTAGTCTCTTCAATTTCTTTTATCGCTACTTTTTCAAACTCTAAAAGCGCTGGGAGATTTTTCGTTTCTTCTTCTTCATATTCCATTAGTCCAAGGTACAAATACACAATCGGAGCCGGGAATGGATGTTGCATATCGGCCTTCTTTTTTAAAACTAAATGAATGCAACTTTGAACGGCGGCTAATTGGTTTTCCTCCCAAAGCGCTTCTAAAAGAATCTCGGAAGTAGCAATATCCCAAGGATGGTCTTCTAAATAGGGTCCTAAACAATTGATAATTTCCTTAATCAAACCTTTTTTTCGAAATAGTTTAGCTGCCGCCGGCGACAGCGCCGGATCGAACATAACCGATTTCTTGAGCAATTTGATTCCTTCAGCATCCTTCTCTTTTTTACCGCTAATCTTTTTTTCACCAAGATAAAAATGAGCAAATGGATGCTCTGGGTCCAGCTTTTTTATTCTTTCAAAAGTTTCTAAAAACTTTGAAAGGTTCTTATCCTTAAAATAAAGTTCCATTAAACATAATAAATAATTAGGCAACCGCTTCTTCTCAAAAAGCTTCTCGTAAATTTCTATAGCCTTCTTAAACCTTCCCTCCGCTTGACACTGATCGGCTTCTCGCTCGCTTTTTTTTATGGCATACCTGACGCCTTCTTCTTTCTCCCACTGAAAAATGGAATCGTTAACCTTATCCTTCAATCGATCAAAACTTGTAACATTAATTAGAGGAACAGTCGCATCCCAATAATTTTGAGCGGCTCTCTCGAAATTTTTCCAAATTTCCCATTCAGCAGAGAGTTCTTTATAGTCGTTTGGTTCTACAAGAGAAATTATGCAAGTTTCCTTTAAGGGACTCTGCCTAATGCTGCGAAGAAGATTTAAAATTTGATCGTAATCTTCTTTTTTTACCCCTTTTTGAATGACCAATAAAACTAGCACATAAGATTGAACCGCCGCTTTTATCTTATCTATTTGGTGCATATCATAGGGTTTCTCCTTTAAACTAAGAACCATATTCCTTAATTGACCATTTATTGGTAAAAGTGGAATAATCTCTTCAATTTCATTTTTTTTCTCTTCGTCTTTTTCAATATTCTCTATTTTCTGCAGCAGTTCTATGACGGTTAGACTTTCTCTAAGATTTTGAAGAGCGATATAAGGTTCTTTATAAGTGTCGCATTTGCTGCCAAGATCTTTTCCTAAAAGAAGCTTAATCCCTGTATTGTCCAGAGCAAAGATTCGTTTATGAGAATCGTCTTTAATTTCCTTAAAGAAATTATGCGCGGCTAATTTTTGGTCTTGTCCGATAGGATTGGACACGGCAGCGGCCCCATCAATATATTTATAAGGAACTACAATTTAATGTATTGTTATTTAAATTGCCTGAGGAAGGATTTTAGTTTCGAAGATTGAAAACCATGTACAGTTTTCAGCCTTTAGAGCTTACGCCTAGAGCCTTTAATAGTTTTTTTGAAATCTAAAAACCATTACATTAAATAGATTTGCAAAAAAAAATTCTACAATGCATCTAAAACAGCTCTTGTGAATTAGAATAGAACAATCGGCCTATTACTAATTTTCGAAATACCGACATGAGACCCCCCTCTTTCGGCATTTTTAGATAACTGATTTTAGCATAATTTTTGTTACAAAATTCAAAGATCATTACAAATTTTATCCAACAAAAATCGATATTACTTTCAAAAAAACAATAAGAATTATCCCTTTTTGGGTTTATCTCATCAGTACACAAATTGTGACAAAACCTATATCAAACTGATTTAAACCTAAGATAGAGATAGAATTAATTTGATTCTGAATCAAGAGTTATTATCAAGTTTTATAGATACGGGGACTTATGGAGGGATCTTTCTAATTCAAATTACAAGAAGGGGGAAAATCGAATAAAAGGTTAAAGTGGGTTTTTATTTCGGGGGGAAAATTTAGAGGAGAAAGGAATTCAGGCAGCTATCTTCAGAAAACGGTTAGTCGTCGTTTCTTTTCTGATAATATCTTTTAAATCTTTCCTGAATTCCTTTTTTGCTCTCTCGCGGTTGTAAGCCCTTTTGTTATCTTGCTTTTTCACATGATAACGTTTGCTTTGAAGCTGCTTTGCAACAAAGTTTATTGGTTTTCTTTCAATTGTCATAAGTTAACTCCTTTAATTTTAATTCCTTGTAACAGAATCAAGTTTAAATCTGAAGACAACTCTTGTCAAAAAATTATTTCGCCTCACCCCTCCTTCTATCCAAATACACGAACTTAAAGACGTAATAATCTGAAATTTATTCTTTGGCGCGCTAGTTCCAATAATAAGCATTCATATTTAAAACCAAACCATCTATAAATTTTTCGCTTAATTAGTCCTAGTTTTGGCTCCAATAACTATTTCGTAAAGTTGTACGTTTTATTGTCGGATTTTGGAGTAGGTTTTCTACATATTTTTTCCTGTGACTAAAAAACTAATATCAGATCGCATCTATAATTCAGAAAATCAATCTCCAATTTTAGACTTCAAATATTCCGCAACGACTTCTTTGACATCTCGCTTTTTTTCATCCACTTCAAAATTAAGTCCTGTCATTGCCGCATTATTAATGGCATTCGCTAAAGGAGACAGCGCTTTTTTGAGTTCTGGAAATCGCTTTATAGTATCCCGACGAATAACTGGAGCGGCATAATAGGGAGGAAAAAAGTTTTTATCGTCTTGGAGTGAAATCAATTCATAAGCGGGAATACGTCCATCTGTCGAAAAACCATCAATAATATCCACTTCTTTTTTAGAAATTGCCAGGTAAGTCAAACTTGGATCCAGATCTTTAACATTGCCAAACCGAAATCCAAACGCCTTTTGCAAATTTCGATACCCATCCGGCCTTTCTTGAAATTCTGGAGTAAACCCCGCCACTAAATTCGAAGCTGAAGAACCTAAATCGGAAATCCTTTTCCAATTATATTTTAGAGCGTCTTCTTTACGAACCGTAAGGGTATAAGTATTATTAAAACCAAAAGGATTTAACCAAATGAGATTAAATTTTTCGCGATAGAGCCTGGCGGTCAATTTGTAAGCTTTATCTGCATCGGCGATAGCGGACTTATTTAAAATTGCCATTAATCCCGTTCCTGTATATTCAGCGTACAAATCAATTTCTCCCCTTTTTAACGCTTCATGGCAAATTAGCGTTCCTCCCAAGTTAAACTTCCGTTCTACGCGAAGATCGGTTCTAGTTTCTATTATTTGCGCCATCAATTCTCCCAATATATGTTGCTCGGTAAAGTTCTTTGAAGCGATTTTAATTACGTTATCTAAGTTATCTTGTTGTTGAAAGTTTTGATTCGAATTTTTTGAATAATTTAAAGCGCTTCCAATAGACAATAAAACCAAAATTAAAACAGCGGCGACTTTTTGAAACTTAAATATCGGATTTGTTTTTTGTTTTGGTCGAAGCGATTTCTCTAATGTACCTAACAAAAAATCCACAATAAGCGCTAATAGCGCCGAGGGAATGGCTCCTAGACAAATCAAACGCGTATTAGAAAGCGCGAGTCCGCGATTAATGAATTCTCCCAAACCGCCAGCTCCAATAAAAGCGGATAAGGTCGCTATTCCAACGCCCACTACAGCCGCTGTGCGGATTCCAGCCATGATTACAGGAATGGCAATAGGGATTCTCACTATTCTAATTTCTTGCCAATTTGTCATCCCCAATCCAATTGCAGCTTCGAGAGTTTCTTTGGGAACGGACCTTAATCCCACAAGCGTATTCCGAACTATTGGAAGTAAAGCATAAAGAACGAGAGCCGTTAAAGCCGGCAACACTCCTATTTTTTGAAATAAAACTAAAAGAATTACGAGTATGGCCAAGCTCGGAATTGTTTGTAAGACACTAACAATGGCAAGAAGTAAACCGCTTAATTTGGAATTACGGAAAGTCAGTACTCCTAGCGAAACTCCAAGAAAAGTCGCTATTCCAGTAGATATCCCCGTTAAAAAAAGATGTTCGTAAGTTCTTTGCCATAATTCAGGGAGTCGTTCCAAAATGTAATCTATGGGAAAAGATGCAGGCATTAAAGATAGTTCCTAAAAACCGATAACTGCTGGGCTGTTTTAGTAAAAAGACATTCCACAAATTCCGTTTTCGGATTTTCAAATAGCTCGGTTTTAGTTCCGATTTGTTCAAGGCTCCCATTATGAAGAACCGCAATACGATCGCCTAAAATCAAGGCCTCAACAATATCGTGAGTTACAAAAACTACTGTTTTATTTAATTGCCTCTTCAGTTCTAAAAATTCATTTTGTAATAAACTTCTAGTAATAGCGTCTAACGCGCCAAAAGGTTCGTCCATCAATAGGTAAGAAGGGTCTGCGGCTAACGCCCTGGCCACTCCAATACGCTGCTGTTGCCCACCAGAAAGTTGATCGGGGAATTTCTCTTTTGCATTTGGAGGTAAGCGAACCAGCTCTAATAATTCTTGGCATCTATTCGCGGTTTTATCTAGCGGCCAATTTAAAAGACGAGGGACGATAGAAATATTCTCTTCGACAGTCATGTGGGGGAATAAACCAAAACCTTGGATCACATAACCTATCGAACGTCGCAGAGCGATGGGGTCTTTACTTTTGATATCTTCGCCATGGAACGATATTTTCCCAGTAGTCGGTTCAACCAAACGGTTTATCATTCTTAAAGCGGTAGATTTTCCCGAACCGGAAGATCCCAATAAAACTAATATCTCTCCTTCAATAACTTCGAGAGAAAACTTATTCAAAGCGTTTGAAACACCGTCATAAGTTTTTGAAATTTTGTCAAAAACAATCATGGATTTTTACATGTCTATTAAATTTTTCTTAAAGTAAAACCTCATCGTGAAAATAGTTAAATCAATTATAGAACTAAAATAGAAAAGATTGTTCATTTTGAGGTATCCTTAACAAGTTTCGCGTTATAGGAGTAAGGTTTAATTAATGTCAAAGATTCACATCTCAAATAAAAATTCTCTAAGAATGAAAGTCATAATTAGTTCTTTCATTATGACCATAACATTAGGGCTCATTGAAGGAGGATCGCACGCGTTTTTCTATTTAAAATACGGCAAACCCATTCCTAAAAAGGAAATTCAAAATACTCTTCTACCCGAGAACATAAGCATCCAAACAGCGGAAGTAGAAGAACCTCCTCCAACTCTAATGAAAGATCACGTCCTACATCCTTATCTAGGTTATGTGAGGAACCATAAAAAATCTAAACATATTTTTGATGAAAAAGTCGTAAAAGTTCCCGTCAATTCACAGGGTTTTTTTGGCCTTTCGCCTTTGGAGAAGAAAGAAAAAAACGAAATCCATATCGCCCTTATGGGGGGTTCCGTTGCCACACATTTGTTTCTTTATTCTAAAGAGCGTCTGATTAGCGCACTTCAACAAAATGAGCGCTTTAAAAACAAAAAACTAAAAATAATTTCGTTAGCCCTTGGGGGGATGAAGCAACCGCAACAATCTTTAGCTTTAAATCTATTTTTAGTTCTTGGCGGAAAATTTGATATTGTAATAAATCTAGATGGGTTTAACGAGATAGCCTTACCTTATTTGGAAAATATTCCAGTCAATGTTTACCCATTTTTCCCTCGCTTTTGGCATTTCTACGCAGCTAAGGCCATTGACACTGACGTGGCTGGCCTAATCGGGAAAGGAGTACTGATAAAGGAAGATAGAGAACGTTGGAGAAAATATTTCTCTTGGGGGCCATTGAAACATAGCGCGTTTTTTCTAACTATTTGGCAATCTCTCAATAAACAAAAACAAAACGAACTCACAAAAATTCATAATCAGGTCAAAGATTTTTTGAAACTTCGGTTGAAATCTCCCCAACAAACGGGTCCAAAGTATATTTTTAATTCCCCGGAAAAATTATTTGAAGATTCTGCGAAAGTTTGGGAACAATCTTCTTTCCAAATGGCAAAAATATCGAAGTCCAACGGGATGCAATATTTTCATTTTTTACAACCCAATCAGTATCTCAGAAATTCAAAGGTTTTTACTGAGGAGGAAAAAAAGACGGCATTGGCTGGAGCGTCTCAACCTTTTGCCGAAGCAGTGCAAACGGGATATCCTCTTTTAAGGAAAGCTGGAGAGAGTTTAAAAAATTCTGGAGTTGCGTTTATTGATTTGACCGATATATTTAAAAATGAAACTCAAACTATCTACAAAGATTTTTGTTGTCACTATAATCAATTTGGAAACGATATACTGGCGGAAGAGATTGCTAAGGCGATTAACGACTACACATCAAAAAACGCCCATCCTCTTTAACCAACTTTAAACTTAAAAAGACTGTTATTCTTGATCGGCCTCCAGCGCTTCGCGAGCGACAGCTTTCCCTGCCCTAGCGCTGATAAATTTTTGTTGGTCGTATCCTAATAACATTTCCCAAGCAAATTTCTTATAATCGTCAATCAATGGGATTGCAACGTCATTTAACATCCATTGCCCATGCATCTTATCTACTTTTATATGTAAATCCCAATATCCTTGGGCCTTTTCCGATAAACTCAAGCGGTCGGCGCAAACTTTGTAATTATTAAATGCATAGGGAACCGAAATCTCCGTGTATAACAGGCCCCCTATATAACGCAAAAAATGTCGGTTGCGGTCGCAAAGAAAAAAACTGTGATTGATATTAGCCAAAACCTGCCATGGAACTAAGTCAAAATAAGCCTCAGGTTCCGTTTCCATTCCAAGTTCCATCAACATTTCCGCAAAATAAGAAGAATGTTTCCGTGGCAACCGACCAGCTCCATATTCCTCAATCAACAATCGAGTCAACATTGATTGTACTTCGTTGCTAACGCCGCCTATCATGCGAGACAGTTGACTAGCTTCAACCAAACCGTCTAAAGAAGAAATTGCCAATAAACAACGATAACCTTTTTGGGTCATTTCGTTCCTAAAATAACAATCGGTTTCAGTCGCTTCTGGTTCTAGATCCGCGTCCGCTCGTTTTCTGAGTCCATTTTCTATATTTTCCTCTTTCAAACTATTTAGGCCTAACTGTTCTCTCTCCCATTCCTGCCAAGCAAACTCAATCCTATTCCGGATACCGGCTAAATATGGCGAACATTCGTTATCGTAATTAGATAAGCTGTCGTACCAAAATAGTTTCATCCGGTTAATGCGATAAAGAATTCTTTGTAAAAAAAGGTGGCAATGATCCGCCTCGCCATCGTTTTCATAAGCATCCGCTACGGCTTCCTCTATAGCTATTTCCAAAGCCTCAGTTAGAGAGGGATTATCCCTTATCTTTTTGTCGAGGTTTTCCAAACTTAACAATTGAACAAACTGTCGTTCAACCTCGTCAAGATCATATTCCGCCAGATCATGACTCATTTCCAGGTTGGATAAAAAATTGGGGTCGTAAATATTTTTCTTTTGCATGATGGACTACAGCGCTTTAAGGTAAATAAAAAATCAAATAATAAGTCCACGACTCTTCGATAGGGCGTGAAATACCCGTGATTGCGGTCTTGGAACTGAAGTGTGTCCGTTACTGTAACATGAATGAGCAAAAATTTCAAAATTCGGAATTCCAATGCTAACTAAACTCACCAATCTTTGTTTAAAAAACGAGGACAAATCAACCGCAACTCAATTCGCAGAAGAAGTGGTTAAAGGCTTATCCATGGAGCAAAAACGGCTTCCATCCTGGCTTATTTACGACGATAAGGGCAGTATCTTATTTCAAGAAATCAACGATCTTGAAGGATATCATCCCACTTATTGTGAAACGGATATATTTCAGAAACATAAAGAGGCTATTGGCGAAATTATTTCCAATCAACCATTAAATTTAATCGAATTAGGAGCGGGAGACGGTCGAAAAACAACTATCCTTTTAGAACATTTTATTAGAAGGAAATTAGAAATTGATTATATTCCTATCGACGTATCGGAAGGCGCTATAAAAAACTTATCTAAATCATTGGAAAACCGATTTGGAAACGATTCGTTAAGGTTTCATGGTTTAGTTGCCGACTACTTTCAAGGGATCGATTGGTTAAGCGCAAATAGTTCCAAACGCAATCTAGTTTTATTTCTGGGTTCAAGCGTCGGTAATTTCGATATTAATTCGGCAGTACATTTTTTGAAACATCTGAGAGAATCCTTAAATGAAAACGACCTTGTATTAATCGGATTCGACCTCATGAAAGATCCCAAATTACTACATGCCGCTTATAACGATCCAAAAGGAGTTTTTCAAAATTTCAACCTTCACTTATTGGACCGTATTAATGAAGAGCTTGGAGGAAATTTCAATACTAAAAAGTTTATCCAATCTGGAACGTATAACGCTAAAACCCGTGCAGTGGAAAGTTATGTTTATAGCGTCGAGGAACAAACTGTCAGCTTAAACTCCGTAGAAAAAGAATTCCACTTCGATTTATGGGAAGGAATACAAACCGAGCACTCGTACAAGTATACAAAGCCAATAATTGAAAAATTAGCGAAGGATTCTGGTTTCCAAATCGTTAATCATTTTTTCGACGACAATAAATATTTCGTCGATTCCTTATGGAAACCTATATAAAATTTCGGAAAATAACCGACAGTTTAAAGAGGAGGGAATAAAAAAAACGACGGGAAAATCCCGCCGTTTTAATATATTTTTTTAGACAACCGTTACGTTAGAAGCCTGAGGACCTTTTTGTCCCATAGTTCTTTCAAATTCTACAGCTTGACCTTCTTTTAGGGTCTTAAAGCCGTCCCCGCCAATGCTTGAAAAATGGACAAAACAATCTTCGCCTTCGCTAGATTCGATAAACCCAAAACCTTTACTATCGTTAAACCATTTTACTGTTCCAGTAGCCATTTTGATTCTCCTAATTCATTTTGGGGAGAAATGTAGATATTTATCCCCAATTTAATTGGGTCTTAAAATTTTTCTAGCGAGATATCTTTTAGGAGGAAAAAATAAAGAAGGGCGGGTGGTCCTACCAAACAGCTTTTAATAATTCTTCAAAAAAATTTCTACACAAATAATATTTACAGACCATTTTTAAAAACTACGAGTTAATTATAGCGCTGTTTGGAAATAATATTCATAAAAAGTAAAATTAGTTTTTAGACTAGTAATTTATCTTAAAAAAGTTCAAATTAATCAAAAACTTCAAGGATTCTTCTGCCGCTTAATTTATTGCGCAAAGACACATCTGGAGCTCTAATCTAAATCGTATCCTTAAGGTTCCTAACAAAAATGCTAGTTTTAAAATTATTATTCATTTTTTTGACAATAATCAATATTTCGTGGATTCTTTATTGAAGCTTCTTTAACCTTTTAATCGTTACATTTTTTTAAGGACAACATGGAAATCGTAGATGTTTATAACGACGATTATTCCCTCGCAGGAGCTATTCCACGAGATCAAGCGCAAAAAGAAGGTCGTTGGGTAAAAGTTTCACATTTATGGATTATAAATCCCAAATCGGCTTCAGTCATTTTTCAAAAAAGGTCGAAAAGAAAAAAAAATTTTCCAGAAATGTTGGATATAACCACAGCCGGGCACTATTCAACTGGAGAGGAGTTATCTCAGGGGACTAAAGAAATGTCTAATGAGCTTGGAGTTGATATTGCTTATGACGATTTAATTTCTCTAGGGGTCCGTCATAATATTATTCCAACTCCAGAATTAACCGTCCGCCAATTTTGTCACGTATTTTTTATGGCGAGCGATTATCAATTAACGGATTATTCTCTTAACCCAGAAAACAGCGAAGGCCTGACCACTATTTCCATCGACGAGGGATTGAGACTTTGGTCGGAGGAAACATCCTCTATTGAAGCGTTTTTCATTGAAGCAACGACGAAAGAAGAAAAAGTTATATCGCTTTTTAAAAACAATTTTTTACCACGTGTCGACCCTTATTATTTCAAAATCTTTATTTTGGCAAAACGCTTTTTAATGGGCGAGAAACATTTAGTAATTTAGTTCTTCCATCCCCCTTCAATTACTGAAAAAAAACTAGGATTACATATTAGCTTATATGAAAAATCCTAGTTTTTCAGCATCTGGACATTTTTTTAATTCACTGACTGCGGAAGCATTTCTCCACATTGTTTTTCAAGAACTTTAGGGTCGTCTCTAAAGTCTCTATAAAACTGAACAGCCATTTGATCTATGAAAACATCTTCTTCTTCCTTTTCAATAGCGTCTAGAGTTCCTTCGGCTGTTTCTTCTGGCGAACTTTTTTCCATGTCAATTCCTTTTGCCATATCAGTGTCTATTGGGCCTGGATATATGCCGATGACGTTTGTCCCTTGCTCCGCTAGTTCCGCGCGCACTCCTTGAGTTAATGAGAAAAGAGCCGCTTTAGAAGCTGAATAAGAGCCTAATACTGGAAAGTTAACTAAACTAGCGACAGAAAGAATATTAACAATACTGCCTCCGCCGTTCTTTCTTAAAATGGGAGCAAACGCGCGAATCATTTCAAGTGTTCCAAAGTAATTCACTTCCATTTCATATCGAGCGGAGTCCAAATTATTTTCGGAAATTAAACCGCTATAATTGGCCACTCCCGCATTATTTATAAGTAAATTTATATCGCCAGTTTTTTGAACAACCGCTTGGATTTGATCTTTCTTTACGATATCTAGATCAATAAGTTCTACAGTTCCGCCCAGCTTTGCCAAACCGTTAGAATTATCTTTGTTAAATGCCTCCGTATTGCGCATAGCCGCATACACTTTTTTGACGCCACGCTTTAATAAAGCTTCCACAATTGCTTTACCAATTCCACGATTACTTCCTGTAACCAGCCCTACTGCATTTTCAATATTCATTTTATTTTCTCCACTCAATATAAGTTTTAATTATTTTTTAGCTCCAATCATTTCTTGTACAGCTTCAGTCGTGACGGGGTCGCCGCCAACGCCCCATTGTCCCGTGGGCACATCCTCAACGATAACCCAAGTAACCGGACGAACGCCCTCGCCTTCTACGGAAATAATTGCTTCGGAAACTTTTTTAATCAATTCCTGTTTTTGTTCTAAAGATAAAATTCCGCTGATTCCTTTAATTTGAGCTAATGGCATCTTTATTTCCCTCAATAAATGTTATAAATATTTTTGAACCAATCGGTCCAAAATTGGACAAAAAATTTTTAATCTAAAACTTGCAAAGCAACTCCGCTTATTTCTTTTATCATTGTCGGATTGGCTCCTGTTTTGATCATCGTTTGCAAACCGCAAATATTACTCACTAAGTATCGAGCAATGGGCAAAGGTTTTTTATCTTTAGGCACTTCGCCTTCTTCTTGCGCTCGCTTAACTGCCTCAAAAAAGATATCGGTTGTCTTTTTTGTAGCCTTTCTAATCAAATCCGCCACTACCGGATCTTTTTGAGCAAATTCATTAGCGCAATTCATGATGAGGCACCCTTTGCGCTCGCAAGAAATTTTTGCTTTTTCCGCCAAAGCGTCGAAAGCGCCTTCAATAAAAGATCGGCCTGATTTCGCTTTTTTAAGAGCGTCTCCCAGTTCTTCCATAAGAATATCCTGATAACGTTTGATACAACTTTGAAGCAGTTTATGTTTACTTTCAAAGGTTTGGTAAAAGCTACTCTTCGACAAATCCATAGCTACAATTAAATCTTGTAAAGACGTAGACTCGTAACCTTTGCTCCAGAAAACTTCCAAAGCCGCGTCCAAAGCTTCGTCAAATTCAAATTCTTTAGGTCGTCCAATTATCATAATTCATAATATAGAACCGATCGGTCCAAAAGTCAACGTTTTTTTACCAAATATTTTATTTTAACGTTTAGAAAAGTTTTTCAGCTATATTGATTTTTAATTTTTAACAGCTACCTGAGAACCATTTCTGCGCATCGCACACTCTGCCTCCCTGCAATATGCAGGTTCCTTGCTCGGCAATAAATTGGGACTTTTGGTTCGTCACATTATATTGCCCGCCACGAATTGCGCAATATTTAGCGGCATCGGTCAAATAACCCGTCACTTTGATTCCGCCTATCGAACAGCGTCCTCTTAAAAGAGCCCACTCTTCGCATTGTCGATTATCTTCAAAGACACAAACGCCATATTCTGCCCCGCTTCCATCTTTTTCTATTTTCAGTTGTCCTCCCTTATCAATACAATGGACTGCAGCGGGATTTGCCAAACCTATCTTATTTAGAGATGGATCGGAAGTCGTAGCGCATCCTACCCAAAAATTTAAAGACAAAACAAAAATCAAAAAAAATAACGTCTTAGAAACATTTTTCATAAAAATTCCTTTTATTAACGCCTAAGGTTTTCGTGCTTTAACTAAAGAAAAATAATCATATACGGGAGCGATTGAAATATCGACAAATCCACACTCCATTAATATATCCGTCAATTCCTGAGAAGAAAACATTTTGCCTTGAGCGGCGCGCATCATCAGCATGGTAAAAGACGAAACGGCTAACGGACCGTCTTTAGTATCGTTCAATAGCTGGTCATAAATAAAAATTTGGCCATTCTTGGGCAAATTTTCAAATGCTTTGCGGCCAAGTTCTAGGCATTCGGGCCGCATCCAATCATGAAAAATATTCGCGAAAAAAATGCCATCATTTCCTCCTGGCCACGGATCTTTAAACATGTCCGCACCATAAGTGTCGATTCGCTTTTCCAAACGGAATTCTTTAACATATCTCTCCGCTTCGCTACAAACCTGAGGCCATTCTAAAACTGTGCATTTTATATCGGGATTAAAGTTGGCCGCGGCGATGGAAAAACAGCCCGATCCTCCGCCAACGTCTAATAGCTTTTTCACATTTTTAAAAACTCCTTGATTGGCTAATCCCATGGCGCCAGGGAACGATGCGCAGTGCATAACGTGAGTCGTTTTTTTCGCCCATTCGGGACCAAAGTCGCCCTTTTTCCAATTATCCGTATTAGGTTTATCTTTCCTGACTGAAGTGGTCGTGGAAAATGGATCGTTTAACAAGGCTTCTTTTACGCCTTCGTGGGTTGGCATATCGTGGCGAACCATTTGCAACAACCCGCCTTTGTAAAATGGACTGTCAGGTAAAAGAAAATTCCTTGATACCTGAGTAAGGCAAAACTTCTCATTTTGCTGAACCAGAAACCCCGAGGACGTTAAAATTCCAAGCAACGATTCGGTCCCTCTAAAACTTAAAAAAAATTTCCGCGCAACAGATAGAGCCGTCGCAGGCTCATCATCCAAATAGGAAAATAAACCTAACTCGTCCGCTACTGTTAAAGCGGGTAATTGATAGGAAGTTAACCAAATGTCCCAAATCAATTTATCGGAACAACTCGGAAGATTTAACGTCATTTGTTTATCTTTTTCGCTCAATTTAACCTTTTAATGTTTAGCTTAAAAATATATGACCCACAAGAATAAAGCAATATCTGATTAGATAAATTTCTTCTTATTCGATTTAATACCATTACCTAACTCAATTTATCTTACCCGTATCAAGATAATAATCGCTCCCATTGAAGAGCGCCATCTGTTTGCTGTTTTAGATTTACCAGGCGAAGCCGAATGGCTACGAACATTTCACGAATACGATTTTCGCCTTCAGAAGGACTCTCTGGCGATTCAGAATCGCTCAGACTTCACAAAAGTAAGGATAAAAGATTTGCTTTGGACTTAAGCTGGAGTTGAGACATTTCAGCAGTTGGAAGACCTGTGGTTTATTGGAGATGGAGAAATAGAAAAAGGCTGAAGGTACAGCCGAACATATAAAAAAGCTATTGAATCAGCAGAAGAATTGGATAGTTAAATTAGTAAGGCCTAACTGTATTTTTTACGACTCAAAATGATCGGGTCGCAGCACGCTTGAGTCTAATACAAAAAGACTTCCTGAGTGACGTTCTAGAAACGGCTTGAGTCCGGAGAGAATCGGATCAAGTTTTTCCTCTGGAACGACAGTCAAAACCATCTGTAAGCTACTTGTGTCGTTAAACATCATATGACCTTCGTGGATTCCGCCATGTCCTTTTCCCGATAAATTATTGAAAATCGTATAACCGCTAGCTTTAATCCTATCAAGGACGTCCGTCACGAAATGAAGATGCTCTCCTTCAATAATGATTTTAATTTCTTTCATTGGATGAAGTTTCATGGCGTTCATGATGTTTCAATCTCCACAACAAGGTTATATTATTTTAAAGGTTGCCATTCGTTCGGCGCTTTGAAAAGGAAAAACTCCATGGGTTCGGGATCCAAAGCCACAATATGGAGCCACTGATTCATGGTCAATCTTTGCAAAATAGTATGCCGAGCAATGAGGGTAGTAATCATTTTTCTCGGAGCCTCTATTATAACAAATAATCGCATAGGCTCATGAAAAGGTTTTTCTCCGTCGAAAATCGTTTGAAGAGGAAGTCCAACGCATAAATCGCTTTCGGTTCCAAACATGACGCCTATACGACCAACAACGTTATGATAGGCTTTACTTCCCGCTCCATAAACTTCCTCATCAACCGTGGAAAAATAATGTTCCATGTTAATCCATTGTCCTACGATCATTGGAGCGGTCATGATAATTTCTAAATAATTTCCCTCTGGATCTTTTGAGGAATCATAGGAATGTAAAAAAGTCCGGCCCTCAAGGTTTATACCTTGGGTCAATAATCGTCGCCCGGCAATAAAAGCCGTATGCCGAGAAAGTCCCCATTCCGGTCGAACTTGCGACCAATCTATACTTCGTATTTTAGTCCTTCCTAAAGCGCTAAAATTTCCCTTAGTATCAGGTTCGTCCGGCAAGCGACCTAAACGTTCCCGGCTATTCTTTTCTCCCGCTTCCTGGAGGTCTCGTTGAAGTTTGATCAAATCTTTTCGGTGCGTAGCAGGGACATCTTCCAAATCAAAGAACTCCACTTCGTCTGTTGTCGTGTCGTGTTGCCCGGGAAGAAAATGCGTATCGGCCGGAATCGCTAGCCCTTTCATAGCCAGTAGTTGTCGTACCTCTGGTTTATTGGCCATGACGGCTAAAGCGCGCGCGTTGGACATGCCGTGGTTACCTCCGCACGCCCCGCAATCGAGGGCGGATTCAAAGGGGTTGTTATCCGAAGTGCTTCCATGACCGCAAAGCAAAATGAGTCGGGCAAACGTTTTGAATCCTAGAACCCTTAAGGCTGTTTCCACATAAATAGCTTGCTCGGCGACCGTAAATCCTGCCTGTGTAATCCGTTCCAACCGGCCATCGAGGTCGCGCTCATGAAGGTTGAAATCACGATCCAGGGTTTTAATAAATTGTTCAAGATCGGGTTTGGTCCACTGCAATAATTCGAATATTTCTTTATTTTCAGGATTATCTAATGGGATTTCACTCAAGGCTAACTTTCGCAAGCGCTCAACCTGGTCGTGGGGAACGGTTCCGCCCAACTGACCAAATTGTTCAATCAATAAGCGGTATATAGTGGCTCGATGTTTCGCCGCAACCATTTCCCGAGCTTCGTCTCGGTCGATTTTGTCTACCGTCAAGGTAGTGCCTATAGGAATAGTAAAACGCTTTTTTATCCATGAAGTGATGTTTTTAAACCATTTTGGGCGTAATGTTTGGCCAAAAAGCCTGACCCCAAAGAACCAGCCGATCGCTTCCACCATGACATAAGGAGTGATCACGTTCTCTTTCAAGTCATGCAGCAGCGTATTGCCGGCTTTTGCGAGATGGTGCCCTTCCAAAAATTCTTTCGCAGCCTCGGCTTGATAAGCGCGGGGAATTTCCTTAATAACATGTTTGGGTTTCAGAAGAACTGGGCATTGGTCTGTTTGTTGTTCGCTCGTAAATCCTAAATAGCATATAGGGACTCCAAAAAAACCGGCAAACCCAAAGGTTTCATTGCCGCCCACTTCTTCAAGGTGACGTCGAAAAGATTCCGATCGAACATCAATACAAAAAAGCGACTGAGACAACGGACGCGATTGTGGGGCTTTATCTTCCTCCGCGTCTAGCTTTTTCATTTTCTCTATATTGGAGGAAAATTTTGGCAGAAAACTTTTTATAAAGCTTGCTTCCAAAGCTTTGAGCCAGAAGGGACCATGCGTAGGTTCTGGATATTCCTCGACCCAATCAAGTAAAGTTTTTACCGCATCGGTACTTTTCAAGATATCGGATGCAGAAACGTCCAAAGACTTGGCTAAATGTAGTAACATAAAAGCCTGTACTTCAACCTCTTGCTTTTGTCGGATTTGCTCCCAAATTGAAATCACATCCGGTTCGCATCGATTCAGGTCGTCGATACGTAAGGGTTCTTGTACGAACATGGACATATCAAGGTTTTCAACGATTTCGTCAGGCAACCCTCTAGTCTGGTAATCTTTGTAGAGCCCATATCCAATGGAACAATTATTTAGGTAAGCTCTTATCGAAGTATAGGTCCCGGGAATTCCCAGTTTATTGCGGCAGGCCACAGACACCAGTTCCCGTTCATAAATAATTCGAATTGCCATGTATTCGATCAGGTCCATTGGATAGGCAGTTTGCCATACATAATCCGTTTGTTCCGAGCGCCATTTGAGGAATCCCGTCCACCCTTCCAATTGAGACAAATGGTGGGTGAAATAATCAATCCATAGGTTCTTTGGTATACCTAAAATGGTCATACTTTCGAGTATGGCGTCTTCGGGAAGTTCAGGTAGGTTTTGGATTTTAGATTTCCAATCGGAAACACCCAAAACGGAACCAGTTGAATCGTCGCGCGCTAATTCTTTCCAACTGGCATAAAAAGATTTTTCCCGCAATGGCATACCCCAATGCGCGTGTCCTTCATCGAGAAATCCGCTAATCCATTTGATCACTTCGTGGTTGACTTGTTGCCGGACATTGGTCCCGAACGATTTATCGCACCATTCCCCAATCGTACATTGTGTCGCTAAATCTTTTTGATCTTGTTTTGCATAAGATTTTAAGGAAACTGTTTCCTCTTTGTCTTTTGACAACTCTTGAATTTTTTCGACGAGTTCGCTTACTTCTTTTGGATCATGCGACGATTGCAAAAGGGCCGAGACCGCGTCTCCGGATACTTTTCCAGAACCGTGGAGAAAAAGGGCTTTCAGGATTTCCTGATGACTAATATTGCGACCGCCAATAGCGACATTCGCGTCTTTAAAAACTTCTTGAAGAGCGTCGTTTAGAGCTTCGTCGGTAATTCGGTCTTGTTTATAGTAGTCTCGGTAAACTTGATTGGGAAGATAGCCTCGACCGCCTAAAAACCGTTCGGCCTCCTCAATGGCTTTTTCAAAATGGAAACGTTCTAGCCCATGAAGGGGATTGTGATGGATAAACGTTTTCATCGGCCAGTAATGGGAAACAGGTTCGCCCGCTAGATTTACGAATGACCGTAATTCTATCCGCTGCGATTGGGTTGGCGTCGCAGTATCTTTATCGTCGACCGTGGACATAACTTTGATTCACCGACCTTAAAAAGAGTTAATCAAATGAAACATTAGTAAAACAATCCGCTATAAGTAGCGCCTAATATTAATACCGTCACCGCGACAAATTCCGTCGTGAATAAATCGTTATAAAAAACATCGGTTCGCGCCCTACCAAAGGCGGTTTGATGAAGCATCTTTAAAAGATACCAACCGCTTCCCAACCAAACCGCGAGGAACATCAAAAAAATCATGGTGAAATTTACATTGTGATTTTCGATTGTCGGCATGATCGTCAAACCGGTAATCGTTGGCAAAAATGGGAGAAATAATGCGAAACTCACAAGAAAAACCATCGCAATTCCAAACCGAGGCATGGTCAATCCAAGCCCAGGAAGCTTTCCAATGATTTGCCATCCATAGCGTTGTTGAATAAATGAAAACGCCAGGCAAACGCCTCCCAAAATAAACGCCACGGCTATGCCATAAGCAATGCCCCACTCGGGAAAATTGGGAAAAATATTGAGCAGTCCCCAGATAAGCGATACGTGAGCCACAGTTGCGGAAGCGACGAATAAATTGCTTTGCCGTTGTCCGAGAGCCGCTAAAGAAGCATAAAACGCGTTTACCAACGCTAACAAACTTATGACAAAGAGCATTTCAGCGTTAAGCGACGTATAAATCATATTTAATTCGGCTAACCCGATGGCTAACCAAACGACAACCCAAAAACTCGAAAGAGTTCCTTTAGCGCCTTCAACTATACCTACGAAAGGGAGATGAAAAGGAGCTAACGGCAAGAAAGTAACCGCAAGAAATAAATTCGCGAACAATTGAAAACTTTTGTCCCCAAAGCCGGAACTTAAAGAGATAACGATGGCGATAACAAAATGTATAAGAACGAGCGTTGTTTTAAAAGAGCGGTATTTTTCGCGATGAAGAGAAAACGCGGCAAAACCTAACAAACCGGTTAGAAAAAGCCTACTCACAAAACCTTGGCTTAGCAAAACGCCTAAAGCTAGCCCCAAAGCTATCAGGCTTGAAGAGCCAATTACCGAAGCTTGTTGCGTTTCTTCTTGACAGAGCATAACGCAAAAACTTGAAAGAAGAACCGCGAAGGCCAAAAAGTTAGTCGATGGATCTATCTCAACCGTCGTGACTAGCAAAATGCCTAGAGCGACAATCGCCGTTAAGCCAATGGATTTAAGAGTGGCAAACGAAATTTGGGCAACCCTCCACACAATCCCAAGAACAAGCGGAATAAGAGCTAGAATTATAGGAAGAGCCTGTTGATTATCCATAGTATTAACGATCGCGTTTTAAAAACGATGGGCTACTTTTTGCGCCAATCGTAATATGCTAGCGCTCCATCGAACATAAATAAGGTCCACATAGAACCGATTTATTAAAAGGATGTAACTTTTTTTTCGAACGGAAATGAGCCAATCCGAAATAAATATTTTTTGACCCTTAGCGTCGGTGTAGACCACGAACCAACCGAAGAGAATCAGTCCCGTGGCTACCAAAATAATCATATCAAAGATTTGCGGGTTGAAAGCCGCAGCCACAAAATATCCATCGGCCTCGCCCGGTCCAGGGTATAGAAAATGCGTGAATTCCTCGCCCGCCCATAGATAAACAAATCCAATAAAAAATAAGGCGCCGATCATCGCGCCAGCCACTTTCCAAGAAGCCACCGCTTGAAGGCGATATAAACTAAACATAACCTGAGAAGTCGTAATCCAACTAAAAAACAGAAAAATTACCGCGCCATGGGCGTCTTGCAGGTGTATATCCAACATGTCATGCGCCACCATGAGAATAATTAAAGGCATCGTCAAGGTGACTCCCAAACCCGTGACCCAGGTTAATTGGGAGGAAGATTCTTTTTTCTCCTCCTCGTCATTGTGTTCCCCATGATGCGGAAACTTAGGTTCGTCTCGCGAGGAATGAATACCGGTTCCCGCTCCCAAAAATAAGGACGCCTTAAAAAGACCGTGGGCGATTAAATGAAATATTGCCAAGGCAAAAGCGCCTAGGCCGCATTCCATAATCATGTAGCCCATTTGCGCCATAGTGGAATACCCTAAGGTTTTCTTAATGTCGTTTTGCGCCAGCATCATGGAGGCCCCCATCAAAATGGTCACAACGCCAATTATAAAAACAATATGAAGAGTGGGCGACGAAAGCGCGTAAAAAGGAGCCAAGCGATTCAATAAAAATCCGCCTGCATTAATAATACCCGCATGCATAAGAGCTGAAACAGGCGTTGGCGAATCCATGGTGTCTGGTAACCACACGTGCAGAGGGAATTGATTAGATTTGGCAATCCCGCCAACAAAAATAAATAACGCTATAGCGGCAACGACGCTGATATTAAAGGAACCTCCCGGCAATAACGAAATCGTTTGAGGATTTTCCTTCGCCGCTTTGAAAAGTTCCGTAAACTCAAGCGTTCCAAAATATTTATACGCCAGAAAAATTCCGAAAAGAAAGAAAACGTCTCCAACACGATGGCACACATATGTTTTAAAACCATTACGACAAGCGTCGGGATGAGAAAAATTAAATACCAGAATTATATAGAGAGCCCAACTTAATAATTGCCAAAACACAAACAACATCAACAAATTGGGACTAGTAACTATAGAGAGAATCACAAAGACTACAAAACCTAATAGCGCAAAAAATCGGGCATAACCCGGGTCTCCCTCTAAATATCGAACTGAGTAAACATGAATAACAATGCTTACGCTGGTGATCAACACCATCATGACAGCGGCGAGACGGTCAACCAACAGTCCTATCTTGAATATGGAAGAACTTTCGGGATTGGACGGCCATAACATTACATGAACCGTACCTTCAATGCTCACATAATAGAGAGTCCAAACAGCAAGAAAGAAAGAAATTACGTTCGCTATAACCCCTATTCTGGCCACATGAGATTGTAATTGATGGCCAAAAACCCTGATAATGATGCTGGCTAAGAGAGGAAAGAGAAGAATAAGAATCGGGATGGTCATGACTTATAAATTGCCAATACCTGGTTTAAAGTTTGCATTCTTCAAAAACCTTTTTAAATTCAAGCATTGCAATACAAAAACTCAGAAGTTTTTTATTGGGTTTTGAAGGTTTCCATTACAAATCGAACTAGTAAGTCTGGCATAATTTTTTTATCATAGCTTAAGATGCCTCTTTGCAAATAACGATTCTTAAAATTTATTACATAGATTTCCCGAATTGACAAATACGAAAAATAGAATTGTTGCAATGATTTTAAAAATGTTTAATCTAATCGGGATATTCTAGCTTAACTTTCGTCGCTTGATTTACTTGGGAGTATATGTATTGATAAAAATAAACCTGCTTCGTCTATTACCTTTCTTGCGGAACCAGGTTTATGTACTCATCCAGCCCTAATTAAATTCTAACCTTTTGAAAAGGAAACAAGGTGAGGCTCAGTTTTCCTATCAAAATAATAAAAGTAAAGCTCTCCAAACATTGCTAGTAAAAACCGACTTTCCAAAGCAGTAATTTGGGAATTTCCTCCTCTGTAACCGAACCGTTGGAACGAATAACGGGCATGAAATACAATTAAAACCACATGGGAAAACTGAATAATCAAGAATATGATATACCTAACAAAACCTAATAAGCCAAGGCAAAAAGGTTTCATTTTTTAACAAATACTTTTAATTCAATTGTCGTTACAAACCAATATCTTTTTTCCAAACATAATCTTCGAATTATTCGAATAAAAACCGCTAAATTGTAACGCTTTATATGGTTTTTATGTTTAAATAATAAACCTTGTCTTTAAGCTTCATTCTAATCTTTTTTCCACACCTCCATGTCTGTTCTTATAAATTGCCAATCCCTTTCTAAATCTTTTGATCATCAAATAATATTTAAAGATTTAAGTTTTAGCGTATTTGAAAACGATAAAATATCCATTGTTGGAGACAATGGGTCGGGTAAATCGACACTGCTTAATATATTAGCCAAAATCGAGCCTGCCGATGATGGAATTGTTTCTTATCGGTCGAGCCTAAGGGTTTTTTATATTCCTCAGAGTTTTTCTCACAAACTGGATTCTTCAATTTTAGAAACCATTCTAGACTCAAATCAACATCCTGGAATCTCTTCTATGGAATTTGAACAACAAGCTTTCAAATATTTAACTCAAGCTGGATTTAAAGATTTAAACACACCCGTAAAAGAACTCTCTGGAGGCTGGAAAAAAAGGTTAGAAATCACTAGAGGATTAGCAAACGAACCCGACGTTTTATTTTTGGACGAGCCGACAAATCACTTGGACGAGGCCGGCATTTATTGGTTGGAGAGGATTTTACAAAAATCTTCTTTTTCCTGGATTGCCGCAAGTCATGATCGTTACTTTATTGACAAAACAGCAAAAAAAACCGCCGAAATCAATCGCGCTTATCCCAACGGGCTGCAAACTGTAGAAGGCGGTTATGGCGAGATCCTTAACTACAAAAAACAATTTTTAGACTCGCAAAATCGATTGAAACAATCTCTATCCTCAAAAGTTCGTAGAGAAGAAGAGTGGCTTAGTAGAGGCCCAAGAGCTCGAACAACAAAAGCTAAATTTAGAATCGACGACGCCGAACGATTGAAGACGGAACTTCAAGAGACGCAAAATCGATTAAAAAACCAAAGCGTTAAAATTGAATTTGAGCATTCGCATAGAAAAACTCAAAAACTTATCGAAACGGTAGAGCTAAATAAAAGTTTTGGCGATAAAAAAATCGTCGAAAAACTTAGCCTCATAATCTCTAAAAAAAATCGCGTAGGAATTTTGGGATTTAACGGCTCGGGAAAATCAACTTTGCTAAAATTATTTCAAAAAAAATTGAATCCAGATTCGGGCGAAGTCCGACATGCCAATAATTTGAAGATAGTTTATTTCGATCAAAACCGAGAACGACTGGATCAAGAGGCTACGCTTCAAAAGTCTCTCTCGTCTACAGGGGATTCTGTAATATATAGAGGCGAATCCGTCCACATAGTTACTTGGGCGAATAAATTTAGATTCTCAGCCGACAAACTTCCCTTAAAGATCAAAAAATTTTCTGGAGGCGAACAAGCTAGAGTTTTAATTGCAGGTTTGACTCTAGAATCTGGCGACGTTCTTCTTTTAGACGAGCCTACAAACGATTTAGACATATCCTCCTTAGAAACATTGGAAGAAAGCCTGATAGATTTTCCCGGAGCAATAATTTTGGTATCGCATGATCGATACCTCATGAAAAAAGTATGCGGTACTTTCATAGGATTAAAGGGCAACGGCGAAACAAAAATTTATTCAGACTATTCTCACTGGGAGACTGAAATTATAGATTCGAGCGGAACAAAGAAAACCGTAAAAAAACAACCCGCTTTGAAAAAAAAATCGAATCAAAACGGCACACGCCTTACCTATAATGAACAAAGAGAGTTTGACGGTATGGAAGAAAAAATACTTGTCGCTGAAACGGCATTAGAGGAACTACAACAAAAAGAAGAAGCCATTACAAAATCACCGAACCCAAAAGAAGCTGAAGAATATTATTCAAAACTTCATGAAGCTCAACTAGAAGTTGAGAGTCTCTATTCTAGGTGGGCTGAACTTGAGGGAAAGACTAAATAGAAAACGGGAATGTATAAGAAAACTAAATCGTTCTTTACTGTTAGTTAGTGATTTGATAGAAATTTTATTGAATCGAGGCGAGATCCTTCGACGGAGTTTATCCTGAGCCCGCCGAAGGACCTGGATGACGCGCAGAGGGGACTTTGCAACTCCAGTTTCTTTTTAATTAGACTAAAAAATTGAATATTCCCATTGACGAAAAAAACAACGAACTTATGCCTGATGGAAAAATCGGAGCCGCTTATCTAGCGGCGGAAGGTTTCTTCGATCAATTAAAAAAGGAGCTAAAAGGGATAACAAAAGTTTACGACCGCTTAGTATTAACCGATCGTCCAATTCAAAAATCTTATTGGGCTCAAAATATATGGCAAAACCCTACGCTAATTCCGATCCAATCGATTAAAGATGGCGCTCAAAAACTGAAGGCGATCCAAAGAAACTGGAACCTTTACTCATTTCAACTTCACCGACGCGCAAAACTAATACAAGAGAGTTTGCCCTATGTTTCCGGGTCTCCTCTTCAGTTCCCATCCCCTCTTCCTAAAACAAACTTAGGCTCCTGGACCTTGTTAAACTCTAATGCCATTCTAGCCTCTGCAGAATGTTCCAGTTTGTTCCCTAACGGCGAAGTTCATTTTTTAGAAGATAAAGAGGGACCTCCCAACAGAGCATATTTAAAACTTCAAGAAGCCCTTACGATTATCGGAACGTTACCGCAACCAGGGGATTTTTGTTTAGATTTTGGCGGAAGCCCTGGAGGTTGGGCCTGGGTTTTACAAAAACTTGGAGCTACCGTATTAAGCGTAGATCGCTCTCCTCTTGATCCAAAAATTTCAAATCTTCCCAGAGTTCAATTTCAAAAAAAAGACGCTTTTTCAATTGAACCTTCTTATGTTAAAAAATTTTCCGATAATGTCGATTGGATATTTTGGGACGTTATTTGTTACCCAGAGAAGACGTTTGAATGGATTTCTTCATGGATAGAATCCGGTTTTTGCAAAAACTTTGTTGTCACTCTCAAGTTTCAAGGAAACAATGACTATGAAATATCAGAACAATTTTCAAAAATACCAGGTAGCAAACTAGTCCACCTTTACCAAAATAAACACGAATTGACCTGGATGTTAACGCAAAGTTCCATTTATTAATCCAACAGAAAAAAGCCAGACACGCAATTCCGCCATAACCGGTTTAATGGCGGAATCTTAGCGTCAGTATGTCAGGTATTTAATCAGGCTCGTCAAAATTCTATGAAACCTTCCGCCGTTGTTTTACCAGAGTTTGTACAAGATACGATCGCGAGAGAAATGGAATCTAAAAATTTTAAGGATATCCAAGCTTCTTGCGCCGACCTATCCTCTAAATATCAGAACCGTACCGGCTCTTATTTCTCATCGACCGAACATCGCCTCGCCTATTTAACTGCAAGAACGCCTTCTACTTTTGGAGCCATAAAAAACGTTTTCGAAAAAATAAAATACTATGACGACTTTTCAGAAATACATAGCTTTTTCGACGCTGGCTCGGGTCCCGGTTGCGGTCTTTGGGCTGCAATAGAAGAGTTTGATAATTTGCAACAAGCAACCTTGATAGAAAAAGACAAATCCATAGCGGAAATGGGAAAATCTATTATTAAGGCTTCGAATTTTAGCGAGACTGGTTCTATTCAATGGGAACTAACGAGTTTAGAAAGTTTAAATTCCAAATTAAAACTTCATGACTTTGTTTTAGCCTCGTATTCATTGGGAGAAATTCCAAATTATCTTGGTGTAGCAGAATCTCTTTGGGATATAACCCAAAAATGGTTGGTAATCATCGAGCCTGGCGATCGATTAGGCTTTGAACGAATCAAAAAGATTCGTACTTCTCTTATCGCCAAAGGAGCCAAAGTAGCGGCGCCTTGCCCTCACGATCAAGAATGCCCTTTACCTGAAAATGATTGGTGTCATTTTTCACAAAAAATCATTCGCAGTAATCATCATAAAAAATTAAAAACGGGTACTCTGCCTTACGAGGAAGAAAAGTTTTCCTATATGGTATTTTCGCGAGTTAATTTACCGGAAAGGGCCGCAAGGATAATTAAACGTCCTAAAAAAGGATCGGGACATATTTTATTGGACCTTTGTCTTCCCGAAATTATCGAGCGAAAAACAATTTCTAAAAAAGAAAGAGAAAAATATCGAGTAGCGAAGAAGTTATCCTGGGGAGACGATTGGAAAATTATTTAGAAGTCATGGTGAAGGAGCCATCCCAATCGTCTGGTAATGTTTTAGGATCCAAATTTTTAACGCGATCAATCATTCTTGCAACGGCTTTATCTCCCGGTCTAAAATTTTCAGCGTATTGAAAAAGCTTTAGGGCTTCGTCAAAATCTTTCGCCAAATATTTTTCAAAACCGCCTGCGTAATTATCATAATAAGCAAAAAGATCCGGTTCGATATGATCGGAAATAAATCCATAAACTTCATAAACCTTTACCGCCCTCGTTTTTCCTTTTGCTATTATAACGTCTAAGGTCCGCGTCAAAAACTTATTGGGAGTTAAAGCCGAATGTGTTTCTTCAGATATCATCAAATAAGTGCCGTATTGTTTATTTGCTGATTCTAACCTTGCCGACAAGTTAACGGCGTCGCCCATTACGGAATAATAAAAAACTTGTTCAGATCCCAAGTTTCCAAAAAACATACCGCTAGAGTTAACTCCCGTTCGCACTCTTAATGGAGGAAGATCCCTTTTCGCCCATTCTATACAAAGTTCCGCTAACCGCTTTTGCATCTTAAGCCCAACGGTCACCGCTCTTTCTGCATGATCCGGCATGGGGAGAGGAGCTCCAAAGGTAGACATTACCAAGTCGCCCGCATACTGATTAACCGTTCCTTCCGCTTTTAAAATAATTGCGGTCATTTCAGTAAAGTATTCCGTCATCAGTTTGGCCATCCCAACCGGTCCTAATTTTTCGGCAACGGACGTAAAACCTTCCAAATCGCTAAACATAACGGTCATATATCTCTCTTCACCGCCAGACTTTAGTAGTTCTGGTCGTTCAATGAGTTGATTGACCATAACGGGAGAAAGATATTTTGAGAAGGCTTTCTGAATAAATCGTTTTTTCTTATCTTCAATATAAAAATGATAAAGCGACGATCCGCTAAATATAAAAATTTTCGCAAACACTGGGAAAGCTATGTTCAACCATAGGCCTTTTTCAATAAAGAGAAAATAATCAAAACCTACATACGCGATAATCCCAAAACCAAGGATCCCAACCATAATCCATGGTTTCAAATACAAAGACCCATATCCAAAAACGATCCCCCAAAAAATGATGATTGCTAAATCTAAAAAGGGCAACCAATTTGGGCGAGTTAAAAAATCTTCGCTCAGAATATTTTCGATTACATTTGCATGAACCTCTACTTCCGGAAACTTTGGCCCATAAGGAGTGGTGACGCTATCGTAGGTTCCTTTTGCGGTTCCGCCAATCAAAACGATTTTATCTTTTAACTTATCGGCCCCTACTTTACCTTTCAGAATATCCGTCGCCGAAATATACGAAAATGTTCCAGATTGACCTCGATAATTAACCAACATTTCTCCTCTTGGAGAAACCGGTATATCTAATGGGCCTAAATGAACTTTAGAAAAGCCGGAATCGTCGGCATCGATCTTTAAACGCTCTTTTTTAACGTGTTTGAGTATTTGAAGAGTCAAAGGAGAATAAAACCCATCTCCAAACTTAACAACCATGGGAGCCCATCTCGCTACGCCATCGGAATCCGGTCGATAAAGAGAAAACCCCGACCCTACCGCGGCTTGACTCATTTCTGGCAAGCTGACTTCCACTTCAGATGCCGTGTCTACAATATCAGGCTGATGTATGGAATCCGATTTGGACAGATTTTCATAAATAGACGGTTCCAAAAGTTTTTTCAACTTTTCGCCAGGGGGAGGTCCTAGCTCTTCTGCCATATAAAAAATAAAAGCCAAAATGGTACGTTGAGAGGAACGGATGGCTTCAACAAAACGTCTATCGGAAGCCCCGGCATCATTAAGCCACTGTTTCAGGGTATCTTTAGAAACTCCATCGTCGTTTTTAATTCCTTCCCGCACATTATCCATGGGAATGAACAAATCGTTTTCTGGAAAAAAGATATTGAAGGCAACCGCTTTTGCTCCGGCTTCGGCTAACTTATCTATCAATTGAGCGTGCAAAGTTCTTGGCCAAGGCCATCGACCTTGTTCCTTTAAACTTTGCTCATCGATAGCGGCAATCACGACCTGATCTTTCATGGCATGAGACCCATCCCGGGAAACTACCTTCAAATCATAAGCTTTTTGCTCCAAGGATTCAAAAAACTGAAGATCCAAAAAGTAAATCAATGCCGTAACGACAATTAAAGCCGCAGGGATGGCAAAATCATTTAATAACTTCGATTTCATTTAGAAGATCATGTTAAGTTTTTGTGACAATTTGCTCTTAGAATACACGTCTTTTTAGATTTCTGAAACCGTATAATTTATCTAATATTACCTAGCCTTATCAATAAGTTGTCTCAATGCAACATTGAGTACTATAATAAAAAAAACACCCACACTATTAGCCCTATGAATTATTGCCTCAAAAATTTATTAATCTACTTTATCGTACTTTCAGTTTCTTCATTTTGCATTATTTGTGAAGCCTCAAACCTGCAAATTGAAAATAAAACTATTATCACCCCGCGTTTTTATATAGATAAAATTTACACATCCATGATGGGGCCAAGCGCCAGTCAAAAGTTTTCAATGCTAGATAATGAGCCCAGGCAGCTTTTATGGATAACAGGCTACCGATCTCGAGTTTTAGACGCGAATAATCCCAAGACAGAATTAAAAGATTTCATGTGTCATAGCAATCTAAATATAGATATAAAGAAGCATCGCAATCTATTTGGATGGAGGCAATATCCCAGCGAAAGATTTTTTACTCTTTCCGAGGGTCGGGAAGCAATAAATTTCCCTAAAGGATTCGGTATTCCCGTCTACTCGGACGAAGTTTTCAAATTAGATTCACAAGCTTTGAATCACAATATTAAAAATCCAAACGTTCAAGTAAAAATTGAAAACGTCATCTCCTTCGTGCGCAACGCCAATTTAAAAACACCTATGAAACCGCTTGTTATGAGCGCAGCAAATGGATTGGCGCTTTTAAAAGGGAAAGACGGTTATTATGGCGTATTAAATGGAGACCATTCAAAACACGGAGCGGGTTCAAGCAAGGGGGTAAACGCGCATAATGCAAAAGTAAGGAAAGATATTTTTGGACGGGAGTTTACAGGACACTGGGAAGTGCCTCCTGGAAGGCATACTTATAAAACATTAGTCACTCGATGGATGAATTTGCCTTACGATACTAACGCCCACTTTATATCCGCACACGTTCATCCTTTTGCTGAGTCTCTAGAATTGCGAGATCTAAAAACAGGAAAAATCATTTTTAAAACTCTAATAGAAAACAAAAAAAATAAAATTGGATTGGCTGTTGTTCCTACTTTATCGAGCGAAGAAGGTAAACCTTTATACAGAGATCGCGAGTACGAACTCATATCAGTCTATAATAATACTTCCAAGGAACCGATTACGGTAATGGCCGTCATGTTTTTATATCTGTTTGACAAAGAGTTCGATAAAACCAATTTGGACAATTCAACATTAAATTGGTTTAAGAGTTTAATTCCTCGGATTCCAAAAATATTATGAGGACCTATAAAAATTGTTTTTGGCGACGAACAGCTCTTATGAAATAAGGGCTGGCGAGTTGCCGCAAGTAAAAATATCGAATTATTAGAGATTCCTTAATGCTATTTATCGATTCCCATATGTTTAAAAATCTGCCCCATCGCTCCTAGAAAATTACTATTTTGCTCAGCCTTCATTTCCTTTTCGCTTTTTTCTTCGTCCCAAATATTTACCTGGATCATAGGGGGTTTTTCCATTTGGTTTTCTAAAGCTTTTCCGGAATGAACGGGAGCATGACAGGTTTGGTTTTGACATAAATAAACGGCAGAACTTTCATTTTCGGATCGTTTTCCCTGAGCCATTGGGAAAATCTCGTCGGTTTCTTTCCCTTCCGAATAAATCAATATCTTATTCGGGATATAATCATGCTGAGCCTTCCTATACATTTCCTGAAAAGCGGGATCTTCTTTAGAACCGACAAAAACCATTTCTGTTGGAGAACAAAGCAATGCATCTAGAGCCGCAAGCAAACCATTACAAGAAGCGGGTTGTTCTTCCATCAATCCTTGAAACGCCTTAATCGTCTCTTCTCCCTTTTTTAAAATCGCCTCGTCGCTAGCCATCCGCCCTATTTTAATTAAACAAAGAGCGGCAATTGCATTCGCCGAATAAATTGCTTCGTCCTGAGGATTTTTAGGCCGAATAGGTAAAGGATCGTTCAATTCGCCATAAATAAAAAATCCGCCTTCTTTTTCATCCCAGAATTCATCTATCATAGTTTGAGCCAATTCTTTTGCTCTTAAAAACCATTTCAAATCGAAATTAGCTTCATAGAGATTTAAAAAACCTTCAATCAGGTAAGCATAATCTTCCAAAAAACCGGTTATCTTTGATTGACCATCTTTATAAATTCTTAATAGCTTCCCGTCAGAAACCATTTCAGACCAAATAAATTCTGAACATTTTAAGGCGGACTCTAAAAAACTTTCTTTGCCCAAGACAGACGATCCTTTTGAAAAAGCCGTAATCGCTAACCCATTCCAAGCGACAATTAATTTTTTATCAGTTCCTGGGTTGGGCCGTTCAGACCTTCTTTTCAATAAAATTTCTTTCGCTTTGTTAAGGATATGACTCACTTCAAAAATTGGAACGCCTTCTTTCTCCGACACCATCTCCATAGACATCGCGTTTGTAAGGACATTAGTCTTTCCTTCAAAGTTTCCTGCAGAAGTAATTCCAAATGCGCTTGAGACCACTTTAGCGTGTCTTGGACCCAATAAATCTAGAACTTCCTTAATGTTCCATACATAAAATTTTCCTTCGGTTCCCTCTGTATCCGCATCTTGACTGGCGTAAAAATACCCCAAGGAGTCCGTCATTTCTCTTTGAATAAACTCTAAAGTTTCAGTCGCAATTTCATGATACATCCCCTGTTTTGTCGCTTGAAAAGAATCTAAAAACAACTTAACTAAAAGAGCGTTATCGTAGAGCATCTTTTCGAAATGAGGGACCAACCACTCCCTATCTGTTGCGTATCGATGAAAACCGCCGCCTAACTGATCGTAAATGCCGCCTTTGGACATTTCAGTTAAACTCTTATCCAGCATCTCCATCGATCTTTGATCCGCTTTTCGTTTCCAATTACGTAGTAAAACCTCGTAATTCATTGGTTCGGGAAACTTCATCCCCATACCAAAACCGCCATGAGCGTCGTCAAATCGCTCGTCTAAAAAAGCCACCGATTGTTCAATAGGCTTCCAATCTAAGGCAGAACTAGCGATAGGTACCTCGCCACGTTGCAACATTTTTTTAATTACGATTTTTGACCGCGCCAAAATTTTATCGTCTTCTTTTGCATGCATCTGTTGGGCTTCGTCCAATATTTGCAAAAAACCCGGTCGGTTATATTTTGCGGCAGGAGGATAATAAGTTCCCCCCAAATACGCTTTTAAGTCAGGAGTCAAAAACAAACTAATGGGCCAACCGCCATGACCCGTAAGAGCAATCACCGCTTTCATATAGACTGAGTCAACATCCGGTCTTTCCTCCCGATCCACTTTTATATTTACAAACCCTTCATTCATTACTTTTGCTATTTCTGGGTTTTCAAAACTTTCATGAGCCATGACGTGGCACCAATGGCAGGCAGAATAACCAATACTTAAGAATATGGGTTTATTTTCACTTTTGGCTTTTTCCAAAGCCTCATCTCCCCAGGGATACCAATCCACCGGATTATCTTTATGCTGTAATAAATAGGGACTAGTCTCGTCTTTCATTCGATTGATGCCGTCTGTCATCAAAAACTCCTTCTTTATACTTCGCTCGTAGGAAAACTTTATTAATACCAATAACTCAAAAAATTAAGGCTACCGATTTAACACAAACCATCTAATAACCAAAAAGTAATTTAGGTGATTCCCTATTAAAAGGAATTTAGGGCTCTAAATTCAAGGTTTTTTTAAGAAAAATAGAAAAGGCGAGGAAATAATTGGAAAATATAATGAGATTAAGAAGCTTAGTCTCAAACCTAGAAAAGAATTTTATTCTTTGATGAGTTTTTCCCGGTACTGATGATTAAAGTCTCTCAGGCTGATATAGGGGTCAACCGCATTTTCCTTAAGGTCTTTAAAATCATCGACTATAAACGACGTGGAGTTAACTCTTTCCTCCGCAGTTATTCCAGCGCCCACTACAAACGAAGGGGAAAACCAAAAAGTTGGGTTAAGAAATGCGTCAAAAACCATTCCAACAAAGTTCCTTGGAGATGATGGGCCAAAAAATGGCAATACTAAATAAGGACCCGAGCCAATATCGTAAGACCCTATCGCTTGCTCCATGTCTTCATTTACAGGCTCTACCTCGTAGTAATCGCCAGCCACGTCAAATAATCCGCCAATACCGACGGTGCTATTTAGCACCAAACGGCCTATGACTCTTGCCGCTTTATCCAAATCTCCCTGTAATAAACTGCTAACAAAATTTACCGGGCTAGCCGCATTTGCAAAAACATTTTTAACGCCCAATCTAAAGAACTCCGGAACCCAATCTCTATATACGGTGGATACCGGCTCAATCATATAATCGTACATACCATCGTTTACGCCTTGCATAAATCGATTATAACTTTCGTATGGATCTTCTATTGGAGGATACTCTGGGTGTATATCGCCAAAAGGATCATCGGATTCATCAAAGTCTGGTAAATCTCCAGAATCAGATTCAGGCGATGAAGGTGTTTCCTTTTTAGGGGCTTCCATCTTCATTTCAATATCAGCTGTAGAAGGATTTTGAGCTACTTGAGTAATTCTTTGATAGCCAATTTCTAGGCCCTCACTACCGCTATCGCTTATTTTTCCACTTTTCCCGGTTTTTTCCGAAGTCTCTGAGGGGATTGCAGCAATGTCTTGAACCAAATCGATTGCCGGTTTTGTCATGCGAGGCGCTTCATAATTAGACTCTAAAACCGGGGGACTTGATTTCTCTAATGTCATTGATACGTTCGCTATATCCTGGACTAAATCAATTGCTGGAGTGGTTTTACTATTCTCTTTAGGTTTGGATTCCAAAAATCTAGGACTTGATTTTTCTATCGTTATTGAAACACTCGCAGTATCTTGAACTAAATTATTCGTTGGCGAATTGTATCCCTTTTCCGAAATTTGAGATGTCTTTAATCCGCTTGAAGCCTCATCATTTTGCCCAAAAGTGACCCCTGGAAATAAACCTAATCCCAAAATAAAGACGATTGCTCCTAATAGCCTGCATTGCGAGAATTTCACTTTATCACCCCATTATTCCTAAAAAAAACCTCTAATCGTAAGAAATATAACAAATATTTTATAGTTTTTCACCAAGTATTCAGTAAACCTTTTTCTCAATAATATTAACTATTCAATGGCTTTTACCTTTAAATCAATATTTGGAGAACTCCACTCTTTAAATATCCTCTATTAGCGTAATTGCCTGTTAAACCAAAACAATAAAGGCAACTCTCACACTAACTTATAAGGAAAAGTTTTGAAAACCTTAATTGTCTATTTAAATTCTTATTAATAGTCGGGAAAAAACGCTAACCATTACAATCAGTTGTACAGTTTTATTTATTTAGTTGGCTTATCGGACAGATAAAAGAAATAATTTAGATTATTATGCGGTTGGTTCTGGCATAGCCTCTTTCAATTTTGTTAAGGTCTCTTCCGAAATTTTGACGTTTCTCTCTCTTGCATTGGCTACTACCTTCCATGCGTCTTTATATTCACTTAAAGAATAATAGGCATCTACCATAACATCCAGCGCAATCTCGTTATTTGGATTAACATTTAAAGCCTGTTTAAACCTTTCAATTGCGTCTTTGGTATGCCCTAACGCGAACAAAGCAGACCCCCAATAGGCGAAAGCATTACTGTTTTCTGGATCCAATTTAATAACATTAAGATATTTTTGAATGGCTTCCTCATACTTGTGCTCCATGTATAAGGTGAGTCCCCAATAAAGAAATGTTTTTGTATTATATTTGTCAATTTCCGCCGATTTTTCGAATTTTTGAATAGCTTCGAAGAGTTTTTTCGTCTTTACTAATGAAATACCCCACCAAGTATAGGCAGAAGCATCTTTAGGATTCTTAGAAATGACTTCTTGAGCGGCTTTTTGGGCTTCTTCGTGTTTACCCAAAGCGATCAATTCTTTGATATCGTTAGATGTAGTTTGAAAAGATTCGACTTTAAAGTCTTTTACCTCTTTTTCAGTTTTTACAGCTTGCTCTGCTTTTAGCCGAGCTTCATCCATCCTTTTACGCTCACTTTCATAGCCTCTTTGCATCGAAAAATACAAAAATCCTATGAAAATAAGGAAACAACATAAAATCCATATAACTTTTATTCTAGTGGGCATGAAACTAACCTTATTGTCTTTTAAGCTTCTTTATCATCAATATAAAAACGCCACAACTTACCTTTAAGGTAATTTGCGTTTATTAATTTTTTAGAAATTCATTTAAGAACTGATTAAATCCAAAACGACCATTATATAAGAAAAAGGTCAATTCGACCTTGGGGGATAGTCAGTATATATGGTTACTCAACTGGGATCAAAGTTTCTTTAATAATCTTTCCGCATTTTGAATCAATGTTTCGTCGCCTTCTTCAGCCTTCAAATTAATGAATTTTTTAAGATGCTCCTGGGCTTTTCCTCGATGACGCTTCATATAATGAACTCCAAGATAGTAATGCGCCAAAGAATAACTTTGATCCAGTTGTAACGCTTTTTCAAATGATTCTCTTGCCTGCTCCACTTCTTTTTGGAAAGAATACGCTAGCCCGAGGTAGAGAAACACTTCCGGATCGGTGAGATGCCAAGTCAAAATACTCTTCAAAGTTTTCTCCGCTTCGGAAGCCCTACCTGACGCCAAATAAGTTTTGGCTAAATTGATATGGCTAAATAAATAATAGGGATTGATCTCTGAAGCGTTTGAATATGCTATTTCTGCCAATTCATATTTCTCCATAGCCGAATAAACGTTCCCTTGATTCAAAAATGTCATCAGGTGTTTTGAGTCTAAAGTTAAGATCTCTGAATAAAAAGCAAGCGCTTGATCAAAGTCCCCATCATTAAAAGCCGATAAAGCTTTTTCCAGCAAATTATCAATTTGAGCTTTGCGTTTTATCTCGGCCATTTGGCTTTCAGACCGCTTTAGTCTTTTAATTTTTTCAATGATCTCTTGCCGATTTGCCTCGTCTAAACTTCCAAAACTAACCAAATCAGGGTCGATATTAAAAAAAGGTGAAATTTGGCGCACTAAAGTTCCTCTATCGTCTTTATATAAATATTTTGGCGCTTGGAATTCTAAGCTTAAATCGTTATCAGTATGTATAGGAGACTCTTTACTGAATTCTAAAGTCGATTTTTTCGGCATAATCATTAAACTCATCAAATCGACAATATTGAAAACTCCAATACTTTCCAGGTCGTTTTTTACCGCTGGATCTCCCAATAGTTCCAAGAATTTTTCATTGGAAATCTTATAAGGAGAATTTGAGCCAATCAGCAAATAATCGTCTCCAACAATTGATTCCCACATAGTAACGGTAGAAAACGAACCATTAAATGTTTTTATAATAGATTTAAAATTGCTTGGAGACATGTTTGTATGAACCCAAATACAAACAATACCATCTGGATTGAGCCTATTTTTGGTCAATTCAAAAAATTCTTGAGTAAACAATGCCCCAATTCCCGATATCCAAGGATTGGAAGGCTCAGAAATAATAACGTCGTATTTTTCTTCAGTTAAAGCTATGTGATTTCTTCCATCTTCCAAAATTAATTTTAACCGAGGGTCTTCCATTGCAAAATGACTAAACGGTCCGAAAAACTTAGCTCCTTCTACAACGGTTTTAGAAATTTCGACAAGATCGATTTTTTTAAGGGGAAACCTCTCCACAGCCCCCGCTGTTATTCCACTACCCATGCCTATGACTAGAGCCGATTTAGGATTGGGATGCAATAATAACGGAAGATAACCGGACAATAATTGGGTTCGCATATCCAACGCTAACGAAGCGTCCGTTTTTCCGTTAACCCTTAAAAAAATATTTCCAGAAACTGATAGTTCCGTCGTAACCGTCGCATGCATTCCCTCGCGATAAAACAAAATTTTATTATTCTTTTCCACCGCTTCGTCTAGATCTTTAATACGATACGGCATATAAGAGCCGCTTGAAATAACCGCTTTATCCCATTTTGGAAATGTGGTTTCGGCGAAATAACACGCTAATAAAATTGCGGGCAAAACATATGATTTAAAACTAAACGAAGCTCCTGATAAAAAAATTATCAGTAAAAATCCCAGCCCAACATTTAATAAAGCCGCAATGGAAATTGATTTTTCAAGGCCGAGAAAAGGAACTAAAATAAATCCGCCTATAAAAGATCCGATAATGGCGCCAATTGTATTCGAGGAGTACGCGGAAGCTACTGTTTTTCCAACTTTTGTCAAACCTCCCGAAACTGCTTTAATAACTACAGGAAACTGAGCTCCCATTAAAAATGTGGGTAAAAAAATAAAAGAAAAAATTATGCAAAAATTAACCCATTGAACCGTTTCAAACTCTACCCCCAGTTTTTGGTATCCCCATCGATTTATAAAAGGAACCAATGCAAATAATGGCAATACAATTAGAGAAGATAATCCAATGCCAATTTGAATACTGCCCAAAGCAAACTTTAAGTCTTTTATACGAGCGCAAATACGAGAGCAGCATGCCGCTCCCAAAGCTAACCCAAGGATAAAAGCGGTTACAATAAGACTGAATGCATAAACAGAAGAACCTAATACGAGGGAGAAAACTCGATTCCAAGCCACCTGGTAAATCATGGCTGAAATACCTGAAAACCCAAAAACCAAAAAAATCCAATAACGTTCTTTTATTTTATTGCTATCTATAATTGGCGGGGCGGTTTCGCTTTTGTCTTCGTTAAGGTCATTGGAAAAATTCCCAAAAAATACTAAAACTAAAAAACCAATGATCAAATTCATACCTGCGGCTAACCAAATAGCGCCCTGCAAACCCAGCGCTGGCATAATAATAAAAGCGCTTCCTAAAGCTCCTCCAACAGCCCCAAAAGTATTAACTGCATAGGCTAAACCTGAGTCTTGGCCGATTGTCTCGTCGCTTCTGGAAAAAAATCTACTGATTACCGGTAGGGTCGCTCCCATCAAAATAGTAGGAACAATCAAAATAAATGAAGAAACTAAAAAACGAAAAAAGCTAGCCTGAAGGTATTGCCCCTGATAATTTGCATAAATCCATTTAAGAACAGGTAACGACCATTGGATTAAATGAGGAACTAAAACGCAGAATAGACCAATTAAGATTTCAAGAACCCCATAAATCTTAAGAGGTTTTGGAAAACGATCGACAATTCTCCCTCCTAAAACGCTGCCTAAAGCTAACCCTCCCATAAAGGTCGTTAATACAGCGGCTACCGAATAATGGGTGTTGCCCATTACCATGGCAAACAATCGGGTCCACACGACTTCGTATATCAGCCCTGTTATTCCCGAAAGAAAGAAAAATAGGAGAATCCAAAATCTAGAATGTCTATAGTTCAAAATAAATCAGCTAGATAGAGACTAAATGGTAGAAGAAATGAGAAACTATTGAACCATTATTAAGAGGATTTTGCAAACTCTTGGCATCGCTAGCTAATTAGCTGTTGAACCAAAATGCAAATAAAAAACTAATTCAAGTAGAAAAGTAAAAAATATAGGAAGGATTAAAATAGATTAAGAAAAAAAGACAATCGAAAAAATTGAAACTTATGCCGATGCCGTTTCTTTCTCTCGATGTTTCACCAACTCTTGATTCAAAGATTCAATAGTTCTATCACTCTTTCTTAGGTTAGATTTCAATCTAACACAACTAATAACCGTGTTAAATTTTGCTAGAAAAAAACCAATTAAAAAAGAGGCGAGAATAATATACAACACAGATGTATGAGTTGTGTGCATATGAAATTCCCAATCATAATAAGTGATTTCCACTGGAGCCATGTTCTTTACAGCAAAAGAAGAAATAACAATCAAAAGTAAAATATTAAAAATGAGTTTAAAAGCTGACATGAAAATCCCGGGTTTTTACTGGATAAATATTTTAATAAACGAATTTATTATATCGGTTTTAGTGCCCTGATTTCAATTCTTCTACCGAGGGTAATTCTTCTTCAATCTCCTCGCCTTCTGGATGTTCGCTTGCAGCAAGACGAATTTCTCCTACATGAGACTCTTCAGATTCTTCATCCGCTGGGGCTAAGGCTGGAATAACATCTGAGTCAAATGCGGCATGCTCTGCGACTTCCTCGCCGTGCTCTTCAGCGGCTGCTTCTTCATGGCTTTCTTCAGATTCCTCGGCGGCTTCTTCGCCATGATCTTCGGCGGCTGCTTCTTCATGACCTTCTTCAGATTCCTCGGCGGCTTCTTCGCCATGATCTTCGGCTGCTTCTTCCTCACCGCCTTCTTCAGATTCCTCTGCGGCTTCTTCGCCATGATCTTCGGCGTCTGCTTCTTCACCGTCTTCTTCAGATTCCTCGGCGGCTTCTTCGCCATGATCTTCGGCAGCTTCTTCTTCGCCACTTTCTTCAGATTCCTCGGCGGCTTCTTCGCCATGATCTTCGGCAGCTTCTTCTTCGCCACCCTCTTCAGATTCCTCGGCGGCTTCTTCGCCATGATCTTCAGAGGCTTCTTCTTCGCCACCCTCTTCAGATTCCTCGGCGGCTTCCTCGCCATGATCTTCGGCAGCTTCTTCTTCGCCACCCTCTTCAGATTCCTCGGCGGCTTCTTCGCCATGATCTTCGGCAGCTTCTTCTTCGCCACTTTCTTCAGATTCCTCTGCGGCTTCCTCACCATGATCTTCGGCAGCTTCTTCTTCGCCACCCTCTTCAGATTCCTCGGCGCTTTCGGATTCCTCAGATGCTGTATCTGTAGAACCTTCTAACTTATTCAACAAGCTTTCAATATTAGAAATTACGCTATTCGAACTATCTAATACATCAGAACTAGCATTCGCCGTCACGCCCTTAATTGCGACAAGAGCTCGTTTAAGCTCCATAATCGCCATTTTTCTTTCATAGGCCCCTACTGCGTTTTCAAGCTTATGAAGACTTTCGCCTAAAGAACCTACTTTCCCGTCAATTTCAGAAATTGAAGAGTTAGTTTTTTCTAATTCACCTCCAACTGCTTTAACATCTGTATCTAATTTGGCTACTGACGATTCAATTTTTTTATCTGCCTCAGATAGAGAATTATCCAAACCGCTTATACGAGTTTCGAGATCGCTGATAAAATAAAAGTTGAAAATTAAGGCCAACCCAGCGGCTCCTAAACCAACTATTGCGATCATTTTCATAAAACCCATTTCCTCTTGATCTTTATCAATTGGCTCAATGGGAGCGCTATGAGGAGCCTCATGGGATTCTTCTTCAGAATGCCCTCCTCCACCTTGCTCATAATAGGAGCTGGCATCTTCTTTTTCTTCTCTTTTAATCGCTTCAATTCGCTCTTCGTGAGTTTGCTTTTCGGACTCGTTTTTTTTCTCGGTCATGATTTCTCCAAAATCAAAATTTCTGAACCAACTATCGACGTAACAAGTTTTTCTTTAATGGCCAATTGGCTTAATTTAACTACTATAAATACCGCTTAAAAACAAAAAAGCTCTTCTCTAAATTAAGAGCTTCATTTGAAAAAATATTTTATTGAATTATACTTATTTTTAGAAACCTTCTTAATTTCAAAGGAAGGGGTCCAAAGAATTGCGTCCCTTATTAATACGCCACAGCGTTTTTCTAAATACAAAACGAAAAAAGCTTATAGCTTTCACCGTTTCTAAAGAGACAGGGCAAAAAAATGAATACAGATTTTACTAATCGCCCCCTCACTTTGTCAAGAAAAATTAAATTCCTCTTTTCCTCATTTTTGCTGATTTACTTTTTTACAATAAATGGGGCTATCTCATTGGCAAAAGGAAACTTTTCGATTATTTCTCAAATGGAAAACATATCAAAATCCACTCAAAAAGATACTATTTTATTGGATGCGAGATCCACTTGGAAATACTTTTTAGGACATATTCCAGGCGCTGTTCATCTGCCAAATTGGAAAAAATTTACCGAAACCAGGAATGGAGTTCCAGGGTTAATTATCCAAGATTTATCCATCATAGCCGATAAAATTTCCAGCCTTGGAATCGATAAAAACAAAAAAATAATCATCTATGGAGACCCGCAAGACCCTTGGCGAACGGATGGTCGTTTTCTATGGATGTTCCACTATTTGGGTTTTGAAAATACTTCTATATTAGAAGGAGGACTGGATCTCTGGCAAAAAAAAGGAAATAAAATACAACGAGGCAATGGAGAAAAAATCGCTAAAACAGCCCTAAAAGGTTCCGACTTAAATTTAAACAATTTAGTCATTGCCAACAAAAGTTGGATTGGAAAGAGATTGGGAGACTCTAATCTTTCAATTATCGACACCCGGACGCTAAAAGAGTTTAAAGGATCAACTCCTTATGGATCTCATAAAGGCGGCCATATACCTGGCGCCGTTCATATCGATTGGAGGAATTTCTTTAATGAAAAAGGAGAACTAAAAAACAGAGAAACATTGACACAGATTTTGGAAAAACATGACATTACTGCCAGTAAAGAAGTCGTTGTTTATTGCACTGGAGGCGTTCGCTCGGCCATGGCCTATTTTGTTTTGAAATATTTGGGCTTTAACGCCAGAAATTACGACGGGTCCTGGTGGGATTGGAGCGCAACCAATCTACCTGCAGAACTATAAGCGTATTTTCAGTAGGGAAGTTTTAGACCTGATTTGTATCTTTCTTATTCTCCACCAAGGCTTGTTTTTGCCAAAAAGTTGCGCTTGGCCTGTTGATTTGAACCTACGCAACTACCGTTCCTGTTGCCGGTTGGGTTCATGAGTACCCCCCCCGCATCCTTTGAATAGTTTCTGAAAAATCTCAATGCAACAGGTACGTCTCTTCGGTTCTGGGCCATTACATCAATGGTTTCTCCATTTTGATCGACAATGCGCCACAGGTACTGACGCTTGCCCCAAATTGAAACAGACACTTCATCTGAATGCCAAATATCGCCTAATCTAACCTCCTTCTGGTGTAATAATTTAGAATATTGAGACGAAAAATTCAGGCGCCAACGACGGAACGATTCATAAGCTGTTTGAATGCCTCGAATAGCGAGCAGTTCTGTATATCAGGAAAACTTAGAGTTAAACGATGACGCAAGTAGGGGTTCTTTAGGTTTCATTCCCTATTCTTTCCCAACAAACCCAATAAATTTACAATACTCTAAGAAGAAGTAGCGTCTGGGTAACTTGAGAGAAAATGAAGGGCATTTTCCACAAGTACACAGGTCATTTTAGTCCCCACTCCGGAGCGAAACATCACAATTGTCTTTATTCTCTCAACCCGTAGTGATATCACTACAAGATATAAGGCTTCGTATTATAGATATATACCTATCATTAAATTAGAATAGGTTGGTCAAAGTAGATTTTGGTTTGTTCATTGGACGCAATTCTTGAAATAGGTTTGGTTTAAGGAGAAGGTATGCCTCAGTTTTTATCTCGATTAAAAAAGCCCTCTGAAAATTGTAAATTTTTTAGGATTCTTTTTATTTTCGCCCTGAGTTTTTTGCTTACCGAGAGTAAAGCGACGGGAGAAGAACCGGTCCTAACGTTCGCTAAAATGAATTTGCGCGATTTGATAAACATGAAAATTACATCGGTATCTAAGAGGAAAGAAAAGTTTTTCGATGCCGCCTCTGCAATCTATGTAATTACACAGGAAGATATCCGTCGTTCTGGAGCGACAAGTATTATGGAAGCGTTACGAATGGCTCCGGGATTGCAAGTTGGACATTTTTCTTCCAATGTTTGGGCTATTTCCTCTCGGGGATTTAACCAAAACCTTTCAGCCCGTTTGTTGGTGCTCATTGACGGCAGAAGCGTATATTCAAATGTCTTTAACGGAGTCAATTGGAATGAACAAGATACGATGCTTGAAGACATTGACCGGATAGAGGTAATTAGAGGACCAGGAGCTACTTTGTGGGGATCAAATGCGGTAAATGGCGTCATCAACATCATTACCAAGAACAGTGGGAAAACTCAAAAGTTATTAGCTAGCGGCGTTGCTGGCGACGAAGAAGAAGGAATCACTTCCATTCGTTACGGCGGCAAATTAGAAAATGGAATTAATTACCGTGTTTTTGGTAAATATTTTAACCGGGACACTTTTTCCGATTTCCAAAAACAAGAAGCGTTTGACGATTGGGAGGTAAGTCGCGGCGGTTTTCGATTCGATTGGGAACGATCGGAAAATAATTCCTTCACTCTGCAAGGCGATTATTACGATGGACGCGCTGGCAGAAGGAGCGTAAATGAGGTGATTTCTCTAACGTCTCCAACTACGGTTAACCGAAATTTTTTTACGGATATCAATGGCGGCAATATCCTGGGCCGATGGAATCATAAGTTTCAGGACCGTTCTGAAATGACTGTACAGTTTTATTATGATAGGGAAGTTCGACAATCCATTGATTTTTTTAATTCCGTAGTTAATGTTTTCGACGCCGACATTCAACATCAATTTGATTGGGGATCTAAACATAAAATTGTGTGGGGAGCGCAATCGCGCACTATAGCCGATTCCATTGACAATACTTTTTCTTTGGAATTCACTCCCAATGGAAGCCGGTTTTATACCAATGCCAGCGCCTTTTTTCAAGACACTTATTCGATCATTCCTAATGAACTGGAATTTACTTTTGGTTCCAAATTTGAAGTGACCGAGTTTGCGGGTTTTCAATGGGAACCCAATATGAGATTGGCCTGGGCCCCAGATTCCAAACAAAGAGTTTGGGGAGCAATTTCCCGAGCGGCGCGGATTCCATCCAGATTAGACGACTCGCCTGGAGGACGTATTCGCCTTGGCGTTGTTCCATTAGCTGATGGAACGCCTTTGGAAATCAGTCTTTTTTCCGACCCGGACGAACAAGCTGAAATCAGCTGGACATACGAAATCGGATATCGAGTACAACCAACAGAAAAGATATTAGTAGATATCGCCGGATTTTATAGTCAACACGACGATCTTTTTAGCACAGCTACTGGAACCGCTTTTGTCGAAACATCTCCGCAACCGACACATATAGTTTCTCCAATTTTTTCCGGACATGGAAACGAAGCTCAAACCATTGGTCTTGAAACGGCGATTAAATGGGAGGTGTTTGATTATTGGAAATTGAACGCCGCATTTACTTATTTAAATATCGATTTTTCTCCAGATTCAAACGATACCGAAGGAAACGATCCGAAATTTCAATTTAACTTTAGATCGTATCTCGATCTTTCGCACAACTTTGAATTTGACACAATGGTTTATTTTGTAGACGAGCTGACCAATCAAGACGTACCCAGATACACGCGAGTGGACTTGAGACTGGGGTGGCGTCCGGATAAAAATTTAGAACTGTCCTTGGTCGGACAGAATCTTCAAGACGACCAACATCCAGAATTTCGCGAAGGTCGAAACGTAAATATTACAGCATCCACTGAAACGCCTCGTAGCTTTTATGGAAAAGCGACTTGGAGATACTGATCTGTGTTTTGTTTTTTTTGAGAAAGAATATGCGACATTCATTTTTAATTTACGTTTTTATTTCGTTTTTTGTATTTGGAGCTTTTGTGCCCAATATCTCCGCCAACTCAGAAAAAAAACCTATGGAAAAATGGATTGAGCGCTGGGCGAAAGAATCTAAAATTGAAAAGCTTGATTGGAATAAAAAAATCGACAATGAGGGTTTTTTAAATATTTTTGAAAAAAGTAATTTAAGTAAAAATTCAAAAAATGAAATCAAAACTTATTTTAAAAATAAAGAATCATCGTGGGATGAATTCATAAAAATATTCCTTAAGGTTTTAAAAGAAAAAGGCCAGGAATATTATTTTAATAATCTAAAAGAAATCGAAGAGCGATTAAAACCTTATTTGGGTGAAAATGCGGCATTTAAACTTGCGGCGCTATTAATCATTGAGGCGGCGCTAGAAAAAATGAATGGAACTCTAAAACCAGATTCATATACCTGCGAAGCGGCTAAATTTTTTGGGTTCGATTATTTTTTGTGGAAATTGAAAGACAAGCGGGACAATACGATTTTTGTACCTTATGACATCTCTATGCCAATCTCTACTTTTCTGTGGACTGAGTGCTACCATAATGACGACGAATGGCGATGGGATGGGGGGGGAGAAGATAATTCAAATAAAGACGGAATCATCCGAATGACCGGGCCGCATATCGATGGTGTGGAATATATGGTTCATGCCCGGGTACGCGTATATTATTCACCCGAAGTAGTGGATTGGTTAAAAAAGGATCGAAAAGGAAAAATCAACAATGAGCATCTCCTTCCAGGGGTGGTGATCAAGGAGATGTTTCCGAGCGATCCAGATCCTACTATCGAAGGTCATGACAAAATAGCGGGTTGGGCAGTTATGATAAGAAGCCCTGAAACAAAGAATGGTTGGATTTGGTTGTTGTTTTATCCCCCTGGCAATATAACGCTTGGAGGTATTCCTCTCCTCACCGCTAAATACGGCACCTCTTTTTGCCTCACGTGTCATGCTTCGGCAGAAAGCGATTTGACTTTCGTGAGTATGGATAACATCAAGGGAAAAAATATAGATACTTATTCTTATATAAAGCAACCGCCAAATTCCTTGCCTCCAGGCGAACAGGAAAAAAAGAAAGCCCAGGTTAAAAGTATCCATGAGTTATTTGCCATGTTTTTGAAGCAAAAAATTGTTTCAAGTAAACCTGATAAAATTAATGAAGCCGCATTACAACAATATAAAATAAATGATTGGTGCGACCCACAAGAAGAGAAATTTAGAAAAAGAAAATGCAAAAATGAAGTTGAACAATGGACTCTTCCCTCAAATATAAATCCCTACGGCGCTTTTGATCATGTGATTCCGGAGGGAGGCGAGAAACTGGATCATTTTTATTCAAGCGAAGCTTGTTGGGGTTGTCATGACATTAGTTATCTGCAAAATGGTCGATGGCCTAACATGATGGTGACCGATAGGAAGGGTAACCAATACAACATTTCTCCTTATGGCGAATGGAGCGCTTCCATGATGGGATTGTCGGGAAGGGATCCTGTATTTCATTCCCAACTGGAATTCGAGCAGAATTTGCGCCCTGCGTATAAGGATGAAATTGCAAACCTTTGTTTAAGCTGTCATGGCGTTATGGGGCAAAGAGCGTTTCAGAAAGATAAAGGCGAGGATAAGAATTTCACAAAAAACATTCTCTACTCAAGACCTTCAAAATTTAAAACTTTTGACGATTCAGGCGGTTTGTCGGCCGACGCTAAATATGGAGGGTTAGCTCGGGACGGCGTTTCCTGCACGGTTTGCCATCATATTTCGCCAAAAGGATTAGGCGAAAAATCGACATTTACCGGAAAGTTCAATCTCGGCCCCAAGGATGAAGTTTACGGCCCTTTCCCTGATGAAAGCATTAAAACGTATCCTATGCTGCAAGCGGTAGGAATCACGCCAAAACATGGGATGCAAATAAAGGATAGCGGGCTTTGCGGTTCTTGTCATACCGTGCAACCTCCTCAAATTCCTTTGGAAGAAGGAAAAAAAGAACACAAAGACGCTAAACCTTGGGACTCCTTCACCAATCATTCCACTGAGCAAACTACTTGGATGGAATGGACCAATAGCGATTATAAAAAAGGAAATACTTCCTGTCAGGATTGCCACATGCCTAATAAATTTCCCGGAGTGATGCAGGATGAAGGTTTGAAAGAAGAATTGCCGCCTTTTAAAATTGCTAACATTGAGGAACCGGATTTTCCTAAGGTTCCTTATCTTGCTAGTGAAAAAAATATAAAATTAACTCCAAAGAAAAACTATCGTCGCCATACATTGGTGGGACTGAATATTTTTGCCACAGAGATGTTCAATCAATTTCCGGATTTGATGGGATATTATAAAACCGATGTTACAATTCCTACGCCTCCGGCCATGTTAACGGCTAAACCGTTTGACCGGTTGGAGTTAGCCAGTCAAGAAATACTATGGCAGGCGAAAAACAAAACGGCGCGATTATCTATTGATAGTATTCAGAAAACCAAAGACGATTTAGAAGTTTTGGTAACAGTCTCCAATTTGGCCGGACATAAGTTTCCAACTGGAGTGGGATTTCGTCGCGCGTTTTTGCAATTCAGCGTTCTTGGAGGGAATGACGGCAAAAAAACTCTTTGGTCTTCCGGTCGTACTTCGCCGGCCGGAGTTTTGATTGACCAGAACGGTGAAATTTTAAAAAGCGAGTTCACAAAAAAAGCGGAAGACATTCAACCTGATCACAAAAATATTACTCGTCAAGATCAGGTGCAAATATATGAATCCCGTCATGTTAACAACCAAAATGAATTGACCACTAGTTTTCTGGGATTGTTTGAGGAATATAAAGACAACCGTATTTTACCAAAAGGTTGGTTGCCTTCGGGAGACTACCATGAAGAGACTGTGCCTCGTAACAACGGAGAACCAATAGATCCTACACCCGAAGAAATAGGTCAGGACCAAATCACCTATAGCATTCCTTTAAAAGAAATTGAAGGAGCTAAATCGATTGAAGTGGGTCTTTATTATCAATCCATCCCGCCTTATTATTTAAAGGAAAGGTTTGAACAACCATGTGGGAAGAAAGATGACTGTAAGAACGCCAAGCGTTTATATTACCTCGTTACTCATTTAAAACTTAAAGACGATATGAAAGATTGGCGTTTAAAATTGGTAACACTTAAAAAAGCAATTCCCCAATTTTAAGGTGTAAAATAAAATTATGTTTTCATTAAAAAAATCATTTGCCCGAAAAATCCGAAAAAGCGTTTTCGTTGTCTGGTTGCTTTTATTATCGGTTTTTTACCTGTTTCCTAACGATGCCAAGGCATTACAGGATGGCGGCGCTGAATATGAATTAAAAGCCGGGTTTATTTATAATTTTACCCAGTTAATTAAATGGCCCGAAGAAATTGCGTCTTTAAGCGATCATTTCGTAGTGCCCTTTGAATTCTCAATGTGCGTGGTGGGCAAAGATCCCTTCGGAGATCTTCTAGATGTTCTGGCAAAGAACCTAAGAGCCCAGGGAAGACCCATGAACGTTCTTCGGTTAAAGATGAAACATCCCTGGTATGAGTGTCATATTCTTTTTGTGCCAAAGAGTGAAAACAGGAATATGAAAAAAATACTAAAAAAGGTTTCCTATTCCCCGGTTTTGGTTATTGGGGAAGGGCCATTTGAGGGAAACGAAAAACCAGCCATTTCTTTTTTAATAAAAGACGAAACCATACAATTTAATATCAATGCAGAGGCCATTAAGAAAAGTGGCCTAACCGTCAATTCAGAATTATTGGATATTGCGTTAGAAGTCGACTAATGTTTGCATTTAGAAAATTAAATCTCAGAGGGAAACTGATTTTATTATTGCTGACAATGGCGGTTTTTACACTATTGGTATCGACCAGTTTTTTTGTTTTTCACGATCTGGATATATTTAAAAAGAATCTAGTTCAGCATATTAAAGTTCTTGGAGATGCCGCGGGAAATATGAGCCGAGCGGCAATCCTATTTGACGACCCTAAAAGAGCCAAAGAAATTCTGGAATCGCTTTTCCATCAAGAAAATCAAATTGAATTTGCCGCTTTATACGATTCAAAGGGGAAAGCTGTAGTTCGTTATAACCGGAATTCCCAGGAGACTTTTCAAGATCCCAGTTTAAAAAAAACCGACGCTAAATTTTTAAACAGTCATTTCGAATTAATAAGCGACATTTTTCTAAAAAACAAAAGGATTGGACAAGTCTATATCTATGCAAACATGGATGAGTTTAACGCTCAACTCATAAAAAATTTATATTGGGTTGGGTTAATCCTTATCGTTACTTTAATAGGGTCGTTTGCCCTTTCGATTCCCCTGCAAAGTATAATCTCTAAACCTATAATCAGCCTCGCGGCTATGGAAAAGAAAGTATCTCAAAAAGGCGATTATTCATTAAGAGCTTTTCATGACAGCGCGGACGAAATTGGAATTTTATATCAAAGATTTAATGAAATGTTATCTCAAATTGAAGTACGAGATAAAGATTTAGTCCAGTATAAACAACACCTGGAAGTTTCTTGCGATCAGCTACGCGATTTAAATAAAAGGCTACAAGCAATTCGAGAAGAAGAGAGTTCCCGAATTTCGCGCGAGGTTCATGATGAATTGGGACAAATGTTGACCGCCCTAAAAATGGATTTGACGGCTTTAAAAAATATGCCTCCTCATCCTCAAAAAATGATGAGTGAAAAAATCGAAAAAATTTCGAAATTTGTCGATCAAACCATTGATACTGTCAGAAAAATAGCCACGGACTTAAGACCAGAAGTCTTGGATCACCTGGGTCTTTCCGAGGCTCTAGAATGGTACGCCGAAGAGTTTCAAGATAGAATGGGTCGGAAATGGGAGTTTGAGTTTGACCTTCAAGAAATTTCAATTGATAGCGAATTGGCAATGGCGCTTTTCCGTATTTATCAGGAATCTTTGACTAACATTGCGCGCCATGCCAATGCAAAAAAAATAAACGTGATATTAGCGTCGAAACAAACGAAATTAATTCTTGAAATTCAAGATAACGGCGTAGGGATGACAAATGAAGATGTTCCGAAATATTCCCTGGGTTTAATGGGGATGAAAGAGCGTGCCCGAGTTTGGAACGGTAAAGTAACTCTTTTTGGAAATCCAGATTTTGGAACTTCAATTAAGGTGGAGATCCCTCTGGACGAGCAAAAACCTTCAGTTTCATTGAACGCCGAAGTCCTTTCAAATTAATTAAAAATGCCTAAAAAAATAAAAGTTTTGATAACTGACGACCATGCCGTTGTCCGCGAAGGTTTAGCTCAAATTCTATCCAATACGCATGATATCCAAGTTGCAGGAGAAGCGGGCAATGGCCAAGAAGCTTTGCAAAAAATACGAAACGAAAAATTGGATGTCGTTTTATTGGACATATCTATGCCTGGAAAGCCCTCCTTGGAAACGTTAAAGGAAATTAGATCGGAATTTCCAAAACTACCGATTCTTATTTTAAGTATGTATTCTGAAGATCGTTTTGCGGTCAGATATTTAAAAGCCGGCGCTTCGGGATATTTAACGAAAGAGAGCGCAGGAGACCAATTGGTTCTTGCCATTAGAAAAATTCATGAGGGAATGAAATTCATCAGTCCTCAATTAACCGAAAAACTGGCCTTTAGCGTTCTTGATTCAGATAAGGCTCCTCATGAGAGTCTTTCCGACCGAGAATTCGAAGTTATGTGTCTTCTCGCCTCGGGAAAAACCGTAACCGAAATTGGTAAAGAGCTCTGTGTAAGCCCTAACACCATTAGCACTCACCGTGTTCGTATTCTAGAGAAAATGAAGTTAAAAAATAACGCTCAATTAACTCTTTATGCTCTTCAAAAAGGTTTAGTGGTAGAGCTTTAATTTTTCCTTCTAAGTTTCGCCCTTCAAAAGTTTCATCCTCTCCTTTATTAAATTTAATTTGCATTAAAACTTTACCTTTCTTTTTTGTAGGGAACCCCCTACAGAGCTCAAGATATCTCTAAATAAATTTAAAGATTCCAAGGACAGACCTTTTTCCTTCTCGGCAATATAATCCAGTTATAGATTGGCAATAAATAATAATTAATGTTGGAGAAGTAAAAATGGCAATGGAAAAAATTGGATTGGCAATATTGGGTTTAATTTTTCTTTTCACTTTTTGTTGGGTCGGTTTCTTTTATTTTTATTGATACATCGTTCGAAAAAAAAAGGTCAATTTTAAATAACAAAACATCAAAATATGTCCGGGTTGAACTTTATCTGAGGATAGGAAAATGTTTAAAACGTCTAAAATTTTAATTGTTGACGACAATTCAATGATTAGTTTTTATTTGAAAAATCAATTAGAACAAAGAGGGTTTACCAATATAGAAATTACTCACCAGGCAAAAGGAATTCTCTCATGTTTGGAAAGTAAAAGTTATCAACTAGTCATATGTAACGAATCTTTTCCAGAAATGACAATTGATGATTTGATTTTGAGAGTAAGGTTGAGGTGGTATCAGGAACAACCCTGTTTCATGATCATATCGGAGTTTTGGGACGCAAGTTCGTGCATTTTTAATTATGTTAGCTCTTATTCCTCACAGCCTATTGAAATAGAAAGTTTTGTAAAAAAGATTACTGAACTGTTATTTCAAAAACAAAAAGAAAGCAGAATGGTTTAATAATAACTTTCCCCTTTCGGGGAAATATGTTTGAGGAACTGAAATGGAAATCTTTTTAATTGATGATTCGATAATTGTTTGCGAGCGTCTAGTGGAGTTGCTTACAAAAATCTCTGGAATATCAAATGTTCAATACGCTCATAGTTTTGAAGAAGCAAAATATGCTCTTCTTAAGGCCGAACTGGATCTGTTTGTCGTTGACGTTTGTTTAGGCGATGGAAATGGAATTGATATTTTGAAAATGATCAAGAATATGTATCCCCATTCAAAAGTGGTCATGTTGAGTAATCATTCATATTTTCCTTATCGAGAAGTTTGCTTGGAATTAGGAGCAGAAGGATTTTTTGATAAATCTAAAGAGTTTCAACAGTTCCTAGATTTTTGCTTCCAATTAGTTAATTTCAAAGAATGGAATAAGGGGATTTCAATTTAAACCAATCAATTAAATAGGTTTCAAGGGGGCTTTGAGAACTGTGAAAAATAATCCAAAAATACTATTAGCGATGGAATCCGCCTTTGAAAGGGATGAAATTAAGGATTTATTATACCAATTAGGCTTTCATAAGATAATTGAAGCTACGGATGGCATTAAAGCCTTATCCCGATACGAAAAATTTGAAGTCGATTTAATCATTTTAGATTGGAAATTGCCTAGAAAAAGTGGATTTGATGTTTTTAAATTTATAAGAAATGGAAGAAAGAACAAGAATTTTCCATTTATTTTTCTTGCTCCCCTGGGAAATAGGAATATTGACAATCGTGTAATTGACGACCCTGAAAGTAATATCCTTGAAAAGCCTGTTAGAAGAGAAATTATGAGGAAGAGTATCCGACATGCATGTAAAATGAATATGAACTATTTGACCTCAGTAAAATTTAGTGACGAAACAAAACTGTCCACCGAGGTCGAACATCTCATCGGTTAATTTCAAAGCAGAAGTCGGGGCGACACTTTCCATGGGAGAAGAATTTGACTATTTCGCTTTTGGAGGATCTTACATTGTAATGCTATTGGAAAAAGATAAAGTCGAAATTACAGCGGAGCTATGCATACATTATAACCAGGTTACCTCAATTGCCTGGGCTGTAAAATAGCTTTTCATCGACATCTCTAGGCGAGCCTGGAAAGGCAATACCAAATTAATCACGCATTAGCAAAACTCGCAGTCTTTTAAATAAATAGAAACAAAGAGTTTAAGAAACTAATAAATCAAAGAAAGTTTTTCAAGATATAATAATTAAGTTCATCAGAACCACAACAAGAAGAATTTGGGTCATACCAACTTGTTTGCCAACCAACCGATAATTCAAATTGGTCATTAGTCCAATCAATTTTATTGGCCAATTCCACCTCTCTAAACCAGTTAATATTTGAGCTTCCAAATTTATTAATCAGCTTATTCGGGTTGAGAATAGTCGAAACAAACTCTTGTTTTGGATCTTTCTTATTTTTGAGCTTAACAATAAAAAGCTGCATTTTATAATTAGGGCCTTCCCAAAAATAATAGTTTTCAATATCTCCTCTTAGAAAATACCTACCATCTTTGTTTTCGATTTTTATTTTAAGCCGGAAAGGAAGCTGGGTGTGACTATTAAAAAACACATAATGTCCATCAAAAGTTTTCAATCTTAAATTAGAATCATAATTTTCCTTTAAACTAAGAGTTTCCACCTTTAACACAGGATGATGAGCCGTCCCGCCCAGCCTCGGTTTTTTTATTAGCTTCTTTGCGTCAATAAATAAATCTCGCAAACTCTTCTCCGTCAAAAACGTATTGCTCAAATTTCTATAACATGCTTGAGAAAAACGAGTTGTATATTCGTAGGCCAAAATCTCACGAGACGCGGAACCTGTATCAACTTGAATCACATGTTTTTTTTGAACTTCTAAATCTTTATCTTCAAGAAATGTATTAAGTTTTTCCATCGAAAGTATATTTTTTTCTAATGGATCAATAACAAAAAAACAATTTTTCTGGGATTCATGATTATTTTTATTAAGGTCTTCATTTATTCCCAAGGCAGCGAGTTGAATTCTTTTCAAGGAGTTTGGATTATAGTCTCTAAGATAAACCCTTTCATAAAACTCATGTGGAGTTAAATTCAACCTCTCCATTAAGGATCTCAACAAAACTTTGGATTTTTTATATGTGTGTTGTTTAAAATTTTTTGGTTGAGCGGAAAGAAACTCTTGGACAAAAACAACCGAGTGATAAGAAAAATATAGTAAATAGAAGGAGAAAATACCTGCAAAGACAGCCTTCACGCTTATTTGCCGAAACCACTGAAAAATAGCGATCGCAGTCATAGATAAAATTAAAATCTGCGGAATTATAAAAATATAGACATACCAGAAGTGACCGTATTGAGGTCGACTAATTTCATACATTAGACCCGGAATATAAAACATCGCCAAAACGGCAATTTCTTTTTGGCAACTTTTTATTCCTCCTTTCTTCGCGCCAACCACAGTCATGATAACCATATAATAAAAACAAAAAGATAAAACAAACCAATTTATTTTTTTAAAAATATCCGAATGATCGGTTCCATAAAAAAAACTCTTTTCCTCAGTTATTCTACTAATTGTATTTTGAATGCTCGCAATCTTAATTACTTTACCTAAACTAAACGGTTCGTTTTCTTTAAAAGTCAAAGACTCGCCAGCATTGTTTGGAGTATGACTTCGCAATTTATGAATCTCATAAGGCAGCAAGCATATCGAAATTAATATTAAGGCGACAACCATCGCTTTGAGACGAATGGGAATTTTGAATAATGCCACAATAAAAACAACGACAAACGAATAGGTGACAACTGTGTAATGAAATTGAATCCCCAAACAAATAATCACCCCCAATCCAGCAAGGTATACTCCTTTTCTAGTTACGGTCAATTCCAACAAAAACCATAAAAACAAAATCGTAAATGGGAAAATATAGGCCGGGTTGAATGGAAAGGTTACAACTCCGATATGAGATAAGTTCAGGGAAAAGAAGACCGTACATAATGCCGACATATAAAATCCAAAGAATCTAAATAAAACCCAAAACAGGAGACCTATAGCTCCAATATTAAGAATAAAATTGAAGACAAATATAGATTCATATGAGTAATGAAAAAATAAAGGTATGCACAAAAATAAGTACATAAAAGGACCCGGGAGTCTGCCCCCATTATTTAATTCCGGCCCCGCTAAGGGAAAATAAACTCCATCAAAAATATTAAAAGCCCTATCAAAGTCTCTCGCAATCCACTCGTTCACAAAAACTTCATCCAAACATTTCCATCTAAGATAAAGCCCAACGAGTAAGAAACATAACAAACATAGCGATGTTATAAATTTCAATTTATCTGGAGGCGACTTATATAAAAAAGGCATAGAATAAAACCAATGGAATGTATGCTGGAAGGGTTAAAAGCTTACTTATAAGAATAATTATTGCTGGGAAAAAGGTCTGAAGGATTTTGTAAGCATTTTTGAATCGTTGCTTACAAAATAATAATCTATTTGATTCAATACACCAAATGCTTTACATAGTTTTTGAAGCTAATTGATTTGTTAAACTCTGTTTATCAAAATAACCTCAACGAGATAACCTTACCGTTGAAATACTCTATTCTCTTGTATTCTAATGAATCACGAAAACAAAAATTATCTTGTATTTAAAACTCCTTGTAACTAATATTTAAAAAGAAGGATCTACGGGTCCTTTATGGATTGAACCCTCCCCTTTCTTTTTCAATGAAATTTCAAATATTCCAAAAGAAACTTTCTTTATCTTCAGTCGCTCTCTTCACATTCGTAAGCTTTGGAATTTATGTTCGTTATCTCTTATTAGATAGTCCCATAATACCTTACGCATTAAAGCATAAAATATTACCCAATATTAATTTAAGCCCGCTTGAAATTATCCTTTCAAAGTTTCATCCCGAATTGGCCCATTGGCGAATCATCGTCACTAATTTTATTTACAACGCATTTGGGTTAACGGGAATAACTTACAGAATTTTTCCATTTATTATTTCAATAGCGACGCTTTATTTTATTTATACCTTTAGCAAAAAAAGAATTGGCGAAAATGAAGCCATTTTAGCCGTACTACTTTTTGGAACCTCTTACTATAGTTATTGGTCGATCACTTGGCCTCATTTTCCGGCATTTTATTTTTTAGCTTCGTTATTGACCATTCATTTCCTATGGCTTGGCGTTCAATATAAAGTTGGACACAAATATTGGTTACTGTTTACTCTAGTAATCTTTTTAAATCTAACAAATGTAATTTTACCTTTTCTTTTTCTTCCTCCCGTTTTTTTTGTTGGGATTTGGTTAATTTGGAGTTCAAACCGGCAAGATGAACCAGAAATTGCGCCAATTTCATTATATAAAAAGTTTTTATTTTATTTTTTTCTATCCATAGCGCTCGCCTTAATTTTTTACCAACTTAAGGGAGTCAATATTTTAAAGAATGCTTATGAGCTATTAATCAATGGCAAATTCATTGACCCCATTTTAGCGCCGATTCCGGGGCAAGAATATTTTGAGTTTACTTCAGGACGTTTAGAGAAATTAAACTTTTTAGCAAAAAGTATTTTTATCACTTTTAACTTTTATGCGGGCGACATGGGCATGCAAGGCAATAAGCTTGCCTACGGATGGTTTCTTTTTCTATTTCTATTAGGACAATTTAAACTTTATAAAACTCATCCAATTCTATTTATAACTTTTTCGATAATTTTTTTCCCGCAAGTACTTCTGCTTTCTCTTGGAATGAATCTTGATGAAGAGAGGTTTTTAGGTTTCATTTTACCTTTTTATCTTATTTCTATCGCTTCAGGGTTTTGTTTTCTGCTTTCTAAAGTTTTATATTTTTTAAACTCTAAGTTGATCAAAGACGCAATTACTTATTTTTCTGCCTTCATAATATTTGCGTATTTAATCCATACAAAACCGATATGGGATAAGAGTTTTCTTGATAATGTATTTCAAACAAAGGGAATAGTAACCATAACCGATTATCTTGAAAAAAAATTAAATCCAAATGACATCATTCTTAATGTTACTAATATTACGGAGCTACGCGGAGAAGTAGGAGACGCTCTAAACTTGAGTTCATATGCGTTGTATTTGGAAAAGTTTTTAAAACAAAATCGCTTGGGCTTATTACCAGGAAAAAAAGGAAGCGTTGGGATATGGTTAATTTTGCAAAAACCATTGGACCTCAAAAACGGTTATTTACCGTTCTATTTTCCTCCTAAATTAAAATTGAAACTTATTAAAACCGTAAAGGGGTCCTTCTTATATTTTGGCGAAATAAATATGCCCGACCTTACCAATCCTCAGAACGCGTCATTTATTAAAAATCCTTTTTGGTCTTTTATTACTGCCCACTATTTTCAAAATCAAGAGAACTACCCTATTGCAAAATTGTATTATCAAAAAATGATAAGGTTTGGATATAACACAGAACGGGCCTATTATAATTTGGGCGTCATTCATACAAAGTTAAACCCAAAGGAGGGACTAAAGTTTTTCCTTAAAGCGCTTCAAATTTTGGAGGAACCTACTCTAGTTCCCGAGAACGCTAAAATATTTACATTTCTACCCAAAAAAACCAGAAACAGAGGAATGGCGGCGAATTTCGATGAAATGAAAAATGTTCAACCTATGAAATACTTTTGGGAACCGGTTGGCGCAGCTAAAAGGAAAGTTTGGATAAAAGATAGCTTGCTTGAACATTTAAAAGGGATATATTTCCCTTTTTACTTCAGCCCAGGAATCGTTTCATATACCCTTTTCGATATTTTAGGAGATGAAAACAATTATCAAATCGCAAAAAATCTACTCTATAAGGGGTCGGAAATTAATCCAGATTACCTGCCGCTTATTAAAAACCTATTAGACAAAAAATTAAGAAACGTAGCTTCTAAAACACAAATAGGAAGTATTGCCCCTATGGGGCTTGTTGGAATCCACCAACACTTCCCGCCGATAAAGAATTAATTCTAAAAACGAATAGAACAAATCAGGAGGTTAAATTACTTTTTAATACCGGGGACCGCGTTGCATACCCGAACCTTCTTCATGCGAATGGTCGGAACCTTCTCCCATTCCTCCCATCATAGGGTTTTTTGCCGGTCTACCTAAAGATTCGGAAGCATGTTTGATGGCTTCATCGTAATGTTTTTTTGCTTCCCTAGCGTGTTTTAAAGCTTGTGCGCCATGCATTTTCAAATCGGCGCTGGCATCAGGCATTTCCATACCAAACTCAAAGTGTTTTATCATCTCTTCCAAGTGCAGATATCCTTCCTCTCCATGCCCTAAACCCACGCTGGCATGTCCTGTAGATTGAGCCCAAACACTATTTGCCGACAAAAAAATTAAAACAAATAAAAAACCAAAAAAAACTTCTTTTAATTGCCTTTTCATATTCCCCCCAATTGGGTAAATATTTAACTTTGAGCATCTCGCTCTCTTTAATAAAAATATTATATCGGTTTCTTATTCCCGGTGGTGATTTTTATCAGTCCAAAAAAAAAGCCCCCGGAAAACCGGGGGCTTTTTAAAAATTCGATTTATACCTGCATCCTCAATACTTCCTGGTAAGCTTCAACTATTTTATTTCTTACTTGCATAGTCATTCTAAAAGCAATATCAGCTTTGCCTACAGCAATCATTGTTTCATGGATATTTTGGGATTTTCCGGAAACTAAACCCTCAATAGCAGAATCGGCTTCTTGCTGAATATCGTTAACTTTTCCCAAAGATTCAGCCAAGGTTTGGGAAAATGTTTTCCCGTCCTCAGTTTTCGCCGCTTCTTCTCCAGGTTTACTTTGAAAACCCGGTCCAAGAACCGCTTTTAAATTACTTTCTAATGTTATATCGCCCATAGTCTATGCCTTTTTAATCATATATAAAATAAGGCTTTTATCAATTATTGTCAACTCGAATTATTATTGAGCTGCCGTTTCAGTCACAGCGCTTCTTAAGGTCGAACCTCTTTTTGCCATGATTTGAATAGTAGCGTTATACATAATTTGATTTTCGGACAATTTCATCATTTCTTTATCAATATTAACGTTATTTCCATCGGAACGCGCAGCGTCTTTTTCTTCAAATATGTCCGGTTCTAAGGACTTTAGACTTTCCTTAGAAGGTCCCATGTGTTTCTTATCGGTTGTTTTTACAGAAAGTTGATCGCCAAGGTCAATTGCTTGTTGTAATTGGTCTTTAAAATTTAAATCCCGGGCCTTATAACCAGGCGTATTCATATTCGTAATATTACTTGATATGAGTAAATTTCTTTCAGACTGAAAGTCCAAGTTCTTTTTTAAGACTAATGGAACTCGATCGCCAAATAAAATTTTGTCTACTAACATAGGTCGTCTCCTTTCTTTCCACCTTAGAAAGCAAACTTCATGCCATAAAACTCAGAAATAAAAAAAACCGCCGAAATCCACCACAAGTCATTATTTTATAGACAGTTATAAGGTAATCATAAAATCAAATATGCAAATTAATTTGCTATTTCTAATACAACCAACACAATTTTTCCTATGGACCAACAAATAATTGACGGTTTTTAGTGGATCAGCGCCAAATTTCTTACTCCTTTTTACGAAAAATTGATCAAAAGAACTATAATATACTGGTTTGGTAAAATATCTTTAAGATAACCTTCTTCAAAATTAAATGAATTCCCCATTAGAAAAATTAAGTAAAACTATTGAATGCTTTGGAAAAGAAAACCTTTCCGACATTTTGCATTACATTTCTACCGGACTTAAAGAGCTTCATAATTGTTCAATGGCCCAAATTTACCTTGAAGATCTTTACGAAGGAATGCTCATTTGCCATTATATTACTGAAGAAAATCAAACCGAAGGCCAGCCAACAACTCAATTCATTTCTCCTAAAGATTCCTTGATTTACAAAGCTTTTTACGAGAATAAAACTATTGTTTCTTGGGATTTGCCAAAAGGAAACCCAAGAATATCAAGCCCTATTGGGCAGAAATCTGGAATAAAATGTTCTGTGGTTTTTCCTATTAGCTACCAACTACGCCCTATAGGCGCGTTGAGTTTGGATTGGATGGATGAAAGCGTTCATTTAATTCAAGATCAAATTTCAGCTATTGAAGCGTTTATATCATCTAGCAGCCCTATCCTTGAAAAAGCTAAGAATTTTCATCAAAAAATTGAATTTTCTAAACATCTGGACCTTGCCCAAAAAAAAGAAGCCGCTTTGATGATGGTTCGTTCTTCTGTGAAACTCATTGATAAGTTAACCTTGGCCTCGGTTTTAGTTCCAGCCTCCCAAAAGTTCATCAATAATACCCAGTTAAAAACTTCAGATATGGTGGAAGTTCTGGCCGCTTATTCTAAAAATGAAGAAAACACAGAAATTTATAACTCCAAAGATCAAATGAGCATCCTGAACGATGAAAATTTAATAAATCGCATTCTAAAATACGACCCCGAAAGAGGACTTGTTGCGCAGGATCAAGTGTCTTCTTCTATCTATATAGAAAATATCATGAACGAAAGTTTCATGAGAAAACCTATTGCAGAAAAATTAGATTTAACGTCTTTGTATCAGATCCCTAAATTCCATAAAAAAACGGGACAATTTATCTGCGCAGTGAACTATTACACGGAAACCCCTCATCAATTTAATTCTTTTGAAAAAGGGCAATTAGAAGAGCACGCCTCCATGCTTGAAAAACTCATTATGGACGAAGGGCTAGCCCGTATAGAAATAGAAGTGTTAAGCGAAATCGAACAATTGTTATCGGATCAAGATACTTCTCTCCAATCTTTCCTAACAAAAATCATCGATAAAACAACTGAACTCTTGGGGGCGGCTGGCGGCACCATATCTATATTAAAAACTATAGACGACAAATCCTGGCTTATCGTTGAAGAAGAAAAAGGGAACCTCGTAGGCGCAAAATCTAAAGGTTGGAAGAAAAGCAGGATTCCTATTCTGCCAGTTGGCGGAGAAGAGCTCCCTAAAGACTCAAGATCTCTAACAGGTTATTGCGCCCATTTAGCCCGACCCTTTCTTATTCAAAATGTCAAAGACACCGCTCAAACTAAGGGCTTTTATAAAAGTTTGACTGAAAACATTCGCTCTGAAATTGCCGTTCCCATTATATTAGGAAATAATGTTTTGGGAGTTATTAACCAAGACAGTTTTAGAAATCAAAAATTTCGAAAAGAAGATAAAGATTTACTTCAAATTGTAGCCAGACTCATTAGCCCAAAAGTATACAGCTTAATCCAAATTGAAAACATCCGAGAAGAGATGAGTCAATTAACGCGAGATATTCAATATAGAGATCCCAAAGTTTCTTCCTACTATTTTGGGAATGTTATTGGCAAAAGCGAAAAAATTCATTCATTAGTCAGCCAAATTGATATTGTCGTTCAATCCATCTGCAATAGGATGCTTCAATGGGAAAATAATGTCCATCCTGAAACTTTAATGGGCCTACCCTCTTTACTTATTACTGGCAGCACGGGTTCGGGTAAAGAATTTTTCTTTAATAATATTTATTCTCGCTTGGACGAAATTTTTCGCCGAGAAAAAGGAGAAAATTTTAAATTACTCGTAAAAAAAACAAATATTGCCGCCTATACGGGAGAACTAACCTACAGTGAATTATTTGGGCATAAAAAGGGAGCTTTTACTGGAGCAGAATTTAACCGTTGTGGAATTCTTGAAGAAGCCGCTGGTGGAGTGGTTTTTATGGATGAGATTGGCGATATCGACTCAAAAACTCAAGTTCAATTATTACGATTTTTAGACACTGGAGTATTCACTAGATTGGGAGAAAATGAACCCAAATACTCCAAGATTTTTTTCGTTGCCGCTACCAATAAAAACCTGAGAGAAGAAATCGAAATAGGAAGGTTTCGAGAAGATTTGTTCCATCGACTTAACGAGTTTAGCTTTCAAATTCCTTCGCTTAATCAAAGAAAAGACGATATCGAAGACTTAGCTATTCACTTCTTGGGAAAACTTTTTCATACTCATTATAAAAATATAGCGGAAACGCCAAAGCCTGTTTTAGATCCCGATGCTATTGGCTTTTTGAAGTCTTACAGCTACCGAGGTAATGTACGCGAACTAAGAAACATTTTACTGAGATCAATGTTATTTAGAAAAAGTCCAACTATTACCAAAGAAGATGTCGCCGCCGCCGCCGGATTACATGCGATCTCCCCTTTCCCAGAAAAAGAACCCTCAAACGATTTAGTAATTGATCAAATATTAGGAAAAATGGAATCTGGAGAGAGCAATTTTTGGGAGGAAATACATAAACCTTTCAAAAATAACCAAATGACTCGAGATATGGTAAAAGCCATTATAGAAAAAGCTAAACTGCGATTTAGCGCAAGTCTTCCAAGTCTAGCAGTAAAAATGAAGGTTTGCCAAGATCCAGGAATTCCTTCTGAAAGACCTAAGTTTGTTAGTTTTAAGAACTTCCTTTATAAAACAGTAAAAATTACCGAAAACTAATTATAGGAGAAAAGTAGATTATGCCACCGGGCGTAAATATTGTTATTTTCTTTATATTAATTGCAATGTCGATTTTGCAAATTTTGCGTATTTCAAAACTAAAAAAATCGATCTCTATCGTAACTGCATCTGTTCAAGACCTATCTTTCAAAATTAACGATGCTGAAAACTATTTAAACAACCAACTGGCCCGAATGCATTTTGATTCCGCTCAAAAGATGGATTGTTTAAAATATCGCGGCGAAACTCCAGTCGAGCAAGTTGTAGCAGATCCAGAAGCAAAAAAAGTCTTAGAAAAATTTAAACTCATAAAGAAAAGGGATAAAGGACCTTTTCCTGGTATCCTTTTAACTCACGCTGAAAACTGCAGCGTTCCGATAGAACGACTATTGATTGCTCTTAACGATAGAGATTTAAAAAATGATTGATATTATTTTAGGAATATTAGCTTTACTGGTTTTGAGTTTTTCTTTTTTTAAAACCAAATCTCTGGAAAAAGATCTGAAAGATCTGGATTCGCGTATCCAGACACTTAAGGAAACCGCTACTCAGATACCATTCCAGTTGAAAAGCAAGGTCAACCGTATCATGACTCTTGAAAGAAATTACAATTCTCAACCTATCCCCATAGTAAATTATAAAAAGTTGGGAAAATCGGTTCCCTCTTTTTTCCCATCGGACACTATATACTCACTTGCCGAAGACGAGGGGTTTGGGCTTAGCGGAACCTGCGAAGGAAATGGAGATTGTGGATTGTGCGCCATAGAAATAGTGGAGGGAGCGGAAAATATTAATCCAAAGAATGACATCGAGAAAGAAATTCTTGAAAAGTTGGATTATAAAGATGGAATTAGGCTTTGTTGCCAAACTAAAATAACTGGGAATATTACGGTCAACTTCATTGAAGCAAAATCTCAATAAAAATTACGAAACGCATCCAAAACTTCATCTCGAATCTTATTTCTAATATCTGAAGTTAAAGGGATTACTAAGTCTCGATAATTCCCATCCTTACCTTTTTGACTTGGAAACCCCACAAATACCCCTCCTTTATTATCCTGAACTACTTTAAACCCCTTAATGACTAAGCAATTATCTAAGGTAATTTCGGCATAAGCTTTAACTCGAGCGGTGGGTTCTCCCGAATCAAAGGGATAAATTTTTACGTTAGTGATTCGAATTTCCATTGATCTTGATTTAAATAAATTTTATTTGCTAATCCCTAGTAATGGGAACGGATTAGTTAATGTTCGACAAACAGAAAACCCTTAATTCATTTATAGGATTTTAACCAATAATACGTAGGAAAGTGTGATATGTAATAAGGTTAATTACCCTTTTACCAAGGCGGGGAAAACTTGACCAGTTATTTAAATAAAAACCCTACCCTTAGCAAATGCTTGCTGTTTTTTTTTGGAATCCTAACTTTATTGGGGATCGAAGGAGTTTTAAGAGTTTCCAACTTTGGGAGTCATTTCGACTTCATTTTAAAGGACAACAATGGAGGAACAAACTCTAAACTCTCCTTGAATACACAATATATAGCCTTACACTATTTTAGTCACTTGAAAGTAGACTTCGAAAAGGTTTTCAAAAATGATCCCTGGTTTCCCGATACAGAGTTTACACAACAAAAAAAACAAAATACTTTCCGGATATTTCTTTTAGGCGGCTCAACAACTCGAGGCTTTCCTTTTACCAAAAGAACCATAAGTTATTCAGGTTTTTTACAAAATATATTAACGGATGTCTTACCAAATCATAATATTGAAATAATTAATGCCGGTTATGATGCGTTGAGTAGCTTTGCTGTTGTGGATATTTTTAAGCGGATTATTGATGAAAGCCCTGATTTAATAATAGTTTATACTGGGCATAATGAGTTTATAGGCCATTTTGGAACCAACTCTACCGTTAATTTGGGGAAAAACCGTTTTGTAATCAATTCTATAATCTCCCTTCAAAGTTCAAAGTTATTTCTTTTAACTAAATTGGCAATTTTTAAAATAAAATCCATTTTTAAAGAAAAAAACTCCGAACCCGTAAATCTTTTTCGCTCCATGTTAAAAAAATCCAAAATCACCTGGAGCGATCACGATCATGAACTTACAGAAGCTAATTATAAGCTCAATTTAACTGAGATGGCGACCATAGCTCGCAAAAAAAATGTCCGATTAGTTTTCTCTTCTTTAGCTTCTAACTTAAGCGACTTTGCCCCTTTAATATCGGAAATCAGCCCTTCAATCAAGGATCTTTCCAAACAAAAAATTAAACGGTTATTAGACCAAGGAAGAAAATTTTTTAATGAGAATAAATTTGATGAAGCGATCCATATTAATAAAAAAGCTGTCGATATAGATTTAAATTACGCTATGTCTCATTTTCAACTAGGCAAAGCTTATATTGCGTCCTCCCGATTTCAAGAAGGACAAGCTCATCTTAAAATTGCGAGAGATCTAGATAAACTCCACCTACGGAGTTGTTCTAAACTAAACTCTATTGTCCATCAAATTGGGAGAGAGCAAAGAGTGCCCGTAATCGACATGGAAAAATCTCTCCAATCATATTCAAAAAATAAACTATTAGGAGAAAATTTTTTCCTGGAACATGTACACCCTAACATCAACGGACATTTAGTCATGGGCGAAACCATTGCCCGTTTTTTGTTTCGTCATGATATATTGGAAAATAAAAACCAATGGGATTGGACTCGTATGCGTAGAGCTAAAAATTACGTTATTATGTCTGGTTTTGATCGAAAACAATCCCAAAATGGTCGCTATACTATTGGTAGACTATTATTAGATTTTCCCTTTTATCGATGTAAAGAAGGGCAACAATTCTTAAAACATGCACAAAAATTAGAATTTGAAACTGAACTAATTAGATCCTGCAAAAAATTTCACGAAACAGGAAGGGACTAAATCGTGATTGTAGATTTAGATTTAAAAGATAAACAGGTTTTTATTTTTGGCGGTGGAAAAGAAGCTACCAGTAAGGTTGAGAGCCTGTTTACCCAAAACTGTAAAATTTTTGTAATCGCCGAAAGACCGTCCGATGAAATTATTACTTATGCAAAAGCAAAAAAGATTCGACTGCTAATCTCCCGACTCGATCAATCCATAAACTTAGAAGAATATGGCCAAGCAATTTTAGTCATTGCGGCCACTGACGATAGAGAATTAAATCGAAGCATAACTGAAAACGCAAAAAAAAATAGATGCTATGCCTATTGTGTGGACGATCCTGAAACAAGCGACTTTAGCCATCCTTCAATCATAAATCTTGAAGATACAATTCAAATAGCAATTTCTACAGGAGGCAAAAGTCCTCTCATGGCCAGAGTACTTCGCGAACGATTAGAAAAGGAACTTCCAAAACTGATCGGTAAACCGGACACTCTGAATATAAAGTTACAAGAAAAAATGCGTCAATTAGCCAAAATAAAAATCCCTAATATTTCCAACAGAAAAATATTTTTAACGAGTTTATTAGAAAATGAAGACATTCAAAACTACTTAAAAGAAGATCTATTCGAAAAAGCTCTTTCTAAAGCGGAAGAAATCTTGGAAAGCTACTCTAATTCCTCATAATATGAATTTGCTTGCCACAAAAACACTTAAACATTGATATACTATTCAAACAAAATATTTTCTTAAACTTTTAAAACATACCTTTCGGGATAAGCGGAGATTTTAAGTGGAAACGATTTTTTTAACCATCACCATTATATTTGTACTTTTCATGATATTTGCATTATTCAAATATGCAAATTTCATTCATCATTATGCTGATCATGGAAAACAAGATGCAGATAAAACAACGTCCTCCCAAACACAGGAAGAAAAAAAAGAATCCTAATTACACTTTTTTACGCTTAAAAATTTTTTACTAGGGAATTTTCATCAAAGTAAAATTAGAAATAAATCATACCTTACAAGCCCAACACAGTAGACCTTAAGGCATGCTGACCGGGATTGGATTTCCTCGTAATATCATGATTCAAATCCAAGATAAAGATTCAATCGCTCCTTATTTACGCGACGCTTCAAATTTCTCTGAAGGGTCGGCTAGTCGCGTCGTCATTCCAGAAACCAAAGAAGAAGTTATTCAATTTCTGAAGGTGAATGATGCCCCCGTAACTATTGCTGGCGCGGGAACAGGTTTAACGGCAGGAAGAGTCCCTCCTTTTGGAGTGGTTCTTTCAATGGAACGTTTAAACCAAATCAAAGAAATTTCAGAAAAAAGTTTAACTGCTGGTCCAGGAGTCAGGTTGAAAGCAATCGAACAAGAACTTGCGGGCTCAGGCTATTTCTATCCACCCAATCCAACAGAACAATTAGCTTTTTTAGGAGGTAGCGTTTCCACTAACGCCTCAGGGTCTAGAACATATAAATTTGGGGCCACTCGCGACTATGTTCAGAAACTTCATTTTGCCCTTGTAAATGGTAAAACTGTCGAGCTATCTAGAGGACACACTATTGATAAACCAATATTTTTTGACGATGGATCTAGTCTTGAATTTCCCACAATTAATTATCGAAGTCCCAACTGCAAAAATGCCGCCGGATATTACGTAAAAGATCATATGGATTGGGTGGATCTATTTATCGGTTCCGAGGGCACTTTGGGTGTGATACTTGAAATCACCTTAAAGCTGTTAAAACGCCCCGATGAGTTCTTAAGTGGAGTCTTATTTTTTGAGAAAGAAGAACAATGTTGGAGCCTAGTTCAAGAAATCCGCGAAAACACCTCTACATCTATCTCGCCATGTTCCCTCGAATATTTTGATCAATATTCTTTGGAAAAATTAAGAAAAAAATATTTAAAAGTGCCTACCAATGCTAAAGCGGCTCTTTTTTTCGAGCAGGATATTATTGGAAACTCACAACCCATATTAGAAACCTGGTTTGATTTTTTAGAGCCCAAAGAATCTTTATTTGAAGAATCATGGTTTGCCCAAAATGAGAAGGATGTCCGTTTCTTTCATGAATTTCGTCATGCAATTCCTCTTCTACTTAATGAAGAAAACAGTCGCGAAGGACGAGTGAAAATGGGAACAGATTTGGCTGTGGAAGATCGATATTTCCTAGAACTGATGACCTTTTACCGGGAAACTTTAAATCAGAATAATATTCCTTATGCCGCTTTTGGCCACATTGGCGATAACCATCTCCACGTTAATTTTCTACCTAGCAAAGACCAAATGAAATTGGCCCAAGAAACTTATCAAAAAATGGTAGAAAAGATTTTGGAATGGAAAGGAACAGTTTCCGCAGAACACGGAATTGGAAAGTTAAAAAAATCCTATTTCGATCAAATGGTAGGAAAAGCTTCCATAGAAGAATTAAAAACAATTAAACGTATTTTTGATCCAGAATTAAGATTAAACCCAGGCAACCTTATATAAAAAACCCAGATCAAAAAATTTTCAGCCTTCCAAAATTAAGAATCAAAAACCTTTCCTTTTCATTCACTTTCGAATATATTCAAAGTAGATGTATACTTAATGGGTTTCCTACTTTTTCCGAAGCTATAAATGAGAAGCTTTGTTATTTAATTCTTTTTTCTTTCTCTAGATTACTTCATTAACGTTACAATCTATTAACAAAACAACATCATATTGCTCATCTATTATAAATAATTGATTTTTTCAGACGGTAAATTAATTAACACAATTTCATGTTCATAGAAAATCCATAACTGCCAAAATAAGTTTTTGACCTTCAAAAACTTATAGAAACATTGAATGATTTCTGACAACAAAACACAAAACCTTTTAAATAATCGGAATAACTTTTCTTGGTATCTCTGGGTTTCAATTACCTTAGCTGGGACTTTTTTATTTTTCTCCTTTGAAGTTAAAAAAGCTTTAGACCTTCAGGAAAGACAAAAGATTCAGTATAAAATTGAAGAAGAAGCCAACCGCTTAAGAGACCAAATCCAAATTGACATCACTCATAATATAGCAGCCCTCGAACGTATGGCGAATCGCTGGAAAACTCAAGGGAAACCCTCTAAAGGTTATTGGGTAGAAGATTCGAAATTAATTATGAGCGATATGAATGGTTACGACTCAATCTTATTCATAACTCCATCGTTTAAAGTCAAATGGATAGTATCAACGGGAAACTATCAAAGCGCCGAAACACGCGCCAAAAAAACTATTGAATTAGAAAAAGCGCTTTTAGAAAAGACGAAAGATAAATCAACCACGATAGTCAAAGGTTCACTTCCTATAAAATATGGTAACTTTTTCTTTGGAATTATACCTTTATATTTCCAAAACCAGTTTAACGGGTATTTGCTTGCTTTTTTTGATGTTTCAATGATGATGGATTTAATGGGAGGAATATCTCCAAAATTCAACTTTCGATTAATAGAATCAGGTCAAACCATTTTCGAAAATAATTTGGATGAATCTTTAATAACTAAACAAATTGCCCATCGTCCTATTGATTTTTTGAATCTCCATTGGCAAATTGAAGTTTTTCCCACTAAAGAGTTTTATAAAATTGAAAAAGATAACCTCTCTAATTATATTTTTCTAGCGGCAATTTTAACCAGCTTTTTACTGCCCGCAACTTTTTTTTACAGCCAAAACTCAAGAATCCGCGCACGCGAATTACAAATCACCAATTCGACTTTAAGGAAATTAACGCGCGAAAACCAATCCATTTTAAATTCCGCAGGCGATGGCATTTTTGGAATAGACGTAAATGGTACGGCGGCATTTACCAATCCCGCTGCAGAAACCATATTGGGATATTCTAATGAAGAACTGATTGGCAAAGACTTTCACTCTCTTATTCACCATTCCCATGTCGACGGAGAAATTTATACCCATGAAGAATGCTCCATTCTAAAAGTATTAAAAACAGGCGAGGCAAATCGAGTTTCTAACGAAGTATTTTGGAGAAAAGATGGAACAAGTTTTCCCGTAGAATATGTCAGCACCCCAATCGTTGAAGGAGGAAATTTAACGGGAGCGGTTGTTGCTTTTCAAGATATAACAGAAAGAAAAAATGCTGAAAAAAATTTAAAACAAGCAAAACTTGAAGCTGAAGGGGCTAACCAGGCAAAGAGTATATTTTTAACGAATATGAGCCATGAAATCCGAACTCCAATGAACGCCGTTTTAGGATATTCTCAAATTTTAGAACGAGATCCTAATATAAAACCAGAACATCTTAAATCTGTTGTCGCTATTCAAAAAAGCGGATCGCATTTAATGGCGCTCATTAATGATATTTTAGATATTTCAAAGATAGAAGCGGGAAGGATGACCCTGAACAAAGTCGATTTTGACTTGACCGACCTTATAACATCTCTTTCCACAATGTTTGAAGCCCGCTGTAAAGAAAAAAATATTGTTTGGAAAATTGAGGGCATTAACAAACAATCTATTCCAGTCTGTGGAGATGAAATCAAGTTAAAACAAGTCTTAATCAATTTAATTGGCAACGCTATAAAATTTACCGACATAGGAATAATCAACTTCCGTATACAATCTACTGAAGACCATATTTATACATTTGAAATCGCCGATACAGGCATTGGAATTGAACCTGAAGTTCAAACCAGAATATTTGAACCTTTTTTACAAGAAGTTAACGCAAGCAAAAAAGGCGGAACTGGTTTGGGATTGGCAATATCTAAGAAACAGGTCGAACTTATGGGTGGAGACTTAAATTTATTTTCGGAGATTGGAAAGGGATCCAAATTTTATTTTTCTATTTCCCTGCTTCCAGCAAAGTTTGATGAAATTTTTCAAACCCAATCAAAGCGCTCGTCTCAAATCCCACATGTTTCAAGGAATAAAAAGCTATCTGCCCTTGTCGTTGACGATATTGAAACCAATCGAGATATATTAACGAAAATATTGATCGGATTTGGGATTCAAGTACGGTCGGCTAAAAATGGCAAAGAAGCCGTGAGTTTTGTAAATAAACAAAAACCCGATCTTATTTTTATGGATGTTCGAATGCCAGTTATGGATGGACTTGAAGCGACCCAGAAGATCCGGGAAAAGTTCAATTCAAATGAAATTAAAATTATTGCCATTTCGGCCGCAGCCTTTGCCCATCAAAAGCAAAACGCCCTAGATTTGGGTTGCGACTACTTCATTTCAAAACCCTTTAAATTTGAAACAATCATTGATTGTATTGTTGAGCTACTTCCAAATTATTTCACTTTAAGTCAAGCGGAATTACTTAGCGAAGATTCTAAAAACCCCAAGTTAGACTATTCAAACATATGCATACCAAAATCAATACATGACAACCTCATAAAATCTGCAAAATTATATAATATAACAAAAATTGAACTGAGCATTAGGGAACTTAAAAAAATTGGAAATGAATCTGAAGTATTAGGCGACTATCTTCAAACTTTTGTATCAAAGTTTGATATGGAATCTATTTTAAAAACGGTAGAAAAGGTACAACACGATTAACAAATTTATAAAATTATCGGCTTTTATAATCTATTTTTTCTTTCAGATTCCCATTTATTTAAAAGCTCTAAAACAACTTCCATATCGTAACTTTTTAGAAGCTTTTTTAAACAAAAACTAAGTTTCTCTCCTTCTTTTCCTGCCCCAGCAATTGCATCAACGGCAACATCTATTCTACTTAAATTATATAATTCTACCGCTTCCTTAAAATCAAAAAAACTCTTTTCGTCGATTTGAATCTTAGAAAAATCAATAGCCTCATCAATTTTTATGTCGTTTTCTGAGGAATCAAGATTTTCGTAAACAAACTTAACGTTTAAAAGTCTATCCAAACAATCGAAAATGGCTTCGGATCGAAAGGGTTTATGGATAACCTCATGGTATCCCATACGCCGATATTCTATTATCTCTTGATTAAAAACGGAAGCCGAAATGGCGACAATTTTAAATTTATCTCTCCCATACTCTTGAGTAATTCGCTTAACAGCTTCCAATCCATTCATAACTGGCATTCGAACATCCATAAAAATAATGTCGGGAGGATTTCTTTTTATCTGTTCGAGAGCGATCACCCCATTTTCGGCTTCGCAAATTTCAACTCCTATACTTTGAAGAGATATGGATAAAACATCTCTATTTTCTTTGATGTCGTCTACAACTAAAGCCTTAATCTTATATCCATCCTCAATTCCTACAATATTACGATGGCGTTGAGCGCGAGGTTTTATATCTGCAAGCGCTGGAATTAAAGATAACGTAAAATAAAAGGTAGAACCTTTTCCAATTTGAGATTCAACCTTTAATTCACCCTGTAACAGTTCGGATATTTTTTTTGAAATAGCTAATCCTAAACCGGTGCCGCCTTTTGCAATGCCTTCTTCATCTTGCCGAAATGGTTCAAAAATTTTACTCAGAGCTTCTTTCTTAATGCCTTTTCCAGTATCGCTTACTTCAAAACAAAAAATATTATTTTCTTTGTATTCAACATTAAAACTGATTTCTCCTGATTCCGTAAACTTTACGGCATTACCTAATAAATTAATCAACACTTGTCTAATCTTAGCTTCGTCGCTTCGAACTAAAAAACTATCGCTCAGATTTTTGACGTTCCATTTCAGCTTCTTATTTTCACATCTCGACAAAAACATGGTTGAAAGTCCATCTATCAATTCATTCAAAATAAAATCGTTAGGATTCATTTCCATTCGATTGGCTTCGATTTTTGAAATATCTAAAATATCGTTAATCAGCATTAACAAGTTATTTCCGCTATTTTCAATTGTCTGGACAGCTTCCCGATCGCTAGCAGACAAACTTTGTTTTCTTAGCAAAATTTGAGAAAATCCGAGGATAGCGTTCATAGGGGTACGGATTTCATGACCCATGTTGGCTAAAAAAATACTTTTAGCCTGATTGGCCGATTCTGCTTCTAGCTTCGTTTTTTCTATTATTTGATTGGCTCGTATAATATTATCCGCCATTCTGTTAAAAGATCTCGACAAATCTCCGATTTCGTTTTTCAAATAAATATCTGCCCTTTTCTCCCAATCACCCTCCGCGATCAATCCAGCTGTTTGGTTTAGTTTTTCGATGGGATCTGAAATTGATTTGGCAAGAAATAAAGCCAATATCGAAACAATCAAAAAAGTGGCGGCGCTGATACTAAAAGCAATTTCTCTCAATTGAACGGCATCCGCAAAAGCTTCTTCCGAATCAATCTTAACAACCATTCCCCAACCAAAAGATGGAATATATTGCCAAACAGCCAGTATTTCTTTACCTCGATAATCAACGCTAATACCGGATCCTCTTTTTCCTTGAACCGCTTTCTGAATCGATATTCCTTCAGCCGACCCAAGCTTCACCATCCTTTTAAAAGCGGCGCCTGGGTCATGCCTTAAAGGCACTAAAAAGACCACCAAATCATTGATTTTTGACCCGATAAAAGCTTCGCCTGTTTCTCCCAAGCCTGTCGTATCTAGAAATAGATTGGATAATTCTTCAGGATCCATTTGGAGTACAACCACGCCAATAGCCAAACCACTTTTCCCAAATATTGGAGAAGCGATGAAAGCGGCAGGTTCATTAGTTACTTGATAATACGACAAGTTCGACACATCGGTCTCTGAAAGGGATTTTGCGCTTATAAAAACTTTACCCAATTCCGTATCTTTATACGGTCCAGTAAATAAATTAGTTCCCAAGTCTCGTCTTTTAGCAATCGAAAAAATCACATCACCTTCCGACCCGATTAAAAATAAATCCGAATATCCAAAGGACTCTTTATAATATGACAAAAAAGGATTCAATTCGTTTTCGATACTCAAATATTGTTTTGATTTCAGACCGCCAACCTTAAATGCATTATCTAAGTCAGCCATATTATCAATAATATTTGGCGTTTTTGATAACCCTATAACATCCCGCTTTCTTTCAAAAACGTAGGCTTCAATTTTGTTAGCTTTAGAATCTGAAATTGCATACAAATTATTGAGCGCTTTCCTTTTCAAGGATTCCTTTGCTTTATCGTAAATCGTATATCCAAAAAAGGATAACGGAATTAAAGAAGCAAATAAAAACCAGATTAGAAGCTGGGTTCTCAACCGCGCATCGGAAAAAATACTAGCTATATTCATAACAAGTTAATCTCCAGGATTCGCCCATTTATTTCCCCAACCGTAGTGGAGGTCTAAAAGAAATTTTTCCCATTGCGCTCTTGTCCTGTAAACAGGAAAAGGAACTGGGCGCACAGGCTTTTCTGAAGTCCATACGATGTCGAACTGAGATTTTTTATTGATCCGTCCAATTCGTAGGGTCTTCCATGTATGCTGTGTTTCTGCATCTACATAAACAATTCCGCCAGGCGCAACTAAACTTTGTCTTTTAATAGCGCTCTTAACGGCTTTAACGCTATCCGTATTTGCTTGTTCTACGGCCTGCGCCCAAAGGTAAACTCCAAAATAACCGGCTTCTATTGGATCGTCAGTAACGCGTTTGGGTCCATATTTTTTTTTAAACTTCTTTACAAAGTTTTTATTTTCTTTAGAGTTTACGCTTTGAAAATAATTCCATGCTCCATAATCGCCAATCATAAGTTCCGAATCTAAAGTACGAAGCTCGTCCTCGGCAATACTGAACGAAACTGTCGGGATTTTGTCCGGAGTTATACCAATTCTTCGAAGCTCTTTAAAAAACGATACATTAGTATCGCCATTTATTGTGTTGAGGATTACATCTGGCTTTGACTCGGCAATTTTAATCACCGCTTGTTGAACTTGGTCGCTTCCAAGGAGTATATATTCCTCTCCTAATATTTCTCCCTTTAATGCGGTCACCTGATCTTTAATAATAGCGTTTGCCGCTCGTGGAAAGACATAATCAGATGAAACCAAGAAAAACCGGCTTCCTAAGTTTTCAAAAGACCATTTAACGGCCGGGATAATTTGTTGGTTGGGAGCTGCTCCTGTGTATACAATATTTGGAGACTGCTCAAGACCCTCGTATTGAATAGGATAAAAAAGGAGATGATTAAATTCTTCAAAGATGGGCTTCACGGTCTTTCTGCATGCCGAAGTCCAACAACCAAAAACAACGCTGACTTTTTCTTCTTTATTAATCTGCGAGCGCCCTGGGCAAACGTCGGCCAGTCCGATTTGCCATCTATCACTATGGCTTCAATTTGCCTTCCTAACAAACCTCCTTTTTCATTTATCTCTTCAATAGCTAAATTGGTAGCGTCTACAACGGAAATTTCACTTATTGCCATCGTTCCCGTTAAAGAATGTAATATCCCAACTTTTATAGGCTGCCTAGAAATTGTTCCACCGGCTGAAAAAAATTGCCAAGTAAGAAGAAAAACTCCTAAAAAAATTGCCAACGTAAAGGTTTTCTTTAGCATTAATCCCTTCCTTAAGGAAATTCAATTAATACACTAGAATAATTATTTCAAATAGTTAAGAATATTTCTACCTTATCAAAAGATAGGCCATTACAGTAATTAAATTAATTACTTTGGAAATAAAAATTGTAGGGAATTTTATGTGGATTGCGCCGCCCAATCAAAATTTATTTAAATTTTTTGAACATTTGGGAGGGGATAATTTAAATTTTGGACCGTAAATAATCTCTAAGAACTACCGCATTATTACAATGGATGTCTTTGGCTGAATATAACAAAGTTACTTTTTGGTTTTCGCATAAAACATGCATTTCGCTTATAGCCTGACTTTTATCATCTAGCTCTTTCCAATACTTTTCTCTGAATAGCTTCCACATATCTGGATTATGCCCAAAGCTTTTTCGCAAATTAGAACTAGGAGCAATATCTTTTAACCAATAATCTAATCTCGCCTTCTCTTTGGTAATACCTCTTGGCCAAAGTCTATCAACTAAAACTCGACATCCATCCTCTTCGGAAAAAGAATCGTAGATTCTTTTAATACAAACTAGTTTTAAGTTCATGGTTTTAAAGTATCAAATCGAAAACTTAGTAAAAGTTGACAAACTAAACCCGTCAAAATGGGATTCTCATAATTAATACTCCCCCGTTACTATAGCTTAGTTTCAAAGCCTAATTGCGACTCCATTACAGTTTTAATTTTTCCATCCAAGACAATTAAGAATCAAACCATATTTCAGGTTTTGAAATCTTAATCAATCCTCTAGAATATTTTAAAAATAAATCATTAAAATCTTTTAAATCATCGTTTTCAAAATTATCCATATTTTGAATGACTGGAATCACAATCTCTCTAGGTTTTATGCCAGTTTCTTTAATCAATAATGGTACGGGATCGCTAATTTCTCCATCGTCAGATATAAAAGCAACCATACCAATTACCCCTTTGGAATATTTTGGATCAAATGCCTCTATAACTTCAGAGCAACCAGATGATAATTCTTTAGCTGGCCCAATAAATGATCCATCAAAAAAAATTCTATAATAGAGCTTTCTTCCAGGCATTAAATCCCGGCAAATTTTAAATGTAAACCTAAAGTTAGATCTCTTGTTTAAATCTATTCTCTTAAAATCATAATGAACAAATACATTTGAGTTTATCGTAAGAATATCAGTTTCAACTATTTCTCCTACGAATGTATTCCAACGAGTTAATTTTAGAGTTTCATGATCTCTAGAAAAACTTTGAACATAATTTGAAATAATCATAAAACTACCTAAAAAAAATAAACCCAATCCAAACTTCAAATAAAACGATTTAAAAATTTTCACAAAGTTATTTTTTATTGTTTCATTTTTTTTAGTAGGTACTTTTAATTTGATAAAAATATTATTAAGAGCTATGGCAATAAAAACCATGCTAATTGGAGTAATGGTAACCCGAAACCGAAAAGTTCCCATTACCACTAAAGATGAAAACAAACCATAAAGTATTATCAAGCTAAGAATCAGAGCTTTATTTATCCAAACAATATTCTTATCAGTAATAAAAAATAGAACTCCTAATATGATCAAGAAATAGATATAAAACTGTAAATTAGCTCCATAATAAGAATCTAATGTTAAATGAAGAGGCATCAAAAACCGACCTCCAGGATCAAATAAAAACCCAGGAATCTCTTCTTTAAGCTTTCCTAATAGTAATGTGGTAATTTCCCAGGGATATTTTAAAAAAATTTTTATACTGCTTCCAATATTACCTACAGGCTCAAATCCTATTTCTTTCATTTTTAGCGCCGAAGGACTTGAGCTATAAACAAAAGTAGACGAGGCAATTTTAGCCTCATTTGAATCTCGTCCCAATAAAATCAGACGATCGTTTGCCGAAAATGAAATTAAATTTACTGGGAGCACTACAATTAAAACCCCAAGAACTACCCACTTACCGAACTTAATCATTCCTCCTAAAGGAATAACTTGTCTATGTTTTAAAGTTAGTAGCGTTAAAACCCCTAATACCGCCAACAGCGATTCTGGCCCTATATAAAAAGAGCTTGAAAATAAAAAACCTATTAGAATTAAAGTCAAACGGGTGGGCTCTTGTCGTACTTTTAAATAAAATAACAAAATCAAAGGGAAAATAACGCTTAGAAGACTGGCTCGATTAATAACTACAGAGTAGTGAATACATAGATGGGAAATTGCCACCAAGACACCTGAAAAAAAGCCAACTCTATCTCCCCATAGTTTTTTGGCCGCAAAGTATATTATTACAGGAGCGCAAGCGCCAACTAAGGCCTGACAATAAAAAACTGTTCCAATATCTTTTCCAAAAAGATATAAAAAGAAACTCAAGTACAACGCATATAAAGGCGAAAACCAAAAATCGACATTCTTTAAATCCCATTGCGAAAAAGACACCGCCGCCTGGTAATATGCTGGGCCATCTGCCCCTATGCCTAAAGCCTTATCTCCCAAAGACACGAAATATCCCGCGTACCATATCCTATAAAAAATACTCAGTACGATTATTGTGATAATAGGTATTTTTTTTACAATAAAACTTTGCCTACAAACTTCTTTGAACTCTGAATTAAAAAAATATTTTGCAAGAAAACTCAATCCAAATCCAAAACCTATGTATCCAAAATGAATCAATTTATTTTTAACAAGAAATGGAGCGACAAGGAGTGAAAAAGCAGCTATTAATACGGGTGTCGTTATTTCATTAACGTTTGAAAAGTTCTTTAAAGTTTCAATTACTCTGGCAACGAAAAAGTAATAAAAAATAAAAACAAGAAAGAAAAAAAATTGTTCATAAATAAAACCGTACGGGGGAGACTTAAAAAACAAAGGGGTCAAAGTAAAATCCAGAAGCGTCTCTTCGGATTTACTTATTAATAATAAAAATATATGAAAGCAAAAACCCAGTTTAAGGTATTCCCAAACATGTTCTTTGATGTTCTTTTTTGGATCCAATCTAATCCCAATCAAGCAGATTAGACTTAGAAACGCCCAGTAATAAATAGGAAAAACTATCTTATTATATTGGCCATAGTACATTCTTGTTTTGAAGAAAAAATAAACAAATTGTCCTCTTTGCCATTCCAGCTCTAAAACAATATAAACTGAAAAAAAAATAAAAAGAGCCGCTAATAAAATTTTCAACAAAAACTTTAGATTTTCATTTTTTATTTCTAATTTTTCCATTTTGATAATAAAAAAATATAAACCGAAAATAGGATCAGAGAGTGATTATTTGTTTAGGGTATAAAAAACTGCGACTAGAAATTTTAAAAAAAATCTAAAATCAGGCTTTTACTCTTCGTTTGTCGGTCTATTCCAAAATAGCTCTAGGAATATGTTTAAACAAGGCGGGACATATCTGCGGTATAGATTAAACTAATCGTCACCACGGTAATTAGAAAAAAAATCAAGCTTTTGTGGAGAAAGCTAGCCAACCTCCTAATCCCATCATCATAACGCCAAATACTCGTTTAAAAATATCGTCAGGTACGTGATTTAACACCGTAGGTCCAAATTGGGCTCCAATTATGCCACCTGCCGCCAATAATAGGCCTGTTTTAATATCTACATTTCCCTCTTTATAATGAGCGGCTACTGAAGACGTAGCTACGAGCAATACAAAACAAACGGAAGTGCCCACCGCTAACTTCGCTGTGTATCCTGTCGAAATCAGATAAGGAACCACCAAAAAGCCACCGCCTAATCCTGTTCCAGAAGATAAAATACCGATAACAAGGCCTAATGCCCACAGGGCTACCATAATTATTTCCCTCCTAAATTATAATCTTTTTCTAACTGGTCAATTACCGCAGCGCCGACAGAGTCGCTCCATACATTTACCGACGTACGACATCGGTCTAAAAACCAATCTATCGCTAATAGCATCCCGACTCCTTCAAGCGGCAGTCCTGCAGCTTGCAAAACCATAACCATTGTCACTAAACCCGCCTCCGGGATACCCGCCGCGCCAATCGCAGCTAACGTTGCGGTTAAAAATACTATTGCCTGACCGGTAAATCCTAGTTGAATGTCAAACATTTGAGCTATAAACAAAGCCGCTACCGCTTCGTAAAGGGCAGTGCCATTCATATTTACAGTTGCGCCTAACGGCAACACAAATAAACTCGCTTTTCGCGAAATCTTAGCTCTTTCTTCAGCGCAATCAATCGTTACCGGCATCGTAGCCGAACTGCTAGCGGTCGAAAATGCGGTTAAAACAGCTTCGCTCATTTGCTTGAAATATTCTATCGGATTTCGTTTTCCGAATACTTTCAAAAATAAAGGAAGGACAACCGCTGCATGGATTAACAAAGCGGCAATAACCGTAAAAACATATTTTCCAATCTTTGCTAATTCTGCCATAAACATGTCTCCGCCGCCGGCCGCGCCTAACTTTGACGAAACCAACCCAAATATTCCTATTGGAGCGAAATACATCACGACGTGAACCATCTTCATTATGGAGAGATTAACCGTATCAAAAAACTCAATTGCGGCCTGTCCTTTTTCACCTAATGTCGTTAACACACCGCCAAACGCTAAGGAAAAAATTATTATTGGAAGGATCTCCATTTTAACCATGGATTCCACAATATTTGGAGAAATAAAACTTTTCACAATATCAACTAATCCAGCTTCTTCTTTGCCAACCACTCTTTCCGGAAGAACGACTCCTGCTGCCGAAACTCCCTCGCCAGGTTGAATAATATTAACAAGAGTTAATCCAATACCAACAGCGATTCCAGTCGTAACCATAAAGTATAAAAGGGTCGCGCCTCCAGTCATACCAACTTTACGAACGTCGCCTAGTCCTGAAATCCCTACGATCATTGACGATACAATAAGAGGAATAACCAACATCTTTAAAGCGTCCAGAAATAGTTCGCCCAGCCAAGCAACTTGTTCCATGGATTTTCCAAACATCCATCCACAAATCCCGCCCAAAACAATTCCGACAATTGTTAAGTAAAGAAGCGTATTTTTATTATCCATTTGCGACCTTTCAAAATATCAACTATGCGTTCGTTATTTCGTTATAATAGGAATATCACTAGTATTTGGCAGTAACTGATAAAATTAACCAAAGCCTTGAGAGTCAGAAATTATCAGGCAATCCAAAATAAAGTATATAGGGCTTAGCTAGCATTCGGCAAGTAATACCAAAACTCAAGTTAACTTTGAGGAGGCAAACCATGACAGAAAAGGCAACTCTTACTTATAACGGACAATCCATTGAACTGCCTATCATAGAAGGTACTCTAGGGCAAAAAGGAATCGATATTTCGAAACTAAGAGCCTCCACTGGTTTGATCACCTACGACCCTGGGTTTGTCAATACCGGTTCTTGCACTAGCTCAATCACTTATTTGGATGGCGGAAAAGGAGAGTTACTTTACCGAGGTTTCCCCATTGAGCAAATCGCCGAAAAAAGTAACTTTATAGAAACCTCATTTTTGATTATTTACGGCCATTTACCAAATCAAAAAGAACTAGATAATTTTAGTTATCATATTACGCACCACTCGATGGTTCACGAATCGATCAAAAACCTTTACGATGGTTTTCCAAACAACCCACATCCTATGGCGGTTTGTAGCGCTATCGTAGGATCTTTAGCGACGTTCTATGAAAACGATTTAGGAGTAAGAGACGCTCGCCAAATTGAAATTACAATTCACCGACTATTAGCAAAACTTCCAACAATTGCCGCTTATAGTTATAAAAAATCTATTGGACTACCTTTACCTTACCCAAATAACTCACTCAGCTACACAGAAAACTTTTTAAACATGATGTTTTCCACTCCTTGCGAAGAATACGAAATCGATCCTATTGCAGCAAAAGCCCTCGACCTATTGTTTATTTTACATGCCGATCATGAGCAAAACTGCTCTACAAGCACAGTCAGGTTAGTTGGAAGTTCTATGTGCAATCTTTTTGCTTCCGTTTCCGCAGGAATTTACGCCTTATGGGGTCCGTTACACGGCGGAGCCAATCAAGCCGTTGTTGAAATGCTTCAATTGATTCACGAAGATGGAGGCAGCGTTGAAAAATACATCGAAAAAGCGCGAGATCCCGAAGATCCTTTCCGGCTCATGGGTTTTGGGCATCGCGTTTATAGAAATTTTGATCCGCGTAGTCTATTAGTCAAAAAGCTTGCGCATGAAATTTTAGAAAAACTGAAAATTCATAGTCCACTATTTGATATCGCCTTAAAACTAGAAGAGATTGCCTTAAAAGATCAATACTTTATCGACAAAAAACTTTACCCCAACGTCGATTTTTATTCGGGACTCATATACATGGCGTTAAAGATTCCCGTAAACATGTTCACGGTTTTATTCGCTATAGGCAGATTGCCTGGTTGGATCGCTCAATGGAAAGAACTTCAAGAAGACAAAGGATTTAAAATTGGAAGACCCCATCAAGTTTACCAAGGGGAAACCAAAAAAGATTATGTTCCTATTGACCAAAGATAAACATCGTCTTTTTAAGGGGGAGAAAGGATCAAAATGGTTCAATAGTGCATTTGAAGGGAAAATCTTCCATAGCCGCAGCCATGTGAACCTGCTCTACTTTGAACTCAGCCCGTTCTAAAGGTTGGGTATCGACATGAGCCATTCCAGAATAATGCACTTCATACATCAACCGCTCAGATTCGTCATAACTTTTACCAAATACTTTCATTAGCATTCGAATTACAAATTCCATTGTGGTGACAGAATCATCCCACATCAAAATCTTATAAAGCGGTAAATAATCCTGCTTAACAGTCTGACGATCTTCTTCTTCTATTACTGGTAACGTGGGAGTTAATTCTTCGGACATTCTAGATTCTATCTTCCTAATGGGTGAAAAAAGTTCATAATTCGTTATTTATTATAATATTAGGAAAAACAGGTGAATTTTTCAATCTCAAATTGAAAAAAACCAATGGAAAAGTAATTTTCAAGCTAAATAACGCCAATTTTATGCCCCTAAATAACCACAAAATACTCCAGCTTATTCTATTTGCTTTTTTCGCAATCATGGTATTTATAATAAATCCAACCGCACATGGTCAGACTAACACTGTAGTAACCTCGCCTGGGCTTTATAAGACCTTTTCTCCAACGGGCAATATCAGGCGATTCTTTGGGGAGACCATTTATTTTGATATTAGTTTTCTTTGGTTCGAAAACGCGGCAGAAGCAAAAATTTCTCTATTCCAGAAAAATGACCAAATACAAGCCAGATTAGAAGCAAAAACTAAAGGGTTCATTGGCTGGTTTACAGCTTATCGTAAACACGTTTACGAGGCCAACTTGGAGATTGTCGATAATGGTTCCCGTTTGCGGTCAAAAGAGTTCTATAGAATGGTAGACGATGGGTCTACTCTAGAAAAATCCGAACATTTTCTCGATTATAACCAGCGAAAGCATTCCTGGAAAAAAACTCGTAATGGAGAAACCTTTGAAAACAAATCAGAGGAAATTCCAGTAGGAACTAACTTTGACGATATTCTGACGGCTTTTTATAATTTCCGCAACAGCGTCTATGGGAAATTGGAAAGAGGCCAATCTTTCGAAATACCAACTTTACCCGAAAAAGGACATAAGACCTTAACAGTTCAAATCCGATCTGAAGAAGAAGAAAAAAGCGCTCGGATGTTGGAAAACCGACCTTTTGCAGACGAACTTCTTTTACGAGTCAAAATCCCTAAAGAAATATTTAAAACAGAAAATGGAGAAATCTTTTTCTGGGCTTCTAAACATTTTGTCCCTTTAGAAACCACAGTTAAAGATTATATTTTATTTGGAGATCTCCACGCCCTATTTGCAAAAAGGGAATTTAATCTAAGCGGTCAGTCGAATTTCTAGAATTTAAACGTCAAACGTAGGCAATGGAGGATCTTGCCAAATATTGGCTTCGTTCTTTTCGTCCAACGTTATTTCTCCAAAAGTTACGGAATAAGGAGGTTCGCTTTCCACATGAAAGTCAACGCACATTTTTTTGATATTCCATTTCCCCTTATCAGGACCTACCAACGTTAAACTATGTGGAAAACTATTGATCTCGTATCCACCTTCCAAAGTTTCGCCAGGTTGCGAAGAACCTTTGACATTTTCTAAAGGTATTTTAAACCCATTAACGCTAAATTGAACCGGTTCCTCTATACCGGAATCTCCGGTATCTATTTTGATATTAAATGATTTTAGCTTTGGCATATTTTAATTATAATTAAGTTAAGTATTAGATTTTTAAACATTGATACGCACAATATAAAGCGGAACTATCTGTTAAGAGTAATAAGGGTTCAAACCGGCTTTATGATCTGTCTCATCTAAGATCGCGCCTACGGTAGGCAAAGCTTTACGAAACGCTCCGTGAATACCCATTTTTAAAGTCAAATCCGCTGCGCTACAACCTTGACAACCGCCACCCATAAGAATTGTGACCGTATTTCCTTTAATATTCGTTAATTGAACGTTACCGCCATGACCAGCTACTCCTGGATTGACTTCCTTATCTATAACCTCTTGGATTTTGGTTCGCACCTCCTCTTCCGGTGGGATGGAATCCAAGATAGTCTTAGATATTAAAGTCTCTTTAGCTTCTAGCTTTTCACGAATCGCCGCTCCAACTTCTTTTGCCATTGGCAACCAATCACCAGGTCCTTTATTCACCCTGGTTACCGTAACGGTAGACTCTTGAATCAATACAGATTCGACGCCATCCACACTAAATAAACTTTCGGCTAATGATGAACCTTCGGCGCTTTCAAAATTCTCAAAGTACCAAGAATTACCTTCCATCAAATCTTGGTTAACCATAAATTTACACTGATCGCCCGCTAACGTAGGCTCCGCTTTAATTAAAATTTTATCCGTCTCGCTAACCGTTGGTTCCTTTGACGCAATAATTGGAGGCTGAATCACAGATCTTTTTATTGGCTCAGGTTCTTTGAACGGTTTTTCCTCAGAGCTTACGGCAACAGGAGGCTCCTCTACAGCAACAACTTCATCCATTGGAGGACGCATATTGACTTGAGGAGTTTCACTCGTTTTTTCCCGAGCCTCATCGGTATTGCCTACAAACATATTTTTTAATTTCTTAATGATGGACACTGACTGGACTCCTTAAAATCTCTAATCAAAATTATTTCAATAAAAGAATCAATTACAATTTTTCAAAATCGGGAAAAAATAAGTTATTGATTTTTAAAGGTATTTTTTTGAAAATTCATTATTTTAAAGCTCGCTTAGTAAACACATAAAATAAAAAACTTTTAATCGCTTCTAATGATTATTGTATCATTTTGACGTGGTGGTCACACTTAGAACAACGGTTAAACGCTTATTTGTAAACCCATAAGCTCATTAAAGCCTCTAGCTGTACGTTTTTTTTAAATATCGACTCTCATTTTTAACACGATTAAGAGCGCCCTAAATTGTTTTTCTAAAATAAGATTTATAACCGAAGCCGAAATGCGTCTTGAGTTAGTCGGAATTCCCAGTTTTTAGGCTCTTGAGGATCTCCTGAAATAGCCACTATATCAAAACGACAAGGTCTCTCGGTTATTTTATATTTAGCTAAAAATAACTCTGCAACGCGAAATAATTTTCGCTGTTTAACATCGTTCACCGCTAATTCGGGAAGGCCATAACTTAAGTTAGATCGTGTTTTTACTTCTATAAACGCAACTGTCCTTTTATGTTCGGCTACAATATCAATTTCTCCGGTTTTGGTTCGGAAGTTCATTTCAAGGATTTTATAGCCTTTTTTCTTAAGAAAAGTCGCCGCTGCTTCTTCTCCTTCTTTTCCAAAACTATATGAGCTTTTCTTAGCCATTTGACAACCTTGTTGATAAGCCCTTCACAAATTTTTACCGAATGTGGTAAAAAAGAACCGTTTTAAAATAAATCTTCGATAATAAAATTTCGTATTTCAATACGCTTAAATTATGGAAATTATTTCTTGGGTCGGTTTAAGTCTATTATTTTTTCTCGTTTCTTACTTGGCTGTTGTTAATGTTTTAGAAGACTTACTCAAAAATTCTTTTTTGAAAATCCCCGCAATGCTTCTCATCGCTATTCCGATGGGGTTTCTCATGGCAATTTTTAATTATCAACCTATTTTTATGATCGCAATCGCCTCTATTGCTAACTATTATCGGGTAGTACAAAAATCTAATTTTATGAAAGATCAAGATAATAAAAAATATTCAGTTACTTACCATTTTGTGGGAAGTTATCTCTATTTATTTTTATTATGCGTTTTAGGTTATTATTTCCAAAAGCCTATAGAAATTGCCGGAAACTCCATACCTTATTGGAAAACATTATTGCCTGTAGAATAATTTTAAAGTGCGCCTAATTTTAATTCTCATAATTTGATTTAGACAGTTTCAATTAAACGAGTTTCATTTTTCCATACCTAATTGGTATTTTTAGAGCTTCCTAACCAAATCCTTGGCTTAAATAACTAGGCTATTTGCAATTATGGGTTTCTGGACATCCTCCCATTAAAAAATTTTAGGAAACCATGTTCCAGTCCTTGATTGATATTCCTTATATTCTTGTCCAAACCGCTCTTCAAGAGCTTGATCTTCATAAATAATACGATACTGGAATCCAAACCAACCCGAAATCATTCCTAAAGTTCCTAAAACAAGATTTTGAGTTGTTAAAGCGTATGCAAAGATTACAATCATCATCGCCGCATAAGAGGGGTGCCTAATATAATGGTAAAGCTGGTCCGTTTTGAGTCGTTGTTTATCTCTAAAAGCAATATCAAATTTAAAAGCGACGGCGCCAATTTGATATACCGCCAATACCCTTAAAATAGACCCCAATATAAAAGTTAATGTAATTGCCGTAAACTCCCCTATAGATAATGGGGCCTTTGTAGCGCGAGCCACAAAGGATAAGCCAATCAATGCTATGGCAATAGGTATAGTATGACCAAATAATTGTTTTATAAACTGTTTATCAAATGTTATATCCTCTAATCGAACTGTTATGGTAAAAATAACCAATTCAATAATGCCGAAAATCGTATTATGAAAAGAAACTAGGAGAAATCGAATTGCATTTTCGGAATCGACTCCAAAAGGAATTAATGGAACTAAATAGATAAGTCCCACGATGATTGCGTTAAAATTATAATTAATAAACAAAGCCACTGCAAAAACGGAAATATATAAAATTAAATTTGCATACAACCATAAGTTGGCTAAATTTAGTGAATTCAGAATGAATTCATTCATAAGTTTCCTTTTCAATATGATATAAAGGTTTTAAGCTATAATAATTAATTACTTAGGTTACTTTTTAAGACTGCTACAATAAATAGTTAAATACCGCTTTTTATTATATAATATACTTGCTAAACATATGGCGGCTTTCAAATCATTTTTAGCCAACGTTTTGAAGTAAATGAAAAAGTCGCCGTTTTTCAAGAATTTTGAAATTTTGTAAGAGAATATAACCCCATGGACGCAAAAATAAATATACCCCAAGAAGTTCGAAAAGAGATTGAAGAATTTGCAGCGGAAGTTGAACGCCGCAGTCGCGATAATATTGACGAAAATGGATTCAAACACTTTCGTTTACAACAAGGAATTTATGGTCAAAGGCAATCTGGCGATGTCCAAATGATTCGAACTAAGTTACCGCTGGGGCAAATTAATAGCGAAAAGCTAAATTGCCTTGCAGACTTTGGGGAAAAATATGCTAATGGGATTTTACACATAACAACTAGACAAGACGTTCAATTTCATTTCGTCAATTTAGAAAAAGTTCCTAAAGGATTAGAACTTTTAGCTGAAGGCGGTATTACGACTCGCGAAGCATGTGGCAATACCGTTAGGAACGTAACTGCCTGCCATAAATCCGGCACTTGCGCAAATGAAGCTTTTGACGTTTCTCCCTACGCCCGTGCCGTTTCTAGTTATTTATTGCGTCACTCATCAACACAAAGTTTACCAAGAAAATTTAAAATCAGCTTTGGCGGATGCAATGGTTGCGGCGTAGCCCCCATTCACGATATTGGGTTTAGCGGCATTATCCGCGAAGAAAATGGAAAACAAGTTCGCGGTTTTAAAGTTGTATTCGGCGGCGGGTTGGGTAGTTCTCCTCATGCTGCAGCTCCATTAACAGACTTTATCCCAACTAATCAGGTTTTACAATTAGCCGAAGCCCTTGTAAACGTTTTTAATAAATATGGCGATGGGAAAAATAGAAATAAAGCCCGACTAAAGTTTGTTTTAGATAAACACGGCGTCGATAAAGTTAAAGAGTATTTCAAAGAAGAATTTGCCGCTCTGGAAGACAAGCAATATGAAGATATTGAAACTGCGGAAGAAATTATTCCAGCTATTTCCGATTTCACACCTAATTTGGAATTCGATTCAGATCCTGAATTTCATAATTGGAAAAGTCGCAATACTTATTCCCAAAAGCAGGCTGGATTCTTTAACATCCATATAAAGTTACATCTTGGAGATCTTGAAAGCGAGAAAGCTAGAGTCATTAGCAAAGCGGCTTCCGATTACGCTTCAGGAATTATCGTCACAACGGTTAATCAAAACCTTATGATTCCTTGGGTTAAAGAAACTGCTATGGGAGCCATCTATGGCGAACTCAAAAAGGTAGGCTTAAATAAAGCAGGTACGGAAGAACTTAAAGATATTACCTGCTGTCCAGGTTCCGAAACCTGTAACTTAGGAATCACGGCTTCTCGGGGATTAGCTACCGCTTTATCTGAAGAATTCGAAAAAAACTACACCGATTCAAAAGAACTTGATAGCGTATCCGTGAAAATGAGCGGTTGCCCCAATTCCTGTGGACAACACCATATTGCCTCTATTGGGTTTCATGGAGGGGCAAAAAAGATTAATGGAGTTTTAGCTCCTCATTACGAAGTAATGATGGGCGGTCGCCTAAATGAAGATCAAGTTACCTTTGGAACTTCTGTTATTAAGATCCCCGCTAAAAATGTTCCAGAAGCAGTTCGCATCACGACAGATGCCTACAAAAAAGATAAAACTGAAGGCGAATCTTTTGTCGACTTTTTTGATCGAAAAGGCAAAGCCTATTTTGCAAAAATGCTAGATTCTTTAAAAGGTCTTGCTCCTATTGCCGAAACTCCTCAGGCCTATATTGACTATGGAAGTACGGATACTTATTCTTTAGAAGATCGCGGACAGGGCGAATGTGCCGGTCCCTTAACAGATATGATTTCTGACAATATAACAGCGGCCGAGAGAAGTGTTTTTCAAGGTAAACTTGCCCTTGAGAAAAACGATTATTCAGGAGCGTTAGAAAATGCCAACCGATCTATTGTCGCCGCTGCAAATGGTTTATTAATTACTGAAGGTATGGACTTCCAAGATCCTAAAGAAACATTGGAAAAATTTCAGGCTTTGATAATTGATGCAGGTATCGTATCTGAAGAATTTTCAGGCATTTTAAACCGATATATAGAAAGCTCTCAATCTACAGACCACTTAAAGGCTGAAGCTCAAATGTCAGAAGCTTCTTCTTTAGTGGCTGAGTGCAAGAAAGCTTATAACAAATTACAAACGGATAAATCGCTGAGAATTCGGGTCGGCTCCGCATAAGTTAGGCAAAACAAGAATGTTGAAAAGCATGACTGGTTTTGGCCGCGCCGAAGTTTCCAACGAAGATTTTAATTGCAAAGTTGAAACGCGATCTGTCAATAACCGTTTTATAGATGTTCACGTCAAGTTGCCGAAATTTCTTGCGCCTTTGGAACTACCGCTTAAAAAATTGGCAAAAGAAAAATGCGCTAGAGGTTCTATTGACATCCATATTTCCTTGGAAAAAAGTTCTGGAGAAAGCGGTAAACTAGAAGCAGTTGCCGATTTGGAGTTTGCCTCCCAATATTTTGGAGCGGTAAGTAAGATAAAAGAAAATCTAAATCTAACAGGTCAAATTGATGTAAATTCAATTTTAGGGATTAAAGAGTTTATCAAGTTTGAATCTCCAAGCTTAGATGGACAATGCGAACAACTAGTATTAAATGGAACGGAAAAAGCTCTAGAAGGCTTGTCTCAAATGCGCGTTATAGAAGGCGAAACCTTACAAAGCGACATAGAGTCAAGAATTAATATAATAAGAGAAAATGCCGATACAATAAATGAACGACAACCAAAAGTTTTAGTCGAATACCAGGAGAAACTTAAAGAACGAATTAAGGTTTTAAGCGAGGGTTTGGAATTAGACGATTCCCGGTTGATTCAAGAAACTGCTATTTTAGCCGACCGATCAGATATTTCCGAAGAATTAACTCGATTAGACAGTCACTTAAAACAATTTTTAGACTTGACGGGTAACGCAATTATTCCTATTGGTAGAAAATTAGAATTTATTGTCCAGGAGATAAACAGAGAAACTAATACGATTGGATCAAAATCAAACGATTTCGCAATATCGCAAGCAGTAATTGAAATTAAAAGCGCTCTAGAAAAAATTAGAGAACAACTTCAAAATATCGAATAGCGTTGTTTCTATAATAGTCCACTTCAAATATTTCTGAACATAGAACCGACTTATGCAGTTAAAGCGAGAAGGCATTCCCTACATCATATCCGCTCCATCTGGAACAGGAAAATCCACGGTTTGCCAAATTTTATTGGAACGACTGGCCAATTTAAAAATCTCGATTTCGCACACCACCCGTCCCCCTAGACCCACAGAAGCCCACGGTAAAGATTATTATTTCGTTTCAGAAGAAGAATTTAACCAAAAGATAAAAACAAACGCCTTTTTGGAATGGGCTAAAGTTCATAACGAATATTATGGAACATCAAAGCATTCGATTGAAAAAATACAAAATGATGGATACGACGTCATAATTGAAATAGACGTTCAAGGCGCAGAAATTTTAAGAAAAATGGGGTTTCAAGGAGTTTATATTTTCCTTCTTCCTCCATCGCTTAAAGAATTAAAGAATCGGTTGACCAAAAGATCCACCGAAACAGCTGAAAAAATCAAACAACGCATGGAAGTAGCTGAAAAAGAAATTGCCGAATATAAAAATTATTTTTATATAGTAACGAACTTTGAGGTAGAAGATACCGTTGGTAAACTATCCGCCATTATGCAAGCCGAAAAGCAGAAGATGTTTAGATACGTTCCCACTTCTCCGGATTTAGAGACTATAATTACTCCTCAGGATACCTAATGGCCAATTTAGATTTAGCCAATTTGGTCAGACCCAATGTCAAATCATTGAAGGCATATCATGTCGATAATCATGATTGCAAAATAAAACTCCACGCAAACGAAAATCCATTTCAATTACCATCAGAAATTTTAAATTTAATTTCTTATAGTTTTAAAGACTTTCAGTTTAATCGATATCCCGACCCAGGGTGTAAAACCTTACGGGAAACAATTTCAAAAACCACCGGTATCCCAGCTCCAAATCTGGTTATTGGCAATGGCTCCGACGAGTTATTACAGTTAATTCTGCAAGTGTTTTGCGAACCTGGAGATGGCGTCGCCTTCCCTGACCCGAGTTTTGCAATGTATTCAATTCTGGCAAAAAGTATGGACCTTAAACCGGTCCCCTTTTCTCTTAACGATCAATGGGAATTTAAAGCAGAATCGTTTCTTGATTTAGCTGAAAAAACTAAAACAAAGGTAGTTTTTTTCAGCTATCCAAACAATCCCACAGGCAACTGCTTTTCAGCCGTCGAAATTGAAAAGGCCTTAAATAATTTCCCAGGGATTGTTGTTCTAGACGAAGCCTATTTTGATTTTTCTCAAAAAACTTTTAAAGGCCACTTAGGAACTAATAATAATTTAATCATTCTAAGAAGCCTTTCTAAAATCGGTTTAGCCGCTCTTAGGGTTGGTTTTGCTGCCGCCTCGCCTTTGATTATTGAAGAACTTAATAAAATTAGACTTCCTTACAACTCTAACTCTATATCGCAAATGGTGGCGCAAGAAGCTTTAAATCAATTTCATCTAATCCAAAAACAAATTGATTTAATAATCCAAGAAAGGAACCGTCTATTTAATGAACTTTCTAAAATTAACGAGATTGAAGCATTCCCCTCAGATTCCAACTTCTTATTATTCAAAACATCCCAAAATAGTAGCGAACTTTTCCAAAAGTTAGCGCAAAAAGACATTTTACTTCGAGACTTAAGTTCGCACCCTCGGCTGAAAAATTGCCTTAGAGTTACCATTGGAACTCCAGAGGAAAACTCAAATTTTCTTAAAGAAATTAAGAAAATTCTCTAAGACAATTCGTTGTTTTTATGATAAAACTCAGTGGTTTTTATCAAAACTACTTTTTCAATTCCTTCCGCTTTGTGGAGCTCGCGCTTTTGTCCAAGATATTAAAAATACTAAATGGCCAAGGGTTTTAATATAAAACTGGTTTACCCGCTATGTCAAAATCGTGGAAACTATTTTTAGCTTGTTTTTGGGGGGTGATTGCCGTTACCTGGACTCTTGGAATTTTATTTTATTTCCAAACCGCCTACTCCGTATCCGAAAACTATAAATCAGTTTCGTTTAAAATTGAAAGAGGCATGACTTTAAAACGTGTTTCCAAAAAGTTAAAAGAAAAACAACTTATCAAAAGCTCCCTGGCTTTCCAAATCTTGGCCTATTTAAGAAACCAACAAAATAAACTTCTTGCCGGCGAATTCGAACTTTCCCCTTCGATGCCTCCATTGGAACTTTTGGAGATCCTTACCTCGGGTCAAACAATCCTCTATGAAGTCACCATTCCTGAAGGATTACGGATTGCGGAAATAGCCAAATTATTGGACGAAAAAAAAATAGTTGCCGAAGAAAACTTTTTAAAATCCACGCGTAATAAAGAACTAATCCGTTTATTCGAAATTCCTGGGTCTTCTCTTGAAGGCTATCTTTTCCCAGACACTTATCGTTTTGCGAAAAATATCTCCGCCAAAGAAATAGTGAAAAAAATGACGCAAACCTTTTCCAAAAAGGCGATAAAACCTGGATACAAAGAACGCGCAAAAAAACTAGGTTTTGATTTTAACCAAATCGTTACTCTGGCCTCTATCATTGAAAAAGAGACAGGGCAAGCCAAGGAGAGAAAGAAAATATCTTCTGTTTTCCATAATCGTTTGAAGAAGAATATGCGCTTACAAAGCGACCCTACGGTTATTTATGCAATTCCTAATTTTGACGGGAATATTCATAAAAAAGACTTATCTATTAAGTCCCCATATAACACGTACAAGGTCAAAGGATTACCCCCAGGACCCATCGCAAATCCTGGTCACGCATCAATTTTAGCCGCTCTTTATCCCGAATCTTCAAAGCATTTATATTTTGTTTCCCGCCAAGATGGAAGCCATCAGTTTTCGAATAACTTAAAAGACCACAATCGCGCGGTAAAAAAATATCAGCTAAGAAGAACCTCGGCTCGTTAATTTAGCTTTATCTATAAACTAACGGTTTCAAATGCGTCCAAAAATCAGATTCCATACTGTTAAACCCAATACAAATTATTTTTTATTAAGAATAAATTAAATATAAAGTTTGAAAATTGGGATGAAAGTTTTTTAGAGGAATTACTTTTGAGGTTTTACATCTGATGCGCGCGACAAAGCAATGTCTAGTAACCAGTGAGGAAGAATCCGCTTGAGAAATGCAAACAGATAAGTGGGAAAGGTTACATAATAACGAGCCTTTGGTTTAGGGCTTTCTAAAGCGCTAATAACTTTATCCAATACGGCTTCAGGAGGTAAGGTAAATGGAACCGTTTTTTCAGTAGTCAATCGGTCAAGAATTGATTGGTAACCTTTTTTGTGAAGACTTTTTTCAATATCAATATTTTCTATTAATTTTTTATGGGCATTATCCCGAAATTTACTTTCAATTGGCCCTGGTTCAATCAAAGAAACGAATATATTGGATCCAGATAATTCTAACCTCAAAGCGTCAGAAATACCCTCTAGCGCATACTTGCTGGCTGCGTATGCGCCCCTATAAGACAAAGCGACAAAACCCAAAATCGAGCTATTTTGAATAATCCTTCCGCTACCTTGCTTTCGCATAATGGGAAGGACTAAATTAGTCAACTCTACTAATCCCAAAACATTGGTTTCAAATTGATTTCTTAAAGCTTTTCGGGTTAAATCTTCTACAGCGCCAGGCTGTCCAAAACCGGCATTATTAAATAAACCAAATAGCTTGCCTTCAGTTAGCTCAAGAATTTTATTTAAAGTTTCTCGAATAGAATTTGAATCGTTCAAGTCTAAAACAAAACTTTCTAACCCATCATTTTTCAAATTTTCTACATCCTGTGGATTTCTTGCAGTTGCAAAGACCCTATACCCTCTTGCCTGCAAGCCTTTGGCCACGCATAAGCCAATCCCAGAAGAACAACCTGTAATTAATATTTCTTTATTTGGCGCGTCCATACAATCAGTGTTCAAAGCGTACTTGATTTCTACCGCCATTTTTCGCTCGATATAGAGCCTTATCGGCACGATCAAAAACAGTAACGACGGTATCTTTTTCTTTTACGCTAGTGATCCCAAGACTGGCAGTTATGTTTAAACCCTTATCAATTGAATCTAGTTTTTTTGATTCTATCATTAAGCGGATTTTATTCGCAGTCTGGATAGCCGCATTCATTTCGACCTTATCCAACCAAACAACAAATTCTTCGCCTCCATATCTAAATATCCGATCTGTTTCCCTAACTGAATTTTTCAAAACATCCGCTATCGTTTTTAAGATTTCATCTCCTATGGCATGACCGTATGTATCGTTTACTTTTTTAAAATGATCAATATCCAAAACAACAAGCGAAAAAGGGTTCTTATACCTTTCAAACTCTTTAATAAAGCGAGCCATCTCTGTATTATAGGCATTTCGATTAAAAACCCCAGTCAACGAATCCATGAAGGCTTCCGCTTCCGTTTTCTCCAAACGCTTAGTCAATTCGCTGGTTTTTTCCTTATATTTTTCAAGTTCCACTTTCAATGTTTGGGTTTCTTCTTTTATTTTATTTGCCTCTGAAATAATATGATCTTTTATCTCAAGAATATCGTTTGTCGCCTCTGACTCGCGCATTTTATCAATATGTTCCGTTAAATTGTCGTCAACGCTGCCCGAAAAAACCGCAAACTCTTTAATAGTATCGCCTAAACTTACTATCATCTCTTTCAATTCTGCTTTTTCATTTTTTAAAATCTTTTCATCCTCAATTCTCTTTTCAAAAAACTGTATGAGGGCTTTTCCAGATGCAGAATCCAGTTCTGGTTTTACTTTTTTTAAAATTTCCTTTAATTCGGTAAGTTTAGAAAATAAAGGGTCTTTCGAATCCACCATTGAAGCAATACCCTGAATACAAATCGCTAAAAGGCCGGAAACCCTTTTGGTAAATTCAATTGCGGATAAATTTTCATCTGCAGATTTATCGGCTTTGTAACCTAAATCTTCGGCGCTCATGAAACTAAATTCCCTTTTTTCATTAAAGGCTATTGAAAATCTCGTACTAATCGAACGCTACTTGAGAAGAACCCTCGCATATTAGTATCTCGTATCGTAGTTTGTCCATTTCGAAAACTGAAAGTTTTTACGCAAATCGACTCTATCTCTCCAGATAACCCACAACTTTTAGAATCGGCAAGGTTGGAACTCCAATACCAATATCCCCCGCCATCTTTAAATATAATGGGGTACCCTACTGGCTTAGCCTGCATCTTTCTGCTATAAGCCCCTCTACTATTTGAATACGCGAAACCTTTCTTAACTAAATTCTTATCAAATATTGACTGGTATTCTACCACTTCAGGAATTCTCCAGTCGTCAAATCCACCTTTTTTGTCAAAATTAACTTTATCAACCCAGGCCAAAATTTCTTCACGATTATGAGGAAATTTACCTTCTAAATTTAAAAAGTCCTCCGTCATCCACATTAAGCGCGTTCTAATATCAACAGCCGTTCCATTTTTAAAAACAATCCAAGATCCAATTTTTTTTGCTTTTCCCATAGCAATCATTTTTCTCGCCCATTTTTTCTTGGGTCTAAACAAATTTTTCTTTTTCCTGCCTTTTTTTCGGAGCGATTCTAATTTTTTTTCTTCAATAGAAATTTCATGTTTTACATCGGCCAATTCTTTTTTGTATTCGTCAATTTTACTTATTTGGTCTCCCAACCTTTTAGAATTGTCTCTTTTACCATAAAGTCTTGTATTAATCGAGTTTAATGAAAACACAAAATCACCCTTATCCAAATTTGGATCTCGTATGGTCCCATATTGAGGGTGCTGACTCCCACGAGTATAATCTATAACTTTGTTCTTCAGAAATTCTCCCAACTCAGCGCCTGTCAAATAGCTATCTCGGTTTAAATCTCCTTCGCCTTGTAAAGCCGAAACAAACATCTTTCTAAAAACACTATCGTCTGAAACTTGTTCTCCAGCGCTACCAGAGGTAATAAATTGCCGAACAGGTAATTTAACTTTATATTGGACGCTTTGTGGTATCGCTCTACTTAAAGAGAAAAAAGTCCCAGAAAAACAGCTATCAAATAAAAACAATGCATGACGCGCTTGGATTCGTTTGGCATAGACTTCTATTTGCTGCATATCCATGCCTTTTGCTAAAAATCCATTTAAATCCATTTCCGGATTAGGAGCGTCGATCGGAACTAAATATCCCATTTGTCCGCCATAGGACAACGTTTGAGTATGTCCATGCCCCGCAAAATAGATAAGCAACCGATTTCCTTCTTCCAATCCATAACGACTTATAAAATTATCAAAAGCATCTTCTAGGTCCGCTTTTGCGGGATTATTCACAACAGTCACCAAAAATCCCATCCTAACTAAAGCGCTTTTTACTTCTTCAATATCCTTATTAACCCCCGGTAGATCGGGCCACCCCGATTTATAATCGCTAACTCCAATAACAAGGGCATAACTTCCTTGATAATTTTTTTGAAGAGTCTTCTCTTCGATTGGTTTTCTTTGAGAAGAATAATATTTAGGGACAGGAACAATTCCTCTTTCCTCGGCAAAAACACTCGTAATTTTTAGATTCGCGATAATGGCCAATTGACATAATAATAAGCTACTTAAAAAAAATTGATTAAGGTAGTTTCTATTTTTTTCTGTGGCTTTTATCATTTCGTTTTCTCCGAATTTAATCTTCTTTCTATAAGAACACTCAATATTATTGTCAACATTGGCAATAATATTGGAAGAATTAAACCCTTTCTAAAAAATATTATATTAATTAATAAATATGAAAACGTTAGAAAAACTATCCCCAAAAACTTCTTTTCACTGTTACTAGAACTCACAAAAACCACTGCCAAAAAACTTAAAAATAGAGATATTGAATGAACGGTAGATTTATGCGCTTCTTTCAAAAAAGAACCTTGTAATAAGGAGTTAGTCAAAGCAATTTGAGATTTCAGCAAGTCATTCTCTTCAAATTTGCTGTCAGAGGCATCGGCCACTACAAATACGAGCTTATCCTTAACGTCAGCTTTGGAAACAAAATCGGCGATTGATTTTTCATCCTCTTTAGCCTGCAAAATAGTCTCATCAAATCCTTTCGGTATTTCAATCAAAGTCATCACATTCATATCAGTTGGGATTGATACATTAACAACTCCGCCATTTAACTCAACGCGAGAAGACAAAATTTTTATTTCAGGTTTTTCAACGTTTAAATGGCTTAACCAAGATTGTAGGGCCAAGGCAGGGATTAGCTTTTTACCCGACTCTATCCATAACGGAATTTTTCTAAATTTTCCAAAAACATCCGCATAAACTCTGGAATGTGTTAAATGATCTTTTTCTAAAGTAATCTCGTTGACCAATATACTTTTTTGGTCTAATGATAAAAAATTGACGAAAGGCGAGACTTGAACAAACCCGCTGGCCTTACCAAGAGAATCCTCATCGCCTTTCATCTCATTAAGCTGATTAAATTTTGGTTCTCTAATACCTACAACCACCCTTGTATTTGGATTTTTTTTTAGCCATTCCATATTATCCCTATATTCATTTTCAGAAATGAATAAAGAAACTGTTCTAGCTCCTTGATTTATTAGTTCTTTAACAATTGAATCGTAAAGTACTATTTTTTTTTGCTCATTGTTTCTTTGAAAACTTTTGACGTCTATTTTAAAAATTTTTATTTTCTTTGATAATTTAGGAGGTTCTTTCAATTTAAAGCGCCAATCCGTTAAAACGCCCTCTAGGGCAAACCAATAAGGCCCCAAAACTGCGGACAATAAAATAGCGACTATGGTTCCACCCAGTCCTACTCCAAATTTCCGCTTCATTTCTAAAATTAACCTAACATTTATAATTCATTAAAATAGAAACTAGATCAAAATAGAAATGTTTCTAACGCCTTGCATTTTGATTGATTCTCATCTCAATACCACAGTTTAGTTGGCATCAGACGAAAAATTTCTAATTGAAACTTTGCGAGAACCGCGCATATAAACTTGATTTTTGTCGTGAATAAAAAACTCAGTATAAGTTCCACCCCAAGGTTTCGATTGCCTTGAATTAAATCTATTGGCTAAAGTTTTTACTGACTTTAAACCAGAAATTTCTTTTTTCGAAATACTATGAAATCCATTTTGTAAATTTAGTTTTATTGGAAACTCTGGCGATTTTGTCGCAAAAGCTCTTATTCGCTCCAGCCCCGGAGGACCCAATATATTAAAATTAAAGTTGTAGTCTAATGTAGGAATTTTTATTTTCTCTCCCGCTCTTATAAAATTTGATTTTCTATAAGCATTGGGGAAAATTACGGTGATATCTCCATTAGCTCCAACATCTAGTATTGTCAGATAACAGTTCTCTTTAGCGGAAACTGTAAAAATCAAATTTTCTCCAATTTGATAATCTTTTTTATCCGTAGAAACATTTATGCCAAATTCATCGTTACTGGGATTTCCGGAAATAAGTCGGTTTAACTCATAATCGTATTCATCGCCATTATTACTGTCGTTATAATCTGATGAGGGAAATGAAGCCATTGGACTATCAATTTCCGCCAAGTCGTCAGGATGAATCTCCCGGCTTTCAATTTGCCCATATCCCGAAGACACAATATTGCCTGTTTTGGTTCGAATCAATTGCGCTCTCATTTCTAAACCGCCACGCTCTAACCGATAACTGCCAGTAACGTAATAGTCTAAATTATTTTCCTTAGCAAACTCTGAAGAACCAAGGTTATTTATATTTGACGGTAATTGTTTTATTTCTAAATCCTCAACTTGAACCATCAATGTCGAAAAGTCTTCTTTAAGAATTCGGCTAAATGGGGTTGGATTATTCAAACGTAAATCGCGAAATTCAAAAATTCCGATAGAGGGAGAACCGCCTGGGGGCAAGTTTTGGATAACTTGATTAACAAGTTCCGTTATCCCTTGTTTCCATTTCAAAGATTTATTAGTCGCCCATTTTGGTAAATTAATCGAATATGTAAAATTGACCTTTTGGTTTTTTAAAGGAATTAAAAAACTTTGAACAAATTGTCGATCAAAACGCGATGAAATTTTTTCAAAATCAATTTGAGCCGCAACCGTATGAGACTTTTCCTTATAGGAATGAATATTTCTTACTGCCGCAGAAATTATTCCATCTAATCCACTGATTACTTCGTAATCAATATCCCCATCTCCTTCTTCATATCGCATCGTTACTGGAATTCCAGAAAGGACTTTTCCAGAATTTTGCATGAAAACTTTAGCCACCAACGGCTCCGTTAACCCCTTAAACCGAGTCAATTTTTGATTATTACCAGACACTATTTGTATATTAATACCATTTACAATTTGTCTAATAAGGATTCCAAAGTCGGCTAAGTTAGATTTATCCGGAGATTGAGAGGATCGAGTAATTACTTTTTTAGCGCTAATTAACGAGGCCAGCTGACTCTTTTTATTATAACCAGATACGTAAAATTCAAGCGCATCTAAAGCGCGGCCCCTTTCTTCTGCATTCTTGCCGCTTATCCATAAATTTTCGAGCTTTTTATCAATCCTTAGAATTTTTCCATCAACTAAATTAGAGGCTACTTTTCGGTCTAATACCGCTAAAGAATAATAAACTTTCGACTTTGGTTCATACCAACCATCGCGTATTTCCACTCCTTCTAAAATCGTATCAACTTCAGTTTTAATCGCTAACTCTATCCGTGATTTATTCTGAGAAGAGTAGTCTCTCAATATTGACTGAACTCGAACTTTAAGGTTTTTTGCCAATTCCGATCGAGCAGATTCATTCGCCGCAACGTAATTTTTCTCCGAAAATCCGACACCAGTTAAATAAAAAGCATCTGGATATTTGACATGACCGCGTCCAACAACCCAACCTGGTGTTGGTTTAGATAACTTAGATACGGCTTGAAGGGAATTTTTTTCCTCTTTTACCCCAAAACCACGCAAAGTTTGCCCACATCCAATAAGGAACAAAAAAAGTCCAGAAAGCGTTAAATAAATGACAACTCGTTTATACAAAAAGATTACACTCCTTAAAAGTTGCTAAAAAAACAAAGGTAACAAATAAGCAGCAAAAAATATTCCCAAATTTCATTTAGAAGAAGTTTTATCGATATTCTCTTTCATTTTTTTACTCAAAAAACTCAAATTAAAACATAAGGTCAAAAATTTCAAATAGTTATAGATTTATTTTAAAATTAAATTATCGCTTAAAAATTTATCTAACTAAACTTTTTGGTTTCCATTCCCTCAACCAAAAAGTTTGCCTTTATCTGAATTAATGATTTAAAATTTTTATTAATAGAAATAGCGCAAACAACAGGCCCATCTCAAGTTTTGGCATTAATATTGTATATTTTTTTAAGTCAACTATTATAAATTCATTAAGATAATGTATCGATTCTATTAGGAGGAAACCATGGTTCGGAAATACATGTCCCATTTTATTATCTCGCTAACCTTGATCTCCTTTATGGCAATAGGTTGTTCTAGTGGCCCGCCGAAAAGAATGACCCTTAAGGACGCCAAAGCCCCAGACTGGGTAATAAAAGGAGGCGGAGCAAAAGAAGATAGCAATGGCAAAGCTTTTTATGGCGTTGGTACTGCCTCTGGCATAAAAAACTTTTCTTTACAAAGAACCGCTTCTGACGATAGAGCGCGCAACGATATTGCAAAAGTTTTTGAATTTTATACAAAATCGCTGACCAAGGACTATCAAGCATCGACAACTGCTGGGGACTTTAAAGCGTCATCCGAAGAGCAAAACGTTGAAGCGGCTATAAAAACGGTTACTTCCGCTACTTTATCTGGAGTTCAAATTATCGATCATTGGGAACACCCCTATCGAAACGAGATGTTCTCTTTGGCGCGGCTCGACTTAGAAAAATTTAAAGAAAATTTAGACCGCTATAATGAACTCTCGGAAGCGGTAAGAAAAGCCGTGAAACAAAGAGCCGATGCACTTCATGAAGAAATGGAAGCCGAAGTCTTAAAAAAGGATAACCGGTAATGGTCCGGTTATTATGCTTTCTTATTCTTGGACTTACTTCCTCAGCTTTTGCTGGGGAACTCAGCCCCAAACAAATTTATAGGCAAACCGCCGACTCAGTAGTTCTAGTAACTGCGGCAGAATTTAATTCACGTTCGCATAGCCTAGGAACTGGGACAATTATACGTAAAGACGGTTTGGTTATTACCAATTCCCATGTAGTCTACAACGATAAACTGGAAAGAATTTACAAAAAACTAAACGTTTATCTAAAACCTCCCAGGGTAACTGGTAACATAAAACGAGACGCGACTAGAAAATACGACGCGTCAATCATTCATTATTCGAAGTCGTTAGATTTAGCGCTTTTAAGAATTAATAAAGCTCCTTCCTGGCTTAAATTAAAAACTATCGAGTTCAACAATTCGGATAACGTTGAGATTGGCGATCCTGTTATAGCTATCGGTCACCCCGAACAGGGAGGACTTTGGACTTTGACAACAGGTACCATCAGCAGTCAAGTCGACGATTTCCAAGAAGTGACCGGCAAGAACGTATTTCAAACCGAAACAAGTATCAATAAAGGAAATTCTGGAGGACCATTGATCGACGCTAATGGTTATATGATTGGTATCAATTCTAATATTGCCAGAAAAGGTAAGAGTGGCACCGTTATTACGTCGATAAACTTCTCAATAAAATCAAATGTTGCGCTTCGATGGCTGAAAAAATTTGGATTCTCTTTTGATTCGATATCTAATGTTTCCCAAGCTCCAATAGTAATTGAACCTAAAACTTCAGCGCCACGTATCGTTCCGATTCCTAGCGAACCTAAAATCGTTGCTGAAACACCGTCTAAAGAAACTTATCAGAAAGTCATAGAGCCTAGAATAATCAAAAAAAAATCTAAACCTATTTCCCCTTTACAAAGCGTAGAGGACGAAATGGAAGGCTTGATGGATTCGATGAGAAAAGGAACTAGAAAGAAAACTTTTTTTGATTGATCCAATTAACCAAACGAATTAAAAAGGTTTAAGATTATCTCTTATCACTCATAAAACAGCAGTCCTTTAGATAGTTTTTATCCGTTCCGAAAGGAAATATATAATGAGATTTTTGGGACTTAATTTCCTTATAGTATTGTGTCTAACACTTGGAAGTTCTTCAAACGCAATCGCTTTTAAGCTCTATCTGGATAAAACATTCACTAAATATATAGAAGCGGAAGAACAGGATTGTTCTATACACAAAACCGAAGATGGAGAAATAACCCTTGGGTTTAAAGCTGGAAACTTTCTTTTTAGCGTCGGTCCTGAAATCACCTTCGGCAGGTATCAAGGAATTGATTGGGACGTTACTGTGCAGAGGATTATCGCCCGATATCAACAGGTTTGCACACGTTATAATACTGGCAGTTTAACAAAACAAGATTACGATAAAAGAATCGCCGAAATAGAAACTCTAGAAGAAGAGGCTCACAAACTTTATCAAAAAATACTCAAGGAAAAAGCCCAAAAACAAGAAAACACGTTCAGAGAAATGGATCAAGACGTTAGAAGATTTGAATCTTATCGCCAAAAATACGAAGATATTAATCGACAGTTAAAAGATCTTTAAGGTCTCTGTTTATGGATTTGACATCCCTGATCAATTTATTGATCTCTATTCCAGGCCCTTCATTTTTATTTTTCTTTTCCCTTTTTATGGCCGTGTCCCTTTTCGCGGCTTGGATTTGGGGACCTGACAATTCTAGTCGCTTTTCTTTGCCCAAACTAACCCGATTTGATTCCTTTTCGATAGCGGCATTGAGCGGAGCCGCTTCTGTTATTAGAACAGCTGTTTTCAATTTATGGTCTCGCAATCTGATCAAGATCGATCCATCGGGACGAAAAAGCATGCTGAGCGCAAACGGTTCCGGTAGAGAGACATCTCATCCTATAGAAGCGGAGGTCCTTCAGTTCTTGCGTACGCCAAAAAGTTCCTCAGATTTGCTACGCGACCCTCATCTAATAAAAACCGTTGAAAAAAACCTTAGACATATTAATACAAGCTTACATAATGCTCATCTACTTCGAAACGAAAACGAAAAAAATAAAACCTGGAAGATTTGTCTTTTTACCCTGGCCCTTTTTTTGACTATTGGCGGAACGAAACTTTATTACGGAATAATTTTTGAAAAACCTTTTTTTTTCTTAATTATACTTTTGATCGCTTCCATCATTCTAACCTTTAAAGTTTTGCAACCTGGCCGTCTGACTACCTCTTTAGGCAAAAAATACTTAAGGGAACTAGAAAAGCATTTTGTGTGGGTAAAAGGTCAAATCAAGAATGGCAAACCTCCTCATGGAATAGAGATGGGATTTATTGCCGCTATTTTTGGTCCTGAAGTTTTTGCCGATACTGCAGAGTTTAGTCCTTTTTATAATACTTTTCGACAGGCTAATGTTTCCTCCGGATCAAACTCTGGAGGGTGCGGAGGGTGCGGAGGCGGGTGCGGAGGCGGATGTGGCGGCGGATGTGGAGGGTGTGGTGGATAAAAATTTATTTCTCCCCGACCATTTAATGGAATCGGAAATCTGCGGAGCTGGACCCTATGTTCCCGATGGACTTTTATTACAATGGCACATTACAGAACGTTGTAACCTTCGTTGCGAACACTGTTATCAGGACGTCTATTCAGGAAAGGAGCTTACTTTTTCCCAACAGCTAGAAGTTTTAGAACAATTTAAAGATTTATTAAAACTTTGGCGGTCACAAACCGGAAACGATAACCTTCGTGGGCATATAACCATTACTGGCGGCGAACCTTTTGTGAGAAACGATTTTTTAGATCTTTTAGATATTTTCGCTAAAAATAAAAGCTATTTTTCATTTGCGATTCTAACTAATGGATCTTTCATTGATTCCCGAATGGCGACTAAATTAGCCGAACTCGGACCTTCCTTTATACAAGTCAGCTTAGAGGGAACAAAATACACTCACGATAAAATTCGAGGAGAGGGAAACTTTGATCAAACCGTTTCAGCCATTAAACATTTAATTAAAGAAAAAATTCACACTCTCATTTCCTTCACGGCACATCGCGCAAACTTTCGAGAATTTCCGGAACTAGTCCAAATTGGAAAACAGTTAAAGGTAAATCGCATATGGTCCGACCGGTTCATTCCACGCGGAGCGGGCAATGACATGGCGGAAGAAATGCTAAATCCGCAAGAGACTCAAGAGTTTTTTGAAATAATGGAGAGAGAAAGAGTCAAGACACAACGCAGTTGGTTTAATAAAACAGAAATTTCTATGCACCGAGCCTTGCAATTCCTAGTTGGCGACGGAAAACCCTATCGATGCACTGCGGGCGATACCCTAATTACTGTCCAACCTAATGGCGACCTTTATCCTTGCCGTCGAATGCCCATCTCCGTTGGCAATTTGACGACGGTTCCATTAAAAGAACTCTACTATAAAAGCGGACTTTTCCAAGATTTAAGAGATAGAAATAAGGTCAGCGATGGTTGCGAAAAATGTTTTTACAATAAACTCTGCCAAGGCGGTTTGAAATGCCTATCCTATGCGGTAACAGGGGATCCTTTTAAAAAGGACCCTGGTTGCTGGAATAATTCTAACTCAAATCCCTCAGAATCAGACGACTTGACCGAATTCGAATACGAGGCAAAATGAAAACGGAAATCGACCTATCGAAAACAAGGCTGCCATTAGAAGCTCAAAACGCAGTTTCCTTATTATGCGATCAATTAAAAGAGATTCTTGACGATCAATTAGAATCCATAATTCTTTATGGAAGCGCAGTCACAGACGATTACCGACCGGGCCAAAGCGATGTCAATATTCTTATAGTATTGAAAAACATCGATACAGAAACCATGAACAAAGTTCTGGAACCGCTATTTCTATCTAAACGTTATGGAGTATCCCCCTTATTCTTGACCCAAGATGGGGTGGAGTCTTCCACTAAAGTATTTCCCATCAAATTTCTAAGTATGCAGGAAAACTATAAAGTTTTATTAGGAGAGGACGTTTTAAAAAATCTATCTGTCGATAAAAACAATCTTCACTTTAGATGCCAACAGGAAACTCTCAATTTATTGATGAGGCTACGTAGACATTATCTAACTAGCGGCGGTTCTGGGTTACCAGAAAGGATCGGCCGTGTCATAGGCCATTTTTTAGAAACTTTAAAAAGAATCATTTCACTAACTGAAGAAATTCCAACTTCAAATCAGGAAGTTTTGGAAAAATCTGAATTAATTATAGGATTGGATAAAGCCGTCCTTCAAAAAGCATTAGATTACCGCAAAAGTTCGCCTCACCTTACCCATGAAGAAGGAGATTCTATTTTCAACGACTTCTTGAAAACCGCAACTCAAGTAGCACGTTACACAGAACGCCTTAAAATTAATTAATTTTTTAAAAAAATTACGATATTGAGATTCAAAAAGCTAATTATTTTAATAAATTCAACCGAATAAAAGGTAAGGATTTAATAGTTTCTGTAATCTTAAATTTGTCATGAGATTGTAACTTTACTTGTCTACAAGCAGGTACTATATTGATTACTATCAATCAAACCCTTCCAAAAAAATGAAAATTCGATATATTTTATTTTTATTCATACCCTTTATTTTGATGGGATTATCTCAGAGCGACATGTCTCTCAAAAAATCTATCAAAGTGAGGAAAGAGTCTCCAAGCTATAAAATAGCTAAAATTGATGCCCAAAATGCACAACAATTAGCTTCATTTGGGAAAAAGCTACTCAATGAAGGACGCTACGAAGAGTCTTTGGAGCCTTTAAAAAATGCTATCAAACTTGAGCCCAAGGATGCCGATACCCATTTTCACCTGGGTTTGGCGTATGGGGCTTTGGGAAAGCAAGGAAAGAAAGTTAAGCATTACAAAGAAGCTACTCGCTTAAACCCAGAGCATGCTCAAGCTCTTTTTAAGTTAGGTTTGGCCGAGGCGGCTTTAAATAGACATCAACAAGCAATCGGTTATTACAAAAATGCTTTGTACTCAGACCCATATCTTCCTAGAGCAAATTACTTTTTAGGGCTTTCCTACTATCTTTCGGGGCGTTATAAAGAAGCTTTACCACCCTTAAAAAAAGCATTGGACTCCGAACCAGAAAACCCTCAAGTCTTTTATAGCTTAGGTTTAGCCTACTTAAAACTGGGAGAATATAAAAAATCTCTCCACCCCTTAAAAAATGCACTTTCAAGACAACCTAATTTACCGGAAGAAATGGCAAAAGTAGATTTATCCCAAAACTAGATCTAATAAACTCCCTACCAAAGCTTTAGATTTTTAAGAACTTTTATCGGCAAAATCCATAAACTGAGCTCCTTTAAATATTGCAAAATCCTCAAAAATTGCTTTTTGAAAATCAGCAACGCCACTGAAATAAGCTTTTCTAAAATCGACTCTCAAAAGCCTCATTTTAGAAAAACCAATGTCTCCAGGAAAAACAACCCCTCCTAGATTAGCCGGTTGATTATTGTCTTCCCATTCTTGAATGAGTGAAATAATACGTTTGTTAAATCCTTCAACTTCTTCTTCTGTCCATTCTTTTTTGACGCTCGTATTGCCAACAGTGTCGATAATAGGAAGGTGAAACTCGCAATATCTTCGACCCTGAAATTCTATCAAGTTATGATCGTTAACAAGAAATTGACATCCTTCATAAACGCAAGACATGACTCTCCTTTTAGGAAACTATTCCAACAACCAAATATCAAACTAAATTGATAATAGGTGAATGGAAAATGTTACCCCCCTCGAGGAATTAATCGCATCTTCCCAATTGAAGATGCATGAATAAATCTAGAGATACCTTTATTAGCTATTTAGATCAAAAATGGCAAAATACCAGCTTCTGGTATAGTTTTTGAATTCAAAATTTATATTGCTTTTGATCGCAAAGTATATCCGAATACACAAATATTTTTGCGTTTTTTTTTTAAAGCGGGAAAAATCAAAGGTTTTTACAAGCGCCTCGGAGACCATTGATATTAAAGGCTTTTATAATATCTCTAAGAAGGGAAAATTCAATAAATTTCAATAATCACCTTCCGAATAATAATATTACAATGCCAATATTAAAGTTCTAAAAATACCTTTAAATAGGCAAAAAACGAAGAAAAATTGACTTTTTTGGCAAGAAATAATTTTTATCTTTAAAAAATCAAGGAACTTTAAGGCAATCGCCTATTGCAAAATGCAACAAACTTGTAACCTTAATTTAACTCGTCTGTAACATCCCATTATAAATAAAGGTTACCATTTAAGTTATTAGTGAATTAGAGTCCCTAAGCTTAACTTTTTATGGACAATCTTATTATTTAAATCGCCATCCCAAATAATATTTTGAATGTGTTTTTTCAATATTTTTTAAAGCTAAACCTTGATGGGATTTTCAATTTTTGATCACTTTTCTTTATCAAAAAATGCTGAATAAAATTTTAGTTATTAGATTGTGCTTTTCTGAGATATAATTTCACCATTTCGAAATAATCTAATGTTTCAAACCACTAAAAAATTTCTTATTTCTCTCGTCTTAGTTTCTCTATTAATCCAGCCTTACCAAATCCACGCTAAAGAAATTAAGCTACCATCTAAAGGATTCCATAAACTCAAAAAAATGACGTTGGAAGAACTGATGGATATCAAAATCAGTTCGGTTTCCAAAAAAGAAGGAATTCTATTCAATGCTGCCGCTGCGGTAAGCGTGATTACCGAAGAAGACATTCGGCGATCTGGAGCCACAACGATTCCAGAAATTTTACGCACAGTTCCCGGCATGGAAGTGGCCCAAATTGACGCTAATAAATGGGCAATCTCCACCCGAGGTTTCAACGAAATTTTTTCCAAAAAGCTTTTAGTTCTAGTAGATGGCCGTAGCGTTTACAATCCCGCTTTTGCCGGGGTATTCTGGGATGTTCAGGACACTTTATTAGAAGATATCGACCGTATTGAAGTAATAAGAGGGCCAGGGAACACGCTATGGGGAGCGAATGCCTCAAACGGCGTAATCAACATTATTACAAAAAATGCGATAAAGACACAAGGCGCCTTGCTTTCCGGAGGTGGAGGAACCCAAGAAGAAGGATTTAGTAATTTCCGGTACGGCGACAAACTTAACGAAAAAGCTCATTATCGAGTTTATGGAAAAGTTTTTAAACGCGATGACTTTGTCGATGCGCAGGGGAACGATACGAAGGACGATTGGAAAGCCATTCGTGGCGGTTTTCGAATCGACTGGGACAATTATGACTCAAATATTTTTACTATTCAGGGAGATATTTATTCAGGTAAATCAGGAGTAGAAATAAAGCGTGACGACAATAAAATAATGGTCTCTCCTTTTTTTGAAAATTCGGTAGAAGACGCATCGGTAAGTGGCGCAAATATTTTAGCTCGTTGGAATCGAGTGAATGAGGATCAATCAGATACTCAGCTTCAATTTTACTATGACCGCTTTAAAAGAATGGAGTCTACCCTTACTCAAACGTTTGATACAGTCGACCTTGACTTTCAACATCGATTTAATCTCGGAAACGATAAAGAAATCATCTGGGGGTTAGGCCAGAGAGTGGTCGCCGATAACTTTAGGAATAGTTTTACGCTTTCCTTCAACCCCGCCAGCGAAGTTAATTTTAATACCAGCGGTTTTATTCAAAGCGATATAGGTTTTTTAGATAACCAGTTGACTCTTGTAGTAGGCTCAAAATTTAGCTATAACTCATTCACCGAATTTGAAATTCAGCCGAATATCCGTTTAAGTTGGACACCAAACGACACCAACACAATATGGACCGCGCTTTCCCATGTTGTTAGGACTCCAGATCGTGTTGAAGATTCCAGTCGCGTCAATATATCGGCATTTCGGGTGGACGGAACGCCTAATATGGTGGCTTTTTTCGGTTCTGATAATGTAGACGCTGAAAACTTAACCGCATTGGAGCTTGGCTACCGCTTCCGACCTAACGATAGGCTCTATTTTGATATAACGGGTTTCTTAAATTTTTACGATCATCTAATAACTGCCGAAACCCAAACAGCTTTTTTTGAAACTACGCCGCCACCAAGCCACTTTGTAATCCCTCAAGTTATAGACAACAAATTGTCGGGTGAAACCTTTGGCATCGAATTTCTTTCTCAGTGGAACGTTACCGACTGGTGGAAATTAAAAGGTTGGGTATCGTGGTTAGAAATCCAACTACGAAACGATCTTGGAAGTACAGATATCTCTGCCGAAGGAGTAGCGGAAGGACAAAGCCCTCAATATCAGTTCTTTGTTCAATCTCGTCTCAACCTTCCTTACGGACTTGAGCTTGATAAAACCTTACGTTTTGTAAACAAATTAAAAACTTTAGATATTCCGAGCTACACACGTTTTGACATACGTATAGGTTACCATCCCCGCGAAGACGTGGAAATTAGCTTTGTAGGACAAAATCTTTTAGATCCTCATCACCCTGAATTCACCTCCCCGAATACTGGAATTTTATCTTCCGAAGTTCCGCGAAGTTTTTACGGAAAATTAACATGGAAATATTGAATCGGTATTCGCAATGACTTTAAAAAATTTAATACATTTTAGTTGCCGATTTCGATACAAAACTCCTAGCGTCTCCATTTTTCGCTCGAGCCTTTGCCTTTTTTCAATTCTGCTTTTTCTCACTTTTTCTTTTAGTAATGCTTTCGGTCAAGAATCCAATAACGAAAAGTCTCTTAAATTGGAATTGCAGGTCGCTATGATTTATAAAATATTGGATTTCATCCAATGGCCCACAAACTCATTTATCAATTCTCACAAAACTTTCCGTATAGGCGTCTTAGGAGCTAGCCCTATTTTCGGTTCTCTAAAACTTTTAGAAGAAGAAACCATTAAAGATTTGCAAGTTAAAGTCGAATTAGTGGAAAATATAAACAATATCAAAAATTTCCATCTCCTTTACGTATGCCCTAAACAGATTAACCAAATGCCGTTTATTGTAAATGCAGCGATGGAAGGAAAAACATTAACTTTAAGCAAAACGAATGGTTTTGCCCAAAGAGGAGGAATCATAAATTTTTATGAAAATAAAGGGAAAATGCGCTTAGAAATAAATTTGAACCAAGCAAAAAAATCAGAATTTAAAATAAGTTCCAGATTACTAATGCTATCTCGAATCATAAGTTCCGAAAACCAATAAAGCCATGCGATTCATTACCGACGTTTCCATTCAAAAAAAGTTAATTCGGGTCATCATGTTAACTTCTGGGATCGCTCTGGCTTTAGCTTGCGTCTTATTCGCTATTTATAATTTCACCATGTTTAGAATTGGGGAAGTCAGAGAGCTTACAAGTTTGGCTGAAATTGTCGGCAACAATAGCTCTGCCGCGCTCGTATTCGACGACCCTCAAACGGGAAAAGACGTACTAAGGTCTCTTCAAACGGATAACCGTATAGAGGCCGCAGCCGTGTACGATGCTAATGGAAAAATTTTCGCTTTTTTTAACCGTAATGATTCAGATCCTAATATTTTTCTTTCAAAATCTGATTCATCCGCCGATTCCTTTACTCTCAATAAACTTAACATCACTCTGCCAATTCAACTCAACAATGACACAATAGGAACTATTCGGATCATTAGCCACCACAAGTCTTTGCCTAAGCTTTTAGGTGAAAACGGTCTCATAGTTTTTATTGTATTGATCATATCGTCTATTGCCGCTTTTCTCGTTTCCAAAAAGTTAGAATCGATGATTTCTGGCCCAATTATGCATTTGTCCGACAAAGTTTCTCAAGTATCGGTTGATCGCGACTACTCTATTCGCGCGACAAAAACTACTCAAGACGAAATGGGAAACTTGATAGATAAATTTAACGAGATGTTGGATCGCATCCAGGAACAAGAGATTGCTTTACAGGGAGTTAACGACCGGTTGGAAGATCAGGTTGAAGAACGTACCGCTAAACTAAAAACAGCTATTTCATTGGCAGAACGCGCTAAAATTGAAGCGGAAAAAGCTAACCAAGCTAAATCTGAGTTTCTTTCGCGAATGAGCCATGAGTTGCGAACTCCGATGAATGCAATATTAGGTTTTACTCAAATGATGTTGAAGGACACTCAAACACCTTTACATGAAATTCATCAGACCGATGCAAACCACATTATTAAAGCGGGAAAGCACCTCTTAGAATTGATTAACGAAGTTTTAGATCTTTCTAGAATAGAATCTGGCCAATTCTCTGTTTCTAACGAAAACAACCAACTAAAAGATATTATTGAAGAAGTTTTAGAAATTATAGAACCCACCGCTAAAAAGCATAAAATTAAATTGGTTTACGAAATGGACCAATTTGAAAATTCTATCGTATTCGCGGATTCTGTTCGTTTAAAACAAGTAATCTTAAATTTATTGTCTAATGGGATAAAATATAACAACCCAAATGGATCGGTCCAAGTTCTTAAAGAAATCGCTGAAGACAAACAAGCTTTCAGATTAAAATTTATCGATACCGGCCCTGGAATCCCTGAGGATAAATTAAATGATATATTTGAGCCTTTTAATAGGTTAGAAGCAGATAAAACAGCTATTGAAGGGACCGGAATTGGTTTATCTATTTGCAAAAAATTAATGGAAATGATGGGCGGAAACCTAAATGTAAAAAGCGTAGTCGGTGTGGGCTCCGAGTTCTTTATTGAAATACCAATAGGTCAAGCAAATAAAAATAAGAGCGTCACAACAATTTTTCCGCAAGAATTGGAAACCAGTTATCCCGAAGTTTCGCATGGAGAAACAATATTAGCTCTTTATATTGAAGACAATGTTGATAACTTGGCTTTACTAGAACGACTTGTCTCCGAGATTCCAGCCCTAAAATTAATTTCGGCGCCTCGCGCTAAAATTGGAATTGAATTAGCTCAAACCCATCTGCCTAATATTGTTTTAATGGATATCAATATGCCCGAAATGGACGGGTTTGAAGCGTTAGAACGTTTGCAAGCGTTAGAAGAAACTAGCGGCATACCGGTAATTGCCGTTAGCGCTAACGCCATGCAAAAGGATATAGAGAAAGCTGAACAAGCGGGATTCAATGGTTATATTACTAAACCTATAGAAGTTCAAAACTTCCTCTCTGTCATCTCTAAAACCCTAGGAAAACAAATCACAACTACTGATTAGATTTTTTTAGGGAATAAAAAAGCCTCCTTCCACATAAAGTGAAAAGAGGCTTTGAAAATCTATATGGGAGAACTTTTTAAGCAACTTCCCCTTTGCTGAAATGCATGATACCCCACGACAAATGGTCGTTGTTTCCAGCTTTAATCCAATGTTTTAATCCTGCGATCATTGTATCGATATATTCTTTTCCGCAAGCTTCAACCATTTCATCGTAACGCTCCTCAGTCTCTTCCATTACGCGTCGGTAATGAGTGGTCAAATGCACGGACAAATCCAATATATGAGAGCTTTCAATCCCAAGCTTCCTCGCTTGCTCTACATAAAACCCAAACGAGCCAAGAGTATCTAGATGAATTCTATCCAATACAGGCTGCAAAACTTCTTGCGGGCAGCCATAAGTTTGCATCAAATCGGTAAAAATAAAATCTCCATCGTCTTTTAGCACCCTATCCACTTCTGAAATCACTTTTGCTCTATCGGAACTATGAACAATTGCGTCTTGAGACCAAATGACGTCGTAAGAACTATCTGGAAAAGGAATATCTTCAAAATTACCTTCAACAATAGTAATAAGATGATCTAACTCTTGTTCCTTATTAAATCTTTCGTTCTTTGCGTTTTGAGTTTCGCTAAGGTTTAAGCAGGTCACTTCACAATCAAAAGTCTTAGTAAGGTATCGAGCCGCTCCACCATATCCAGAACCGAGATCAAGAACCTTGGTATCCTTGGTTATACCCACTTTTTTGGCCATTTTATGGACAATTCGGGGACTAGCATCTTTAATGGATTCGTCAGGTTGATTATAAATACCAACATGAATGTGCTCGCCACCCCAAATTTTAAAATAAAATTCGTCTGCCGGGGTACTATCGTAATACTCTTGCGCTTTTTCTACGGCAGTTTTGTCGGTTGAAATTTCCATGAATGCACTCCTTTATTGAGTTAGGGAATAGCATTCAGACGCTGTCCTCGCAGTTTAATGCCATATTGCAAAAAAATATAAACGCCCAAATAAACTATAAAATTATCAAAATAATCGACATAAGTATATTACGTTGTATGGAAGACAATATAATATATTAAAAATGCTTAATTTACAAGTCTTGACCTTATTCAATCGGCTTGCATACCGATATAACACCATACAAATAGTCAATTAAATCAACTTAAACAATTAACAAGATAGCGTTTAGGGCTATTCCCCTATACAATATGCCTTTAAACTAAAATTTAACTTTATCCTTCCTCCTACAATCGCTTGATTAATGAATCACAAAATAACCACCAAACCAATTTGGTTCTTTAAAGAAACCAATCCCCCGGTTTTTATAGCATCTGCAGTGTTGATGTTTATCTTTATTTTATTTGCGACCCTACTTCCGGAAATATCTAAAAAATTTTTTAATTTCATCCAATCGTCCATAGTAGAAAACTTAAGTTGGGTCTTCACTATTGGAACCGTCGCATTTCTTTGCTTTGTGCTGTTTCTCTTATTTAGTAAATATGGAAAAATTCGATTAGGACAACCTGGAGAGAAACCTCAATTCAACTACCCAACCTGGTTCTCGATGATGTTTAGCGCTGGCATGGGTATCGGGTTGGTATTTTGGAGCATTGCAGAACCCATAAAACATTACATGAGCCCACCCGTTAGCGATGCAAAAATGTTAGCTGCCGCTCATCAGGCTATGAACGTGACCTATTTTCATTGGGGATTGCATGCCTGGGGTGTTTTTATGGTGGTGGGACTTTCTCTCGCTTATTTTTCTTTTAGAAAAGGACTGCCGCTCACCATCCGATCTTGCTTCTACCCTCTTTTAGGCGACAAAATTTACGGTCCCTGGGGACATTGTATCGATGTTTTCGCAGTGGTCGGAACTATGTTTGGAGTGGCGACTTCCCTTGGATTGGGCTCAATGCAAGTCAATTCCGGTTTAAATTTTGTAGTAGACGTTCCTGAAAGTAAAACCATTCAAATCATTCTCATAGCGCTAATAACAGCCTGTGCTACCGCGTCGGTTGTATTGGGCTTGGAAAAAGGCATCAGTCGAATAAGTAATTTTAATGTGGGAGTCAGCATCCTATTAGTTGCTTTTGTATTTTTTCTCGGACCCACTTTTTTTATTGTCGAAATGTTTGCCACTAATATTAAAGATTATTTCAGCAATATTTTGTATTTCAGTTATTGGAGCGAATCCATCGCCACGACCGAATGGAAATCCAGTTGGACAACGTTCTATTGGGGATGGTGGATCGCCTGGGCGCCATTTGTCGGCCTATTCATCGCACGAATATCAAAAGGTAGAACCATCCGCGAATTCATATTAGGAGGTTTGTTTGCCCCAACGTTCGCCACATTTATTTGGTTGAGTATTTTTGGAGGGACCGCTCTTCATCTTGAAATATTTCAAGGAGCGCCTATCGCTGAAGCAGTTTCCTTAAATGTTAGCTCGGCTCTTTTTAAAACGCTAAACCAACTTCCCTACGCTCAAATTACGGCTGGTTTATCTACTATGGTAATTGTTACTTTTTTCGTTACTTCATCCGATTCGGGTAGTTTGGTCATTGATATATTGACTGCTGGAGGACATCCTAATCCTCCCGTAAATCAAAAAGTTTTTTGGGCCATAACGGAAGGAGTAATCGCTTCAGTCTTGGTATTGGCAGGAGGATTAACGGCGCTACAAACTGCCGCAATTGCTTCTGGGCTTCCTTTTGCGATAATTATGGTGGGAATGTGTATCTCTCTCATCAAAGGACTGAGAAGTGAATTAATTATTACAAACAAAGATAGCTCTTAATAAAAGAGGATTGTGCCGGTTCTTTATCGCGGGGAGGAATCTAAAAATAGCGAACCAGAACCGACATCTTCCTTCGAAGTTATTTAATATTGACCGTCATAATGACAAACTCCTTGTTCATCTGAGTTCCCTGATGCGGCTCCACGTAAGTTCCGTCATAATAATACCACTGTAAAGGAAGCATTTTTCCTAGCTCCTTGGGCTGTCTGGGAAGTTTTCCCACATCCAGTCCATTTTCGATGAAAGTCTTTGGATTCAAGTAATACACAATATCCTCATGAGTTCCTTCCGGACGGCTTGAAAAATGAATCATGTTATGTTTGGTTACTTTTTCTAACATGCAATATTCGCCACTTGCATTTGTAATATCTATTGCCGCTAACTTTGAACTTGGAGCAAACAAATTAGCAATAGCATTAATTTCCTTCCGGGCAGTTCCTTTTAGTTTCAAAACAGAAGCAAACTCTCTTTTTATTTTTTCTAACTCAACTTTCGAATCGCTGGATACAGAGGCATCACTCCCAGTAACCGGCGTTACCATAAAAATTAACGCAATGAAGAATGTCCAAAAAAATAAACCAACCTTTGGCAGCTTTTCCATAATATTTCCTTTCTAAAATTCCAAAGTTTATTTGATAAGTTTATTGGTTAACTTTTCCATGAGTCGCTTCCCAATGTCCAATTGATTGTGGAATCATTACTGAACCGTCTGGGATAGGCGCTCCATCAGGCCAAAGATGAAAAATAATTCCATCCGTTTTACCAACATAGTCGGCTAATTTTTTCTGTTCTGCTGGATCGGTCGGATTATGAATTGCGACCCGGCCAGTAGCAATTTCTTCTGCATGGTCATGCCAATTTTGTTTATGAGAATGTTTGGGAATTACTTTTCTTGCCAATTCTTTAGAAACCATATATTCAATTTCAGTCATACGAGCGTTTGCGTCAGTCGATTCAAACAGAATACATTGGATAATATCTTTATTTATTGGCTTACAATAATGATGAAATGGACCAACAACTTCTCCATTCATTATGTGCGGCGCCGAAACATGAATGGTATAACCCGAAAGAGGATTGGGTGGAGCCTTTTCCTCAGCGCCAACATTCATTGAAGCGCAACCAAATATGAATAATGCAATTAAGCCTATTCGCAATATTTTTTGAGTTTTCATTTTTTAACTCCTAATAAAAAAAGATTTTAAATTTGTTTTTTATATTTCGAGAAAATCAAGCAATGATTTTCTTTATCCTTGAGCTAATCATAAGAGTTTTAATCAAATTAAATAATCGCTAAGATCACGAAACTTTTGAGGTATATTCTCGACTCTTCATGTAGTAATAAAACTACATAATAAGATTAAGAGAAGATTCTAATAATCCAAGGCTTAATAGTTTGTTTTCTGTGAAAATTAATCCATCAAAAAAATAATTATTAAAGGCTCTCTTAAAGTTATCTTGAGGTAAGTTTACCGCTAGTTATAAAATGATAGCTTCTCTCATTGATCTAACGCTAGTTGGTACTTTTATAAACGGTATAACTCTAATCGGTTGGCGCGTTTCTCGACTCATGGATATTTTATTTGATTTTGCTCTTGCAGAAAGAATACCTACTACCCTCTTATTGGCGGGAACAATCTTTTTGAACTATTATGGATTGGGAGTAATATTTGGATCGTCGGATACAGCTTATCTAGGGGATTGTCTACTTTATACGTTTATTCTTTACCTTTTTATCTAACCTATATCGTATTAATTTATTTGATAATTCCACGCCTTACCAACTAAACGTAAACTTAATATCGGACATTTTAGAATGTTTTTACTGAACTAGCATTCGCCTTCCTTCAGCTTAGGCAAAGGAAATTGACCTAATCGCTTATAAATTACGAACCCACAATTCCCCAAGAAAACGATCCAATATCCGGGCTCTGAATTTCGATTTGGTCTCCAACATTTAGCGGTCCTACTCCAGAAGGAGTTCCCGTAAAAATAATATCGCCCTCTCGTAAAGTCCACCAACCGCTGAGTCTCTTGATTAAGTTTTTTATAGGAAAAATCATATCTTGAGTATTGCCATTTTGACGAAGGTCTCCATTCACGCGACATGAGAAAAGCAAATTCTCCAAATCAATAGAACCTGATTCATAAGCTTTGAAACAACCTAAAGGAGCGCTTTGGTCAAACGATTTTGAGAGTTCCCACGGCAAACCACTTTTTTTTAATTTGCTTTGAACGTCTCTCAACGTTAAATCCAATCCTAAAGTAATGCCGGCAATATACGAATAAGCATCTCCTTCGGAAATGTCTCTTCCTTCTTTTCCAATCAAAAGAACCACTTCCGTCTCATGGTGCAACTCCGCTCCATACCGGGGATAGCAAAGAAATTCACCTGGAGCCACAATATTAGAAACGGGCTTCATAAAAACTACCGGTTCGTCTAAGCGGTTGCCTCCTAACTCTTTTATGTGTTCGTCATAATTTTTTCCAATACAAAAAATGCGTAGTGGATTATACGATTGGTTATTTATCAAAAATTGCAAGGGTTTACCTTTTTAAAAGATTAATATTTATTAAGCCGATTGGAACTTCTATTGTAAAAGTTATTGAGTTTTGCCAATCAAAAATTCACAAATATAGAAATACATTGACCAGAAAGAGTAAAGAAAATATTTGGTTCCTAAAATTCTTAATAATAGAGTATTCTCTAAGAACGTTTGATCATTAACCGGTAATTACCGTTATTAGATTCAAACCTATACTGCAAAATGATTAAAAATTTTATACTTCAATGAACATTCAATTCTTTAGCCATTCCTCAATAATAATTCGAACGGGCGAAACAACTTTATGGACCGATCCTTGGACTATTGGAAAAGTTTTTAATAACTCCTGGGCTCAATTTCCTGAAGTTAAATTTGACCAAACCTTGTTGGATGAAATTAACGCTATTTGGATTTCTCACGAACATCCAGATCATTTTAACATTCCAACGCTTAAATCGTTCCCAACATGGTTTAAGGAAAAAGCGACTGTTTATTTTCAAAAAACCAATAGCGATAAAATGGAAAAAGCCTTTCGCCAACTAGGGTTTACTAATATTCAATTGTTGCCGCATAGAGAAATTGTAGACCTTGATTCTAAAACTAAAGTTTATTGCTATCAGGTTGGCATTATGGATTCCTGTTTGGCTACGATTCAGGGAAACGATACTATTCTCAATATTAACGACGCAAAAATACAAAAACCCGACTGCCTGAATATTATGAACGATATCGGGAAATCAAAAATCTTATTAAATCAATTTTCAATTGCGGGCTTCAACGGGTTCCCAAACTTTAAAGAAAACCTGAAAAGGGAAAAAGAGAATACTCTTGAAGAAATGACTGAGAGACATGACTGGCTAGGAGCGGAATATACAATTCCATTTGCTAGTTTTATTTATTTCTGCTGTGAAGATAATCGTTTCATCAACGAATATGCTAATAATCCAAACGACGTCGACACTTTTTTTAAAAAAAAAGGGAAAAAGCTCTTAACTCTCTATCCTGGAGACTGTGTTGAAACCTCTAAAACCGAAGCTCACGATTCCTCTGATTCCCTAGCCAAATTTGAATCAGATTTTAAACGCTTCGATTCGTTGCCATTCGATCAAAGCCCACTTATCGAAGTAGAAACCATAGAAAAAACATTTCATGAGTTTTCAAAACGCTTACATACCTATTATCCTTTATTTATTTTGAAACTACTGAAACCCGTTAAGGTATACATCCGAGACTTAGGCAGTGGCATTGAGTTTTCCATACCAGATCAACGGTTTAAGGAAGTCGTGATTACGGAACAACAAACAGATTTATCCCTAAACTCTCAACCCCTTTTTTTTGCATTAAAGTTTCCTTTCGGAATTCAAACATTAGGGGTTTCAGGTAGAGGCTTGGTTTTAAATAACTTTAAAAATTGGAAATATCATAGAATTATCGCTTCGCTTTATAATGCAGAAATTTATTTCAGATTTAGATATCTTTTCAGGAAGGAGTTTTTGAAATTCATTTTTTCAAAATGGACTACATTAATTCAACAATTGAATGCCAAACTCAAGCGGATGTAATTCCTAGGTAGCTTTATAATTTAGCTTATAAAACCAATAATTTACGATTTAAACAATTTTTATCGTTTAATTTCTATTTGCCTATAGCTATCATATCCGCAAGCTGGGACATCGTAAGGTGAAAAATTACGGAATGAACGGCTTCAACTAACCCCATATCGTTACTGGGAACGTGAACATTAATCTTGGACAAACCTTTGACCTTCCCACCGTCAAACCCAGTAACCCCTAATACACCCATACTATTTTTAAGCGCATATTCAGCCGCCTTAACCACATTAGAACTGTTGCCAGAACCGCTTATTATGACCAAACGATCCTTTGGTTGGGCGTATGTCATTAATTGTTGTAAAAAAACATTCTCATAACCTTCATCGTTCGCTAGCGCCGTTATGAAAGGTCCATTATCTGTTAAGGAAACAGCTCGAATTCTTTTCTTCTGCGAAATATCCGACAAAGTACCTTTTGCCAAATCTTGCGCAAAATGACTCGCATTTGCTGCGCTACCGCCATTACCAATAATAAAAATGGTAGAGCTCTCCTGATACGCGTTGTAAAGTTCCATCACAAAAGGACCAATTTGAGGCTCTACGTCGTCAAGTTTACGCTTGATTTCTTCAAAATAATCCTCGGTCTTTTCAGAATCATAAATCATATTTTAGAAGCTTTCTTAATCTTCTCGACGAGAAGAGATTTTTAAATCAAATTGAAATAATAAAAAATAATTTTTTTGAGTTATATCCAATCTTTTTTAAATATACACATTGAAAGAAAAAATATATATGGCTAACTCATTGTACTACAAAGTTATTTTCCATTTTTAAAAATTACAAATCCTGAAGAAATTTCTTATCATACGCTTCATTTTTAGGGAATTATTATTTTCTTATAATAAAAAAACTTAAAAAATACCCCGCTGGTTTCATAAAAATTTGCTTACAAAAATACTTCCACAAATATTAGTTTTAATAAAAAGTTACTTTTTTTCTAACTAATTGAAATATTTTCAGTTAGAATAAATTTTTAAATCCCATTACCGTAGACTTAAATAAAAGCTTTTAAGAAAACCAAATTTTTTTTTATAAATGACTTGGTTTAATAAAATAGAATCCGTTACCGTGAAGTTGATCATTTGACAATTATGGCAAAAAATAGCTCATTCTTATTCTTTCAAATTACAAAGCTTTTCATTTTGTCTTTGGTCTTTCTTTCAATTTTTGATATTGGACTTTCATGGGCAGTGGATCTTCAGGTAGGCGTTTGTCCACAACCCAGAAATACTCGTCCCGTTACAAAAAAATTTAGAAAATTAAAAAACCCACTTAAGGCGACGCCTGAAAACATAGCCTCTGGAAAAAACTTATACCACTTTTTGGTAAAACCAACCCCCTGTAAAAATTGTCATGGAGATACAGGCAATGGAATGGGTTTAATGTCCTGGGCTTTAGCGCCCCTTCCCAGAAACTTTACGTGTAAGGAAACAATGCAATCAATATCTGACGGTCAGATGTTTGGAGTTATAAAAAACGGAGCAATTGGGTCGGCTTGCTTACCTAATCGTGGATTAAAAACCGAACAAATATGGCAATTAGTTATCTATATACAACAATTTGCTAAGTAATTCGTGGTTTCACTTTAATAAGGAGAATTTCAATGTCAGGCCAAAGCCCTGAAACCCCTGGTACCGCCTCTGAGCAATACGATAGCACAAAAAGAGGCCGGGAATTCACCATGGGTTTTTTTAAGATCCCTGTCAAATTGTACTTTTTAACATTTGCCCTACTTTTCTCAATGGTAGGTCTGGTTTATTACACCGTTAAAACTTTGGACACAAACCAAAAGTACGACGCTAAGTTGATTTATCTTGCCGGGAAACAGCGAATGCTAACTCAACAATTGTCCAAAAGCTTAATGGCTTTATTGATGGGAGAACAAAAAAAGATTGAAGAGATTAATTCTATTAAAATGGAATTTCGCACTGTCTTGCAAGCTTTAATGCAGGGCGATGAGGAGCTAGGAGTTTCGGCTATTCAAACAGGCGATATTTTGGATCGATTTAATAAAATCCAAGAACAATGGGTCCCTTTTGTTATGAACGTAGAAGTCATTCTTCATACCTGGCCGGAAGTATCGAATAATATCGACCATATAATGGAGAGCCACTTAAAACTTTTTAATGAAACCCAAAATGTAGTCACTCTATTAAGCGGCAAGTCCGATATGCAAACTGTTGCCATTGCTGGACGACTGCGAGAAATTATTCAAAGATTAACAAAAACTATATTAGGTTTTACTCGGTATCACAATCCAAGTTATGTAGATGAAAGTATGGAGTTTATAAAACTGCAAGATCAAATCATTCAGGGATTATTGGAAGGCAACCCTACTCTTAATATAAAAAAAGTAGAAGATCCCAATATTAGAAAAAAAATATACGACCTTAAAACCAATTGGGAACTATTTCGAGAAAAATTAGATTTTATTTTCAAAACCTTACCAACAGTTCATAACGCCTCTAACTATATAAGCGAAAACAATTTAAATCTTTTACAGGCTATGAACTCGGCGGTCAAAGAAATGGCCAGCCTTTCGCAAATTCGCGTTATCAACATGATAAATAATCAATATAAGGCATTGATCATTCTATTTGCCTTCGGATTTATCTTAAGCACAATCATCATCAGACAAATCACAACTCCATTAGGAGAAGTCACATTAAAACTTGGGAGTATTGCTAAAGGAAATTTTCGTCAAGAAAAAGTGAATATCAAAACTCGCGACGAAGTGGGCTTCCTCGAAAAAACCTTCAATACTTTGGTTGATAATATGAATTGGGCCATACAACAATTAGACGGAGTTGCTTCGGGAGAAATTAAAGAAAATATCCAACTAAGAAGAGGAGACTTTGAAAAAGCTTTGAGAAAATTCATTATTTCAACTATGGATAAAAACAAATAATCATTTAAATCAGCTTGATCTAACATCAGAAAAAATGCGCTTACGAGGAAAAAGAATATTCCTAGGCGTCAGGTAGGTTGGTTAAACTAATTCATTTTAAAAGTTGCGAACTGAATGCTTGAAGAACTCAAAAGGAAGGGGTGTATAGAAAGGTTGTCTTTTCCAACGGAAAAACTAGAAGCTTTTATCGTCTAATGTAATTGTTCCATTGGCTTCAAGATCTCCATCAATATTTAAACCGTATCCAGAAATATTGATATCTTTTTCCGATTCAATCGTAGACGAACTATTTAAAGTAAACGCTCCTTGACCGCTATTGTCATAATCAGCTTCTGCATTAAAACTTCCGCTATCGGTCGTTACATCTCTTAGTACGTTTATATTTCCGCCAGCGTTAATAGATAAAGCGTTAAAGGTCGACTTCGAGCTAATAAAATTTACCTCGCCGCCACTAGCTAAAGCGTTCAATTCTACAGTCCCAATATTGTTGCTATTGCTTGCGGATACGCCTTTCACTTGAATATTCTGAGTTGTTGCGTCGCCTAAGGTTAATTTCTCGGAAGTAATTCTTTTCAACTCCGAACCGCTAATCCTCATATTACCCGATCCATACCCCAATCCTATAGTTCCTCCATCTGAAACCGCTATAGAGGTTGTACCTGTTCCGGTATTAATCTTTCCCGAAAGGCTTAAGTCGTTTGCGGACAAATTCAAATCATTATTATTCGTTTTAATATCCGCGTGGGATTTAATATAAAGGTTTCCTTGACCATTTCCGTCAGAATCCGCTGCAATTGTGGTCGGTCCAGATTGAATATCTAAATCTCCATCTATTTCCACTTTATCTTGAGCGGAAATTGAAAGGCTATCAAAAGAAGAGTTTCCCTTTAGTTTAATGTCATCGCCAGCAACAAATGAACCGGAACCGCCCGCAGTTATCGCTTTATCAATTTGAATATCATCGCCAGCAGTCATATCAACCGTATTTATTGTAGACGCGCCTTTTAACCTAATATCATCACCCGCAATAAATGTTCCAGAACCGGTCGTTGTCAATGACTTGTCTATTCGAATATCGTCGCCAGCAGTCATATCAACCGTATTTATTGTGGACGCCCCTTTTAATCTAATATCGTCACCCGCAATAAATGTTCCAGAACCGGTCGTTGTCAACGACTTATCAATTTGAATATCGTCGCCAGCAGTCATATCAACCGTATTTATTGTTGACGCGCCTTTTAACCTAATATCATCACCCGCAATAAATGTTCCAGAACCGGTCGTTGTCAATGACTTGTCTATTTGGATATCGTCGCCAGCAGTAACCGCGATATTATTTATTGTAGACTCTTTCTTAATTCGAACATCATCACCGGCATTTAATGCCGCAGTTTGCGACGTAAAAGATTTATCAATTTTAATATCATCGCCAGCAATTGCATTAAAGGTTTCAATATTGGAAGTCGCCTTAATTTCAATATCGTCGCCTGCATTCAAAGTTCCTGTATTGCCGTTGACGGAACTAGAAAACTTGATGTCATCTCCAGCGTTTAGCTCAAAGTTGCCTAAGTTTGAAGAGCCACCTTCTAAAACAATGTCGCTAGAGGATTTCGTTGCATTTAAGGTAATTTTTCCTATATTTGCAACGTCGCCGGCAGAAATTCCTCCAACCCATTGCCCGTCATTTAGGTTTCCACCCACTACTAAATTATCTGCGGTGATATTACTAATTTCGTTTTTGCCAATATCGATATGGTCTCCGCCCATGCCAACCTGATCGCCTAAGGCAAATCGACCGTCATACGATTCTTTCAATGTCACAGTTCCCGTTCCAGCATTTATGTCGCCATCCAATTTAAAATCGGCTCCGGTCGCTGTAAAATTATTACCATTTGTATTAACCGAGCCCGTACTCCAAACTTCAATTCGGCCAGTACCGCCATCATGATCGTTGGGACCTTGATTACCTAATCCTTGAGCGTCCGCAGTAAAGGTGGCATCTCCCGAACTAACGTTGACCGATCCATTCCAAACAGTGACTCTGTCGTTCGCAGTCGCTTCAACAGAATCAAAAGTATTTGTTCCATTCCAAAAGTGAACATCGTCGCCTGCAGTGAGTTTTGTTTCTTTAGCCGTAACTCCGCTCCACACCCGTACATCTTCGTCTGCGTTCACTTCTAAATCATTGAGCGTGGAAGCTCCGCCCTGGAAAGTAACTCGTTTTGAAGATTTTGTAGAATTTAGAGTTAATTTATCAATATTGGAAGAAGCGGAACTCGTTACTCCACCAATCAATTGACCGTCATTTTTATCTCCGCCGATAACTAAATTCGCCGATGAAATATTTTGAAGCTCTGAATTGTCGATATTAATATCGCCCAACCCGGCTTGATCCCCTATTGCAATCGTACCGCTAACTGATTCCGTTAAAGTTAACGTTGCCGTTCCGCTATCGATAAGTCCATTAATAATAAAATCATTCGCGGTTATTGATATGTCATTATCAAACGAATTAATAAGTATTCCTGAAAGTAACGTAAAATCTCCATTGCCATTTCTGTCTGTATCGGCGTCTATAGTGATGGTTCCGGAATTCAGAATATTTTGATCGATAGTAACTCCATCGGCAGCTTCGATAACTATATCGCCGCCAGAATTAACGTCGCCATTAAGAGTAATTTCCCCGCCCGCTATTAATTGTCCCTGTAAATTTAAAGTTTCCGCGGTGACATCGATATCGTTTGCGGAAGTTAAGGTTACGCCAGCTCCTAAATTAAAATCGCCAACTCCATTAATTTCAGAATCCGCCACCGCTGCAAAGTTACCTGTATCAGTTTCTAAATTAACATTCACATTGATATCGGTAACAGCAGTTAAGGTCAATTCGTTGAACACAGATTCGTTGTTATCAACGTTTATGGAACCGCCTGTTTCTATAGCAACTGTTCCAATATTATCGCTTTGCAAAGCTGTAATACCATCGACTGTAACATCGCCATTTGTATTATCGCCTAAAGTTAATTTATTGGCTCTAATATGGGTTAATTCCAATCCATCTATCGTAAAGTCGCCAGGAGTATTACCTAATCCAATTGTTCCACCATCTGAAACTTGAATTAAAATATCCGCTGATCCAGTATCAATTACTAATGGGTTTAATGGGGTAAATATTCCACTAAAAACGAGATCGTTCGCTCGAATATTGAGTTGGTTATCGCTAGTAGACAAAAGGACATCCGCAACGATAGTCAAATCGCCAACTCCATCGCTATTGGTATCGGCGTCAATGGTCGTTGTTCCTTGAGACGTAAAATTCGACTCGATATCAACCCCATCGGTGGCTTTTAGATCTAAAGCTCCTTGAGCAACGATACCGCCAGTCTTGGCGCGTAAAACAATTTTACCGTCGAGGGATTCAATAGTAATTCCAGCAAAAAGGTTAACCGCATCATTCGTACCTGCGATTTCATCAGAATCGCCATCAAAAAGAATGTCTCCATTGGCTCGTAAAGAGTTTGTCAAAGTAATTCCATCTTTAGCGGAAAAGGTAATGTCGCCTGTCGTTTCAATCGCTAATGTTGGAGAACTTAAAGTAATTCCTCTTTCAGCTGTCAAAACTGCATCTTCAAAAAATGAAATGCGATCAAACAATCCTGTGGTAATACCCGTTTGATCCGTATCCGCATTTAATACAATATCCCCTGTAAGGGCAGAAATACTTGTTCTAATATCAATGTTATTTTTAGCGTTTACTTCTAAATCATTAAAACTATTAACGGCATCTCGAAACTGGACGGTCTTACCAGAATTCAAAATAAGCTTACTCACGCTTAAATTAGAAATCCCTTCAACCAAAATATCCCCTGTTGTATCAAAGGTTAGATTTGCAGCATTAATATTTAGAAATTCAGTGGAATCAAGATTGAGTTTACAATCAACATCGGGACAAGCTCCGTTTACCTCGCCCAAGGCAATTTGCCCTTCATTGCCTGTTATTGCTTGAGCTTGAGTAATTAAAATATCGCCAATGCCGCTATTTAATTGAAAAAGGCTGCCAGAAGTATCGAGCAAATCCATATCGCGAGCCGTGATAAAAATATCATTGCCGTTACTCACAACGCTGGCTCCGGCGGCTACTGTTAACGTGCCGCCAATGAAAGTATTAACATCCGTATCCGCATTAAAAGTTATTACCCCATTCGCCGTGAACTGACCTGCCGTAATGTTAATTCCATTAGTAGCGTTAATGGTTATATCTCCTGGAGCGTCAACACCGCCAGTTTCGGCGCCTAATGAAACGCTTCCACCTGTCGATTCAATAAGCATTCCATTAATTAAGGAAACTTTATCGTCTCCGTCTGCCGTTCCATTGGCGTCGCCATTTAAAGTAATATCGCCTCCAGAGGTAATATTATTAGTAACAACAATTCCGTTATCTGCATTGACAATCATCGAAGCTTCCGATTCGATTCCAATAGTTGGAGAATTTAAAGTAGCTTTTCCCACAGATGTTAAGGTACGATCGCCAAAGAAAATGATGCGGTCGTCAATCGGAATTGTACTACCCGTGCCGTCGGTATCTGCATTTAAGGTTAAGTCTCCAACATCTGTTGTTATGTCGGCGCGAATATCGACACGATCTTTCGAGTTAACCGTCAAAGCGTTAAAGGTAGAAGAAGTTCCCTCAAAC
>CAZMZH010000008.1:0-65805 GCA_964570665.1 uncultured Nitrospinota bacterium | reverse complement strand
AAGCTACCGTGAACGTGCCGCCAGCAGACGTATCAACATCTGAATCGGCGTTGAAAGTCATTACTCCAGTCGCTGTCATTTGACCGCTAGAGATTACGATTCCATCCGTTGCCGTTACCGTAACGGCTCCCAATCCTTCAAGGCCGCCAGTCGTCGAACCTAAAGTAACAACCCCGCCAGTGGATGAAACCACCGAACCGTCGCTAAAGGTCACTTTATCGTTGCCGTCGGATGTTCCGTTTACGTCCCCGTTTAGGGTTAAGTTCTCTTTGCCAGTTACGTTACCGATTATGTCGATTCCGTTATCCGCATTGATCGTCAAATCGTTTTGAGCGTCGACGCCTACCGTTGGACCGTTCAATATAACTTTGTTAGCCGAAGTTAAAGTGCGATCCCCAAACGTTACGATTCGGTCGTTCAATGGAATCGGATTGCCAGTTCCGTCCGTATCCGCGTTCAACGTCATATCGCCAGTATCGGTCGCGATATCGACTCGAATGTCTATACGATCTTTCGAGTTAACCGTCAAAGCGTTAAAGGTAGAAGAAGTTCCCTCAAACTGAATCGCTTCGCCAGCCGTCAAAATCACCGTGCCAACATTGTTGCTGTTAGCCGCCGTTATACCGTCTACATAGATCTCTTTACTGTTGTTAACGAAAGTTAACGTCGCGCCGCTTATATTCTCAAGTTCCGCTCCGCTCAACACCATGCCGCAACCCAAACCGCCGCAGTTGCTAGCCGAATCGCCTAAAGAGGTGCGCATTTGCGTGCCGCCAGTCACTTGCGCCATCGTGATCGTCGCGTTGCCCAAACCGCTATCAATCGTTCCTAATAAATCAACGTCTCGAGCCGTGATATCTATTCCATTGCCGGAACTAACAGACGCGCCAGAAGCTACCGTGAACGTGCCGCCAGCAGACGTATCAACATCTGAATCGGCGTTGAATGTTAGGTTACCGCTAGTTCCAACGAAATCATCGTTAATTATAATTCCGTCTGTGGCGTTTATCGTAACCGCTCCTAAGGCCTCAATTCCGCCTGTGGTGGAATCTAGAGTTACGCTACCGCCAGTTGTTGAAATAGTGGTTCCATCAGCAAAAGATAATTTTTGTGCGGCAGGAGTTCCAGGAGACACCGGAAAACCAAGAACAACACTTAAAGTATCCGAGGTTCCATTCGCATCTCCTTCAAGGACGATATCGCCAGTGGCGTTTATATCTCCGGTAATACTAATACCGGCATCGGCATTTAATCTAACTTCGCCAAAGGATTGGGTTCCAATAGTGGGCGAATTTAAGGTGATGGAGCCCGCCGAGGTTAGGGTGGGATTGGAAAACATCACGATTCTATCGTTAAGACCGGAAGTGTTTCCCGTTCCATCCGTATCGGCATTTAAAATCATATGACGTTCATCAGTTGTAAGATTCTGCCTGATATCAATAAAGTTTTTCGAGTTGACGGTTAAACCATTAAAAGTCGATTCGCCTTTCCAGAAGAAAACGCCTTGATCTGCATTTAAAATGACATGATCAATATTGTCGCTATTGGCTGCGGAAATATTTTCTACATAGGTGGTAGTAGCAGCGTTATCGATAACAAGCGACGAAGCGGTTATTCTTTGCAATTCAGATCCGTCAATAACCATGACGCAATCTTTACCGCCACAACTGATTGCCGTTCCAATTGCAATCTGCCCTTTTGAATTTTGACTGCCAGTAGCGGGCTGGGCCATGATGATAGCGATTTGGTTCCCTCCGCTATCGATATTACCCTGTAAATCAATATCTCGGGCCGTTATAAATAGTCCTTGATCGGAAGTAAAATTAGCTCCGGAGGCAATAGTAATGGTTCCGCCTGCAGACGAATCAACATCTGTATCAGCGTTAAAATTGGAATCAAGAACAAAAACTCCCGCTTGCGTTACATCAAGAGTTAAATCGGCATTTATTTCAATTCCATTCGTAGCGTTAACATCCAAACTTTGGAATGTGGAAGCGTTATTATCAAAAGTTACCTTCTTGTTAGCCCCCGTTACACTCAAAACAACTTTAGTAATATTTGCGCTATTAGCCGCTGTCACACCATCCACAAATATATCGCCCGTGGCGGTACTTAAGTTAAAAGTACGGGTTGTAATATTGTGCAATTCTTGGCCGCTAATACTCATATTGCTATTAGTTTGGCCTAATCCTATAGAACCATTTGTCGCTCGAGTAACGGAAACTGAACCAGTCTGGGAAAGCGCCGACAAGTGAGGATCATTGGTATTAATCGTTCCTTGAATGTCTAAATCATTAGCTACTATTTGGACAGAACCGCCATTAGTTTCAACTTCGCTCCCTAAGGAAACCACTAAATTACCGCCGCCATTTAAATCGCTATCCGCCGTAAGCACCAAGTTCAATCTATCAGCGTTTGAGGCGGGCAAACCTCCCGTCGTTTGGCTGGTGTCAAAATCCTTAATATCTGCATTCAGGATAATGTCATTATGCGCTATCAGACTTAAGGTACCGACTCCAGTTCCGTTGTAATCCAAGTCCGCGCTTAGAGTAATATTTCCCGCTTGAAAACCACCCGACCCTGTTTTAACTGTCACATTAGTTCCTAAGAGCAAGGCGCTTCTAATAAGACTAACTCCTATCGTGGCGCTATCCCCAGTAGATTCAAATGGATTTGACGAATTGATATTAAACGTCCCCGATCCGGCAACAATCTCAATATTGTTTGGGTCGATTAGCCACTCGCCACCGTTTCCATTCACAGCAGAAACATCCGCCATTTTAGCGATACTTAAAGAATTTAAACCAGAGGTTTCAACAAAACCGCCATTACCCGAAACCGAACCGCCACGCGCAGAGATATGTCCTTGAATATTTGCGAAACCATTTGCCCAAACAATTACTTTTCCGCCATTACCGGCTGTGATTGCATCCGCATTAATCGAAGCGTTTTCGGAAATATAAGTTTTATCAGCCGTGAGCGTGTTTCCTTGACCTTGATAATCTCCGCCGATTAACGCTTCACCACCGCCTACGTCACCAGAGACATCTACCTCAGCGATATCAAATAAACCAACTCTTTCGCCTAATATTTTAACGTTACCGCCAACACCGCCAGCTCGTTTATCGGACGCGTCTATATTTCCGAAAACTGAAACCGTTTTGTTTTCGCCGCCGGTCAAAGCAATATCACCGCCTTGAGCGCTAATGGTTGTATTTTCTGCAAGATTAATGTCGCCGCCGTTTAACTCTACGGTTCCATTATCTCCCAAATCCATATCTGCGTTGACATTTACGGCTTCGCTAGCGTTTGCCTCGAAAGTACCTCCGTCGCCCGAAACACCGCTGGTTTCGGAAACTTCAGTCGTTCCGGAGGAACTAACCGTTAATTCATTTTCGCCAACATCAACTTGATCTTTAAACGTTACATCGCCCGTTCCAGCGTCAACCGTTAAATCGCCGGACTCAACCTCAACTTCACCATTAAAAGTAACGTCGCCGGCGCCCTCTCCAGTATTGACCGAAGCCGAAGCGCCCACTTCCACATCTTTATTAAATCCAACGTTACCGCCGCCAGTATTGATAGAACTATTTAACTGAACTTTACTGTCGCTAGCAGAAACCTGAAGACTAATAAGGCCAGTACCTCCAACATTTAAAGAAATTGTATTATCGGAGTTAAGAATAATCGTGTCGCCAACTGATTGCTGAACAGTAAAATTATTTGCATCTATATCTGATACTCCATTTGCTGTTATTACTGCGCCTGATGAAGTATCGCTGTCAGGAAAACTTGTATCAACCGAGTTTGCTTGCTCGGAATCAAAGTTTACAATTTCCGCATTAAAATCATCTAAAACATTAACAGCATAACTATCAACGTTTATTGTTTGATTCACAAAATCGCCATCAAAACTAATGGTAACGCCTTCTTCGCCCACAACGATAAGCGATTCGTTGCCATCCACATCGGTTTGAACCTCAACCGAGAAGGCTCCGTCCGCCGAAATAACGCTTTCGCCTAATAAAACAGATTGATCTGAAGTTCCTTGGAATATTTGAGATTCTGCAGAATTGGAAGAATCAGAAGAATCTGCCAAATTCGTTTCGGTGTCAGAATCAGTAGCCGTATCTGTGTCTGTAGTTGCATCAGTATCCGTAGTTGCATCAGTATCCGTAGTTGCATCAGTATCCGTAGTTGCGCCAGTGTCAGTTGCTGTGTCGGTGTCGGTAGTGACAGTGTCGGAAGTCGCGTCAGAATCAGCGGTTGTGTCGGTGTCGGTAGTGTCAGTGTCGGAAGTCGCGTCAGAATCAGCGGTTGTGTCGGTGTCGGTAGTGTCGGCGTCGGCGTCGGAAGTATCTTCGCTATCGTTCGCAGGGGGAATTACTGAAACTCCATTAAAAAGAACGTCTCCGCCATTAGTTGTAATATCCGCATTAACAGTTATGTCTTTAAGAGCATTTAGATTGACTGAAAGAGCGCCAGAAGTCGAAGTGATCGGCGCGTTAACTACGATATTTCCCGCCGCTTCAAGCGTCAAGGAGGTGTCGGCTCCCGATGATTTTACAATTGCCGCGCTTACAACGATATTGCCTTCTTGATCGCCATCGGAACCTGTGGTGATTAAAACACTAGTTCCGTTGTTCAACGCTTCGTTGATTAAAGTGACGTCTATCTTGGAATCATCTTCGGAAGCGACGAGGGTTCCGCCAGGTTGCGCCTCTCCCGCTGCAACTATTTCTATGTTCCTTGGATCTAAAAGCCATGTTCCCGCTAGTCCATTGGTTGCCGAAACGTCTGCCGCCCGAGTAACTGATAAATTATTTTTTCCGGATGTTTCAATTAAACCGCCATTGCCGCTTGTCGCGCCGCCACGGGCCGTTAGCAATCCCGCAGTAACCGTCGAATTGTCAGACCAAATAATAATTTTCCCGCCGTCGCCTTGATTAATGGCGTCTGCGTTTATCACCGTACTTTCGCTAACCGTGGTATTCGTTGCGGTTTGGACACTGCCTTTGCCCTGAAAGTCGCCACCAACAAGAACCGTCCCGCCTCCGCTATCGCCAGAGGCATCTATCGTTGCGCCGTTTAATTCAACCTCGTCGCCCAATACGTGAATCGTGCCGCCTTTTTCTCCAAAACCTTTTCCAGAAGCATCAAGCGTACCTGATACAACCGTTTTTCCGCCCTCGCCCATGAGGTAAATTTCGCCATCTTTTTCGACTGCGGATTGAGCTTCGATCACGCCTTCGTTATTCACTACGCTTTTTACAACATCGCTCGCCGATTTCGCCGAAAGAGAAACATAACCCGCCTGAATATTTCCAGAGTTTAAAACACGATGTTCAATAACATTACCGTCTGCATCAAGCACGTCGCCAGTCACTGGCTTGGTAATCGCAAAATTAATCAATCCATCGCCAATGAAGTCTAAAGACGCCGCTTCGCCAGATGCAATTGCAACCGAACCTGCGCTTGCCACAATATTGCCCCGGTTTTCTACGCCAGGGGCCAGTAAGCCAACGTATCCCGACGAATCAATATTGCCTTTATTTAGGATTGAGGCGAGCGGCTTTGAGGGATCTTGTTCAAATTTATAATTCCCATCCAGAAAGTTTTGGTTGGAAATTCCTAAGGTGGTGGCCATTAAACCGCCCACATTGACTCTTGAGTTTGCGCCAAATAATATGCCTGAGGGATTGCTCAAAAATACTTGGCCATTTGCCGACAGTTTTCCCAATATATCGCTGGGGTTGGCGCCAAGAACTCTATTTAAAGCAACGGAATTAGAATTCGGTTGATTGAACTGAACAGATTCGGAGGTCCCAATATTAAAACTATTCCAATCGGTAATCAGTTTATTGGAAGACTGATTGATAGTCATATCCGTTGGGGAGTTTTGGTTAATCTGCCCTTGCCCCGCTACAATTTGTCCGTCCTGAGGCAAAGCAAAAACTAATGCTGGAAATCCGCCTATTAGATAAACTAAGAAACCGGCAAGAAATCTATTAAAAATAGATTTAAACGAACATCCGGTTCTTGAAATTTTTGTAGAAAACTTAAACATCCATATTCCAATAAAAAATTATAGGCATAAAAGTAAGATGAAATTAAAAGAGCCTTTCCTGGCCTTTAAATATTTACTACGGCTATTATATAGAATTCCATAAACTCTTTAAATAAGAAGGAGTTACATTACTGTTACAGTTTAGACAAATTAGAGTTACAGAAGCATCACAGAACTGTGACAAACGTTAATAATATCGACATATAAAATTTTCAGGCATTTAATTCGGCGAAATTCAACACTTTTCACACAACCGATAAAAGTTACATTTTTTAGTTATTCTTTGCGATTTTTCTTCGGATAAATCTTTTTTTGTTTTATATAGGATTAATAAATAAAAACCACTCTCGCGTCTTTCATAAAACTCTATTCTTTATATGCCGATTTAAATGGATAAGTTATTTTGAAAAACTAAAATAAGAGGAAGGTAGACTAAAAAATTGGCAAGCCAAACCGATTTTTATTTCGGAGAAAAGAAATTAGGGCATTAAGACTTTTTTGTGAACTTGGTAAAAAACCAAAAGGATTCGTCGTATTACCTAAAAAAAGCTTCTTGGAATATGAATAATATCTCCAGGCCTTAAATTCACATTTTTGGATAGATTTCCTTTAGAAATCACCTCGTCTAAATCTATATCAATAATTCCAATAGACCGGGAACCATTTGTTTTCTTGATTTTTCGATAAATTTTAGCGTCTTGCGGCTTTGCAATCTCGGTTAACCCGCCCGCTAAAAGAACAGCGTCTAATACAGTCAATCCTCCTCGAAAGTCAATCACTTGAGGAGTATTTATTTCTCCAATAATATTAATTCGGCTTTGAAAATTATCACGAATAACAATCAAATCATTTGGATTTAGCCAAACATTTTGAGAAAAATCGTCTTTTTTAAATAGGGCATACATATCAATACTTAATTTCTTTCCGTCCCTTAAAACAAAAGAGCGTTTCAAATCCGCTTTATCCGTTAACCCTTTTGCCTTGGATATTAAGTGTAAAAGAGTAATCGGGCGATTAATTTTGTAAGAACCTGGTTCGGAAATTTCTCCAGTAATGGATATTTGAATACTGTTAATCTCCTGAACCATCACAGTAACGTTAGGATTTTGGATAAACTTAGATAACCTTCCGGAAAGTTCTTTTCTAAGTTGGCTTGGTCTTAGTCCTTGGGCTTTTATATCTCCAATCAGAGGGAAAGTTAATAAGCCATCCGGTCGAACGGGTAAAACGGTAGTTAGTTCGGGATTATCCCATACCAAAACTTTTACAACATCTTCTGGCCCCAAAGTAAAAGGCGTAGCCGGTCTATTACCCAAAAATTCGGAAGATGGTTTACCTTTTTCAATATCTTTCGAATCGAATTTTAGAAACGCTCTACCTTTTTTGGGAGTGGTCTTTTTTTCTTCAGCCCAACTGTTTTTGGAAAAGTTTAGGCATTGAAAAATCATAAGCGCGATAACCAAGAATTTATTTCTCATGATGGTTTTCTCCAACTTAGATCCTTTTGCTTTTTAAATGATGCAATCATTTTAACCTAATGCTCAATATAGTAAGCAATTGTTTTTAAATACTCTAACAAAATCATTTTTCTTCCCGCTCGCAACTTCCACGAACCTTCAATTGGAACATCTGGATCTTTTGCGGGATAAACTTTAAATTCCATTTCCAAATTCATTTCGTCTATTAGTTTTTTATAAACCCAACGGGATCTTTTGGTATGGAAACTTGAGGTCACAAGAATAAATTTATGAACGCCGTTTTGCTTCAACAAATTAAGATTAGCTATTCCCTCGCCCCAGGTGCTAGCTTGTTCATTCGATATTTGAGTAAATATTTTCTCTGAAGGAATACCAAGACTTTTCGCATGTTCAATCATTAATTGATTTGTAAAACGTCGCGGATAGACCTGAAAACCGCTAAAATATAATGCCTTCCCAAAGCCGTCCTTTAATAATTGGGCTCCGCTCTCTAAACGATTGCCCGATTTAGAACCGCTAAGAACAACAATTGCCTCCGCAAGTTCCAAAACATCTTCATGAACCAGGTTTTTTGCGGCAATATTGAATAGCGAATCTCTAAAAAGGTATACGCTCGAAATTAACGCTAAAAATAAAACAAAAACAATTATTTTAATTTTCAAATTATTTGGCCGGAATTGAATTTGGAGACATCGTAGGCTGATCAGAATTGAGAAGTCGAATAACGTTAGCGGCAATAGCTTGAGCGTCTAATCCGTAGGCTTTCCTTAAGTAAGTCTGGCTTCCGACTATTGAAGAAAAACCAGCTCTCAAACCAATGCGTTGGAATTTTTTCGGAAGGATTCCATATTCTAAAAAATTTTCCGCAACCGCCCCACCCAATCCTCCTTCAATCGAATGTTCCTCAATAGTTAAAACAGCGTTGGTTTCGTTAGCGGCTCTTAAAAGACTTTCTGAATCCAATGGTTTTAAGGTAGGTACGCTAAGGACTCTGCAATAAATACCTTCTTTACACAATAACTCATAAGCCATTAAGACTTCATTTAAAATACCTCCCGTACTTACTAAAGTAGCGTCAGTCCCTTCTTTTAAGCAACGGGCTTTTCCAAATTCAAATTTTTCAGATTTCGTATTTGTATATCCAGCATTTGATTTATCTAATCGCAAATAACACGTTCCTGGGATTTCGATCAAAGTTTTGGTTGCTTCTTCCGTTTCCCATAAATCTCCAGGAGCTATTACCGAAATTTCTGGTAACGCTCGCATAATACTTAAATCTTCGGTTGCATGATGGGAAATCCCCAAAGCGCCATAACTGAACCCTCCTCCGATCGATACGATTTTAACGTTTGCTTGATGATAACAAGCGTCGTTTCTAACTTGCTCCAAACATCGGAGGATAGGAAAGTTTGCAATGGAATAAACAAAAACGACACGACCTTCTAAAGCCAGTCCGGTGGCAAGCCCCATCATATTCTGTTCGGCGACTCCTGCATTTAAAAATTGCCTTGGATAATTTTGAGAATACTCATCAAAAACTTTAAACCCTAGATCTCCAGTTATTAAAAGCACTCTGGGATCATTTTTAGCTATTTCTCCTAAAACTTTTATAAAAGCGTCTCTCACTTTAGGCTTCTTCCAATTCTTTTAAAGCAGCTTCGTATTCTTCATCTTTAGCTGTTCGGTAATGCCATAATACTTTATTCTCCATAAAAGAGACGCCCTTTCCTTTTACCGTATGCGCGATAACACAATTTGGAAGATCCTTTTGAAATGGAAGTCCTTTCAACACAGATTCCATTTGAACGTGGTCATGCCCATCTACTTCTTTTACGCTCCAGCCAAAACTTTCCCATTTATCTTTAAACGGTTCCAGGTTTAAAGTTTCTTTAACAGAGGCTAAACTTTGAATTTTGTTATAGTCAATTATAACCGTCAAATTATCTAAATTATGATGCGATGAAAATAAAACAGCCTCCCAAATGGATCCCTCATCGCATTCACCGTCGCTTAATACAACAAAAGTGCGGTGAGCCCAATCATCTAATTTAGCCGCCAACGCCATACCCGCTCCAATGGAAAGCCCATGCCCTAAAGATCCAGTCGAAATTTCCACTCCAGGTATTCCTTTATGCGATACATGTCCGGATAAATCTGAACCATCTTGGTAATGGCCATCTAATTTAGAAACTGGGAAAAAACCACATTCGGCCAAAACCGCATAAACCCCGGCTCCAGCGTGACCTTTGCTCAAAATAAAACGATCCCGCTCTTTCCACTTGGGCTGTTTTGGGTCATATTTCAATATCGAAGCGTATAAAACAGCCAAGATATCAGCCATTGAAAAAACACTCCCAATATGAGAGCTCGCCCCCTTACTTGTCATTCGCAAGGCGTGTAATCTAATTTTTTGAGATAATTTTATGGGATCCATTTAAACCGATCGTTACAAATTCTGTAATTCCTCATATTTAGAAATCACGTCTAAATATTCTAATTCTTCAGAGTTTAGCTTCCAATTAGCACAACCAGCCAAATCCACAATTTCTTGAGGTTCTTTAACGCCAATCAGAGCCACGCTAGATTCTATGTTATCCAAAATCCACCTAACGGATAATTGAGACATCGATTTTGAATCGCATTTTGAAATTAAACGATCCATTTTTTTTATCATATTTATATTCGCTTGAAATTTATCGCCATGAAAATTTTTATATATGGGCCTTTGTCGCCTATCGTCAGAATCAAAACTTGTCGTGCCATCGTATTTCCCAGACAAAATACCCTGACCTAAGCTCCCCCAAGAAATGAAACTTAAATTATTATTATTTACAGTTTCCTTAATAACAGATTCTTTTTCTCTATTAGCTAAACTGTATTCAAGAGAAAAGCTTGCCAATTGAGGAGGTAATTCCATTTCAAATTCATTTAAAGCAAGATTAGTAACTCCATATAGTCTTATTTTGCCATCTTTGCATTTTCTATCCAAACATTCGAAAATTGTTTCCAAAGAGACGCGGCTATCCCAATAATGAACTTGGTATAAATCGATATAATCTGTATTTAATCGAGTTAAGCTTTCATCTAAAGCCTTGTCCAACCATTCAGGCGAATTGTCATAAAATGTATTACCGTTTGAATCTTGTCGCACTCCAAATTTAGTTGCGATTACGGCATGCTGTCTCTTATTTTGAAGAAAATTTCCCAGTCGTTTTTCGGAAACGCCAAGACCATAAATGTCCGCCGTATCAAAAAAATTAATTCCATTATCTAAAGCTTGATCGACGGATTTCTTTAATTCTTTTTCTTCCACACTTCCCCAACCATACCCTCCCATAGGACAGCAACCAAATCCTAAACGTGAAATTTTAAGATCCGAAGATCCTAGGTTAAGGTATTCCATAAGCGTGATGGCAATAGGTTAAAATATAAATTTATAGATTTTTTTAAAAACTAATACAAACGTTTTATAAATTATCTTCATATCAGCAATAAAATTATTTTCGTAAACATATTTCAATCGGAGAGCATTTTTTTTCTTTAATACTTTTTCTTCAAAAACTTGATCGGCATTCTCTTTTCCAACAATTTCATCAAGAGAAAATAATTCAATTGAACTGTAATCGGTAATTCCAGGCAATACGCTTAAAATCTTTTTCTCTTCGTCGTCGTACATATCCGTATATCTAGTCAACTCGGGTCTTGGGCCAACGACGCTCATTTCTCCTTTAAGGATATTCAAGGCTTGCGGCAATTCGTCAAATTTAAACTTTCTTAGAAATTTACCTATAATAGTAATTCTAGGATCTCCTAAAGCCGTAGTTCCTCCCCCTAGTTTTTCAGCTTTGTCCACCATTGTGCGAAATTTATAAATTTGAAAAGGGATGCCGTCTTTTCCAGCCCTAACGCCTCTATAAAAAATAGGCCCGGACGACTCCAGCTTTATAAGAATAGCGATGACAAGAAAAAAGGGAGCTAATACTAATAAGCCAAAACAAGAGGAAATTACGTCAAAAATTCTTTTCAAGGCAAATTTCGGAAAAAAATAATTAAAAAATACTTTTAATAATTCATATTTCTAAGATTTACTGACCACAACTAATTTGTCTATTATTAGGGATTACCATTTACATAATTAACCAATAGAATCTAAAACTGATTTTATTTTTTAATAAAATAACCTCCGCCTCGCCCATCTAATTGAAGCGACACATTTAAACGCTTAGTCTCTATGAATTCATCAACCGCTCTTTTGCAACCATAACAGCTTTCATAATCATCAATAATTACGACTCCTTCATTAACAACCTTGTCATAAAGATTATCTAAACAAATTTTTGTGGAATCGTACCAATCTCCGTCCATCCTTAACAGGGCAATGCCATTGAGCTTTTTGGACTGAATGGGCAGCGTATCTTGAAACCATCCCTTCACAAGATGAACTTTCTCTCGGGAAAAGCTAAATTTCTCAAACAATAACTTTTCAACAAACTCTAACTCTCCCAAACACGACCCCACTGGTAAGGGTCTCAAATGATTTCCAGTTTCCCCCTCCTCAAAGTCTTCTTCGGAAGGCTCTGGCAACCCTTCGAAGGAATCAAAAAGCCATACCTCACGATCAAGACCCGATACTTCTTTAAAAGCGACATCGCAAATTAAAGCGGAGCATCCTCCCTGAGCGACTCCTAATTCCAAAAAACTTCCTTTAATTCCTTTTTTGTTTAATTCTTTGGCTAATACGTAAGTTGTTTCCAACCCATCAATTCCAACTAAAGAATAAGGCATAACCTTAAAAACCATCTTCGTCATGGCATAGCGTTCAAGGTTTCCAACAATAATATTTAGAATGATCTTGCTGCCGTATAACAATCGAACCGTTTCTTTATAAATTGGGAAAACGTTTAATAAAATAGAATCCCAATTAAAATTAGGAAAACTTTTTTTAAGAAATCGGAAGATTTGTTTTAAAACGCTTTTAATTCTAATCAATTATTTTATCTCTTTTTCTTAGTTTTTAAATTGTGTAAATTTTCAATATGGTCCGCATATTTTTCGTAAATCATTTTTCCATCAAACATATTTTTAAAAGCAGCTTCGGCATTTTTTGCCATTTGGTTCCTATAATTTAAATCGTCCGCAAGCTTTAATATATTTTTAACAAGAGTTTTCAAATCTCCAGGGGCATATGACAACCCCAAGCTTTCTCTATCCAAAATATCAACCATTTCTCCTTCTAAGGAAGAAATAATAGGCAATCCAAAAGAAAAATACTGCATCACTTTATTATTAATCGTGTCTTCTATTGAACGAACGGGGTTCATCCCAGCATATGCGGATGCAAGTAAATCGCGAGCTTCATTTTGCTTTAACCATCCAGTTAAGCAAAAATTTTTCAAATCATTTGTCGCAGCTGTCACCTCGTCAAAGTATTCGCCTGTTCCCGCTAAAATAAAATAAATATCGTCTCTTCCTTTTTCGAAGATTAATCTGGCTGCATCGGCTAACAGTAAAAGCTCATAAGAACGGCCAAACGTCCCCAAAAAAACAAAAGTTTTTTTATCTTTTGTTAATTTTAATAGTTTCTCAAGGTTTTCATTTTTTTTTGAAGAAGGTTCCGTAATTAACTTTTGAGCGCCTAGGTAAAATACTCGATCATTTTGGTTTTTACTTCTCCCAGCTTTTTGTAAAGCCCATCGCATAAAACCTTCAGAAACGGCGATAATACTGTCGCATTTTTTTAAAGCGTGCCGTGTTTTTTGAAAATCTCTAAAAAGCCCCAGCTTGCCAAGTTCTTTCAAATAAGTAGGCAGTCTATTAATTATATTATCTGGCCATAAATCTCTTACGTCCACTAGGACGGGGATATTTCTCAAATTGGCAAATTTTACGGCTTCATATGCCAAATCGTATATAGGCATAGAAGTCACAATAATATCCGGAAGCTTTTTACCTAGGGCTTTAATTTTAAATTCTTTTGCTAATCTTTTGTGATGCAAATATCTTTTAAGCGAAAAGTTTTTATTGTATGGAACTCCTTTTAACAAGTTAATTTGAAAACTGTCGCTTTCTTTTATTTCTTTATACCCTCTAAACAATTTAATTCTTTCTGAGTGATAAAAGTTTGCTCCCCACCAAACGACAGAATGTCCTCTTTCGATTAAAGTTTTAGCCAATAAACCGGTTCGCATCAAAATCACATTTCCTTGAAAAGGATAGCATTCGCCGGTTTGGGTCAGCCATATATTCATATCGAACTATATATTTCCTTATTTTTTTGGGAAGTGGACCACTTTAAATAACTTAAGGATATTACATAGCTCAATATGACTGAGTTGTATCTGAAAAATGAACCTCCGAAAAGAGCTAGATCCACATAACAGGAGACTAAGAAAACACAGTAAACTGGATTTCTACCATGGACAACTTTGACATATGAAAAACCCAATACTCCTCCATATAAAAACCACCACAAAAAAGATCCAGCCATCCCAAAATCATCTATCGGAGGCCTAAACCCTGTGTAAACATTTGGATTTACGCCATCGTCAATGTTTTGCGTTTCGAAAGGCGTTCTATCTCTAATTCCCAATAATTTCAGAGGCCCTGCAAATATCAAAGCTCCATAATGAAGAGGGGGAGGAAAATCCCAAGCCCTTTCAAAATATTTTGAAAAAAACGCTACATTTCCAAAAGCTAAATAACGAAACCTATCCCAACGAAGAAAAAATTCATCCCAACTGGCATAAGCGACAAAAACTTGTATTTTTTCTTCGGAGCTAACAATATCGGATCGAAACCCCCGTAACATATTAAGCCCCATCCCAATAATCACAAAAACAAGTACAAAAATTAAAACGCTTATAATATTTCGGATCTTAAATAGAGCCACTTGGCCGTGTTTTAGGTAAACCTGATACGCAAAATAACCTGCTACCCAATACAAAATCGGCTGAAAAATTTGAGATCGGCCCGTAAATAAAATGGCTAACATTGCGGAGGGAATAATCGGAGTAATAGTTAACCAACCAAGCCCTGCTGGCAATACTTTTGAGGCCTTGATCATACCCGCGATTAATGGGCCACAAAACATAAAAGCTAGCAAAAATTTGGAATAAATCGGCAATTGATGATCTGCTAAGCTTAAATTTACGCCTTTAATTTGCACATATATCACATAAATAAACCCTGCCAAAAAACTGCCCACTAGAGTAGCCACGGGTTTCCAAAATGTTATTATTTCATCTCTAGAAGTTTTTGTTTTGGATTGCCTTGGAAAACCTAGCTGAAATCCTAAAAGACCTCCAACGCTCATTGCTAAGCAACTAATAGCTATCCACCATAACGCCCCCGACCAAACTTCTAGATTAGGAACCGTGAATGGGAGCATACAACTAAATGCCCAAAATAATGGGAAAAGAGCGCCTGGGAAAAACCAACTTTTAGTAAAAGAGTAAACGAAAAAAGCTAGTAAGATTAAAAAAATAATAGGCGGGAGATTATCAATAAACATAACCCATCACCAATTACTTTTTAAATCGTTTTTTAAATTATAAACAAAATACATAGACTCATTATCGTTCTTCATTCAATTAAAATTTAATATCTTTTGAAATTTTTGCGCTTGCTCAAAAATATTGAGCTCATCTTCAACAAATTTTTTTCCCGAGCTACCAAGCCTATCCCTTAACGATTCATCTTCTAATAGGCGAGAAATGCAAACAACAAGTTTTTCTACGGTAGGTTTCTTAATCAACAACCCGGTTTGTTCATCCAATACCGCATCGGTCACCCCTCCGCACTGCCCAGCAATAACCGGTTTTCCATGAGCGCTTGCTTCCGCTAAAGAAATCCCAAAGCCTTCAATATCTTTATTAACTTCTACCGATGGAGAAACATAAATTTCACAACGGCGATATAACTGAGACACTTCTTGATCTGTCAAAAAACCAGTAATTTTTACATGGTCTAAAATACCTTTTTCTCTAGCAATTCCCTCTAATTCTTTTCCATACGCTCCCTTCCCAGTCATAACATAAAACAAATCGGGATAGGAGGGTAAAAGCTGCGCCAATGCCTCAATAACTAGAGCGTGTCCCTTTCTTGGAACTAATCGAGAAACAGTTAACAAAACGCGTTTACCTTGAAGATCAAACTTTTGATCAATTTTGTCGTCGGTTTTTATTTTGCGCAAGGAAATTGGCGGATTAATAACGGAAATCGACAAATCCTTAAATCCAAGAGAAGCAACGAGTTCTTTTGTAAAGTTACTATTCGCACAAATAGATTCAGCTTCTTCAAAAACTTTCTTCATAATAACTTGTTTATTTAAATCGTCTCTATGCCTTAGAATTTCACTTCCATGTGTCATTAAAATATATTTTACGTTTAATATTTTCTTTATCAAGAAACCCACAATTCCTTCGTGTGTCCAAACCATAGCTAAAATTTTTCCCGGTTTACTTTTAAAACAAATCCATATAGCCCAAAGCGTAAGAGGAAAAATTTTGACGATCTTTTTATTCCAAAAAGCATGGATTTGAAAAATTTCCAGATTTTCTTCCACGTTTTTGGAATACCCGCTTCCAAAAGTGAGAACTTTCACTTTTTTGCCAGCTTTCGCCAATCCAATTGAGAGGTTATAAGCAAATGTTCCAATACCGCCCACTTTGGGAGGGAATTCCGATGAAAGAACTAAAACATTCAAGCCAGGGCCTCCAAAATTTTTTGCATACGAGCTTGATGCGAATATCCAGAATTAAGACAACGCTTATGCCCTGCATCCTTAATCTTCAAGCGTTTTTCTTCATTATCTAAAAAATATTTTGCCTTTTCTACTAACTCGGGAACGGTTTCAAAGAAAACAGCCTCTTTATCCTCTTCAAAATAAGAAAGATGTTCTTCCGTTCGCTCTGCTAATAAAAAACCATCACAAGCTGGAATTTCAAAAGTTCTACTAGCTGAAGTGTTGAAGTTCCATTTAGATAAAAAACCTAGGCAAATCTTTGCTCCAGCCAGAGCTTTCACATATTCCTCTCCAAAAATTGGAGAAATTAATTTTCTGTCGTTTAAAGATTTCGCTCGACTCCACCCTGGCCCCCACACCTTAGCTTTAATTCCCGCTTCTCTTAAGGCCGCTATTTTCAATTCAGTTTCAGGTTCCCAATGGCCAATAAACACTGCATCTGCTTTATACTTTTCATGCTCCTCTTTAGTTAAACTCTGAGGTTTATGGAGATTTGTATCAAAGCTAAACTCGGTTTTTAAAATCTTTGCAGCCCCTCTTTTCTCAAGATCCGGAATCACTAAATCATTAGTAATCACATGGCAATCGTAAAGATCAATCGACTCAAAAAAATGCCTATACGTATATGTGCGAAAACCAAAAAATTCCGACGTATAATGAACCAAATTTGGCGTCGTCAATTTTAATTTTTTGACAGTATTAGGTTTAAGACAAAGTCCCATATCTATGTAAATTAAATCAGGTTTATTTTTTAACGCTAAACTTATAAGGTCTCTATTGTAAGAATCTATTCCAAGTCCGATATGTAGATGCATTTGAAGCTTTTTATATAAAAAGTTCCCTCTATCTAGATAAGGGACTCGATCTAAAGTAAACGTTTCATAATCAAGATCAAATAATGCCTGCCTTCTCGCTTCCGTGAGGCTGCCAACCCGAAACGAACCCGTATAAAGAATTTTCATTTTTCTATTGTTTTCTGAGAGTTAAAATCACTTTTGCGGCCCAGCGGTCTGGCAAAAAATTATCTATAAAATCATCCATAATAGTAAATAGAATTTGGCCCATCCAACCAAACTTTCGAGAAACAAAAAGGGCTATTTTTCCAATTAATTTTGGCAATCCCTTTACAGAAGGATCGTCTAAGGCTGACCAAATAGAAAGATCCTGGAACCAGGTCTTGCATGAAAACTTGCTTTTCTCAATTTGGAATCCCGCCTTCTTAAAAACATCTTCCCAGTCGTTAAAAGAACGCAACCCAAAATGCCCTCTTGAATCGACAAAAATTTCTTGATACCACGGCTGTTTTTTAGCCCAATTAAAAAAAGGTCCATTCGAGTCTAAATCGAAATAATGAATCATGACTCCATTAGGCTTTAAAACGCGAAACATTTCTTGCATAGCAAGAGTTACATTTGCTTCATCCAGATGTTCTAATAAAAAGCTTGAAACTATGGCGTCAGCGCTTTCGCTTTCTATTGGAATGGAAATGGCTGAACCTTGAACCACAGAATTATAAACACTCGTAATCTGTTGTGCAGAAGTGGACGATAATTCGACGCCAAGGATTTCATATTGAGACGCTAAATAACGAGAACCACCGCCACACCCTAATTCAACAATCGTCGAACCTTTTGAAACTAAGCGGCTGATATAATAAAGATGATGTTGACGAACGTAATATAGACCAAGACAGCCAAGCAAATTATTTGAGAAATTACGCCCCGTACGGGTGAAGCCATGTTCGTCGTAAAAATCGTCTCCCTTTCCAAAACTAAGAACGCCATTTTTTAAATTAAAATCAAACCCACAACCTTCGCAAGAATTGTTGCCATCTTGCGGCTTTAGACTTAACTGACATTTTGGACAGGCTAATTGCTTTTTCCAATAATTAGAAAGATGCAAATCGGTATTGAATCCCTCTCTTTGTATATCTAAAGCTTTTTCTCTCAACTTACTCTCCAAATTTTAGACGATACGCTAGTCAACATTCCAATCTACCAAGCCGGTTCCTGTCCAATGCCCAAAACTCGTTAAATCTAGTTTGGGAAGAGATATTTCTCGCCAAAATGCCAACATATTCCACAAACGAATATCATCAAATACAATGAGCGCATTTTTTTTCAATCCAATTTCACTTAGGTTTTCAAATAGTATCTTTTCCATAAATCCATCTTTAGCCGCATCGATAAAAATTAAATCGGCGGATTGTAATAGAGATGCATGTTTTTTGGCGTTTTCGATTTGGGTTAAATCAGAAATAACCTGAGAGAGTCTTCCATCATTAAAATCTTGAGGCTGGAGAAAAGAATTTTCAATTTTCTGCCAAGGTAATATATCAAAGGTAACTAATTTCGAATGTTTTGGCAGAGATGGCATCATGGCCAAAACGCTTAATCCCGTATAGGTCCCAATTTCTATAATTGTAGACGGCTGCAATTCTTCAACTAAAGCACAGAGAAGTTTATAATGCTCTCCAGGCCAAGTATGAACTAAATCTGGCGCGTTTCGTTCTTTCAATAAAGTGAGGTTAGTTTTTCTAGCTCGATCAATGATTGAAAGAGATAAGTCTAATAATTTATCGTTAGCAATTCCTTGAGCGTCATCCATTGAGAACAAACCGCTTAATTCTACATGTCGAGATTTTATTTCTTCCAATACAAAACGGCTTAGTCGTAGGTTATATCGTTGTAAAAAAGGAAAACTATTAAAGATCAGCTTACAAATTTTTTTGGATAGTCTCATTATTAAATTTTTCGAAAAACACCAACATAAATTAAATTTTTAGCTTCTTTAACTCCGGATTCCCTTTAAACATAAAGGCTACAATCAACCCTAGAAACACAAGAATTAAAGTAGAGCTAAGCTTAGAAAACAAACCATCTATCAAATACGCTAGTCCCATAAAAGGACACAAAATCAGCAATCCATTAATAAAAGCCCGATAGATTGGAAGTGAAGATGTTTTAAAAAATCTTCCACATAAAGCAGGGAAAACTAATACTCCTATTGAAAGCTCGCTAAAGACCCCCGCCCAAACAATCCCGGTAACGCCATATCGAGGAGCCAAATAATAGGCTAATCCCAATGTTAAAAAAGAACTCGCAAATGACCACTGAGCCATAGACCGATGGTGGTTTGTGGCTAACAATCCCCAAGAGGCAGTTTGGCTTCCAGAGACAAGAACTCCTTGTACTAATAGTAAAAAAAACAAATAGGGATGACTCTCTAATTCGTTTCCAGTCCAGACTGGGTAAAACAACGAACCAGCAAACCATATTAAAATAGACGCGGTCCCTGTGAGCACAACCACCCACTTTAACGAAATCAAAATAAACTCATATAATTCTTTTACACGATCTTGCCCCCACAAAAAACTTAACTCGGGTAGTACCGGTCCTTGCAACAAAACTCTAATATATCCCGCAAAATTCGACAAAACACGATGCGTTGCAAATGTTGAAACCGTAAGAGGATTTGTAAAAGAAGCTAATATAATTAACGTCCCATGTTGTTTAATAGCTTGTGAGAAGGCCAATATCCAAAAATAAAAAGAACTTTTTAGATGTTTTAATCCTGTTTTCGCATTCGTAATATTAATTTTAACCTTATGACTTCCCTCAATTTTTCTCCTTGAGTCCCACAAAAAAACAGAGCACCAAAGTCCTCCAAAAATAAACTGAAAAGCGGCAAAGTTTTTAGGTTCTATCGAGAAATAGAGCAAACACATGGATATAACAATACTTAGGATTCTCATCCCATTACCTATCATTGCTCCTCGAGCAAATAATCCTGTGGCTCTATAAATCGTGGAATAAACGCCGCCTACATTTGAAACGAGAAGGAAAAAAGCGCCCATAAATATTAAAATCCACGCTTCATCATAAAGTAAAGTACGTTCTAACCCAGGAAACGACCAATTTGATCCATACCAAATTATCGCCGTCCATGCTCCAAATCCGAATATTCCAAGAAATAAGAATAAAGAAACTCCTTCAGATAATCTGTGAAAAAATTCGTCAGTGTCTTTTTTCGCGAAGCTAATGGCTAATACATTTGCAAAATAATTTTGCCCGCCAAGATCTAGTAGAGTTAAATAGGATACAAATGCCGTTAAAGTTAACCAATGACCATATTCATCGACTCCCCAAGCTTTTAGAAAAAAAGGAACCAAAACAATTCCTTGAACGGCAAGAATAACCTGATTCACAACAGACGAGCCGATTCCCTTTAGGATTCGATTATTGGAACTAGAGTTATTCATTCGTCATATTACCAACCGTTGATGGCTCTTCGGATAAACGCGCTTCCAGCTTTTGTTAATATTTTAAAACGCGTCCATCTATCTTCTTTATGCCCAGCGGCAAAACTTAGCAAAGTGTCTACCCTTCCGTTTCTTTCATAAAATTGAGCGTACTGATCCATTATTTCATCTGAATTCATTTTTCTTATTGGAGCGGATTCTTTTTGCCCTCTATGAATTTTTTCTAGTAATTCTTCTAACCTGAGCGAAAGGGTATGAGATTTTTTAACTTCTTCAAATCCAGCCGACGCAATCTTCATTCGCGCTGCGTCATTTTTTAAATAAAAATCTACCTTCTCCAATAGCTCTTGTCTGCTATCAAAAGCTACATAATGCAAGTCTTCTTTAAACAAATCTTCTTGCCCATTGTGCATTCTTTTGGTGATTAATAAAGCCTCGCAAGACAAAGCTTCGAAAAATCGAAAATTAAGATCGTCCCCAACTGGAAGGTTTAACACTATTTTTGATCTGGAATAGACTTTTGGTATCTCTTCTTGCAGGTAATATCTGCTTTCATTCAAGCGGTACTTTTCTTTAAGGATATCTAGTATCTTTCTTCTTTCATTTTCTTTCTCAAATAAATTCCCAATAAACCCAATATCTAAATCGCGGTTTGTTTCTTGATTTTTAAAGTTGTCAATATCGCAAGCGAATGGCAACCAATGTACATGTCCTAAGGGATGGGATGAAAAGTCCTTCAAATAATTACGTTGATATAAAAAAACATGATCAAAAAACTTTGATAGAGACAATCGAGGTTTTAATTGGCGGTGACAATCGGAAATAACGCAAGCCGTGGGCATAGGCGATTCGTTTAAACTTCTTGGGATCAGACCCAAAGGCTCTATATATAAAAAAAGATCGCATTTCCCATACCGCGCAACTAAATCGTGAATACAAGTTTCTGGGGAAAACCCCATAACAACTTTTCTAGGTTCCCATAAACCATCCGAACTTGAAGAAGCATTAACTTCTATAACTTCATGTCCCAACCTTCGAAATGCTCGGCAATAGTTGACGCCTTCGCTTTTATCATGCTGCGATGGATAGCTTAATAATATTTTCATAATCAAATATGATCGTCAAAATTTATGCGCAAATTTCCAAACAGATTGAAATATCTGGCCTATCATTTGGCCCAGTATTGTCGGACATAAATCCATAAGATTCATAATAAACCTACCCGATCTAGGTAGAAACTCTTTTATATTTTTATCGTCAACGCTATCCCAAGCCATTTTTCTAATGTATGTTTTATTAGCTCTAAACTTTACAATACTCCAGGTTTTTGCGGCTCCATAACATCCTTTATCAATCGTTTCTCTGATAGACTTTTTAGGATAAAGTAATTTCCAATTGGCTTGATGAATTTTATCAACCGCAAATAGCGTCTCCCATTCTTTACCTTTTAAAAAATGATTTTCTTCCCTAAACCTCATTTGAAGCAAGGGATTATCGACATATCCCAAATCCCCTCTTGCCGCCAATTGCATCCACAAATCAATATCCGCATACCACCAAAATTCTGAAGAAAACGGCTCCTCTAAATCGGAAAGAAAACTTTTCCGAATTAGCGTTGTTAGAGAGCAGGGGCAAGTGACTCGAGTCAACAATCTTCTGAGAGCTTTCTTCCCAGAAAAGATTTGAGGGAAAGGGTGTGAATATTTTATCTGTTTTTCTCCATTTTGATCGATCATAACAATTGAACAAAATGCGAAAGATAATTTAGGGTTCGTTTTAAATAGAGGTAAAAGCTCTTTTAAATAATTCGGCGCTAGAAGGTCATGGTCTTCCAATAAACAAAGATATTCTCCCCGAGCAAGCGAAAATACATAGTTATAATTTTTTGGAACGCCAAGGTTTTTATCGTTTCTATAATATCGGATTCTCGGATCAGAATATTCTCTAACCACTTTTTCCGTTGAATCTGGGGATGCATCATCAACGACAATTATTTCAAAATCTTTTTCTGTTTGATTTAAAGCGCTATCTAACGTTTGCCGCAAATAGGCATCTCGATTAAATGTAGGAATACAAAAGCTTACAAGCGGTTTTTTCATTTTTAAAATCAAATACGCTGAAAATACAAGTTTTTTTTAGTTAAAAACAGAACTATTTTAAAAAAAATTATCTCCAAGAAGGGCGCCTATAATTAAATATGACTTTAGAACCATCGGGCTCTAAAAATAATGGCATTTCCTGATAATTTTTTAAAACTTCTCTTAGTTTTTGATGACTTTTAAGAGGACAATAAACTAAAAGAAAGCCTCCGCCACCCGCCCCACAAATTTTTGCTCCATAAGCTCCGGACGAAACGGCTTTTTCATACATTTCGTCTATGTATGGATTACTGATATTGGAAGCCAGTTCTTTTTTTAATTGCCAATTTTCATTAAGGATATTTCCAATAGAGTCAAAATCATTGGCTTCGACAGCCTTTGAAACTTTAAACGCCAAATCTTTTATTTTGTCTAAAGAATCTAAATTTAAATTGATTTGTTTTTTTTGTTCCGAAAGTATGCTGTCTGCTTTTCGAGTTTGATTGGTATAAAACAAAAAAAGATTGTTAGATAAATCTCGGTTTTGGGTTTCTGATAATACAAAACGTTTACTTTCTACTTCTTCGCAGTTTTTAAACCTAAATTCTCTAAGCCCTCCAAATGCGGCAATATATTGATCTTGCTTGCCAATTGGTTTTTTACAACGATTAATTTCAATATCGCATGCTTCTTTCGCTAATTGAGCGGGGCTAACCTGTTCGCCTTTATAAATGTGGAGCGCATTTAAAAGTCCGACAGAAAAACTACTTGAGGAACCTAACCCTGAACCTTCGGATGGGATATCGGATAAAAGCACAATCTCTATTCCCTTATCCACCTCCGTTATCCGCATAGCTTCACGAACTAATTCATGTTGAATATCGTCTACCTTATCGACAATTTCTTTTTTAAAATAATTAATATAAATTTTATCGTCAAATCTCTTAGATAGGATTACGAATACGTATTTATCGATCGCCGAACTTACAACAAAACCTTCGCGATTTTCATAATAATCTTTAAAATCCGTTCCACCTCCAGCAAAACTAATTCTTAAAGGAGTTTGAGTTACAATCATATAAAATCTTTCTTTAACGCAACCCAATCTTTTTCCGCTTGAGCAAGACTTTCCATAGTGCCTATATCTCGGAGATATCCCTGAACCTCTACTCCCGCCAAACGTCCCGACAAGGGGCCGATTACATCCTTAGCTAAGTCGCATGGGAATTTATTAGGTATTTCTTCCAAAAACTCTCGAGTGGCTATCGCAATTCCCGCAAAGGCCAAATCAGATTTTGGGTTTTGGGGTTTTTCGTCAAATTGAGTTATTATTCCTTGTTCGTCTAGAAGAGCGATTCCGCAGGTTTTTGGTTTCGGGCTCCGAAATAATCCTAATGTAGCCAATTGCCTCAATTGATCATGTTTCTTCAAAAGCATATCAACATTTACATTAGTCAAGTTATCCGCATACACAATTAAAAACTCGTTTACATTCCTTACAAAATCTTTATTTTTTTTTAGAGTTCCAGCGCTTCCCAAAAGTTTTTTTTCAAAAGACAGTTTAATACTTATATCGCCTTTGTAGCTGTGAACAAAGCTCTCCATTTTTTCGTGTAAATAATGGCTGTTTATCAAAACCGATGTTATTCCAAACCGGCGCAACCAATCTAACCAAATAGATAGCAACGGTTTCCCTCCAACAGGAACAAGACATTTGGGAATATCGTCAGTAATTGGTTTCAAGCGAGTTCCCAATCCTGCAGCTAAAATAAAAGCCGACTTCATGAGACTTTAAAATCTCGAACGACGTTTAAGCTTTTCATATTTTTTTCGGCATATTCTAAGACATCGTTGATATCGTTTTGATTTTGAAGCCAGGAAACATAATCTTTTAAACTATCTTCAGGACTATATTTAGGAGCCCAACCTAAAGCTTTTAACTTTGAGATATCGGAACAAATGTGTCGCGTATCCCCAAATCGATATGCCCCTGTCAATTTTCCAGAAATTTCCTTTTGAAAAACATTAGCGGTCATTTCAGATAATTCTAAAACGGTATATCCCTTTCCTCCTCCGACATTAAAAACTTGATAGTCGGTTTCAGAAGAATTTAGAGCTAATAAATTTGCGGATACCACATCTTTAATATTCACATAATCTCGAATTTGAAGGCCATCTTCGTAAATTGGTGGAGGTTTATCAAAATAAAGACTCAGGCAAAAGATGCGGCAAGCTCCCGAATACATATTAAAAAATGATTGTCTTGGACCTTGAACAATCGAGTACCTAAACGCCACCGTAGGAATTTCATATCTTTTACCAAGAACCAGGGAGATCATTTCCTGAGAATATTTTGAAACGCCGTATGCGTTTTGTGGAGATGCGTGAGACTCATCCGTTAATTCCCAATGGATTATACCTTGGCATTTTGGGCATACGGGATCCCAGACTGCCGTTTTCATTTTTATTTCTGACCTAAGATTGGGAAAAACTAAGCCATGTTTTGAACAATTATAAGCTCCCTCTCCCAAAACAGATTGGGAGGATGCTATTACCACTTTTTGTATTGCGAGTTTTTTTTCGACAATGATTTCGAATAACAAAGCGGCGCTTTTGGAATTCACATCAATAAAAGAACTAAAATCAGGTAAATAGTCTTGATAGGCGGCAAAGTGATAAACAAAATCAATCCCATCTAGAGCGGATTCTAATGCGGATTTATCAGTTACATCTCCTTGAACAAACTCAGCCTCTTTTGGCAGGTAATCGGGCTTTCCTTTTGGATGGATTCTAGGCTGAAGAACATCAAAAATTCGAACAGAATGGCCTTCTTCTAATAAGGCGTCAACTGTATGGGAACCAATAAATCCAGCGCCTCCAATAACAAGCCCCTTCATATCTTTGGGCCCTTTTCTCTTAAAAAATTATATATAAAAAAGATATCTTTAATTGAGCATACTTTCTAATTCATTACTCACGGATGTTTTGCCATCTGGAATTAATTCTTTTACCTTTTTTCTTAATTCAGATTTTTCGCCATTTTGAGCCAGTTCAAAAAGCTTATCAATTTTTTGGTCGAAATCCTCAATAGACACTTTCTTAGGTTTAACCATTTTAATTTTTTCATGAAACGTTTCGTCAACTTCTTCTAACTCCCCGAATAATTCCTCAGTCAGTTTTTCCCCTGGACGAATACCCGTAATCTGAATTTCAATATCGTCTTTCCGACGATAACCGGAAACTTTGATCATCTTTTTAGCCAAATCCAATATTTTTACAGGGTCTCCCATTTCGAGAAAAAAAGTTCCACCGCCCTCTCCCCTCATTGTGACCGCTTGGAGAATTAGCCTAACCGCTTCTGGCAATAGCATAAAGTATCTTTCCATATCAGGATGGGTTAGGGTAACGGGGCCTCCTCGTTCAATTTGTTTTTTAAAGGTTGGCACAACGCTGCCTCTGCTTCCTAACACATTGCCAAATCTAACTATGGAAAATCTGCTGTTACTTTTTTCTTGGATATATTGAATATACTGTTCGGCAATTCTTTTGGTCATTCCCATTACGCTTGATGGTTTAACAACTTTATCTGTCGAAACAAAAATAAAGTCTTCCACTTCATACTGATGCGATAAACTTGCTATTAATTTAGCGCCATAGATATTATTAATAACAGCTTCATCTAAATTTGATTCCATTAAAGGAACATGCTTATGCGCCGCCGCATGGATTACCAAATTAGGTCGATGCTTTAAAAATAAACTCTCCATCTTGTTATAGTTGGTTATAGATCCAAAAATATAATGCGCTTTGGCCTGACCCAAATCTGGTTCTAATAAAACGCTTAAGTTATGTAAATAATTTTCTCCACGATCTACCATCACTAAAGACTTTGGACTGAATTCCAACAACTGCTGACAAAGTTCAGAGCCTATCGAACCAGCCGCTCCAGTAATCAAAATCACTTTACCTTCTACTAACTTCTTTATCGCCGCCAAATCAATAGAAACGGGTTCACGCCTCAACAAATCGCTAATTTCTATATTTCTAATTTTGGATATATGAAGTTCATTGGTGGCAATATCGATAAAAGAATATACCATTTTGTGACGGACTCGGCATTTTTTACAAAGATCAATAATCTCTGAGATACTTTCGGGAGATATCTTGTTTACTGCAATAAAAACTTCTTTGGCGTTAAGATTTTTAGATAGCTCGTGGATATCATAGCGATTGCCTAGCACTTTAACGCCATGCAACATATTATTTAGCTTTTCTTTATCATCGTCTATAAAGCCAACCACATTGTAATTAGATCCATGCGTTTTCAAATTTTCTATTAATAGAGCTCCAATTTCTCCAGCGCCTAAAATAAATACGTTTGTAGAAAAAGCTCGCGACGACTGTTTTTTCTTTTGAGTTTTCCTATACCCTCTCCAAGACTTCCAGGCAATCCGCGATCCTATTTGGAAAGCGGTAATAAACATCAAATCCATCGCTAATATAGCAAGCGAGATTTTAATAAATTCTTTATTTGCTAAGTTTGACCAAATAGAAAATCCTATTAGAAAAGACCCTACAGCATTCGAATAAAATATTTTTAAAAAATCATGGAGGTTAGCGTACTCCCAGAGCCTAGAATACAATTTAAAATAAATATGAGATACCGATCGAAAAACAAAAACATGAGGAAGGACAAAAAAGTAAGTTGAAAGATTATCGTCCGTAATATCCAAATCAAAGCGCAGTAAAAACGCCAAGTACATAGATAAACAACCAAAAACTAAATCCAGGCAAAATAAAGAAAAATTCCATACCTTTATAGAGTAATCCCCTTGGCGGTAGTTTTGAAATTCGGTTTCAATATTCATTAAATTCAACTTCTCATTTATCAAAAAAAGATTGCACAATTAAACGCATTCATAAAATCTACTTATCGGCACAAATCAACTTAGCAGCGTCATGCCGATATTTGACCGTCTTTAGATATCTGCATATTTATATATCGGTGATATTCTTCACTATATCTGACAAGCTGATCGGTATTTGAATCTACCATATTTAAAACAACGCCTAAAATTTTTGCCTTTATATTAGGAACCAATTGCACATTTCTCCCTTGCCCTTCATTAGTCTCGTTATTGGGCATAGAATAACAAAGTTGTTTCAAGGCGCGTTGGACAACCCGATAATCAATTTTTCCAGAGCGAATCAAATAAATTATGTTATCGCAATATGGAGCTAATACCGAAGAATCTGAAAGGCTTAAAACCGATGGAGCGTCTAAAAAAACCATATCAAAGTTTTCTTTGGCAGTTTTAAGCAACTCGTGAAACTTGTTTGAACTTAAAAGTTCCACTGATTGAGACGACGTTCTTCCGCCAGATATAATATAAATATCTTCGGTCAACGGTTTTTGAAAAATCGAAGTTAAAGGAATATCTTCCGTAAGATAATTAGACAATCCTGGCGATTCTTTCATCGAAAAAACCTTATGAACTTGAGACCTTCTTAAATCGCAATCAATCACCAATACTTTTTGCCCTAATTGAGCAAAACTTATAGCCAAATTAGACAAAACAGTGGTTTTACCTTCCGATGGGGCAGTGCTTGTCATCATAATGATTTTTTTAGGGGGGTCTCCCGTTGCATTTAAAATATTTGCCCGGACAATTCTAAACCCTTCATCCCACTGGCTCGTAGCTCCTTCTTTATATAAAAAGATAGTTCCTAGAATCGGAAATGGAATTTGAGCTTCAACTTCTTCAAGGGTTTTAAGCGTTTTATCTTGAGATTCTAGAAAGAAAATTAAAAAGATCCCTCCAAAAGCCGCCAGCAAACCAGCAATCAAAACATTCATTTTTATATTTGGTTTAATAGCTCTTGTCGGAACTTCCGCTCGATCAACCACGCGAATATTACTTTCAATACCTTTTGCGGAAATGTCTGTTTCTTTTAACCTTCTTAATAGTATTTGATAGACATTGGCGTTACTCTCTGCCTCAACCTTTAAAGAATTAAATTTGATTAACTTTTTATTTAAAACCATCACTTTTTCTTTTTGTCTATCCAAGGCTCTTAAAAGTGATTTTTCCGTTTGGACAGCAGAGTCAAACTCCACTCTAACCGATTTTAATAATCTGTCGATTTCTCTTGGAATTCTTTCCTCCAGAGATTTCATTTTTCTTTTTAAACTCAATAGGGTTGGGTGATTTGGGTTAAGCTTCTTTATTTTTACCGATAGCTCTTCCTGCAATCTCACATATTCCCTGTTAATATTCCGAATAGTAGCCGTTTTGTATTTATCCGGAATTGATTGGAGCATCTCGACTGGGTTACTTTTTAATTTTTGTAATTGTCCCATTAGAGTCGTTAGTCGAACGCGCTCCGCTTTTGCGTTGGTTACGTGAGAATTTATCTGAACCATTTCTTGAGTGCTAATATCTTGCCGCGATTCGTTAAACTCAACAATATTCTCATCTTCTAAAAACTTTTGAAGTTCCAATTGAGACGCTACAAGCTTTTTCTGAGTTTCAGCCACTCTAGACCCAAGCCATTGTCCAGCTCCCTGCTCAGCGGTACTCCGTAATTCAATATTTCTTAAAATGTACATATCTCCAATTACATTTGCTATATCGGCGACTAATTGAGGAGAATAACCTCGAAAAACAACCTCCACTAACCTGCTATTGCGAATAGGGTTGATCGACAATCTATTTAAAAATGCATTAATAATAGACGTATAAGGGTCTTTAAAGGACTCTTCCTCCTCAGGTAGTTCTATCAATTCCCATTTCAATAAATATGACTTGATGATATTTTTCATTCGTGAAAAATTGATCATAGGCGGATTTACTTTAAACTCTTCGTCTTCTTCCAAGCCCAATCGCTGAATGACGGTTTTAATTAAAGATCGACTTTTTATTAATCCATATTGTGTTTTATAAAAATTCATTCCCGCAGTATCGAAACCAGACATTGCGGCGGTGGCATTTAATGAAAGAGCCTGCGGAGCTTTTCTCTCAATCAAAAGTAAGGCTTTCGCTTGATATACTTTTTTTATTTTTAAGGAATAAAAAAAAGTTGGCAAAACAATCACTAACACAAAAAATAATAAAAAAAACTTACGTTTTTTTATTACCTTCCAGTAGTCGACAACAAAAGTTTCGCTCGAAAAATTATTAAAATCCATTGCCGCTAATCCCTAACAAAGCCGCTTTTAAAAAATAACTTAAATACATATCTTAAAGATATTGAATCAATAAATTATTTCATTTAAAAATTATCATTTAAATTATTTAAACGCATTTTTTAAAAATTCCAATACGGAACTATTGTCTAAACAATATAAAATCAATTAGATCTAAAAATAATCATTAGTCATATTATTAAATTAACACAATAAAAAAAGTTATCTGTATACTTTTGTGATACATTTTCGTGACATAAAAAGGCAGGAAACACAGCAAAACACTTTTGGAATGCAAAAATATCTACTTTATGGAGAGTGTAACTAAATTCAAAAAATAACTGTTAGAGCTAATGACGCTATATTTAAATCAAACTCTGTATCTTTAAAATTAGAGGTTGTATTGTTTAATTTATAATCCGCCGAAGCTTGTAGCCATTCTTGAATTTTATAAGTTAGGTTAGCGCCCAGAGTAATTTGATCGTCATTTCGCTTTTTTAGCTCTCCTCCTCCAGAAATATCTGCCGCAACTTCCCCAAAATCTCTATTTTGATAGCCTACGCCTAGGTTCGTTTCGACTTTGGAATTCCATTCTTTAGACCAATCTAAATTAACGCTAGTAACAACAAACGCATCTACATTACTAAACGTGGAATCTAAAACATTCCTTTGCCCCAATAATTTAAAAATAGATCTTTCAGTTAATTTATATTCCAAATCTAATTGATATTGAACTGTACCCTGCGTTAGGCCGGATTTTTTAAACCTTCGGTTGCTATATCCAACGGACGCTTCACCGCTAATAAGAGCTGTTGCGTCCCAGCGTAAAGCAAAAGCGGTAGAATGAGTTTCGGAATCTTCGTTTATGGTAAAGGAAGATGCGTAATCGATAGTTTGAAAATCATACTTTAGTCCCATAGCCGTTAACTTTAAAAATTTCCAGAAGAAAGAACCTCCAATTGAATAATTATTACGGTCTTCCCCTTGAAAGGAAATATCGTCGAATCTATTACTATTAATCGCCGTATAAAAAGAAAGCTTCGAAAGAGGAGTCAAAGAATGAACTAATTCCGCTCCTGCTTGTGTGTTTAAACGTTGAGCTCTAGGGTTAAAATTAGTCGCAAACTCATTTGACGTTTGTTGCAAAGTATCAAACAAACGACCCGTTACCAACAATTGCGTTCGATTCCCTGGCCCTGAAAACTCAAAACTTCCCTTTAAATCATGCTCAAAATAATCTTGATCGGTCAATTCAAAAAAATGTTCGTCGCTACCAACATAGTTGACGGTGAATCCAAACAACTCTCCTCGTTCTCTATCTTTTGTAATATTTAGAAAGGGAATATTGAGCCAACTAAAGTCCTCGCTCCTTCCTTCGCTTGTCCCGTCCGCGAAACTATCGTCAGCCTGTAAAAATAGGTTGCTATTGTATCTACTCTTTACACCCAAACCTGGATGTATAGAAACTCTTCCTAACTTTATATTTCCAATCGCTTCGGCTAAATGTGGAAATAGAAAAACAACGACCACAAAAAAACAAATATTTCGAGCGAAAAAAAGCATCTCTTATTCACCTTCTTCTCATAAAGAAATGAATCGAAAAGCTTTTTTAAAAAAATACCCCGCGATTCTTTCCAAATTCTTTTATTTCAAATAATTACGAATATGGAAAGAATAACAAAAAATCATATAAATTTAAATAATTAATAGTAAATTAAATAAAATTTATTGTTTTTTTGAAGTTTGACTTTTTACTTAAAATTGCCAGCTTTTTATTTTATAGATAAATTTTATAAATTTTTAATAAAAAGAAGGAGAGTATTTATGGGGAAATAGTTCCTGAATTGTCCGTTTTTTCGACAATGGGCTTTGCTGACAAGGGTTTGAAAAAGGCAAAAAAAAACGGTACCGGGTAAAACCCGATACCGTTTTTAAAGAAACGCGAAATTTATTTAATCGTAAAGTCCGCTTTAGCGTCTGCTCCACCAGCTACAGTAACTTCTTGAGAAGATTCCCCAGCGTAAGGATGCCATGCAACTACTTTGTATTTACCAGCAGGAACATCCTTCAAGCTGAAAGCTCCGTCAGCGCCAGTAACTTGGTAGTATGGATTCCAAACGATTCGACCATCTGCTTCCATAAAGTTATGCTGATCGCATTGCAAAAAGAAATGCTTACTTTTCTTCTTTTTAAGACGCTTTAAGTTCTTGGTAACGTCTGCGACAGCGCCAACACTTGGCAAAGGTTTATTGAATAGGGTTTTACGGTTTGCGCCAGCAACGTCATAACCATGTGGATTGTGCAAGGTATCGGTGTCTTGATTGGTAATCATCAAGTTACCTTCTTTTTCGCCTTTGTTAGTTTTGCGAACGGTAAAAACTCTTGGAAAAATATCGCAGGTTTTGAAATCAATTTTTACAGTTTCTGGCTTCCATTCTTTACCTTTAGCGAGATCTTTGATGAAAACAACTGCTCCTTCTAACTTACCGTCTTTAGACTTAATTTTTTCAATCGTTCGAACCATACCCTCATTCATAGGGTGCTTAGAACAAAACTCTTTGTTTTTTTCTTTGGTCAAGTCTTTCTTGATGGTTTGGGGTTTGCCAGCAAAGCTCACTACTCCGCTAACCGATCCGCCATTTGCAACCGCGCCGCCTTCATACTTATATTTCTTGGCAAAGCTGGTCGAAGCCGTTAAAGCTACTGCGGCAGTCAAAACAACCGCTCCGGTGAACACTTTTTTAATCATTTAAACGAAATCCTCCTTACAAGATTAACGATCCAAATTTAAAAATGGGCAATTGAACGCTCTGAATTTTTTGAAATGTAGTAATTTTACCCAAATTTGCTTGGAAAACAATAGAAAAATGGGAGCTCCACAGAATGGAGCTCCCAATATTTCAATAAAACTTCATGAAAAACTTATCTCATAGATAGTTTTTCTTGCTCTTCCTTAGAAGCTGTTACGCCTTTTGGAGTCACATTACCCAATGGAAGAATTGAATTATCTCCCTTAGGTAACACTTTGAAATAACCCCATTGTCCCGCTTGTTGATAAGGCGTGCGAGCATTCAACCAAAGGTAAGTGCCAGGGTTATGGTATGCCCCGCCAGCTCCTTCGGCAATGAAAGCCTGAATATATTCGCCGCCGCCAAATTGCTCAACGTCGATCATATCAGAACCTTCTTGATTAATATGGCGTCGCCATTGATGGCCATCCAAATTAAACATTTGGTTTTGCTCGTTATGCGCGCCAAAGACATTGATCATTACTCTATCTCCAGCGTGCGCCTTCAACGTAGGCGTTGCAGGATCTTTATCTGCAGCTACGCAGGCGGTGAAAATATTACCCAATTCACAACCTTCGTCTTCGCGATAAGTCCAAGGCTCTAAGCGGTAATTAACCCCAGTTAGGCCAGCAACGTTTTGCAGGTAAGGCATAAACGAAGTACCGATAATGTTATCTTCGTCCTGGAAGTACAACGCAAAATCTCGATGGTTTTCGAAATGTTGGTTTTCAGGATAAGATTTATCGATAATTACGTCCGCTTTCCAAGAGTTGCCGAGGGTGATATCTTTCCCGGTCTCTGGATCGCGATACACAGAACCTCTTGGTCCAATAATGATTCCGCCATACAAACCGTTACGGACATTTCCTAGGAGATTACCAAAATCCCAGAGCAATGCTCCGTTCAAGTTGTAATCTGGGTGGGCAAAGAAGGTATAAGTTTTGGTTTTACCAGGAGCAACCGTTTGATCGCCTGGGTTATTACCAACGTTAATACCTTGAGAATCCAACGGATCGAAAGCAATGTTATTTGCATGTATCGAAGCGTTTCCAGATTCCATGCGGTTGGTTAATTTAATCTTAACACAATCGCCGATATTCGCCCTTAAAGTCAACGGATGAGGCATATGACCATCGTCCGCAACTTTACTAATCTCATTATCGAGGACGTAAATAGCTCCCGCCTCGTTTGCAGCTAACAACATACGCTCAAAATCAACTTCAATTTCGTCTTCCGTATTTGGATTAAACTTCAATCCTTTATTTACGGCAGAGACACTGAAGTTTTTGACAGGAGCGTCAGCCGGGCATACTTTAGTCTTCACTTTTTTAGCGAAGTCTTTATTGTTCGGAAGCAATTTCAAATCGTCTTGCTTCTTATCATAAACCCGGAAAATACCCCAACTACCTTCTCCAAGTTTGGAAGTACGACCATCATAGAAAAGATAGTCTCCCGCCATAGCTTGGTAACCGCCAGCAGTTGTGGCCATATCATACCGTTCCGCAATGCCAATGTGAATCGTATTGGTTACGCGAGAATCACGATCGTATCTTTCAGGTCGATAACCATGACCAGATAGAACAAAGGTATGAGTTTCATTCATCATGCCGTGAAGCAACCGGAACAACACGTTATCGCCAACATAAGCGCGAATCAATGGTGTGGTTGGATCAGCATGAGCTTTACTTGAGAACAACTGAGTTGCATCCGGATTAGCTTTTATTCGAGACGCTAACGATGCCGCTCGAAAGTTGAATCCGCTACCCGTAGTATGGGTACCGCCGTTCAACAATGGAAATGCTGAATCCATCATATTGGAAGGCATTTGGAAGGAAATGGACTGCCCTGCGGCGATCGCATTTTCCCGACTCATACCTGGAGGATTACCTGCGCTGATCAATTGCGCCGTATGAGGCACGGTGTCATGCAATTGAACGACGATTTCCCGGAAACTTCCGCTTCGAGCGTAAGCAACCGGCTCGGTTCCTCTAATATCAACAACAGGACCAGATCGAACTTCTTTACCGGTAACAGGGTCATGATAAGTCGATCCCCAAGGCTCAACAATAGTCGAACCGATACCGCCATGTGGCCAAGTAGTCGCGCCAAAAGCATGGTCATGCCAGAAAACCAATCCAACATCGGCATCTACCCACATTCGATACCGAACAAACTCAGTGGTAACGATTTCGCCTTTAGGATGAGCTTTTTTCAACGGCTGAGTCAGATGCAAAGTAAAAATACCATCGCCCTCTAAAGCTCCGTTGTGCGGATCAGTTTTAGGCTTAGGATCCATACTTTTAATCCAGCGAGACTCTTTATTCGCTTCCGTTTCAATACCGATCATAACGTCGGCGCCTTCATGAAATGGAGTCGAATGTTTAGCCATCTCGATCTTAATAGAAGTATCTCCAACATTAGCTGTCTGTACCACATGTGCGTTCATAGGAACAGGCATGCCAACGTGGTGCTCATGTCCTTCTTTATCTTTCTTCATTTTCTTATCGAACTGCACATAAGAGCGCATTGATTGATCGTAAGAAAATCCAGAGATAACGCCGTCCGAAGACTGATTATCAAATTGGAAGAAATGTGGATGGATGTTGACTTTCGACATTTGAAAGTTCGTAAAGTCGTCGTCGTTCCATTCACTAGAAAGAACTACGTCTACGCAGTCGTAAACATTGGCTCGATAAACCAAAGGCTCAGCTTTCTTAGGATCGCCTTTTTTCAAAGCCAATTCTTCTTCTAAAACATATATCAAACCATATTTATCAATTACCGGAGCGGTGTCCCCAACTTGAGGAGTCAACTCGATAGGCGTATTGATAAAATGGATGGCATATTGCTTCCTACCCGCTCCAGCTGGACATAAACTCCAACGACCATGTTCGCCAGGTTTTGCAGGAGTCGAGTTTTCCACATTAGGACCTGCGTCGCCACTTCCAGGCTCGGTACTTGGATAGGTGTCATCAGGTTGAATATGGAACGGCTCTAACCAAGGAGCGCCGCCATGATGTCTTGCAAAAGGAATCCGCTTACCAAAATGCGGCTTAAAGTGAGGCCATGCTAACTTACCATTATTTGGCTCGAAAAGAATGGCATGCCGTTTTCCAGGATGCGGAGATTTATACTTAGGATTTGGCAAAGTAGACTCGCGCTCAGATAACGCTCGATTGTCTTTCCAACCGTAATCCCAAACGGAACCGTCATAAGAAAGGATTTGTCCTCGCTCGTCATCGGTATGACCCGGTTGACCTTGAGGAGGCAACATGTACTTAACCCAATCTCTGATGTTAACGGTTGGGGTATCGGTGGTCCAATCGCTTGTTCCGTCTTTACCAACAACATTAAACTTTTTACCAAACCAATCCATGGTTTTATTCACCAATTGATCGGATGAAACGCCATTAGGCATACGGCCTTTTCTATCTGGCAACTCAGCCAAAGGAGGCATTACGTCCGTACTTTCAAAAGGGTAATTCCCTGATTGAAGCACGTTATAAACTCTCCAATAACCCCACATACCGGCAACATAATGATGCGCTACATGGCAATGAAATAAAAAGTCGCCCGCCAAATGCTGACACAAACCGGAACCACACTCGGTCTCCAAATCGACAACTTCAGAAGGTCCAATAACCTTAACGTCAACGCGGTCGGAAGTGGTTCTTACTACAGGGTATTTAACAGGACCATCCCAAGCGGCTGTGATCATGTTTTCCAGACCTGGCTCCCGTTTAGGGGAACGCAACCAACGGATTGAACCTCCGTGTGGATGATGGGAATGAAACACTTCGCCGCCGCCATGAACCAATCGAAATTTAGCGGGATCGCCCATGTAGGATCTTGGAATCGTGGTTGGAGCGTCGCCAAAAGTATAAGAACTATAGGCTAACGATTCATCCTCGTAATGGAAATGTCTTTCTTGTTGCGCCAAGTTATTGATACCAAACGGTTCGCTGCGATAGTTCATCGCGCGAGCAGAAGGACGATAAGCGTCCGTTTGCGGATCCCGTTGTGGAATCATTTCGCCGTGGCGGTTCAATGGTCTGAAAGATTCGTCGCCAACCTCATGATACATAAGGATAAACTCTCGAAAATCCCTATTATTAGGTTGAGCGATCATCATTTCCCAACCGCTATCCAAAGGCTTACCGTCAAATGGGCTTAAGTAAGTAGAACCTTTTGGCTCAACAATGAAAGTACCGATAAGTCCCAAAGAGGAAGGATCGCGTCCAGCATGACTTTGAATCATACGACCGCCTTCCATCTCGTCAATCGGAATTTGCCATTCAAAATCTTGTGTTCCTTCAGCGGGAATAATAGCTCCTGGGGTGGCGGCAGTAGCCGGTTGGCCTGTGGAACTAATTATTATTTCAGAACCGTTGACTTGAAAGGCAATATCTTCGTCTTCAACTTGATTTCTTACCTTGAAACGAACACAATCGCCTTGGTTTCCGCGAATAACTAATGGCTGAATCAAGTCGCCTTGTAGACCATTTGTAACCGCGCCTGGATCGAGTTCGTCTTCTCGAGCGGCGGCATTCTTTTCTTCTTCGGCTCGCACGCCTTCAACATTTCTGGTCAAAACATACATATAACCAGGGTAATAGTCTCCCCATTGGTTCAACGTAATTTCTACGTTGATAGCCGAAATGTCGTATTGTTTAACCGGCGCAGAACTGGAACAATGGGCTCCTTTATATACCTTGGCAGAAGCCTCGGTTGGCCCAAGCAAAAAGGACTGTCCCATTTGATGAGCAGACCAAGAATCGTGATACATACCTCCCGAAGACGCTGGAGCGGCATGTTCTTTGAGCTCTTGCTTAACCTTACCCATCAACTTCATGAATGTTTTGTCAAGTCTTTGGCGACTGCCATTAAGACCGCTTTCATTTTCTTCGCGATCAACTTGACCTTCCAATTTATTTAACCATTCTGGATGTTCCGCCGAGGCCACTACGTGTTTCTGTCCTTCATGACCTTGATCGGCCGCAAAAGATCCTGAAACTCCTAGCGCCAAGAACAAAACCATTCCCAGAGCCGCGATCGGGAAACCCCGTCCGCACAAGAATCGAAAAACCATCACTACCCTCCTTAACGATTCATTAAAAAAATAAGGGGTTTAACAAAAACCACCATAAAAATAACGGTAACTATATTTCCAAACGTTTAATTTTTTCCTTCAATTGTAATATGAATAGACTCTTTACCACGGAATATTAGCAAAAAAATCGTATCATCAGAAACTAAATCGCTCACAACTTTTTTAAATTCTAAACGCAATTTAATTGACTGACCATTTACCGCAGTGATCAGATCGCCTTTTTCAAGACCGGCGTTTTCAGATCTCCCGTTTGGAAAAATTTCTGTTACAACCACCCCCTCCTTATCAAAAAGATTGTACTTATCTCGTAATACTTGATTTAAATCTCTCACCGCTAACCCCAGAGACCGGATGGAATTTCTGGGGAGCATGGCAACGCGTTCTTTCTTTTTAGCCATTCCCATCGTTACGGGAACAACCTTTTTTTCGCCATCGCGGACAACATGTACGTTAATTAACTGTCCAGGAGTAATACCGCCAACGACTCTGATCATAGTTGAAGGAGATTTAACATAAGATCCACCTACTTTATAGATAATATCTCCAACTTTTAACCCTGCCTTCTCTGCCGGTTCTCCTTCGAAAATAGCGTTTATATAAACGCCTTGACCTCGACCTAAGTCTTCAACTACTTTTTCTTGTTTATCTACTGGCTCAATTCCGACGCCTAACCAACCACGCCTTACCTCGCCACCCTCAATTAAATCTTTTACAACTCCTTTAACCATATTAGCTGGAATTGAAAAGCCAATATTTTGGGCATAATTAATAATTGCGGTATTAATACCAATAATTTCGCCGTCAATGTTTAATAAAGGACCGCCACTATTCCCCGGATTAATAGATGCGTCTGTTTGAATAAAGTCCTCGTATCGCGAAATATTAATATTTTCACGATTCAACCCACTGACAATGCCAAATGTCATTGTACTATCAAGTCCAAAAGGGTTACCTACCGCAATAACAAATTGCCCAACATGTAAGTTGCTAGAATCGCCAAAATGGGCTTCTGGGAGTCGATCTGCCGTTTCTATTTGAACTACGGCTAAATCCGTTTCTTCATCGGCGCCCAACACTTTGCCTTTAAACTTTTTGCCGCCCATCAAAGTAATTTCTGGCGAGGCCATATCCTTAACAACATGACTATTCGTTACAATCAAGCCTTTTTGCCCATCAATGATTACGCCAGTTCCAGTATTTGTGGGTCGTACTCTGCGAACCGATCGAGATGGCTTATTATTTGATTTAATATAGGGAGTGATGGTAACAACTGCCGGTCTCGTTTTATCCGCTAAACTCACCAAGGCAGCTTCCATATCCCTTAACACAGATAGTCCTCGCGAAACATCAGCGGCAAAGACAAAATCCGAAGTCCCTTGAATTCCCAATAAACAAAAAAACGAGAAGAAAATTTTAAAAATCTTACGATTATAAAACTTCATCTTTTGTTCCATAGGACTCAAAATCGGCAAATATCTCCCAAAAATCGACAAGGCCAAAATGACCAAATACGATTATGTAATCAAAAGTTGGGCTGAAATAAATTCCCGATTTTAACGGAAATAAACATAACTTTCAAATATGAATTGGCTATTCTATACATCTATTAATTCAAAAAAACGTATATAAAGAATTTTAATTTGGTTTTGAACGGGGATTTGTGGGGCGATTTTTAAGGTTTTCCCACGCAAAAATAACAGCGTATTTAAAGCTCATATATGTTAACCTTGGCGAAGCTAAAAATAAGCTTTGCTATCAAAGAGAGACCTGATTTATATATACTATTTAAATATGTGTCAAGAAAAATATTGACTTTTGGCCTCTTATCGGAACTTTCTTATCTCTTAATCCTTTCTATTTTTTATCAAATCATCAATATCTGAACTAAATATCTTAAATAAATCGTTTAATTATAATGGGAGATCTCTTTAAATAATGGATTTTAAAGCATTAAATAGTAAAAAAGCCGAAGAAATTTTAGATTGGTCCTCAAATGAGTATCCTGGTCGAATAGCCTTAGCCTCAAGCTTTGGGTTAGAGGATATGGTGTTAATTGATATGATTTCTAAATTAACTCAGCCTATTGCTATCTTTACTTTAGACACGGGTAGGCTACACGAAGAAACCTATACATTAATGGACCGGGTTAGATCGCGGTATGGCCTTGAAATTATTACCTATTTTCCCGAATCTTCTTCCGTAGAAAAACTTTTAAGAGAAAAGGGATTCCTTTCTTTCCGTGAAAGCCTTGAAAACCGAAAAGAGTGTTGTCGAATCAGAAAAGTAGAACCTTTAAGTCGCGCCCTGAAAGAATTAAAAGCTTGGGTTACAGGACTTCGTAAGGATCAAAATGTCACTCGAAATGACATACAAGCCGTAGAAGAAGATAAAGATCATCCGCCGCTTGTTAAAATAAACCCATTAAAGGATTGGACGGCAGGAGATATTGAGAATTACATCACTGAAAATAAAGTTCCAACCAATCCTCTCCATAAGCAAAATTACCCAAGTATTGGATGCGCTCCTTGCACTCGAGCCGTCGAACCCGGAGAAGATCCCCGGTCCGGTCGATGGTGGTGGGAAAACCCAGAGCACAAAGAATGTGGTTTACATCAAAAATGAAACTCCAAACAATCTTTCATTTTTCTCTTGCCTCTCTTTTTTGATCTTTGAATCTTAAAATTTCTCTAAAATTGAAAATAAATAAAAGATTGATCGTTAAAATCGCTTCTAAAATACATCAAAGCAATTAGCAAAATTATATCGAAACAGAAATAATTAAACCGATCTCGATGAGGATTTCAAATTAGTTTGGTAAAATTTGAAATTTGTTAAGTACGCTAACCGACATTCCATAAGCTTGTTCTAAGAAAGGTGTCCAAAAATTAACCACCCAAAACAAACTACTAGTATGATGAATTCCTAAAAAAAAATACCTTGGTAGATTCCAAAAACCGCAAAACTCCAATTCCCCTATGCCATAATTCGCCAAACAATATAGCTATGAAGATAATGAGACGTGCCAGCGCCGCCAAAAATCTGCACTATTTTTTGAGAAGTACGGTTATCGAAATTTCTGAGCAAGTTCAATACTCATGTTTTTGCCAAGCCAATGGCCATAAGGGGTAACCGGAGAAATCGCAAAATATTTGAAAGCTGAAAGCATAAACTCCCATTAATTCTTCGCTTCCATTGTAGAGACTGGATGGATAAAAAATAGGATCAACAATCCTGGCAAGGTTATTGGCAACAAAATTTATTGGCGGTTAATGTTCCTATTTATTTGGCTGCACGGTATAATCTCAAAAGCGTTCTAGTCGTTGATTTGATTTCAGCGCCCTCTGAAACAACTTTTTTCTGCCCTTAAAAGTAAACTACCGCCAACTATTTTCGGAAACATGAATTCTCTCTCTTTTAGCGAATCTATCGAGAAACTTTTAAAAATATCAGAAAGCTTTAACAATGAGCCTTCGCTAGGAGACTACCTATCCGCGGAAGAAAATATTCGCCAAATTTTAAACTCAACTCCGCTTAAACAAAAAATCCGAATTTCAATATTGTCCACTTTTTCAATTCGCCCATTAGATTTATGTCTTATTTTAGAGTGTGCAAAACTAGGGTTTATCTTAGAAGTTTATGTTGGAAACTATAACCAAGTTTTCCAAGAAACTTACAGTCCCGATAGTGGCTTGAATAAGTTCCAACCGCATGCAGTTTTTTATTTTTGCGAATATGATCGACTTATTTCACACAAAGAAAACTCGTCAATTGAGAATTCGGAGATTGAAGAACTTAGTAATAAAATTTTAGGTTTACAGGAAAAGCTTAGAGAGTTTCAAAATTCATTTTTCATATTTAGTAACTTTATCGTTCCCATTGATTTTCCATATAGTAACTTATCATCTACCGGTTTAAACAAATCCTTACAAAAATTTAACCAAAATTTAATTGAAACTTTTCAAAATTTAGAAAACTCGTGCATTTTTGATTTGGAAAACTTAGCTCAATTCTATGGCAAAGGAAACGTTACCCATCCGTTATTAAAATTTTCCTCTGATCTTCGCTTCAGCGAAGGCTTTATGGTCGAGGTTGGCAAGAAAATGTCTATCCTCATCAAAGCCTTTAAGTCTAACGCAAAAAAGTGTTTGGTATTAGACTGCGACAACACCCTTTGGGGAGGAGTCGTGGGGGAAAAAGGAATTGATGGAATTGGGCTTTCGGACAATGGCCCTGGAAGTGAATTTTACGAACTTCAAAAAAGAATAAAATCTCTATATAATCGCGGAGTCATTCTTGCTTTAAACAGCAAAAACAATTTATCCGACGTTTTAGAAGTCCTCCAAAATCATCCACACATGCTTCTTAATGAAAAACATTTCGCCTCTATTCAAGTAAATTGGGAAAATAAAGCCGATAATATGATCGCTATCTCAAAGGACTTGAACATTGGACTTGATAGTATCGTATTTCTAGACGATGACCCAATTCAAAGAAAACTTATCCAAGACCTGATTCCAGAAGTTAAAGTAATTGAACTTCCTAAAAACCCCACCGCTTACTTTCAAATCGTCCAAACCCTTAGCGACTTTGAGATTATTAAACTTACTGCGGAAGATAAAAATAGAGGCCTAAATTACGCGGCGCAAAAAGAAAGAAAACAATCCGCGTCTAAATTTAAATCTTTCGACGAATACTTAATTAGTCTAAAAACAGTGATTGAAATTGGCGTGCCTAACTCCCAGGAGATAACTAGGCTTTCACAATTATGCCAAAAGACAAATCAGTTTAATTTGTCCACAAAAAGATATACCGAGTCCGACTTGAATGACTTTTTAAACGCCCCTGATAAAAAACTATTTTCGATAAAATCCAAAGATATTTTTGGGAACGATGGAATCGTTGGGCTTAGTATTATTACAGTTGAAAACTCGAACGAATGGGAACTTGATACTTTTTTACTGAGTTGTAGGATACTGGGTCGCAACATTGAAGACGCGTTTTTAGACTCAATATTAAAAAAGGGTATAAAATCTTCCGCCATCTTGATCAAGGCGGATTATTTGCCTACCTCAAAAAACTCTCAAATAAAAACTTTTTTTGAGCGTTGGAATTTTCAAAAATCAGCCGAGCTTGAACATAAAATCGAATTCCATTTGACGCTTGATAGTTATAAAGGTCGTACAATTTCTGGAATACAAATCATCGAAAATTGACCCATGGATGAAAAGCTCAAAAAGATTTTTATAAATCTATTCAATTTACATGATTTACAAGATCATGTCGCTAGAGACGACATTCCCACCTGGGATTCAATGCGACACTTAAGTTTAATTCTTGAATTGGAAAAAGAATTTGACTTGAGGTTCTCTATTGAAGACACTTTGCGAATGGTTTCCATTAAGGCTATCAAAGAAGTTTTATTGGAAAATGGAGCCAATTAACTTTTCTTTTAAACCTAAACATCAACGTTAATGGTTTTTCATAGTTTTGTTTTTCTAAAATTTTTCGTATTAGTTTACTCCTTTGGTTTTGCTATTTCCCTTGCTTCAAAAAATCTTAACGATCTCGCTATCCCTAACGTTTTAAATAAAACATCGTTATTAATCGCCAGCTACTTTTTCTATGCCTATTGGGACATTCGATTCTTATGGCTAATTATTATTTCGACAGGAATTGCTTTTTTTTCCGGCATTTCAATTTCAAAAGCTGCAGGAAAAAAACAAAAAAAACTTTTTCTTTATATAAGTCTTTTATTAAACCTAACAATTTTAGGTTTTTTTAAATATTACAATTTCTTTATCGAATCTTTTAATTTGCTAACCAATAGTTTTGGTCTGTCTCTCCCAATACTCAATATAATATTACCGGTAGGCATTTCTTTTTATATATTTCAATCCATGAGCTACAGCCTGGACGTTTATTTTCGAGCTTCAAAACCAACAAATAGCTTGCTTGATGTGGCCCTATTTATTTCTTTTTTTCCTCAGCTAATGGCTGGTCCTATCGTCAGGTCAAGCCATTTTCTGCCTCAATTAAAGCTTTACTCTCCTTTAACATTTAAAAACTTAAGCGATGGCGCCCAGGTTTTTTTATTTGGTCTACTTTTGAAAGTTGTCGTGGCCGATAATATAGCTCCAATTATTGATCCAATATTTAAAGATCCATCAAACTATACTAGCGCTGTTGTTTGGTTTGCTGTTTTAGGTTATTCGATCCAAATATTCTGCGACTTCTGCGGGTACTCCGAAATGGCTATTGGTCTGGCTATGGTATTTGGATTTAATATTCCAAAAAATTTTAATGCGCCATATTTTGCTTCGGACATTGGAGATTTTTGGCGAAGATGGCATATTTCTCTCTCAACCTGGTTTCGGGATTACTTATTTGTTCCCTTACAATTATCCAATTTAATAATATTTTCACCAGATTCTAGAAACACACTTTATAGAGCGGCTATAAACTTTTTAGTTGTTATGGGATTGATAGGTCTTTGGCATGGAGCAAGTTGGAAATACGTCTTATTTGGGCTTTATCATGGAATTGGTTTGACAGTCAGTCATTTGGTTGCAACTTATAGAAACTTTAAAGAACCAACTTCTATAAATAAGTTTTTTAGTTGGGTGGGCACCTTTTTATTTGTTCTCGGTGGATATGTTTTATTTCGAGCTGAAAACATGTCTTTAGCTTTGGAAATTTACGCAAAAATGTTTTTGTGGGAAGGCCAGGGAGACTTCGGAAGTTTTCAATTTAGCACAATCGCCTATCTTTTCATTGGAATGATGACCGTTCAATTTTGGCAGTTTAAACATAATTCTCCAAATATTATCTTTAAACCCGGCACATTAACTTATTCTTTTTATATTTTATTGATAATAAATTTAATCTATTTATTCTCGCCAAGAAATTCAATAAATTTTATTTACTTTCAATTTTAAATGAGACCGCTAGTGTCTTATAGAAAAAAATCATCGTTTAAGCATATGGGACGTATTTCAAAAAAAATTTTAAAAAAAACGATATTAACGATTCTAGGCGCAATTCTTAGCTTTGCCTTTCTTGAAGTTTTTGTAAGATTATTTTTTTATCAAAACATCACTCCTAGCCGCGTAATTCCAGCCTTTGGCATTTCCAACGCTTTGAGGCCTAATTACGAAAAGGTGAGTCTCAATCCAGTAGGAATAAAATATAAAATTCAAACAAATAACAACCAGTTTAGACGAAGTAGTCCAGTCGAATACGAAAAGCCCCCAAACACATTTAGAATTTTGTGCCTAGGGGACTCTATCACATATGGATTATGGCTATCGAATAACGAAATCTACCCTTATTACCTGGAAAATATTTTAAACAGAGAACGCGGTGAAAAAAGATTTGAGGTCCTTAACGCAGGAGCGCCCGGTTCAAAACCAATAGATTATTATCTTTATCTAAAAAACGAAGGAATTAAATATTCTCCCGATTTGGTCATAATCGCTAGCGTAGCTCCTGAGCTAACAGAATTAAAATCCGAATTTTTTAAATTTGAAAAAGTGACTTTAAAAAAATCTACTAATAACGCTAACATCTCATTAATAAACCCTGAAATTAAACCTTATGACAACTCCTTTTCAGAAAAAGCTAGAAGTGCGATTCTAAATTTTCCTTTCTTTTTAGAAATGTCAGACGTATCACAACACCTAAATTTAATTCGTAAAAATCTTTCTATCGATTTTTATCAAACTCAAAAATCCCCCAACTCTTTTACGAGCTTGATCGAAAATAAAGGAATCATTTCTAAAGACATCGTCAATTGGAATATTAAAATCGACTCTGAAAACCTGAAGTTTGATCAATCTAGCTTATCCGAACTAAAAAAAATTTTGTATGCTATTACTCAAAAAAAAATAAAAATACTCGCAAATAAAAACCACTTTAAGTTAGCATGGGTAAAAATGCCCTATGCTCCAGAAGTGTTTGGCACGATTCCTCATAGAATTGAATCGAAAAAATTCCTAATTTTAAAACCGGATACCATCAACTTTTTAGAAGAATTTAAGGCTTTTGGAGGTAAACATCCCATCCCCTTATTTTTTCCAGGCGACACTCACTTTACTCCTTCCGGCAATCGTTTATTCGCATATTTGCTAATCAATCATCTTTTTGAATCAAAAAAAATTAATAAGAAATCCTTGGATATAAATCTTCTAGCAACTGCACAAGAAATTGAAAAAGCGAATGGAACAACTGGCGAAAGAATAAAAAAATTACCCGTTTGGAATTTAATTTTAGCAAAAAAATATAAAAGCCTACATCAACTTAGTTCGGCTGAAAAATCTCTCAAACTCTATCTTGATCAAGAACCTAATTCAGGTGAAGGATTATTTCAAATGGGACTAATAAATTACGAATTAAAGCAATGGGATAAAGCTTTAAAATTTCTAAAACAAGCTTTTAAACTAAATAGGTATTGGGGTTTTGAAAATCTAAATCTTCAGGCTAAAATTTATTATCAAAAAAAAGACTACTCAAACGCCGAAAAATTCTGGATAGAAGCTATTAAAGTAAATCCTAATTCCGCTAAAACACATAGAAATCTTGGGAGCCTATATTTCGATAACGGACACTTCCAAAAAGCAGTTGAACGGTATGAATCCTCCTTACAAATTAATCCGAATTCATATGAAGTTTATTTGGTCTCTGGACTTGCCTATTTAAAATTACAAAAGATGGATAAAGCCATTAATATGTTCCAGAATGTTTTAAGACTTCAACCCAACAATATGATGGCCAAGGGAGTTCTAAAACAATTAAAATCATTTCAGTAATCCAACTTAAATCATTAATCGGTTAAAAAGTTTATAAGGCTAGGTCTTCAATCGAATGGAAAAAGCTTTGACTTCAATAGAAATTTCAAGAGATTCTTTTAAAGTTTTTCTTTTTGGAATTCTGGCCTGTATTTTCACTCTCGTTTTTTTCTTGAGATTCTACAGATTAAACCAAGACCTTGGCTAGGGAGACGAAACCGCCATGTTGCTTTATTTTGGTTTCTCCTCCTTCAAATGCATCGCAACCAACTGTTTTGATACCAATAACCATATTTTTCATACTTTATTAGTTCGCATATTGACCTAAGCAAAGGGTTTGGAGGCCCCTGATATTCTTCTACTGCTTTCAGAAATTCTCCGTACTTTCCCCTGTCGACTAATTTAGCTACTCCACATATTTTTCTCCTTTTATCTGTAAGGAATTTAGAATCCTTTACGACTAATGGCTACTATTATTTTTATTAAAATCTCCATTTTGAAAATATAAAATTGTCATCTTTTAAAAACAGAAAAATGTTCGCCTCTGCCCTATCTGGCTCTGCAATAGATTTAGCTCAAAGCGAAAAAAACACTTTGTTAAAAGCGCTTTCCAAAACTCGACAAAGAATGGGAAAGTTTTTTAAAGAAAACCAAATCCTAGGTAGAAAAGGCGCTATTGGTTGCGTTTCTCTTGAAATTAGTCAGCGTTGTAATTTGGATTGTAGCTTGTGTTATCTATCGGAAAGTTCGAATTATGTTGACGATATCCCCTTTCAAGAAATTAAAAATAGATTGGACAACATCCGTAACCATTTTGGCGTAGGAACCAATGTTCAAATTAGCGGCGGCGATCCTACTTTAAGAGAGCGAGTCGAATTGGTTGCAATTGTCAAATATGCAAGAGAGATTGGACTACTTCCTGCCCTTTTTACCAACGGAATTAAATGCTCTAAGAATCTTTTGGTAGAGTTAGCCCATAATGGGTTGTCTGACGTAGCATTTCACGTTGATTTGACGCAAGAACGCAAGGGATATAAAACGGAACGCGATTTAAACGCCATCCGTTTAGAATATATTGAAAGGGCTAGTGGATTGCCTCTCATGGTCGTTTTTAACACCACCGTCTTCGAAGGAAATTTTCATGAAATTAAAGACCTTGCAAAATTCTTTGCACAAAATGCAGATACTGTAGATTTCGCTTCTTTCCAACTCCAAGCAGATACAGGAAGAGGCATTTTAAAAGATAGGCCCAATATTATATCTACTGAAACTATTCGAGAGAAAATCAATCAAGGAGTTAACTCTAAACTTTCATGGGACTCCATTTTAGTGGGACATCCTAAATGCCATAGTTACGTCCCTACGTTTGCTATCAATGAAAAATGTTTTGAAATTATTGACGACGCTCAACTATTTGGAGAATTTCTTGAAGATTTTTCGCACGTAACCCATGATCGTAGAGAAAGTTTTTTAAAAATAGGTTGGCGATATTTAAAAGCGGCGAGTCAAAAACCGAGTTGGTATATAAAAGGACTAAAATATTTTCTACCCAAACTATGGCATGTAAAAGGCGATTTAATTAAGGCTAAAGGTAAGATAAATAAGATCTCCTTTTTTGTACAAAATTTTATGGATAAAAATAACTTGGATATGGAACGAATAGAAGCATGCTCCTTTATGGTCATGACACATGAAGGGCCGGTTTCCATGTGTCTCCATAATTCTAAACGCGACGATTATATATTGAAACCATTCCTCGTTGAATCCGAAAACGGCCCTCAGCTATACCAACCGCTAAAAGAAAATCAATTACCCAATACATAATCAACGCTTATGTTAATTTTTAAATTCAAACGTTTTATAATTATCAGCTTTTTCTTAATTAACGCTGGCTGCGCCACCTTGATTTATCCGCCTACAGCCCCCTACATCGTAACTGAACGATCTGCAAGTACCGCTTGGGCTAGAGTTTTAATTTCGTCGGTGGATAATAACGGTCGAGTCGATTTTCAAAGTCTCGCGCAAAATCCAAACGACCTACAAGCCTATGTTGCCTTCGTCGCCAGAGTCAGCCCAGAAACGCATCCCTTTCCAGGTAAGAATCGCGAAATGGCTTACTATCTTAATTCCTATAATGCATTGGCAATGTTTGGAGTCATTAACCAAAACATTCCAAAAGAGTTTTTTAGCTTTTCGGATAAAGCAAAATTTTTCAAATTCACTGAATACATCATTGGAAGACGTCCCATTTCTCTCTACGACTACGAAAACAAAATCATTCGTCCCTTGGGCGATCCCAGAATTCACTTTGCCTTAAATTGTATGGTTATTTCCTGTCCTCGATTACCTCAAGTACCTTTTCAAGCGACAATGGTAAACAATCAATTGGATCAAGCGGCGAGGGAATTCGTCAACAACGAAAAACATATTCAAGTTGATAATACGCAAAGAGTTGTAAAAGTTTCGGAAATTTTTAAGTTTTACGAAAAAGATTTTGTGAACTCAAAACAATCTCTATCGTTGATTGAATACATAAATCGTTATCGAACTAAAAAAATTCCAAATGAATATAATGTCGAGTTTCTTCCCTATAATTGGACCGTGAATCGGCAATAAAATGCTTAAAAAGTTACTTCAGTATTCGATAGCTTCTTTATTATTAGCCACGGGTATTGGAAAATTGCTCGACATACCCGGTTTTATAGAAATAATAAAACTCTATCAAGTTTTTCCTACCTGGGCTTTACCCTTCATTGCCGTTTGCATGGTATTAATCGAGTTGAGACTTTCCGAAGCGTTGTTTCGGGGAACACGGCTTTTCGAAGCGGCTCTTTGTTCGACAGCGTTACACGCTATATTCACTCTCTGGTCTATGATTGCCCTCTTTCGAGGACTTGAAATCTTAAATTGCGGATGTTTCGGGGTTTTTTGGGCTCGGCCTTTAACTTGGATAACGGTATTTGAAGATATTGTTTTGGTTGGAGCCTCATACAGCTTGGCTTTACTTGCAAAGAAGGATAATCGTCCATTTAACTCCATACCCGGAAATAAGTTCTAATATAAAATTTTAAAAGTAATATCCTTTTTATTTTTTATGAAATACGAAACCTTGGCCTCAATAACATTTGTTGGAGAATTGATTTAACTTCTTTCCATGAGAGAGCTTTATTCTTGAGCAACTCTTCTGCTAATTTTTCGACGCCTCGCCATCTGTCTTCATCGCGAAAAACTTCTCTTACCTCCTTTTCCAAATTTTGTATTAATATTATCTTTTCGTCTTCACTAAGCGCTAAAGAGGTAAGACATTCCTTCGCTTTCCTATAATCAAATTCAAAGTCCGCGCAAGCAATCGCTTCCGTTTGTATTTTTAAAACCGCTTCGCGCCCTGCTATATAAACCATAGCTAAGCTTTTAGCTTTTTCTTCAATTTCGAGAGTGGCGTTTTCAAATCCAAAATCATCTAGCGGCTTTTTGTAGAGCCCAAAACCGCCTTCTTTTTCTTCATGGCAAGTTAACTCTTCCGGAATAACCCCTAAATAATGGCAAAGTAATCCGTGTCCCGCTTCATGGATTGCGCGTTTAAAAAACGGATCTTTAGTTTTGCTCATAGGATTAAGCTATCTCGTATTGTCGATAAAATCATAAAACAAATATTGCCAGTCCAACATTCAAATATTTCATCAGATCTTTTAAGTTTTTTGGCAAAGGACAGAATTCAATTGCCGATTTATCCATTTTTAGCGCATCGCTCTAAAAAAAACTTAATTGTTAAACCATTATTATTGATGGAGTTATTTAAAACCGACTTCACTGCTTTGATGATATAAGACTGTTAAATAAAATTGCAACTGTCCTTTAAATCCAAAAGTATTATAATAACGGTGTGTTTTGAAGCTAGGTGAAAAAACTACTAATTAAGTACAATTTCTACGTTTTTTGTTATGGGAGTCAACAAGGTGATAAATCGTAAAAATTTAATTATTTTTTTGTCTTTTGTAATTTTTGCCGCTGGCTGTAATGCCTTTGTGGTACCTGCCGCTTTTATTTCATCCGCAACATTAGGTAATACAACTCATGCGCAAAAAAACTCCGCTACAATAAGGCAAACGTCTAGTAAAATGAATCAGAATTCAAATGCTGTTGATAGCGCTTTGGGGGCCCCGACAGGTCATATTTCTGGGAACGCTACGGCAGAACATATTTCTGGAGCATCGGCAAATCATATTTGCGGAACTGTCGTACCGGAACATATTTCAGGAACGACTACAGATCATATTTCTGGAACTGCCATGTCGAAACATATTTCTGGAGCTTCTATTCCAGAACATCTTTCAGGGTCGTCAACGATGCCAGAGCACCTTTCTGGAAATTAGATCGATTAGTCTTACTTTTAACTATCATTTTACAATCGATTATCGTTTAAAACGCAAGGAGAAGAGACCGTTTAATAACTTATAATCTGCTAAAAAAACTCCCGTTTTATGATCATCTTCATAATAAATAAAAATAAGGAAATAAAACTATTAACGTAATGCGATAAAAAAAGACTGAATTCCGTCAAACTTATTTTCTTTCTTATTCAAGTAAAAAATTTCTGCAAGGTTATGCATTCCCTTTTTGATTGGATAAAGCAAGTAAACCATTTGCCATATTTCTTTTTGATTCGGTAATGCTACTCTTCCCATGTAGGGATTCAAGTATGCCATCTCCCTTGGACTTTCTCTTTTATTTCTATCCCACAAATTTACATACGATTTTTGTCCAAAAGGCCTCAGAAAAACCAAAAGAAAATACCCATCGTTTTTAAATTGAACTGTTTTAACCTCTGTCGTCGCAAGTTTTATTCCTTGTTTTTCCCTATGCTTGATAAGTAATGATTGATCTCCTAATATCTTTAAATCATTTAACGACTGGACTTCAATTTGAGGAATCTTTGGAAAAGCTATTTTAGTTTCGTAATCTAAATCGACTGCTGGCGGTATTAACCGGTTGAGTTTTACCTCCCATTCATATAAACAAATTTTTCCTTTACAATTTAATCTATTTAAACTTTCTTTAGGAATAGTTAAGAATCTATTTGTTTGAAAGCTTCCCAGTCGAAACTCATCTTCCGGAGGACTTTTATATGCGACTACAAATAGTCTTTCAGGTTTTTCCCCATTTAGAAGTTGAAACATCGCATTAGCAAGTCTCTTTTCCAAATAATGAATTAAAACACTTTTTTCCTGGCTCCCAATAAGGCTGATAATCAATGTATTTCCGGGAACATTCTCTCTTATATAACTGGAGATTTGTCGGGCCTCGGATATTGTTGCTTCTTTTATGTTAGCGCGAGCAGAGTAGTATTTAACTCCAAATTTGAAAACGGGAACAAAAAAAACACCTATTAAAACAAACCCAATTATCGCTTGCAAACGAGAACGCTTAAAAAATAATATATTGAAAATTGACTCTATTCCGATTGCCGTTACAAAAAAAACAAATGGAAGTAAAAAAATAAAAATCCGTTGATAACCTATCGTTCCAAATACAAGCATGATGGTTATAGGAACGGTCAATAGACTTAATATTGCAAATAGTTTTTTGCGATTCGTAAAGAAAAAGACTCCTAATAAAAAAAAAGCGTAAATCCAAAAAGAAAAAGGTTCTTTAAAAAAATTTAAAATTATTTTCAGAGAATATAAGATCGGCAGTTTAGTGGAATAGTTATGAATTCCAGCTTGCAACCCTTCTTTAATTCCATATAGGTAATAAGATACCGCAAATAATAAAACAAAAAAATAAGAGGTCAACTTTTTAAAAGTAGGTACGAGGGATCGCACATTACCTTTTTGCCTGTCTAAGATAAGAAAAAAAGAAAAAAAAGCGGAACCTGCCAAAAACAGCGCATTACTAGGTAACGTGACTACAAGCCCTAAACCCGATAAAAAGAAAATTGATCCATCTTTCCAATTGTTTTGGAATTCAACTAGTTTACAAATCGATCCTATAAAAAGAAGCGCTAGTATTACAGTAAGGGCATAACCGCGTCCAGCTTGTGAATAAATCAAATTTGGGCTTGAAAAAAGAATTAAAACAGCGGCGATAAAAGAAGCGAACCTGGAGTTTAAAAATTTAATCCCCACCCAATAAGTCAAAGGAACAGCTAAAATTCCAGCCAAAATCGAAGGAAGCCTAAAGCTCCATTCGTTATCTCCAAATAATTTGAGGGAAATATTTGAAAGTACACTGAAAAGAGTATGTTGATTTGTGTCCGTATAATTAAATACTAAATCTTTCCAAGAAATAAAGGCATAGTGATTAAAAGTAATGCCTTCATCTCCAGTTAATGGACTTCCTCCATACGGAACTCGAGTCAAAACTGAAAAAAATAATAAAATTGTGAGGATCAAGCCATTTTTTTGAAAAAGGGAATTTGGCATTTGGGAGGAAATGGGAGGAAGTAAAAAAACGCCAGGTTTCTTTACTCAAAAATCATATATAGATACACCGCGAGCTCAGCTCGAAAGTACAATTCTTGAAGTAGGAACGAACGACCTTGCCACAAGTGGACGGGCAGCGTATACGCCGCTCCTATACATAGTGTTATTTAAAATACGTACAAGCCACGGGGAATTAAACCAATTGTGGAATTTAAAGTTTATTTAAATTAAATTTTTTAACATCTTCACAAAACAAATATTTAGAAAAATAGTTCTTATTCAAATATAACTTAACAAAAGCGTCAAGAGTTTTTCGGTAGATATTTATTAGGTTTACCTACCTCCTATCTCCCAATAACCGTAGGAGCATTAGAAATAAATTGATAAAATCAAGATATAGGGTCAAAGCGCCTCGAATAGCTTCTTTTGTATCCTCATCAGTTCCTTCGTTTCCAAGGATATTCATTTCTTTAATCTTTTGCGTGTCATACGCTGTTAGGCCAACGAAAATAAGTATTCCTGCATATGTAATAATCGCATGCATCATATCGCTTTCCATAAAAATATTTACTACCGAAGCGATGATTATGCCAATAAGTCCCATAAACAAAAAACTACCCCAAGAAGTTAAATCCTTTTTAGTGGTATATCCATACAAACTCATCGCGCCAAAAGTTCCCGCAGTAACCAAAAATGTCGAGGTAATAGACGACGACGTATATGTTAAAAAGATCGCAGAAAAGGTGATTCCAGTAAGCCCTGCGTAAAGCATGAAAACTCCAGTCGCTTGACTCGCGCTCATTTGCATGACTCTTGCAGCTAGCCAAAAAACCAATCCAATCTGAGCGACAATTAAAACAATGGGAACAATAGGATTTCCAAAGACAATGTTCAACATCGTCGGACTATTTGACACATAAAAAGCCATGACCCCCGTAATACCAAGTCCTGCCGTCATCCAATTATAAACACGAACCATAAATCTTTGCTGTTCTGCGGCTACTGCATCAGTGCCCATATAACTTGGAGCGCTTTTCATCTTTTTATCCTTTCAAAAGTGATCGCTGACTTCTTATATTAAACATAAGAGAACCGTTAATAATTGCAAATCCGTCGTTCTATTTTTAGAGCCAGAATTAAGAGTTTATCGGTTTTTAAGAGTTCTCTTCAATGATGATTAATTATTTTCCAAAAACTTGTTTCATTTTTTTTCAAGCTCTCGCTTGGAACAGTCTTAATTAAATTACCGTTTTATCGAATACCCCCCATAGGATAAATCATTATCTCCTTATTTTTTAACCTTTTTTCTTTTGGATGGCTTGGTCAAACCAATTTAAAACTTTAATTCAAATGGGTTACCCCTTTTGCCTCTCAAGTAACTCAATAAAATCGGAATATTAATTGGAAATTAAAAAAAAATTAATAAAATTTAATTTTTTTAAAGATAGAAAAAATAACCATTTTTTGAGCTAATCGCGAACTAGAATTGCCCAAAACTTAATAAAGAAATGGTGAAGTTATATTAGCTGATAAAGCCTGTTTATAAAGTCATTCATTTAATAAGTAGAAAATTAAATGTTACAATCTAACAAAATTTAATTTAGGAACTTTCTCTAAAACGACTGATTGCTAATCAGAGTCATTACATGAGTTCTGGTTTTTTACATAGAAGTTTTGATAAATAACTGAACGCTAACTTGAGAGAGTAATATTTTCAATAATTTTAACCGCTCTAATGGCAAATTTATATTAAGTAAAATAACCATTGTGCAAGGCGGTTTTGACATCTAACCCCAAAAATTAAAAGTTTTTACTCCAAGTTAAAACCATGAAACTTTCCCGCCCCAAAGCCTTTTTATTTTCCACAATTATTTTTTTGTTATTTTTTAGCGGAATAGAATGGATATCCTTTGAGGTCATAAAAAAAAAATACTATAACAATGATTTAAACGCAGATCTTTTTACTATTTGGGAATTTGATAAAAATTTGGGCAAGCATTTACGTCGCAACGCATATTATCATGATTCTGGCTTTAAAATTTCGGCACAAATACCTTTCCAAGCTCAAATATTTTTTGACGATACTGAGGGAATGCTTAGGCATGGAGCTGGGGATATGACTTTTAGTAGGTGGGGATACAAGGGACCTTATTTTAAAAAGAAGAAACCTTCAAATATTTTCAGAATAATTACTCTAGGGGGTTCAACTACGCAAGGGATTTGGGCATCTGAGCTAAATTATCCTCGAATTTTAGAAAGAATGCTTAATAATAAACTAAATACCAAAACTCACTATCAAGTAATAAATATGGGAATGGTAGCTTTTAATTCTTGCCAAATAAAAACAATCCTTGAAAATGAAGCCATGGCTCTTGAACCTGATTTACTAATAGTTATGAGCGGCTTTAATGATTTAGCAAATAAAATATCAAAACCAAAAAATTATGAAAACTTGGAGGATTATTGCAAATTAGGCCATTCTTTTTTAGATCGGTTCCATAGCTATCGGTTATTAAAGAAATTGAAAAATCACTTTTTGAAAATTGAAATTAAACCGCCCAATTACTCTCAAAAAACAAAAGTTATTAAAAAAAGTCTTCAGTTTTACATGAAAAACCTTAAAGAAATAATTCTCCAGGCTCAAACCAAGAAAGTTCCCGTTGGAATATTAACGACAACAACTGCTATCGAAAATAAAAATTCTATTCAAAACCAAAAAACGGTTCCTCAGTTAAATACATTAGATTTAGCCGAAATAGAATTTTATAGGCAGGGATTAATTGAGATAGAAAAAATCCAAAAAAGTTTAGCCCGAGTTCTGCCAAACGCTTTTCATATTGAACACAGCTTTTCTATTAATAATAAAAAAAAGGAAATGTATTTTGAGGATTTAATACATCCTACGGGCTCTGGATACAAAATTTTGGCTTACAATATATACAAAGCATTAAATCAAAAATTTAAAATCCACTCTGCAGGAAACTTCGACCATGAAAGATTCATAAATAAAAATCAATTTGAGCTTCTTTTTTTAAAAAGTATTTTTGCCACGAATACGATTGAAGATCTTTCTTACACAGGTTGCATAGCCTTTCATGAAAGTTGCACACATGTAAAACTAGATCGTCAAAAAAACCGTTTTGTTACAAATGTTGTCGATTTTTCCTTGGGAATGATTTTACGCTTTCCAAATGAAATAAAAAGCTCCCCCAAACCTTATTATTTGCTGGAAAACTTGTTGCTTAAAGCAAGTCAATTACTACCAGACTTTTCTCTAACCTATTGGGCTTTGGCACAACTGTATGCCCTCAAAAATGAAACAAAACTCGCCAGCCAAAAATTGATCCAATCATATGGGCTTGATCCGCTATTAAAAAGTTTACCGTTTCAAAAAGAATATGAACGATTCAAAAATATTCGAAGTTCTAATCCTATCCTCGATTTAAACTTATTCATTGAAACTTCAAAACAGGCTCCTAGAAATACTTCCGCATATGTTTATTTTAGAGGAATAAAAACAATGCGCTCTAAAAGTGTTCCAGAAACTTTGACATTATATAATCGAGTGTATTATTCCAACCCCATTTTGGTTAGATCAATTTATGAGCATGCCATCCAATATTTGGTAACCGCTAAAAAATATAAACTGGCTTTAAAAATAATTGCCAAATTAAAAGACCTCAAACCTGAATACCAATTGAGCGACACTTTCTCCAAATATGAAACCGAAATTTTAAAAATGAAATGACGGGAAAGAAAGAAGTCCTACTTAAGAAAGATATAAACGCCTAATCTTCAGATTACTGGAGCGGATGATAGAAGGTCTTATTAATCAATTAGTACAGGGACAACTCATAGCTGATATTTCCCCAAACGTCCTAATACTTTCTGTTGCTTGGCACAAAACTTTTATAGGTAGGTCATGAAGTAAAAGGTTATTTGTAGTTTGCTTTCTTTTTCAATCGAATCCTGGGTAAAATCTTTTTCATAGTCAATTTGCAATCCTAACCAGAACAATGCCGGCATTTTCTTTCAACCCATTAATCATTGAGTGCAATGCATTAATAAATCTTCAAAAGGTTGCCTAAGTTTTAATAATTGAAGATTCTACTTTCGCGCTCAAAATGAATGCGGGTGTGGTTTTTATAATATAGTGGGGATGCCTACTGCCAGATCCTCGTCCCATCCATCTGGCAACATAGAGTTCATACCTTTATCTCGGCGAGTTTGGGCAAGGTTTTTCATGAAGTGGTTGTTACATTTAAGGCAAAACCATCCTTCTCCCGAAAATATCCAACATTCAAGCTCCACCCATTCCTGCGCTTCTTCCTGACTGTCGCACCAGCCTCCGTTCTCAGAACAGTCTTCGGCTGCTCGGGTATGGCATATGACTGAAAATTGATTATTTTTCTCTGCGAACAATCGGGGCTCCTTTTTCAATTAAAAATAATCCAAGGGTCGCTATCATTATAAATAAGTTTCCCTATTAAAATCAACCTAAGCTAAATTCAAAATACGATCCAGAACATAGATTAGGTCACTGTTTGTCCGACCGTGGTAATTATTTAGATACGTTATTAAAATTATTAAAGTGGTGGAAAAACTTAAAATTTTGTTTTGAATTGGTTTGCGTGGAGCCGACGGACGGAATGGCGCTCAAGGAGAAATACCGACGACCTACGAATTGGGAATATTAATAGGTAATATCATGAAGCATAAGGTTAGATTTGTAGCTTGCTTTCTTTTTCCATCTGCCCTTGTGTTGTATCCAAGTCATAGTCCATTTGTAAACCCAACCAAAACAGAGGAGACATTATAAAATATTTGCCAAGCCTGATTGCCGTGTCGGCAATAATTCCTCGTTTTTGGTGAACAATCTCATTGATTCGCCTAGGAGAAACGCCAATAGCCTTGGCTGACTTCCATCGAAATTAGAAATTCTTCCTGCAAAATTTCGCCAGGATGTATTGGCGTTTAAGGGTAAAGACAACAAAATAAATAAACTAAAAAATAGTTTCAACAGTATTAAGGTGAAGTAGTGGCGCATCGACCCCACTCAACTAATAGGGAATCCTTATAGCCATTCTTAGGTTTTAATGATACATTTTCGTGGAAAAAATTAAGATGATAAAATCCATTAGGGGTAAATACGATATCGGGAACAAAAGAGGTATCTTTACATGAAATCTTAACGACCCAAGTTTCATCCTTTTCCTTCACATAGCTTTCAATACATTTCCCTCCAACCATAGAAGGCTCCTCGCCAAATACAATGTGATTAATGCATACTTCATGGGCGCCACGGATCGTTTCTTCGTCGTCTATGGATCTTTTAAAAACAATTCTCGATATAAAATTTCGATCAGGATTTAAATCAAATCCTAAACATCCTTTAGCCGGTTCTAATTTCTTTAGAATATGTTTAATATTTTCAAAAGTTACTTTATGGTATTCTCCATTTTGCCATTTAAAGCCTGATCTCATTTCTGAATTGCAAATAATTTCCGTACCGACTGGAATCAAAGGCATACCAAGCGTCTTGGCTTTTTCATTATGCCAATCATCCTTCGCATAAGCATTACTTACCAAGAAACCAACGATCATGAACGTTATTACTAGGAATTTTTTAGTCATTATTTGTGTAGGTCTTCAATCGAATTTCTACCGAAGTTTTTAGCTAAGAGATACTTCTTAATATTCCTTTTATAAAAAATTTACAAGTTTAAATTAAGCGGCTTTTATATTTAAGTTTAGCTATATAGCCTATTGATTTTACTGAAGCCGATTGGCGAAATAGCGCTCACGGAGCGACACCGCCGACCTACTTATTATGAATCTAGGGGGTCGCCAATTTTGAGGGTTAGCGCTTCGAATAAAAAACGGGATAAAAACGACAGTTTAATTTTCAAGGCTAAGAATTGGAGCGATTTACCTTTATAAAATATTCTTTTAATTTCTTATCGTGATCTAAAATATCTTTTAAAATCCAACCGCTCATCAATTCTATAAAAGGAATGCTTTCCTTGAATTCTTCTAGGCTTCTTTTACTTTTAATATTCCCACACATCTCCCGAATATGATTTAGAAGGGCTTCATGATCGGCTCTATGTTGAACTAACCCAGGGCTCCCTATTTTGACCATAAGATCCTCCTCTCTTTGAAAATGGTTTTTACAATGAGCCTCAAGCAGAGAAGCGTAGGCCATTAAATCATCAAGAGAAATATTACAATCAATAGCTAAGTTTATTGTGTTTACTAAAGTAACCAAATATTTGTGGTCATTGTCGAGAATTTCATTACCCAAAGCGAGATCAGCGCTCCAAGGAATGTCCGTTGATAAATTTAAAAGTTTTTTTACCTTTGCTGCAAACATTGCATGGGAAAAAGGCTTAACAAGATAATCGCTGATTCCGGAACTTAACGCTTTAATAATTTCGCTTTTTTCATTCTCTGCCGACACCATCAAAAAAGGAGTATTGTTTATTAATTCGCCTTGCGTGGCATTTTGAAAAAACTCTAATCCATTCATAATGGGCATATTCAAGTCACAAATGATCATATCGAATTTTTGAAACTGTGTTTTGGCGAGAGCAGATTTCCCATGGGAAGCTTTAGTAACATTGCTGATTCCCAAGGTTAGTAACATATCGATCATAATATTAATAGCGGGTTCATTATCATCTACTATAAGGATTCGATATTCCATTAATTCAGATTCTCCTCAGAATTTAAATTAAAAAATATTATGACGAAGTAATGGCCAGAGCCATAAGTTTAGACCATCTTTACAGCTTCTTGGGTTTATTTAAAAAACTAATCCTCAAAATTCTCTTTAAACTTTGCAATAGGTTGGCTAAATTGACTAAAGTCGGTTTGAATGTGCATTAAACCATCTGCATTTGCTAACCACTTTCTGCCTTTAGACTTAAGACTGCAATCCTAACAGCTAGCGCTATCCTCAGTTAATTGGGCTTCGCAGTTTTTAATACCAAGTCTCAATATTCCTCTGTCGTTAATGCCGTTTAACGCATAACCTAAAGTACAAATTTATTTTTTATTTTAGGTACTTCTGGTGCTTTTGTCACTTCTATGGAGGGGGTACCCTCATTTTAAAATAAATAAATTAAAAGAAAAAATTATATAGGGGAAGGAGTTATTTGCGTTTATTTGAATTCTATAGGCCTACTAACTGAAAATATGGTGAGATCATTAAACACTGATTATACTGGAGCCGACGGGCGGAATAGCGCTCACGGAGCGACACCGCCGACCTACTGATTACGAATTAATTTTCCTAAATGAGGAACTTTATTAATCAATGAGTTACATGGACCGTTCGTTGCTGATATGTCCCAAAACGTCCTAGTACTTCGCACAAAACCCGCACAAAGTTATCTTACAAAAAAGTAATTAAAACCATTCCATAGGTCCTATTGAGTTCCCTACTTTCTATCCTTGGAGAAAAATTCTGCCCAATTTATGTAAAAAGAATTTATTTAGGGAATCTACCGATTTTTGGTTAAAAGTTATTCAGAGTTTTAGATTTGATCATCTTAAATTAATTACCTATTACCAAACTTATTCCTCTCCATCTCACAGCTTGATTTCCCCCGAAACTAGAACTTTCATAAACTCAAAATTCTTGGGAATAAATTTGAATAACGCCTCCCGTGGTGTAGACAAGTTCCGTTTATTTGCACGTTCAACTCAGAGAATGAAAAATTTTCTTTTGGCAGTTTCAAAGAATTTAGAGATTGTAAAAAAATTATCAAAGTAATATTAATAAGTGTCTCTTAACTCAAACCAATTTCGGTACAAATTCGTTTGAGGACATACAGTTTGAAACTAATATTCACGTCTATGATTTTTTTAATTTTGTTATTACGGCCCATATTTTACAAGAATGGCTGCTGAAAGATTCAAGTTTGCCGGATGTTATGCGCTTGAAGGTTAAAGAAATTGAAAAAAATCAGTTTTGGCAAGTGTGTAAAGAAATATCGAATGGTAATAAACATTTTTATTTAGATAAAGAAACTAAAACCATAACTGCAATTTCTCACGTTAGGTTGAATCCTAAAAGTTTTGATTGGGGACTTTCTTTGGAAGATGGGGAATACGAATCGTTTGTAATTGGTCTTCGAGACGGTCACTTTATCGGTCCGCGACAATTGGAAGACGAAATCCTTAAAATGTATGAAGACGTTTTTAAATCTATTTCTTAAATAATAAATAACTAAGCTTATCTTGCCTAATTATACGAATGCCAATTCTAACGGAAATCTAATAAAATTCTAACCTTTCCAATCTTCCTAACGAAATTCAAATATGATAATTTCCTGGTTCAGATGATTTCAGAAGAATCTATCTTATGTGAGGATGTTTAGATGATTTCTAGAATTTTATTTAATCAGGTTGTTTTATTACGTAAAACTCACAAGGGTATTTATTTTTTAATTATATTCATCTGCGCATTGTTTTTATCGGGTGCGTTCCACACGGCGCCATCCACGTTGGCAAAAATTCTTTATCATAACTTTGCGGATTATGACGATTTTAAAAAATTTCCCGCGCGGCATTTAACGGCAAGTTCTAGCCCTTTTATATTCAAAGAAAACCATTCAACATCCCACCTTTTTTCAAAGCCCTTTGTAGCTAAAGGCGAAACAACGGACTTAGCTACTTTATTAGAAAAAACTGATAGCCTTGCATTTCTAGTTATCAAAAACGATTCTTTAGTCTATGAAAAATATTTGAATGGCCATTCAAGGAATTCTCTTTCTATATCTTTTTCGTTAGCAAAATCTTTTTTATCCGCTCTTATAGGGTGCGCTATTGAGGACGGATATATTCAGTCTCTTGAGCAACCCATAACAGATTTCGTGCCCGAATTGAAGTCGCAAGATAATGTCGATTTTACGATTAAAAACTTAATCCAAATGACTACGGGTATGGATTATGTCGAAAGACAATTAATAAATAATCCATTCGGTAAGCATGCTCGACTTTATTATTCCCCTTTTCTTAAAGAAGAGATCTTAGGTTTAAAGTTTTCCGAAAGACCAGGCAAAAAGTTTAGATACAAATCGGGAGAGTCGGCTCTTTTAGGATTTGTTTTAAGACGCGCTTTAAAGGAAAAGAATATTGCCGAGTATTTGCAAGAAAGGATTTGGTCTCCTGTTGGAATGGAAAATAATGGAGTTGTCAATATCGACCATGATGCTCCTGATGGATTAGAAAAAATGTGGTGTTGTATTGGAGCTACCTCCCGTGATCTTTCGAAATTAGGATTACTTTATCTGCATAATGGTTCTTTACAAAATAAGCAAATAGTCCCTAGAAAGTGGGTGGAGAGATCTCTTAAGTTTGAAACTGAAGAAGGTAGCACGCCGGAATATCAGCTTGGTTGGTGGTTGACGGAAGATGATAGAAACTATTTTCAGGCTGAAGGATTATTTGGGCAGTATATACATGTCAATCCAGATACGAATACGGTGATTGTTCGTTTGGGCAAAAGTAGAGGTTATTTGACCCGCGAAGATTGGATTGACGTTTTATATTATTTTTCTCAAAGAGCGTGACGGATCCCTCGAAGAACCTTGTGTGTAAAAATCATTTGGAGTTAGTGTCCTTCGAAGGATCCTTGGGAATCGTAAAATATCGGAAACGATTGATATTGACTAATACGTTTGAAATTGAAGAATCGGTTGATAATGTTTTTGATCGCTCGGCTTATTGCTTAGGATAAATTCGCGGGCGTAATTCCCCATCCTCTTGCACTCTTCCGGATTGTCTATAAAAAATTCTAATGCATTAGCTAAACTGGAATTTTCATTGAAGTTAAAAATTTTTCCAGAGTGCTCATTGTGCATCAATTCTTGAGGACCTCCCATGTTAGAAACGATGACGGGCAATCCAGAAGCCTGAGCTTCTAAAACGACATTACCCCAAGTGTCCGTTATGCTGGGGAAAACAAAAATATCCGCTGAGGAATATGCTTTGTATAGATCATTTCCTGTTATATATCCTTTGAAGACGACTGGATAATTCACTAGAAGAGTTTCCATTTTTTCTCGGTATGGTCCGTCTCCAACTATTAATAAGTTTGCGGTTTTGCCTGAGTCGATGAGTTTTTTAAACGATTCTGCTAATAATGTAAGGTTTTTTTCTTTTGATACGCGCCCTACGTAAAGGAACTTTAAACCAGAATTTTTCAAATCTTTTTCCCAAAAACTAGGATCTGCGTTATTTGGATGAAATTTGTTTGAATCCACCCAACGGGGTAATGGTTTGATTTTATCGGGATCTAAACCTCCAACTTCTAATTGTTTCATTGTGCTTGCGGAAGGAGCTGTTACTTCATCCATCTGACTATAAAACCATATCATATAGGTCATGGCTAAGTTACCGACGCTCTTATCTTCTGTAAGGTCTATGACATATTGAGGAATATCGGTGTGATATGTTCCAGTGACTGGTAAATTTAGTAATTTGGCAATGATTAGACCCAAAATACCCATTGAACCAGGTGTGCTGATGTGAATTCTTGTGAACTTTTCATTTTCGATATACTCCATAACTTCTAAAACCGGGGGAAAATGAAGTTGCAACTCTGTATATTCTGGAATGTTAAATTTACCAATAGACTGAAAGTTCATTATTCCATTTTCAAAAGACGTGGATTGGCTTGATGAATGGATTACCGTCATATTGCTGCCGTGAAACTTGGCATGTTTCAAAATTCGTTTGATTGTGACTGCGACGCCGTTTATTTCGTTCAATGTATCCGTGAATAGAGCGACTTTTTCTTTTTTATCATCCGGTTCTGGTCCTATAAATGCATTCTTAACTTCCGCTAAAAGTTTCCTATTATGGTGATGATGAAAATACGAAATATAATATGGAGATATTAGAAACTGAACAAATCCTAGAGTGCCTAATGCTTCAATTATGCTTAATAGATGGCTAGGGCCAGACCATTGAGTAATTTTCTTAGCGTAAAGAAACATGATGCGGTTAGCGAGTCGGCTCGTTACCTCAAAAATTTTGCGGTTTAAACTTGCCACTCGCAAAGTTTGCTGAAACTCTGGATCGTTTAAAAGCTCTTTAGTTTCTTGATCTAAGATTTCGTTAAAAGTTAGGTTTTTAGGGCCGGAATTTGGAAGGACCTTTTTTATCCAAAACTTAAACCTCTCTCGGGGAGTAAGCTTAATTGGAGAAGCGTTAAAAATAGAATCTAAGAGCTTGGTGAAAAAGCTTATAGAGTGACTACCTTGATTTTCTAACTTATTTTGTACGAACTGATACCCGATACTGTAAATTGCGTGAGGTAAAGTGAGATGATCTCCCTCTTCGCCGCAGGCTCTAGACTGAGCTCCTTCAATAGAACGAAGAAAGCTCTCGATACTGTTTGCTGGAGCGGAGGTAAAGGTTTTTGCTATAAAAAGTCCTGCGTGATCATCCGACCCACCAACCATACCCTTTTTCCAGGGGGTTGGACCGTAAGGTTTTATATCGTGTTTGTTTGCTAATTCTTCTATTTTTTGTTGTGTTATGGACTGAACAATTTTCCAATTGAATCGATTTTGATCTTTTGATTTAGTTCCGTTTATGACTTCAAAAATGTTAAAAAGCAGAACCATTTTTTCAAACATAGATAGAGTCAATCTGCCTTTGTAATCAAAAAAAGGGTGCGCAATAAAATGAACAATATTTTGCGACCTAAAAAAATCGATAAGCTCGTAAACGTTTTTTCTTAAAATATTAGCTTCTTTAAAGATTGCCTCTGTAAGGCCTAAACCCACTACGTGGATTTTTAAATCTTCCTCCGGGAATTTAGCGGTAAATTCGCAACTGATGAAAACATCGGATAAATGGGCGATTTCTAAAACGCCGTCGATAGAATTATGATCCGTGATCGTGACATAATCCATTCCTTGTTTTTTTGCGTATTTATAAATATTTTGTGGAGTTGTGAAACTTTCTGGACAGTTAAATTTTCTTAAGGCGTAAAAATTAGGTTTGTTTGATGCTTTGGAGTGAAGGTGTAGGTCGGCTTTTTTAAGTTCCATGGTTTTCCTCAGAGAAGTTACTATCTATGAGGAAGATAACTAACCTTTGTTATGTTTAGATCTAAATTTAGTTAGAATTATTATTGAATTTTGAGCGTGAAATTTAAGCGAAAGATCTAAATCCCGCCTTGAAGATATTGTCCAAAGAGAGTCGCTAATTATTTTTTATTGAATGTATTTATAAAATTTAAACCTGATAGGGCTATTTGATTGTTTGGTTCAAATTCTAATGCTTTTGAAAACATTTTTGTCGCATTCTCAAGTTGGTTTAATTTAGCATAGGCCAATCCCATCAGAGTTAAAACCCGAGGTTGCTTGGGATCTAGCTCGATTGACTTTTTGTATTCGATCAGAGATTTTGGATAAAATTGGCCGTCAAAATATAAGTTTCCTAAACTTCAATAGTATTTGTTTTTCGGCAGCTAAATGTGTACCGTTTTGTGTAAAAAGTTAAGAGATACTTTCTGTTAAACTTTCTAATTCAAGGAGGTTGTCATGAAGAAGAAAGTATCGAGTGAAAATGTAGTTAAAGACATTCGTCGTCAAACCCGCCGTAAATATTCGTCTGAGGAAAAAATACGTATTGTATTAGAAGGCCTTCGAGGCGAAGACAGTATTTCTAGTTTGTGTCGTCGCGAAGGTATCCTGTCTAATCAGTATTACCGTATTCAGTTTGAGGGACGTATAGCCAAAGTGCTTGTAAGGATGCTGGATACCCAGATTTTCGTTTTCACGACCTAAGACATGATTTTTGTTCCAAGCTTATTCAAAAAGGAATAAGTATCTACGTGGTCAAAGAACTGGCAGGGCATAAGGACGT
>CAZMZH010000007.1:145929-209909 GCA_964570665.1 uncultured Nitrospinota bacterium | reverse complement strand
ATCCCACAACTAGTCATCCCGACCAAAGCGGAGGGATCTCGGTTTTAAAAAGGTATATTAATTTTATTCGCAGAGTTAAAAAGCGATGGTCGTTCTTCAAGAGACTAATATGAACATGATTCTTCGAAACATAGATTTCTCGACAAGCTCGAAATGACTATTTGGTTCGAGGCGAGATTCCTCGGCAGGGCTCGGAATGCCATGCAGTGGGTACTTTCTTTACCAAAAGTTTTGGTTGTGTGTAACAAATCCCACAACTAGTCATCCCGACCAACGTGGAGGGATCTCGGTTTTAAAAAGGTATATTAATTTTTATTCGCAGAATTAATAAGCGATGGTCGTACTTCAAGAGACTAATAAGAACATGTTTCTTCGAAACATAGATTTCTCGACAAGCTCGAAATGACTATTTGGTTCGAGGCGAGATTCCTCGGCAGCGCTCGGAATGACACGCGGTGGGGACTTTCTTTACCAAAAGTTTTGGCTGTGTGTAACAAACCCCACGACTTGTCATCCAGAAGCAAACCTTTAGGTTTGGTGAAGGATCTCATTTTGCCTAGCGCTCTAGGTTTAGTTGGTTAATAAAATAGATAATAAAATTAATGAGTGTATTGCAATAAAGCTTTTTTACCTTTTTGTAGTGGATTAATTATTGAATCGAGGCGAGATCCTTCGCCCCTTCGACAAGCTCAGGGCTGGCTCCTCAAAGGAAGACGCCTCTGGATGACGGATCATGGGGGCGAGTTTAAACAGAGCTGACTTTAGTTTACAGATTAACTTTTTAAAACTTGAAGAAAAGGTGGTCGTGCTTTCCTTCGAGTACCTCAGGACAAGCTTAAGGCTCAGCATGACATTTATTTTTGTTCAACACACGAAACGAAATTTAAATTTAACGTTTATTAAATGATTCGAAAACTCTTCATAGGTTTTTTAATTTATTTGATCGGCGGGTTTCCGACACTCGTATTTGCCTTACCCCAAGGCGGCGAAGTGGTTTCGGGAACGGTGGGCATCAACACGCCCAATGCCAACAACATGGCCATCAATCAGGGCAGCAACCAGGCCATTGTTAATTGGCAGGGTTTCGATATTGGTAAGCAGGAATCCGTTACGATCAACCAACCCAATAGTAACTCGGTCATTTTAAACCGAGTTATTGGCGAAAACCCCAGCGCAATTTTGGGTAAACTTTCCGCCAACGGCCAAGTGTTTCTGACCAATCCTTCGGGCATATTATTTGGACAAGGCGCGCAAGTGAATGTCGGCGCTTTGGTCGCCAGCACGCTCAATATTTCTAACCAGGATTTTCTAGATCGTAATTATCGGTTCACGCAAGACGCCAATAAACCTTTGGCTTCGATAATCAACTTGGGCGATATCAACGCCGGTTCGGTTGGTTTGGTCGCGCCACGAGTAGAAAATCACGGAAACATTGTCGCCAGTTTGGGATCGGTTGCTATAGCGTCTGGAGAAAAAACAGCGCTGGATTTCGAAGGGGACGGGTTGATCAATTTCGAAATAACGGAACCGGTGAGCGGAGAGATTCGCGATGGCAATGGTAACGTCATTCAAAGCGGAGTCATAAATTCTGGTCTGATCCAGGCGAACGGCGGTCGAGTGGTTTTATCCGCAAGCCAAGCGCAAGGGATGATCCAAAGCGTCGTTAACAACGAAGGCATGATCGAAGCCAAAGGCGTTGAAGAACGCGACGGAAAAATTTTCTTACTAGGCGCCGACGAAATTATCAATGAAGGCACGCTTGATGTTTCGGGAACTGAGCCGGGACAAACAGGTGGCGAGATTCGACTGTTAGGTGAAGAGGTTTTCGTTAAAGGTGGGATTTTAAACGCTTCTGGCGATGCCGGCGGCGGCACGATTTTGATCGGCGGCGACCAGCAGGGACAAAACACAAACATCCAAAACGCGAAAATAACAAAGGTAGCCGCATCTGCAAAAATTCATGCGGATGCTATCCGCTCTGGCGATGGCGGCAAAATAATTGTCTGGGCAGATAACAGCACAGTAGTTAAAGGCCTTTTAACTGCCCGCGGCGGCGCTCAATCTGGCGACGGCGGTTTCGTTGAAACTTCTGGAAAGAATTCTTTAGTGGTCACCAGCGCTCCAGACGTATCGGCGAAAAATGGACAGGCTGGAACCTGGTTACTCGATCCGACCAATATAGAAATTGTCAGCGGTCCAGGTAACGGCGACGGATCGCAAGTATCGGTGACGACCATCGAAACGGCGCTCAATGCCGGTACCAGCGTTCATATTATTACCAGCGGTCAAGGATTAGAAGAAGGAACGATTACGGTTTCGACAGCAATCGTTAAATCCTCTGGTGGCGATACTTCCTTAACGTTGACGGCGCATGGCGACATCAATGTCAATCAATCAATCACTTCTACAAGTGGAGCCTTAGCGGTTAATCTGGTTTCGGGAGCCGATATTTTTGTTAATGCGGCCATCGTCACCAATGGCGGTAATTTATTGGCCGACGCCGGAGCGACAAATCTTCCTGCGAATATTTCTGGGGCTTACATGCCTGCGGCGAGAATTTCTGGCGCGGCGGTTGTTTTGCCGAAGATTGAAGTCAACGCCGACATAATCACCGGCGGCGGTAGCGTTACCTTGGGCCAATTTAAAACCAAACAACACTCTTTGATTGGCGGCGGAACTTATACGAAAGAAAACCATGCCGTAACGGATGTCGTGGTTCAAACGTTTTCTATTAATACTGGCGGCGGCGATTTTAAGATCAACGGTTCGGCGATCACAGTTGCTTCCACTGCGACGGTCACTTCTCCCGGCGGTAACATTCTAATTGAAAGTACCAGCGAAGCGATTGTCGGAATATCGGGAGTTCTAAACGTAGCGAATGCAGCGTCCAGTCAAACCGGCGGCACGATTCATGTATTGGGTTATAAAGTCGGATTGTTTGATAACGCGGAACTCGACGCTTCCGGCGACGCTGGCGGCGGGATCATTCTTATTGGCGGAGATTACCAAGGTAAGAACGAAAATATCCAAAACGCTTATAGAACATATGTCGGAAAGGATACCGTCATCAAAGCCGACGCCACTAACACGGGCAATGGGGGTAAGGTGATTGTCTGGGCCGACGATACGACTCGTTTCTACGGCGATATTTTTTCACGCGGTGGATCAATGTCTGGCGATGGCGGGTTCGTCGAAACGTCGGGTAAAAACTTTTTAGACGCTCAAGGTTATGTCAATACTTTAGCGGTAAATGGAAATATTGGAACTTGGCTGCTCGATCCGACAGATGTTGTTGTGGCTAATGGAGGGGGAGCCGCTTTGACGGCTGTCGATCAATTTGCGGACGCGGGCGGGACAATAACTATTGACGCCGCGACGATCAATGTCGCCGCTTCCAACGTTACCATTCAGGCCAATAACAATATCACGATCAACGAAGCGATCAGTATATCGACTGCCGGAATCACTCTCACCTTACAAGCTGGCGACGACATCATCGTCAATCAGAATATTACTACCAACAATGCCGCGATTTCTTTTACCGCAAACGATGCCGGCGGTAGCGAACATAATACAGGAACCAATGGCGTCATCACCATGGCCGATGGCACAACGGTGGATGCGGGTAACGCAATTATTACATTTTCCGCCCAAGGGGATATAACTTTAGGTCGAGTTGTCACTACAAATGCGGGCGCTACAGCTATTTCCTTAACCTCAACTGCGGGCGGAATTGTGGATGGCGGCGATACGGGAGGAGTGGATATTGAAACGACCAGTGGCCGAATTGTTATTTCCGCTCAAACGGGTATAGGCATATCTGGATCAAACGCGATTGATATTGATGCTGGTACGGTAGATATGACTAATGCTACTTCTGGAGGGATCAGTATCGCCGAAACCAGCGGCTTCACCATCATTAATATGGATAGCAGCGCTGCAAACGGCGCTATTACTGTGGCAACATCTGGAAATATGTCTATTGCCGATAATTCTGTCAAAGCGGGTAGCGGAAACGTTTCTATTAATTCTACAGCCGGGCAAATAACCGATTCGGATGGCGGTACAACAGCATCCATAACAACCACAGGTTCTATAACGTTAATCGCTACCACGGACATTGGCGGCGCCGATGCGGTTGAAGTAACCAGTTCTACCAACCTGACCGTAAACGCCAATCAAAGCATTCAAGTAACCAGCGGTACCACATTGACTGATTTGACGATTACCCTTGATCCAGGTTCTACCGCGGATACCTATACCATTACCGATGGTAGTATGACGTTAAATTTGACGGATAATGGCACGGGTTTATTTTTTGATGTGACGTCGGTTGGTAATTTAAATGTGACGTTGACCCAGGATACGGGAGATATGGGAACTGGGGTGTCTACAAATATAAATTCTGGTAATTTGTCTTTGACTGCCTCGGCTGGAAGTGTAACCGTTATTGCTGGAGATACTATCAACGCCAACAACGTTACCTTGACCGCCATTGGATCTATCTCTGATGTATCTATTAATGCTGCCATTACCACTGTATCCGGCGGCGCGGTAACCCTAGCCGCTGACGATTCAATTATTTTTGCCTCAACAGGATCAATATCCGCCTCGGGAGCCGGAAACGTTTCTCTTACCTCCAATGCAAATGTGGCTGACGGCAATAACGGCGATGCCATTACCATGGCAGACGGTTCCTCGGTGGATGCGGGGAGCGGGACGATTACGTTAACTTCAACCGGAACCAATTCAGGGTCCATAACTTTAAGTTTATTGACCACTACGAGTTCTTCGAATTCTGCCGTAACGCTGACTGTGGATACGGCTTCTAGTATCTTGGATACCAGCGATTCCAACGGACTTGATGTTGACGCGGCGAATGGTCGTTTAGTGATGTCAGCCACCAACGGTATTGGGTCGGCCAATGCACTGGAGATTACTGTAGACTCGGTGGATGCCACTAACAGTTCCTCTAACAGCATTGTCCTAACAGAAACCGATTCTATTTCAGTAATTAATTTAAATAGCGCGAATCAGGTTACCTTAACGGCGACTTTAGGGACAATCACCATCGAATCTAGCGGTTCGGGGGTGACGAGTAACAATGGAGATATCAATATTACCGCAAACGGTACGACTTCGAATCTTGTCGTCAATAAGGCTATCACTTCCGGCTCTGGAGGAGGCCAAATTGAACTCAAAGCCGACAACAATATAACCCTTATGTCGGGAATCAATTTAACGCCAGGAACGGGTAATTTACATTTGATTGCGGATAACGATTCCAACGGAACGGGCACAATTACCGGTCAAGCGACGTTGGTAATGAACGGCGGCGGGTTGCAATTAAGCGCCGGTTCTGGGGTAGGGACCTCTGGTTCTACTCTTATGTCTACTGGAGTGACTAGTTTGGCTGGCGGCACCACAACAGGAGGATTTTATTTAACCAATACCGGCGGTAGCGCTATGACCATCACCACTGTCAATAGCATAGTGGGGGTTTCGGTCGCGTCTGGCGGTGGCGATGTTCAACTATCGAATGTAGGAGGTACTTTTGCGACGCTCCAAGATTTGAGCGCCTTAAACGCTACTGCCGATATAAAAATAACAGCGGCTGGGATGACCATTGGAGCGGGCTCCAATGTAGGCGATATCATATCTAATGGCAGTATCAATATAACCGCAACCGGAAGTTTGTTTGTCACCGCTGTTAACCAAATCATCGCCGAAGGCGACGCTGGCGGTTCTCTGGCAATGAATATTTCAGCTGCCGGTTTGACCTTAAATGGCGGTGGGGCGGCTGGCACAGAGAGTTTAGAAAATGCAGGGTCCGGTAATATTTCCATTACATCCAGCGGAGCAATTGCTTTAAAAGATCACTCTATTGGGCTGCTAACTGGAACTCTTAATATCAATGCTGGGACTAATACCATAACCAAAACGGCTTCGTCTACTGCGCAAATAGCTTCTAATGGATCTATCAGTATCACGGCGGGTGGAATAGGAACCGGCACCGCTTTAGAGGATATAATCCTTGAAACTAGCATTGTCGGTGGTTCAAATACTTTAAGCATCAATTTGAATAATGGCGGCGATGCTTTTCTCACAACGGCTGGCGGTGGCGACGACAGTTTTAATCAATTCGATATTTCTGTTGCCTCAGCTTCGAGTGAAGTGAGTATGACATTTGTAGGCGGAGATTTTCTGACGTTTAATCCTTCTTCCGGTCAAGTCTTAACCGCCACTTTAAATAATTTTGATACTGGTTTGAACTTTGCTTTAAACGATTCTAATACCACATTGAATGTTGGCAATATCACTGCGGGCGACTCCGGCGTTAGTAGCGAAGAAACCTTACAAATATCTTCTAACGCTAATATCGCTCACGTTAGCGGTAGTAAAGTTGTTATGTCCAGCGGTTTAACGGGTTCTTTACGTTTAGTTGGAATTAAAGGCATTGGGACTTCTACAAATCCTTTCATTACTAATAATTTGAAGAACTTTGCAGCAACGGCTAACACTGGAGGAATATTTTTGACGAATAATGTTGGCGTTGTCGATCTCAATTCCACGACTGTGAGCAGCACCGTGGGTGTGGTCGCTTCTGCGGGAGACATAATCATCAAAAACACCACCGGAGGATTTGATTTTACCGATATCATCAAAGCGGATAGTGGAAATATTACATTGGAATCAGCGTTTGCTCTATCGGATTTAAATGGAACGGCCACTAGTTTATCTGCTGCAAATGGTTCCGTTACGCTTACGGTTAGCTCAGGGGATATTGGAACTTCGGGAAACCCTATTGAAGTTTCTGCAAGAAGTTTTAGCACGAATGTTAACGTTAGTGGTTCCGCTTCTGTATTCGTATCTTTTACGAATACCACGCCGGCTGAAACAACCCCCGACCCAACGCCAACTCCTGAAACCGTTCAAGAGCCTATATTTGAGCCGGATTCTTTGCCGACTCCTCCTCCAGTAGGAGGAAATCCATTTGATCCAGACGATTTAGAGCCTATTTTAGGAAGACCTGTTTCACAAGAAGAGGCTGATGCATTCACCAGAGGTCGTAATCAGGGGAATCAAACTCAGTTCGTGCAAGACATTGGCGATATTGTCAAAGGCCCTGGTTGTTAAGTTTTTAGGAATACTTTTTTACCGTTAATATTGTGAGGGTGGTTTTTAGCAAACCCCATGACTAGTCATCCCGACCAGCGTGGAGGGATCTTGGTTTTAAAAAGGTAAATTAATTTTAATTCGCAGAGTTAATAAGCGATGGTCGTTCTTCAAGAGACTAATAAGAACATGTTTACTCGAAATATAGATTCTTTGATTAGCTCGAAATGACTATTTGTTTCGAGGCTTGCACCGGCTTCCATTTTAGCTTTCTTCTCATCCTTATAAAATTTCCGTTTATAATTTAGAACTGTTTGTAATACGATGAGGTCGTATTATAATATTTGGCTTGTTTTGGTTTTTGCAGAATGCTCATGGTTTTATGAACACCTAGATCCTTGGTACCTGCGGAGTTAATGAATGGTGGAAAAATTATTTAAACGAGGCGAGATTCCTCGACAAGCTCGGAATGACATTCTTGGAGACTTTCTTTACCAAAAGTTTTGGTTGTGTGTAACAAAACACATGAATCGTCATCCAGAAGCAAACCTTCAGGTTTGGTGAAGGATCTCATTTTGCCTAGCGCCCAAGGTTTAGTGGGTTAATAAAATAGATAATAAATTTAACGAGTGTATTGCAAAAAAGCTTTTCTGCCTTTTTGTTGTGGAATTTTTATTAAATCGAGGCGACCCTTCGACGTTGCTCAGGGTGACAATATTAGAATTCTTAGATGATACTTCGACTTCGCTCAGGATGACGCGCGCGGGTGAGGGTTTTTAACAAATCAAACTTAGATTTAGAGGTTTGCATATAAACCCATTTGTTGATCAATCCAATCCTTTGGTTTAATACACTCCATAATTTTTTTTGACAAAAAGCTAGAACCTAAAATTAATAACTTTAAAAATATACGAACCATGGCAAAGAAACCCGATTCATTTGTAAAAGGATTGACTGTTAACCTACCGGCATCTGGTAAATTGTGCCAAATGATCCACGCGGACGAAGATCTTGAAGCGATCATAGAACAAGCTCTTTTAGAAAAAGAATGTGTCGTTAATTACGAAAAAATCTACCGAGATGGAAAAACGGGTAAAGAAATATTAGATGGGATGGGTTACGCAGAAATATTAAAAAACTCTACATTTGCCGAACGACAAAAAATTTACAGTCATATGGCTCAAATTTTTGCCGTGGCCTCGGACATCAATGAAGACGACGACGATTACGAAGACGATGAGGATGACGAGTAAATAGGGATGGCTTTGAAGGTTTTGGTTTAGTTAAACAGTAACTTAGTTTTCATCAAACCCCATGATTAGCCTGTGCTGAGCGCAGCCGAAGTATCATCCAGAGGAAAGTCCATAGATCCTTCGGCTTCGCTCAGGATAAACTCCGGATCTCATTTTACCTGTAGCGCTTTGTCTAGTTTGTTAATAAAGTAAATCAATATTTTTATTTACAGGTTGTATTTAACCACGGTCTTTTTTCCTTTTTTGGTTAATAGCAAAGTCTTAACTATTATGACCCGAGAAATGAGATTCTTCCTCCCGTTGGTCGTCTGAATGACGGGCTATGGGGACTGGTTGAAATCAATCTAACTTATTTTATCAAACATCTTCTAAACCAGATTATTAATAAATCAATATTAAATGAGAGTCGTAGCCCTAAATCAAGACCTCATTTAAATCCACAAATTTTATGAAGTTTTTGCCGGGGTGAGATATAATTTCGCTCAAATGGAAAAACTTTATAGAGCATATTCTATCGTCCCCGATTTAAGAACCAAAAAGCAAGTTCGGGTTGATTGGCGCAGTTACTCAAGAGTTGTTGGCAGAGTAGCCGGATACTTGACACGCGATGAAGTGGTTTGGCTTGAGGAATACCTCGATAAAACCTACAAGATTGCTTTAGAATTTGAAGAATTGGTTCCGCCATTTGAGGACGATAGGGATTACGACGACATTGAATTGACTCCGGTTCAATTGCTTCATGATTCCGAGATCGATTTTGCCAAACATATTTTTGGATACATTGTGTCTTTTCCATTGGGAAATGTGAGTTCGGTGAACGAGTTTTTAAATATGATTGCGCAATCGCCGGAAGACGAGGATGAAGATATCTACGAATAATTATTTGTTCTGAGGCTTTAGCCTTTTACAAAATAAACTTTGAAAGAAAAATGGAATGAGCGAAATAGAAGATGTTATAGAAATAGATAAAGACGTGGAGGATGAACCTTTTATCATCCAATACAATATGAACGCTAACTTTAGGATCGTTTTAGAGTTTCCCTGCTTAAAAGATTTATTGGAGCATTGGGATATAATCGAAGACGCCGGGCACACTTGCAAACGCGTTAAAGAGTTCAACGTTAAGTTTCATAAGGCCGATATTTCCCTGGATCTCAGAAACGCTCATACGACATGCGATTTTGACATTGAAGATTATTTATAATTAAACTGTTAATAAACATTTTAGAGATTGGAAGTTGTGATGACGGATGAAATTGTAAAAAACCTTGGGCCGTTGGCGTCTATGGTTGGTACCTGGGGAGGCGAAAAGGGAACGGATGCCGCGCCTTCTCCAGATAGGAAACAACAAGATACAAATTATCTTGAACAGATTATTTTAGAACCATTGGGGCCTGTTAATAATCACGAACAAACCCTATACGGTTTGAGATATTCCAGAGCGGTGTGGAAAAGCGAAACGCAAGAACCTTTTCATGAAGACTTGGGTTATTGGCTTTGGGACGCTAAAGAAAAACAGGTCATGCGCGCATTTATCGTGCCGCGTGGAGTTGCTATTAACGCGGGCGGTACCGTTGAACCCGACGCTAAAACGTTCACGTTAACTGCCGAGGTTGGTTCGGAAACGTATGGAATTTGTTCTAACAAATTTCTGGATAGAGAGTTTAAAACAGTAAAATACGAACTTAAACTATATTTTCACGATAAAAATAGTTTCAGTTACCATGAAGACACTCAGCTTCAAATTAAAGGACAATCTGAAATTTTTCATCACATCGACAGAAACACCTTGAACAAACTTGAGATGGATGTTTCCACTTACGACGAAGTGAAAAAGAATGTTTAGAGTCCAAATTTTTTTACAGCTTTTACCGAAAAGAAAAAAGCTTGAACCGCAAAGAACGCAGAGAACGTAAAGAAAGATCAAACAAGTTCTTGAGAAAATGCAAAAACAGAATCCTTAATTTGTTAAATTGCAAGCCTTAAAGGCGACACCCCAAATACGAAACTATTGAACTCCAAGACCCTCACCTATAAAAAAAAATAACAAATCAGTTTCAAATATTATTTCAATACTAGAAACGTAAATTGGATTTTTTGCTCTTAATCTTTTCTCTGCGTTCTTTGCGGTAAAAAAGGCTTTTCTTATCTTTCCTAGTATTCTCCATAATTTAATAATGAATAAAAATTAATTTTGTTTTCATGTTTTTTTAATTTTGTTCGCGCATATTAAATATATGGATTGGTTTTTTGTTTTTTTTAAGCGGCGAATACCTGAGTTTTGTAGCGCTGGTTATGGCGTGTTCGTAATGATCTTTTTGGTGTTTTTAATATGGTTATTGTTTTTAATTTTTCTGTGAGACGGTTTTTATAAACGAGCCCTTTGACGCTATCTCCTCCCAAGAGTAGTTTGTAGATATGTCCCTTAGGGTTCGGGGGCCCATCTGGTTTTCTCCTTCCAGATGGGCTCTATTAAATTTATTTATAAAAAGCGAGTGGATTCCATTAAGTCATTGGCTTGGGGCGGGAGAAAACCCATATAACCGTTATGTCTTTCTATAAGTTCAAGAACGGAATAGGCTTTTCCATTTTTGATTTCTGGTACCGTAAATACCTGTCTCAATTCTGTTCCCAGTTCTCCAACAATGTTATCTGAGAATTTGACGTTTTTAAGTTTTAAAACTTTTATGGCAGTTTCAATTTCTTCCACCAACACCGCTATATGATGGAAACATTCATCGCCATGTTCGTTCACCCATTCTGGGATAACGCTGTTTTCTCCACGATTCCCTGAAAAGGCTTGATCGATGAATAAAGCAGGCCAACCGGGTTTTCTATAAACCTTTGCCCACCAGTTTTCATATTCTAAATGTCCGGTCGACTCGTCGTGAATGAATCCTTGTTCGAGAAAGAATTGAGAACGTTTTTCAACATCATGCGTTCGAATAGCGCAGTGATCGATTAAAGGCAATAATCCAACTCCGCTTTTTTCAAGGGATCGCGCAAGTATTTGGGCAGCGGAATTTTTCGAAAGATACTTGTTAATATAGACGGAGAAAAAAGATTTTATAGAATTTTCCATAAGAACCGTTCCTATAAAAAAATAAGAAAAGTTATCCAAAAAATATTTAGTTTGAATCCGTTTTATTGGAATCAAGGTAATCTTAATATCACGCAATAATTCGTAATACTAAATAGGGAACTATATTAAAGAAAAATAGACATATTTTGAAAAAGGCTATGCCTGCGTAATGGATGGCATCGAATTTCTCCACCGACAATTTGAACCATTTCCCATGAAATCGATATACCCAGTCATGCGCCAGTGTCAGCCACAAAACCCAAAATAACAGCAATCCCAAATTAAGCGCCGAACACCAGCCTAAAAAATGGCGTATTACTTCGCTTGTCATCTTTAAATCCTCCTTTTTATATTATTTTGTGAAAAACGCTCCTGTCGGTGTTTTGAAAAAAGTGTCTAATTGGATATCTTCTTGTTTTAAAAAACCAGAATTTGGAAGATCTCCACGCGCTACCATTTCTACGACAGCGCAAGCGGAACTGGCTGTTGTCCAGGAAATTGCGTTCCACATTTTGCCGGCGATCTTTATTGGAAAATAACTACGCACAAACTCCTCTCTTTTTAATTTGCCGTTTTTCCATCCCTCGACCGCCGCATGTAAAAACACAACGTCGTCTTTTACTGGAGGTTTTGCCACCACTAAAATTTCTCCGGCAAGCTGGCGTTTGTTTCTCATATGGAGTTCGTTAAAAAAGAAACGCATCAATTCACAATGACCGGGGTAGCGCATGGTTTTATAGTTTAGTTTTGTAACTTTACCTTCAAAAGTTTCGCACATGGTTCCAAGGCCACCGGAAGTGGTAAACGCTTCTAATTGGTTACCGTCCACAACAATAATTTCGCGATCTTCCATAGCGGGAACATAGGCGCGTTTTCCATCCTTGATGACCTCGCAATCGTTGAGATATTCATTAACGACTCCTTCGGGAGACCAATTAAACGCATACCCTAAAAGGCCTCTAGGGTTTTGCGGAAGAGCTCCTACCCGTAATTCAATAGATCTGAGTTTATCCAACCTTTTAGCGAGGTTAGCTCCAATAATACCTATAAGGCCTGGGGCTAAGCCGCATTGAGGCGCCATGATGCCTTTTGACGAGGTTGAAAGCTCGCGCACTCCTAGAGTGGTGTCCACGTCTTCCGTTAAATCAAAATAGTGACGACCTGCGGCATGGGCCGCTTTAGCGACATCTAAATTTAGATGATAAGGAAGACACGAAATAACGCCATCGTGTTTTTGAATTAGTTTTTGCAAAGCTTTTGTATCCGACAAATCTCCTTCAATTAAGGGAAAAGGAAAGTCTCCCTCAATTTTTAAGGCCAATCCCACTACTGAATAGTTGTTCTCATGTAAAAGGGTCGCTAAAAGGCTGCCCACTTTTCCTAAACCAATAACAAGCATGGAGTTAATTTTTCTGTTCATAATTTTCTCCAATTTTTAACGATGACTTGGAACTATTGCTTGTCGCGCGGTGGCCAAACTATTAAAAAAAATTTTAAAAAGCTAGATTCTTGGAAATATTAAGTTTTTATAAGTCTCTTTAATTTAGAGACGTTTAAACCTTTGAAATTCATTTTTTATATTTGAAGAAGAAAAAAACTAAAAATGCGAAATAGAAATAACCTTCCTATATTTATAAATATAGGTCTTTTAAAAATTTTGGACAGGTATGGAGATTTCCAAAAGTTTTAAAAAATTAAACAGGAGACAGAGATGTCAAAAGGTTATAAAAATTTTATCAGCGGGAAATGGCAGGTCTCTAAAAGCGGACAAACTTTTGAAAATATCAACCCAGCCGACTCGAAGCAAGTAGTGGGTCGATTTCAGAAATCTAATCAAGAGGATATTAATGAAGCTGTAGCTGCGGCCAAAGAAGCGCAAGTTAAATGGCGTAATACTCCCGCGCCAAAACGTGGCGAAATGTTATTCCGGGCTGGAGAACTTTTGTTAAAAAACAAAGATACACTGGCTCGAGAAATGACGATGGAAATGGGGAAAGTTTTTAAAGAAACCGGAGGCGACGTCCAGGAATGTATCGATATGGCTTATTACGCGGCGGGTGAGGGACGCCGTTTGGCGGGGGAAACGGTTCCTTCCGAGATGCCTAATAAATTTTGCATGTCGGTTCGCATGCCAGTGGGTATTGTTGCGGCTATTACTCCTTGGAACTTCCCTATGGCCATTCCCACGTGGAAATTATTTCCCGCCTTAATTGCGGGAAATACGGTGGTCCTAAAACCGGCTAGCGATACTCCTCTTTCCGCCGTAAATTTAGTAAAACTATTAGAAAAAGCGGGCTTTCCGCCGGGAGTCATAAATCTTGTTACCGGAACGGGAGACGAGGTTGGAACTCCGTTGATCGATCACTCCAACGTTAATTTAGTTTCCTTTACCGGTTCGAGTAATACCGGTAGTTTGGTTGCGGAACATTGCGCTAGAAGAATGAAAAAGTTTTCCCTAGAAATGGGCGGAAAAAATGCGGTGATCGTTATGGACGACGCCGATTTAAACTCCGCTTTAGAAGGCGTCCTATGGGGGGCGTTTGGAACGACTGGACAAAGATGTACCGCTTGCAGTCGGGTGATCGTTCATAAGAAAGTAATGAAAAAATTTAACGATCTTTTAATCGATAGAGCAAACAAACTCTCTCTTGGCAATGGCTTGGATGAAAAGGTTGAAATGGGTCCTTTGATTAATGAAAGCCAAAGGCAGAAAGTAAAAAAATACGTCGATATTGGCGTTGAGGAAGGCGCCAAATTAATTGTCGGCGGTAATTACCATAATGTAAAAAACTGTAGAAATGGTTTCTTTTTTCAACCGACGGTTTTTACCGATGTTTCTCCAAAAATGCGAATCGCCCAAGAGGAGATATTTGGACCTGTTTTAAGCGTGATTCCTTGTGATGGCCTTGAACAGGCGATTGGTATTGTCAAAGACTCCAAGTTTGGTCTGTCTTCGGCCATCTATACTCAGGATGTTAATCGCGCATTTAAAGCGATTGAATATTTGGATACCGGTATTACGTATATAAATTCTTCTACAATTGGCGCGGAAATTCAATTGCCATTCGGTGGAACTAAAGGTACTGGAAACGGTCATCGTGAAGCTGGAACCGCTGGTATAGATGTTTTTACGGAATGGAAATCTGTTTATGTGGATTATAGCGGTAAGTTACAAAAAGCGCAGATAGATTAATAAATAATTAATTCCAAAATGAAAAAAAATTAATCTTGGCTTCATGTTTTTTTAATGTTTTCTTCACATATTAAAATATAGGTTCTATAAATGTTTGATAGGGCCTCCCGCATTAGTTTTTCGGCACAAGTTGACACACTCCATCGTACCTTTATTTAGAGGTGTTGTTATGCTGGATTCCTTAAGTCCTTTTACGCCAACCGAGCAAATTCAAATTAAACGAGAGGTTATTGAACTTGCAACTCATTTGCAAGAGGAAGCGGAACGCCAACTGAAATGGACTGAAATAGGTCGCCAAAAAGAATTAGCAAGGATGGTAAACGCGCCTTTAAGTCGCGCCATCTTTATGCTCATGACCGATCAAGTTTTCCGTCAATCAAAAAACCAAGCCATTTTTCAAAAGTTTATTCAGATTTTACGAGAGAATGGGGTTCCAAAGTTTTTTGGAGGGATTGAGCAAGCCGCTTTAGGTTCTTTAAAAATTTTAGGTTCTTATATTCCGAATATTTTTTCTCCGATAGCGGTGTGGTTTATCCAAATGGTTATGCGATATAAGACCAAAAAAATTATCATTCCTGGAGAAACGGCTGCGTTAGAAAGTCATCTTAATTGGAGAAAAAAACAAGGTTTAAGAGTGAACATGAACCACTTAGGGGATATGGTTCTAGGGGAAAAGGAGGCTTTAAAGCATTTAGAAGACTATAAAAGAGATTTAAGAAATTCTTTGGTTGAATGCATTTCGGTAAAGATTTCAACTTTGTTCTCACAGGTCAATCCTGTTGCTCATGAGTACTCTGTACAAATAGTCACCGAGCGTTTAAAAGAGCTTTTAAGAGTTGCGCTAGAGGAAAATATTAAAACTGGAAAAGACAAGCTGGTTTATTTAGACCTTGAAGGGTATCAAGATCTTACGTTAACGATCGACGTCTTCAAATTAATCTTAAAAGATTCTGATTTTAATAAATCCTCCATAGGGATCGCGTTACAAGCTTACCTTCCCGATTCATACCATTTTCAGAAAGAGATAACGGAATTAGCTCAACGACGGATTGCAAATGGCGGTTTGCCAATACGGATTCGAATTGTCAAAGGAGCCAATATGGAAATGGAGCAATGCATTGCATCGTTAAATAATTGGTCGCAAGCTCCATACGCCAAAAAAGTAGAAACAGACGCTAATTATAAACGAATGCTTTCCTATGCTTTTAAAAGAGAAAATATAAAAGCCGTAAAAATTGGCGTAGCCAGTCACAATATTTTCGAAATTTCTTTTGCTAAAACTCTACAAAAATTTAGAGGGATTGACGCAGACGATTTCGAATTTGAGATGCTGGAAGGTATGGCGGATCATGTGCGCCGAAGCGTACAAAGTTTTTTGGGGTCGGTTCTTTTATATGCGCCTATAGCTAAAAACGAAGAGTTCTTAAATGCGATCGCTTATCTTGTAAGGCGATTAGTTGAAAATACGGATGAAGAAAATTTCTTAAGTCATTCTTTTGATCTAAAAGCAGGTTCGACCTATTGGAAAATAGAAGAAGAAAAATTTATATCTTCTTTGAATTTTATTCAAAAACTGGGACCTGCCGAGCCCAGGTTCCGCCAAAATCGCAATACCGAGTACCCAATTCCTTATTCAATTGACGCTTTATGGGAAGAATTTAAACCTAACGCTCCCACAAATTTTTCGTTACCTGCAAATCAGTTTTGGTTAAAAGAAAAAATTGCGTCCAGTATTCGAAAGATTCCAAAAAGTAATCCGGAAAAAATTCCTGTTGTTATCGAAGGTAAAGAGATATGGAAGGAAAGAGAAGAAGGTATTTGCCTGGACCCGTCCAGACCGGGAATTGTGTTGGCATATTTTCAAATCGCCAACCCTGCCGATTTAAAAAAAGCCATTACTTTTAGTAAAAGTTTTTCAACGACTCAATGGGAAATGGATGTAGAGTTTAGAGATCAAGTCTTTGCTCAAGTGGCAGTGGAATTGAAAAAAGCGCGAGCCGAACTGATATCCTATGGACTCATGAACGTGGTTAAAGGCGTTCTTGATTTGGACGCGGAAGTATCGGAAGCCATCGATTTTGCCGACTATTATCCCCGAACGTTAAGATATTATCGCGAAAAGTTTCCTCACCTTCAGTTCAAACCTAAAGGAACGGTTGTGGTTATTTCTCCTTGGAATTTTCCTATAGCCATTCCAATAGGCGGTATTATTGCGGCATTAGCGGGAGGTAACCGCGTTATTTTAAAGCCCTCTCCATTATCGGTTTTGGCGACCTATAAAGCGGCAGTATGCTTGTGGAGAGCGGGGGTCCCTAAAGAGTTTTTACAATTTGTTCCTTGTCATGATAAAGACGCTCATCTATTAACGAATGATAAGAGAGTGGATTTTGTCGTTTTTACGGGAAGCACCGCTACCGCCGATAAAATATTGGAGAATAGACCAGACTGCGACCTTGCGGCAGAAACTGGAGGGAAAAATGTTTCAATAGTTACTGATTCTGCCGACAAAGAGCTTGCGATTAAACAAGTTGTGGAATCTGCTTTTGGTTATAACGGACAAAAATGTTCCGCAACTTCCTTGTTGATTTTAATTAAAGAAGTTTACGACGATCCAAAATTCAAAGCGCAATTAGAGGATGCGGTAACGAGTTTGCCGGTTGGTCCGATTGACTCAACGTTGCATAGTTTTATCAGCCCCTTGATAACCGCTCCCAATGAAAAATTACATAAAGCCTTAACTCAATTAGAACCTGATGAAGAGTGGTTGGTTAAACCTACAGAAGGCGATATAAAAAATCTTTGGAGTCCCGGAGTTAAGTGGAATGTTCAACCGGGTGGCTTTACCCATCGTACAGAATTTTTTGGTCCTGTTTTAGGAGTTATGAGAGCGGAGAGCCTTCAAGAAGCTTGCAAATGGGCTAACGAATCAGGTTATGGGTTGACCGCTGGTTTACAAAGTTTAGATGAAAAAGAGATTAAATATTTTTTTGATACCGTAGAAGCGGGAAACCTTTATGCAAATAATAAAACAACTGGAGCTATTGTAGGAAGACAACCATTTGGAGGTATCAAAGATTCGCGAAGGGGAGTAGGGGGAAAAGCCGGAGGAATTAATTATGTTCTCCAATTTATTAATATTACTGAAAATGAATTGGTAGTACCCACCCCATTTCCTATTAGAGAATCTTCAATTGGAAGAATTATTAATACTTTACAATCTGTCGCTTGGCAGAGAGTTTGCCCAGTAGAAGCCGATGATATTTACCGGGCGATACGAGGGGCAAAAAATTATCTAAGCCGATACAATAAAACATTTTCAATAGAACAACCTTCACTTAAACGCGAAGAGGTTCGAGGACAACTAAATACCTTCCGGTATCGTAAAGTTGGAGATTTTACAGTTCGAGTTCATATTGAAGATAAATTGTCAGATGTTTTGTTGAGAGTTTTGGCGGCGATAATTGCGGGAAATAAAATAACCGTTAGCGTTCCGATTGAAATGAAAAGCGGTGAGATTGTGGAATTTTTGCAAATTCCTCTATTAAAAGAATTGCGGGATAACTTTCATTTGAAATTTGAAAGCGATTTAGAACTTGCATATAGAATTCATAGAAAGCAAATCACTCGAATCGCTTATGCAGGAAAAACAAAAGTTCCAAAAGAGGTGTTTTCTGTTGCCGTAAAAAATGGTTTGACGGTTTTGGTGGACGCGCCATTGACTGAGGGACGAATCGCCATGTTAGAACAGTTTTTTGAACAAAGTCTTAGTCATACATATCATCGTTATGGAAATCTTGGCCTGCGAGGCGTTCACGCAAAAAAAAGTTCCAAGCCCAATGGTTCTCTTGTTATGAAATAAGAAGTAACGTTCTTTTATCGCGAAGCTAAACCTATGCTAAAATTGCCTTTCTAATTAATTCGAAGAGGTTTGCATATGTTTTTGCTTCAAATGTTACGCGTTCTAATCGTTTCTATCTTTGTTTTTACTTCCGTTTACGTTCACGCCGCTCCATCGTCTAAATTAGGAAGCGTTGATTTTCCAACATCGGGTTCCGCAGAATCGCAAAAACACTTTCTTCGCGGCGTCGCCGCATTACATTCTTTTTGGTATGACGAGGCTCAACGAGCCTTTCAAGAATCTACAAAAATTGACCCAAGCTTTGTGATGGGATATTGGGGCGAAGCTATGACCCACAATAAACCGCTATGGGAAAAACAAGATACCGAAGCGGCGAAAGAAGCGTTAACTAATATAAAAGATGTCTCAAAAATAACGGTTCGGGAATTGTCTTACTTGGAAGCCGTTATGCAGCTATATGGCGATGGCGATAAAAAATCACGCGACGAAGCGTATGCAAACTCTATGGAAAAAATTTATCGAAGTTTCCCAGACGATCTAGAAGCCGCATGCTTTTATTCATTGTCATTGTTAGGCGCCACAAGACATATGGAAAATAAACTTCGTTTTAAGGTCAAGGCGGGAGCGTTGGCTATGGAAGTATTCCGGAAGAATCCGGAGCATCCGTGTTCGGCGCATTATGCAATACATGCTTTTGATCATCCGGACTTAGCGATTTTAGGTTTGCCCGCCGCTAGGCGTTATGCGCAAATTGCCCCAGCTTCGCACCATGCTAATCACATGCCCGCTCATATTTTTGTGCAACTAGGTATGTGGCCAGAAGCGGCCGCTTCAAACGAAGCCGGTTGGAAATATTCTAAAGAATGGGTTGAAAGAGAAGGATTGCCTAAAAGTAAACGCGATTACCATAGCCTGCAATGGTTGCACTACGTTTATCTGCAACAAGGCATGTACGAAAGAGCCGATATTGTTTTTCAAGATAAGTTAAAAGATATCCAAGCCGCCGTTAAAAGTCCCGCAGGATTGAACGCAAAAACGAATCGGCGCACCGCCAAATATTTGGATAGAATGGTTGCGGCATCTGTTTTTGAAAAAGAACAGTGGGAGTTTGCATTGTCTTTCATTGAGCCGCCGGGCTGGAAACCGAAAAGCTATAATCAGGCGGTATTGCTTTTTGTGCGAGGATTTTGCGCGGCCAAGCTGGGTTCAAGCGATGTAGATAAACATTTAACGGGATTAAAAACTATTCGTAACGAGGGTTTTAAGGAAAATTATTACGAACGTTTGGATATGCTGGATGTTTGGATTTCTCAAATACAAGCGGTGAAGGAATTGAGTAAAAAAAATTATAAAGAAGCTGTCTTTTTTGCGAAAAAAGCGGTTGCAAGCGAAGAAAAACTTCCCGATCCTTCGGGACCTCCTCAGGTATTAAAACCATCCTACGAGTTGTTAGGAGAGATTCTTCTGCAAGCTGGAAAAGTAGAGGACGCGGCCAAGCAATTCGCCATTTCAATTTCACGCCATACCAATCGCGCTAGATCTTTACTAGGAGCGGCGCGTGCCGCCTCCAAAAGCGGAGCAAAAGAAGAAGCTAAAAGTTTGTATTCCAAGTTTCTGGCAATTTGGGCTAAAGCCGATAACAGTCGTCCTGAATTAGCGGAAGCAAAAGCTTATATCAATTAAACAATTTAAAAGCTGGTATTCTGAGAAAAAGAGACCATACTGACAAGATTAGGAAATCCCTCCTAATATGGAGGGTCAATAATATGGTTAATCCACCCATGGATTAGATTTGTTCTTCTATTTTAATAACCTTTAAAGGAGGTCAAATCTATGGATATGAATACATTAATTTGGATAATAGGAGTTGTTGGCGGCACTTTTGGTATAGGGCTTTTTGTCTGGTACACATAAGAATAACTCTGTAATCACATTTTATGCTTAAGCAATTCGATAAAAGCGTACCGGCCAAATAGGGTTGGTACGCTTTTTTCTTTTTTTACAAAATTAAATGCCAATAACACTGGTATTTTTCAATAAAGGGATCATATTAATTAGTTAGGAATTATTTCCTGTATCTGGAGGGTCGTCAATATGATCAGTCCGCCAGTAGTTTAGGTTTGTTCTTTTGTTTTAATAACCTTAAATGGAGATCAAACCTGTGGAAATGACAACAATTATTTGGGTTATAGGTGTGGTTGCCGCAACTTATGCTATTGGAATTTTTACGTGGTATACGAAGTAATAACCTTTTAACCTATTTAAATAATCTGATTTAAAAGAAGGCGTATCAGCCAGTGGTTGGTACGCCTTTTTTATTTTTTAAAGTTAAAAAATTAGGAAATTTTCCAATGTAGTTGATCATAGAAATTAAGGTGTTGGTCAACAATGAGAACGCCCTTTTTATGGTTGGGTTTGGGTGGGATTAAATAAGTCGCTAGTTTTGGATCTTCTCTTCTAATATGCCTTAAAGCCGTTCTAATGACTCGGTTTACTCGGTCATAAGCTTTCTCTAAATCATTTCCTCTTTTTGCGTATTCTTCTTCATCTGAAAAATCTTGTTCATAAGAACTTGCAATGGCTCCTCTGCTGATTAGAGAATTTTCAAAGTTTGCTTCTAAGTTTAATGCGGAAAACCCCTTTTCCGGATTGCGGAGAAGGTCGCTGATTTCGTTGGGGCTATTTTTGTGGATCGCAATTAAATGGAAAATATAACTCAAGCCCTTAGTAACTGGGAGAATGAGCTTTGGACCTCCATGAAACCTTATTTCGAAGTGGGTTTGGTCAGCCGTCCGTCGAAAAATATTTTCTGAATTGGGGTTACTAATATCTGTTTCAATAAGTTCACGCAAAAGATCGTCGTCCGAAACCCATAGAGGTATTCCCTCGTATTGCATCAAACTGTCTAAGCTAAAAAGATTCGTTTTCCATTCTTTGATTTGATCGAGCAACATTTGGCAGGTTGCAAGTAAAACTCCTTCCAATTTTGGAATTAGTTTTTCGAGATAGTTAATTTCTTTTAATGATTTTTCAGCCGTTTCGCAAAAAAGGGATAATGAAAAACGGTTCATATTAAAATGATAAAATAAATCTTCAATCCCTCTAAGGCGACTTCCAAAATCTTGGTTCAATATATCTAAAGCTTCATATAAAGAATCTAAAGTGTCGTCAATCGCGTCCAATTTATCAGGATCAAAGTTTTCTATATTAAAGCTTTCTATCTCATTTGCTGGTATTACCTCCTTGATACTATGCGACATGGTTGATTGAATTTTTAAGGTTTCCAGCGATATGTCGTCCTCAATCACCGTTACTTCACAAGCGGGAATTCCAAATAATCTTTCGGGCCGGTTTAATTCTTTAGAGCCATGAAGAACATTGACTACGTTTTTTTCAATTTCGACGATAGGTTGATAAAAGTTATCGGCCATTTTCCAATGTATTGAGTTTTTTCTTCCTTCTAATAACGTTTGGTATGGCGTATTTAGATTTTGAGATTTAGATATTCCAGATATTATTTCTTGATCTGCCAATTGATGATGTTTCTGGTATTTCAGTCTTAATTCTGAAAACGAAATTCTTATAATGAATAGACAAGTCCAGATAAAGTCGCTAACTACCCGAGTTTGATCCTCACTTTGAGTTTCTTTTAATAAAGCTTCTAGCCAATCGCTTTTGCTAAAAGTTAAATTCCAACAACTTAGGAAATCGATAATGGGTTGATGAAGCCAAGAAGATGAAGTTTTAAGTTCTTCCGATTTATTTATGAACTCGGCTTTTAATAATAAAGCTTGGCAGCAAAATAATTTAAGAGTGATTAAATGGTTAAAGCGCAATTTGTGATTTTCGTTCGTTGGGTTTTGAAAAATTACTTCTTCAAAATTTTCGAACATTTTTTCCCCTGGCGGGTTATCACAATCTTCTCTTAAAAAATGGATGAAAAATTCTGGGTAAGCTTCTGGCAAACCTTCTTGCGCTACAATAGCTATAAAGTCATTAACGAAGTTTTTATATTTTAAAGTTTCGCAGTTTGTTTTCATAAAAAGTTTAAATATGGCGGGAATTATTTTTTTAGAGATTTAAAGGATTAAAAATTTAATCTCTCGGTGGTAGAATAGCTTAATCCTATCAAATATGAGGCAAGAGAATGAAACGAAATATTTTAAATAATATCAAAAAATTACGTTTTATCGTTTTCTTATGGTTGTTCGTTTTTATGGCATCGTCCGCTTTTGGACAATCGCATGCGACGATCCATGAAGGGTTTATTTTTAAACTGGTGGAGGCTGACATGTCATCCCAAAAAGTAAGAACGTTTAAGGTCAAAGAAATTTTAGATGGAACTTGGAGTCATCCAACCATAGAAATTGGAATGGAAGAGGGCTCCTCGGCAATTCACGTTACCGCTCAAGATGTATATTCGCCTCCTCCTAAACCAACGAACCCAGAAGCCATTCATATGGTATTGGCGTTTCAATTACCTCCTGGAAAAACGCGCGCTGATTTTGCCAAATTTAAAGTTTTGGACGGACCTTGGGTTGCTTCAAATAACGGCAGTAATGCGGCAACCATATGGACTAATAGATCGGGCGATTGGATTTTTGACGCTTTTGAAGACGTGGTATTTGCCTCGAAGAAAGACTTTGAAACTGCCTATGCGGGTAACGAGGAATTAGGAAAAGCCGGGGAAGGACTCTTTGGCGATAAAGTTCTTGTGGCGATTGTTGAAGAGCAATAAAGGTTGAATTAAATTCTTCTAAAAAAATCTTATTAAAGGAGCGCCGGGTTATATAGGGAAGACATTAATTCCCTGGTTAACGCGTTAGCCCTTTCCTTGGCTTTTAAGTAAATAGAGTATAAATCGGTCGATGGACTGAAAGTTCATCGAAAGTATTAAAAACTCAAGAGTTGGTCGTTAAATTTGGTATTTCCAAATATAAAACTTCTTTGGATAGAAGAGTCCATTAATTGTTTTAAAAAACTCCGAATTCTTCTACTAAAATAGTTTTTTAGTCGTTTTCTTTCCTCTTTTCAGAATAAACCTGATTCTGATAAATTCATTTCAAAATAATTCGATATTTTCGTAAAAATCCCCATTTTTCAAAAAAATTGGGAATAAAGTTTAACTAAAACCATCCCTTCTTAATGAGAGCCCAAAAGGGGTTTTCAACGCTAACCGGAAAATGATTTCAGCGATTGCCTTGAGGTCTAAAAATATTTACGCGCCCGGTTAAAAAAATAAACTAAACGAAATTGAATTTCGTAGTTTTTGGGGATTTGCGGAATCCCTTTTATTGTTGAATCGTTAAGGAGGAAAAGATGGTAATCCAATTCTTTAGCAGGCGGGGGCACTCGTTTGCGATTCTGGGAATTGTCTTGCTACTGTCATTAGGGGTTTCGAGCGTTTTCGCGGCTGAACATAGTCACGATGGCAAGAAACATGTAATGGCCTCGGCAGATAACCCGGAATGGATGAAAAAACTTCAAGGGCAAGTAGACCGCGAAGAAAATGAAAGCGGTCTCAAAGGAAGGAGTCAAAAACTAGATAGTACTTTCATGAAGTTAATGGGGAAAGTAAGGCGCGAGTTAAAAGAACACGCCGCTCCCGCTTCTTCTGGCGGTATGTATCACGACTCCTGGTCTGCGCATCAAATGGGACAATCCTTTTTGTTAGGTCCGACGGAAGCTTCGGCTAAAGTCCAAAGAGGAGCTCATTGTCCTAGTTCTGCGCCTGTTAAAAGTTACGACGTCTCTGCAATTAATGTAGAAATAACCTTGAATCAATGGGGAGATTACTACCCGGGTTATATGTATGTCTTAACTAAAAACGTTGAAGGCGTGCGCGCTGATGAAAAGAAAAATGCAGCAGCTCGCGAAGACGAAAATGATCCTGGCGCTATTATTACCGGCCTTCAAGGAGATTTGATTCAACCTCTCGTTATTAGAGGAAATCAAGGCGACTGCGTTCGTTTTAAGGTTAGAAACTCAGTCGAAGACGAAGACATTGGATTTCAAGTCAACGGATCGGCAATGATAATCAGCTCTACAGGACAACCGGCCACTGCGGCTACTCCTGGCGCGATTGTTCCACCTGGCGAGTCGCAAGACTTCGAATGGTTTATTCCGATTGACGAACAAGAAGGCGGCCGAATGATCCAAAGTCATGCGGGTCGAGATCCTTCCTCCTTAGGCTTGATTGGATCTTTTATCGTTGAGCCTAAAGGTTCTACTTACTTGAGTCCATTTTCGGCTAAACCCTTGGATAGCGGTTGGGAAATGATTATCGCTAACCCTGATAGGAAAGACTTCCGTGAATTTGTTCTTTTTTACCATGAAGTGGGCGATGAATCTTTTCGACCATTGAACCGTCATGGGGAAATGATTCCGCAACGGGACCCTCAAACAGACGCTTATCGTCCATCCGCAAGGGCGATGAACTATCGTAGCGAACCGTTCGGTATTAATAATTTAGCTCAACAAGAAAGACATTTTCATTACGAAGACGAGTCGTTGTCGTATAGTTCTTATACCTTCGGCGACGCCCCAACCACCATTCCTCGTTCTTACATGGGCGACCCAGCTAAGTTTCGGTTAGTTCATGGCGGCGGCGAGGTTTTCCATTCGCATCACCCACATGGAGGTTCAATCCGGTGGTTGCGTTCTCCAAAACGAGAACCTGGTTTGGAAAATATGATCACCGCAGCTTGGGACGGTCCTGTTAAGTATCCAGTTGTTCGAACCACTTCCGACCGTGTCGATGTTGAAGTAATCGGTCCTTCCGAAGTAATCGATCTTGAAACAGAATGTGGATCTGGATTATGTCAGCATTTAGCCGGAGACTTTTTGTTTCACTGCCATGTGGCCCATCATTATGTGGCGGGTATGTGGGGTTACTGGAGAGTTTATAACACCTTACAATCCGGAAACTATCCTTATGAAAGTACCGACGTAATGCCGCCATTAGCGGAATTACCGGATAGACAAGGTAGAATTCCAAAAGGGGTTTCATCGGAAGAAATAGCCGGTAAAACCATGGACTGGTTTGGTAAAAAGTTTAATGTAGTCGCTTCCGGTAAGAGCGATTGGAGTAAAGACACGCCTACCGTCAATATTAAAGACTGGGTTAAGTACATGTTGCCTCCTCAAGGTAAACCCGGTCATACCGATGACGAAAAAGGGCAAATCTTGGCTTATGACGGTTCCGTTTGGGATTACGGTTGGAAAGGTAATCGAGCTTTATCTGAACGCGAATCAACTTTAATTACGCCAAAATATAAGTCTCCACATCCAGGCAAACGTCACTCGATTCTTTTCGAGCCTAATAATGGAAAGCTCGCGTGGCCTCATTTTAATCCGCATTTTGGCAAGCGCATTCCTTTTGCGCGGAACCATGGCGGAGCGCCTTGGTTGGAACCTTTTCATATGTTGAATGACAATTCCTACGCAAGTACCGAACCAGGTAGCGCGGGAATGGGACCCAATGTTGAAAATACGGCTCCTTCTAAACCTGGGGAACATGGTCGCTGGAGTTTATGTCCAGCAGGCGCAGGTAGGAAACAGTATTCAATTCATTTTATTAACACTCCGATCGAGTTGACTCCACAAGTGGGGCCTGTCGCTCCGGTTGTCGATAAGTATGGATTGATTTATGTTCTCGAAGAAGAATTGGAAGAAAAAAAGAACGATCCGAAAAAAGCTATCCCATTAGTTTATCGGGCAAACGTCTACGATTGTGTTGACGTGGTTCTTTCAAGCGAATGGAACGACGACGACTTCACTAATTTCCAAATGTCGAAAGTCAATATCCATCCGCATTTCTTTCAATTTGATAACCAAGCGTCTGACGGCGTTATCTCTGGGTTTTCTTACGACCAATCTATGAGATCGTATTTGCAATTTGATAAGAAAATGAAAAAGGGTAAAGACGGACACGAGCATCATGTTGGTATGCCTGTTCCTATGAACTCTAGACTTGTCAGTGACGCAAAAGTTGGCGCTAGATCGGTTAAGATTCAAATGGCTAAACATTCGACTCCTTTTCACGAAGGTACGGATGTTATGATTGGTATCGAAACGATGGCCAACAAAGAAGCTCGTTGGATTGGTTCGATGAGTCCAAAACCAAAAACTAATCCGCATAATGGCGCTTTGGAAGGCGATGGAGTTTACACGCTTCATCTTACTGAGCCATTAAAGAAAGCTCACAAAAAAGGCGAAATCGTAACCACTGAGTTTGTTCGTTATCGATTGTGGGTTGACGCAGACGTTGGATTGGTTTTCTGGCATGACCATGCATTTGGCGCAACCACTTGGCCACATGGCGGTATTGGATCGACAATTGTTGAACCTTGGGGTTCTACTTATCATGATCCAGTTACAGGGCAAGAAGTTCGTAGTGGTCCTGTAGTCGACATTCATGGTTCAGAACCGGTTGCTTACGCTCGTAGCGGAAGTTTCCGCGAAATCGTAGTTCAATTGCACGACACGGTTCCACACACCGCGCAATTGGTTACTGAAGGCAACCCGCCGGGTATGAGTCGAGAGAATGCGATCGCCGCAGGGCAATCCATTTCTTTCCAAATGCCAGATACGATGTTGGAATCTGCATTTCCAATGTTAAATGGAGGAACGCATACCTCGGGCGGTGGATTCAATTTTAGAGCCGCATCTTTGGCTTCTAGATTGAAAAGCAATCCAGATCCGTCAAAAATGTTTTCCAGTAAAGTTCATGGAGATCCTACCACGCCGATAATTCGGGCTTACGTAGGGGATAACGTTATGTTCCGATTACTTCATGGAATGATGAACGAAACTCATACCTTTGTTTTATCGGGTCACGGGTATCGTCCAGAACGTTATGACGAAGACTCGCGCGTAACCAACGCAATTCATATTGGAATCGCGGAACGTTACGACATGGCTACCACTGCTGGCGGTTATCAACAAATGGCGGGGGATTATCTCTTCCATGATGGTCGTTCTTCTCATTTAGGAGAAGGTAGCTGGAGTATCTTTAGAGTTTTTGATAAAACTCAGAAAGATTTAAAACCGCTTCCAAACAATATGGACTTCGCTAAAAAAGTGAAGACAAAAGTTTGTCCTGCGGACGCTCCGGTTAAAAACTTTAGCGTATCTGCCGTAAACAAAGGATTGAAGTTTAATCCTAATACGGAAGACGAAATCGAAGTGGATTTTGAGCGTATGTTGTTAGCCGCTAACGCTGATGGAGCGATTTATGTTCTTGATAACGAGATCAGTAAAGTTGCGGATGATGGGCATATGCCACATCCGTTGACCTTGCGCGCGAATATAGGCGATTGTGTCAAAGTTAAATTGACTAACCGCTTAGAATCGGGCAACGCTTCTATGCATGTTAATAATATGGCGTTTGATCCGTTGGTATCTCAGGGTATAAATGTTGGAAATAACCCAGGCGACCAAACGGTTGCTCCTGGTAAAACCAAAACTTATACCTACTACGCTCATCCAGATTACTACCTGAATGGCGGTTTGATCTGGGATTTTGGTAACCTCACCAAGAATGTCCGCAACGGAATGTATGGCGGAATCATTATTGGACCTAGAGGTTCCGTGTACCGTCATCCAGATACGGGTAAAGATATTACCTTGGCTAATTCCTGGAAAGCGGACGTTATTGTAGACAAGTCTTATCCTGAAAACCGAGATCTTGAGAACTACCGTGATTTCGCGTTGTATTTCCAGGATGAGGATAACATTCTTGGCACTTCATTTATGCCATATCTGCAAAACGTTGCAGGTTTGACCGGCGTTAACTATCGGTTAGAGCCTTGGACTTATCGCGAAGACGAGGGTTGTGAATTAGGCAACATCTTCACCGCCTGCGTAGCCGCAGATAAAGATCCAGCAACGCCAACGTTGAAAGCCCATGCGGGAGACAAAGTAATGATCAATGTCTTTGGCGGGCACAACGAGCAGAACCAAATGTTTAACCTGGACGGCCATCAGTGGCGTCGTCACATCAAACAAGAAGGTTCGGACATGATCGACGTTGAGGAATTTGGCGGCGGCGAATACATCCAAGCCTACTTAAAAGATGGGGCTGGCGGTACTTATCATAATCCAGGTACCTACCTCTGGTTGAACGCTCGCACGCCTTATCAGCAAGCGGGTCAATGGGGTTATTTTAAAGTGTTGCCTAAGGGAGACGGCTCGATTCTTCCTCTGGGTAATGTAACTCCAAAAGGCGTTAAGGCAGAGAAAGACGCCGAAGAGCGATTGTCCATGAATCGGTAAACGATCCGCGGTTTGTTGGACAATTTTTGGGGACCTCCTTGGGGAGGTCCCCTTTTTTTTTTAAAAAAACATTTTTTACAAGAATAAAAAGGCCTTCATTCGATCTTTATATATAAGAGGTTGACCTTTCAAAGAAGAGCCTATCGAAACCATCAAACTACCTTCTCGGTAGGCTCTTCGACTTTTCTTTTCAAAAAATATCCAAATTAAAAATTAGTTCTTTTGATTTAGACCTTTGACGATATAATTTATCGCGAGGTGATTATATGGATACCAATGAACGAAAAGATCTGAAGCTAAAAATTGAAAAAGGGATTGAAGAGGAAAAAGAGTTAATTCAAAGCCTTGAAGAAACCTCTAAACCCGTAGCCCCCGATAACGCTATTGGCCGCTTGACAAGAATGGAGGCGATTAATAGTAAAAGCATTAGCGAAGCCTCTTTGAACTCGTCCCGATCAAAGCTTGCCAAATTAGAAAAAGCCCTAAAAAAAATTGACGATCCAGATTTTGGCGTTTGCGTCAATTGCGAAACTCCTATCCCTCATGGAAGAATCATGCTGATGCCAGAATCTACCCTTTGCGTTCCTTGCGCAGATAGAAGATAATAAATAATTATTTTTTCTTGACCTTCCATCGAAAACCATCCTGAAACTGTTGATATTCGATACATCATTTAGTTTTAATACGCAAAAAACTTTTATTAAAAAAATTATCGAAGAAATTATAAAAAACCAGGATAATTAAGAATAGATAAACATTCTAAGTTCTTTTATTAAGTTTCTTATATTACTTATTATTTAATATCTTTATTATGTTTTTATTTTCCTGGTTTACGCAAAGTTAAATGAAACTTATTCGAGACATTCCCATAAGAAATAAGCTGACAAGAATCATAACGATTACAAGTAGCTTAGCTTTATTTCTTGCTTTTACCTCATTCGCGATTTTTGAATTAACGACATCTCGCCAAGTTATATCAAAAGAATTGTTGGGAATCGCAAATATTATTGGGGCCAATTGCGTTGCCGCATTGGAGTTTGAAGACCCCAAACCAGGCGAAGAAACGATACAATCTTTAAAAGCCGATCCAAGGATTGTTGCAGCAAGTATTTATGATAAGAACGGGAAAGTTTTTGTTAGGTATAAAAAAGATAAAACAAAAGAAATTCAAATTCCCGCTTCGCCTCCTGAATCTGGGGTTAATTACCAAAATAACTTTCTTGAGGTTTCCCAACCCATCCTTTTTAAAAATAAAAAATACGGGACCATTTACCTTCAGGCAGATTTAACAAGTTTATATGATCGTCTTAAAAGTTACGCCCAAATTTCTATAATGGTTCTTTTGGTTTCTTTTGTATTCACTTTTTTGCTTTCTTCCAAGCTAAATAAATTGATATCTGAACCTATAGAACGTTTAACTAAAACAGTTAAGACATTGGGTTCCGGTAAAATGGATATAAAAGCCGAGGTTTTTGCAAATGACGAAGTTGGGGTTTTAGCCAACGCTTTTAACCAAATGACTGAGAATTTGCTTAAAACGACTGTATCAAGGGATTATGTCGATAATGTTTTAAAGAGCATGACGGATTGCCTAATAGTTATTTGCCCAAAAGGGAAAATAAAAAGTCTTAATCAAGCGACATTAGCTCTTTTGGATTACGAAGAGGACGAGCTTTTGAATCGCCCCATTTATTCCATATTTAACGACGACAAAGATTCTATTGAACAACTTCTAATGGGAGAATTACTTGCGGAAGGTCGAATCACCAATATAGAAAACAAGTTTATTGCTAAAAGTGGGGATAGCATACAAATCCTTTTTTCGGCATCCGTTATGCGTTCGTCCGATGGCGAAGTTAACGGAATTGTTATAGTCGCTCTGGATATTACGCTTAGAAAACAAGCCGAAGAAACGTTAATTCACGCGAAAGAAACGGCAGAAACAGCCAGTCGCACAAAATCCCTTTTTCTGGCAAACATGAGCCATGAAATTCGAACGCCATTAAATGCCATTCTAGGCTATGCACAAATCTTACTTCGAAGGAAAGATTTAGATATTGAGCAAAAAAGAGCTATTGAAACTATCGATAACAGCGGTAAAAGTCTGTTGGAATTATTAAACGATATTCTCGATATATCTAAAATTGAAGCGGGAAGACTGGATATTAAATTGTTTAATTTCAGTTTGCATGCTTTAGAGACTAATCTTACAAAAATGTTTGAACTTCAATGCCATAAAAAGAAATTGGATTGGATAGTCAATGGCCCCAAGGAAGACTCGGTTGTTCTTGGAGACGAACCCAAAATAAGGCAAGTGTTGATCAATATTATCGGGAATGCCATAAAGTTTACCGATTCCGGTCAAGTGAAATTTAAAATTATTCCGTTATTATTCGATGACTACCGATTTGAAGTTATCGATACAGGGAAGGGTATTCCAAAAGAATCCCATGAAAAAATTTTTGAACCATTTTCACAAGAAGAAGAAGGCGCGTTAAAGGGCGGTACAGGGTTAGGATTGGCAATATGTAAAAAACAGCTGGATTTAATGGGTTCTAAGCTTTGTCTCGAATCGACTGTGGGAAAAGGGTCTAGGTTTTATTTTACGTTAAAACTACCATTGGCCGTGGGCGCCGTTGCCGACGAAAAAAGCCATACCTTGGATCGTAAAGTTTTACACTTGGCGAAAGGTTTTAAGGTTAAAGCTCTTATAGTGGACGATGTGCAAGAGAATCGCGACGTTTTATCGGCTATCTTGGAAGGGGTAGGGATTGAAACGGAGACGGCGATAAACGGTAAAGAAGGATTGGAAAAACTTCCCGAGGTTTTGCCGGACGTTATTTTTTTAGATATGAGAATGCCGGTGCTGGATGGCGAAGAGACTTTAAAAGAAATTCATAAAATATACGGATCGAATCGATTTAAAATTATTGCTTATACCGCTTTTGCGTTTGACCATCTTGAAGAAAATTACCGAAAACTTGGGTGCCACGGTTATATTTCAAAACCATTTTTGTCCGAAAAGATATTTGAAGTTTTAAATGGGTTGCTTAATGTAGAGTTTGATTACGAAGAAGAAAGCGATTCCCAAGAGTTTTCATTTGAAAATGTTCTTATTCCCGACGAGTTACTTTTAGAAATTAAAACAACGGCAAAGTCTTATAATATTTCTAAACTTGAAACTTTATTTGAGGAACTAGATAAATTAGATGGCGACAGTAAAGGTTTAGCCCAAATTCTGGGAAATTATTTAAATAATTACGATATTGACGGCATGTTAGAAGTTTTAGAAAAAATAAAAACTAAGGTCTAAATAGGTGGAAATGGCCTTATAATTAGGATTTAGCTTCATTCAACTTGCTATCTAAATTTTTGGTTAGAAATTAATAATTGGGAGAATTATTCAATGGACGCAGTTAAATTTTATATGGACGAGTCAATTATAAGCGTCGACTCTCAAACCACCATTTTAGAAACCGTAAAGCTTATGCGGGATAAAGCGATAGGTTCTGTTTTAGTATCGGAGAAAGAAGAAATTAAAGGTATTTTTACGGAGACCGATCTTTTAAGAAAAGTAATTGCCGAAGAAAGTTCCCCGAAAGAGATTTTGGTTTCCTCCGTTATGAGTCAACCACTGATGACGATTGATTGTGAAATGTCGATGGTAGCGGCATTTTTAAAGATGCAGCAAAGTAATATCCGACATCTTGGAATCACGGAAAAGAAAAAAATTATTGGCGTAATTTCTATTAAGGATATAGCCAACTATTACGTCAATAAATTCCGACCGAATAATTAATCTCTATTAAAAACTGGTATCGGTAATGGTTGTAGAGCCGGTAGCGTCAAGCGTGCCGTCTATGGTATTACCAGATCCGGATATTTGGATATCGCCTGAGGTTGCGATTGTTTTGTCAGTGGAAAATGAGAAGCCGCCTGCGTTGTTAGTGTCGGAATCCGCTGTAGCGGTAAAGTTACCCAAAGTAGTTAGATTGGTTTGAACCGCTACGTCTCCACCTGCGTTAACGTTCAAAGAGTTGAACGAGGAGTCTCTTTTAATAAAGCTTACCGTACCGGCGTTTGCGTTGGAGTTTAAGTTTAAAGAACCTATGTTAGAACTTTGGACACTGGTAATTCCGTCTACAGTGATCAATTGATTATTGATTCCGCCCAAGTTTAAGGAACTTGATGAGATGTTTTGCAACTCGGCTCCGTTTATACTCATATTGCCTGATGTCAGTCCAAGGCCGATAGAACCGCCGTCGGAAACTTGAATGTTGGTTGCCGCTAAGCCGCTATTTAACGCTCCCGAAATATTTACGTCGTTGGCGGAAATGTTTAGCGTTTGATCGTTTGCGGTTACGGTCCCGCCATTGCGAATTGATAAGTTACCCAATCCATTAGAATCGGAGTCGGCGTTCAAATTCATTTCGCCGGAGGATTCAACATTACCGCCGTTGATATCGATGTTATCGCCAGCTGAAATATTAGTTTCATTATTCGATGTAACGTCTCCGGTTACAACAACGTCGTCTTCTGATTCCACATCGACGCTTTCTCCCGATACCGAACCATAAATTACCGTATCGTCGCCCGCGTTAACTTCTACACTGGTAGTTGCATCAACGGAACCGCCTGTTCCAACTACCACATCGTCGCCTGCCGTAATTTGCACAGATTCGGTTGTGACCGTTCCAGCGCCGCCAACCACTACATCGTCTCCTGCATTAATGGTAGTGGCTCCTAAATCGTTCGATCCATTTAGCGAAACATCATTTCCTGCGTCGATACTCGTTGTAGAGGAAGTTAAGGATCCGTCGAAGCGGGTAGTAACGCTATCTACGGCATCTACGGTGACGTTATCAAAGCTTGTAACGCCGCCAAAGTGTACGTCGTCTCCAGCCGTTAAGGAACCGGTTTGGATTGAAACGTCGCCCGCAGTGCTTACGTCGATTCCGGCATTGGCAGTTAAATTAGTGATGTTGGAAGTTCCCGCAATGCGAACGCTACTTCCCGACATCAAACTTGCATCCACCGTTATCAGAGCGTTACTTACGCTAATATGATCGGTGGCGTTTGCGTTTAGTGTAGTAATGTTTGAAACGGAATGTATTCCAATGTCGTCGCCTGCCGTAACGTCCGCCGTTTGAATGGTTACTATACCGCGAGTGGAAAAGTCATTGCTAACGTTAACGTTTAAGTTTGTGGAAGTTAAAGTACCCGCTTGGGTGAAGTTAACCGAATTGATTACGTTCAACGTTTCGATGCTAACGTCGTCTCGGGTATGGGTATTTCTTCCCGCTTCAATATTGGCTACATCCGCTTGAGCATTTTCTCTAATAACGAAGTCAGTATTTGCATTTGCATTGAGTTCTTCTACTGCTGTATCGCCGCCAACGCTTATAGACTCTCCTTGAATATCGACCGTTTTACCTTTTAAAGTTTTAAAAGAAATTCGATCTCCGCCGTTTGCCACGAGTTCGTCAAAGTTTAGCGTTCCGGTTCCGTAAACGTCGTCTTGAGCGGTTAACTGAGCGTTTCCAACCGTTAATATTCCGCGGACTACTACGTCGTTGCCAGCGTCGGCTACTAATGTATCAAATGTGGAATCTCCGTTAAACGCTACGCTGTGTCCTGCTGTTAAGTTTGCGGTGTTTGATGTCATTCGTCCATAGACGCTAATGCTAGATCGAATCTCTGGATCGGTGTCATGATTAGCTAGAGCCGTTAAGTTATTAATGTTAATGTTTTCATCCATCTCAGGATTGCCAGCCTCGTAATCGTTTCTAAAGTAAATACTTTGTTGGGCGTTTAAATCAGCGGTTGGAACCGTTAGATTGTCGTAGATGTTAATTCTACTACCCGAAGTTACAGTCAAGTTTTGCGCGATGTTGGTATTTCCTCTAATAGTAGTGGTTCCTTGAGAGTTTAAGGCGACGTTGTCAGAATTCAATTCATTGCCAATACTCAGGTAGTCGCCTGAGGTTGCCGTCAGGGTTTGAATATTTGAAACCGATTGCAAACTAATGTCGTCGCCCGCGTTCAAATTAGCCGTTGTAGACGTTAAGGAACCGCGAGTTGAAATATCCTGGTTTGCATCAATGGTTAAGTTGTCTATTGTTACGTCGCCATTTGTCGCTACGTTATAACCTGCCGTTAAATTGGCTGTAGTGGATTCCAAGGTTCCATAGAGACTAATGCTAGAACGGTATTCAGGGTCTGTGTCGTTCTGAGCGGTGGCGTTCAAAGTACCGATGTCGATCGTATCGGCGCTACCGACTTTATAATTGTTTCTAAAATAAATGCTGTTTTGTGCATCTAGATTTGCGGTAGTTGCGGTCAAGTTATCGTAAATATTAATACCGGCGCCGGAGTTAATTGTAAGAGTTTGCATGCTCGTATTTCCTCTTACGGTAACGTTGCCAAGCGAAGTTAAATTGACGTCAGTTGCGGTTAATTGATTGCCAATGTTTAAGCCATCCGCCGCATTTGCAATTAATGTTTGAATATTGGAGATGGCGCTTACTTTAAGATCGTCTCCAGCCGTCAAATCAGTCATTACGGAAGTCAGTTGGCCGTAAACGGTCAAATCGTTTCCTGCATCAACAGTGAGGTTATTTACCGTAGAATTGGCGTTGACACTTACGTTATAACCCGCCGTTAAGTTTGCCGTCGTTGAATCTAACGCGCCGCTGACGCTGATCGAGGATAGGACCGCTGGGTCTGTATCGTGTTGTGCCGTAGCGTTTAAAGTATTGATCGAGATATTATCTCTTAAGCTAATATTGCGTTGAGCGATTAAATCGCCCGTTGCCGATGCGAAAGTTCCATAGACACTGATAGAATTTCCTGCCGTAGCGTCAAAGTTTTGGAGAGTCGTTGTTCCTTGAATGGTGATATTGTCTTGCGCGGTCAAGGTCGCTTGAGTTCCCGTTAACGAATTTCTTATAGAAATATCATTTGTCGCATTAGCGGTTAGGCTTGCGGTATCCGAAACGGAATGGAGACCTAGACTATTTCCGGCAGACATGTTTGCGGTAGTAGAAGTCAATTGACCGCGAACGATGATATCTCTACCGGCGACAATGGTCAAGTTGTCGGCAGAAGTAACCGCGTTAATACTGACGTTATAGTCTGCGTTTAAGTTAGCCGTTACCGAGGTTAACGAACCGGTTACGCTAACGCTTGAATTCATAGAAGGATCGGTGTCGTGATGCGCGGTGGCCGTTAAAGAATCTATGTTTAAATTATCTCTAAGGTATATATGTCTTTGAGAATTAAGAACGCCTGTCGCTATCGTAACTGTGCCGCCTACCGTAATATTATCTTGAGAAGTTAAAGTCGCTTGATTAGAGTTCAATACGTTGGTTACATACAACTCGTCGTTTGCGCTAGCCGACAACGTTTGTAAATTGGCGACGGTATTTAATGTAAGATCGTCGCCAGCGGTTAAATTAGCGGTTGTCGATGTTAATTGACCTTTAATCCAGAGATCTTGACCGGCGTCGACGGTTAATTGATCGATAGCAACCGTACCATTAAATCCCGCATTGGAACCGGCAATGAAATTTCCTGTTGGAGTCGTAATGCTTCCCAAGTATAAATCAACTGAAGTACCAGCATTTACATTTAGGCTGGTTGTGTAATCATGCGTGTTACGGAATCTAGCGTATTGGCCTGCATTTATTGTTCCAGTAACCGCCGATACAGAACCATAAAGATTTACGCTCTGTCCGGCGTCAACTTCTAGGGAGTTCAATGTTGCGTTTCCGTAAACCGTCGCCGATCCAATCGCGTCGATATCGGCGGAAGAAGCGGTTACGGTTGAATTAATTCTAATATTTCGACCACCGCTTAATGTCAAGTTTGTCGTATCTAAAATATCGTAAGTATTTAAATCGTTACCCGCGTTAGCAGAAAAGGTAGGTACGATGACCGTTCCGCGTAAGCTGAGGTTTCGACCGGTATCTAATGTCGCTTGAGTTGATGACAAGGACCCGCTAACCGCCAGATCTTTTACCGCCGTAGCGTTTAACGTTCCAAAAGAGGAAGCGGCGTGTAAGCTCAAATCGTCGCCAGCGCTTAAAGTAGCGGAGTTAGAAGCCGTTAAAGAGCCTTTAACGCTAATATCGTTTATCGCATTAACATTCAGGGTATCGATATTATTAATACCGTTAAATGCCGCCGAATATCCCGAAGTGAAGATACCCGTTTGAGCGGTCAGGCTACCGTTAATATCAATATAATATCCTGCGTCTACATCCATACTGGTTTGGAAAGTCGACGACTCGCGTAGTCTGAAATATTGTCCGGCATCTACTTCCGCCGTATCGGCTGTTAACGTTCCATAGAAGTTAACGCTATTTCCTGCATTAACGGTTAAATCGCCAAGCGTTGAGGTTCCTCTTAATGTTGTGCTGGAACCAGAGGTTAACGAAGTCGTGTCGCTTGTCAGGTCGTTACTTATTGAAATACCGCTGGCGGCATTCATATCTAAGTCAGTTATATTGGAAACTCCACTCAAATAAGCGTGTCTACCGGAGTCTATATCTACAGAAGAAGAGGTTAGGGCGCCTCGAACATTCACGTCGTAATTATCTGTGCTTACAGTTAGAGAATCGACAATCAAAGTTCCATCTAACGTTATAGTGTCGCCAGAAGAGAAGGTCGCTTGCGTTGAAGTTAAGGATGTTCTAACTCCAATATCGTCAAAAGCGTCCACATTTAGCGAATCGATTGATGTGTTTGCGTATAAGTATGCGTCGTCGTTAGCGGTCAATGATGCCGTCGTGGAATTAACGGTTCCATAGAACACGATATCTGTTCCCGTGTTGACGGTCATGGTATCAACGTTTGTCGTTCCATTAAACGATGCTGTATTACCGGCGGTAAAATTACCGGTTGTAGCCGTTAAGTTTCCTACCGTTGCAATTCCTTGACCTGCGTTCATATCTAAATCTTGGAAGGTAGACGATTCGCGCAATCTAATATGGCGTCCTGCGTCAATATCGCCCGTTACAGAGTTTAGCGTTCCATAGAGGTTGACATCGTAAGTACCGGCATTGGCCGTCAAATTCGTTATATTATGAATGCCCCGAAACGTAACGCTACCGCCAGTAGCTGAAAAATTAGCGGTATTTGAAATAATCGTAGCGTTTGCGTCGATACTGCTTTGAGTGTCTGCGTTTATTGTTCCGATATCGATATTGTTTCTAAAGTAGATATGACGGTTGGCGTTTATGTCGCCAATAGTGGCGGTTACATCGCCGTATAACCGAGCGTCTCTACCAGCGTTCATAGACAAGTTAGTTACGTTTGTCGCTCCATTAATGGTCAAATAATCGCCGGCGTTTAAGGTTAAAGTCTCCACTGTCATGGAACCGGTTAAACTTACGTCGTCTGTAGCCGAAGCGGTGAACGAATTAAATGTGGATGTTGCATTGGATACAGTTAAATCGTCCCCAGCATTTATGTTTGCGGTGTTACCGTTTAATGTTCCTTTAAGGACAACATCAATGCCCGCGTTAACTTGTAAGTTATCGATATTAGACGTTCCATAAACCGTTACGTTATTTGTAGCGGTTAGATTAGCCGTAGTCGAAGTCGTCGCTCCGTCGATTGAAATAGAACGTCCATTTGCGGTTAAAGTCGGTACGGTTGTTGTTCCTCTTAAGGTAATGGCGTCGTTGGCGGTTAAGTTAGCCGATTGCGCTGTTAAACCGCTATAAGAGGTAATATCGTTATCTGCATTGACGGTTAAATCTTTAAATGAAGAAGGATTGTATCTAAAGAGAACCGATTTACCGACTTGGGTCGCATTTAAGGTTACCCCTCCGATATTTGTCAAGTCGATTAATTGAACGCCGTCAACTGTAATGGAACTATTTTGATCGTCACCAACTATGAGGTTATTTGCAGTGATATTTGCTAGTTCGGTTCGGTCAATTCTCGCGTTGCCGCCACCGTCGCCAATTCCAATGGATCTGCCAAACGTTGTGGTCAGAATGGTGTCTGCGGTTCCGCTGTTGATGGTTCCGTTGATGATGAAATCGTTTGCCGTGATCGCGATAGCGTTGTTGGTGGAGTCGATGGCAATATTGTTTAATAGTTCAAAGTTGCCTAATCCGTCTTTGTTTGAGTCGGCGTCTATATTGATTTCGCCATCTACAGTGTAATCATTGCTGATTGTGATGCCGTCGACCGCCGCCAAATTTAATCCACCGGAAGCGGCGAGGGCGCCATCAACTATTGTTTCCTCTGCGGTGATTCCTATTTCGCCTTCGGCTGTTACCGAAGCGTTTTGAGTTAGGGTAAAGCCGCCGTCTCCAGAACCGTCTGCATCCGCTACCGCTACAAAATCTCCAACGTCTGCGGTTACATCCGTCTCAACGTTAACGTCGCCGTTTGCGTTTGCGGTTAGAGAGTCGAAGGTAGATCCTTCGTTAACCAGATTAATGGAATCGTTACTATTTAAAGTAACGGAACCCAGGGTATCGCTTTGGGTTTCCGCGATACCGTCAACCGTAATTGTACCGGTGTTTACATCTCCAATAACAACATTGTTCACAGAAATATTATCTAGTTCCGATCCGTCAAGGGTCATGTCCCCTGTGGCGTTACCAAGACCAATCGAATTGCCGTCAGCCGCTACGATTGTTAAGTTGTTAGCCGCTACGGTTCCGTCAACTTCAATGTCCTGTGCGGAAATCATTAAATCTCCTGAGGACGTAACCGATTCGTTTATCGTTACCGTGTCGTTAGTAGAGGCGACCTCAATGTCTCCACTAGCGGCGCTCACTGCAGAATCTACAATCAGAGCGTCGTCGGAAGCCAGGTCGACACTACCGGACGTGGAAGTTACGTTTCCTTGAATCGTCAGGTTATCGTCGGTTTTGCCTTCTTCGCCGGAGGCTGTAAGGGTGATATTACCGGCGGCGGTAATTCCCGCTCCGCCCACTGTCAAAGGACTGTGAGTTGTTATATCAACCGTTCCGCCAAGGTTTGTTCCCGTGGCCGTAATGCCGCCATGGTTATCGACGATTACGTCGCCAGTGATAAAGTTGAAGAAATTAAGATTAGCAACCTGCGTGTTCAAGTCCATACCAGTACGGGTAATGGTTGCTAATGAAACGCCAATAATTTCCGCTCCGTTATCGGTATCGATTCTTCCGTCTGTTGTCATGATCCCAACAGCGCCAAAATTGACGTCGGCATTGATTGTAATGTCGTCGCCTGCGTCAAACTCTAAGGTTCCGTTAGTGGCATTAACTTGCGCTTGGGTATTGATTTGGTCGTTGGCATACAGCGACAAATCGCCATTCGTTGAAGTCAAAGATCCATTAACATTAATACTGCCGTTACTAGAAACTATATCCAAGTCATTTAAAGCGGTTATGCTAGAGTTAATACTTAATGTTTGTTCCGAAGTAATTGAAACATCGTTTGTAGAATTTAAGTCGGCATTAATAATAACTTGTTCTGCATCGACGTTTAGTAAGCCGAAGTTAGACGTATTATTTTCAAAGGTTATGGTTTGACTGGCTCCAGTAGCGGCAAGCCTCACTTCGCTAATATTTGCGACATTGGTATTTTGGACATTATTGACAACAATATTACTGTTAAACAGAGCCGAAGAAGTAATGGCTAAAGTTTGAGTTGTAATATTTCCTAATTCGGAGCCGTTAAGGCTAAAACCGCTTGTGCCATCTCCAAGACCAATAGTCTCGCCATCTGACGCCGAAATAAGTAATTGATTACTTCCAGTATTAATAGAACCCGTACCATTTAAATGGATATCGTTAGTTACGAGCGTAAAACCAGATCCCGTTAAAACTGTAGCCTGATCCGACACGGTGAAGTCGCCAGTGCCCGTATTGTTTGAATCGGAGAATACTTTTAATGTATCCGTTGTGGAAAGATTAGCGTTTACGGTAACTCCGTCATTGGAGTATGCATTTAATTTAGTAAAAGTGGAAGCGCTGCCGCCAAATGTTATTGTGTTGTTTACGTTTTGGGCGCTTAAAGTAATTTCGTCAATATTTGCATTATTTACGGCAGTGATATTGTCGACTTCGATTCCGCCTATTAGCGTTCCGCCGAGAGTTAAATGGCTTGACGTAATGTTTTGTAATTCGGCGCCGCTAATAGTCATATCGCCAGCGGTATCGCCTAATCCAATCATTCCACTTCCCGTTCCATAGATGAACATGGAATTTGTGCCGCTATTTAATTGACCTTGTAAATCGAGGTCTTTGGCAAAAATGGTTATCCTGTTATTCGATGAAGATACCGTGACTCCGCTTGCAACCGTAAGGTCTCCAACCCCGTTAGACTCTATGTCGGCGGACATAAAAATGGAACCGGTAGCATTTAGGTTGTCATTAATATCAATACCATTTCTAGCAAATATATTGACGGCGCCTAGAGTGGAAATGCCTCCGTTAGTAGAATCTAAGGTTAAGCTTCCGGCTGATGAAAGGGTTTTACCGCTTCCTATAACTATTTGATCGTTTGAGTCGACTGAGTTATTCCAATCGCCTTCCAAGCTCATATCGCCAGCGAGAGTAGATACATTGGCGTTGATTTGAATTCCATCATTGGCTTCAACGCTTAAGGAGTTAAAGAAAGAGGAGGCGTTATTTTCAAATGTAATAGTTCCAGAGCTGACAAGTCTAGTTTGTCCGGAGATATTAAAATTTTGTATAGCCGTAATATTATCTACAGTAATGGCAGAGGGGAAATTCCCGCCAATAATTAAGGTTCCAGCAGTTATATTTTGTAGCTCGTTACCGGTTATTGTCATATCGCCAACAGCGTCTCCTAAACCAATAGATCCGCCTTGCAATTTGTTTATTATTATAAAGTTTGAGCCGCCATCCAGTTGTCCTTGGAAATCGAGGTCTTTGGCGAAAATCGTTATGGCGTTATTTGAAGACGAAACCGTAGCTCCGCTGGCAATTGAAAGTGTTCCCACTCCGGTACTACCATAGTCAGAATTTATAAATAGAGTTCCCGCAGAATTTAAATTGTCGTTTATAGAAATTCCATCGCTACCAAAGAGGGCGACACTACCCAAGCCGGAGATACCTCCGGTTGTGGAATCCAGGGATAAACTTCTATACGAGCGAATTGTTTTATTATCCCCAATGGTAATTGCATCGTTACCATCGGCGCTATTATTGTAGTCTCCATTCAAGCTTAAATTGCCGCTGACTGTGGTGATATCGGCGTTGATTTGAATTCCGTCGTTTGAATCAACACGTAACCATTTATCGAAAGTTGAGGCATTGTTTTCAAATGAAATAATTCCAGAACTTATCAATCTAGTTTGCCCTGAGATATTTGAAGTTTGGGCCGCCGTGATATTGTCTACAATAATTGAAGAAGGAAAGTTTCCGCCTATTATTACGGTTCCGGCAGTAATGTTTTGTAATTCCGCCCCGCTAATTGTCATGTTTCCGGCGGTGTCGCCTAAACCAATTGTTCCGCCTTGTGATTTATTAATAGTTATAAATCGTGAGCCGCCATCCAATTGTCCCTGGAAATCGAGGTCTTCGGCGAAAATTGTTATATTGTTATTTGACGATGAAACCGTAGCTCCGCTGGCAATAGAAAAGTCTCCGATTCCTGTACTGCCTAGATCTGCAGATATAAATAGGTTACTCGCCGAAGTTAAGCTGTCGTTTATAGCAATTCCATCGCTAGCTATTAGACTAACGTAACCTAAGCCGAAGATTCCGCCGTTAGTGGAGTCCAAAGATAAACTCCTATACGATTGGAGTTTTTTAGAATCCCCAATAATAATTTGATCGCTCAAGCCGGCGCTATTATCGGCGTCTCCATCTAAAATCATATCACCGAAGAAAGTTGTGATATCGGCGTTGATTTGAATTCCGTCATTTGCCTGAACATTTAGAGTATTAAAAAATGTAGAAGCGTTATTTTCAAAAGAAACATCGCCAGAGCCGACCAGGTTTATTTGCCCGGCAATATTGGAGTTTTGGCCGGAAGAAATGTTGTCTACAATTATTGAAGAAGTATTTGCGCTGCCTATGGTCAAGTTAGAGGCTGTGATATTTCCCAATTCAGCTCCACTAATAGAGATATCGCCAGCTGTGTCGCCTAGACCAATACTGGTTCCCGCAACGGAAGCGAACAGGAAGGTATCTGCCGTTCCGCTATTTATTGTTCCTTCGATGATGAAGTCGTTTGCCGTGATGGTGATGTCATGGTCATTGGAGTCAATAGAAATACCTGACAACAAAGTGAAATCGCCAGTTCCATTGCGGTCAGAGTCGGCGTCGATATTGATCGCTTCGTCCAAGATAAGGTCTTGACTGATAGCGACTCCATTGGCGGCAGAAATATTTCCGGCTAATTGAACAATTCCATTTAGCGTTATGGCGCCTCCCGCGACCAAGTCGCCATCTTGAATGATGTTAGTGGCGTCAACCGTAATGTCAGCGAATGAAGTTACAGTTGAATTTGACGCTAGAGTAAAGTCTCCGCCAGAAGTATTTCCTGAAATATGAGGGGAATCTGCCGCTGCGGTAAAGTCTCCTGCGACGGTATTTACGTCTGCGTTTATATCAATGTCGTTTCTGGATTTAAGAGAAAGCGCATTGAAAGTGGAAGCAATATCATTAAACTCGATTAATGCGGTTGTTGTGCTTCCTGAAATATTAATAGTTTTTAAAGCGTTTAATTCAACTGTGCCAATGTTTTGACTTTGAGTTGCAGAGATGCCAACTACACTAATTCGATTCGTATTAAAACCGCCGATAGATAAAACGTTAGCAGTGATTTTTTGTAATTCAATGCCGCTAATTGAAATATCTCCAGTGATATAGCCAAGTCCAATACTTGATCCCGAAAACGAAGACATTAAGAAAGTGTCAGCCGTTCCACTATTTAATGAGCCATCAAAATTAAAATCAGCAGCTTCTATAGTAAGTGAATTATTGTTGGTATTTACTGTGGCTACGTTGGACAGAGAAAATCTACCCGTCCCATTGCCATCAGTATCCGTATTAATGTTAACGGCGCCAGCTGCAGATAAGTTATTACTTATTGTAATGCCATCGCGAGCGTTTAAAGTTAAGGCTCCAGAGGTTGTAATCCCAGCGTCAACTGCCGCTAAAATAATATCTCCAGCAGAAGTCAACGTTACTCCGTCGGCAAACGCAATTGGGGAGTCTCCAATGCCAATAAAGGTTTCGTTTCCATCTAAGCGTATAGAGCCGTTAGTGGTGGTTATATTGGCATTTATATTGATACCATCGTCTGCCGAAACGATTAAAGACCTGAAGATCGATTCATTATTAATGAAATTTACGGAACTGTCTGTAGGTTGATTCGAGGAACCGCGAGCCAATAGGCTTACCTCTCCTAAACCGCCGCTGTTTAGTTGAGTTACATTATCAACATTGATATCGCCATTGGAATCGCCGATTATTGCGAAGGTTGCGATCATTGATTGAAGTTCGGAGCCGCTTAGAGTTAAACCTCCAGTTGCGTCTCCAAGTCCAATAGTTCCTTTATCAATAGCGCGAATTCTTAAGATAGTTGAATCAATTAACGCTCCAGATTCAATCTCAATATCGTCGGCAAACAGTTCAATAGAATCTCCTGCCGCAACTAGAGAGCCCGTTGAGCCGATTCGAATGGTTCCAGCGCCATTATTATCTACATCGTCCGCCACTAATTTAATTTGGTCGATAGTAGATCCAGAAGTTTTTATTTCTCCATCAACGTTAATGTCATTTTGGGCTCGTATGTGAATAGCTAAGTCGTCTCCAAGGGTAAAGTCGTTATTAACGAAAATGTCATTGGCAGCCTGTAAAGTTATTCGGTCATTGCTAGCGCCGGTTCCAATAATACCTTGAGTTGCGAACAGCGTAAGGTCGCCGCCTGAATTTAAGGTGCGTGGTCCATTGATAGCGATGTTGTCGTTACCATCGGCGCTATTATTATAGTCTCCATTCAAGCTTAAATTGCCGCTGACAGTGGCGATATCTGCGTTAACTTGAATTCCATCATAAGCTATAACGCTTAACCCTTTATCAAAAGTGGAAGCGTTATTTTCAAATAAAATAGAGCCATAACTCCATATTCTTGTTTGTCCGGAGATATTTGAACTTTGGGCAGCCGTAATATTATCTACAATAATTGAATTCGTAGTAGATAAACTGTTTCCGTTTACTCTAAATTCGTAAGCGGTAATATTTTGTAGTTCATCGCCACTGATTGTCATGTCCCCAGCGGTATCGCCAAAACCAATGATTCCATCTTGTGTTTTGCCTATAGCTACAATGCTTGATCCGGCATCTAAATGGCCTTGGAGATGGAAGTCTTTTGCGCGAATATCGATCATATTATTTGATGATGAAACCGTAGCTCCATTGTTAATAGAAAGATCGCCACTCCCAAATTTATCTATGTCGGCAGAAATAAATAGAGTGCCTGCTGAAGTTAAATCATCGTTTATATCAATTCCATAAAAACCTAAAAGGCTAACGTTACCTAAACCAACTATACCTCCGTTAGTGGAATCTAAGGATAAAGCTCTGTAGGAACGAATTTTTACAGAGTCTCCAATGGTTATTTGATCGTTCAAACCGGCGCTATTATCGGCGTCTCCATCTAAAACCATGTTGCCGATTAAAGTTTGAAGTTCGGCATTGATTTGAATTCCGTCATTTGCCAGCGCATTTAAACCACTTCTAAAAGTAGAAGTGTTATTTTCAAATAAAATATTTCCAGAACTGATCAAGTTCACGGGACCGGAAATATAATTGCCGTGAGAAGACGTGATATTGTCGACAATGATTGAAGAGGTGTTTGCATTTCCTATGGTCAAGTTAGCGGCTGTGATATTTCCCAATTCGGCGCCACTAATGGAAATATCGCCAGCGGTGTCGCCAAGACCAATGCTGGTTCCCGCAAAGGAAGCGAATATGAAAGTATCAGCCGTTCCGCTGTTGATGGTTCCATCAATGAAGAAGTCGTCAGCTGAGAGGGTGATGTTATTGTTACCACTAACTAAGGAAGATCCAGCGCTTATTGATAGATATCCCGATCCATTATTATCCGAATCGGCAACAAAGGAGAGAGCGCCCGTGGCCGTTACGTTGTTTTGTATAGAAATACTCTCTGCGGCGTTTATTTGGAGGTTTTGGGTGGAAACACCACCAGTAGTTGCTTTTATGGTTACATGGCCGCCAGAGTTGATATTAACGTTATCGGCAATGGAAATTGAGTCGTTACCATTCGAAGAATTATTATAGTCGCCATTTAAAATTAAATTGCCAATGATGTTGGCGATATCGGTATTGATTTGAATTCCGTTATAAGCGCTAACTGATAACGTCTGATTAAAAGTTGAGGCATTATTTTCAAAAATAATAGTACCATCGGTGAATAGACTTATTTTTCCTGCGATGTTCGAACTTTGAGCGGCCGTAATATTATCTACAGTAATTATTGGAGCTGATATAGATAGGGTTTGGCTCGTAATGTTTTGTAGCTCAGCGCCGCTAATGGTCATATCTCCAGCGGTGTCGCCTAAACCTATTGTTCCGTTTTGTGTTGTGCCGATTACTACAAGACTTGTACCTGCATTCAATTGACCATTTAAATGAAGGTCTTTGGCGTTAATCTGTAACGTGTTATTTGACGACGTAAGTACAGCGCCGTTGTTAATAAATAGATCTCCCGCTCCAGAACTTCCTGTGTCTGCAATAATTAATAGGATTCCTGCAGAAGTTACATTATCGTTAATGGTTATTCCATCGGAAGCCATCAACTCAATTCTACCTAATCCAGTGACGCTGGAATTCAAAATTAAGTTTCTACTTGTGGAAAGCCTTTGAGAATCACCCATGACTATTTGATCGCTCGAACCGGCTAAATTATCCGCATCTCCATCTAGAATCATATCTCCAAATTGAGAGGTGACATAGGTGCTGACCTGGATTCCATCGTTTGCTTGAACATTTAAACCATATCTAAAAGTAGAGGCGTTATTTTCAAATGCGACATCTCCAGAACTGATCAGGTTTATTGGTCCAGAAATTTGATCGGTTTGATTTTGCGTAACGTTGTCTACAATTATTGAAGAAGTATTTGTCCCGCCCATGGTTAAGTTTTGGGCGGTGATGTTATCCAATTCAGCGCCACTGATAGAGATATCGCCAGCGGTATCGCCAAGACCAATGCTTGTTCCCGCAACCGAAGCGGATAGGAAAGTATCTGCCGATCCGCTATTGATAGTACTATTGATGATAAAATCGCTTGCCGCTATAGAAATAGATCCGGCAGATGTCGTTATTGCGGCATTGGATTGAAATATGTCATCTGCCGTTAAAACGATATTTCCGTTTGTGGATGTGACGACTCCCTGGATAGTAAGGTTATCGTCGTTTTGACCGCTTGCTCCCGCCGCCGTTAACGTAACGTTTTGGCCTGCGGAGATTCCTGCGGCGCCAACCGTCAATGGGCTGTGGGTTGTGATGTTTACCGAACCGCCTGAGTTTGTTCCGGAAGAGGTCATGCCGCCTTGATTATCAACAACGATGTCTCCGGTTCCAGTATTAGTGAAGGATAGGGTCGTTACCTGGGTATTGATATTCATACCCGTAACAGTTTTTGTCGTTAAGGAATTTGCCGTGATAGTCCGATTGCTAAATGACGTTATATCGGATATCGAATCCAATACCAGGTTATTAAAGGTAGAGTTAGAAGCTACATCAATTTCTTTTGCTTGTATGGTTACTGTTCCGGAAACATTTGAAGTATGGGCTAAAGTCGTTCCCATTTGTAAAAATGTGGAGGCGTTAGCGTCTATAATCAGGTTACCGCTAGTTATTTTTTCTATTTCATGCCCATCCATATTAAAACAATTGCTACAAAACAAACCAAAACCAAATCCCTGGTTTGTGTCGGTTGATTGAATAGTGACAGAAGCCGTTCCGCTATTGATCAATCCAAAATTTGATATATCATCGGCAGTTATTTTAATATCGGCATTATTTGTTGAAAGGGTTGTTCCTGTTTGAGTGGAGAAGAAACCAAGTCCATTTTTATCCGAATCGGCATTAATTAAAATTGGTCCTTCAGAGGTTACGCTTTGACTAATGTAAATGTTACCTTTTGCATTTGCTTCTAATGAATTAAAAGTGGATGTTTGGCCTCCAAAGCTAATATTTCCACTGTTGCTTAATGAGTTTAATTGAACATTGCCAACGGAGGAACTATTAAATCCATAAACCCAAAAGGCATAGGTATTTTCGCCACCAACCTTTAAATTGGCGGAAGTAATTTTTTGTAATTCAGCGTTACTAAGGGAAGCTCCCGAATTAATATTCCCAAGGCTAAATGTTCCAGCCGTTGAACGTTTAAAGATTGTGTCAGCGGTTCCGCTATCGATGGTTCCATTGATGATGAAATCGTTGGCGGTAATAGTAATATCGTGGTTGGTTGAAACGATTTGAATACCCGAATTAAGCGTGAAATTGCCCACTCCATCGCGATCTGAATCGGCATCAATATTGATCGCTTCGTCTAAAATGAGATCCTGGCTTATAGTTACTCCATTCGCTGCTGAAATATCTCCAGAAACTTGAGTTATACCATTAAGCGTTATCACTCCACCTGAATCCAGGTTGCCATTTTGAATAATGTTTTCAGCGTCAATTGAAAGGTTGCCGGTGGAGGTAATTGTTTGCCCCAATGATATGGTGAAGTCGCCAAAGCTATTAGAATCTGAATCGGCGTTAAATGTTGCGGCGCCTCCAGAGTTAATGTCGGAATTAACTATCACACCTTCGGCGGCAGTTACTGTCAAATTGCCTCCGGAGATCACGTTGCCATTAATAGTGACGGTATCGTCGTTTTGTCCGCTGGCCGCTGCGGTTAACGTAATATTTTGTCCTGCGGAGATTCCAGCTGCGCCTACGGTTAATGGACTATGTGTAGTTATGTTAACTGAACCGCCGGAATTCGTTCCGGTCGCGGTAAGCGCTCCTTGGTTGTCGACAATAATGTCTCCCGTTCCAGTATTGGCAAATGTAAGAGTATTTACTTGGGTATCTATATTCATACCCGTAACGGTTGCTGTCGTTAAGGCATTTGCAATGATTGCTGAGGAAGACGCTATTTTGGTATCTGAATAAATGATTAAATCGTTAAAACTAGAAGATGTTCCGGTAAAAGCTACATCCTTTCCAGTCATGGTCACGGCGCCTGAGATACTTCCGGTGAAATCTATACCTTGAACTTCAAGAAGGTTTGAAGAATTTGCGTCAAGGATCAAACTACCGGCAGTGATATTTGCCATTTCCGTCGAACTTAAATTAAAACAACCAGAACAAGAACTACCAACTCTTAGTCTAGAAGAGGAACTTAAAGATTTAAGCTTAATAGCTCCTGTTCCACTGGTTATAGAACCGTAAAGAAAAAAATCGTCTGCAGAAATAGAAATATCGGAATTATTAGAGTCGACTAAGGCAGGGCTATAAATAGATACAGAACCAACGCCATCTCCATCACTGTCCCCATTAAGAACCAATCCGTTTTCTGCAAATAGGTCCTCTAAAATCACTACACCACTATCTGCATTAACTTCCAGGGATCCAAAACTTGATTCTTCAAGATAAAATTGAGTGAAGCTACCTCCTGAATTTAAATGAACAGTTCCAATATTATCTGTACTTCCCGCCGCAACACCGACAACGTAAATTCCTCTAGTATTATTTCCTTCGATATATAAATTGGAAGCAGAAATGTTTTGTAATTCAGAATTTGAAATTTCGAAGGCTACTCCGTAATTACCTACGCCAATAAATGTGTCGTCTACTGAAGCTCTTAAATAAACGTCTGCGGTTCCGCTATCAATCGTTCCATTAATGATAAATCCATTGGCAGTAATAGAAATATCGTGGTTATTCGAATTGATTTGAATACCAGTATTAAGCGTAAAGTCGCCTGTTCCATTTCGGTCGGAATCCGCGTCAATATTTATGTTTCCATCGAATATAATATTTTGGCTAATAGTAACGCCATCGGCCGCCGAGATATTTCCTGAAAATTGCAGGACTCCATTTAATGTTATGGAACCTCCAGAGACGAAATCTCCATCTTGAAATATGTTGAGGGCATCGACAGTAATGTCATTCGCCGAAGTTACAGTTGCTCCTGAAGCGAGTGTAAAATCTCCAGCTGTGTTGCCTGAAATATGGGCTGAATCAGCTATGGCTGTAAAATCTCCGACGACAGTGTTTACGTCAACGTTTACATCGATATCGTTTGCGGAGCTTGCAATAAGAGCGTTGAAGGTAGAAGCGTTATTACTAAAATCGATTAGGGCGGTTGTGCCGCCATTAATGTTGAGAGCGTTTAATGAAACGGTATCAATAAGTTGGCTTTGAGATGCCGTAACGCCATCCACGTTAATTTGACTCGTGAAATTACCGCCAATGGTTAGTGTTCCTGTCGTAATATTTTGTAGCTCGTTACCACTCAATGTGAAATCGCCAGTGGCGTCGCCGATCCCTATGGACGTTCCGAAGCTAGTATTTGTGAGCGCTATATTGCGACCAATAAGCGCTCCCGTGTTATTTAAATTGATATCGCTTGCTTCGATTCTTAAGTCGAGCGGCGAACTTATATGGGCTCCATCTACTAAGCTGAAGACGCCTCCATTTTCATCTCGATCTGCATATAATGAAACATAACCGCTTGCGTCTACGTTATTATTTATCGTAATTCCATCGTTAGCATAAATAGTAAACATACTATCGGCGTCTACATACCCTGTCGTTTCGACTGATCCGCCAGCGTCTAGCCAAATTTCACCGAAAGAGTAAATTTTCCCCGATTGAGCCGATAACTCGATGTTTCCCGTTGCGGTTAAATCTTTTCCATAATGGTCGCCTAAGAAAAGTGAATCGAATCCGTCGGCGAAATTATTCGAGTCTGCGTCAAATTTAAAATTACCGTCTAATGCGTATAATTCTTCGTTATTTATAATTCCGTCTACGGCATTAACTTCTAAGTCATAGAAAGAGAGTCTTTCGGAATCTTGGTCGTCAAAGGCAACCACACCAAGATCGCCTTCCGCATTTAGAGTTATTTTGTCGATATCGTAAAATTTACGTCCATTAATATGCGTGTTTTCAATATCGACATTGGGATCGTCATATCGACCTGTAACCATTTCTGATACTTTAAGAAAAGTGGTGTTATCGCCGCCAATCACCAAATTGTCTGTAAAAAGTCGCGCAATTTCTGAGTCGTTATTAGTAATGTCAAGCATTGCATCCAGCGGGGTACTAAATTCTCCAATACCAATAGAACCTGCCGTGGCGCGTTTGAAAGTTATAATTCCAGTACCGCTATCTATTAAACCGTCAATATCAAAATCATTTGCTATGATCGTTATGTCGTTATTATTGGAATAAATTAAAGTGCCGGTATTTAGAGTGAAGATTCCAACGCCATCTTGGTCGGTATCGGCGTCGATAATAATATCTTGGTTTAGAATGAGATTGTCGCTGATCGTTACGCCGTCTGCGGCTTGTAGTGTTCCGGTAATTACTCCGTTAGTTGAAAGTTTGAGAGTTCCAGCGGATAAGATCCCATTTATAGTTCCGGCTTGTGAGGTAATTAGAATATTACCGCTTGTATTTAAAGTTATCCCGGAATTGACTATAAAGTCGCCATTTCCATTGAAGTCGCTGTCGGCAACGAAGCTAAAGTTTCCATTTGAAGAGACGCTTTGTTCGATGTTGATGGAACCGGTAGCTTGAAAATAAGCTTCGTTTTCAAAAGAGCCGCCTTGAAGACTCAAATCTCCTCCCGCCGAAACTTTGACTAATGAGGAGCCTCCATATGCAAAAGAATTGGTTAACTGTAAGTCGTCTGTTTCATTAATAAGGATTACCCCTGAATTAGCTCCAGACGAAAATTCCAATTTACTGACGGTAGTTTCAATAGCGTTACCAATTCCAATGTAGTTAGCTATAAGTTTTAAACCACCAGATGCGGCTTCAATATTGACACCGCCGGTATCGCCGGCATCTTGAATTGAGCGGGAAATAGAGTGCACTAAAACGGCGGTGTCGGAAGAATTGGTTGTAACTAAACGACTCAATACAATTCCGCCATTCGCTTGGAGACTTATAAGACCTGATCCGGCGTTTATTTCAGAGCCGTCGGTCATTACTATGTTGCCGCCACTACCCCCGCCGGAACCGTCTAAGTCGGCTTTAACATAGACATCGCCATTGGCAATGATATTATTTTCAATAGTAACGTCGTCGTTTGCCCTTATAGAGACGGCTGATGCGGCAGTAATGTCGCTTTCAATAAATATGTCGTTAAATGCCGTTAAAGATAAATCGCCTTGAGTTACCGTTAAATTGCCCATGACACGGATTTCATCGTCGGCTGTTGCCGTTAATTTTTTAACTGAAGAAGGGGTGAGGAAGTGAATATCTGCATTAGAACCCGTAGCAAGTAAATTAAATTCACCGATATTTTGGCTTTGCGCAGCGGTTATTCCGTTTAGAACGATTGTATTATTCGTGTCGTTTCCTACAACCAGGTTGGCGGCTGTAATTTTCTGTAACTCATTGCCAGTGATCCAAGCATCGCTAGCGCCGCCGCCTTCGCCAATTACGATTGCCTTAGCGACAGAAACTAATAGGGTCGTTTTGCCTGTTCCACTATTGATTGTGCCTTGGATATCAAAATCGCTAGCTCGAATGCTAATATCAAAGTCATTAGAAACAATCTGTTTGCCCGATAGAATAGTAAATGTACCGGAGCCATCCGAATCGTTATCGGCGTCAATTGAAATGGTTCCAAAAGTTATTAAATCGTCGCTAATAATGATTCCATCTGCGGCGGAAAGAGAAACTATTGCATCTGGAGTTATTACAGTTCCGTTAAAGAATATTGTTCCACCTGCCATTACCGTTCCACTCGCAAAAATATTTGGAGCCGTGACGATAATATCTCCTGCGGAACTAATAATTGACGAAGACGCTTGTATAAAATCGCCAACGCCGTTGTTATCCGAATCGGCATTAGCTTGAAGATTTCCTATCGCAGTGGTGACGCTACTATTTATTGTAATGTTTCCCCAAGTATCGAGGGTCAGCGCTTTGAATTTAGAAATCCCGCCTTCAAAAGTAATATCTTGTCGACCCGATAAAATGACTTCGTCAAATCTATCGGCGACACCATCAAAAAGTCCTCCCACTAAAATATCGCCATTTGAAAATTGATTATTTGAAATGATTTGAAACTTTCCGGCGGAGATATTTTTTATTTCGTCGGTCGAAAGGTTCAAGTCTCCCGATGAGCTGCCCAAGGCTATAGTATTATTTTGATTGGTGGCGAATGTAATGGCTCCAGAGCCAACGTCTATAAAAGAAGTGGAGCCAATAATTACATCGGAAACTTTGATAAGAAGGTCGTGATTATTGGTGTTTATGGTTGCACCGGATTGATGAAAAAGTCTTCCGGTTCCGGCGCTTGCGGCATTAATGAACTCTAGATCTCCATCCGTGGTCAAGTTTTGGTTTATGAATATATCTTTATTTGCCGCAACCGATACATCTTGACCAAAATTGGAGACGTGATTAAAGTAAACGTTATCTGTAATTGAATTAAATACTACTTCGTTTAAGATACCGGCCAAATCTTGAGTTTCTATACCCGTTACAAATATATTGCCTCTCGATTGGACATCTAATTTCCAAGCCGACAACCGTCTTAGTTCTGCGGAACTTATGCTTGCGGTGCTGCCTCCCGGTCCTGAATTGGAGCCAATTTCCAATTGACGAGAGTTTGCTTCGCTTCTTTCTGCGATAACTATGGTTCCTGTTGCGGCTGAAACAGTTCCTCTGATATCAAAATCGTTTGCGATTAAAAAGATAACAGATCCTGTGGTATAGATGATGACGTCATCTTCAATCACAAGATCGCCAATCGCATCTTGATCGACGTTGGCGTTGATCGTAATTCCGCCATGCGTAATGATGTTTTCAGTGACTATAATCCCATCGTCGGCTAGAAGGCTGATAACTCCAGTGTCTGATAATATGTTGCCATTAAGAGTTAGAACTCCACCGGAACTGAATGTGCCCGAACCTAATTGAATGATATTTCCAGCAGTAACAGTTAAATCATCCGAAGAGGTTAGGGTGGTATTATCTTGGAGGAAAAAATCACCAGATCCATCTTGATTACTATCCGCCGTCGCAATCAGGTTGCCGATGGTTGTGGTTACGTTATTTCTAGCCGTAATATTTCTTTCAGCGTTAATGGTCAGATTTTTGAAAGTGGAACTTGCACCTTCAAAAACAACATCTCCGCCACTTTGAACGGTCAGATTACCAATATTAGCGGTATCGGTTAAAAGAACTCCATTGAGACCCACAACACGGGCCCGACTTCCGCCGAGTACTAAGTTTCCTGAGGTAATTTTTTGTAATTCGGAACCGCTAATCTGAGCGTCTTGATAGTGCAGCGAATCGCCAATTGCCAGGGAGCCATTAATGGATAAAAATAAACTGGTAGTTCCAGAGCCGCTATCGATATTACCGGCGATATCAAAATCGGCGGCAGTGATGGTTATGTCAAAATTATCCGAATCAATTAAAACCCCAGAATTTAGTTTAAAGGTTCCAAGGCCATCGAGATCGGTATCGGCATTTATAGTAATGGTTCCTGTGTTAATCAGGTTTTGGGTAATTGTTATTCCGTCCAGGGCGGAAAGATTTACGTTACTAACAACCGTTAATATGCCATTTAGGGTTAAATTACCGCCTGCCGAAAAATTCCCGCTTTGAAAAATGTTAATCGCATTGACAGTAAGGTCGCCCGTTGAGGCGACCGTATTACCATCGCCTAAAGAAAAATCTCCCGATCCGTTGCTATTGGCATTGGCTGTCGCAAGAAAATTGCCCTGGGTTGATAAGTCGGCATTTACGTTTATATCTTCATTGGCATTTATAGTGAGATCGTTAAATGCGGAAGAGTTGTTATTAAACGAAACATCATTGCCGCTGGTCAGTGTGACGGATGTAAATTGAGTAAGGCTAACCCCATCTAGGACGATGTCTCCGCCAGAGTTATTGCCTAGCGTTAAATTTCCTCCGTTTAACCTGGCCAACTCGGAATTGTCTAAGGTTAGGGTTCCCGTTGCGTTCCCTAATCCGATGGTTCCGTTTGTTGATACGGAGATTGAGATATCCCCTGCGCCGGTGTCGATTTCTCCTATCAAGTCGATGTCTTTTGCCGTGATATCAAGAGAACCGCCATTGGTTTGAACAGAAGCTCCAGAACCGACTACAAAATCGCTTGTGCCGTTGTTGTCGTTATCGGCGATGACAATAAGATTAAGTTGGTCAGAACCGCCTAAAAGAACCTGGCCATTAAAATTAACGTTTTGGCGTGCTTGTAAGGTGAGGGTATTGACTCCCTTATTTTCTAGAAATATCGATGCGTTAAAGTTGAGGTTGCCTGCGTCCGCTCCCAAGCTTTGATTGCCGCCGCCGGTTAAGTTACCGAAAACAACATTTGAAGAAACGTCATTTGTCGGCGGTCCGCCAGGGGCTCCCAGCAAAGATTGAACCTTATTTTTATTTCTGCCTAAGGTGATATCGCCGCCGGAGGTGCTAATGTCGGCATTAATAAAAATAGTGGCTTTGTCGGCGGTGGGGACGACTCCTCCAGAAATGTGAGAATCAATATTTGTTTGCGCCCCCGATATACGAGGCGCGGCAACAGCAAGGCCTGAAACATGAACGGTTAACTCAGCCGAGGTAAAGTTAGCGCCAGCGTCGGCAAGGAAGTCGCCGCCGCCTGTCGTAATGTCTTGGTTTAAATGGATATCGGCGCCGCTCGTTTCTAATGAAATTAAACCGCCAGAAGTTGTTAATCCCGCGTCGATTGAAATACTGCCATCGGCTTGTGCCAGAATGGAACCGCCAGAACTATTCAAGGTTGCGTCGACGTCTAAACCGGAGCCAGCATGAATCGATAAATCTCCTCCAGTTGAAAGGCTACCTGTAACGGTAATAGAGCTTCCAGATTGAAACTCCAAATTTCCAACGTTAGCTGAATTTGCGGCAGAAACGGTTCCGACATTGATACTACCTGCGTTGGTATTGCCAATGACTAGGGTTCCTGCGGTGATGTTTTGAATTTCCGTTCCGCTTATGGATGCGGAACCGACTCCACCATCCCCGATACCTATTGTTGTCCCGTCGACGGATACTAATAAGGTAGTCGTAGCCGACCCGCTATTGATGGTTCCGTTGATGATGAAATCGCTAGCGGTGATGGTGATATCGTTGTTGTTTGAAACGATGGAGATACCGTTATTTAAAGTAAAAGCTCCAGAACCGTCTTTGTCAGAATCGGCATCAATGGTTATCGTTCCGTCATTGATTAAATCGTCTGTAATGGTTATGCCGTTGGCGGCTGTTTGGCTGACGGGTCCGCTAACCAAAACCGTTCCATTCAATGTCAGAGCGCCGCCAGAGTTAAAATTGCCGCCTTGTAAAATGTTAACTGCGGTTATCGTTATATTGCCAGCGGCGGTTAAGTCCGATCCAGAAGATATCGAAAAATCGCCGGCGCCGCTATTGTCGTGATCGGCAACTCCTACAAAGCTCCCTTGAGCAACGTTCAAGTCTGTGTTGACTGCAATATTTCCGTTAGCGTTAACCGTTAAGAAATCGATACTAGAAGCGGTATTTTGGAAGGTGACATTACCGCCAGAGTTTAAAGTCGTTCCAAGCGTTAATAATCGACTAACGCCATCGACGGTAATATCGCCGTTGGTAAAAGAACCAATGGTCAATCCTGCGCTGTAGATTCTATCTAACTCGGCATCGCTTAAACTCATATTGCCAGCGGCGTTACCAAGACCGATTGTGCCGTTATCGGAAACTAGAATCGTCACTCCAAATAAAGAGGTGTGGATCTCTCCCAATAGGTCGATGTCGTTAGCTGTTATAGTGAGGGCGCCATTTGTGTTGATGGTTGAGTCTTCAAAAACGATCAAGTCTCCAGAACCGTCGGCGTCGCTATCGGCGTTGATAACGAGGGTTACGGAAGATAGTCCGCCATTACGCAATAACACCGAACCTTTAAAGTTAATATCGTTGGTCGCAGCCAAGGTTAAGTTTTCGCCATTACCCTCTATTATAATATCGGCATTGATATTAAGGTCTTTCGCTTGATTGATAGAGCCGCCGTTAAAAATAATCTCTTGGTTGTTGTCGGTTTGAACGGGGCCTGCTCCTAATAAGACAACGGTTGTTGTGCCATTAGCGTTGCCTAAGCTGACGTCGCCGCCGTTAGTGTTTATGTCGGCGCTGATGGTAATTTTAGTGGTTCCTGTTGGGGTAGGGGCTCCCGAAACATGATTGATGGTAGGAGCGACTCCGGAAATATGAGGAGTTAATGAGTTAACGCCGCCCTGGGTATCGGCTAAAAAGTTACCGCCATTAGTTGAAATAGCCGCATTGATATCAATATCGGACTTGGCCAATAAATTAACGTCTAACTTACCAGAGGTCGATGCGATCGTATTGTTGACGATGATCTTACCGGCGGCATTGAGCGTTAAGGAAGTGTCTCCTCCCGACGATTTTAATATGGCGGCGGTAACGGTGATATTGCCTTCTTGATTGCCATCCGTACCGGTCGTGATAACGACACTGGTTCCATTATTAAGGGCTTGATTGATTAAAGCGACGTCAACTGTAGAGCTATCTGAGTTTGGATTGAACTCGCCGCCATTTTGATCGACCCCGCTAGTAGCGTTAGTAATTTCTATATTGCGCGGATCTAATAGCCAGGTACCTGCCAAACCATTCTTAGCGGAAACGTCTGCGGCTTTAGTAACGACAAGATGGTTTTTGCCGGAAGTTTCAATCAACCCGCCATTGCCGCTTATCGCTCCGCCGCGAGCGGTTAAGATTCCTTTTGTGACCGTTGAGTTTTCCGACCAAATAATGATCTTGCCGCCATTTCCTTGAGAAAGGGCGTCGGCATTGATTAAGGTATCTTCGCTAACTCGGGTGTTATTGGCTGTTTGGATGGAACCTTTTCCTTGAAAGTCACCACCCACTAAAACCGTTCCGCCACCCGCATCGCCCGAAGCGTCGATGGAGGCGTTATCTAAATCAACTTCGTCTCCTAAGACATGAATGGTTCCGCCTTTTTCACCGGCTCTCTTACCGGAGGCATCCAAAGTACCCGATACAGAAACTTTACCGCCTTCGGCCATTAAATAAATTTCGCCGTCTTTTTCAACGGCGGAATAGGCTTCAATCACACCCGTATTATTGACGACATTTTTTATGACATCGCTAGCGTTCTTTGCCGTAAGCGCGACAGTACCCGCTTGAATCTTCCCAGTGTTTAATACGCGATGTTCTACGACGTTGCCATCGGAGTCTAATACTTCCCCTTCGACAGGTTCGGTAATAGCAAAGTTGATTAAACCGTCGCCAATAAAATCTAACGACGCGGCATTGCCAGAGCCCAGCGCAACCGAACCGGCGTTCGCGATGATGGTCCCGTGGTTTTCAACATTAGGGGCGAGGAGACCCACATAACCGGAAGATTGAATAAGTCCCTTATTATATATGGAGGCTAGCGCCTTACTTGGATCCTGATTAAATTTATAATTTCCGTCTAAAAAGTCTTTATTAGAGATTCCTAAGGTCGTGGCCATGAGACCGCCTACGTTGACGCGGGCATTTTGGCCAAAAAGAATTCCAGAAGGATTTGTCAGGAAAACCTGACCATTTGCGGATAGTTTTCCGAGGATTTCGCTGGGGTTGGCTCCGAGAACTCGGTTTAAAGCGACGGAGTTAGAGCCGGGTTGTTTGAATTGTACGGACTCTTGACTGCCAATGCCAAAGCTTTGCCAATCGGCAATCATTTTTTCGGAAGACTGATTGACGACCATGTCGGTCGGAGAGGGCTGCTGGATATTTCCTTGCCCGGCGACTATTTGACCGTCTTGAGGGAGCGCATAAACTAAGGTGGGCCAACCGCCAATGAGGTAAACCAAAAAACCAATCCATAACCGAAGGAAGAATATGGAGAGGTTCGGTTTAAGGAACCTTTTCTGAGATTTTTGAATCAGTTCGTCCATTCTTATCGGCAGTAGGAAGTTACTGAGATGTCGCAACAGTTTCTGAAAACAAACTTTTTTCAAAATTTATAGAAGATAAAAACTCATAAATTCTTATAAATTAAGGCTTAATATACATTTTTTTTATACAAAAGTCTAATTATCGAAACACAAAGCGCCGATTTTCAATGGTTTTCGCTTTGCGGAATGATGCAAAAATAGTCATTTTTTTTGCAGGAGAGTGGATTGGGAATAAATTTTCAATCTCAAAAAATAAACAGAAAGAAGTCCGTTTTAATAAATAATTTTAATATTAAGTATTTATGATTTTGGAAAGGTGAAAAAAATTACACTTTTGATAATGATTAAATTGTTTTTGAAATCTAAAAACATCCTGTGGTGGATATAAAAGGAGGAATGAGGGAGGGCAAGGTTTCAGAATTAAGTGTAAATCTGAAACCTTACCTTAAAGTGTCCCTAAAAATCGATATTGCCTCCGCCATCGGCTAGTCCTGTAGGTAAAGCCGTTCCGGAAAAACCGCTTGTGGTATTTCCGCTAGCTTTATTCCCAGAGAAGAAGTTAAACCCGGAACCGTCAAAGTTGATTCCAATATCGGACAGATTGACGGTGTTGTCCTTTAAAACATTTCCGTCTCCGGTTACTAAAATATTCTGGATTGCGTTGTTAGTGACCTGGTTGCATTTGAGGGTTACGTTTCCAGAAACAAAAATTCCGCCTTGGGTCGCGATACTGTTTGTATTATTTCCATTGACGATATTATCCGAAACCATGGAACCGGCTCCAGCGACAATTCCCGAATCGCCATTTAGATAACAGGTATTGCCTTTCACTTTTGCTGCGATTAAGGAAACAATACCCGTCCCCGTATTATTGTGGACGGTATTGTTGGTTAGCGTCGAACCGTTATTGCAGACGATTCCGTCGCCGGTATTTTCATAAACCGTATTGGATGACAATGTACAACCGTCATTGACGATGATTCCGTTACCTGTATTTTGGTAAACAGTATTTTGATTCAAGGTGGAACCATTGATTGTTGATATACCCGCGCCGGTATTCGCGTATACCGTATTGGTCAAAATGGTGGCTCCGTTCTCTGTGGTAATACCCGGACCGGTATTGCTGTATACCGTGTTGGTCAGGATTTTAGAGCTATTTTGTACAAAAACACCTCCCGTTAAATTATTGTAAACCACGGATTTGGTTACCGTATGACTATTTCCGTTCAAGAATATTCCATGCCCGCCATTGGAAGCGGTTGTTATATTCTGGATACTGACTCCATTTGCGTTTGGAGAAAGGTCGTAAATTCCGTTGCCGGCAAAATCCGAAATAGTGCCATTTAATATTTTGATATTTGATTTCCCGCCGGTTGATATCCCATGACAATCGCAACCGGCGGTTTGGCCGGAACCGATCAAGCTGAAACCGTTTAAATCGATGGTGACGTTATCGGCATTGATGGTGATACAACTGCCGGGATCTGTAGTGGTGTGAGTGAGATTACTGGCAAATATATAAGACCCTGCAAACTCGGCGATAAATGGAAGCGAGGTAATCACAATGCGCGTATCGCCATTAGATTGAGATTGAACAACAGTGACAGATTGATTACAAGTACCGCTATTTCCCGCCGCATCGAATACGGTCCATATTACATTTGTGACACCTATGGGAAATCCCACTAAAGGAGCGTCGTTATCTATTAAAGTAACGCCCACGTTATCCGTTGCCGTGGGAGAAGCAAGAGTCACTGACGTAAAACTGCCGGTAGCGGTTACTGTAATTGCCGAAGCGGTACAAGTTGGCGGGATGTTGTCCAACGCTACGACGTTCACCGTTCTGGTTTGGGTAACTGCCGGATTGCCGGCGTCGTCTACAACGTCATAAGTGACTGAATAAGTCCCAATAGCTGCCGTATTCACGTTAGTGGGATTTATCAGTATATTGGCCGTAATATCGCCGTCAATATCATCATTCGCCGTAGCTCCCAATTCCACATAAGAGTTGCCTACAGTGATAGTTTGTGGGTTATCTCCTACCAAGGTAATGACTGGCGCTATGGTGTCCGGTGGCGGAACAATGTTCACAACGCGGTTTACGGTCGTTGGATTGCCGGTATTATCCGTTGCCGTATAGGTGACGGTAAAAGAAACGTCGACCACCGAGGTGTCGACCGTATCCCCGGCAATGGTAACTGGGAGAACGTTGTCAACGATATCGGTAGCGGTCGCTCCCGGTTCGACGTAGGTTGTTCCCACTACAATGTTTAAAGGATCGATCTCATTATTTTGAGCGATTAAAACAACATCGGGCCCCGTAGTGTCTTGAACGGTTACCGTTTGCGTAGCGGTACCTACATTACCCCCCGCATCGGTTGCCGACCAGGTGACGGTATGAACGCCAATTGGAAAATCACCCGTATTGTTCGTGAGCGTAACCGCAGGCGTAGACGTAACGGCGGCAATAGGAGTCAACGCGCCGTCGATATTATCGTTAGCGGAAGCCACGGCAGGAGTTTGGCCCGTAATGTTTATTAAAGTAACGCTCGTGTTTGTTCCCGTCGCTTCTATAATAAGATCGCCAGCGGCCGTTACTTCAGGGGCGGTAAGATCAACAACATTGACAGTACGGTTGATAGACGCCGTGTTTCCAGCGTTGTCTGTAGCGGAATAGGTGATATCGAAAGGACCGCCGACCCCAGAGGTGACCACGGTATCTCCTCCAATAAATATGGGAAGATTTCCGTCAACAGCATCTGTCGCAATCGCTCCCGGATCGTTAAAAGTGGTTCCTACTTCAATATTTAACGGATTGGCCCCAACTAAAATAATAACTGGAAAAACCGTATCTTGAACGGTTACGGTCTGGGTCGCTATTCCAATATTCCCAGATGAATCGGTTGCGGTATAGGTGACAGTATGAACGCCAACCGGGAAATCTCCTGAATTACTGGCAATAGTAACCCCAGGAGCGGTTGCCACCGGAGTTAATGCGCCGTCGAAATTATCGTTAGCGGTGGCGGTTCCTAGATTGACCGTTGTCGTTAGAGCTACCGCTTCAATTGTTATGTTTGCAGGAGCCGTTACGACTGGATCGGTGGTGTCAACGACGGCGACCGTTCGAGTGACTTCCACGGCGATATTTCCGGCTGTATCCGTGACATTGTAGGTAACCGTCTTATTTCCTAACGTCGAAGTGTTAACGGGAATTCCCCCTTTAACAATTGCGGCGGTGAGAGTTGTGTTGTCGTCAACTTCATCCGTAGCGTTTGCTCCGGGGTCGACATAAGTTGCTCCGAATTCGATAGTAAATGGATTGTCTCCAACTAAAGTAATAACCGGTTTGGTGGTATCCACAACCGTTATGGTTTGGGTCGCTGTTCCCGTATTACCGTTTACATCGGTTGCGGTATAAGTCACCGTAGTCGTTCCCACTGGGAATGTTGCCGGAGCGTCGTTTGTTACTGTCACTGTGCCGTCAACTATATCCGTAGCCGTAGCCGTTCCTAGAGCAACCGTCGTTAAAGCGGCGGTCGCTTCTACCGTAACGTCGTCAGGAGCCGTTACGACTGGATCCGTGGTATCCACTACCGTGACGGTACGGACCACTTGCACAGCGTTGTTGCCGTTTGAATCAGTGACATTGTAGGTGACTGACTTAGTGCCCACCGTCGACGTATCGACTGGGAGTCCGTTTTCGACAATAGTGGCGGTTAACGTTGCGTCATCGTCGAAGTTATCTGTAGCGGTCGCTCCTAAGTCGGCGGTAGCGTCATAAACTGTCCCTGCTTCAACAGTTAGATTGTTGCCATTGATAGTAATTACTGGAGGTGTTGTATCCACTACGGTGACGGTACGAATCACTTGAGCGGCGACGTTATTATTGGCATCTGTGACATCGTAAGTGACTGTTTTATCGCCAAGAGTCGACGTGTCGACAGGGAGTCCGTTCACGCTAACAGCGCCGGTGATAGTTGTGTCGTCGTCGAGGTTATCTGTAACGGACGCTCCTGCATCGACGGTAGCGTCGTAAACCGATCCCGCTTCAATGGTGATCGCGTTGAGACCGACTAAAGAAATAACAGGAATTGTCGTATCCACTATGGTGACGGTACGAGTTACTTGAACAGCGTCGTTGCCTTCGGAGTCCGTGACGTCGTAGGTGACTGTTTTAACGCCCAGCGTCGATGTGTCGACAGGGAGTCCGCCTTCGACAATAGTGGAGGTGAGGGCTGTGTCGTCGTCGAGATTATCTGTAGCGTTCGCTCCCTCGTCTTCAGCAGCGTCGTAAACCGATCCGGCTTCGACGGTGATAGAACTGAGTCCGTTTAAGGATATGACAGGAATTGTAGTATCCACTACAGTGACGGTACGAACTACTTGCACAGCGTCGTTGCCTTCGGAGTCCGTGACGTCGTAGGTGACTGTTTTAACGCCCAGCGTCGATGTGTCGACAGGGAGTCCGCCTTCGACAATAGTGGAGGTGAGGGCTGTGTCGTCGTCGAGATTATCTGTAGCGTTCGCTCCCTCGTCTTCAGCAGCGTCGTAAACCGATCCGGCTTCGACGGTGATAGAACTGAGTCCGTTTAAGGATATGACAGGAATTGTAGTATCCACTACAGTGACGGTACGAACTACTTGCACAGCGTCGTTGCCTTCGGAGTCCGTGACATTGTAGGTGACTGACTTAGCGCCCAGAGTCGATGTATCGACGGGGAGGCCGCCTTCGACAATAGTTAAGGTGAGCGCTGCGTTGTCGTCGAGATTATCTGTAGCGGTTGCTCCTAAGTCGGCGGTAGCATCATAAACCGTACCTGCTTCAATGGTGACATTGCCGCCAGTTACGGTTATGACGGGTATTGTGTTATCGACTACCGTGACGGTACGTGTCACTTGAACAGCGTTGTTGCCGTTGGCGTCAGTGACATTGTAAGTAACGGTTTTAGCGCCCAAAGTCGACGTATCGACGGGGAGGCCGCCTTCGACAATAGTTAAGGTGAGCGCTGCGTTGTCGT
>CAZMZH010000007.1:0-145829 GCA_964570665.1 uncultured Nitrospinota bacterium | reverse complement strand
CGGTAGCATCATAAACCGTACCTGCTTCAATGGTGACATTGCCGCCAGTTACGGTAATGACGGGTATTGTGTTATCGACTACCGTGACGGTACGAATTTTTTCAATAGCGTCGTTTCCGGCCTCATCAGTGACATTGTAGGTGACGGTTTTAGCGCCCAAGGTCGACGTGTCGACGGGGAGTCCGCCTTCGACAATAGTGGCGGTTATAGTTGCGTTGTCGTCAGTATCGTCTGTAGCAGTCGCTCCCGCGTCTGCGGCAGAGTCATATAAAGAACCGGCTTCAACAGTTATATCAGGTCCGGTTACAGTGATGAATGGCGCTTCTGTGTCGGGAGGAGGTGAACCGTATGGAGCTGATGGTGGGGTAAAATTTGAAGTCCATCTGGCGATTCCTTTTGAAACTCGAAACTCCTCCAAAAAGCCATTCAGATGGCCGTAATTACCATTTCCTTGGTGATATTGAGAATGACCGATTCTGACAGTAGATGAAAAGTTGGGAATGGTTGACGAATAAGGTTTAGTCGATCCAATTTGTTGGCCATCAATAAAAGCTTTTATGTTATTACCAGTCCTTACTATAGCGACGTGATACCAGGTGTTAGCCGATGGCGTCCAGGAAAAGTTTAGTTGCTTATCTACCGAATTAAGATATGTTGCAAAACGGAGTTGCGTTCCATTTAGCCACATAATTTGCATATGATTGCTGGTATCTTGGTATTGTGCGTAAATAGGTTGAAATTGGGAAATGGAGTTAAAGTTCAGCCAAGTCTCAATAGTAAAATCGCCGTTACCAAAAGCCCAATCGGCGGAACTTGGGAAAGTAATATAATCGCCATTGCCATCAAAAGAACCAATATTGCTGCCGGGAGTGAGAGGACTGTTAGGAGAATTTACTGTTGAAGCGCTGCCAACAACAGTAGGATTGTTTGTTTGTGAAGCGCCGTCTGAAGAATCAGTAAAATCGCCGTCAAAATGTAGTAATAGTTTGGTGTTAGCGTCGGCGGCGGACTCAGACGTCATGACGGTCGCATTCAAGAGAAATGCCATCAATAGGATTGGAAGTATTTTTTTTAACAATCGCATGAATCCCCCTGGTAATAAGTGAGCTTTGTTACAGCGTCAATTCAATAGGTATTCTAAATATGTATTGGAATTAAAGTTGTTGATGTAAACCTTATATTGGTTTAGTTGTTTTGAAAAGCATAAAATTATATTATTGTATTCGAAAATTATTTAAAGTTTTTTTAGGTAAAAAACATATCGAAAATCAATGGTTTTAAGGGTTTTTTTTGAGTTTGAAACGCAATAATCGACTGTCGGATTATTATATTTTTAAGAAATTGGGTGTAAATTTTGGCGAAAAAAAGAAAAACTGTTTGGAGTGTAATAAAAAATAGACAAGGCTTAAATGGGGAAAATTGTTTGGAAAGGAGCTAAAAAGAACCGAAAGGGAAGAAGGCATTATATTGGATCGAGGCGAGATTCTTCCTTACCCCTTCGGGGTTCATCTGAATGACAGACCGTGGGGGATGTTTTAAGCTAAGCGAATTTTTGTTTTGCGTTTAATGCCACAATACTTAAAAGCAGAGTGGTGGTCGCAGTTCCCTTTGAGCGCCTCAAGGCAAGCTTAAGCCTCACTTTGACAATTTTTTGTCTTTTTACTTTGCGCCCTCCGCGCTCTTTGCGGTAAAGCTTTTAGAAGTGGGAATTTTATTGGATCGAGGCGACCCTTCGACTTGGCTCAGGGTGACGGTTAGTGGGGAGGGGTTTAAACTAGGCAAAATTTTATTTTGTATTTAATTCTACAATACTTAAAAGCAAAGTGGTGGTCGCAGTTCCCTTTAAGCGCCTCAAGGCAAGCTTAAGCCTCACTTTGACAATTTTTTGTCTTTTTACTTTGCGCCCTCCGCGCTCTTTGCGGTAAAGCTTTTACTGGTATATTTCATATATCTTTCGTTCTTAAAATAATTTAGATTATCGCTACTATGTGTGGAGTTTTTGGTTGGTTAAAATTCGAAGATAAAAACGGTATGTCAGAGCAAGAGGTCGACGCAGCTCGTTTAGCGACATCCACTCTTGAACATAGAGGACCCGACGATTTTGGAGAATGGATACAACCTAATATTTATATGGGGCATCAGCGGTTAAAAATATTAGATCTATCGCAAAAAGCCGCGCAACCTTTTTTAAGCTCCGATGAAAGGTATGTTCTTAGTTATAACGGAGAAATTTATAATTTTATAGAATTGCGGAGGGAGCTGCAAAGCCAGGGTATTTCTTTTCGAACCGATTCCGATACGGAAGTTTTTTTAAACGCTTTTATTGCCTGGGGAATAGATGCCTTTTTGAAAATGGAAGGTATGTTTGCCGCCGCCATTCACGATACAAAATCCAACGAGCATTATTTAGTAAGAGATCATCTTGGGCAAAAACCTTTATATTTTCATCCATATGACGATGGAGTTATTTATGCCTCGGAACTTCGCGCTTTATTGGAGTTAAAGAACTTTAATTGGCGATTGGATAAAGATAATTTTGTCCGATTTTTGATGGCTTCCTATTATGCAGGCGATAAAACGCCATTGAAAAATGTCTATAAATTGCTTCCTGGCCAATTTATTAAAGTTAAAAATAATAAAATTGAAACCAAGTCTTATTGGGATTCTATTCCCGGAGAAGAATTGCTTGAAATAGGGGTTGAGGAGTCGGTTAATCAATTCGAAGAACTCTTTGAAAACGCCTGTAAAATGACTATGAGGTCCGATGTTCCCTACGGCGTATTATTATCGGGCGGTATTGATAGCTCCATGTCTCTTCGTTCTTGTTTAAAATTTAATCCTAATGTAGATGCCTTTAGCGTTGCCATGGGGGAAAAGGATTTCGATGAAAGTTCCAAAGCCAAACTTATGGCCAACCATTTAGGAGTTCATCGACACAAGATATACGAACTGAATGAGAAAACTATAAATACAGAATTTGAGAACTACCTAAATATATTGGATGAACCTAATGGCGATCCAGCTTTTGTCAATATGCTATTTTTGTCTCAATCCTGCAAAAAAGATATAACGGTCGCTATTTCCGGCGATGGAGGGGACGAACTTTTTGCGGGCTATGTAACCTTTACGGGACTAAAATTTGTTCCAATTTTCGAAGCGTTGCCAAAAATTGCTCAATCGTTTTTGACTTCGTTAGCAAAATTATTATTGCCGCCTTCGGATACTTATCTCGGATTGCAATTTAAAGCGTTGGCTTATTTTCAGGGCTTCCCATCATCGCGTATTATGCGTTATCCGCTTTGGTTGTCGACTCTTTCCCTTAAGGACATTGCAAAATTATGTCCCAATCAATCCAAAGAGTTTTTTGAACCATCCGGCTTAGAAGGAACTATTTTTGACTATGAAGGAAGGGTAATGAGAAAAATGGAGAATAAAACCTTAACCCAGCAATTGCTTTATTTTTATCAAAAAGTTTTTTTGCCCGAGTTTATATGTCTCCATACAGATCGCGCTTCAATGCAATCGAGTTTTGAAATTAGATCGCCATTCCTCATGCGTTCTATCATTGAGTTTGCAAACCGTCTTCCCGATAGTTTTAAGTTGGAAGGAGGTAGGTTGAAAAAATTGCTTAATATGACTGTGGAGCGATGGAAGTTTCCTTTAAAAATCAGAAACCAAAAAAAACAGGGGTTTGCATTTCCCGTCGCGCGGTGGTTGAAGTCTGAACTGAAACCAAAGTTGGATAACCTGGCCCAAGATGAGGTTTTAAATCGATTGTTGGATAGGGAAGTTTTGAAGGAATTAATATCCGACCATTTAAACGGTAAAAAAAATAATTATAGAATCTTATATAATTTGATCGTCTTTTCCGCTTGGAAAAGTAAATTTCCCCAAGTGGAGATTGAATAACAAACCCGGTTTTTATTTTAAGAGCGCCTCTAATAATTAGAAATTCTACTCACTTTGTATGGCCTAACCCTTGAGTTCAAGGGCCAGGCTTTTGGCAATTTGGAAATTTTTGAGATTCTCTTAAATAACCTCGATTAAAACAAAAGGCATTTTTGTGATTGAAGATCCGTTTGTCCTCATTAGGATTATTTTCTTAGATATTGTTTTCCCTGTATTTTTTATTGCCATGGGTTTTTTTTTGGTTCTGGGAACGCTTAAGGATTGGCCTCCTATTTCAGATCCACCCGATGGTTCTAATTTTATCTATGGACAGTCTTTCATTAGAAGGCATTTTGGGAAAGACTTTTTAAAGTTTTGGAACTGTCTGATAGGAATGATTTTTATCAGTTATGGGATAGGATTGGCAGAAAATTTATACCATCAGATATTTAATTAATTGGTGAAGATTAAATCGAGGTTAAGGCAGGATAGGGGAAATCATACCGCCTTTGCGGGCGGTATGATTTAGATCGATTTAAATATATAGACTCAGTTAGATTGCTAAATCTACTTGATGGTACTCTTCAGTCTCTTGAACTGGAGCTGATTCCGCTCGGACTTCAGCGGGGACAAAAGAGCGTTCTTCCTTAGATTTCCTAAACGCTTCCAGGTTTTTAGCCGTCATCGTTGGTTGAGTAGCCGGAGTTTTATTTTGAGCTGAAATGTTTTCGATAGGCGTTTCCATAATAACCTCTTTTTTTATTTTTTATACTTCCTTATCGGATAATTCCTATCCTAACTTTATAAAACTCTAATAAAACCTAACTTTTTGGAAAAGTTTTAATAACAATTAAGTTACAAATGGGTAAATTTTGCAGTAAATCAAATTTTCATATGCCAAATGACTTTCTTAATCCAATCGAATATGTTTTACTATATTTATAAATGAAATTTCCGGTAGAAAAAGTTGGGGGTCATTCGACGCTAATGGGTCGATTATTTGATTTCCCGTCATATTAATAAAATAATCAAAACTTTTAAAAATGCCTGGTAAAAGAAACGTAAATATAATGGTAAGGCTTGGCGATAGATTGAAAAAATGGCGTAAGTCTCAAAACCTTAGATTAGTCGATGTTTCCAAAATGACAGGTGGTACGCCGGGTCCGCTTTCAGAAATTGAGAACAACAAGAATCATCCATCCGTCGAAACTGTCGCTATGTTTCATAAAAAGACAAACCTCAATATTATGTGGTGGTTATTCAATGAAGGGGATATGATAAAAAGAAAAAAAACTAAGTAATGAGTCCAGAATAAAGGCCCGATATATGGCCAAATCCAAGTTCTATTTTATTAATTATTTAGTTTATGACTTTTTTCTTTGCGATAAAAAGATTGATCTGCCAATTTATAAGTTATTTCTGTCCCTGTTGATATTTCAAATCTCAAAATTCCCTAAATACCTCCTACCTGATAGGGCGAATTCCCATTTGCTTTACTATGGAATGTCCTTTTTCTGAATTTTGGACAAAATTAAGCAAAGATCAGATAAATTTTTATATAGGTCCATATTTCATTATAAGTACCCCTGCAGAAACGGCTTATTTTTGCATCTAGCTCCAAAAACTTGACAAAAGTTCACTTTTCCCCTATCTTTACAAAAAGGCGAAAAAAAAGCGAAAATAAGGCTTTTCAATGAGATAGGAGCTTATTAAATGAATAGTCCATCAAAAGTAACGCAAATAACACCCGGCGATTCCAAGATTGCATTGAGGGTTGAAAACGAATTGAGTCGATCCGATCAAGATTACTTGGAGATATTGCAGGAAAAAGAAAAAGTGATTGAAGGATTAGAAAACGAGCTTTGCAAAAATGAACGCGTAATTGATCGACAGTGTCAAGCTATAGAGGATCTTATGCGGAAGTTAAACCCTAAAAAAAGTATCGTAGCAGATTGGTTAGAACCGCAACCCGTTGTAAACTTTCCATCCTACAAACCGGAATCGGTTGATGGCTACCTTACGATTGATGTTTGAGTATTAAAGATATGGAAAGAGAAATACGAAAATTACAACTATAAGGTTGTTAACTCCTTATAAATAAATTTCGCAAGGAAACGGTGGCCCAATGGAGAGTAATGATGATTATCGAAAAAATTCGCTTTGAGTTTTGCATCGTCCAATAATGCGAGATTTTTTAAATGATCGATGTAATGTAGTCGACCTTTCTCAAGAGCGTTTTTAAAAAAGATATGATAATACTCAAAGCCTTTACTTATACTATTGCATGGATGATTTAGGCCGCGCGATTTGCACCCTACGGTTTGGACAGCCTTTAATCTAGGCGAGAGTACGAAAAGGAGTTTAGATTTTAACGCTAACGAGGTTTGATTTAGTTGGTTTAAGAGCTCTAGTATTAAAGGTATCGATTCAATAGGGGCTAGCTTTCGAAACCCACATATTTTTTTTTTGATACTGGGGGAAAGAAGGTGCCGGGTCGACCTGATTTTTGAAATAATATTTCCACAGGAAAATTCGGAAATTTTAGGAACAAGATTGAACAACTCTCCATTTCTTAACTTAAAGTAAGGTTTACTAGTTCCGAAAAGATTATCCTGAGTGGTGTTCGCCCAATCGTCTCCCGTATAAATGACGACGATAATAATCTTTGGATTTAACTTACCGACATATCTCTTTAAACTTAAAAGGTATTGATCTATTCCATAGCCAGGAACAGAAAGATTTAATACCTGGTAACGATTTTTAAAACGTTTGTTAAGTAGCGAAGGGAAGGTGTCATTGTCGGTTACTCCCGTGCCAAATGCCACAGAATCTCCCAAAATAAGGATATGTTCTTTGGATGAATCGACGTCGTCCGATCTAAAGCCATAAGAATTTGTCTTGTAGTCGATCTTATTTTTAGAATGATTTGCATTGGAGACCGTTTTCCATCCCAACTCAGAGTCAAAGATACAAAACTTACAAACCCAAAACTTGTCGTTTGCATTCCAGAAGTAAAGTTCAACAGGAACTAACACAAAAACAAAAACCGTAAAAAAAGCCGCCAAAGCTAAAGCCAATTTATTTCCAAGAAAATAGGAAAGTACCTTTTTCAATTTCTTTTTAAGAGGACTTTTGTAATTATATAATTCGGGATTCAATAGCGCTATTTCCAGAATGTTGTTTTGATTTATTCAGAACCTAATAGCTAGCTTTAAATATAAATTTAAGTTTCATTCTGCAAAAATAGATTATTCCGGTGTCGATATCAATTAGTTTTCTGGAAGGATGGAAAATCAACTAAATAAGACTTATGTTAAAAAGAGGCAACTTTCTTTTTGAGGGAGGTAACTTAATTGAACCGATTGACCTTCATTTTGATTTTATGCGTTTTTCAATTAAGCCAAAACGGCTGTGGTCCAGATTTAGAAAAGGAAACGTTCGACCTTTATCTTTACGATAAGATTAAGAAAAAAGAACTTCCAATGGGAGCGGTAGAAGGGATCACCGCTTGTCGCGAAAAAGCCATAGCTTCTGCCCCTTATTACAACATCACCGATTTCGAATATTCCTGTTGCCTAAAAACTTCCGGCCCTAAATGTGAAAAGAGTTATCAGTGAGATTATTTTTTTCTTGGTTTCAAAATGAAAGACTTAAGGGGGAATGGAAACTGAGAGTTTGATGAACTGTGATAAGAAACTTATGAAGAACGTCGCGAGTATATTTAGCCTAACCCACATTGGATGAAGAAAGTTTTTATACCATGAACCGATTGTCAATCATTCCTCTGCTGTTTTTTGTATTTTCATTAGTTTCACCTATCCAGATTCATGCCGCTTGTATTTCGGGCGATTGCATAAACGGTTATGGAATTTTCTCCTGGGCTAGTGGAACCGAGCATGAAGGCAATTTTGTAAATGGTCAAGCCAATGGCAAAGGAATTCGAAAGTATTTTGATGGCGATAAATATATAGGGGAGTATAAAGACGGTAAAAAAAATGGTCATGGTATCTACTTGTGGGCAAATGGCGATAAGTTTGTGGGAGAATATTTGGATGGCAAAAGAAATGGCGAGGGAATTAAAACATATGCCGATGGCAGTTCTTGGACAGGGGAATGGCGCGATGATAAGAGAGTTTGGCAACCAAAGAAAGACTGCGCTCCGTTAATTGAATACAGAGATGAGGGGCTGCCTAAGGATTTCGAAAAAGCGTTTGACCGGAAAGCGATATTTGATGAAGCAAATGAATCGCTGAAAATTATAAAAAAAGATTTAATTAGCGATACCAAGACCTGGTATGGCCTGGCAGGAACGAATGAATGGTCTGTTGTTATCAGGACTATTGCGCAAAGATTAATGACAACAACTAATTCGATTGCAAAATTAGTAAACATTAACCCAGTAACCAGAGCGATTACTTCTATTGCTGGCGCCGCAACCGTAACGGCTTTTTATGTATACGAGGCTCTTCTGGCCGAGGATTCAATACAAAGTATTAGTTTCCAGGGGTTGAAGGTCACTTACGGAAAGTTGATTTTGTCATTATCTGGTGGAATAGGCCGTTCAATAAGAACTGTTTGGGATCTAGCCGATGAGATTAAAGATGGGGTGTACCTTCCAGAAAACCATGAACAGCTTAAAATTGATATGGATAAAGCTTTGAACGTATTAAGCAGAGAACTATCTTTGTTGGAAAGAAAAATAGCCGCAGCGAAAAGAAGAGCTTATGTTGTCAATGAAATCAAAAAAGGGATTGATCTTTATTGCAATGAGTAGTATTGAAAGTTGATGTAAATTAATTGTTTTATTCAAAGAAAGCGCTTATTTCTAATGCTGGTCAATACTCGTAAAACTTATAATCTTCTTCTTTGTAAATCTTTAATAGATTTTTGAGTTTTTTATTTTATAATATCCTTATACTTTCAATGTTTTAAATATTTTGTTTTTACTTTATAAGGTGTCGAAGCTGGTTCAAACTTCGTGACCGTAGTTCTTTATTTTTCGTTGGAGGATATTATGAAATTCAGAATTCAAATTGTTGCTTTGATTTTAGGGTTGGGTTTCGTCGTTTCTGGATGTGCTAGTAGTGGTTATTACAGAGACGGTTATTATGAAAACGGTTATTATAAAGACGGTTATTATCAAGACAGTTATCTCCGTGACGGTGGAAACTGGAATGGTCACTGGGGTGGTCACTGGGGTGGAGAATATAAAGATGGCTATTATTACCGAAACGGTGTTGCTTACCGCCACGGTTATTCTTTAGATCGCATTCATCGTGGGGATGTTAGACCGGCTGGCAATCCGGACGCTGAAAAAAAATAATATTTCAGTAAAGAGTGGCCTTAAAGCTATGAGTGACGGTAACGGAGAAATTATTACATAATCAGTTATTGCATCCCAGCCTGAGTGGCCCTAGTACTTTATTAATTGGAGGAGACTTTAATGAATTTCAGAAAAAAAGTTGTCGTTTTGGTCTTGGGGTTGGCTATTTCTGGTTGTGCCGGACATTACCATCATCCGCAGGAAACCAGAAGTTATTTGTCGGATGTTGAGGCAATGAACACCAAAAGAGTAACTATTACAAAGCCCAAAACCGTTTCTCAACATTTAGGGCCAGTAGAAGTTTGCATGAGCGTTACAGGATATACGGTAGAGCCAGCTAAAAATGGAGTTAATGAGGGTAAAGGACATCATCATTTACTTATTGACACTCCTATGCCGGAGAATTTAGATAGACCTTTAGGAAAAGACGCAAATCATGTTCATATGGGAGATGGTTCTTCCTGTAAGACGTTAACCCTAGGTCCCGGACCCCATACCGTAAGGGCTGTATTTGCAAAGGGTAATCATGTTCCATATAACCCTGCAGTAACGGATGCCATTACTATTTATATTGGACGTCATTTAAAGTAAGAAATACTTTGCGCTTGTTTTAAGCGCAAACGATATGAGGTGATTTAAAGCAGGGCTTGAGTTTCACTTAAGCCCTGTTTTTTTTTGAAGAGGTTTTCTATTTTTCCGTTCAAAATTTTTAAAATAGGCGCCTAGAAGTTTCCCCTCCATCAGGTGTCTCGCATACCGGCAAAATCCATCACAACCACTTCATTTCGATACCAATTTTTGACGAGATTATTATCTGTAAAATTTAATGTTTATTGAATCATTAGTGGAATTTTATATCCAGCAAAAGATTTACTGGGGCTACCCTCGCTTAAAGTGTTTTTGGAAGAGTCCCAATTTAAAAAAAATTCAAACTCGCCTTTATTTAGTTTTATATTTTTAGGGAAAGGAAAATCTTGGTCGAATTTGAATTTTGTTGTGTACGCCTTATTTTGAAAAAGTGGGTTAAGCTTAAGATTCATCACAAATTGTTTTTTAATTTTATCGTCGCGCATATTTTTCTGTCCTATAGACAACAAAAGACTAAAATTTGGGATATCGATTTTGTTTCTATAATTGTATCCATCTATAGAAATTTGAACTATATAGCCATTAATTTCTTTTTTAATTTTCAATTCTAATAAAACAGGTAATTTAGTGATCTTGTTATAAATCAAATACGTATCATTAAAAAATATAAGTTCCTCATTCTCATTGAAACTATGTTGGCTTTTTAAAGTTTTAAAGATAACCGGTTCTTTAGACTGGTTAGCTTTTTTTAATTTATTGGCATCCATTAATAAATTTCTATGCTTTTTAGAAACTTGAAAAAAGTTTTCGGTATTCTGGTAACAATTTTTCTGGTGCGCCGGTAAATATTCGAACGCTTGCATGACAAACGAGTTGTTGGAATAGTTAAAGGTTATGGGTTTAATAGTTATGATTTTTTCGTTTAAAATGCTTTTTAGTCGTTGAACAGGCTCAACGTTTTGTTTCGAACCGTTAAAATAATTAGTTCCTATAATATAAAAACAACTATTGTTATTTTTCAGAGAAGAATGGTCAGGATCAGGCTTTAAAAAGCTTAATCGTTTGACAGAGTAGGGCAAAATTGGAATATCTAAATAGACTTTTTCGCCAAAATCTCTAGGATTCAATTTCAAACTCCGCATCACTTTCCCAAATATTTGTTTCGAAAATCCATAAGTATTCACGTAAATTTTCTTTTGATAAGCATCCATTGATTTAAAAGCGTCAAACACTAAAACACAAAGAATTAAAATCAAACCAATCGAAAAAAACAATTTTAGTTTGTCTTTTAATGAATCATAGAAATATTTAATCGAAATTCCTGTTATTGCAAATATTGGAAATATAAAAATAAAGGAATACCAATTGTGATCAAATTTTGGGTGAATTACTTCATAAACTAACGCAGGAATAAAAAAACAGCTCAGAGCGACAATTTCACGTTTTGTGTTTTGATATCCTTTTTTATAAATAAAATAAATTAGATAGATCAAACCAAAATAAATAAAGGTTTTGTAAATTAAGGCGGCTGAATTGGAAAATGGTATCCAATAAGAAAGACCATTGAAATCTGTTAACCTTAAAACGGTTTTGTTGACGATAATTATTTTAAGTAATTCTATATAGGACCAAAAGTTAAGGCCTTTAATGGTGCCAGCTCCATTGTCTTCCCAAGTTGAACTGGATAAAAATAATTCCTTGTAAAATAAATAGGGCAAAAAACAAATGGCGACAGAAACTAGGGCCCAAAATAAATAGGGAAGGGGGATTTTAAATCGATAAATTATGAGGATTATTATTGGCGCTAAATAAAAAACGGCCATTGATAAATGTAGTTGGACCGATAACGAAAGAGTTAAAACAATTAAGGGGAAACATTTATAGTTTTTATGGATTACAAGTTCAAGCAATAACCCCATAAATAAGGCTATAAAGAAAAAAATGTAAGCTGGATTAAATGGAAAACCAAAGATTTGAATATGAGGCAAAAATATTAAAATTATAATCCCGGAAATGATAGCTATATGAGTATCGAAATATTTTTTTAATACCCCTAAAAAAAGCAATATTCCTAAGGAATTTAAAATGAAATTAAATACGATAATCGATTCGTAGGAATAGTTGAACAAAAGTGGCAAAGCAAGTAGCCAATACAAGAAAGGTCCTGGAAGTCTCCCGCCATTATCATATTCCGGACCCGCTAAAGGGAAATAGTTACCGTCAACTAAATTAAAAGCTCTATCAAAATCCCTTGCCACCCATTCATTTACAAAAGCTAAATCAAGAGTCCATAAACGCAAATAGAACCCAATAGCAATTACTATTAAAAAAATTAAATACAAAAAATAAGTTTTGTTAATTTTTATCATTTTTATCTAGAGGTCTTGCAGTGGGTTGAATATTATAAATATTCGATAGCGTTTTATTATTTTCTATTTAGTTTTAATGAATTGTCTAAAATCCATCAAAAAAAATATTAATAATGAATTTAGAGGTTTGTTTGGAAGGTTATTGGAACCGTTTGGGATAAACTTACTTTATTAAGAAAGTTAGCGTATTTTTGAACCAGAGACGCTGTTTCTCGGTTTAATAATAAATTTTAGTGAGAAAAAACTACTTTGCCCCCGCCGCCTTAAGTAATTCTTCTATATCTTTATGCCCCATTTTTGACGCAATCTTTAAAGCCGTAAAACCGTCATTAGTTTGGATATTAACATCGGCTCCTTTCTTTAAAATAAGTTGGACTATGTTTTTATGTCCTCCTTTGGCAGCATAAATTAATGCTGTTACGCCGTCGCTATCTTGAGCATTGGTATCGGCTCCCGTATCCAGAAAATATCGCGCCATTTCGGTGTGGCCGCTATCGGCAGCAGCAAGCAAGTTTGTTATCCTCATTATTATCATCCTTACAATTAGAATGGTTTATTGAATCAATTGAGATTATTAAAAAAAAATGCAAGATTAGCAACTTTTTTAAGAAAAATAGAAAAGAGAGGGGAGAGGTTAGAGCCTCCAGCCTCTTGCCTCTTAGAAGCAAATACTTTTTCGCCAGTCAATAGTTTAAATGGTAAAATTATTGACTCAAAGAAGTCAGATCCATATATTAAAAAAAATCCCACTAATGAGAGAGATTGTGCCTAAGCCTAATTTGGAAGAAGGGCGTAAAGCTTATAATGAAGGAGATTATGCAAAGGCGCTGGAAATATGGAAAGCCCTCGCAATTGAGGGAGATCCAAAAGCTCAAAACAATTTAGGGATTTTATATCAGCAAGGGAATGGGGTTCCTAAAGACCTTGATGAAGCTGAAAATTGGTATCAAATGGCTGCGGATCAAGGAAATCTCATAGGTAAACAAAATTTGGCGATAATAAAGGACGAAAAGGACGGCAGTCCTGTAGGATTAAAAGAAAGTAATGATTCTGAAACAATAGAAACAGACATATCTTGTGAAAAGGAAAAAACTGATAAGTCCAACGAAGAGTTAAATGTAATCGCTAATATAAGTTGTAAAAGATGTACAACGGTTGTTTATACATATTCTTCCTTTTGCCCAAATTGTGGAGAGAAAATTAACAGGGAGAACTGGGATGTCAATAAACTAAGCGTTGAAGAAGTCAAAACCCTTAAGCTTGAAACTTTTCCCAAATTCAGAAATTACGAAAAAAAGTTCATTAATAATAAAGGGAATCAACCCATTATTGAAATTAATGAGCTAGAAGATATTAAAGAGGAAATAAAAAAGTCTCACTATATCCTTCAAACTTTATTAATTATTTGGATCGGTTTACTACTTCCAATTTTAATAGACCTTTTATATTACGAAAAGAATCCCATTTCAGTTATTTTTGCTATCACAATTTTTGTGGTTTTAATTTTTGCGATTAAATTTATTTCAATCAGGTCGAAAAATAAAATTCTTCAGATTTTTATTGAAAAAGATAATTTAGTAGTAACTCATCTAGTTGGTCATAAGTTAAAATCTAAAAAATCTTTCTCATTAGGAGATATTAAGTCAGTTCATATTAGCCCCGCGGATCCAATTAATAAAATGCTCTTATCCCCCCGCGGAAATCCAGAGCAAAAGGGTATTGGACTTTATGAAGTTCAGATATGTGTGTTTAGAGATTGGATAAATTTTGGATATTATTTAGAAAATGACAAGCTGGTTTGGCTTTGTTTGGCGATAATTTATATTGTGCAACATGAAAAGATCTTTATAGAGTCGAAAATAATTTAGGCAGACTGTAGACTTGTCCATTCCTCGGATAGGAAAAAATAACCCCAAAATGGGCCTTTGTTGCGCATTCATCTGATTTTTCAATTGACCCCCTATTAATCCTAATCTTCAGTCTGGGTTAAACTTCGATGAATTGATTTTAACGGTTTATGAAGAGGAAGAAATATTCAATTTTTCCAAAGCTTGTTTGATACTTTCCGTATCATAATTTTTCAAGTATTGTATAAAAAGTTCTTTTAACTGTTCACAATTATCATTAATTTGACCTAACTCTTCCATGTATTTATCAATCATTGCGATATTGCCAATCGCAATAGATTGCGAAAAATTTTTATAAAGAGTTTCTGGAATGCAGATATTTGAAAAATCTATATCTGACGCATTAATTTTCCTTCCTTCTTCATTTACGTATTCAAATTCCACTCCAAGGAGTTCCTGGAGACTCTTATAAATTTGTTCAACATGAAAAGGTTTTATAATAAAACCTCCGCATCCTAGCTTTCTATAATCTTCTCTTTGATGTTCAAACACCGAAGCGGTTACGACAACTATTTTAAACCTATCCTTGCCAAACTCTTTTTGGATCGCAAGAATGGTCTCTTTCCCATTCATGACTGGCATTCGTAAATCCATGAAAATAATGTCGGGGATATGTTTCCGAACTTTTTCCAAGCCGTCCTTGCCATCAACCGCTTCTACTACCTCAATCTTCAAATCAGAGAGAATCAACGATAAGATATCGCGGTTCTCTTTAACATCATCGACAACTAGAGCTTTTACCCGATAGCCTTTAGCTAGGCAAAGGATATTTCGATTTTGTTCAATCTGCCTTACATTGTCCTCGGATGTTGGCGGCAGAAATAAAGTAAAATAAAAATTCGAACCTTTATTCAATTCAGATTTCAGCCTCAATTCTGATCCCATGAGTTCCAATTGCTTATTGGAAATTGGAAGGCCCAATCCGGTCCCACCCTGTTTTGCGCCTGAAATTTCTTGGTTAAAGGGTTCAAAAATATAACTCTGATTTTTTTCGGAAATTCCAATTCCTGTATCTGTGACCTCAAAAAGATAACAGTCCTTTTCTAAAGAAGATATTTTTAATGACACAATACCCGATTCAGTAAATTTGACGGCATTTCCAATTAAATTAACCAATATAGCTTTTAACTTTGCTTCATCTCCTAAAACAAAATGCTTTTCATTTACACCTTCGACATTCCAACCCAATTGCTTTTGCCGACACCGCAGCTCAAACATTTTTGAAATTTCTTCGGTTAATTCCTTAAGATCAAAACTAATAGCATTAATTTCCTGTTTACCCGCTTCTATTTTCGATATGTCGAGGATATCATTGATCATTTTTAGGAGACTTGAACCACTAGCATTGATCGTCTTCAGAGCCTCTATTTGCCTCTGATTCAAATTTTGTTCTCTTAAAAGGATTTGGGCGTACCCGAGAATTGCATTCAAGGGAGTGCGAATTTCGTGACTCATATTAGCCAAGAATATACTTTTCGTATAATTGGCAGACTCAGCTTCTATTTTTGCTTTCTCCAATTCCTTCTCGGCCTTTTTTCGATCGGAGATATTTTGAAAGGATACGACGGCGCCTTTGGTTTCCCCGTTTGCAACTATCGGAGTAGAAATATACTCAACGGGAAAACTAGTGCCATCTTTTTTCCAAAAGACTTCATCAGAAATATGTTGAACTTTATTTTCGCTGATTGTGGCAAAAACAGGGCATTTTTCAGGATGGTAAGGAGTTCCATCTTGCTTTGTATGATGAATTAAAGCGTGCTGAGATTGATTTAACATTTCCTTAAATGGGTAACCAAGCATTTTCTCTGCGGCGGGGTTTGCGAATGTTGTCTGCCCATTTAAATCCAAGCCGTATATTCCATCGCCACTTGCATCGAGAATCAATCGCAACTTTTCAGTACTTTCAATTAGTTTATTTTCTATTTTGTTACGTTTAGAAAAATGCCCCCAAAAAATGAAAAAGACGATAGTCCAACTGACTAAGATAATAACAATGGCAATTAGTAGATAATTGACCATACGCCGTTCGCTGTCCTTAACATTTTTTTCAATCTCAAATTTATTGTCTTCCAAGAACCTGGAAATACCGTTGGCGTAAATGCTTTTGTGGTTCTCATATTCATCGCTAAACAAAATATCTTTTGCTTGCTTTAACCTACCTTCGTGCACCTCCATAAACGATTGGCGTTCCATCGCAACCAATGCGTTATTAGAGTTTTCCGTCTCGGATATAAAGCGTTTTGCGGATAGACTTGAGGAAAGGGATATAACTTTTGTGAGGATAAAGTTTAATTTTGGTTCGTATTTGTTATAACGATTCTCCCAAAATTTTTCACCGGTTACGGCATTAAGGCGAGCAGACATAGTTAACACCTCATCTAAATAGATAATTTGCTCGCTCATTCGGTTAATGGACGCTTGTGTGATCAACAGTTGTTTCTCGCGATTGTAAAGTTCCCACCCAATAGCCACAAAATAAAGGATAGTGGAAATTGTAATAATCAGAGATATGGTTAAAAACCATGTAGGGTTTTTTAATATAACTTTAGATTTATTCATAGAGTCTGTCCCGGCAACAGTTGAAAGCCGAGAAGGGTAACAGTTTTCTCGACCCGGCTTTTAGTTGAATTAGGTTGAGAACTATTAGTGGGGAATTCTCTTGTGAACATAAAAATTCATTGAACGTCGTTCTGATTTAGTGAACCTTTATATAGAATAAAGAATTTGTTAAGTTAAGTCCAAATTGGGTCATTTGTATATAACATTCTAAACCTAAGTAAATCTAAAGTCACCTGTGGATTCATGTAAAATACTTTTTATATTCCCACAAGGTCGACTGGCAATTTAGTAGTTCGCCTGAAAGATCGGTCTTAAGAAAAGAAAAGGGTTTCCAGGTCGAAACCCAGAAACCCTCATCATATATGGTCGGGGCGAGAGGATTTGAACCTCCGACCACTCGACCCCCAGCCGAGTGCGCTACCAGACTGCGCCACGCCCCGTAATTTTTGTTGGAATAGGGTGAAAACGAGATTTTACGTTTGTTTGTCCTAGTCTATGTGAGAATCGTTTGCTTCTTTTTGATCAGAAATCCCAGAATAGTTTATACCTGCCTATAAATCAATAAGAAATGCCCTATCTTGAACATCGTTTTTTTTGGGCAGGACGCCTTTATATGGTACTATTTTCAATTAATCCATCGTCTGGTATAACCGCTTAATTAACGATTATTCAACAGTCGATTCCAGTTCAAACTCATCGCAGGATTCTGGATATAATGAAAGTAATCAACGTTCGAGATTCAATTGCATTCAACCCGGAAAAACTGAATAAAGTCAGTTTGTTCGATACCGATAAATTTTTTTGCGACGTCTATTGCATGGAACCGGGCCAATTTCAAAAAGTCCATTCTCACGGGGACTCGGATAAGGTATATTATGTGGTAGAGGGATCTGGGAAAGTTACCGTGGGTTCCGAAGAAAAAACATTGACGAAAGACGAAATCACGATCGCTCCCGCTGGCGAAGATCATGGCGTGGTCAACGATAGCGACGACAAATTGGTGATGCTCGTTTTTATGGCTCCTAAGCCGTAATTTATAAGTTTTTGAGAGGTGGTCGTCCATTGGGCGGCATTTTTAAATAAAGGATAGTAAAATGATTTATCTGGTTTTTCCTTCATCTTGGCATCCTTCGCAACCGTATTTAAGTTTGCCAGCGTTAAAGGCATATCTTAACAGTCATGGGATTGAAGACGTCGTTCAAAGAGATTTGGCTATTGAGTTATTGGATCATCTTTGTACTTGGGAAAAAACACAGCCGCTTTACGAAAAAATCCTGAATCAAATTCGCCAGCTCTCTTCACAGCCTTCGCTTTCGCAATTTGAACAAGAAAAATTAGGCAAGCTAAAAGAAGCCGAAGAAATTATTCCCGCTTTGATGCACGAAATCGACGGCGCTAAGGCTTCTTTGAGGAATCAAGATTTTTACGATGTCGATCGTTATATGGAAAGCCTAAAAATCATCGACGTTTGGCTTGATAATATTTTGGCGCCTTATTTTCCGTCGCAATTGACAGTTATCGGCAGCCAAATGAGATTTTCTCCATACTCTTCGGCGGAAATAATCGATTCGTTCAACAGACCCGAAGAAAACTATTTTTACGATCTTTATAAAGAACACTACATCCCCTCAATTGCAAAAGAAGATATCGATATTTTAGGTATCTCAATCACCTCGGTTGAACAAGTGGTTCCTGGATTAACCTTTGCGCATTTAATGAAGGAAGCTCGACCCGATATTCATATCACCGTCGGCGGTAGCGTTTTCACTAAATTGGTTGATCGATTAGAAAAAGGTTCGCCGCTCTTCAATTTTGTCGATAGCTTTATCGTTCATGAGGGCGAAACTCCTTTATTGAACCTGGTACAACAGCTTCGTGGGGAAGGAGACTTAACGAAAGTTCCTAATCTGATCTACGAGCGCGAAGGCAAAGTGGTTGTCAATCGTCCTTTTGCCAAAGAAGATTTAAACTTGTTGCCAACGCCGGATTTTGACGGGATGCCTTTCGATCTTTATCTATCTCCGGAAAGAGTGTTGCCGGTAATGGGATCGCGCGGTTGTTACTGGGAACGTTGCGCCTTTTGTTCAATCCCGTTTGACCATATGGACTTTCATGTTCGCTACGCGGAGAACGTGGTTCAGGATTTCAAAAACTTGCAGGAAAAATATGGCTGTAACTATTTCTTCTTTACCGATGAAGCGTTGCCAATCAATTTCCTAAAATCGTTTGCGGAAAAAATCCTAGAAGAAGGTATCAAGGTCCAGTGGACAGGCGAGCTTAAATTCGAAAAGAGTTTATTGCGCGGTAACAGATTAGAGATGTTGTATCGTTCTGGTTTGAGAAAATTGATTTTTGGTTTGGAATCTTACAATCAAAGAGTTCTAGATTGTATGGATAAGGGCGTCGAACTGGAAGTGATCGACGGCACCGCCAAGCAATGTATGGATATAGGCATTGCAATGCATTTCTATTTGATCTGCGGTTTCCCAACGGAAACACGCGAAGAGGTGTTAGACACCCTTAATTTCGTGCTGGATAATCCGTTATTGTTAGAAACCCCAGGATTTTCCGCAATCATGTCTCAATTCGATTTAGAAAGAGGCACTCCGTTAGAGAAGAATGCTCAAAAATGGCATATTTCCAATTTATACACGCCTCCAGAGCATGATCTGAGCTTAGGTTATTCTTACGATATCAGCGTAGGGATGAATGCCGAAGAAGCCACCGTTGTTTATGAAGAAATGGTCGGAAGACTCAACGAAGTGGTAGAAACTTTTCCGCACAATTACTCGTTGTCGGACGGCTTGTTATACCTCGGCTATCACGAGCGCGAAAATATTGAAGTAAAACTTTCTACACTCGCTCCCGCTTAATCGTTCCCTTAAAGTAATACTATATAAACCGTAGTATGGTCAGGTTTGACATACAAATCAGTCGGTTCCGCTTGTTTTGCTCCCGTTTTGTCTTTTTGCGTAGGAGCGCTGGCACAGCTCATTAAACTCAACGCCATCCACACGTTAAAAAAACAACCAGTTATTGCTCCAAGAGTTTTCATTTTTCTATTGGATAATCGAAAGGCGAAGGTCAAAATGATCTTATGAAACAGCCCTTAAAAATCCTTTCCATTATTTTTTTTGCAGGTTACTTAATTCTTATTCTCGCCACGTTTAAGGATTATGCCATTACCCAGGATGAGAAATATCAAAAACGATATGGAGAACTTGTTCTAAATTATTATACGAGCTTATTTGAAGACAAGTCTTTTTTATCCTATAGAAACTTGTATTTGTATGGAGGATTGGTAGACGGCGTTTCCGCGTTATTGAATAAGGTTTCTCCTTTTGGAGAATATGAAACCCGACATTTATGGAATGCGCTCCTCGGATTTTTTGGCGTTCTTGCCGTCTATTTATTGGTTTATACGTTGACCCATTCGCATGGATTTTCTTTGTTAGGCGTGATTTTTCTTTTTTTGTCCCCACGGTATTATGGCCATTCATTCAATAATCCCAAAGACATTCCTTTTGCGGCATTTTATGTATTTAGTTTATTGGCTATGGTTAGGACCATTCCTTATTGGACAAGTAAAAGAATTCCATGGAAGTGTTTGATCGCGTTGTCATTCGCTTTAGGGTGTACTTTGGGTGTTCGGATAGGAGGAGTGATCTTGGTTTTTTATTTAATCCTTTTTCATTCTGCTTGGCAAGCGCTTCGTTGGGAGAGCCAAGAAATCCAAGGTCGAGAATTTTTTAAATCAACACTAACTTTTGCGCTTTTCCCAATGGGACTTTCACTTATTTGGATGATTGCCTTTTGGCCCTATGTCCAGAGTAATACGATAGAAAATGTTTTAAACACCCTGCAAATGTTTAAAAACTTTCCTTTCCCATATCCAATGTTTTTTCAAGGCGATTACATTTTGGCAACAGAAGTTCCATGGGATTACGTTTTAACCTGGTATTCCATTACGACCCCATTAATCCAGCTTTTGGGTTTAGCTTTGTTGTTAATAGGAGTCGCTTTATTTTCCAAATCAAAGTTGGTCGGGAGTTTGCCTCCGTTCGATTCTAAAGAAGGAATATGGTCAATTCGTTTAATTTTATTTGCTATGATTTTCCCAGTGGCGACGGCAATAATATCAAAGTCGACTTTGTATGATGGGCTAAGACATTTTTTGTTTTTAGGACCTTTAACGGCATGTTTAGCCGCTTTAGGATTTTATTTGTTCTATCAAGTTATTGCTCGTTTTTCCTTTATTAAAAAAGGGCAAAGGAAACTTTTAAATTTAATTTTTTATTTCGTAATAATAGCAGGCCTGTATCCCGTTGCAAGTTGGCAGATCAGAAGTCACCCCAACCAATATGTATATTTTAATGAGGTGACGGGAGGGCTAAAAGGAGCCTTTGGAAAATTTGATATTGATTATTATGGAAATTCCGAACGTCAAGCGGCTCTTTGGCTCAATGACTATGTACAAAAACAAAATTATCGATTCCCGATACAAGTTTGTTCGTTAACTCCTCCAATAATGTCAGGATACTATCTTGATTCAAATTATTTTTTAAAACCTCTTTTTGTAGACTATGCGTTTATAGGTCAATTTTTAAACGACCTTAAATTGTCATTAAAGAAGTGTCACTTTTATATAGCCAATCCACGCTGGGGGTTTTTGCCAAAAGGAGAGACGATTCATTCCATCAAGGTTGACGATACCCCTCTTATCTACATTCAAATTAATAAAATAAAAATGCAACAAGGTATTATGGAAAAATAGAATTTAACGAAAACTTAAAACCGTTTTTTGCGGAAGGCGTTTTGAGCGAGGACGGAAACGATAAATACCGAACCCGACAAAACGATGATCATAGGACCCGAAGGAAGATCGGGTTCGTAAGACAGCGCTAATCCAGAACAAGTAAAAAAGATTCCCAGTATCACCGCTAATATCATCATATGGCTGAGCGACCGAATATAATGGTTTGCGATGGCAGGCGGTATGGTCAGCAAAGCAATGACCAAGATTAAACCGACGATCCGGATCATAATCACTACGGTGAAGCCGATCAAAATCAAAAAGAGGATGTAAAACCACTCTACGCTGATCCCGCGCAGTTTGGCAAACTCTTCGTCAAAGGCTACCGCTAACAGTTGTTTGTAAAACAATCCTACGGTTACTAATATGGCGAGATCCAACCCTACGATTAAATATAAATCGTCGCGAGAAATCATGAGGATATTGCCAAAGAGATAACTCATTAAGTCCATGTGATAACCAGGGGCTTTTGACAAAAATAATATTCCTACCGCCATACCCATGGACCATAACGCGCCTATAATAGTGTCTTCTTGCTGTTTCCAGCGTAAGCTTACCCAGCCTAGGATAAGGGCGAATACAATCGCCGCAATCAAAGCGCCAGTCATGGGGCTTTTCCCAAAAAAATAGGCAATACCCATTCCGCCTAAAATGGCATGGGCAATTCCAGCGGCTAAATAACTGATACGCTTAACCACCACATAAGAACCCACTACCCCGCATGCAATACTGGCCAGGATTCCTCCTATTAAGGCGTTTTGAAGAAAGTAATGAGAGGTGAGCGCTTCGAAAAATTCGGACATGAGTTAGATAGACCTTTAATGGTGACCATGATCGTGAGCGATCATTTTTACGTGTTTGCCATATAAGTCTTGAATGGCTTCTCCGTCCAAACTAGAAACTTGATGGGTAATCAGCGTACGGTTGAGGCAAGCCGCGCGATGAATGTATTCTGATATAAAACCGATATCATGCGAAACAATTAATATCGCAATGCGTTCGTTTAAAACTTTAAGCAATTCGAAGATATCTTTTTCGATGCGTAAATCGACATTGGCGGTGGGTTCGTCCAAAATTAAAATTTTGGGTTCGCAAGCCAACGCTCTCGCGACTAATACCCTTTGCAATTGCCCGCCGGATAGACTGCCAATCGTTCTATCTTTAAATTCGAGCACTTCCACGTCTTCCATCGCTCTTTTAGCAATGATTTTATCGGCTTTATTATAAAATCCAAATTTGGACGTTTTGCCTAGTCGACCTAATAAAACGGTTTCCTCAACCGTAATAGGAAAATCCCGATTAAACTTGGCTATTTGCGGCATGTATCCAATTTCGCTACGACTGTTTTCAGTCGATCCGCCAAAAATGGTTACACTGCCATAGTCCGGCTCTAAAATACCCAGAATAATTTTAAGCAGAGTCGTTTTGCCCCCGCCGTTGGGGCCGACAATTCCAATGAATTCGTTTTCTTTAATTGAAAGGTCGACATTTTCCAGTACCTTTGGGCCGCCATAGCTGAAGGAAACGTTTTCTATTCGAATGATTTCTTTTTTGGTCATTTCAAAGTTAAATTACTTATTAACGTAAAGTTAGCAAAGTGGTCCAGCTTCGTCTGTTGTCCAAACAAAAATATTGAATTATTTGGCGTAACGGGGATTTTGATTCTATTCTATAGGTCTTTTGTTACTTCGACAAATCAAAAATTTAACTTAGCAGATGTTAGCCCAACAGAAGGAAGGGGAGCTTCTTTCTCGAATTGCGATACCAGGTACTCAAAAAGATAAAAATTTTTTAAATTGCTTTTAAAAATCAGGAATTTTTTTTAAATATGTTTGTCCGTTTGTGTCAATAAATGATTTTAAGCGAGCTTTAGCATCGTCAAAACCTTCTATACGTAAGTATTCTTTATAAGTTTCGTTGATTTCTGTCCAGTGAATGGAGGTTGGGTTTTGTCTCTTTATACTTTTTTTGCTAAAAGTTCGAATTAATGAATCCGTATTTTGATATAAATTGAAAAAAAACAAAGTAGATCCTATAAATACGAAAGTTATATAAATGTGGATCAGATGTTTATTGGGAAAGAGAGGAAAATTTAAATTCAAATTTTTATTTAAAAAAGAATGAAGAATCCAAGAAGCTCCCAATATAAAAGCTATTTTGGCGGTTGTGATTATAATCTTAATGTTTGGAGAATTTGTTTTTAAATTTAAACTCGGAAGGACGTTAACGAAGAAAAGCGACACAATATAATATAAAGTTAATCCGAAAAGAAATATTGAAAAAAGTTGGCAAATATAATTAGGAAGGTCTTCGTTTTTTTTTAAATTAGTTTTATTTAAAAAGCCCCAAAACCCACCGGTAATAAGAATGTAAATAATTATGTTTTGAATATTTGTCGCTAACCCTGGATTATTTAAAATTGAACCGATGAACTCTTGATACGAATAAAAATTTGTGGCTCCTTGGCAAAGAAGAAGGTACGACCAACAACAAGATAAAAATGATAAAATTATCCAAACCAGGGATAGGAATGGATTCTTATTCAAATCTAGATTTATCGCTCGAATTAAAATTGGAACTAAGATTATTGATATTGTCGACATCCCTCGCATGCCAAAAGAACCAGTTCCTAACCACCAACCATACCAGGAAGCTTGAAGGTAAAGATGAAAAAAAATGGTGGTCAAAACAGTTAAGTATATGGATCGTTCCAATTTCTCTTTAGTTTTAACCAAAAGATAAATCAGCGCAAAAATTCCTAAAGCATAGATCGGGTGATAAATAAATAGGCCGTGTAGAGGATGAAAAAGGATTGCAAAAAACTCTGGGCGACTCCAATCTAAGCTATTAAAACCCTTATAGCTAAAACTGTAGGGACTATGGAAATATGACCCCGTCATCCATTGATTTACAATGCCGATTTCCAGAAGCGCTACTAATATGGGAATTAAAAGAAAGAAAAAATTAGAAATAAATTTTGGCGAAACTTCAAATTTGTTCTTTTGAAGATTTAAATAAAAGACAAACAATAAAGCGGGGAGCAAATAAAGAGCAAAAACTAATTTTATTGTCAAAACCATGGCTGTAGCCATACCGACGACGGCAAAATCAAATGGTTTCCAACGGTCCCATTTTAAGATCCATAAGAAAAAGACCGCTAGAAAACAAAAAGCCAAAGATTCTGAAGTAATAATTAAAGTATAAAAACCTGTATGAGTTCCTGTAAAAGCTATTCCGAAACCAAAAAATGCGAGAGTAAAATTTTCTTTTGAAAAGTGGAAAATAACTTTGGCAAAGGAATAACTAAAAACAAGAGAACATATCCACCCAATCAAATGGGCGTTATGGGAAAGCGCTAAAAAATTTTCTGGCGCTAATTTGCCAAGGGCCAGTAGCATACCGGCCCCTTGTTGCCACTGACTTAGAGGGATTCCCTTCGGAGAAGTAAATTCAGGATTTAATTTATTAATATTCCCAGAAACTGCCGCTTCTGCCCATTCCAAGTAACGATAATAGTCCCCGCTGGGCTCTATGCCATAAAGTAGAAATATAGATATGCTTAATATAAGAAAAGGCATACGGTTTAGAGCTTAATGAAAAACCTTATTCTGCTTTTATTATTTTTCCGGTTAATCGTCCTTCAACGCTTTTACTATAGGCTAGAGCTACTTTGGATGCGGGGACGGGGTTATGTCCTCGAAAATAATCGCCAATTTTTCCCATCGATTCTTCTACCACACTGGGACTCACAGCGTTTATTCGAATTCCCCTTGGCATTTCAATAGCCGCCGCAATAACGAAACTTTCGATGGCTCCATTGGCTAAGGAAGCAGCCGCGCCAAAAGGTATGGGATCGTGAGCTAGTATTCCGCTGGTGAGCGTAAAAGAACCATTATCGGATATATGGTTTTTCCCAATAAGAGCTAAGTTCACTTGGCCCATGAGCTTGCTTTTGATGCCTACGTAGCATTCTTCTTCTGATAAGGTTTCAAATGGGCCGAAATGAGCGTTGCCAGCGGTGCATACCATTGCGTCGAATTCGCCGATTGATTTATATAAAGCATTAATGGAATCAGATGACGCCATATCAACCTGGAAGTCTCCTCCTTTGTTTCCAACTTTTATTATTTCATGTCGCTCTGATAGTTCGTCGAATGTGGCTTGACCTATAGTTCCTGTGGCTCCAACTAATATAATTTTCATTAAAACTTCCTTGTATATAGAGATAGCAACTTTAAGCTAAGCTTTTTTAGCTTAAGTTAAATTTTGGGGTAATGGTAATTATTATTCTCTTTTTTTTAGCGGTTTAATAATTTGTTGATTATTAAAATAATATGATTCTATGTCGAGTAAAATTTGGAGGGAGAAGGATTACAACAAGATTGGCGTCGAAGATTTTAAAAGAATTTTGTTTGGGTGGGGTAAGAGGATCAATCTAAAACAAACTGAAACCAGCTGGAAACAGACTTCTTAGTTCCGGTTTCATCTGAAGAGCCGTCCCAAGCATTGAAAGCAAAATCGTAGGTAGTCCCTGGTTTAAATTGTGTGTCTTGTGTAGAAGCGGCAGTTTTAAGTTTTCTTGTGAAAACAACCTGATATTGACCATAGCGATAATTTGCTTTTGATCCCACTTCTTGCGATTCCTTTGCTTGAGGTTTAAAACTATCTAATCCTCTGGAATTGGCTTCAGTCACGCCGATTGGGTAGGAATTCCATTTCCAAATATTTACGGGGTTTTTGGCGTCTCCATTTAGAAAATAAGGTTTTTGTCCATTGCTTTTATTTTCGACGGGAAACTGGATAGCAAATGAATCCGCAAACTCTTGCGGGTCTGGAGGTACCGGTTCCTTTTCGACAGGTTCTTTTAAACCTTTAAGTTTTTCAGGGATAGGGGGGATGGGGGACTCTTTTACCGAAATTAGTTTTTGCAGAACAGGATCAAATGTTGGGTCGTCCCAACTTGCCAGTATCGAAATTTCCGATCCATTATGAACTGCTTTAATGTTGACGCTTTCAATCATTGGGAAATAGGCTTTATCTTTTTCGGCAATTTGTCCGCCTAAAGGATAGTTATGGGAATCTATAGAATTCCAATTTTTATCTTTGGGATCGGTTGGTAATTTCCCGTCGATCTTCTTAATATGAATTTGTTGATTAACTTTTGGTTTTTTAGGTGGAGAAAGAGTTTGGACGTAATTCACGATACTCCAAATTTGATCGTCCTTTAATAGCCTTTTTGAAAACCTAGGCATTGCCGAACCATAGAGCCCGGTTCTTAAAGTCAAAAATAGATTTTTCCTTTTTGCGCCTCTTCTAAAAGTCCAAGATTTGGTTAAATTTCTTGGCCAAATATCTCCCGAAGAAATGCTGACAATCCGATCAGACGCTTCGCCATCGCTTCGGCCTTCAAAACCGTGGCACCCAGAGCAGTTTTCTAAGTAGAGTTGTCGTCCTTCCTGTAAACTTTTTAGAGAAAAAGGTGGAGGTTCTGGAACTTTAACTTTTTTATGTTTTCTCCCGCGCTCAATGAATTTTTCAAATTTTCTAGATAAAGTTTTTAGATACAAAACCAAACTTTGGCGATCGGGTTTTGATAAGAGTTTCCAACCAGGCATGGTGGTACCCGTCATGCCTTGGGTGAGTGTTTTATAAATGTCATTGTCTGTAGGGATTTTGCCGATCGGGGTAGATCTTAACTTATATTGCCCCTTAGTTAAGTTTCTTGGCGGCGGGCTTGAGTAATTTACCGTAAAGCCTTTTCCATCGCCTTTTTCGCCATGGCATTGAGTGCAGTTTTCTTGGAATAGTACTTTACCTCGTTTAACCGAGGGTTTAGATTTGTTGTCTTCTATAGTAATTAAGTAATAAGCTCTTTGGTAAATAAAAGAAATTACTTTCCATACTTCTTCTTCCGAAAGCGATTTTTCCCAAGCTGGCATTGCCGAGTTCCACGGTTCAAACTTTTGAGGTAATCCTGGACCGCCTTTCATGATTCTCCAAAATGCGTAAGCTGGAGGTTTTTTGATGACAGAGTTTTTGCCAATGAAATTTGCCGGAGAAGGGTAAAAGCTATTTCCGAATAACCCTTTACCGTTTAATAAATCTCCATGACAGAGGAAGCATTTTTTAAAGTATATCTTTGAGCCTTCCTGAAATACTTTTTCGCCGGCTTTCCCTCTCATAGGGAAAGGGTTGGTTAAGTTTTTTAAAGCGTAGGTTTTTCCATTAACCTTTATTTCGGAGGGCATATCTTTTTCCGAAAGGTTATCAAAGGAAAAAGCTTGGGAGCTAATGGAAAAATAAAATAAAACGGCAAGAAAAAAGCGTAAATGTTTTGTCATTTTGGTTTTTATAAAAGAGAAGACCTAAAGAGAATTTGAACCTAGTGTCAAACCATGCAAACTTAAGTTTTTAATCGTCTTTTGTAAAAGCTTTTTTTGCTTCCTTTTTAATTCTACCCGATTTGATAGTTTCATATAGGGGACGGATTACTTTGTCGCCATTAAATGCAAAATCGAGATTTACCGTTTCATTAGGGCCAATGTGAATCTTTTTCTTAACCTTTTTCATTAAATAATGCCACCCCGTAACGTTATAGTCTCCAGGTGGAATATTATTGATTTTAAAGGTACCGTCTTTGCCGGTAATTTGGTTGTAAGGGTTCTGAACGCGATATCCCCACGTCTGCATAAACTCATGCATTCCGCAAATCATTTGGAAAATTTTGAATTTCTTTTGGAAAGTAACCATACCATGTGTGAGATCTTCGGCCGGTACCGGTAGGTTTTGAATAATTTTTCCTCTTTCGGCTTGATAAACTTGGCTGTTATGCATAACTGGATCCACGTTATCTACCGTAAATTTTCCGCCTTGACGAACGGTGTTGATAATCGGAAAAAATGTACAGTTTTCGGATAAAAGTTCGATTGTTTTTTCTGGAAAATTTTTACCCGCTTCTACATGATCAATAGCAATAACGACATCCCTCATGCCGCGATTGTCATCTGTAATAAAGTCGTGAACGACTCGGTTTTCTTCTTCGTCTGTTTCCGGCACTTCGGCGCATAAATCTATATTAGGGTATAAAACAAGATGAAAAACTCTTGGTTGGGGGGTTTTCCCGGTTAAAATTGCTCGACCTTGAATCGTTCCTCCGTTTTCAACTTCAATTTCTTGGTAAGCCCAAGATTTTGAGGCGAGCAAAAAGAAAAAAATTAACGCTCCCAAACCTAATTTACTCTTTAACATCTTATATAATTCTCCTAAACATTATCGCTATTAGTTTGATCAAAAAGCCGCGCTAAATCACGGTCAAAGGGGAGATTTTAGAACAATCTTTGAAATTAATGATACGAATAAAAATTTAACCTTATAGTAATTAGTGAATATAGGTCAAGTCAAGATAAAGTTATGGACCTATGTTTTTCTTAAAATTATATGATTTATGGGGCAAATAAATCTCATAATTTCAAAAAGTAGAAATTTCGACAATATTACCCTTTCCATAAGCTAAGATATTTAAATTGCAAAAAAATTCTAAGCTTTAAACATTTATAGAATATATGATATCAACTTTAATCAAGATAGTTAGAGCTTCTGCCAAAAACTTTATAACTTGACTCCAAACCGCTTGTTTGTTATCGTAAATAAATTAACTTAAGCTATGTAATTTCAGTTAGTTACAAAGTTTTTCCCTCCACGGCTCACAAAGGTCTTAAAATAGTGGACTTAATGAACTAAAATTCTTAGTTCTATTAATCTATTAAGGAAGAGACATATAGTTTTGTTGATAAGAATTAAAAGTTGTTTTGTCATTTTCTTCCTGCTTTGTGGATTTTTATATTCCCCCCCCCTAGTTGGCGCAAAGACTGCCTATATAAGAGACGCTAAACGTCCCTTTGAGGTTCCGAGAGGATTAGAGACCCGAGTTAACTTTTGGAAATTAGTTTATTCCAAGTACACAACCAACCACGCCATTATTCACGACGAAGACTATTTGGATGTTATTTATGAAGTCGTTTTCTTGAGTCCTTCTTTGTCGTCTCGAAGCAAAGATCGAAAGATTAACCGAGTAAAAGCAAAATATAAAAAAATACTTCGAAGGTTAGCGGTAAGCGGCAATAAACGTTTAACTTCAGAGGAAAGAAGAGTCGCTAGGATGGTGAAAGGCGGCTATTACAGGGCTGCTCGGAGTATTCGTTTGCAAATTGGTCAAAAAGATCGATTCCGGAGAGGATTGGAAATTTCTGGAAAGTATATGGATAGCATAAAGAGGATTTTTAGAAATCAAGGTCTTCCCGAAGAGTTGACAGTGCTTCCACATGTAGAATCTTCTTTTCAAGTTTCCGCATATTCTAGCGCTGGAGCGGCTGGTATCTGGCAATTTACTCGTTCGACGGGAAAATTGTTTATGAAGATTGGTTATGAAATGGATGAAAGATTAGATCCAATTCTATCAACCAAAGCGGCCGCTAAGTTGTTAAAAAGAAACTTTGCAAAACTAAAAAGTTGGCCACTAGCAATCACCGCATACAATCATGGTTCTCAAGGCATGGCGCGAGCTAAAAAACGCCATGGTTCAAGTATTGTAGAAGTTATTAAGCGGTATCGAAGTAGAACTTTTGGTTTTGCTTCAAGAAATTTTTATGCTGAGTTTTTGGCGGCGTTAAATGTGGTCAATAACAGCAAAAAATATTTTCCCGGTTTAAAAAAGGAGCCTGCTTTAAAAGTCGCTTCTATGCGACTGCCTCATTATTTGGATATTAAAACGGCTGTTCGTTATTTTGGAATGTCCAAAGAAAAAATTTTAGAGTTTAATCCGTCTCTAAGAGATACCGTTATATCGGGGCAAAAAAGATTGCCCAAAGGGTTTGAATTCAACGCGCCTAAACCGCGTTTTAAAAATTTAAAGTCGATTTATGCAAAAATTCCAAGAGGGCTAAAATATAAGAGGCAAAAGCCTTCTAAATGGTATCGAGTGAGAAGAGGGGATAACATTTCGCAGATCGCCGCTCGTTTTAGAACAAGCCTAAGGACCTTAAAACGGATCAACGGTATAGGTAGGAGAAATCTAATTTATGCCGGTCAAGTTTTACAATTGCCTAATTCTCAAGGCAGAAGTTGGAATCGAACTCCGCGGGTTGTTCAAGCAAGATATAACTATGATGAGTCCGATGATTTTTTTAAGCACAAGGTTAGGAGAAGAGAAAATCTATCAACCATTGCCAAGAAATATAGAGTGAATTCGTTAGGTTTGGCGGCTTTTAATGACATTAAAAATCCAGACACTTTGTATCCTGGACAAGTTTTAAAAATTCCTGGAAACAAGAAAGTAAAAAAATCAAGGGGCAGAGTAAAAGCAAGGATTAATTATGAAAAGTCCAGCGATTTTTTTAAGTATAAAGTTAGGAAACGCGAAAATCTTTCAATAATCGCGAAACGATATAAAGTCGATCCAATCGGTTTAGCCGCTTTTAATAAGATAAGTAACCCCAACGCTGTCTATTCGGGCCAAATCTTAAAAATACCGCTAGCGGCTCCTGAAAAACAAACCTGGACTTCTGGGCCTTCCCTTAAAGTGGTAAGAACAAGCGATTCTATTCAAATATCTGATTCGAAAAAAGAAGATCCTCCCAAGTCAATTAAATTAGAATTTTCTAAACCAGCAGTTCTTTCGTCTGAAATTCTCAAAGCCAGGCCAGCATTCAATCCCATTAAATTCCCCAAAGGAATTAAAGATGCGAAAATCGGCACCATTCTGGTGGACTTTGACGAAACTTTAAGCCATTACGCTGGATGGGCAAAGGTTTCTGTGAAGGAAATAAAAGCTCTCAATGGTTTTGGACGTAAAAAAACGATCATTGTAAATAAACCCATAAGAATTTCATTTTTAAAAGAAAGTCCCGAGGATTTTGAACAAAAAAGAAGAGAATATCATTTATCGATTCAACAGGATTTTTTCAAAAACTATCGAGTTCACAAAACTCTTTCCAGAAAAGTGAGAAAAGGCGAGACGATTTGGAAGATTTGCAATAGTATTTACTCGATGCCATATTGGCTTTTAAGCGTTTATAATCCTGGAACCGACGTAAAATCGATAATGCCTGGAGATTTAATTACAATTCCACTAATTCGGTCCAAAAATACCTAAATTTTTATTTTTTTGTTAACTATTTGAATTTTAAGCCGTTATTTAAATATTAAAAAAAATTAATTTAGCCCCAAATTTAGCCTCTACCAAATATCGGAACAACAGAAGTTTTACAGCGTAAAAAAGTTAAAAAAACCCTAAAATAAAGCGAAATAAATGGTTGACATGTTAGTGTGGGTGGGTATAATTGCTACGAAATTTGAATAAGATTTTAACCGAGAAATCGTTTAGATAAAAAGTAGTTTTAATTTGTAAAGGGAACGGAGTAAATAAGCAATACTTAACCGTTTCAATTTTAATGCAGGGATAGGGAGGATAAGCTAATGAAGAAAGTGGCTTTAATCAGTCTTGTGGTTGCTGTTGCAATTTGTTTTGCAGCTACCGCATTTGCAGGAAGTTTAGCTCCAGGTCAAATGACCAGCTGTAACAACGCTAAGTCTATTACCTTGACCCACGGTGGTGGATCGAGTGCAGATCGAACCAACGCTAATTTGGTTGTTTGGAAGCAAGCTAATGCAACCACGGTTCCTATTACTTTAGGACCTGGCGACCATAACGGTTTTCCTGGCACCGGTGGCGGTAGCGCAGGATACAAAGGTAAAAATGGTAACGACAAAGTAAAAATGGGTACCAAGCATATTATGGGCCGCAAAAGCGTTACTTTATATCCTCAACCTAATTTCAGCCGTGGCGATTCTATCGGCGACATTAGTGGCGAAGTACGAATCACCAATACCGGTACTAATGGTGTTTCTGTAGCCTGCAACTAAATCGTATTCTAAATTAACCGGTTGGGGATTTCCCCAACCGGTTTTTTTTTGCTTTTTTTAGAAATAGTGAAACCTGTTTAGCCAGTTTCTTACAGTTTACTTTATTTATTGGGATATTGTTTTTACCCTTCTACAAGGGCTCTATTGCTTATTTGACAATAGGTTCAAGCGTCATTTCAAAAGCGGAGACGGGATAAACTAGTTTGAAGTTTTCCAAAACTTGAGGATGCACTTCGCCAACTATGCCTATTTCCATTTCTTGTCCCTTTAGGTTGGCAATAATTTTGGCGACTCTTCCTGGTATGAAGGCAGGGTTGTTGGTGGGAACTGTTTTAACTGTACCGGAAAACTCTCTTAATAAAGCCTCGCAGATAGACCGGATTCCTGAGTAATCCACTTTAGGCCCAATAATGGCTCCAGCCAGTCGACTTAACTCTTTAGATCCAGTTTCGCATTCGCCATCCGTTTGGCTTATATATCCTACTTCAAATATTTGTTGAGGCAACTCTTGATCGGCGTTTGCCGCAAAGGTATCTAACAAACCAGGAAGTAACCTTTTCCTAATCATGGTTTGTTCCACGCTAATTGGATTGTCGATGATTACGTGGTCGTCGTCCCTTGGTAATAATAGTTTGTCGTATTGAAACTCTTCTGAAGACAAAATTAAAGTTAAAACTTCAAATAAGCCAAGACCCGTTAATGCTTTTCGACAAATGTCAAAACTTTCTTGGTCTTTATGCTGTTTTCCAACCGTTGAAGTAGGGACCAAAGTTAACGGGAAATTATGATAACCATAGGCAATGGCAACGTCTTCTACTAAATCGATGGGATGCAGTATGTCGTTGCGATAAGGAGGCACCAAAACCGTTAGTTCGTCATTACTAGTTTCTTCCACTGTGTGGCCCATTCTATCCAAGTATTGTTTGACCTTTGCATTATCTAGTTCTATTCCTAATACTCGTTCCGCGTGGCTTGGCGATACCTTCATTTTTTGAGGCGTAAAATCCGGAGTGGAAACTTTGTTGTTTGGGTAATGGATTTCAACTTGCTCAATTTTAACGTTTGAGGCTAGTTCAGAAACGCTGGTAACAAAAACGTTTAAGGTTTTGTTGACAAGTCGCTCGTCGGTACCGGTAACGTCGACGAATAAGTCGCTGCTTGTCGGAGTAACTCGCGAACTTTCTCCATTAATGATTGGCGGCATACTAAGAACATTGCCATTGGAGTCGCTTAACAAAGGATATTTAGGGAATTCGGCAAGTAAACGTTTGTATTGAACTCCCTTTGGATGTTTTTCTAAAATTTCTTGTGGGCTTAATTTATCGGATTCTTTATCTAATGCATATCCAAGCGGGGTAAACCGGACTTCACTATTTGCTACCGCTTTATAATTGAAATCAGTTCCCTCCAATTTGGCTAAATCGTAAACGCCTATTGAAGCCCGTTTTCTATCCCTGCCTATAGCCCAATGCAAATTTTCTTGGAGCTTCATGATGGCGCGAAGGGTGTCTTCAGTAAAAGACATGTTTCGAATAATCGCGCAAGCTATATTGGGCCGGTAATTTTCTTTTTGCGATAAAGCGGAATCTACGGTTACAGAGTAGGGGCCTGATTGGAGCTCGTATCCCGGATGAATCTCTTCCCCCAAATAACCCCTAAGGGTTCGAGCGAGCCCTCCGGGATCAAACATATCCGGTCGTACAGCCAAAAGCTCCATACGGATGACGCTATGGTCGTTTAAAAATACTAACTGATCCTGGTTAACTTTATAATCGGCTCCGCATTGGTCGCAAACTACGGGAGGGTTTTCCGTTTCCGTAATTTCCATAATATTGTCGCAATTGGAGCATTTAAAGCGTTTTACAGTGGCGTATCCTTCGACGTCGCATCCTAATTGGCGTAGTTTTTGGGCCAAGTCGTCGCGCGGGATTTCAGTTTTGATTCTGGAAAGTAAAGTGTCGAGTGAAATAGAGACTACCGGCATAGGGGCGTCTCCTTAAGCCAATTGATTCTGGCTCGATATAAATGCGTGATATTTGCCAATTCATAACGAAACATGGCTAACCGTTCTAATCCCAATCCCCATGCAAGAACGGGTGTGGTACAGCCAAGAGGTTCTGTTACTTCAGGTCTAAAAATACCAGCTCCGCCCATTTCAATCCAATCTTTTTTCTTTTCAGACCAAACAAATATTTCGACACTTGGTTCGGTGTATGGGAAAAACGCTGGGCGAAAATCAAAACGATCAAACCCCATCTTTTTATAAAAAACAGATAGCACACCTAATAAGTTAGCAAATGTAGCATTTTCATCGACAATGATCCCTTCAACCTGGTGAAAAACGGGTAAATGCTTGTAGTCGACTGTTTCTCTCCTAAAAACCGGACCAATACAAAACACTTTCCGTGGAGGTTTAGGGTCTGCGGCCAGAGCACGAACGCTGGCGGCGGTTGTGTGCGTCCTCAGAACGGGTTTTTTGGCCTGATCTTTGTGCCAAAGGTATCGCCAGCCTATTGAACCTGTATCTCCTCCATTTTCGTGTACACGGCCAATATTGTCTACCAGGTCTCCATCCGGTAAACGACATGTATTGGGTCGTTTGATATAAAATGTGTCCTGCATATCGCGGGCGGGATGGTCTTGTGGTTGAAAAAGAGCGTCAAAATCCCAAAAACTGGATTCGACAAAGGGACTATCCGTTTCTTCAAAGCCAAGTTCTATGAACACGCGGCGCGTTTGATCAAAAATGGAAACTAATGGGTGATCTTTACCAGAATAAACAGGATCTCCGGGAACCGTTACATCGTAGGGTCTAAAGGTGGCGTTTCGCCATTCGCCAGACCGTAGCATTTCTGTCGTTAATTGATTAAGTTCTTGGCGGATTTCTAAACCTTGATCGACTAGTTCGCGTCCTTTAGGAGTGAGGGAAACCATTCGCGTTTTTCTGGTTTTTTCTTCAATGAAGTTGCGACCATTTAATAAGTCACAGGCTGCCTTCATATCAATACCAAGAGCTTCTAACTCCGCATTAGTGGCGGTCCCATTTTCAATCAAACGTGTAATGAGTTTTTCGTCGTCGAACAAATTGCCTAAAGCGTTTTGGCCGTCTGGCAAAAGTTTAAGAGTTTTACCCTCTTTTTGAGCCCATTTTTTTTGTTCTAACCAGCGTAATGATTGGCCGATAATTTTGTTTTCGAGTCCAGTAGTTTCGGCAACCTGAGTGATCTCGGCGGTACCGTCCATTTTATTGAGGGCTTCAATAATATCTCTTTCAGGAAGCGATTTACCCGGAAGAGCTTTCGCTTTTTTCCCTAATTTCCATTCGGACTCAACGGTTTCCTGTATTTTAACTTCCCCTAGATCCGAGCGATATAAGCAAACGGCGGCGGCTTTACTTTGATCGATTGCAGCTTTTTCAGCCAAATCTGGAATAGAAATTGAATCTTCAATTTTTTGTAGTTGGGTAAGAACCTGAAAGTCCATTTCAGGAACTAATTGCTTATCGCCCATTTTAAAACCTATTCAGAATGAGAAACGCTTTGGATTTTTGCAGATTTTAGGAAGGAACTTCCAAAAGGTTGAATTTTAACATAAAGAAAGGGTTTGTATAAGGCAAATTTTATGAGGATTTTTTACTTATCTAGTAAATTGCCTTTTTTGATAATAGAACTAAAACTTTGGTTAATTAGATAGATGATTTTTTGAATCGGCTGGTTCTAATTAAAATATATTAATTTCGAAAAGCTTGAAATTAAAATTGCATTCATGGATACTAAACTGAGTTTTACCCGCCATTTTAAAAAATTAAAACCCCAAAAAATTTATCTTTGTCATTTAGGAATTCCAATGGGACAAGCATTAGAACAGTTAGACGATACCCTTATTCAATTTATTAAAAAACAGCAGATGTTTTTTGTCGGAACCGCAGGGTCTGGGGGTCGAGTAAACATTTCCCCAAAGGGTATGGATTCATTGCGGATCATTAATCCTAAAAAAGTTGTTTGGTTGAATCTTACCGGTAGCGGTAACGAAACGGCGGCTCATGTTTTAGAAACAAATCGAATCACAATCATGTTTTGCGCTTTTGAAGGCAATCCATTAATTTTGAGATTATATGGAAAGGCGACGGTTATTCATCCAAGAGATAATGAATGGGACGAAACAATATCGCTATTCCAAGATTTACCAGGTAAAAGACAAGTTTTTGTAATTGATATCGAGAGTGTGGCAGGTTCATGCGGTTTTGGAGTTCCGTTATTTGAATATAAGGGGAATAGGGAGGACCTTATCGAATGGGCCTCTGGAAAAACCGATAGCGAAATAAAAAGCTATTGGGAAAGAAAAAACCAAGCGAGTATCGACGGCAAACCTACCCACATTTTTGGTTAAGGATTAATCGGTTGTACAAAGAGTAATATCCTCACGAGAAATCGTAAATTCGCAACCTTTTCTGGCTGTAGGTATCTTTTCTATTCAAATTCATGATTATTATTTGTTTGCAGAGAATATTTTGTAGAAAAAATGCTCCATATATTTTTTCGTTATTGGTTTTCCATTCAGTTTTAGGTTGTTATTCAGAACCTTCTAAAGTAAACAATTCAAAAAATAACGAAGGAAAAGTTAAAGAAATGTTTACCGCTAGTTTCGAGATGTTTAATCGTTACGGCTTTATTAAAGAACCTATTGACATATTGAATCAAGTTTCCGAAATTGCTCCCGAAAAAGCCTATTTAGTAAAGTTAAACCTTGGTTTCATGCACTTAAAGATGAAAAAGGTTAAACAGGGTATTATTCATTTAAAAGAAGCTATTAAACTAAATCCTGATTTCGCAACGGCACATTATCATCTAGGTAATGTGTTATTAAATGAGAATTTAATTGAAGAAGCCATTCGTCATTTTGAGAAAGCGATAAAAATATTTTCTAGAAAGCTGAATGGAAGACCCAATCCTAGAGAGGTTGATGGTTTACCAGAGGATATGCGACAAAAAAGGGCTTTGTCTTATGCGCAAATAGGGGTTTGCGGGGATTTGACGAATGATGGCAAACGAGCCATTGTTTATACCCTGAAAGCTAGCATGGAGTTTTTACAAGTTAATGATCCCACCGGAGAAGCTAAAAATAAAGCTTTGATTGCCAAAAAAACTCTTTACAAAATGTTAGAAAAATATAATTTTCGCTCAAGAGAAGAGGCTGTGTCTACTTTTAATAATGAGATTATGGCCTTTAATGCAATGAGCCAATCCAGAAATAATTGATGTTTATTTTAATGTTCCATTACCTCGTTAATTGATAATTATTTCTTGGGTATAGTATTGTGATTTTATGACTCTTCGTTTCATTCCAAATACCGGTTTCAACCTTGGGAAAAACGACCGAATAAAAAGATTTTCTTTGGGAAAATTATTTCCCATTATTTTCCCTTCATTTTTGGCGCTAGTAATTTCAATTTCTTGCTTATCCTTCTATACAGACTGGATATTGCATCGCAAGTACGATGCGGCAAAAAATAAAATAGTAAAAAATTGGTTACCAAATCTAACTTTCTTTAGAGGAATTATTCCTACTTCTATTAAAGAAAACCAGGTTGCCATTAAAAACGTTCTTTTTGCCAAAGAATATCCCGAACAAGTGGATATTCCTTCTATCCGTTTAACAATTCAAAGAAACGGATTTGATATTCTCAATTCTCAAATTTTTCAATATGGCATGGGGAGGTTTGAAAAAAAACAACGCATCAATGGCATTTTTCATTTATCTGAAAAGTTGACTTTTCCTGTATCAATCAACTTAAGAGGGGTAATGGCTCAGCATCATATGGTTTGGAAGCCTTCTCTTAGAGTGAAATTAAAGGGTAAGAAAACCTTAAATGGATATCGGGACCATTTATTGGTGGCGCCCGAGGACGGAACTGGGTTTAGTAATTGGTTAACCAATATGCTTAGCAATAAGTGGGGATTGTTGAATATTGACGATCATTTCGTGCGCTTATTTGTCAATAATAAGTATATGGGAATCTATAATCGTATGTGGCGTTTAGACGAATCACTTTTTATAAACTCTGGCCGTCTTCCTGGATACTTTTTCAATCTAGAACATTTGGATAAAAGAGAATTTCAACGCGTTTGGGAGCGCTGGACAAGAGAAGTTGCTTGGGGAGTTGGTGGTCCAGACAAAGAAAAGGGAAAAGAGCTTTTGAAAAGAACTCTTGAAACTGCCAATAATATATTGAACTGGAAAGCCGAATATGGAAGACAAGATCTGATACACAGAATTTTGACGCTAAATGATTATTTTGATCAAGATTCTTTTGCAAAGTATTTAGCTCTATTATGTCATGCGGGAGAAAACCATGTGGATAGTAGGCATAACAACTCCTTCTGGCTGGATTCTGGAAACGGTAAAATTATTCCTCTTCTAGAAGATGTTACCGGTTATGATTTTTTTAATAGTGAAGTCCAATTGATTAGGCCCATACACAGACAAGATGGAGCTTTCATACAGGTTTGGTTGCAAAATCCGGACAATGTTGATCGATATATCCAAAGATTAGTTGAAGTATTAGATACGATTGGATCTGTTACGGAGTTGGAATCGGTTATTAGGAATAAATGGAAGGCTTTGCGTCCTTCGGCTTTGGCGGATATAAATCTAAGTGGAAAGAGCGGGCAGGGGAAGAGGTTAATGTCTGTTACCGACTTGGATGGATATATTGACCGTATTGTCGATTTTGTACGGAATCGTAATCAATGGCTCAAGGAACAATTAAAATATTCTCGTTTATCGGTGGTTAGCCAAAGCGGTAACGAATTCGAAATTTTTCTAGAAGGCTTTGCCGGAATATTTGCTCAAAGAAAAGATGGAAAAAGTTTTTCTTTGAACGGCGACGATGGATCATATTCCTCTGTGAAGTTAAAAGTTGCCAATAATACTGTTAAAACAACCTACCTAAAATCGTTGTATAATATCCCTAATTTTTATGCTTTTTATAAACTTCCCGGTAAACCTGAAGAATACGATTTTATTCATTCTATAACTAAAAAACCCCTAAAATTTTCACCTGCTCCAGATAATCTAAAAGTCTTACGACTTGCCTCAGGGCTGAACATGCTGGAAATTCCACAACCGAATCAAACTCCAGTAGTATTAGGCCCCGGTGAAGTGATAATTGAACAAACTCGAGAGTTTGATATTGGTCAACCGATTATCATAAAACCCGGAACAAAACTGGCGCTCGGCCCGAAAACTTCACTAATTATTCGTGGCCCCATACATGTTGAAGGTTCTCCTGAACAGCCAGTTATAGTTCGTCGTTTAAACCCGCAATTATCCTTTGGCGTGGTAGCCATAATGGGGAAGGAAACTAAAGGGAGCCGTATAAAGTATTTGGATATAGAAGGCGGGTCCGTCGACAATTGGAATAATCTTGATTTTACCGGTATGTTTTCCGTTCACGATAATCCCGGTATTGAAATAGCTAACAGCCGGTTTGGGCCGAATTTTGTCGGCGACGATGCGGTTCATTTTGTGCGTTCCCAAGTTAAAATCAAGAATTCCGTTTTTGAAGATGCGCGTAGCGACGCGGTGGATTGGGATTTGGTTGATGGAGAAATTATCGACAGTGTTTTTAGAAACTCTGGTAATGACGGACTTGATGTCAGTATGGGAACCGTTCGAGTAATCAACACCTATTTTGAAAAAAGCGGGGACAAATGTATTAGCGCAGGAGAAGGGACACAAACCACGGTTCTCGATTCCAAGTTTTCTGAGTGCAATGTAGGCATAGCGGTTAAGGATCGATCAAAGGTAGAACTCGCCAACAATATATTTTCAGGGAACAATATTGCTTACAACACGTATCGCAAAAAATGGCGTTGGCAAAGAGGAGGAGAGGGCTTTATCAGGGACACCCAGTTTCTAGATTCCGTCCAAACCGACATTAAAGGCGATAAACTCAGTAAGATAAGTATCGACAGTCCCTTAGAAAACCTCCGCATTGAAGGCAAACTCAAAGTAACTGTCAGTTCTGAAGGTTAGTCAGACCTTTCTGTATCAGAACCCGGTTAAGGCGTTGATCAATACAGCAAAAAAAGGGCCTACAAGTTTAATTTCGTAGACCCTTTATTTTAAAAGTTGAATGAAATTGATAATTTAGTACTGATTCCAATAATTATTTAGCCCTATGCGCAGAAAATCCTAAAAAACTTTTTTCTGACCCATCAGGGTAAAGGATTTTATGGCGAACATTTTTTAGCGATCTAGGTTTGTAATCGGGATCAAGTCTAATTCTTCCTTGTACAGACCAATAAATTAAGGGTTCTCCATTCCCACCTGCTACATTATTCTCAATGCGCATATCATTTTTTATGACGCAACATTTTCGGTCAGATAATGTTGCTTCCCCAAAAATTATTCTCTCTTGTTGATGATTTTTGCCACCAGGGTTGGGTCTAATTTGAACGTCATCTGGGCCAATATGTAGATCTTCATTTTTTTCAAATAAATTTTGGTAGTCAATGGTCGTTGAGTCTAATAGCTTAATTCCTAAATTGAGGCTATCAATCCAATCCAAAAAATACCTAAGCGTTACATCAGATAATCCGTCATAGAAATAACCCCCTCCAATATCGGAATGAGCTCCTGAGAACCATATTTCTGTAACTTTATCTTCCTGGTTCATTAATGTGGGTCGAAAAGCTAATCTTTTTTCATCAAGGGCTAACATATGAAGAGCTTTAACGACGTTCTTAGCCAGGGTATGATTTTCGAACACAACATCGGTTTTGGGGCGGTCTTTAGGATCCAAATTAGGTAGACCAATAGAAGCCACAGTATCAAAAATCCCCTCAATAATTATTGGTTTACCAACTTCGTCATTGATTAGGGTAGCAAATCTTCGAGCAATTGCAGCGCCGCGACTAAATCCCGTAATAATAATTAGATCTATATCGTCTGAAAAATGTTTTTTGAAATCATCCTTAGCTTCATTGATTATTCTTGCAACATCCCACTTTCCTAAGGCCAAACCCTGGTTTAATAATCTTTGAATAGGATTTCCATAGGTACCTACGCCGTTATAATAAAAACTGAGGCTTCCATCGGGTAATACGGTTTTAGCTTCATTTTTTAGATTACCCCCCAGAAAAAAATGAAACTTGAGAATATTGGTAATATTATCGTCTTCTATATTACCCCATCTATCGACATCTTGATCGGCATCTTCTGGTTCGTTACCTGTTCCATCAAAATTAAAAAATAAGTATTTTGGCATCAAACGCCTCCTATTCTTTGTATTAAAAGTTTATGGAATTTCGTTACAAAGTTTTATGAATGTAAAAAATATTATTGATTAAAGATAAATAGTTTGCCGAGGTTTTTAAAACAAATCAAAATAGGTTATAAGATTCATTTAAAAAGCCCGATAAAGTAATTACCGACTATGTAATAAATATCTTAATTACAAGTAACTTTAATTTTTAATTTGCCTGTATTATTACCGTAAAATCCATCCAGATCATTGGCAAATGCGCAAAATTCTCCGGAATGGGTGGCTACATAATTAGTAAGTTTATTGCCAATGATAAAGGCTTTATCATCGTTGTCTCCAATACTTCCACAAAGAGTGAACCATTTAGCTCCGTTTCCGGTTACTCGTTTAAAAGGTTCCATAGTTGCTATGGCAAGTTCTTGCATCCCTAATTTGACAGAACCACGATCCCAACCTTTGCCATCTAGATCTTTAATTCCGCCGTCATTCCATTTATGAGCAGCTTTTGAAACAACCTCAATCGTATAGGATTTCCCTTTTTCAAAAAGAATTCCAGTATGATTAAATTTCATATAGGCAAATATAAATGTTTCTTTACTTTCATTGGGGTTGAGTACTGAGAAGTTACGGGTGTTCATTTTCTTATGATCTGAGCGCCCTATAAAACTTTTAGTCTGCCCATCGGGGTATAGAATTGTGTGAGGAAGGTTTTCAAGGGACTTTGGTCTGTAATTGCGATCGCCAGAAATTCTTTCCGCTATAGACCAGTGAACTAATGGTTTTGCATCTTCTCCATCTTCTAAGACTTTATCGTTTTGAATAACGCAACATCTACGATCCGTTAATGAAGCCCATCCGATCAATGGAGTTCGTTCTTGCTGATGATTAACTCCAAAGGAATTAGGATCTATTTGGACATCATCAACCTCAATTTTATATTTTTCTTTATTATCGACTAAATTATTATATTTAATGGTTTTTGAAGTTAACAATTTAATACCTAGGTTTAAATCTTCAAACCAATCTAAAAAAAACCTTAAGCTTGTATCGGACAGCCCATCGTGGAAATATCCTCCACCCACATCAGAATGAGCGCCTGCAAACCAAACCTCCGTAACCCGATGATCCTTATTCATTAATGTTGGTTGAAAAGCTTTTCTTTTATCGTCAAGAGATACTAAATGAAGCGCTTTTATAACATTAGAAGGTAGGGTACACCCGTTTTCAAAAACTACATTTGTTTTAGGACGATCCGAAGAGCTTAAGTTTGGAAGTCCAATGGAAGCTACCGTATCGAAAATCCCTTCAATAATAATGGGTTTTCCAACTTTGTCATTAATCAGGGAAGCAAATCGCCTAGCGATAGCGCCGCCACGACTAAAGCCTGTAATTAAGATATGTTTATGCTCGCGCTTTTTGTAATTTTTTTCAAAATCTTCCATTGCCTCATTAATAATTCTTGCAACGTCCCATTTTTCCGCGGACAATCCCTGATTGACAATTCTTTGAAAGAAATTCCCGTAGGTACCAACTCCGTTGTAGTAAAAACTTTGATTTCCTCCGGTTAATTTAGTTTTTCCATCTTTCTTAAGGCTACCGCCTAATAATAAATGTAATTTAAGAATATTAGTGATTCCATCATCTTCAATTTCTCCGCTTTTTTTCTCTTTTTGGTGCGCGTCTTCGGGTTCATTCCCTGTACCGTCAAAATTAAAAATAAGTACTTTTCCCATAATATTTCTCCCTCCTCTTTATTTATTAAAACTTTAAAAGATAATTCATGACGCAATAAAAAAATTAAAGAATAGAATTCCTTTTTCTTAAGAAGTTACCTTTCATTTTTAAAAATTTTTTGTTTGCAAAAAAATATTACAACATTTATTGTTTACAATAATCAAGGATTTATTTAATAAATTGAATGAAAAATAAATAAAGATAAGATTATAGAAGAGTTAACTTTTTTTGATCTGATTATGGGTTTTATATCTGTAATAGTGAGATGGATTAAAAACTGGTCAAAATTTATTTTTGTCAGAGGGGTAATACGTACTGATAATTGAAAGCGCGATCTAAAAGCATTTCTTAAAAAAATTAAAGAAATAAAAGAGAATGTCCAATTTATGACTAACCCAAGGGGATAGGTTTAGGGGGAGATAGTGTTCCTTTACTAACGAGCCTTACTAATCGTTCAGTTCATCAAGGTCCGCCTTCCATAGCATTGGAGCATAAATCAAAATAAAAAGAGAAAAACTAAGTATCCAAAGTGTAGCGGAACCTATAATCCACTCAATACTATAGTCCGGCGCAATTATCAGACCAAATACTCGCATAAAAGCAGCGCCCTGTATCAGGAGAAAACTTAATTTTGTCAGGTTTGTTGCGATCCGGTTGCGTCCAGTGTGTCCCAGAGTCACTCGACACATCATACCAAGCGTCATAGAGCCAATAGCTCCCGCTGTAAAAGCATGTAGCGAAATAGAGAATGGAAGAAAACCCAGCGCTGAGAGTCCTATCATAAACAACCCTAGAATTACCCAGCTGTAGCCAACATGGAGAATCCAAAGCATAGGATCATTCAAAATTCTGAGTGTATGATAGCGTCGTAGACGTAGAATATGGACGATGGTGGATAAAAAGGCAAACCCAGAAAGAATAGCTCCTTCCTGTTCCACAAACACCAGTGTCAATATTATCAATATCAACGATAGTATGGCCAGAATATCTAATTTGCTTTGCGGTGTCTCGTGGGCTTCTTCTCCTCTTTCTTGCAGAGCGTCCACGGTGAAGGACGGAATGATTCGCCCTCCAATTATAGAGATCATAGCGATAATAATCATCACAGCAACATAAAGAAATATGCGATCTTTGGTAATAAGGAAGACCATGTCGCATGCAAATAATATGCTTAGTAACGCCAGAAATACAAAATTGCGTTTTTCCCATGTTTTAAAAAGCGGAATAGATATGCTGATTGCTAGTGTCAGAATAAACATGCCCTCTAAAACTAAAACGGCAGCCTCGGGCAAACCCAGATCAAAATTTATAACCACGCGTCCTGCTAGCCATAGTAGGCAGAGTCCTAATAAATGAAACCCTTGCACTGGAGGCCTATCTGTCCAGTTGGCTACAGCCGTAAGCAAAAAACCTGCAACAATTGCGATAGTGAAACCATAGATCATTTCATGGGCATGCCAGGATACGGGATCCATCATGAATAAAGGAGGCGCGACATATCCAGCATAAAACCCGCCCCATATCAGCAAACTAATAATGCTAAACAGCGCTCCTAAAAAGAAAAATGGGCGAAATCCATATCTCAGAACTGGATGATTAAATATGTATTTAGATAATTGGGAAATAGTCGGTCTCCTACGGTTGGTATTAAATATAACAAGCTACCACACCCCTTATTGAAGTATTGAAAAAATCTGGCCAGCAAAGAGGAAGAGAGGGCATTTTAAGGAATACCCAGTTTCTAGATTCCGTTCAAGCTGAAATTAAGGGAGATAAATTCAGTAAGGTTTGTATCGACACCCCCTTAGAAAATCTCCGCGTTGAAGCCAAGGTCCAAGTTAATTCAAATTAGCAAGGATGTAGGAAAGATGGTTTTGGTCGATTTGAAATAAAATATAAGGTAGTTAGGATAAATCATCAGAAATTAATTTTATAAATTGTGTCAACCTTTTTTATTTACCATAAGCCATTGAATATTCATATGCAAAACAATCGGAATTCCAAATCCAACTAAACCAAGGTTAAAATTTATATTTTCTCTCTACCGGAAAAAACTCTAAAACCTCCAAACAAATTAGCTAAGGAGAAAATATGACTATGTTAAAAATAGGAATTATCTGTTTTGTTATATTTGGTTTTGCGTCCACAGGCTGGGCACAAGATGAAAAGGCGAAAGTATCTTCAGGCGATACGACAGAAGGGTTCTTGATGGATAAACTTCAAGCCGGGCCTGACATTGAATTGACGGAATCCGGTACCTCAAATCGAGTCATTATTATTGGCCGAAAGCCTGTTTTGACTACCAAAGGTGATGTTTTAACGCATGATGGGAATAAAGAAATTCGTTTGGGAGTAGGGGCAAATGGTGAAGTATTAACCTCAGATTCAACGGCGCCAAATGGCATTAAATGGGACTCTGTACCTGCGGGACCACAAGGTCCTGAGGGACCTGCAGGACCTCAAGGCCCGCAGGGTATTGTAGGTCCACAAGGATTACAAGGCGACACGGGTCCTCAAGGTCCAATCGGATTAACCGGGTCTCAGGGAGCTACCGGTGCTACGGGGGCTCAAGGTCCGATTGGAGCTACTGGTCCACAAGGAATCCAAGGAGTAACGGGTGCCACGGGAGCTACAGGGCCGGCTGGCGACGCGGGACCTGTGGGGCCTGCTGGGGCAAGCGGTAAAGATGAAGCCGATGGAGTAGAAATCCTTTTCACGAGGGAATTTCAATATGATCCTGGCACAGGCTCTGTTCCGGCTATAGACTTAAATGGAACTGATTTGGTTATTAGCCAAACGGATCCAACCGTTACCCTTGCTGGCCAAACTATAAATGTATTGAATACAGCAGATATTCCAAACACCACTCCTCCTTTGCAACAGGTAATTGTAGACATGCCAGAGACTCTAATTGCAGGTAATTACAAATTAAAACTTTCCAACACACAAGGAGATTCGGAAGCCTTTATTCCTCTTAGCGAATTGAGCGTTGCGCCTCATGATGGGGTTGATTGGGAGGAAATTACTACTTCATTAGCTAAGTGGAGCGAAAGAAACCAATTTGAATCTGTAGTGTTTGACAACAAAATGTGGGTATTACAAGGGTATGTTGGAACTGGCTCAAGTTCTTCATATTCTGATGAAATCTGGTATACGTCCGATGGAGTAGACTGGAATAAGGTTACAGGTAGCTCCCCGTTACCAGACGAAAGACAAAGTCATGGAGCTGTTGTTTTTAATAACAAAATGTATGTAATGGGTGGATCCAATTCGACTGGCAATTTAAATGACGTTTGGCGATCGGATGACGGCATTACCTGGGAGGAAATTCAACCAAATGCCGATTGGGCAGTTAGAACCCATTTTGACGTTGTTGTTTACGACGGGAAAATGTGGATCATGGGAGGTTATGGGAACACTGGTGGATTGAATGACATCTGGTATTCTACTGACGGAATTGATTGGGATCAGGCCGCTAATGCACCCTGGTCAGGGCGTTATGGCCACACCGTTCTTACCCTCAACAATAAAGTTTACGTGATAAATGGATTAACAACTGATGTTTGGTCTTTTGATGGAACCTCCTGGAATGAGGAAACTAGCGATACGCTATTTGCAAATGGTAAACGTTATTTCCCAGCGGGAATAGTATATGACAGCAAAATGTGGATTATTGCTGGTCAAGATGGGAATAATGGAGTGTTTGACGAGGTTTATAATAGTACCGATGGAGAGATTTGGAACTTAGTCACTGATTCTCCCCCTTGGTCCGCAAGATCGCATCTCCAAGCTGAAGTATTTCAAAATCGTATTTGGATAATGGGCGGTTTTCTTGGAGCTCCTGGTTATCTTAATACAAACGAGGTTTGGGCAACATTAGAATAGATTTTTCTAGATAAGTTATAAACAAACGCCTCCCAATATAAAATTAGGAGGCGTTTGTTTATTTTCAGGTTACTTGAATTAGAATTAGCGATAATTCTATTTTTTTAACTTTGTTTATGAGTTTTAGAGTTCTTAATAGTAGCTATACTGAAAATTCAGGCGTCCTCTCATTTGAATCCAACCGTCTACTATATGCCTACTAAATAAACAAAGACTTATAATCTTAATCATAAGCCTTTGTTTTATAAATGCCCCCGGCGCGACTCGAACGCACGACCCCCGGATTAGGAATCCGGTGCTCTATCCTGCTGAGCTACGGGGGCTAATATCTTTGTTGGCGGTAATTATAATTTTTTACGCTTCCAGTTACAAACTTTTTAAAAAAAGAGGTAGATACTTTATTGAGTGCAGGCGAGATTCCTCGACAAGCTCGGAGCGACGGGTCGTGGGGACGAAGTTGAATAAAGGTAGGCTTTGGTTTAGAGAAAGTTGAAATAGAATTTAAATAAGGTGGTCGTAGTTCGAGAGGCTTCTAAGAAACTAGAGTGGAATTATTTATTAAATCGAGGCGAGATCTTTCGGCTTCGCTCAAGATGACATGCGGTGGGGACTTTGCAACTCTAGTTCCTTTTTCAATCAACGTGTGAAATGAGTCAGGCTCTCATTGTGACAAATTTTGTTCTTCTATATATTGAAATAAACTAGTATCCCTAGAGATAAAACGATTCTATAAATTATAAATGGGATCAATCCTGCCTTTTCCAGAATTCCTAACAGCAATTTGATAGAGAAGTATCCCACTACAAAAGCGGTTATAAAACCGACGGCTAATTGTCCAACAGAATAGGGGATGGTCGCTGCTGGATCGGAAACTAAGTGCCAAAATTTTAAAAGTCCTGCCGCTAAAATAATGGGCGCGCCAAGTAGAAAAGAAAAGCGAGCCGCCGTTATTTTTGAAATATTTCCAAATAACCCTGCCGCAATAGTCACTCCCGACCGCGAAGTGCCCGGAAGCAAAGCCAGCATTTGGGCAAAGCCAACAATCAAAATTTGTTTTAAAGTGAGCGATTCTAATTCTTTACTAGGTGACGAGGCTTTTCTGCTAAAACGGTCGGCAGCGAAGAACACAAGAGACCAGATAAAAAGGTTAATGGCTACAAAGTTTGGGTCTCTTAAATTGGTTTCTATAGCATCGCCAAAAAATAATCCGGCAAGTCCAGCAGGAAAACACGCTAAAATGATTCCCCAAGAGACTCTTTTGTGGTCTTTGCTTGCATTTTTTAGAAACAAACCTTTACTTAAGTTTATCAGGTCTTTTTTAAAAAATATTATAATGGCTAAAAGAGTTGCAACATGCAGAATGGCATCCAAAGCCAATCCCTGGTCGGGAAAATTAAATAAGATGGGAGCCAGTATTAAATGGCCCGAGCTTGAAATTGGAAGAAATTCAGTGATTCCCTGAACAATTCCTAAAAGTATAATTTGCCAATATTCCATGCTAAACCTGGGTTCCTAAGTTAAAACCGATTTGCCTAGGCTACGTTTCTAAAGAACTGGATATAAAGTTTTAAATAATTAACCGAGATTCTCTTGAGAAATCAAGGTTCTAAATGAGATTCTTCCTCCCGTTGGTCGTCTGAATGACACGTTGTGGGATAGGTGTTAGAAAAAGACAAACTTTTTAGTTTAGCGATGATCGTATAAACTCGTTCCTTACAAATATATATGCATCAAAAATTAAAAAATAAATTAACGACTGTTGCGTTCGTCTGTTTTGGGGTTATTTTACTGCATAATCAAAAGCTTTCGATGACAGACCCTGAAAATACCTATCCAAAAAGTATAAGACGCGCTATTCGACTTTGGATGAACCCTCCGGAAAACGAATTGGAAAAACACCTTATCGGAAAAGGCATTGCCTGCGAAAACCGTAACGAACTCTATAAAACCGTCGCATCAGCAACCGTTCTTATTAAAACTGACGAAGGGCTTGGGGCAGGCGTTTTTGTCCGGCCCAATTTGATTGCGACTGCCGCCCATGTCATAGATGGCAACGAATTAAAGGTTTATCTTCCTTTTGTGGAAGAAGAGTTTTTGGCTAAACCCGATAAGCAAATTTCGGTTAAGAATGTGGCTCGAGTTCGCGGTTTGGATCTTGCGTTTATCTTAACCCGGGACGGAAACTCTTCATGGCTTAACTTAGAAAGAAATTTTGACGACGATGAAAACTTGATGGTTGTCGGACATCCCAACAGCAAATATTACTCTTTGCAAAAAGCGAGAATCAAGAAAAAAGACAAAATCAAAGATTCTAATTATATTTATTTTAAAGATAATGAAATATTTTTTGGGAACTCTGGAGGAGCGATTGTATCTTGTAACGGCAATTTAGCGGGAATCGTTAGCATGATGGATAGTTACGATAACAGCATGCATAAGCAAGGTATTGGAATAAATTCTATTACTGTTGAAAGTTATATTCAAAAATTACGTTTAAATTAAACTTTAAGATATCGTCTCAATAGAGTTTTCATAACCATTGAATTCTAAAAGAAAAAAATGACTTTTAAATTGATTGGTCAGTTTTAACAGATTTAATTCTTTTTTATAAATAAGCAAAATGGTTCTTCTTGGGATTTGATTAGCTATAAGTATCTATTTAATAAGGGTTTTTTTATCTTTGCTGGATTTGATATTTTATGGTATCTTAGCGAATCTTTTGGTTCGTCAAGGGCTTTCATGGTTAGAACGCTTTTGTGGTTATCTAAGAAAGCCGGTTTACCGCCCTTGCAGATTTCCAGCCCATCGTTTTACCCTAATTTTTAATCCCAATCGTGTATTTGGAAAGTGAAAGAGTTTTCCAGGATAAATAGATTACCTCCCTACGTATTTAATAGTGTCAATGAACTAAAAGTTGAGGCTAGGCGTAGCGGCGAGGATATTTTAGATTTTGGGATGGGCAATCCAGATATGCCCACCCCTCCTAAAATTGTAGAAAAATTGTGCGAAGCGGCAAACAAACCGCAAAATCACCGCTATTCTCTTTCAAAGGGAATCCCTAAACTTCGTCTGGCTATTACCGACTGGTATAAACGCCGGTTTGACGTCGATTTAGATCCCGAAAGCGAAGCGATTGCGACTATTGGATCGAAAGAGGGCATATCTCAATTAGCCTTGGCGATTACGAATCCTGGCGATTCCATTTTAGTGCCAACGCCAACATATCCTATTCATACTTACGCTTTTATATTGGCGAATGGCGACGTTATCCATGTCCCATTATCGCGAGAAGTCGATTTTTTTGAATCCTTATTAAAAGCATTTAAGCAGAATTGGCCCCGGCCTTTTGCTTTGGTTATAAATTTTCCGCATAATCCAACCACTGAAGTTGTAGAGATTGATTTTTTCAAAAAGGTGGTGGATTTTGCAAAAGAACACGACTTAATCGTCATTCATGATTTTGCCTACGCAGATATTGTTTTTGACGGATATAAAGCCCCTAGTTTTTTGGAAGTTCCTGGAGCCAAGGATGTGGGAGTGGAGATTTTTACGCTTTCAAAAAGTTACAATATGCCTGGTTGGAGAGTTGGGTTTGTTGTTGGGAACGCAACGCTTATTCACGCTCTGGCAAGGGTGAAAAGTTATCACGATTATGGTATTTTTCAACCAATACAAATCGCTTCCATCATTGCGCTTAACGAATTGGAAGATTGCGCTCAGGAAATTTGCGATATTTATAAAAATCGCCGCAATGTTTTATGCGATGGGTTGAATCGATTAGGGTGGAAAGTAGAAAAACCAAAAGCTACTATGTTTGTTTGGGCTGAAATTCCCGAACAATTTCAAGAATTGGGTTCTTTGGAATTTGTAAAAAGATTGATCAAGAAAGCTAAAGTGGCGGTATCGCCTGGGGTGGGATTTGGCGAAGAAGGGGATCGTTATGTCCGCTTCTCTTTAGTAGAAAATGAACACCGAACCCGGCAAGCGATTCGCGGACTTCGTGAAATTTTTAATAAGCCGGATGAATTTTTAGAACGATCGGAATAATTTATGAAAACCGTAAAGGTTGGTTTAATTGGTTTTGGTATTGTAGGTACAGGAGTTGTTAAAATATTAACCGACAATGCGGAAATTATTTCGCACCGACTTGGCGCTAAAATCGATTTAGTAAAAATTGCCGATTTGGATATCAAGACAGACAGAGGAGTCAAAGTTAAACCTGGAATTTTGACCACAAATGTCGACGAGGTCCTCTCCAATCCTGAAATTGATATTGTCATTGAACTGATTGGCGGCATGGAACCCGCAAAAACCTTTATTATAAAAGCCATCGAAAATGGCAAGCGGGTGGTAACGGCAAACAAGGCTCTTTTAGCCAAGCATGGCGACGAAATATTTTCATTAACCGAAGAAAAAGGCTTTGCGCTTGGTTTTGAAGCCGCCGTTGGCGGTTGTATTCCTATTATTCGATCTTTAAAAGAATCTTTTGCCGCAACCCAAATTAAATCCATAGTAGGAATTGTTAATGGAACCGCAAATTATATATTGAGCCAAATGACGGACAATAGGCGCGAGTTTGGCGTCGCTTTAAAAGAAGCTCAGGAATTAGGTTTTGCGGAAGCAGATCCAACTTTTGATATTGAAGGGATTGATACAGCCCATAAGGCCGCTTTATTGACTCGGCTTGCCTACGGAACATCCGTTAATTTTAACGAGATATACATTCAGGGGATTTCCGATATTACGCTTAAGGATATCGATTGCGCTAAAGAATTTGGTTATAAAATTAAATTATTGGCTATTTCTAAAATGAGCGGCGATTCCGTTGAAGTTCGAGTGCATCCTGCCATGATTCCAGAAAATCATTCGTTAGCCCAAATTAACGGTGTTTTTAACGCGGTTCAGATCTATGACGATTTAATGGAAAAAAGCGCTTTGATTGGGCATGGAGCGGGTTCGTTACCTACCGCTTCGGCAGTTATAGGAGATGTTATTGAAATTGCTCGGGATATTTTATTAAACGTTACCTCAAGAGTTCCCGTACAAGCCTTCAATCAAAATAACTTTAAAAAACTACCGGTTAAAGATATCCGACAAATTGAAACGGAATATTTTTTGCGATTTAACGCTGCTGATAGACCCGGTGTTTTGTCGATAATTTCCGGTGTTTTAGGCGAACATTCCATCAGTCTTAAATCTGTAAGTCAACAAGGGAGAGATGAAGATGGTAAAGGGGTTCCACTGGTTTTCATGACCCATCAAGCTAGAGAGCAAAATATTCAAGACGCTTTAGCTAAGTTAAACCAAACTGACGTTATTTCCGAAAAATCTATTGTTATACGGTGTGAGAATTGAGTATGAATTTTAAAGCCTGGTTTCAATGTATTAATGGTTGTTCTGGTCGTTATGAATTGACGGAAGTCATCTATCGATGTCCAACGTGCGATGATTTATTGGAAGTTTGTCATGACATGGACGAGCTTAAAAAACGTTCGGCTAAAGAATGGAAGACTTTATTTGACGATCGTTATCGTAAGCATGAGTGGCCTTACGGAAGTAGTGTTTGGGGTAAAAAGGAACTGGTATGCCCAAATTTAGATAACGATAACATCGTTTCGACCTACGAAGGGGGAAGTAATCTTTTTTATGCAGAGCGATTTGGCCAAGAAGTTGGTATTGACGACTTATGGGTCAAACAATGTGGTTTGTCGCATACGGGTTCTTTCAAAGATATAGGAATGACGGTGCTTGTTTCTATGGTCAAGCAGATGCGAAGCGAAGGGAAAAATATAAGGGCGGTTGCATGCGCTTCTACCGGCGATACTTCGGCGGCTTTAGCCGCTTACTGCGCCGTTGCGGGAATCCCGGCTATTGTTTTTCTTCCAAAAAATAAAGTTTCTTTGACTCAGTTAATTCAACCAATAACACATGGAGTGATGACAGTTTCGCTGGACACGGACTTTGACGGTTGTATGAAGCTTGTTAAAGATATTTGTATGAAAAATGATATTTATTTGGCCAACTCTATGAATTCCCTGCGAATTGAAGGACAAAAAACCATCAGCTTTGAATTAGTTCAACAGTTTGATTGGGAAGTGCCCGATGTCGTGATAGTGCCTGGAGGAAATTTAGGCAATGTGAGCGCTTTAGGCAAAGGCTTTACCATGTTGCAAGACCTTGGATTGATCAACAAATTACCAAGATTAGTTTGCGCTCAAGCTGAAAAAGCAAATCCCTTGGTTAGATGTTTTAAAAATGGGTATAAAGATTTTGAAAATATTCAAGCGGAAGAAACATTAGCCTCGGCGATACAAATTGGAGCGCCTGTCAGCATTAAAAAAGCGATTAGAACTTTAAAAGCTTTTGACGGAATTGCAGAAGACGCTACGGAAGAAGAATTAGCGAACGTAGCTGGAAGAGCGAATCGAACGGGCCTCTTATGTTGTCCACATACTGCCGTCGCTTTGGCAGTTATGGAAAAGTTGGTTAAAAGGGGAGATATCAAAAAAAGCGATCGAGTTATCGTAATTTCTACGGCTAACGGTTTAAAGTTTTCGGAATTTTTAAATAATTACCACGCTAATAATATTTCGGGAATTGATTCCAATTTTGTTTATAAACCGTATGAGTTAGAGGCCGATTACGAAACAGTAAAAGATGAAATCTTTAAAAACCTGGAGAGGTGAAGGATTTAATTCATGTCGAAAAGTTTTTTAGGAATACTTGGAACAATTTTATGGTTGATGAGTCCCGCTTTGGCGCAAGAACCGACAAACCTTAAATGGGAAGTTATTTCCGCCGGAGACCTTGTAATGGGCGATACATATTGCGTTGAAGAACAGGGTAATTCGGATTGGTGTTCCGACGAAGTTCCTCATAAAGTGCAATTGGATGAGTTTATGATTTTGCGGTCCGAAGTGACCAATCAATCTTATTATCAATGTTTCAAAGAAGGATTTTGTTCTCCTAACGAGTTGCATGATTCGCGGCCCAGAGATTTTTCCGGAAGAGATAAGCCCGTTGTTTTTGTTTCTTGGAAACAAGCGCAGGATTTTTGTAATTGGGTAGGCGGCAGGTTGCCTACAGAAGCGGAATGGGAAAAAGCCGCTAAAAGAAAAGAGTTAGGCGGAGCCGTTTTCGGAAAAAAGTATAATGCTGGGTCCCCAAATAGAGTTGAGTCGGTTAACCCAAACTCTAAAGGCCTATTTGATATGTTGGGTAATGTTTATGAATGGACTCAAGATTGGTACGGGCCTTATAAAACTACGGAACCTCAAGTAAATCCTAAAGGATCTGATAGTGGCACGCAAAAAGTTATTAAAGGGGGCGCCTGGAATTCTCCAGCGCATTACCTAAGGGTTTCAGATAGAGTAGCGAGAGATCATGATTTGCGGTTTAGCGATTTAGGTTTTCGTTGCGTGAAGTCAAATAATAGAAAGGGAGATTCTTGATGTCAGAAGTAAAAAAGCTAGTGATTATTGGTTCCGGACCCGCTGGCCATACCGCCGCTATTTATGCCGCTAGAGCTAACCTGGATCCTTTTATGTTTGAAGGCTATATGTCGGGCGGACCTGCTGGAGGTCAATTAACCACAACTACAGATGTCGAAAATTATCCAGGGTTTCCAGAGGGAGTCAATGGCCCAGATTTAATGGAACTGTTCAGAAAACAGGCAGAGCGTTTTGGGACTGAAATGTATCGAGAAGACGTATCGGAAGTAGATTTTAGCAAACGACCATTTACCATTAAATCTGAAAAAAGAGAAGTTCAAGCCGAATCCGTTATTATAGCTACTGGCGCAACGGCTCGTAGAATGGGCGTGCCAAACGAGGAAAAAATGTGGAACAATGGAATGTCTGCCTGCGCCGTTTGCGATGGGGCATTGCCATTTTTTAGGAATCAACCTTTGATGGTTATTGGAGGCGGGGATACCGCCGTCGAAGAAGCTTCCTATTTGACTAAATTTGGGACGGTAGTTTATCTGGTGCATCGTAGAGATGAGTTGCGAGCTTCTAAAATTATGCAAAAGCGAGCTTTTGACAACCCTAAAATTGATATCATTTGGGATTCTGTTTTTGTAGACGCTTTGGGCGATGATTTTGTTACTGGCGGTCGAGTCAAAAACCTCAAATCGGGGGAAGAAAAAGATATTCCGCTGGCCGGTATATTTTACGCTATCGGACACACGCCTAATACGTCCGTTTTTAAAGGTCAAATTGATTTAGACGAGACCGGTTACATTAAAGTGAAAAGCGGAACTCAACAAACTAATATTGAAGGCGTCTTTGCCGCTGGAGACGTTCACGATAAAGTTTATAGGCAAGCCGTTACCGCCGCTGGCGCAGGTTGCGCTTCCGCTCTTGAAGCGGAACGATGGTTAGCCGAACAAGGCATTGAATAAGCCCTTAAAGCCGGGATTTCCTAATTCCGGCTTTAATTTCCCTCCTCGCAGTCCTTTCCTAGCCTTGCAAATTGAAACAACTTGACAAGTTTACTCTCGAATCTTATTACTTAACAGGTAGTTGAATTCTAGTTTGATAAAACCAGGAGCTAGTTATGCGTTTCGATAAGATGACAATTAAGTTGCAAGAGGCTTTGGCCGAAGCTCAAACCTATTGTGAGCGGGAAAGGCAACCGTATATCGAATGCGAGCATTTGTTGCTGGAATTAATGAAAGATAAAGAAGGTTTAACCTATAGCATATTGAATAAGTCTGGAGCCAATTCTGAAAATATTCTATCGCAACTCCAAAGCCAATGTTCTAACTTTCCTAAAGTTACGAAAGAAATTCCTCAAATTCATATTTCGTTGACGTTTAAATCCGTTTTAAATAGAGCTTTTGAAGAATCTAGCGCTATGAAAGATGAGTTTTTGAGCGCAGAACATATTCTATTGGCCATTTGTGAAATTCCAAATTCCAGCGTTGGTCAGCTTTTTGTTAAAAACGGAATTCGAAAAGATCATTTATTAAAAGCTCTTTTTGATTTACGCGGTAACCAACGTGTCACGGACCAAAATCCTGAAGACAAATATCAAGTTCTCAAGAAATATTGCGTCGACGTAACCGAACGCGCTCAATCGGGGAAATTAGATCCAGTGATTGGTAGGGATGAAGAAATACGTAGAGTGGTTCAGGTATTATCTAGAAGAACTAAAAATAATCCGGTTTTGATTGGAGAACCCGGGGTTGGAAAAACCGCTATTGTTGAAGGATTGGCTCAAAGAATTTTTCATGGAGACATTCCTGAAACCCTTAAAGAAAAAAGGATTTTGACCTTGGATTTAGCGGCATTGGTTGCTGGAACAAAATACCGAGGAGAATTTGAAGATCGCTTAAAATCCGTTTTACATGAAATTGGATCGGCAGGCGGGGAAATAATTTTATTTATTGACGAACTTCATACTCTTGTAGGCGCCGGTTCTACGGAGGGATCTATGGATGCCTCGAACATGCTAAAACCAGCCTTAGCCAGGGGAGAATTGCATTGTGTGGGCGCAACGACATTAAACGAATATAAAAAATATATCGAAAAAGATAAAGCGTTAGAGAGAAGGTTCCAGCCCGTAGTGGTTGGAGAACCAACGGAACAAGACGCTATTTCTATTTTAAGAGGATTAAAATCAAAGTACGAAGTTCATCATGGGGTTCGTATACAAGACGGCGCTATTGTGGCGGCGGCAAGACTTTCTAACCGGTATATTACCGATAGGTTTTTACCGGACAAAGCCATCGATCTCATAGACGAAGCCGCTTCAAGGTTAAGAATGCAAATAGATTCTTTACCTGTCGAGATTGATCAATTTCAACGGCAAATAACTCAATTGGAAATTGAACGCGAAGCTCTAAAAAAAGAAGATGATGTCGAATCGAGAGATCGAAGCGAGAATATTGAAAGTGAGATTTTTACGGCAAAAAAAGAATGCGATGAATTACGCAAACAATGGGAAGAAGAAAAAAAATCCATTGGAATTAAGCAGAAACTGAAGGAAAAAATTGAGGATACTGGGAGAGAAGCCGAGCAAGCTGAACGAGAAGGGTCTCTTGAAAGAGCTGCTTCTCTAAAATACGGCGAATTGCCTCGTTTGAATAAAGAATTGGAGTCGTTGCAAATTGTTGCCGACCCAATAAAAAATAAAAAACTTTTAAATGAAGAAGTGGGGGAAGAAGATATAGCTTTTATCGTTTCTCGATGGACAGGAATTCCATTGGATAAAATGATGCAATCCGAAAAAGAACGTTTGATCCAAATGGAAACTCATTTAAGAAAAAAAGTGGTGGGGCAAGAGGAAGCCGTTGGTTTAGTAGCAAATGCCATACGCAGAGCTCGGGCCGGTTTGGACGACCCAAATAAACCCATAGGTACTTTTCTTTTTCTCGGTCCAACAGGAGTTGGGAAAACTCAACTCGCTCGGACATTGGCCGAATTTTTATTCGACGACGAACAAGCGATGGTTCGTATCGATATGTCCGAGTTTATGGAAAAACATTCGGTGTCTCGATTGTTGGGCGCTCCTCCAGGTTATGTTGGTTATGAAGAGGGAGGGTATTTAACCGAACACGTTCGCCGAAAACCTTATTCTGTCGTTTTGTTTGACGAGATGGAAAAGGCTCATCAAGATGTTTTTAATATTTTCCTTCAAATCCTAGACGATGGTCGAATTACAGACGGGCAGGGTAGAACGGTGGATTTTAAGAATACCGTGATTTTGATGACTTCAAATATTGCGGGTCAATTAATTCAAGAAGAGAGCGAACGAATTACTAAAAATCATTCACAAAATGGTTCTTTAGAGGCTGAATGGGAAAAATTTCGTCACACGGTCACTCAAGAATTGAAAAAATATTTTCGACCGGAATTTCTTAACAGAATCGACGACTGCGTCATTTTCAGAAATTTGGGGAAAGACCAAATCAAAAATATTGTCGATATTCAACTGGTCGATCTTCAAAAGCGACTCATCGAAAGAAAAATCACTATCAATATAAACGAAGATGCCAAAGGTTTGTTGGCGGAAAAAGGTTATGATCCTGTTTATGGAGCAAGACCTCTCAAACGGGCCATTCAAAAATTCATAAAAGATCCTTTGGCTTCTCAAATCTTAGATGGAAAATTTAAAGAAGGCGATCAGGTAACGGTAAGCGTTGATGGAAACGGCGGTTTTATTTTTCAAAATTAAGTTTATTTTGTTTCCATTGTCCAAATACCTTCCCAAGTTTCTTCAAGGGAGAAGAATTAAACTAGCGAATGGGATGGTCTTCAAAAACGATAAAGGATCTTTAAATTCTTTTTCCCTCTCTATATCTTTTCAATTTTTTTTATTTTTCTTAGAATTACAATTTTAAATGTCTTTGAATGCTGGCCATAACTTCCTCAAACTGAAATGGCTTGGCAATATAATCTACTCCGCCAACGCTATAACCCTCCTTAATATCTACCTCTTCAGATTTTGCCGATATGAAGATAACTGGAATATCTTTTAAGTTGGGGTTATTTTTGATTCGACGACATGTTTCAAACCCATCGATTCCTGGCATCATAATGTCGAGTAAAATCAAGTCGGGTTTTTCTTCCTCAAGAATTTCTAAAGCCGACTCCCCGTCTATTGCACACATGACGTCATATTTTTCTCCCAGAGTTTCGACCAGAATATCAATATTAGTTTCTGCATCATCTACCACCAAAATTATGGCTTCATTCGGATCATCCATTGTGATTAAATTGTTCCTCAATATTTTTGATTATGGATTCTAATAAGGACTTAGCCTCTTTATATTTATGGCCTTCAATTTGTTTTTGTAACTCTTGAATGTCGTTTTCATAACCCGGTGGCCAGGTCAATCCCAATATTTCTTTCAACACGGGAGCGCATTTTTTAGGTCTTCTTGTTTTTATGGGGGATTCAAGGCGCTTTAAAATTTCTAGTAAAGTATTTGAATCGGTTGGAGAATTTGTATTATTTTTAATCGAGTCTAGTATTGCCGACATTTCGTCCAGGAGGGTTCCTTGATTCAAAGATTTCAATTTCTCCACCAACTCTGGACCGTAAGGGTTCAGTTTTGACAAATCGTCATAGCGCTCTAACAGATCGTCATAACTTCCTTGATCGATCGCGTTTTGAAGTTCGGCAAATAATTCTTCAGGAATTTTAATCTTGGAAAAATCTATTTCGAGGAAAGCTTCTTTTGGGGATTGTAGTTGCGTTAAAGATTTTAATACTTCAATAAGATCTAAATCAAACTGTTTTAATAAGGCATCTTTATTGTCTAAAGTTCCTTCTCTTATAGCCGTTTCTATTTCTCCGGAGGAGGTCTGCAATGCTTTAGCCCCGATATTTGCGGCGACTCCCTTAACCGTATGAGCCAGTCTTTCCGCATCTTTTAGGTCTTCTTGGTCCATTAGATTTATTAACGACTCTTTAACGTTAGAATAATCTTCTAAAAATTTTCTTAAAAGCTTTCGGTAAAGTTTTTCTTTTCCCATGACAATGGAAAGACCCGCTTTTATATCCAATCCTGGTAGTTTCTCTGGAAAAGAAGTTTGGTTTTCTTTATCCAATCGAGCTGGTTCATTTTGGGTTGAAATAGTAGTTTCATTTTGTTGACGGGGTGGAATCCATTTTACCAAAGCTTTAAATAATTCGTCAGTGTTGATGGGTTTTGCAACATGATCGTTCATTCCGGTTTCCAAACATTTTTGGCGATCGCCAGCCATTGCATTTGCGGTCATGGCGATAATAGGGAGCGAAGCGAACTCTTCTTTTTTGCGTAAGGTCCGCGTCGCTTCGTAGCCATCCATTTCGGGCATTTGACAGTCCATCAAAACGCAATCAAAATCTTTTTTGTTAGCCAAGGCTACGGCCTCTTGGCCGTTATTAGCAACGGTCAAAATCAGGCCAATTTCTTCTAAAATTTCGATGGCAATTTCTTGATTTATTTCGTTATCTTCGGCTAGTAACACTTGACTGCCCTTGATTAATTCCAGCCCCACCACCTTCTGATCGTTTTTAGAAGAACCGGATAACTTTACGCTCCGCGTTTCCTTTCCCATCACCTTCAAAATGGTATCTAATAGCGTAGAAGGGTTTATTGGCTTAACAATAAATCCTTCAATGCCGGCTTCTTCCGCTTCACGAATAGCCCGTTCGCTGCCATGAGCGGTTAACATGATTATTTTTGGGAGTTGATTTAAAGTGGAATCCCCTTTAATTTTTCTAGAGGCTTCTATACCGTCCATACCCGGCATGCGCCAATCCATTACAATAAAGTTAAATGGTCGATCGGCGTTGGCCGATTTAACCATTGAAATACTCTCCATTCCTGAACTGGCCATGGACACGTCAACTGAAAATGATTGCAAGGATTCGTTTAATATTGCTCTGGCCGATTCGTTATCGTCGACAATCAAAAATCGCTTGCCTTTTAAATCGTCGGAAAGAGGGGAGCCAAAAACTGTTTCATCAGAATTAAATTCAAACCGCGCCGTAAATATAAAACAACTTCCTTGTCCAGGTTCGCTTTCGACTCTAATGGCTCCGCCCATCAATTCCACAAGGCGTTTGGAAATTGTCAACCCCAATCCAGTGCCTCCATATTTTCGTGTCGTGGATGTATCAGCTTGACTGAACGACTGAAATAATTTATTGATTTGTTTTTCAGTTAACCCAATACCGGTATCCTTGACTGAAAATTCTAATTCGGCTATCCCGTTTTCTTTATTAAGGCAACGGATTTTAATAATAATCTCCCCGTGTTCGGTAAACTTGACCGCATTGTTGGTTAAATTGGTTAAGACTTGTCCCAATCGCAAAGAATCGCCTATTAAGGAAATTGGAACTTCCTGGTCAACGGAAAACAAAACTTCCAATCCCTTTTCTTCCGCTTTAAAAGTAACTAAAGTGGATAAATTATCGAGAGTCTCGTCCAATCGAAACTCGACATTTTCCATATCTAATTTTCCAGCTTCAATTTTTGAAAAATCGAGAATATCATTGATCAAGCCCAGAAGGGAATTAGCCGAACTTTGAATTTTACTAAGATAATTGTTTAATTTAGGAGAGAGTTCTTGTTTTAATGCCAAGAGACTCATTCCAATGATGGCATTCATTGGAGTGCGGATTTCGTGGCTCATATTTGCTAAAAAATCAGATTTGGCTTGTGTGGCGGCTTCGGCCTTTTGCTGAGTAAGTGTGAGTTGTTCTTCGCTTCGTTTTCTTTCGACAAGGCTTCCCAATAAGTTTCCAATTTGCCCCATCATTTCCAGAAGATTATAATCTGGCTCTTCCTCTTCCCTGGAAAAAAATTCTAAAATTCCGGCTACCTCGTCCCCTATTAAAATGGGAAAAGCCAACCCGGCTCCCAATCCCATATTTCCCGCTAAGGAGGCTCTATGGAAATCCGAATCCGTTCCCACATTTTTTATCCATTCTGGTTTTCCTGATTTAAATACCCTACCTGGCAATCCGGTTCCTATATAAAAAACGCTGGATTCTGTCGCATCCATAAAAGCTCGGTATTTTTTTGGATCCTTCACATACCAAATTTTAGTTGGGAGAAGTCGATCATTAGGTTTGTCAGGATCGGGTAAATAAACATGGCCAATCGGCCAATCAATACCTTCGCAAACGCAATTCAGCGCGTATATCATTCCTTCCTCTGTGGGTAGGTTCTGATTAGCGCCGACCGCGATATTTTTATGCACCTCTGAAAAAATATTTTTTTTCTGTAATTCCCGCGTTCGTTCGTTTACCCTATCTTCAAGGTCGTCGCGAGCTTCTCTCAGAGTCACGTTAGCTTGTTCTCCCATCCATAAACTCAGCGCAGTGAGTACAATGGCGAATAACAGCGTAACCCCAAGAACTAAAATGATGATATTACGAGTAAAATAAAAAGGACCAAGGGCTTCTTCCAAATCAATCTCGGAGGTTAACCCAAATTCCAAAATATCGTCCCATAACCAGGTGCCTAGAACTTGTATTCCTCGATAATCCCTGTACCCAATAATATCGGTATCTGTATTCCCTTCGGTTGCGCTCTTGGCCATTCGAGTGAGATGCCGCTCTTCGGGCGGCGGAGCGTTGAACCCAGCGGTTAAATCGCCTCCTGGATCGCTCACTCTAACGCTAAGAATTTCATTCATTCCTTTTGAAATTAGCCCTAGTTGTTCCAACTGCCGTTCGAATCGACTTTCGGTGATAAAAAATCCTTTTTTATTAAATGCATAGGTTTCGCCACTTTCACCTATACGTCCACCCTGAGCCAAGAAGGTAAAATCCTTAAGAGGGTCCATTCCAAAAGCCAGAGCGGCGATAACTTCTCCCTTTGAATTACGAAGTGGGCCGACAAAATACATAATGGGTTCAGAATTCGCTTTGTTTACACTTTTTAATTGAATCGGCGGAACAAAGACTGTTTCCCCCTGCAACACCCGCGTCATCAAATCTTCTCTTTTTAAGCCAATAAAATTGATAGATCCAATTGAAGAATCTTGGTCGGATCCAATAGTGATCAACTCAGGAGATATTATAGAAAAACCCTGATTTTGAATTACTCCTAGATGGGATTCAAAATATTCTTTAACAGCTTCTTGAGCTGGTTCCTTCAACAAGACATCTTTATTTTTTGGAAGGCCTAAAAGTACTTTAACCGGGATGAGAAGTTCAGGGTCGGACAGCAACGAATTTAAAGATTGTTTTTTATTTTCAACCCAAATCCTTAGCGAGTCTCGGGTTGATTTTAAAACCAAACCTAATGTAGTGCCAACGTCTTCTCGGACTCGACGGTCGATCTGGTTAATTGCATTCCAGGCTAAAATCACCGTCATAACAAGAAATAATGAAATGACGCCCATACCCACAAATCGAATTTTTCTGGATTGAAACAAATCTTGGGTGATTATTCGTGAACGATCCGTTTTCAAATATCGGTTCAAGACGAGGACTCCTAAAACCAAAACAAGAGCTATCGCCACTACCCCTGCAATCATTCTCTTGATACTGATTTCAAGTTCCTGACTTTTTGCTTTAATTGGACGTTCTATACGAAGAATTTTTTTTCGTTCGTCTTCCGTCACAGAACCAATAGCTTTATTTAAAATCTCTTTTAAAACAGACCAGTCTTTTCGAACCCCCATGGCTAAATCCAAAGTAAAACCTGCGGAAGCACCCACCTGAAGGTTGGCGAATAGTAACTCTTGAATAAAATGATTAGCCGAGGCTAGATTGCCGACAAAAGCGTATATTTTTTGATTGGATAAAGCGGTAAAACCTTCCGTAAAATCTTTTGCCGGAACTAGATTGAGGTATGGAGCTTCTCGCCGTAGTTTCTCTTCAACCGCATAACCGGATACGGTCCCAATTTTCTTTCCTTTTAAATCGTCCAAGCTTTTTACAACTTTATCGTCTTTTCTTTGGACTATAACTATTGGAACTCGAAAATAAGGCTCCGTGAAAGAAAGAAACTTTTCTCTTTCGCGAGTGGGCGCGACGGCCAGCAATAGATCAAGCTTCTTATTCTTGGACAGGTCGATTACTTCGCTCCAGGAAATATCGGGAGGATTCGCAAACCTGAAACCTAACCTATCCTCAATTAAATTCAAAAAGTTTGCAGTCATCCCTTTATGGCGACCAAGGTCGTCCAGGTATTCAAAAGGTGGCCAATCTCGATCCACTCCCATCCGTAGAACTTGATGTTCCTTGATCCATTTTTTTTCTTGAGGTGTCAAATCGAGTGGTGCTACACTCCGGTTACCCTTAAATTTATTGGCATAAATTCGTTTTTCAGGATCGGCAATCCAGCGCTTCTCCATTGCCCCTAATTCCTTTCGATTGATCCCGCCAAACCCTTTCTCGAATTCGGTCATAAGGTCCTTACGATCCTTTAGTACCGCAGGGTGTATGGAACTGACAAACATTCGGCTCGGTTTACGAGTAATTTCCCCACGCATGCCCATTCGATCTAGCAAAACGTCCATTACAGGGATTTCCGCCATGACAGCATGCGCTTTATTCTTGTTTAGCGCCTGAACAAGTTCTAGAGTCGAATTAAAAGTAACTACCTGAACATTTGGCCAACGTTTTCGCGCTACTTTTTCTTGGTAAGTTTCGCCAATAACGCCTAGTATTTGGTTGTTAAATTGGGCGGGATCGTTTGACACTGTTTCTCCAACACGGTGGTACAGACCAGTTCCCACTCGATATAACTCATGCCCGAACTCCAGCCATCGACGCCTTTCTTCGTTTATAAACAGACCAGCGTGAAAATCCGCTTCGCCTAGACGCATAGCTTCTAAGCTTTCTTCCCAATTGTTTTCTAAAAAACGAATCTCCCGACCTGTTTTTTTTGACCACAATCTCCAAAAATCCACTAAAAACCCAGCGGGTTTTCCCTGAGCATTGAGGAAAGTCATAGGCGGATAGTCCCGGTCCATTGAAATTAAAATCGCGTTGGTTTCTTTTTCTTTGGCGGCCCCTGCCCAACGACGACCCACTTCGCTCCTTTCGGAGGGGCTGATCTTGGCCATTCCTCGATTGATAATTTTTATTAATTCCGCGTTTCCTTTTTGAACGGCGGCAAACCAATCGTTTTGATAAAGTAGAAGATCTTTTGTGAAAGTGAAGCGTTCAACTAAACCGCTGCGTTGTAAATGGAAAATACCGGTAGGAGTGTCGGCCGCGAAGACTCTTAACGTTCCTTCTTTTAGCGCTGACATGATGCTCGCATAATCTGGATAAGGAACTATGACTGCTTTAGGCAGTCGTTCTTTTAAATAGCCTTCGACATAGTCCTCTGCCAAAACTCCAATACGGTAAGCGGATAAATCCTCAAAGCGGTCAATGGCGGGTAAAGTCTTATGGGAAAAAACGTGAGTATCCGTTTTACGTAAAGCGGCGCCGTAATCGAGGAACTTATCCCGTTTCTTATTGAAAAACAATCCGGCATGAGCGTCGGCAACGCCAGAACCTACCATTGCCAGCGTTTCATCCCAGGGGGCAGGGCGGAAATCAATCCTAATTCCCGTTTTTTGAGACCAAAGCTTCCAAAGGTCAATTATCATCCCAGCCGCTTTTCCTTGATCGTCGCGGAAATGAAAAGGAACAGAGTCTACGGAATAGGCAATCGAAATACGATCAGGAGGATTCTCAATCAAGCTTAAAGCTTTATCGACTTCCTTTGCGTTAGATTGGGAGGGAACGCAGAAACACGTCAAAAAAAAAGCGATAACTAAAATACGCAACCATTTTAAAAGATGCATTAAAAACCTTACTTACCTTAATTGTTCTAAATAAGTTTCAAAACTTGTTTCTATAAATCGCTAAAAATCTATTTTGTTTCCATTGTCCAAATACCTTCCCAAGTTTCTTCAAGAGGAAATTCAATCATTAAATTGCAACGTTCAATATATAGAGTGGATACCATATCGTTTGGATTTAAATGTAAAGATTCTTCAAACGCTTGTAGAGCAGTTTCCCATTTTCCAAATTGAAACTCCTTCAAACCTTGTTCAAATATAGGTATGAGTTTATGCATATTAGGGAATGATTCTTCCGTATGATGATCCAAAACTTCAAAAACTCTTCTAGGTTTCGCCTTACCTTTTAAATAAACACGATCAACCTGTCTTAATAAATAATTACCCTTTAATTCTTTTTGGGTATATTCGCTGATTAAGAGGGGCGCGCCATATATTTTGCAGGCGCTTTCGAGTCTGGCGGCCATGTTCACCCCATCTCCAATGACCGTATATTCCATTCTTACTTGAGACCCGATATTTCCAAGTACCACTGGAGCTGAGTTTAATCCAATTCCAATATGAATGGGTTCTAATCCGGACTTTTTTCTTATTTGGTTAAACATTTTTAGGGATTTGATCATCAAAAGAGCCGAACAAACCCCACGGTCTGCATGATCTTCAAAAGCGATAGGGGCGCCATAAATTGCCATAATGGCGTCACCCATAAACTTATCCAACATGCCTTTTTCTTTATGAATACAATCCACCATCAGAGAAAAATATTCATTCAACAAGTTAACGGTTCCCTCCGCGCCCAGTTCTTCAGTTAACGAAGTGAATCCTCGAATATCGGAAAAAAGAATCGTGACATCCTGATTGGTTGTCTTCATAACTTCGTTGCCGGACTCCATCAGCGTTTCGACTAAGTCCGACCCCAGGTACCGAGACATTGTTGATTTCATTCTTTCTTCTTCTTTTTTTCTTAAAAAATGCAATTCCAAATGGGTTTGAATGCGAACGTAAACTTCTTCAAATTGAAATGGCTTGGTGATGTAATCTACACCGCCAACGCCAAACCCCTCTAATATATCTACCGTTTCCGTCTTTGCAGTAACAAAGATAACGGGTATATGTTTAGTTTTTAGATCGCTCTTTATTCTGCGGCAGGTTTCAAAGCCGTCAATACCTGGCATCATTACATCGAGTAAAATGAGATCGGGGTTTTCTTCCTCGAGTATTTCAAGAGCCGATTCGCCATCGGTAGCGAATATGACGTCGTATTCTTCGCCCAAAGTTTCAACTAATATATCAATATTAGCTTTAGCGTCATCCACCACTAAAATAGTGGCTTCGCTTAAATCATCCATCTTTGAGGCTTCGCTCCTCTAAAGATTGAAGAATTGAATCTAAATTAGATTTAGCTTCTTTGTATTCGTAATTATCGATTTGTTTTTGTAATTCTTTAATATCGTTTTCCAGATCACAAGGCCAGACTAGACTTAAAATTTTTTCCAGTATTGGAGCGCATTTTTTGGGTCTTCTTGCTTTTAAAGGAGATTCCAGTTGTTTCAAGGTTTCCACTAAAATTTTTGGATCAGTTTCCGAATCGATATTTTTTTCTAACGCGTTTAGAATTTTTGACATTTCTTGCAAAAGAGTTCCTTGATTAATAGATTTTAATTTTTGGACCAATTCTTTTCCATATGGGGACAGTTTAGCCAATTCCTCATAACTATCCACTATCTCGTCGTAACTCCCAAAATCTACTGCGTTTTTGAGCGACGTCAACAGCTCGGAAGGAAATTTAATTTTAGAATAATCGATTTCGATGGAAGTCTTTTCTAACGGTTGCAATTGAGTTAAGGTTTCTAGTAATTCTATTAGATCCAAATCAAATTGTTTCAATAACGTATCTTTATTAACTAAGATTTTTTCTCTAATTGCGGTTTCTATTTCTCCGGCCGTCTCCTGTAGTTTCTTGGCTCCAATATTGGCGGAAACTCCTTTAATAGTATGGGCGTATCTTTCCGCTTGTTCACTATCCCCATTGTCCCAGAATTTTTGAAGTTCCTTTGTTGCGTTGGAAAAATCTTCGAGAAACTTTCTTAATAGTTTTCTATAAAGTTTTTCTTTTCCGGTAACAACAATCATTCCAGCTTTAATATCTAATCCCGGAAGTTGCGCGGGAAGGGAGCTTTTGTTTTCCGTTTTTATTTGAGACGGCTCTTGCTGGGCAGGGATGGGCGATTCGCTTTGTTGGCGAGATGGAATCCATTTAACCAAAGCGCCAAACAGTTCTTTCGTATTGATAGGTTTTGACACATGGTCGTCCATACCAGCTTCCAAACATTTCTCGCGATCGCCGGCCATTGCATTGGCAGTCATAGCTATGATGGGCATTTTTTGGAAACGTTGGTTTTTACGCAAGATCCCTGTCGCTTCGTAACCGTCTAACTCGGGCATCTGCATATCCATTAAAATGCAATCAAACTCCTCTCGTTCGGCGCAATCAACGGCTTCACGACCATTATTAGCGACTGTGATGTTGAGTCCAATTTCCTCTAAAAGCTCTATCGCAATCTCTTGATTGATTTCGTTGTCTTCCGCTAATAAAACACGAGCTCCTTGAATTTTATCCAAGCCTTCCACTTGTTGAGAACTTTTAGCCGATGATTTTGAGTATTTATCGCCCGTAACCTTTTCACCAAAAACTTCCATAATAGTGTCTAATAAGGTGGAAGGATTCATAGGTTTGACCATTAATCCTTCTATGGAAATTTCATCCGCTTGCTTGGCGATCTGTTCGCCGCCATAAGCCGTCAACATAATAATTTTTGGAATTTTCTTTAAATCGGGATGGTTTTTTATTTTTCTAGATGCTTCAATGCCGTCCATACCTGGCATTTTCCAATCCATGACTATGAGATCAAATGGACTGTCCTGGTCGGCGGACTCCACCATTGAAATACATTCCGAACCTGAAGAAGCCATTGAAACATGTAAAGAGAAAGATGCTAAGGCGTCCTCTAATATTTCTCTCGCAGCGTCGTTGTCGTCTACGATCAAAACGTTCATATTTTGTAAATCCTGAGAAAGTGTAAGTCGATCTTTTTTATCGTCTTTCTCTATTTCGAATAAGCCTGTGAATATAAAGCTGCTACCTTTACCATATTCGCTCTCTACCCAAATTTCTCCATCCATCATTTCCACAAGGCGTTTTGAAATGGTCAATCCAAGCCCGGTTCCTCCGTATTTTCGAGTTGTAGAGGCGTCGGCCTGACTGAATGATTTGAACAATTTTCCAATCTGTTCTTCGGTCAACCCAATTCCGGTATCTTGAACGGAAAACTCCAATTCGGCCATTCCAAGGTCTTTGTTCAAACAACGGATTTTAACGATAATTTCTCCTTTTTCCGTGAACTTAACCGCATTATTGGCTAGGTTGGTTAAAATTTGCCCTATACGGAGCGGATCTCCCATCAATGATCTTGGAACGTTTCTATCTACGGAAAATAAAACTTCCAATCCTTTTTCTTCCGCCTTCAGCGTAACCAACGTCGATAAATTATCCAATACTTCGTCTAGTTGAAAACTAATCTTTTCCATATCCAGTTTGCCCGCTTCGATTTTTGAAAAATCGAGGATGTCGTTAATGAGACCTAATAAGGCGTTTGCTGAAGTCTGGATTTTAGTTAGATAGTTATGAAGCTTTGGCGTAAGTTCTTGCTTTAGCGCAAGAATACTCATGCCAATAATAGCATTCATAGGAGTCCGGATTTCATGACTCATATTGGCGAGAAAATCGCCTTTGGCTAGATTTGCCTCTTCGGCTCTTTCTTGCGCCTTCTTCAATTCAATTTGATTTTTTTGACGTTCTTCGAAATCCAAACCGGTACGAAGTCCAATAGCAATTGTTGTAGAAGCTTCTTCTATCCATTCTTTTTGATCCGACGTAAATTTTTGGGTAGAAAAAACTTCTAACACTCCAACCGTTTCTTCGTTGTAGATTAGAGGACAAATAAAAGCGCTAGTGGCGGGCATATTTCCCGCGCCTAACTTGATGGATGCCAATTGTGTAACCTCTTCAACGATCATTGATTTTGAAGAAACAGCCACTTGGCCTATCAAACCCGAACCTAAAGGAATTTCATCGGATTGATCCTCAATCAAGGGATAAGCATAGCTGGCCAATCTTTTTAATGTATTAGGTGAGGACTTGACAAAGATAGCTCCCATTGGAAGTTCTAAAAAGAAAATAATCGAGGTGAGAATATTATTGGATAATTCAGCGATTTCTTGTTTGCCATGCATGGCTTGACTTAAAGCGTGCAACCCTGAATCAAATAAATTTTTCTTTTCTGTCGTTTTTTGCTTTTGATTTACTATTTTTTCCGCTTCCAGTCGTTTTGTCGTATTTTCTTTAAACACGTGAATCGCTGAAGCCATATCCCCAACCTCGTCGGTCCTTGAAAGTGACGGAATATTCATAGAAGTGTCTTCGTTCGCCAAACGTTTCATGATATTGGATAGGCTAATTAGAGGATCTATCAATCGTTTGATGGCAATAAAATAAAAAGTAACAATGACGAATAGACCAGAAAATAATAGGGAAATATTCGTTATGATTTTGAAGAAATGAGCTTGATTTCTAGCAGAAACGCTCTCATTACGAGCTTTTAAATTTATGGATTCTTGAAATTGGCTAATCTTCCCCATAATGAGGCCCTTTTGATCTCTATAAAAATCTCCGAAAACTAATTTTCTAGCTTTGTCGAAATCTTTTTTAGCGACAGCATCCATCGCATCGTTTTCAACTTGAATTAAATTATCGGAATAACTCTTTGCTTTTTGTAGGATCTCAAAGTCTTTCAGGGAAACGCCCAACTCTTTGAGCCTCGATACCGCTTTATCTCTGCTTTTGGTGACTTTTACTTCCAACCAAAAATTATCGAAGTGGATTCGTTCTCCAAATTGAACGTAGCTCCGAATTTCGTTAGTTAAATAATCCGAGCCTTTTGCCAAATTAAGGCCAAGTTGATACAACTCTTTTTGACGTTCTTTGGCCTTATGTTCTTCCTCGATAGCGACATTCAATTCGTACACGGAAAATGCGGTTACGACGAACAGAATTAACATGATTGTGAATAAATATTTAAATGTTTTACCGATCGACATTTAATTTAACCTTCAAAATAGACAATGGCTGTTCAATCGCTGTTAAATTTAAACTCTTGATTTAGAATTGTATCCACATCTTGCATAAGAGAATTCTCCGCCATATGCAATCCTGTATGTATACTAAGGGCGATTATTTTTGAAGCTTCTTCAACCCATTTCTTTTGATTTTCAGAAAATGGTTCAAACGAAATTAGTTCAATAACGCCTACAACTTGATTCTTAATCATAAGTGGATAAACTAAAATTCCGCCAGCAGGCAACTCGCCTATGCCAAAGGCGATACCGTGATCCTTGGCAATGTCGTTAATGATAATTGAGTTGCCGCTAACTGCCGCTTGTCCAACCAGACCCTCGCCAAACTTGAAAGTGTTTTTGCTATCCCCATTAATCGAATAGGCATGGTTGGCTATCCGATCCAAAGAATTTTCCGAAGTGGAAATAAAAATCGCCCCTTTTGGAACTTTTAAAAAACCAGTTGTTGCAGTAAGAATATTTTTTCCTAATTCATGAATATCTTGTTCGCCCTGCATTGATGCGTTGAGTTCAGTTAAACCCAATTTGAACCAATTTTGGGTTTCCAATTCAGTATTCATTTTTTCAAGTATTTCTTGATTGGATTTAAGAGATTTTTCAGCCTGTTTACGTTCTTCAACTTCCTTTTCAATTGTCAGTAAGTTTATGAAAGCTCTTCGAGATTGAAGTTCCACTAAATAAGCTGGGATAGCTCCCAAAATAAAACCTATCCAGAGAAAAAAATTGTGGCTAATGAAAAACTCTTGCGGGTAAGGATAAAGCAAAAAATTTATTTCAAAAATCGAAAGGGAAATTAAAGTAAATTTTATAGCCGAAAAAAAAGGCAGTCCTGTCAACAGCAAAATCCAAAAATTGATGTAGGTAAATATGTCGGTAATAATGATTTTCCCCGTTTCATTGGACATCGTTACAATGCACGCCGTACCTATTGTGGCCATTAAACCGCCGAAGCCAGTTAGAAAAATCCAATATTTTTCAAAAGTCCTGGAAAAAGAAAAAAATAAAATTATCATTAAATAGGGAAAAACAATTCCAGATCTAATTGTTAATGACGTTGCCATCAATTCAGGAGTGATTAATTGATCCACATACCCATAAATACTATACATAAACGCTCCAAGCGGCATCGCTACGCGCAATTGGACCAGTCGGGATTGAAAAATATGAGCCTGGAACCCTTTTTCTAAATCGGAATCGAAAAAACGAAGAGTGAACCTATGTTTTTGGGTTTCGTTAAAAGATTTTGATAGCAGCGCTTTATTCATATTTATAATTTAAACGAATCGTCATTAAACGTATTAGACCCACACTAAAAATTAATAGTCGCTTCTACTTGAACTTGATCCACTGCCAGACTTGCAAAAGCTCCTCCGGTTGTCGTGGCGTTATCGGTCACGGTATTTTTAAAGGTATGCGAGTAAGAAGCGTCCAAACGCATCCAGGTGTTGACGAAATATCCGACTCCAAATGCAAGATGATTCTCTGAAATAGTAGGGGCCAAAATGTTAGTAAACAACGATTCTTCTGGGATGGACGAACGGCCATGGTTAAATCCGGCGCTCAATATTAGATTTTCAGCGACGCCCCACTGTATTCCAAGAATTCCGATATATTGATCTTGCCAACCAAACCCGCCTTCTCCTAAAGACGCTCCTGTACCACCCTTAGAACCTTCCCAATTGATCCACTTAAAATCTCCCGTAACGATCAGATTTTTTTTGAGAGATAATGCCATTCCGGTATTTAATTGCTGGGGAAGGTTCATTCCAATTGGCAAGATATCTTTATAACGTTCATAATCTTCAATATATTGTTCGGATACATAGTTAACTCCGAATGATAGTTTTTCAGATGGTTTATAAAGAACGCCTATTCCTGCGCCAACCCCCCAAGAGAAATCTAAACGGGAACGCCCCGCAGTTTGAACAAAACCTCCAGCCGCTCCTGTACTAAAATCAGTCTCCAATTGAGTTCTATTAATATGTAGAGTCACTCCAATCGAGAATTGATCGTTAACCTCAAAAGCGATTGTGGGAAGTATTTTAAAAACTCCGTAAAGAGTATGAGTATCGTAGTTTTGGTCTCCGGATAGTAATGCGGGATTCAACCTCGGTGACTCGTAATCGACGGCAAAGCCTGAAGTTGCCAAAATAGACATACCAAGAGTTACTCGGCTTCGCAACCAAGGTGTTTTCACGATGAAACCTCCTCCGGGGAGGTAGACGTTATCGTCGTTACTAAACTGGTTCCCGAGTGATGGATTACCAATTGGGGTTGCTGAAGTATTACTTTGATTAACCGGGAATGCCAAAAACTGGTTAAAGCTCGCTGACTGAGGCAATTCAGTCAGTCCCGCTGGGTTGTTCACCATGGAACTATAATCAAGAGGCAATGCCGTGCCGCCACCAGCAATTCCTTCGTGCATGGCCGAAAAGGCGATGAGTTGAGTGCCATTTAGAGCCCAAACGTTGGAATAGGTCAAAGTTATAGGGAAAACAAGAATTAAGAAAAACAACCGTTTCATTAAAGTCTCCGGTAAATGTATAAGTAAATAACATTTTGGTTACAATTTTGTTGCAGCATTATATAATTTTTTATATTTAAAAGCATAGAAAAATTTTTATAACTTTCCATGTAAATTAGATGGTTAAAATGGTTATAAAAAGGGGACTAAAAGGAAATATTTAAAGAAGGCGATCAGGTAAAGGTAAGCGTTGATGGAAAGGGCGGTTTTATTTTTCAAAATTAATTTTGAGAATTAAATTTGCCGGATTTAGATAATCTAATTAACGCTTCTTCGGAAAGTTTGGCGAATTTTTTGTTATCAAATCGGCGATAAAAAGCCAATGCTTTCTCAAGGTGATTAATGGCTTTTTCTTTTTCTCCAAGTTTTTCCATAACCGTAGCTAAATTAAAATGGGCGTTTGCGAAATCGGGGTTTAATTCCAGCGCCATTTTAAACTTTATGGCCGCTTCCTCAAAACGGTTCAACTTTATCAATAGATAACCTAAATCATTCCATATTAAAGCTCCTGTAGGATAGAGGTTTAATAAGTTCTCAAATTCCGATTGCGCTAATTCCAATTGCTCTGTATCTAAATATTTTTGCGCTAATTGATAGCGGCGGTCTAAATCTTTAGGATAATGGGTTAATGTTGTTTGCAATTTTTTGATTTGCGACAAGTAAGAGAGCCTATTGGCTAGAAAATCGTCTTTTCTTGGTGGGGATGAAATTTTATATTTAATTGAATAAGAATTTATTTCTCTTTGCGCCAAACCGGCCATTAAATTATTTTTCGATTTTTGGAATAAGTTTTTAGACAACCTCATATGTATTATGGCTTGATTTCCTTTCCCAATTTTTTCTAAAGCTAACGCTAAATTAAAATGTCCGTCTGCAAAATCGGGCTTGAATATCAGAGATTTTTTAAAAGCCTCAATTGCCTTAAGATGCCGTTCCGTTTTTAGATTAGTCAAACCTATCAAATTATGACTTTGAAAATCTTCTGGATTTAATTGGGTAGCTTTTTGAAAGGCCTCCAAAGCTTGATTGTGGAGCTTTAGACCTCTAAAGGATAAACCTTTTAAAAAATATAATTCCGAGTGCTCTGGATATTGATTACTAATTTCTCTTAGTAATTCAAGGGAACTTTTATATTCCCCTTTTTTAATTGCGTTAAAAGCGATTCTTTTTTTCTTGTTTGCTTCCGGAAAAAGAGGTTTTATTGTTTTCTTTGGTTTTAGTTTCTTTAAATCATTTTTTATAAACTCTGCTAAAGCATTTGCGACAAAGCGATTCCCCTTGACGGAATAGTGATGAAAGTCTTTACCGCTGTGGTTATATAAATTAGAGAGTTTACCTATCGATTTATTTTCATCTAATAAGAATGAGTTGTTTAAATCTAAAAAAGGCAATCCGCTTTCTTCTAATAGTTCTTTTAAGTTCCTATAATTTTGATGAAATCCGCTATCCAAGTTCTGGCAGTTATCCGGTTTTCCTTTCCAATAGCAATTTAGCCATTGACTACCCGTTAAGGTGGGGGATAAAACAAATATTGTATCCGCATTTTGATTATTACCAGCGTTATGAATTTGTTGGAATAAGTTTTTAATCGTTATTTGAACGGCAGGAAAATCAAGCTCTCGGTTTTTACATAAAACGTTTTGAAGTTTTATTGATGAGATTAACTTATTTGTCCAACTTCGAGTAAAAAAGTTTTGACAAGAAAGTCTGGATATTTCGGGATTTAAATTAACTAATTTTCCATTATGCGTTTTAAAAAGAGGTTTGCTAATTCCAAATAAACTTTCGCTACTGGTATCAGCAATATCATTTCCAGTGTAAAGCATCGTAATGATGATTTTGGGACGGGTTTTTTCAACAAACCTTTTGAGGAGCAAGTAGTATTGATCTACTCCATAGCCAGGTGTTGCCATATTAACGGTTTGATACTGGGGAAAACTTTTATTCAATAAAGACGATATCGTTTCATCTTCTTTAACTCCAGCTCCATAAGCGACAGAATCTCCCAGGATTAAGATATGATCTGCTGAAGGGTCGATAGGCGGCGACCGGAACCCCATTTTATTTGAAGTGTAATTAATCCCATTGGACGTATAGGTATAGTTAGGAGTATTTACCCAACCGAGATGAGAATCGAAGTGAGTGCCAAGAGAGACCCAGTTGTTTCTATTTTTAAATGCATAAAGACCTTCGCTTAATAACCAGGCGAAGATTAAACCCAAAAAGGCTTGAATCAAGATAGATAAGGTTTTTTTTGTGTTTAGTCGAAACAATAGGAATTCCTAAAAGCGATGTTGGAACTTATTTTTCAGCTAATATAATGACGCTAGAACCAAAGGGCAATTGAGAACGACTTAATACTCTAGCCTCCAAGGACATTATTTTTAAAATGAGTTGATTGATGAAATGGGGAACTTTGAAAACGTTTGACGAATTTTCTTGAGATGGTATTAATTTTTGAATTAATCGGACAAATGTCAAAGCGGGAAAAGTGGTAGCAAACATATAACTTGCCCTTAAAACTTTAAAACCCGACTTGTTTAATTTTTCTGTTAACGAAGGTATGGTATATCGTTCCCGCGTCATTACGGCCTTGTCGTGCGAACTTAACAAAAATGGAAAAGCGGAATCGGTTATTAATAATTTCCCTCCGGGTTTTAATATTCTTGAAATATCGCATAAGGCCGATAAATCGTCTTTTATCCATTGGTGATAGAGCACGTCTAACAAAAAAGCGAAATCAAAAGTTTCGTTTCGTATCCCCAGTTGATTTAAATCTCCCCTGATTAATCGATTGAGATCTCTTTCTTGACAAAACTCTAAAGCGTCTTCTGAAAAATCTAAGCTGGTTACGGAGCCATATTTTTCTAAAAAAATACGATTAGCGCCGGTTCCGCATCCAGGTTCAAAAATTTGAGCATTAGAAGGGAAGTCTGTCTTATTAAGAAAGCTTTCAATGAACATTCGTTTAGTTTTAAAAAACCAGTGCGACTGTTCTTCATTAAACATTTTTTGATACTCAGTTTTGATCATTTCTTATCCCGTAATGAGTTTAAAGACTCTTTGAAAAGGGTCGCGAAAAATGATATTCTCTTTCCTCATTTTTATCAATTAAATGCTTTAATCTCAATGGAATTGGTTACCCTATGTCTGAAGAAAAACGGTTTGTTGATAACGGCGACGGCACTATAACAGACCTCGAAACAAACCTTATGTGGACCAAGACAGACACTATGAACGACCTTAAAAAATGGTGCTGTTATCAGGATTGTCTAGACTATGTTCGGCATCTTAGAGAGAATAAATTTGCAGGTTATGACGACTGGCGTCTTCCCACTCGCCCTCAAATGGGTTCTCTGTATGACGAATCGTTTTCCAATAAAGATGTTTATGGGAAAGAAATTCATATAAGCGATAAATTTGAAAAAGGAGGAGGGTTTTCAATAGTTGCGGAAGTGGTTGCCGGACGAGCGCGAACTTGCGTTTTAAAAATCCGCGATGGAGCCTTTGAAGACCCAGATGGTTTATGGACTTTGTCTGAAGCTTCGCGCGGAGTTAGAGTTATTGTCCCAAAAGACGATTAATGGAGTTCCAATATGACGGAAATGTATAAGCCTTCTTCAGATTCAAGCCTAAGAGCCTGGATTAAATCCATGGATCAGTATAAGGAAATGTATGACCGATCTATAAACGATCCCGAAGGGTTTTGGGCGGAAGAAGCCGAAAAATTTACCTGGTTTAAAAAGTGGGATAAGGTTCGAGATTTTAATTACGATGTCCGCGAAGGAAAAATCTTTATTGAATGGTTTAAAGGCGGGCAAACCAATATTACGGTAAATTGTATTGATCGATATTTAGATTCTAGAGGCGATCAAACCGCCATTATTTGGGAAGGTAACGAACCTACTGAAAACCTTAACTTAACCTATAAAGAGTTGCATGCGGAGGTCTGTAAGTTTGCCAACGTTTTAAAAAAACATGGAGCTAAAAAGGGCGATCGAGTATCTATTTATATGCCGATGATTCCCGAGCTGGCCATTGCAATGTTGGCTTGCGCTCGAATTGGAGCGGTTCATTCGATCGTTTTTGGAGGTTTTTCCGCTAACGCTCTTGGAGATAGGATAGCCGATTCCTCTTGCTCCATAGTAGTGACAGCAGACGGTTCATTTCGCGGCGCCAAACCCGTTCCGTTGAAATCTGCCGCTGACGACGCAATCGCTTTAGCGGAGAAGCAGGGAGTTAAGGTGCAGGCTTGTATAGTGGCAAAAAGAGTTGGCGATAAGATACCCGTTGATATGGCGGAAGGAAGAGATTTTTGGTGGGAATCCGAGATGGCGGAGGCTAGCGCAATATGCGAACCCGAGCCAATGGATGCGGAAGATCCTCTCTTCATTCTATACACCTCCGGTTCCACTGGAAAGCCTAAAGGCGTTCAACATAATGTGGGCGGCTATATGATTTTTTCGGCTATGACCCACAAATATATTTTTGATTATCATGATGGCGATATTTGGTGGTGTACGGCAGATATAGGTTGGGTAACGGGACATTCGTATATTATTTATGGCCCTTTAGGCAACGGCGCCACAACCATTATGTTTGAAGGGATTCCAACCTATCCAGATGCAGGTCGATTTTGGTCAACCGTTGACAAACACAAAGTGACCCAGTTTTATACCGCTCCAACGGCTATTCGCGCTTTAATGTCGCATGGCGACGACTTTCCCGCAAAGTATGACTTGTCTACGCTTAAGGTCTTAGGTTCGGTTGGAGAGCCTATTAACCCTGAAGCCTGGCGTTGGTATTATCAAAATATTGGAAGAGGTAACTGCCCCGTTGTCGATACTTGGTGGCAAACAGAAACAGGAGGGATTTTGATCACTCCATTACCAGGTTGTACCCCCGCCAAACCTGGTTCCGCTACCTTGCCATTTTTTGGAGTTAAACCCGTCGTGATTGAATCGGAAACCGGAAAAGTTGTCGAAGGGAACGGAGTTGAAGGCGTGTTGGCTTTGTCGGAGACTTGGCCAGGTCAAATGCGTACGGTTTATGGCGATCATGATCGATTTGAAGAAACTTATTTTAAAATGTATCCCGGTTATTACTTTACGGGAGACGGATGCCGTCGCGACGAAGATGGATATTATTGGGTGACAGGAAGGGTAGACGACGTCATTAATGTTTCTGGCCATCGCATGGGCACTGCAGAGGTTGAATCGGGTTTAGTTTTGCATAAAGCGGTTGCAGAGGCTGCTGTGGTGGGTTTTCCACATGATATTAAAGGGCAGGGGATTTATGCCTATGTCACTTTAATGGAAGGGCAAGAATATACCGACGCGTTAAAAAAAGAATTGATTGGTTTTGTCCGGAAGGAAATTGGGCCAATTGCAGCTCCAGATGTTATTCATTGGGCTCCAGGATTACCAAAAACACGTTCTGGAAAAATAATGAGAAGGATACTAAGAAAAATTGCCGCAGATGAAGCGGATCAATTAGGCGATGTTTCTACTTTGGCTGATCCATCGGTTGTGGAAAACTTAAAGGAAACTTATAGAAAGGTATAAAAGAGGAACTAGGGTATGGAGTTGAATGCGTCGATTCAACCCCATAATTTTTACTAACCGTAAAAAATAGAAAGGTTGCCCCTTCCTCCCCAAAAGTTTAAAAGCGTTGTAAAAACCGCCGGTAAAACGGATAGTCTTATTATATAAAAAAAAATAGAAAATTCAAATAATATTTTTGTTTTTATTGAAGTTAGCTCAAAATGACCGGCTATCCATAATCAGCCCGCCAGATAATTTCTTACCTTCTTCTTTCCGTTTTAACTTTTCTTTTATTGCAATTTGTTTAGATTGGTTTAGACCAACGTGAGCGGAATTGTTTAATGGTTGAAGCCTAATTGCTTTTGAAAAGGCCGCTCTAGACTCAGCTAACTTCTTTAATTTCAAATAGCTCCAGCCAAGCCCTTCATAGAGAGACGTCCAATCGGGATTATTTTGTAATTCTCGATTAAATTCAGATATTGCTCGATTGTATTGACCTAAATGAAAATAGCTCCATCCCAATTTTGTTTGCGCATTCGTTGCATTTTTGTATGGAGCAATAGCCGTGTTGCCTTTAACCAATTCTTCAAAAGTTTTAGGGTTTTTATTCAATACAACGCTTTGTTTTAAGTATAAAATAGACTTATTGTAGTCCTTTAACTTAAAGGCTGTAAACCCTAGTCCTTTAAAGGTTTCTGAGCTGTCAGGTTTTCGGTTTAATGCCACTTGGAATATATAATTCGCTTTATCAAAACGACCCTGCCGGTAGTAAGCCCATCCAAACTCATTGTATACTTGCCAACCAAATCGTTCTAAATCAAGAACCCTGCTAAACTCTTCGGTTAGGGCAAAGTCTGGGTCCAAGGTAATTGCTTTTACAAAAAACTCAACGGCAAGATCAGGTTTGTTAACCGTATAATAAATCCAACCTAATCCCATATAAGACGAAGCTCTTAATGGATCTCTTTTAATGTTTTCTATAAAAATTTCTTTCGCTTCTTTCAGATTAAAACTTTGTAGGACAGACCAATCGAGCTTATATCTAATGTTTTTACGATTAGGCTTAATAGAATCCGCTAGTTCCAAATATTCCGCCGCTTTTCCATAATTGTTTAGATTGTAGAAAGAGAGGCCAAGTCCTAACGCAGCGTCAAATTGAAAACGATCATGGTCGATAGCTACTTTAAATTTTCGTATCGCAAGCTCGTATTGTTTTTTCCCGTAATAGCTCCAACCAAAGCCATTGTAGGCTTCCGCTAAGCTGTGGGAAGACTGAGGACCGTTATCTTTTGAATCGATATAGTCCATGAAATTCCGGGACGCTTCTATAAAGTTACCTTTTGATAATTCTTCATTCCCTTTAAGAAGTAACGGCGCGGTTTTCTTATAAATTTCATTTATGCCCAATTGAGCCGGTTTATAATTTGGATTTATTTCTAAAGCTTTTCTAAAGTGAGGTTCGGCTTCAAAATGTCGATCATTTCTTATTTCGATGACCCCCAGGTTTAGATACGGATATTCCCAGTCGGGGTATTTCCCTTTTAGATATTTAAATTTATTTTTAGCGATGGCTAACTTATCCAAATTAAAATAATAGTCCGCATAGGCGGCTTTATCTTTTTTTATCCTTTTAACGGTCGCCATACCATCTTCCGCTCCCGGAAATTTCCTGAAACGTTCTAAGATTTTTTTGAAGAGTTCTTCCGCTTCTAAGAAACGACCATTTTGAATATAGCTCCATGCAAGTCCATTAGCGGAGTCTAATTCGCCTTCTTTGTATAAGCCTTCAAAAGTTTTAAGAGCTTTTTTAAGGTTCCCATAGCGTAAAATTCTCCACGCTTCATCGACTTTAGCCGAAGGTTCAAAAGGTTGGAAAGCCAACATGGCTCCTCTATAACGAGGTTGTTCCTGTTCTAATGTGAAAGTTTTTCTTGTGTCTTGCTTGACGATAGAACTGATATCGTACTCTGCATACGAATTGATCGGAACGTTTTTCCATTTTTTTGATATGGCGTCAATATCTTCAGGGGCGTAAATTTCGCCAAATTCTTTACGTGCGTTTTTCAAATCCAATAACTTTAAGTAAGCAAACCCTTTTCCTTTGTAAACCAAGTAAGGATCGGCTTTATAGAACATAGCTCGATTAAACTTTTTAAGAGCCATTTCATTATCTTTAAGGGCTAAATAAGACCATCCCAACCCTATATAAACCTGTGGGTCTTTTGGGAAAAGGGACTTTGCGCGTTGGAATGAATGGAGAGCTTTATCGTACCGAGCTTGAAAAAATTGAGACCACGCTAAAAACTTAAGCGCTTGTTGATCTCCGGGTTTTGCGACTAAAAATTGTTTAAAATAATATTCAGCTTCTTCATAATTTCTTGCATTGTATTGTCGAACGGCATATTGACGATCAAATTTTGCCTCTAACTTATTTAAACTATATTTTAATTTGCCTTTGGCCTTGGTTAGAGAATCATTTAGAGCGACCTTAGTTTTTTCTAAAGATCTGTCTAAAGTCAAACATCCACTTAAAAAGCCTGAAATTAGGAAAATGACTGCAAAAAATAACGCTTGAAACTTATTTTTAGATAAAAACATTCCAAAACCCTCAATTATTTGTAAACGCACAAGTTTTTAACGGATTTTATAAAGAAAAGCTTTAGGAAATTTTTATGAAAACTAAAAATAACATGTTATTATTCCAAACTTTACGCCAATCCTACAAAGCTGGAATCAGATGAAACAATACACCCTAATTGCGGGCATAATTTTATTTATTTTCGCCGGATGTGGTGGCGAGGAAGCAAAAAGCCCAGTTCCTTCCCAAACTACGGAAATAGAAAAAGCCGAACCAGTTTATGAAACTCCAACTAGCGATAATTCCGATAATGTGGAGATTGAACAAGTTAAAGTTTCTCCCGAAGACCAAAAAAAGGTCGATAACGCTCCTCCTGGCATGAAGTTTATTAAAGGTGGATGCTTTATTATGGGGAACGATTTTGCCCAGGCGGATGAAAAACCTGAACATGAAGTTTGTCTTGATGATTTTTATATGGATAAATTCGAAGTGACCCAGGAAAGATGGGAAAAGGTTATGGAGTTTAATCCATCAAAATATATTGGGAAAAATCACCCAGTTGAGCAAGTTAACTACTTTGATATCCAAGAATTTATTGAGGCTTCAAAAGGCCAATGCAGATTACCAACAGAAGCCGAATGGGAATATGCCGCTGGTTTAGGAATTCAGGCCAATTATTATTGGGGAAATATCATGGACCCAGAATATGCCTGGTATTTAGATAATGGTAAAAAAACAACTCATCCTGTCGGTCAAAAAAAAGCAAACCAATTTGGGTTGCATGACATGATGGGTAATGTATGGGAATGGGTCGATGATTGGTATGAACCCTATTACAGCGCGTTGGTGAAAGAAAACCCAAAAGGACCGGCTAATGGCGAACACAAGGTGATTCGTGGCGGGGGTTTTGACTCTTCTGCTGGAGCATTAAGAATTACCAACCGAATTTGGCTGCACCCCAAAAACCGAGTTTATGCGAAAGTTAATTTATACGGAGGAGCTGTAAACGAGGTTTATAACTATATTGGATTTCGTTGCGCTAAATCGATTTCTTAAAAGAAATAGGGATTATATTCGGCAGTCGCTGCAAATGCCAAACATGTCCAGTTTGTGAGAAGTGATGGTAAACCCGTTGTTTTCCGCAACTTCTTCCTGGAATTTTTCGATAAGAGGATGGTTGAACTCAATAATTTTTCCGCATTGAGTGCAAATCATATGATCGTGGTGACTGTTGGAGTGATTATGCTCGTAACGTTTTTGTCCGTCTCCAAAATCCAACTCAATGGCTAAACCGCTTTGAGTTAATAAAGCAAGAGTGCGATAAACCGTCGCCAAACCAATCTTTGGCTCTGTAGCTGAAACGGCCCTATACAGCTCTTCCGCGCTCACGTGGTCCTGACATTCCAAAAAACATTTCAGAACGGCTCGTCTTTGGCGGGTTACCTTTAAATTGTGCTTGGTAATATAATTTTCTAAAACTTCTTGTTCTGCATCCATATATGATCACCTTTTCGATAATCTACCACGCTAAAAGGACTTGGTCAATGGAAGGATTCTCAATTAAGTCCCTTTATTGATTATAGAAAAAAATGGATTAATTTAGAATTAATTTAAATTATTATGCAGTTTTTAAAACGTCTTTAGCGCTTGCTATTAAAGCCTCCAGCGATATATCTTTTTGCTCTCCATTGGCCATATTTTTGAGAGGACAAGCTCCAGATTTTAGTTCATTGTCTCCTAAAATAAGCACAAAATTAGAACCGGATTTATCGGCTTTTCTCATTTGGCTTTTCATACTGGTAGATTCATACGCTCTTTCTACCCAAATCCCTTGTTTTCTTAATTCTTGAGCTAGTTTAAAGCTTTCTTTTTCCGCCGCTTCGCCTAAAGCGACAATAAAGAGGTCTGCATTTCGAAAAATCTCAGAATTGTTGTCTGCCGAAACAAGCGATACCAACCGATCTAAACCAATCGCAAAACCAAAGCAAGGCGTTGCCGGTCCGTCAAATTCTTCCACTAACTGATCGTAACGACCGCCGCCACACACAGCGCTTTGTGCGCCTAAATCGGAAGAAACTATTTCGAAAGCGGTTTTGGAATAATAGTCCAAACCTCGTACAAGCTTAAAATTAATATCAAAATCTATCTTCGCCGAGTTTAATAGTTCTTTGACTAAACTAAAGTCTTGATCGCATTTTTCACATAAATGTTCGGCTGTTTTAGGTAGTTTTTCCGCAATTTGGGAGCAAGATTCTACTTTGCAATCCAGCAGTCGAAGGGGATTTCGATCCAATCTTTGTTGGCAGTTATTACATAATTCTTCAAACTTTTCTTGTCCCGCTTTTTTTAATAATTCGCGGTATTGCGGACGACATTCAGGGCAACCCAGACTGTTGATTTGAAGTTCCGGGTTTTTCAATTGGAGTCGTTCAAAAAGCTCCATGACCATACAAATTACCTCTGCATCAACCGAAGGAGATTGCGAGCCCATAGCCTCGACGCCAATTTGGTAAAATTGTCGAAACCGTCCGGCTTGCGGTCTTTCGTATCGAAACATCGGACCGATATAATAAAGCTTTTTTAGGGAAGGGGGATTGTATAATTTGTTTTCGACGTAAGCCCTAGCGACCGAAGCGGTGCCTTCGGGACGTAAAGTGATTTTTTCGCCGCCTTTATCTTCAAAAGTGTACATTTCTTTTTCGACTATATCCGTTGTTTCGCCAATACCTCGGGAGAATAGGTTGGTGTACTCAAAAATCGGCACGCGAATTTCTTTAAAACCATAATTAGAAAATACGGAGTGAGTGATAGATTCTACCCATTGCCATTTTTCTATTTCACCGGGAAGGATATCTTTAACGCCGCGAACTTTTTTTATTTTCATTTAATTAGTAGGAAAAAATAAGGATAGAAAGTTTATCTATATATATGAATGAATAAACCTATAGAGTCCAAGGTTGTACAGAGCGTAGTCGAAGTAAAATAAATTGTCACAGTGGTTTTAAGCCTGGGGAAGCATGTTAATTGATTGGAAGAATGATATAAGTAGACGCCAAACTAATGTTAGTTTTATTTAACACCGTTCCCCACAGAATGTCATCCAGGTCCTTCGGCAAGCTCAGGATAAACTCCGTAGAAGGATCTCGCCTAGATTCAATTAAATCATCACCTTTATTTTTTTAGTATTCAAAAGATTTCAGAGTTCTCGTCAAATCACTGCAATTTTTTTTCGGCTAACTCAACATCTTCCTTACTGCCGATAAAAAGTGGAATTCTTTGGTGAAGTTCAGTGGGCGATTGAGTAAAAATATTGGACTTCCCATCGCTCGCTTTGCCGCCGGCTTGCTCGACAATAAAAGCTAAGGGAGCGGCTTCAAACGCAAACCTTAGTTTCCCATTGGGACTTTTACTGTCCCCAGGATACATAAAAATACCGCCTTTAAGAAGAGTTCGGTGAAAATCCGACACCAGAGTTCCGATATAGCGTAATTTATAAGGCCTGCCGGTTTCTTTATCCGTTTCTTTATAGTATTGGACAAGAGCTTTTTGTTTGTCGTTCCAGAAGGATACGCTTCCCTCATTGGCGCTATAAATGGAACCTTTTGAGGGAATTTTTAAATCTGGGTGAGAAAGATAAAATTCTCCGATAGCGGGATCGAGCGTAAAACCATGAACTCCGTTACCTGTGGTATAGACAAACATTGTGCTGGAACCATAGAGAACGTAACCAGCTCCAACTTGTTGATCGGCTTTTTGTAATAAGTCTTCATCGGTAACCGTATCGCCAGAACTTTTCTTTTCATAAATGGCAAAAATGGTCCCAATTCCTACGTTCACGTCGATATTTGAAGAGCCGTCCAGTGGGTCCATCATAAATATGTATTTACCGCTGGTTTGTTGGTCTTTAGGGACTATAACTGCGTTTTCGTTTTCTTCAGAGCCTATAGCGCAAACTTTGCCAGATTGAGAAAGCACTTTAATAAAGGTTTCATTCGCATAGTGATCGAGTTTTTGAACTTCCTCGCCTTGCACGTTCACTTCGCCCGTCAATCCAATAATATCTTCGGCGATACCAGCGCGATTGACTTCGCGCGAAACTAGTTTTGCCGCGACCAGTACATCGTTCATTAAACCTGAGAATTCTCCGGTAGCCCCAGGGGATTTCTGTTCCTGCGCGCGGATATGTTGAACTAAAGTGATTCCAGACATATTAGGAAACCTTAAAACCTTTCAAAAAGTACGGAATAAAAGCTCCAGATTTTAACTTATTTCCTTCCTTTTCTCAAATTGAAACATTTAGTAGTATCAAGCCTTTTTGTGATTAATAATGGAAAATAAAAAAAATCGAGTGACGGGAATGTCGACTCCGGGTAAATCGTTTTATTTTAAATACGATCCGAGCGATTACAGGATCAGGAATAATGATGGAGGATTAAATACGCGGAACTATTATTTAGAAGGGGAGCATTTAGAAGCGATTTACGACCAGACATTTCAATTGCAGGATCAATATTTTCGCGGCGTGGTGGTGGACGAGGTGGTGCACGGGCTCCATTACGATTCTAGCGGTAATGAAACAGGGGCGAGCTATCATCACGATCATTTGCGGTCGGTCACGTCCCTGGTGGAATCGTTAGGAAGCGCACAGGCGACGATGCAATACGGTCCTTTTGGCGAATTGATAACGGAAACCGGCAGCGACAACGGCAATCGATTGCATTACACCGGACGCGAGTTGGACGAAAGCGGGTTATACTACTACCGAGCCCGCTATTACGATCCTGAGGTTGGCCGCTTCCTCACTGAAGACCCTTTAGGTTTCGAAGCCGGACCAAATTTTTATGCTTATGTAAATAATAACCCAATCAGTTTTAACGATCCAGCTGGGAAAAGGCCTGTTGGTTTCAATTTTGGAGGCGGTGGTGGTTTTGCTCCCGAAGGAGTTGGGGCAAAAGGTTCTGTAAGTACTATTGTTGCCATCGATACGGAAACATTGGAGTTTGGTATTTTTACCCAACATGAAGAAGGGGGAGTCCTTTCAGGACAAAGCGAGAGTGGTGGATTGTTTGTTAACTTTTTATTTGGCAATGAAAATACTACGCTAGATAACCTTGAGGGTAGATCAAGGTCTATTAGCGGATCATTTCCCATTACTCAAAAGCGAAGTTTTACATTTGGGGCAACATTTCCAACCACCAGCACCAAAGATAATGTTCAAGCATTTTTCGAGTTTGGTCTTTCTCCTTTTGGAATTAATACTCCTGAAGTAGGTCCTACAATAACGAATACTGAATCGGCTTTTCGAAGCAACGCTATTGGAGATTTTGTTGATGGAGCAAAGAATTTATTCAATAGTATTTCCAATTTTTTTACTGGAAACGCTCAATCTAATTCCGGTGGCGCTGGAGGGGGATTTGTGATCTATCCTAATAAACCCAATAATAATTTTATGCAACAAGTGTATAGTAAATAGGAAAAAGTATTTTCGAGATAAAAAGTTTTAGTACAGTAATTTATTCAATAATATCTAATTTTTTTGAGACTTTAGTTTTTTAAATGAGCTACCTAAAAGAAATGATTGTGAGTTGGGATTTTTGGCTCGAAGCAATATTTCCATTAATTGTTCTGATAGTATTCTTAGATTATGGTTTTATTGGAATTACCCGAATTTTACTGGGGCATAAATTAATTAAAAACCTTGAAGACAAAGTGATCTTCCGAGTTCGTCGAGGTGTCCTCAAGATATATAGTGAATCAAATGGTAAAAAAATTAGAAAAGATATTGATCCCCTAATTCTTGGTCATTTTGGAATAGCGATTACTAGCAAGTATGTGTTGTTTGGAGTAACTTCATTGACTTATTTAATGTTAATTGAAAGAAATAAGATCATTGATGTCTTATATGAAAAAAAATTTCTAGTTGATCATTCAATTTCGATAATTATTTCAGAAAATAATAATAAGTTAAAATATGTTTATTCTGATTGGGCTGGAAAAAAAATAGGTTCTGATTATTCTAAAATTGCTTCAATACTAAAAGAGAGTAAATTAGAAACTTCTAAAGAAAATTCTTCGCTAAAAAGTTCTAGTTCTTAAAAATACTTACTCCCTTCTTTTTTTAATCGAAAAAATAAACCAAAATCGTTTCTGTTTAAGTGGGAAAATTAATTTTAAAACCGCATTGGGGTCAAAATTTTAGATTGGTGTTTTTTTTGAAAAAATTTGTTTGTAACTGGTTGGATGCATTGGCTAAATTCGATTTTAGCGTATGACGCTCTTCTGCCTCCGTATATTACTACCGAGCCCGCTATTACGATCCCGAAGTCGGAAGGTTCTTAACTGAGGATCCTGTAGGATTTAAGGCCGGAGTTAATTTTTATGCATATGTCCACAATAACCCAATTAACGCAAATGATCCTACAGGAAACTTTGCAGACACATTATTGGATATAGGATTTATTGTTGCCGATCTCGCTTTTATAGCCGAAGAGGGGTTAACTTTAACAAACGGAGTTGCATTGCTTTTAGACGTTGGCGGTGCATTAATTCCTTTTGTTACTGGCGGTGGGCAAGCTGTACGTCCACTTTTACAAGGAGCGGTATACCTGAAAATCTAGTTCGTACAATTCCTTCTAAAGACCTCAATCCAGATTTTCTTTTAAATTTAAAAACGAGACCAGATGCTTTTGTTGCTGACGCAGGAGCATTAGAGGGATTGAATAGTGCTCAATAAATTGCTGAACGACTAATAATTGAGAATCCTGGATCTTTTCATCTTTTTGAATTTTCTTCAAGCAACTTTTCTAAACTTGATATTCCAAGAAATCGTACTGAACCAGGGTTTATAGATGGAGGATTTACTCAGGGTGGAGCACGAGAGTTCGTTGTTCCAAATGGTTCTATTCCAAGTGATGCAACTGGCCGAATTGTCTCAGATAGAGCTTCGGGAATTGGGTTTGGTATTAATGCGGTAAGTCAGGGCGAACCTGCACAAGGTGGTTTTGTAATCTACCCAAACAAGCCAAATAATAATATGATGCAACAAGTTTATTCAAAGTGATTTCTCTTTAAACTTTTTGACATGTTAAAAAACTTATATTTAAAGATTTTTTTTAAAATAACAAAAGGTGAAACCAAGCTTGATCAAGATTGGGAAGTCATAAATGGAAGAATAGTGAGTGAAAACGTAAGAAGATTAGAATTTTTTAGACTATTTTTCCTGAAAAAGATTGCTGATGCACCTGGTGGTTTTCATATTTTATATAGAGAATGGTTTAAGGGGCGATATTGGGAATACACATATCCCCATAGTGCAATGCATGGGCTGGGGCCATTTCGTTTATCAGTAGTTTCTTTTGAATATGCTAAAAAAGAATATAACCTTCCAGACAACTAAAATTAATCTTTTCCAGAAATATTTTTCATTTCTTTAATTATAAAATTTTACTCATAGACTTCTTCTGAACCAGAAGGAAAATTAATTTCAAAACCGCATTGGGGTAGATCCTTCACTTCGTTCGAGGATGACAGGTATTGAGTTTTATTGGGAAAATTAAGTTGTAACTGATTGGAGGCAATGGAGAAGTTTAATTTTAGTGTACGGCGTTCTTCTGCCTCCGTATATTACTACCGAGCCCACTTAGATTAAGTGTTTTTTTGTAAAAGGAGTTTTGAGGTTTCTCTCGCAAACGGATTTGGTTTATAAAATTTGATTATAACAGAATTGAAAATCCTGCTTGTTCAAAATGATGGTCGTTTGTGAATGCTTTTTCCAATTTAAATCTTTGCATCACAACAAATGAAGTGCAGTCTGTAAAAGAAAATTGTTTGTCGGAGTATTTTTTGAAAAGTTGCCAAGCTTCTTCTTCGATTTCTGGAGAGATGTGAACAATCGTGACGGATTTTGAGTTTCTGACTCTTTCGCCGAAGTCCACAGCCGCAAAGTTTCCTACCTTTGCCATGAGTGTGGTATAGGTTTCGTCTAGAACGAAATTGGTTGTTAGGTAGCGAGTCTGATTTTGAAGGAGTTCTTTATTACGATTAACCGCTTTAGCGTTTAATTGATCCCTTTTATTTGAAAGGGCGATCCACCCATTTGCATCCAGGAAAACCGTTTCCATTATGCAGGATGGTTTTTTCCATAAAGTAACTTATCTGAAATTTTAGATAAGTCAGAAGGCGCATCTGAGTCATATCCTTCTAATTGAAAGATAGGATCATGGGTTACGTCAAACGGCTCGTCAGTCAGCTCGCTTTCGGGTTCAATAGTAATTCGAAACGTTTCCTCGGGGCTGGGATTTAGTTCCTTTTTCCAGGATTTTGGAAGTTCCTGGGCTTTGACATGCTCTAGGATTTTAATTGGCATTCCCTAATCTCCGGTAACAAAAAAGCTTAATAGAATTATTTTACGGGAATATTCGTAAATAAACAATCAAGTTAGGATTTTGTACTGAATGTTATAGCGTATATAGTACGATTGAAATCAATAAGAATTAAGCCAAAACCCGCATTAAGGTAGATCCTTCGCTTCACTCAAGGATGACAGCTAATGAATTTTATTGGAAAAATTGGTCTAGATCCTTCGGCTTCGCTCAGGACAGGCTGGGGCGGGAGAGAGGTAATTTAATTTTAACGTCCGACGCTCGGCCTTCGACAGGCTCAGAGTGACATTTTTTTAGAGCCCGGAAGCGGGGCTGCCTTATGGAATGAGCTTCCGTATACTACTACAGAGCCTGATTTGACGATTAGGAATCCGGATGCGCTAATCTTCCTTTGTCAACATCTCCCAAAGCATGCGTGGGTCTACTATTTTAATTCCCGCTGTGTCGCCCAGTATTAGTAGATCTTTGTCTCCTGTAACTAGAATGTCTGCTCCTGTTTCCAGCGCAGAGGCGAGCACCAGTTCGTCATCGGGATCGCGGACAGAAACGGGAGGCTTTGTTTTGGGCATAAGTATTGCCCTATATTTAATTAGGAAGGCTATTACGCGATCTAATTTTTGGGGAGGGTAGTTAAACCGGTGAGTCAAAATCCGACTTAGCTCGTCAATAATAACTGTGCCTACGAGCAGGTTGTGTTGCGTGTCTTCAATTGTTCTTTTTACTAGATTAAGGCATATTCCCCCGCTAGTAAAAGCGCTCACCAATACGTTCGTGTCAAAAAAAACTCTCACGTACTTTATCGGTTAGCTATTTTTTGAAGACATTCTTGGCAGAGCGAGTATTTCTTCTTCGCTCAAATTTGCTTTTTCAGCATAGGGAGCTAACTCTTCCCGAATAGCATTGAATTCCATTAGAGAGAGTGTTCGTTGGGCTATGTCAAGAATAATTGCATCGCGATCCTTGCCAGAACGTTGACGTTCTTTTTCTATTTGTCGCTCTGCATTTTCGTCGACTTCGAAAAGACAACCTTGTTCTTTTTTGTCAATGTCCAATTTGATTGTAATAGTAGCCATGAGGAAATTATACTCTTCCTTTATCAGGTCAGCAAGAAGGAAACATTAAGGAAATAGGATGTATAGGTACAAACTTTCATCTTCATTTCATTTTAAAATTAAGCTAAAACTACTTTTGGATTAATAAGAAAATTAATTCTAAAACCGCATTGGGGTAGATCCTTCGCTTCACTCAAGGATGACAGCTAATTAATTTTATTGGGAAAATTGGTTTGTAACTGATTGGAAGTTTTGGAGTCGTTTTATTTTAACGTATGGCGCTCGGCCTTCGAGAGCCTCAGGCTGACAGTTTTTTAAGCTCTGGAGTTGAATGAGCCTCTGTATATTACTACCGAGCCCGCTATTACGATTCCGAAATCAGTCATATTATTTCTCTTCTATCAGCGCTCTCATGGTGAGCCTGGGTTTACTAATTTAATTCTTGCTTGTTGTCATAATCAAAAGAGAGAAAGGATGCTTTTGTTTGCGTTAATTTCGCTGTACAATTCGCTCCATGCTTAAGTTGAAAACGGAAATTGCAACGCAAAAAGGAAAATCGCTGGACGATCTGATAAACCAAAAAATTGAACAAATCGAAGGTCGGATTAATTTTAACGGGTTAGGAAAAAAGAGAACTGTCTTTTTAGATAGATATCTTGCAATCACAAATGACCGTAATGACCGAACTCGAAGGAAACGTCGCTTCTTTGTTGGATTAGAGTTAATTGCGAAAGTTAGAAAAAAGGATTTAACTGATCAAAAACGGGATCAGATGGGTATTTCCAACGAGTTTAAAGGGATCACGTCAAAAGGAATAGTCGTTACCATCCACATACGCGAGCAAAAAGAGGGGAAGGATAAAAAATTGTTTTTGATTTCGACGTTCTAAAAAAATGGGGGATAGCTTTCAAGCGACTGCCGAAGCAGTAAAGAGAAAACCGACCCCCAGTTCCCTACTTTGGGCGGGGCGTTGCCAAAGCTACGACCTTTAACCCACCTACCGCAGGACACTAGTCTAAGACTATATTTATTTTACCAAACACAGCTTTGGGGTCAAGTATTTCAGACTAGATAACTGTTATTATAGTTACAGTCACAACTTTTTCTTTGCGTACGACACCTTGAATCGGTTGATATTTACCGATTTTTATAATGACGGCAAACAGGAACTGCGCACTTACGATAGTTTTGGCAATTTGCAACAGGTTGCTAATGGCGGCATCATCTATTCGTTCACCTACGACCAGCAGAATCGTTTGATTAGTAAAAACGACGAACGGCTCGATCACAATGGCGCCACAACCAACAAAACTCTCAGTTGGACTTACGATAAAGTTGGCAACGTCGCTACCAAAACCGATTATCAGGGAAAGACGACGAATTATCAATACAACTCCGCCAATCGGTTGATCGCGCAGAGTAATTCGGATCACGTTCAGGTTTCTTATTTCTACGACGAAGCGGGACGATTGGTGAATCGTATCTTGTCAAACGACCCTTCGGCTAGCTCAGGGCAAGCTCAAGAGGTGCGACGCCGATAATCGGTTGACGTCTTTGGTCAACGAAGGTTTAGGAGGAACGGAAATAAGCCGTACGTTGTACACTTACGACAAAGTGGGAAATATCACAACCGTTTCTGTTGGACCCCAGGGAGGGGAAGGAACCACATTTTATACCTACGATAGTCTCAATCGTTTGATCGGAGTGGAAGCGCCAAATACCGCAAACGATCATGCTTATACGTACGATAAGGTGGGAAATCGATTGACTCATACGAAAGACGGCGTCGTTCATGTTTACGTTTATAACGTCAATAATCAGTTAATGGAAGTGCGCCAGGGCAGCGTTATGGGTCCTTTGGTCGCCAAATACGAGTACGATTCTAACGGCAATCGATTAACCAAGCGAAATGTCGACGACACGACTCTACAGAGTTTTGTTTACGATCAAAAAAACCGAGTGACGGGAATGTCGACTCCGGGTAAATCGTTTTATTTTAAATACGATCCGAGCGATTACCGCATCAAGAATAATGATGGAGGGTTTAATACGCGGAACTATTATTTAGAAGGGGAGCATTTAGAAGCGATTTATGACGAGACATTTCAATTGCAGGATCAATATTTTCGCGGCGTGGTGGTAGACGAGGTGGTGCATGGGTTGCATTACGATTCTAGCGGGAACGAAAGCGGGACAACTTATCACCATGACCATTTACGGTCGGTCACGTCCCTGGTGGAAACGTTAGGCAGCGCACAGGCGACGATGCAGTACGGTCCTTTTGGCGAATTGATAACGGAAACCGGCAGCGACAACGGCAACCGATTGCATTACACCGGACGCGAGTTGGACGATTCCGGGTTATACTACTACCGAGCCCGCTATTACGATCCGGAAGTCGGAAGGTTCTTAACGGAAGATTCCATGGGTTTCCGTGCTGGAATTAATTTCTATGCTTATGTAGAAAATAATCCAATAAATGCTAGTGATCCTAGCGGGCTCCTTTCGCTAATTCATCATTTTGGAATAACGTATTCCGCCGCTCGGCCTTCGAGAGCCTCAGGCGGACAGTTTTTTAAGCTTTGGACTTGAATGGGCCTCAGTATATTACTACCGAGCACACTATTACGATCCGGAGGTCGGAAGGTTCTTAACGGAAGATCCATTATTGATAAGCGGGTTCTAGTGATCCCTGATAGGGGGTCACCTTTATTTTTTTTGCGCGTTTAACGGCTTGTGCGGAATCATATTGAAATTGTAATTCCATCCATCCTTCTGGGGTTGATCCAAAGGCCTTCGAAAGCCGGATTGCCATGTCCCACGATAAGGATGTTTTTTGATTGACCAGAAGGCTTAAGGTTTGTCTCGTAACACCTAATATTTTTGCGCCTTTAGTAATACTCAATCCATAAGGTTCTAAACAATCAACTTTCACGCCTAATCCAGGGTGAGGTGGATTTTTCATTTGATATTTTTTAATGGCCATGTTTTTTTCCTTCTAATGATAATCTTCAAAATTTAAATCAAAAGCGTCCCCATTTTCAAATCGGAAAGTAATCCGCCAATTAGCCCGAGCAGTAACGCTCCAAGTTCCTTTGCGATTCCCTTTGAGTTCATGCAAATGATAGGAATGAATATTCATAGCTTCAAGGTTTCGGGCAGTATTTAGACGAGCGAGAATTAAACGTATTCGATCTAACATATCGTGTGGTATTTTTCGAGAATCACCATCCTCAAAAAACTTTTTCAATCCACGATGCTTGAAACTTTTAATCATTTTCTAATTGTAAAATGTCAAATGACGTTTGTCAATTTGTGCATTTTGATTTTTAAATGGAGATATTATTTTTTACTTCGTTTACTACCAGACATTTCAATTGGAGGATCAATACTTTCGCGGCGTGGTGGTGGACGAGGTGGTGCATGGGTTGCATTATAATTCTAGCGGGAACGAAACCGCCGCGACCTATCATCACGACCATTTACGATCGGTCACGTCCCTGGTGGAATCGTTAGGCAGCGCGCAAGCGACGATGCAGTAGGTCCTTTTGGCGAATTGATTACCGAAACCGGCAATGAAAACGGCAATCGATTGCATTAGACCGGAGGCGAGTTGGACGAAAGCGGGTTATACTGCTACAGAGCCCGTTGCAGTTGTTTTACTTGAATAAATAGCAATTGAAAATTGATTGATAAACTATTTTTTGCTACGATTGACGTAGTACGTTAATCCTGTTTCCAAAGCTGAATGATTAAGAGTTTTAAATGTAAAAACACGGAAAAGCTTTATGGCCGTGAATTTGTAAAAAAATTTAAACCCATTGCACGAAAAGCGCTAACGCGACTTCGTGTTTTGGAGACCGCCCCAACTTTGGGGGCTTTGGTCGCTATACCAGGAAATCGATTTGAAGCGTTAAAAGGAGATCGAAAAGACCAGTATAGTATCAGGATAAACGATCAGTGGCGTATTTGTTTTAAATGGGAAGATGGCTATGCTCTTGATGTGGAAATTGTCGACTATCATTAAAGGATAAAAACATGGCGAATGATTGGAGAGTTCCTATACATCCCGGAGAAATATTGGCAGAAGAGCTGGAAGAAATTGAAATGAATGGCAATCAATTTGCTAAAGCTCTAAATGTGCCTAGTAACCGAATTTATCAAATCTTGAATGGGCAAAGAGATATTACTGCAGATACCGCTAGACGATTAGGAAAGTTTTTTGGAACAGGTCCAGAAATCTGGTTGAATCTACAACAGAAATACGACTTAGAAGTTGCCGAAGAAAAGGGTGGAGATCTCAAAGATATTAAGTTATTTAACTCTTCCCAAAAATCAAAGACGCCTAAAGCAAATCTTCAAGTTTAGTTTTCCATGAGAGAAAGAAGTATTAATTATTTACAAATTTGGCAGCAAACTCCTAACAATGGAGGATAATAATCCCTTTGTTAAACTAAAAAACGCTACTCAGAATAAAGAAAAAAAATTAACCGTTGGTTTTAGTATTAGATTTTTAATATTTGGGGTTTTAGTTTTTTTAGTAAGAAGACAATTTGTTGAGGCTGGATTTTTTCTTTTGGTTTTTGCTATCGCCTCGTTTCCTGAAATTGAACTTAATTTTGGAGAATTTTACGGTTATGGAGTCCAAATTTCTATGAATATTTTTTTATCCATTAAAGGAAATAAAATTAGCGGAAGGAGTTTAATAAGAAACGGATGGAAATTTTCCGATAATGATGAAAAAGCCATTAAATTAGCCAAAGAAAAATGGGCATTGTCTTAAAGTGTTTTGGATTAGCCATGTCTTCTACATCCATTATTATTGGAACTGTTTTTGGTTTGGATTTGGGTTGCTTAATTAACGTGGGTGTATAGGTTATAGCAGGCGGAATTGTCGGATTTAATAATTAAGTACTGATATAAATTAGTGAAGATATAATTTTTTAAACCTTATCTATTGCTTTAAAAATTTAAAATATATGAAGATCTATTTAATAGTATTTATACAGGTTTTATCTTTTTTAATCCTTTTGCCTTTTGCTTTTTCTCAATCAATTATTAAAGCTAAAACCTCGCGTTCTTTAACTTATACTCAATCAGAATCCATTAGCGAGGTTAGAACTTCAAATGGGAAAATTATTAAATTACATTTTTCTTATGGTTTGGTCGAAACCATTAAAAACTCCAAGACTTTAGAAGAACAAAAATTAAATGAAGACGATACATTAATTCTTAACAAGGGTGGGGAATTTAGGGTAATTCCAAAAGTAGAAATACCTTTTGGAAAAAAATTTGGAGTGTATTGGGTCGCTTTGAATGGCGGCCCTAATGATTTTGTCCCTTTAAAAATGGAATACGCCACAATCGAGAAGAAACAAACTTTTCCTTGGGATTTTCCAGTTAAACTCAAAGCGGGACAATTCTTTATTCAGCATGAAACAAAAGATAAACCTGGACTTTATACTATTACTATATTTCAGGATAATAGATTGTTATTTTCTAAAACGTTTAACGTTTACAAGTAAGAATAATTTTTGAATTAGCGCTATTAATATAAATTAGTATTTCCTTCCTCTTTCTATCATTAAAGCAATCCCATACGGTCTAAAATTATTGTAGAATTGATCCCGTGTGAAAGTGATTTTTTTTACAACTATTCAGATATTTTTTAGGAAACCGTAATGACAAGGTTTTTTAAATTTTGGATCTATTTCCCGCTGGTTGCGTGCATTTTTGTCTCAATGGTTAAATCTGCGTGGGCTAGCCCTCTTCATGATGCGGCGACAATTGGAGATTTTTACCCAGTTCGGCAATTGATCGCACAAGGGGAGAAAATTAGCGAAGTAAACAAAGAGGGGTTCACTCCTTTGCATTTTGCGGCATTTAACGGACATTTAGGCGTCGCCGAAAAACTCATTGAAAACGGCGCAGACATTAATACGCAAAGTAAAAGCGGATTTTCACCTCTTCATATTGCAATAAATAACGATCAAGAATCTATTGCAATGCTGCTGATTAATAAAGGTTGCAATCTAAACGCAAAAACTCTTGAAGGGATTACGCCTTTACACATGGCGGCAAGTTTGGGGCAAAATTCAGTTGTTGAAGTGCTAATTGAAAGAGGTAGCGAGTTAAATGCAGTGAGCGATAAGATAGGTACGCCCTTGCATTACGCAGTTAAGGGAGGGCATATAAAGTTAGCGGAAAAGTTGATTGAAGAAGGAGCCGATGTTAATTCAAAAAACAATGGAAATTACACCCCAATGCATTTAGCCGCTTTAGATGGTTATAAAGAAATCATTGAACTTTTGGCGAGGAAGGGCGCTCGACTAAACCAGAAAGCCAAGGGCGGTTACACTCCTATATACATGGCCGCTGAAAGAGGACACTATGATTTGATCGAATGGTTTGTCGAACACGGTTCTGACGTAAACGTAAAGACAAATAAAGGTTTCACTCCATTGCATATTGCGGCTATTAATGGACATGATAAAACGGTCAAGCGGTTGATAACTAACGAGGCTAATTTAAATATCAAAACAAAGGCGGGATTTACCGCTTTAGATTACGCTCTAAAAAAGGGACATGAAACGGTGATTTTTTTCCTTCAAGCATATGCGGCCGAAAATCAAGGAGTGTCTCTTTGAAAATGAATAATTCAATATAAGGAAATTCTTCTTTAAACAATTAACTTTACCTTTAAATATAGTTTAATTCTTCGTTATTTATTCCCGTTCACATTATTTCCTTAATATATTGTAGAATTGACCTGGTTTTGAAAAAGGATAATTTTTATGGAAGGTAAGATAGAATCATGGGCCAACCCCTTGTTATAGGCGCGCAGGCTTTTTATTTTTCTCAGTTTATTTATGAGGGAATAGATAACGCGCTAAAAAATATGGTTGAAAAAGGAGGAGTCAACACTTTGTTGTTAGCTTCTCATATTGATTTTCAGTCGACGAAAACATGGGGTCCTTTACCTAACTCGACTGATGAAAACTACGATTGCGACGGGTTTAATTGCGATCCGCGTTTAGAATTTTATCAAAATACTCAGATCAAACCTGTTAAAACCAAAATTTCTATTCTAAATGAAAGAGATTTGTTTCGCGAAGTAGCGGAAGCCGCCAAGAAATTTGATATTCAGGTATATGCGTTAATTTTGCATCGTTTTCCGGAAGTGGACCGATATCCTACATTGAATATGAAAACGGTTAACGGCCAAAGCGTTCCAAAAACACTTTGCCATAATCAACCTGACGTTATTCATTTTTACGATAGCTTGATCGATCATTTAGACGATCAATACGAGTTAGATGGTTATTGTTTCGCCTTATTGGATCACTATTCCTTGTTTGGGTTTCAATCATTAACCGACGAACTTGCCGATACTCTTGGAATTCCTAGCTTTGCTAATCCTGAAATGGGTTTAAGTTGTTTCTGTTCCGTTTGTGTCGCAGAAGCTCAGTCCAAAGGAATTGACGTTAACCGAGTAAAGGAAGGGTTATTGAAAGGGATCGCATTAGGTTTCATTCCTCACAAAGTAGAAAAAATGAAAACCGCCGACGAGGCGATTCGGTTTCTTTTATCCGTTCCAGAATATTTGGATTGGCTACGATTTCGGTCCTCGATTATGACGCGATTGCATCAAAGACTTTACGAAAGGATAAAGTCTAAACAACGTAAATATCAGGTAGGTCTGGATATTTATGGCGCTAAGGACGATTGGAAATATCAGACTCAATTTAGCGAACTCTCCAAGTATTGCGATTGGATTAAACCCATGTTTTATTCCTGCACGTATGATGTACCGTTAAGTCCTGAAGAAATAGGCGAGGGAGTAAAACTTGCGCGGGAACTATCCGGTAAACCTATTTATCCTGGAATCAATTGTCTTCGTACCGAATCGGAAGAAAAAATACGTAGAGGAGTTCAGTGCGCCATGGAAAGCGGGGCAGAAGGCGTTATTCTTTCGTGGGATTATTGCCTGACTCCATTCAAGAATATGCTTGCGGCAAAAAACGAATTATTTAAGGTTTAAAAAAATTTGTGGTCATAAAGTTTGAGTGAAGTTGTCGCAGTTCGACCAGCTCACTGTGACAATTAGTTGAATCGGGGCGAGATTCTTCCTCACCGCTAAAGCGGCTTGTCAGAATGACAAGCGATAGGGTTTGCTCAGCCTCAGTTCTTATTTTATTTAGCACACCACAAGTTTTCCGTTCTGTATTATGAAAAATTTGCCCATTGCTTTTATAACGATTGCCTTTTTGTTTGCGTTGATTTTTTGGACAAAACCTTCCAGTAATTCCGATAATTCGAAATTTCAAGTTGCCGTATTAATCCCCGGTACTGTGGAATTTTTTGCCGTTCAGAAAAAAGGGTTAAACGAAGCCGCTAAACAGTTTGATTTAAATCTTATATACGCTGATGCGGAATGGGAACCCGCAAAACAATTGGCTCAAGTCGAAAATTTCATTGCCCGCAAGGTCGATCTCATACTTTTGTGTTCGGTGGATAATCTGGCCTTACAGAGAGCCGTTCCTTTAACCAAGAAGGCGGGCATTCCCTTAATGACTTTTTCAAATACGATTGGGGAAGATCCACATGGGTTGTATGAAGGGGTAATCGCCCACATTGGCCGGGACGAAGTAAAGAGTGGAGTCCTATTAGGCGAAATGGTCGACGGGATAACAAAAGATATGTCGGTAAAAATTGTTTTAGTGCAGGGAGCTCCCGGAACTTCTGCCCAAAGAATGCGTGAAAAAGGTTTTATGGAGGTAATGCAAAAACACAATAATTGGGAAATTATTTTTAATCATTTTGTGCCAGGTTGGACCAAAGAAGGGGCATTGAATGGCGTTCAGGATTTCTTGCAAACCGGTAAAAAATTCGATGTGGTTGTGGCGCAATGGTGGACGGGGGCCATAGCGGCGGCCATGGCTTTAAAAGAAAAAAAGACATTGGGCGTTAAGGTTTTCGGCTTGGAGTATTCTAGAGAACTCATTCCTTATTTAAAATCAGGCGAAGTTGCTATGTCTACTTATTTTTCAATCAAAGAGGAAGGTTATAAAGCGGTAGAAACCGCGGGACTTTTCCTTAATAAAAGAGAAATACCAAAATTTGTTGAAATTGTTCCTACGATTGTAAATCAACAAAACGTTAATCGTTATGAAGCGGAATTATAGGCGAAATATATTTTGAATAACCCAAATATCTTAGAGATCAAACAGGTTTCCAAATCATTTGGAGGAAATAAAGCTTTAAGCCAAGTGGATTTAGAAGTTAGACAAGGAGAAACGTTGGCTCTTTTAGGAGAAAATGGGGCTGGAAAATCGACTTTGGTCAAAATTATCTTAGGTGTTGAATCGGCAGATACAGGCGAGATTTGGTTTGACGGAAAATTAAAAAATTACTCTTCCCCAAATGCCGCGTATAAAGACGGTATTTCCGCGATGTTCCAAGAGACAAGCCTTGTTCCACAATTAACGGTTTTGCAAAATGTTTATTTAGGCGCAGAGATCTTAAAGTCATTCGGTCTTTTGGACGAACAGGCCATGTTGGGTCAATTTAAAAAAAACTGCATGGATATTGGGATTCATCTGAAACCCAATATGATAGTTAGCAACTTGAGCGCCGCTAATCAAAAGCTTGTTGAAATTATTAAAGCGTTAACAAAACAGTCTCGATTTATTGTTATGGACGAACCCACCGATTCTTTATCCCCTATGGATACGGAACAGTTGCTAAAAATCATTCAAAATTTAAAATCCAAAAATGTAAGCGTTCTTTATATTTCGCATAAATTAGAAGAAATATTTAAGGTGTCCGATAGGATAACCGTGTTGAGAGACGGTCAAAATGTTTTCACTTCCCAAACATCTAACAGTACATTTGACGAGGTGATTACCATGATGGTGGGAGAGTCTATAAAGATAAATGTTACTACAGAGAAAAAGGCGGTAACCGGTTCTCCTGTCCTAAAACTTTCAGAACTTAGCGTGGAGGGAATATTAAATAAATTATCCTTTGAAGTGCACTCAGGAGAAGTGGTAGGGCTAACGGGGTTGATTGGCGCCGGAAAAACGGAATTGGCAAAAGTAATATTTGGATTGGAGGATTTCGACGAAGGAGAATTATTTTTTAATGGAACTCCTTATAGACCTAACGAACCTAACGATGCCATTAAAGAAGGAATTTATTTATTGCCGGAAGACCGTAAAACTCAGGGACTCTATCTTGATTTTGAGATTTATAAAAATATTACGTTAACCAATTTACCGAGTTTTCTTGGCGCGTTTGGTTTGATCCAACATAAAGAAATTAGCGTTTCGGAAAAACTATTATCTAATATGAATTTTCGAGGAGGAACGCCTTCCAAAAAAGTTCGAACGCTTAGCGGAGGCAATCAACAGAAGGTTGTCGTTTCCAAATGGCTGCATCGCCAACCTAAATTACTCATTCTTGACGAACCCACCAAAGGAATGGACGTTAAAGCTAGACAAGAAATAATAAGTATTGTTAAAAAACTGGCAAGCGATGGTTGCGCCGTATTATATCTAAGCTCAGACTTTAATGAAGTGAAGTTAGCCGCAGACCGAATATTATTATTACATGGCGGACAACTAACGGGAGAGGTTGAACCTACTGAAAGTGTCGAAAAAATGATGCAATTAATTTTTAATTCGGAAAAAGTTGAGAACCCATAAATAAATGAATTCCAAATTGAAAAACCTTCTAAATGAAGTCTTAGAAAATCATTTAATATTGACCATATTTATAGTGTTCTGTGGAGGATTGTCCTTCATGGCTCCAAATTTTTTATCGACCGAGAATATATTTAACATTTTAAGGCAAAGTTCGATTATTGGAATCATTGCTGTGGGCGCAACTTTCATCATTATTGGAGCCGGATTTGATATTTCCGTAGGATCGGTTTTGGCATTATGTGGAGCATTGACTTTAGGATTACAATATTCGATGCATTGGGCTTTTGCCTGTATCATTGTGGTAATTGTAGGAGCTGTTATTGGACTATGTAATGGATTATTATCTGTAACCGTTGGTATACCGTCCATTATAGTTACCTTGGCAATGATGAGCGTTGTTCGCGGGTTGGTTTATTTATATTCCGATGGCTATCCCTTTACTTTAGTAGAAGGCGCATCGGAAGGATTTACATTTATTGGCCAAGGAAATTTTGGTTTTATACCATTTCCAGTAATTCTTTTATTTTTGGCCATAATAATAGGGCAGTGGTTTTTAGTTAAAACTCGTTATGGACGATATATATGCGCTATTGGCGGGAATAAAGAAGCGGCGCGTTATTCTGGAGTATCCGTCGATAAGTTTCAAATCTTGACGTTTGTTATTGGCGGAGCTTTAGCGGCAGTTGCCGGAATTGTATACGCATCTCGATTACTGTCGGTATCTCCTTTAGCTGGCCAAGGATATGAGTTGGACGCTATTGCTGCGGTGGTTATCGGAGGCACCAGCGTTTCCGGCGGCCAAGGGTCTGTTTTTAAAACTTTAATTGGAGTCTTGCTGCTTGCAGTGATTGGTAACACTTTTAATTTAATGGGAATTCCCGTTTATTCTCAGCTGATTATTAAAGGCGCAATTATTTTAGTTGCGGTAGGTTTAGATTCTTATGCCAGGAAAAGACGCTGATTATGGAAAATTATGGGATAGGTATTGATATCGGCGGGACTAAAACATTATTGATCGTTTTAGATTCTAATCAGAATAGAGTCTATGAAAAAAAAATTCCTTCGTCAAAAGACTGGAAGTATTTAATAGCGCTTATTAAAGAAGCTATTGGCGAATTGAAAATTACGGTAAATGACGTGGGCGGTTTGGGATTAGGAGTGGCTAGCGCTATAGAACCCTCCACAAATAAAGTAGTTGACGCGCCGGCTTTAGGATGGAAGCTGTTTGATTTGATTTCTAATTTAAAACCTCATTTTTCTTTCCCACTATTTATTGAGAATGACGTAAATTGCGCTTTAATTGCCGAGCGGAAAATGGGGGCCGCTCAAAATTGCGATCCTGTTTTTTTTATTTCTATAGGGACGGGTTTGGGAGGCGCTTTGATGGTCGGGGGCAATATAATTCATGGGGCCAATAATATGGCTGGTGAAATAGGTTATCAATTGGATAAAGACGATTATAAAAAAGGGAAACTAAATCTTCCGAGTCAATTTGGAACTTCAGAAAATAAGATTTCTGGAACCGCTTTGAGGAATCGATTTTTTTCGTCAGAGAAATTTTTTGAAAAACTTGGTAGTAATGATAAATCAGCATTAGAAACATTTGAAGAGTTTTCAATTGATCTATCTATAATGATTGCGAACGCAGTTTGTTTATTAAACCCTGAGAAGGTTATATTGGGTGGAGGTTTATCTAAACCTTTAGAACCTTATATAGAAACGATTAAAGAGAAATTAGCTAAAATGACACCTGTCCCCAATAAAATTGAGTTTTCCCAGTTAGGCGAGCGCGCCAGCGCTTTAGGGGCCGCAGTTATTTCTTCAGAAGAAAAAATGCTAGATAATTTGAAAAACCTAGGAGGTTTTCTAAAAACATAAGTATGCAAATTATTGTCTCTAAAAATTATATAGAACTTTGCAATAAAGTCGCGAACTTTATTGTCGATGAAATTAAAGAACTATCCGCTCCATTATTATGTTTTGCTGGAGGCGATACCCCAACCGGAGTCTATAAAAACTTAGTAAAATTGGACCAATCAGGTAGAGGTGTTTTCAATCAAGCCAATTTTGTTGGTTTAGACGAATGGGTGGGATTGAATGACGAAGATTCTGGAAGTTGTCGTTTTACTTTAAATCGCGATTTGTATCGACCGTTGAATATTAAAGAATCCAAGATTCATTTTTTTGAGGGTAAAGGCAATGATTATTCTAAACAATGCGAACAATTAAACAATTTTATAGAAAATAATGGACCTATTAATCTGGCTTTATTAGGAATTGGCGTAAACGGACATATTGGTTTTAACGAACCGGGTTCCTCATTAGAATCAGTTGCCAGATTAGTCTCTTTGGATGAAATCACTCAAAATGTTGGTCAAAAATATTTTGAAACTGAGCAAAAATTAACCCAAGGAATCACCTTAGGTTTAAAACAAATTTTAGAGACCGGAGTCATAATACTAATAGCGTCGGGACTAAAGAAAAAACCCATTATTAAAGAACTGTTAACTAATAAAAGCTTTAATCCGTCCGTACCGGTTTCTTCTTTATGGAAACATTCCAACTGTCATCTATTTGTCGACGAAGAAGCCTTCTCATAAAAAAGCATCTTTAAGAAAACTTTCAAAGCGACCCACGCCACCCAGTAAAACTTTCAGCGCCATCCATTTTTAATTTTATTAAGTTGAGTCACTCATTGGAAGGAGAGTTTAATTTAGTTATTTATTATTGGATCTAGGGAATTCTTTGCCATCAATTAAATTTTAGTTTTGTTGATGTTCTTTCTAGAACCTTAATTATTATAGTATATATGGAAATAAATTTAGCCTACTTGATCCTTTTAGTTGTATCTATTTATTAATTTACATTTCCTTTGATTTTATATAAAAATAGTTTCTGAATTGAAAGAGGAGACAACTCTATGAGCGATTCTAAAAACCAGCCCGGTACCGACGACAAAGTTAGTCTTGGCGACGAAGACGAATCTATTAAGGTGCTTGAAGAATCGGTTATGAGACTTTGGGAGGTTGTCAATAACCTAACCCGCCTTAAACCCTCTAAACGTGGTGAATTTCACGTTACAATATTTGGTTCGGCGAGGATTCAACCCGAACATTGGGTTTATGAGGCAGTTAGAGATTTAGCTACTGAATTAGCGGAGATGGGTTGCGGTATTGTTACGGGTGGTGGCCCCGGTTTAATGCAGGCTGCTAACGAAGGCGCCGCTATGGCAGGACCAGAAGCCAAAGAAAGGTCTATGGGAATTCGGGTTCATCTTCCTTTTGAACAAGGAACTAATCCTTTTGTGGGACAAGTTTTTGAACATCGCACCTTCTTTTCACGGCTTCATCATTTTGTATTAGTCTCCGAGGCATTTGTGGTCTTACCCGGTGGTATAGGAACAACCATGGAACTCATGATGGTTTGGCAACTTTTGCAAGTTAGGAAACTCCGAAAAACCCCTTTAATTTTAATGGGAAACATGTGGGAAGATCTAGTTGAGTGGAGTAAAAAATATATGCTGCGTCCTGAATTGGAAATGGCTAATAAAGAAGACCTCCTTATTCCTCAATGTGTCCAAACTGCTAAGGAAACTATAGGCTTGATTAGATCGTGTCATCAGGACTGGCTTAAATCAGAAAATATTTGATGAAATATTTTTGGTTTTGTTTGGGGCTGATTTTGGTTTTTGAAGGTAATGCTATCGCCGATAAACTTAATGTTCAAAAATATGGCGCTATTGGGGATGGAATAACCAACGACACGACCGCGATACAGACTACACTAGATTCTCTTCCTCCGTCCGGAGGAACAATTTTTTTACCGCCTGGTAATTATAAAATTTCGCGTCCAATAATAATTAAAACATCCCATACTTCTTTTATCGGGTCTGGTAAAAAAGCTTCGACCATTATATTCGATAGTATTTCACAATCTTTGGTTATTCAGGCGGAGAAAGGTTTTCCTATCTCAAATATATTGATTAAAGGAATTCGTTTTGTAAATCATGGAAAACCTGTATTTGTAAATGGAAAAGGCCATGGACGCGCGGCTATTCAAATAGACAACTATCTTGAAAAGGTTTCTAACGTTTCAATATTGGAAAACTTTATCGATGGTGGGCCAACAGTTGGTATTGGCTTAAGTGGTGATGGAATATTAGTTTCAAATAATAAAATTATTAACACCACTCAACATGGTATTTATATAAGTGTTGGTCGAGAAGTACGATTAATAGGTAATGAAATCTCGGGAATTGCATTTAATTCCCCTATTACCGTTCAAAGCGGAATAAAAGTTTCTAATAGCATCAAGGTTTTAATTGAAAAAAATAATATAAGTCATTTGAATCATCATGTAGCCGCAATTAACGTAGGGAACTCTTCAAACAATGTTTCCATTAAAGAAAATAAGATATACCTCTCAAATAGCAATCAATATGGAATACGGATCCATTCGGGGAGAGTCAAAACGAAAAAAAATATAATAGACGGAGGGGAGGGATTCCAAAATACATTAGCTATTGATGTCAAAGGTGGAAAAGGCGCTTATTTAGAGGAAACGCAAATCACAGGTTCATGGGTTTCCAGTCCTATTAGCGTCCGTAATGATGTGTCAGAAGTCGTTTTCGATAATTTTAAGATTTTTAAGGGACCTACATCAGGTTGGGCCGTTAATTTGCGTAATTCAATCCGTCCAACAATAAAAAACTCTTCCATCTTAAGCGGCGGTTTAGGTATAAATTTGGGGAAAACAGATGGCGCAAGAATATTAAATAATCAGATATTGGTAACTGATAGAAAATATGGTATTGGAGGGCATCCTACCAACTGCATTATTCTAGAAGGAGGGAAAAGTTTGTGTCAGTAATTAGGTTTTAAATTCATGAAAAATCTAATAGCATATAACTAATTGATAATAAATGAGTTTTTGCTATTATTATATAGTAGATATAGGAAAAGATTTATTGAATCGAGGTGTGATCCTTGGACAGAGTTTATCCTGAGTTTACCGAAGGACCAGGATGAAATTCAGAGTGGAACTTACGATTTTAGCCACATAGTGACGTAAAAAAAACTGTTGGAACTGAGGATAGAATTGCAACATTATATAAGAGAATTTGTTGATTATCTTTCAATCGAAAAGCGTCGCTCGTTAAACACGACGGAAGCTTATAGAAGAGATATGAACAAATTCGCCAATGAATTTAAAAACGATCGTTTAGAAGATATTTCCGTTAATAATATTAGAGAATTTTTATTAAAGCTTCGGCAGAGTGGGCTGTCTACAAGGTCAATTGCCAGATTACAATCGTCTATTAGGTCGTTTTTCGAATTCTTGATTCAAGAAAAAATCACCGATAAAAATCCTGCCGAATTACTAGAAACGCCTAAGCTTTTACAAAAACTTCCTGATGTATTGAGTTTGGAAGAAGTTGATCGGTTAATAAACGCGCCCGACTTAAAAACACAAGAAGGACTCCGGGATAAAGCTATGTTGGAAATCTTGTACGCGGCTGGGGTGCGGGTTTCAGAACTAATCAACCTTGAAGCTTCTAAAGTTAATTTGCAAATGGGCTTTGTTTTAGCTTTTGGGAAGGGTTCGAAAGAACGTCTGATTCCAATAGGAGACGCTGCCAAGCATGCCGTAGAAGATTATGTTTTAAGAGCGCGTCCCGGTTTTACAAAAGGACGCAATGTTTCAGAATTATTTTTAACGCGGCGGGGTAAAGCAATGACTCGTCAGGGTTTTTGGAAAATTATAAAAAGATATACCTTAATAGAGGGTATCAAAAAACCTGTATCTCCACACACACTTCGCCATGCTTTTGCGACTCATTTATTGGAAGGGGGAGCCGATTTAAGGTCGGTTCAGCAAATGTTGGGTCATTCTGATATTTCCACGACTCAAATTTATACACATGTTATGCAAACGCGCTTGCGTGAAATACATGAAAAATATCACCCACGTCCATAATCAGACTTTTAAAACCTAATATAAATAATCTTTAGTAACTTTGATTAATTCATAAATATTAAAATATCGGATAAGTTATTTATTGTTTTTAATAATATCTAATATTTTTTTTGCTTCTTGACTTCCATTTCTAGCAGAATTTTTAAAGTAATTCATCGCAATTTTATTGTCTTGAGGTACTCCTAAACCGTTAAAATATAAAAAACCTAGATGTAATAAACTTTGGGCATGATTGCCGGCAGATTTAAACCATTTCGCGGCTTTTTTATAATCTTTTTTTACTTCTAGGCCATCCAAATATAATTTGCCAATAAAAAACATACAGGCTGTAACCCCATGAACGGCGCCTTTAGTACACCATTTTATGGCCTCATTAGAATTTTTGGCAATTCCTAAACCATAGAAGTGGAACATAGCAATATTAAAATAGGCATTACCCACGCCTTGGCTCGCTTTTTTGTAATGTTTTAACGCTTCCTTATAATTTTGTTTTTGCCCAAGCCCCCTAAAGTACATCAAGCCTAAGTCAAAATGAGCTTCATATTTTGAAGCTTTTATTATTTTTCGTTTTAATTGATTAATTCTTTTTTGATATGGAAGATTGTTTTTTCCAATTAAGAAATTATCAATTTCAGCGCCTTGTTTTTTAATAGATGATTGTAATAAAAAATTAGCTTGGTCATAGTTTCCTCCTGAAGTTTTATTTAAAAAACCTTGAAGGATTTTTCCTAGTAAAGCTTTGGCAGGTGGAAACTCCTGGTTCGCCGCTTTAGCTAGCCATTTCTTTGCTTTTTGGAGTTCATTTAAATTAAAGTATTCTGAAGAAAGAAAGTATTGAGACCATACGTCTCCTAAAGTTGCTTTTTTAATTAAGATGTTTTCTCTATCCTTGATTCGTTGATCCAAACGAAACTTGTTATCTTTTATCGTAAATTTCACCATTGGCAATTTTTCAATCTTGTCTATTACAATTCTTTCAAAAAAAGTTATTCCCTTATAAGGACGGTCATGGGTCCAGCAATGATCGTTACCGTTGATATAAAGGATAGGTTTTTTAAATTCTTTAACAAGTGAATAAAAATGATTTCTAAAATAGTCATTGCTTTTATGGGCTTTCCAAGACTTTAAAATTATATTCCCGCAAGATTTATTGGAATAATTCTTGTTTTTTAGACCGATAAAATCGTGGGCAAAGATTACAAGGTTTTTTACTTGATCTTGATGCTGTTTTAAGTTTTTTTGTAGCCAAGTTATATTATTTTTTAATATATTTTTATAACTATTTTTTTCTGGATTCTTTTTTTCGAATAAATTAATTCCTATAAAAAGCGTATTCTCTAATAAAAACGAAAAATTCTCTTTTTGTTCTTTTTGTCTATTTACTAAAAATTTCAACTTCCAATTTTTTTCAAATTTCAAGATATATTGATCCCAAAATTGTTTTGCCTGGGAATGGTCGCCGCAAACACTATAACCATTAGTTCCCGGAATTATAAAAACAGGTATGGGCGATTGTTTTAGAAGGTCTCTAAAATCTTTATAATCTTTTTCTGTACAATTCTTTTCTTTTGGTTTTATGTCCCCAAGGTGAATTATGAAATTTGTGTTTTGAGGAACATTTTCTAATTCGTTTTCAATTAAATAAAAAGCTTTGTTGGTATAAGGAGAATCGGCCATGGCAAGAAAACTTACTTCTGCCTTGCTGTTATCAATATTCGTAAATATGAAAATAATAATAAGAAATAAGGTTTTTAAAAAAAGTATAGGTTTTATCATAAAAAATTTGGTTTATTTCAAATCGAATAATGAGGATATTATCAATAAAATGTTTTTTGACGTTTTATAACTTCCAAGAGTTTTATAGAAAAAGAAATTTAAACGGTTATTGATTTTGTTTTTAGTTATCCTGTATCCATAAAAAATCGAAATACAGTATAGGTAATAAATCTTTAATTTATTATTTGGGAGCGCTGCGGAGACTTTCTAATACTTTTTTTGCTTCTAAACTTCCATTTATTTCAGCATTTTTAAAATATTTGATTGCTGTTTTAATATTCTGCGAGACTCCTAAGCCTTTAAAATATAAAACGCCAAGATTAAATAAACTTTTTCCATGTTTTCCTGCAAGCTTAAACCATTTTACAGCTTCCAAATAATTTGGTTTTACGCCATCTTGACCCGTTCGATAAATGTTACCAACCAAAAAACTGCATTCTTTTATTCCATTTAAAGCCCCTTTGATACACCAATTTTTGGCTTCGTTGACATCCTTTTTAACTCCTAGGCCATTGTAGTAGATTGTTGCAATATTATAATAAGCGCTACCAACTCCTTTTCCAGCTTTTTTGAAATAATTTAAGGCTTTTTTATAGTCCTGAGAGGTCCCAAGACCCAAAAAATACATAGTCCCTAGGTTGAAATTAGCTTTATATAAAGAGTTTTTTATTACTTCTTTATGAAATTGATTAATTCTTTTTTGGTATGTAAGAGGAGTATTATCAGTTTTTTTATTTTTGACGTTGTTAATATTGAAATTTTTCCGATCTATTGACAACTGAAACAGTTCTATAGCCTTTGCATAATCTTTCAGTTTATTTTCATTGTTATTGCCTTTAAGCATTTCGCCTAGCAGGATTTGTGCGGGAGGGTAATTTTGAAGAGACGCTTTTGTTAGCCATTTTGTTGAATTCTCGTAGTCTTGTATTTTTAAGTATTCTAAACCAAGAAAATATTGCGACCTTGGATTTCCTTGAATCGCTTCATGAAGGTAGAAATCAAATCTATTATGGGTTCTTTGATCTATAGCAAAACCTCCTTTTCCTACGGTGATTTTAACCATTGGTTGATTTCCGAGTTTATCTAAAATAATCCTTTCAATGTTTTTTAGTTCTTTATAAGGACGATCATATGTCCAACACTGTTTATTCCCATGAATGTAAAGGATTGGTTTGTTGAAGTTTTTGGCTAATTCAATAAATTGATCTCTAAAAAGCTTATAATCTTTATGAATATTCCAAGAGTTAAATTGAATTTCACCGCAAGCAAAATAATCAGAATTTTCGTCTTTAAGTCCGCTAAAGTCATGAGAGAAAATAACTAAATTCTTAACTAAGTTTTGATTTTGAGTTAAGTTTTCTTGAACCCAGGAAATATTATTTCGTAATATTTTATTAAATTTAATAACTTCTCTATCTCTTTTTTCAAATAAATTGATTCCGATAAAAAGGGTGTTTTCCAATAAAAACGCAAAGTTTTCTTTTTGTTCCTTTTGTCTGGCGACTGAAAAATTTAAATCCCAATTATTTTCAAATTGTCCAAAGTATTTATCCCAAAATGGATTTCTTTTATTTTTATTTTTGCAATTCCAATAGACATTTGCGCCGGGAATTATAAAAACGGGTAGGGGGGACTGTTTTAGTAAAAAACTTAAATCTTTATAATTATTTTCATCACAATCTCCTTCTTGTGCATCCGTTTTATGTCCAATGTGAATAATAAAATTGGTATTTTTTGGAAGGTTTTTTAATTCTTTTTCGGCTAAATAAAAATCCTTATTTTCATAAGGAGAATCGGGCAAGGTAAGAAAGGTTATTTCGGCTTCGCTAGTTTTTATATTCACATATAAAAAAATGATAAAAAATAAGACGTTGATAAATATTCTTAATTTGATCATTTTGGTTTTGTATTAGTCTTGATTGTTAAATTAAAAAAAGAAATAAGCGACTAAAAGTGTGAGGAGGTAATGGATCTCTAATGGCCTAATCAAGTATCATTTCGCGTACATCATAATACTGTCATCCAATCAGCCTCTTCAGAAAAATAAATTAAATTTATTAAAATTTGGAAAAATTTCTTGAATAAGGTTCTGATATGAAAAATTTAATCTTTTTTGTCCCTCTTAAGTATTAATTTTTTGCCTCTATAGTATATATGGAAATATAATTATCACTATCCAGGCCTTTCCAGTTTTATTTATTAAAAATTTCTCCAAATTAATTAATAGTTTGAATTTAAAAAGGAAAGAACTTTGTGGAATAGTTTCCAGAGATGATACTAGCCGTTATCGAGGGTTAGCACATTTTAAGGTTATCCCAGCAAAAGTTTGTCTTTTCGATAATTTTACCGCTCATATTTATACACATATCGCTTAAACCTGCTTTCTGGATATACAGGATAAATTTCGCCCATATACTTAAATTTAGATATTTTAATTCCCCACTATATATTTATTTATAAAGCCTCAAAAGCTTGTCTCTAACCTCTTTATTTTATTAAAGTAATTGGCTTGACTAGGATAAGGGAAATAGATAAAATAAAAATTTGCCTCACCAGGTATTTCTATAATTTTGGGCTTTAATCAACTTTCCTAAATGTGATCATGGAATTTGAGATAAACCGAATTCCAAGCAGTGGGTTTAATTTGGATGTTTCCGCAAATGCGGAACTATTTGAAATAAATCAAAATGATTGCGTTCTAGAAAAACCAGTCGCCGTTAAAGGTGAATTAAAGCTATTTAAAAAAGAAATTTATTTTAGAGGGAAAGCGAAAGCTGATTTAAGGCTTTTATGTTCCCGTTGCCTGGCGCCTTTTCAGTTTTTAGCGGAAACCGAAGTTTTTGCTAGATTTATTCCAAAGCCTTCGGCGAACGAATTAGAAATGGAAAGGCAAACATTGGAAGAAGAAATTGATGCGGAATTTTATACAGATTCCAAAATCAATTTAGCTGCTTCTGTTCGCGATGCCATTATGTTAGCTTTGCCAATGATTCAATTGTGCAAAAAAGATTGCCTGGGGTTGTGTTCGGATTGCGGTCAAAATTTAAACGAATCTCAATGCAAATGCGGCGAAAATGCCGCCATTGATCCAAGGTTTGAAAAATTGAAACAACTGAAAGAAAAATTGCAACAAAAGGAGAATAGTTAGATGCCAACCCCTAAAAAAAGGACCTCTAAATCCAAAAAAGGAATGAGAAGGTCCCATCATGCTTTAAAAGTTCCAGCTTATTCCGAGTGTCCGGAATGTTCTGAAATGAAGCGACCGCATATGGTATGCCCTTATTGTGGACATTATAAAGAAAAAGAGATTTTGGAGATTGACGACGCATAAAGGTCCTTCCAAACTTCCTACCTATATTGGAGTAGATGGCTTGATGGAAGTGGCCAATGTGTTGCCTCAAGCAAAGGAACGCCTTATTCTCCAACTCTCTTCGATCTGTATGGCAAATTTTACTGAATTTGGTGAAGAATGAAAATAGTCGTTGACGCAATGGGCGGAGATCATGCTCCAGAGGCGATTGTCGAGGGGTCTGTGTTGGCCTCTAAAGAATATGATATAGAGATTATCCTTGTAGGAATTAAGGATTTAGTCGAAAAAGAGCTTAATAAGTTTCCTGCTAGCGAACGTCTCAATATCGAAGTGGTTCACGCCGATGAAATTGTCACGATGGAGGACTCCCCTAGCAAAGCCTTGCGAGGTAAACGCAAATCTTCTATGAAGATTGGTTTAGACCTAGTTAAAAAAGGGGAGGCCGGCGCCTTTGTGAGCGCTGGCAATACTGGGGCCGTATTGGCTTACTCCACAATTATTCTTCGACCGCTTAAAGGTGTAGATAGACCTGCCATAGCCATTCAACTACCTACTTTAAAAGGAACTTCTATTCTATTAGATGCTGGCGCCAATGTGGATTGCAAAGCCGCTCAATTGTTCCAATTTGCAATTATGGGCCATGTTTACGCAAAATATATTATAGGAAATGAAAAACCAGAGGTAGGATTACTAAGCATTGGAGAGGAAGACTCAAAAGGTAATGAAATTACCAAAGAAGTTTTTCAAATGCTTAAAAAAAGCCATATCAATTTCATGGGAAATATTGAAGGAAAAGAAGTTTACAAGGGTAACGCCGACGTCATTGTTTGCGATGGTTTTATAGGAAATGTTGCTTTAAAGATAAGTGAAAGTTTGGCCCATATGATTGGCGTAAGTTTGAAAAAAATATTTTTGACAAACTGGATTAGTAAGTTAGGAGCTTTATTATTAAAACCCTATTTGGAAAGTTTTAAAAGATCCGTCGATTATTCTGAAACGGGTGGAGCTCCACTGTTAGGAGTTAATGGCGTTTGTATCATTGCGCATGGCAGTTCTTCTCCAAAAGCAATTAAAAATGCTATAAAAAGAGCAAAAGAGTTTATTGAAAAAAAGGTCAATGAACATATTCAAGAAGATATTGAAGAGAATTTAGAAGATCAAGATCTTTGGATGCGAAAAGGAATAATTTGGCAACACTTGAAAGAAAGTATTCATTTTGGTACGGACTCGGCAAATGATAATGAAAAGCCGACAGAGGAATCATCTGACACATTGGAAAACCCTTCCGATTTAAAGGAATCAGACGAAACTATCGTATCAAGCGAGTCAAAAGAATTATCTGATCAGTCAGGGCCCATTTCTCCTGATTCATCCGATTCCACTCCGCCCAAACCATCCGATCCCAAGCCTGAGGCTGCAGAATAAACCTTTTATCTAACTCTTACTGTTCTGACTGGAGAAAAACTCTTTGTTTAACGCTGAAATTAAGGGCACGGGAATGTATGTTCCCGAAAAGGTTTTAACTAATTTCGATTTGGAAAAGTTGGTCGATACTTCGGATGAGTGGATTAGCGAAAGAACGGGTATTAAAGAAAGAAGAATTGCCGCAGAAGATCAAGCCCCATCGGATTTGGCATTGGAGGCGTCCAAAATAGCCCTAAACTCAGCCGGATTAGAGGCTAAAAACCTGGATATGATCATCGTTTGTACTTCTACGCCAGATATCATCTTTCCATCAACAGCCTGTTTTTTACAAAAAAAATTAGATGCAGGGAATTGCGCAGCTTATGATATTTCAGCCGTATGTTCCGGTTTTATCTTTGGCTTGTCTATAGCGGAGCAATATATAAAATCTGGTAGATACCAGAATGTTTTGGTCGTCGCTAGCGAAGTCAATTCTCGTATTGTAGATTGGAAAGATCGTTCAACTTGCATTATTTTTGGCGATGGCGCTGGAGCTGTAGTTTTATCAAAAACCGAATCTTCCGAAAAAACAGGATTACTCTCAACTCATATTTATTCAGATGGCGGCCATTCTGAATTAATCCAAAACCCTGGAGGTTTTGGCAAAGAACGAATTTCTCAGAAAGCGTTGGATGATAACAAATTTGTGATAAAAATGGATGGGGGCCCAACTTTTAAATTAGCGGTCAGAAGAATGACCGAAGTGTCCTTAGAAGCGTTAAAATTCAATGGTTTTTCGCTAGAAAATGTGGATTGGATAATCCCTCACCAGGCAAACCAGCGTATTATTGACGCGGTGGGAGCAAAACTAAAGGTACCTACAGAAAAAGTAGCCGTTAATATCCATAAATATGGTAATACTTCAGCTGCTTCTATTCCTATAGCGCTGCATGAATGGGTGTGTGACGGTAAAATAAAATCTGGAGATCTAATTCTAATGCCCGTTTTAGGAGCGGGATTAACTTGGGGAGCGGCGTTGGTTAAATGGTAAAAACGGCCTTTGTATTTCCAGGACAGGGAGCTCAATTTGTAGGAATGGGGAAAGATTTCTACGATGGTTTTGATTGGGCTAAATCCATGTATGAAGAAGCAAACGAACTTCTTGAGAAAGATATTGCGCGTATCTGTTTTGAAGGTCCGGAAGACGAATTAATGCTCACTGAAAACACCCAACCGGCAATATTAATACACAGTATAATAGCCTTGAAAAGCCTTAGGGAACATGATATAGATGCCGTGGTTGCCGCCGGACATAGCTTAGGAGAGTATTCCGCTTTAGTTGCCGCAGGCGCTTTAGAGTTTGCCGATGCAGTAAAAGTTGTACAGAATCGGGGCCGATATATGCAAGAAGCGGTTCCTGTTGGGGTTGGCGCCATGGCGGCTATTATTGGTTTGGAATTAAACGAAGTCGAAAAACTTTGTAACCAAATTTCCAAGGCTGAATGTTTTGTCCAACCTGCTAATATGAATAGTCCAACTCAAATTGTTGCAGCGGGCCATAAAGATGCAGTAGAAAAACTGGCTGAAGAAGCTAAAAATTCTGGCGCTAAAAAATCAATTTTATTGCCGGTCAGCGCTCCGTTTCATTGCTCCCTCATGAAACCTGCCGAAATTAAACTTAAAGCAAAACTTGAAGAAATAACCTTTAAAGATTCAATTTTTCCTGTAATTACAAATGTAGACTGTAAAGCTGTCTCTGATGGAACAATAGCAAGAGACTCTTTAGTTCGTCAAGTTTGTTCTCCAGTTAGATGGACGGAAACTATGACTTATTTAGTAAATGAAAAAATTGAAAGAGTCATTGAATTCGGCCCTGGAAAGGTTTTATGCGGATTAATAAAACGTTATGATAAATCGAAAACTTGTATTCCAATTGGCGATAGGGAATCGCTTGAAAAAGCGGTGGCGACTTTGAAGGAATCTTAATCGCTAGAATTTTTTTGATTTTGTTTTTTAAAAAATTATAAATTTTTGAAAATATATATTGGAGTGATAAATGGGATTAAATGGTAAAATAGCCCTGGTTACCGGTGGAGCTCAAGGAATCGGTTTGGCTATTGCCAAAAAATTAGCCGGAGATGGAGCCCATGTAGTCCTCGCGGATATTCAGTTAGAAGTTGCCGAAAAATCTTCCGAAGAGATCAAAAGCGCTGGCGGGTCTTCTTCGGCCAAGCGTTTGGATGTTACCGATTCAGCGGATATTCAATCAGTTTTCGACTCCATTTCGAAAGAGCAAAAACTGGTAGATATTTTGGTTAATAATGCAGGGATTACTCGGGATGGATTGTTGATTCGTATGAAGGAAAGCGATTGGGACGCGGTTTTATCTACCAATCTTAAAGGCTGTTTCTTGTGTACTCAGCAAGCGACAAAACAAATGATGAAGCAAAAATCAGGTTCTATTGTTAATATTGCTTCTATAGTGGGCGTTATGGGTAATTTTGGCCAAGCTAACTACTCAGCCGCTAAGGCTGGTTTAATTGGCCTCACTAAAACTACCGCTAGAGAAGTAGCTTCGCGTGGCGTAACTGCGAACGCAGTGGCGCCCGGTTTTATAGATACAGAAATGACTCAAAAACTAGACGAAAAAGTTCGGAACGCTATGATGGAACAAATCCCTTTAGGAAAATTTGGGACTCCTGAAGATGTTGCGGATTGCGTTGGTTTTTTAGTTTCAGATCAAGCAAAATACATTACAGGTCAAGTATTAAATATTAACGGCGGAATGCTGATGTAGTTTATTTTTTTCAGGAGACAAAAATGTCAGTTGAGGATAGAGTCAAAGAAATTATAATCGATCAATTAGGAGTTGAGGAAAAGCAAGTTAATAGCGAAGCTTCGTTTATTGACGATTTAGGAGCGGATTCCTTGGATACAGTTGAATTGGTTATGGCGTTAGAGGAAGAGTTTGATATTGAGATTCCCGACGAGGAAGCGGAAAAAATTGCGACGGTTCAAAACGCTGTCGATTATATAAAAGACCATATAAATTAACCGGTAGAATTACGGAGATTCATGAAAAGGCGAGTTGTAGTTACCGGCACTGGAATGGTTTCTCCCCTGGGTATTGGGGTGGACGAAAACTGGGACGCCGTTTGTAAAGGTAAGTCTGGCATTAGCAAAATAACCAGATTTGATGTTGAAAACTTTCCAGTAAAAATAGCTGGCGAAGTTAAAGAGTTTGAAGCTTCCGATTATGTAGAGCATAAAGAACTCAAAAAAATGGACCGGTTCATCCATTTTGCAATTGCAGGCGCCAAAATGGCGGCTGAGCAATCTGGAATTGAAATTACGGAAGAAAATGCCGAAAGAGTAGGGGTTCTTATCGGCGTTGGTTTATGCGGTCTACCTGCCATTGAAAAATATTACGACGTTTATAAAGAACGGGGAGTTAGAAAAATAACTCCATTTTTCATCCCAATGCTAATTTCCAATCTTGCGTCGGGACAAGTTTCTATACTCTTTGGAGCAAAAGGACCCAACACCTGCGTTGTTACCGCTTGCGCAACGGGTACTCATTCCATAGGCGACGCGGCTCGGTTTATTCAATACGGGGACGCCGATATCATGTTTGCCGGCGGCACCGAATCCGTCATCACTCCATTGGCTATTGGAGGATTTCACGCTGCAAAGGCTTTATCTACCAGGAACGATTCTCCTCAAGAAGCAAGTCGCCCTTATAATATGGATCGCGATGGATTTGTGATGGGCGAGGGGAGCGGAGTGGTTATTTTAGAAGAATTGGAACATGCTAAAAAACGCAATGCCAATATTTTAGCCGAAGTAGCGGGCTATGGATTAAACTCCGACGCTTACCATATAACGTCAACAACTCCCGACGGCGAAGGCGCCGCTCGGTGCATGAAGTTGGCTTTGAAAAATGGCGGAATTAATGCCGATGAAATTGGTTATATAAACGCTCACGGCACTTCAACCGCCGCCGATGCAACAGAAACACAAGCGGTAAAAACTGTTTTTGGCAATGACACAAAAATCCCCGTAAGTTCGACAAAATCTATGACAGGACATCTTTTGGGCGCAGCGGGTGGAATTGAAGCTATATATTCCATACTGGCTTTGAATCGTGGCGTTCTACCTCCGACGATTAATTATTCTAATCCCGATCCTGCATGCGATCTGGATTACGTTCCTAACCAGGCAAGAGAACAAAAAATCGACTATGCCATATCAAATTCTTTTGGTTTTGGCGGGACCAATGGGGTCTTGATTTTTAAACGCTTTGTCGGCTGATATGATTTCAGAGAATAGACTGGCCCAACTATCGGCCTTAGAAAAAAACCTCGGATATAAATTTAACGATTCCTTCCTATTAAATAAAGCTCTTACTCATAAGTCTTACACAAATGAACAAGGGGGAGATTTAAAAAATAACGAACGCTTTGAGTTTTTAGGCGACGCTGTTTTAGATCTAATAGTTAGCGACTACTCAATCCAAACTTTTTTAGACCGATCGGAGGGTTCTTTATCAAAAATAAGAGCGGCTGTGGTTAAAGAAAGTTGTTTAGCGCTAGCTGCCAATAGTTTGAACCTTGGCGAATTTTTATTGTTGGGAAAAGGGGAAGAGTTTTCTGGAGGACGAAATAAAAGTTCTTTATTAGCAAACGCTTTTGAAGCGGTCGCTGGAGCTATTTTTAAAGATGGCGGTTTAGAGTCTGCGAATAAAGTATTTTTGCCCTTACTAAAAGAAGAAATTAATAAGGTTGCTCAAACCAGCGAGTTTCGTGATTATAAAAGCGAACTCCAAGAACTCACCCAATATAAGTTTAGTTGTATACCATCTTATAAGGTGGTTAGCGAAAAAGGACCCGATCATCAGAAGACTTTTCAGGTTTCCGTTTTTGTTAAAAAAGGTCTATTAGGTACTGGCACTGGAAAAAATAAAAAACAGGCCGAACAATCCGCAGCCCAGGAAGCTCTTTTAGCCTATAATACAGCCGAATTGGCAAAATAGTTATGGCGTTAAACCGTTTAATAATTCCTATTTTCATTCCTCATCAGGGGTGCCCTTATCGTTGTTCCTTCTGCGATCAGAAAAATATTTCCGGCGTTAAGGCCAAAGCTGATAAAGAATTAGTAAAATCAACTATTACCCAGTATTTGAAAAGCTCAGAGTTGAGCGCTCTCTCAACAACTTGTGAAGTGGCTTTTTATGGAGGTAGCTTTACGGGATTAACATTGGAAAGACAGAGTTCTTTACTATCCAACGTACAACCTTGGATAAAAGAAGGAAGAATCCAAAGCATTCGCGTTTCCACGCATCCTCTTTTTATAGATAAAGAGAGATTACAAAATCTAGCTAAATTTGGCGTCAACACGGTTGAATTGGGTATTCAGTCTACCGATCAAAATGTATTGACTCTTTCTGGAAGGGAATGTTCCTGGGAAGCGATGGATACTTCCGTAAAACAGATTCGCGAATATGGGTTTAGTTTGGGGTTGCAAATGATGTCTGGGTTGCCAGGAGATAATGAAAATACGTTTCGGAAAACGGTTGACGATATATTAAGTTGGCGACCAGATTTTGTTAGAATTTATCCTACGTTGGTAATAAAAAATACAGAAATTCATGAAATGTATTTGCGGGAAGAGTTTTTTCCCTGGAGTTTGGAAGAAACTATAGTCGCTTTAAAAGAAGCGGTTTTAAAATTTCGCATTCGCAATATTCCTATTATTAGATTAGGATTGCATGCAGAACCCAGCATGTTGCAAAACTTGGTCGCAGGTCCTTACCATCCTTCTATCAAATATCTTATCGATTGTAGAATTGGGTTTGAACAACTATCGGAGATAGTAAGAAAATTACCTGTATCCTCAAAAACGGTCTATTTCCAAGTTCCGCAGAAAAAGCTTTCGATTTACAAGGGACATAAATTGGAAAATATTCAAAAGTTAAAAGAATTATTCAACTTAAACGTTGTAACGGTTAAACCTCTGGAAGGATTGGAACATCCGCAAGCGGTTGCCGCATAATATTATAGGGAGAAAAGCTTTATGGTAACGATTGGTATGAATTATAAAATGATTCCCGGCAAAGAAAAAGTATTTGAAGACGTTTTTGCCAGCGTATTAAAGGTCATGGAAGAGATGGAAGGTCATGGCGAATCGTCACTTTATAAAGACGTTAGCGACCCTCAATCTTATTTAATCGTTTCGGCTTGGGACTCAGAAGACGCCTTCAATGCTTTTATGGGATCTCAAAAGTTTAAAGATGTAGCCAAATTTGGAAAAGAAAATATATTAGCGGGACGTCCAAAACACACCGTTTATCGGAGTTAATCGTTAAGTAGTTTATTGCTCGGACTTTGGCGTATATTCCAATTCGCCGTGTTTAATGCTTTTTGCCACTTTTGCGTAAAAGTGTTCGGTGTCGTGGTGTAATTGGCCTTCCATACGCCATCGAATAAGCACAATTTTACCATTTGGGTGCGGAGTAATTTTAAGGACTTCTCCAGTATTGTTGGAAATAGGTTCGAAAAGAGCGTCGCCAGGCTGTAATTTAATTATCATAGGTATGATTGATTTGTGAAATGATCAAAGAAATAAACCCACTTTGTGGGATAAACTTGTTTAGATTGTAAATTAACAAAAGAATTAGAGTTATTAAGTTCCCCTTGCGCATCATCCTTAGGGTTAAAATTATCATCCTGAGAACTATTAGATTTGCGCATAGATAGGTTAAACAACTAGAATTATAAAGTCCCGCCCGCGCGTCATCCCGAGCGTAGTCGAGGGATCTCGTTTTTAACTTCCTTATAAGGTTCTCAAACCCTATTTCTAATTCAAAAAAGCAAAAGTTTTTTAGAAAACTTTTTATTTAATAAAATTAAAGATATATTTTAGCATTAAAATAGCTAAAACATTTATTTGTTCAACAGATTTGGAGCGGTAGCAATGGAAGAAAATGAGGAGTTTGATCCTTATATATATATGGAAGAAATGTATCCCACTATGGAAACCGGAAAAGTTGAAAAATACTTAGTAGGGCCGGGGGATACCGTTAAAAAAGGCCAACCGGTTGCCGAACTCGTTGCCGAAGGATATTGGACTTTAACGGCTCCAGAAGACGGAGTGATTGAAGAAGTATATATTGACGAAGACGAGTATGTTGAAGTAGGAACCCCTTTAATGGAATTCAAACTTCTCGAAAAGTAATAAATTTATGAGTTCTAATTCCTAGTGGCCCCCATCTTAAAAAAATTTACTATTATTAGTTTTTTTTAAAATGTTGGAAAAAATTAGAACCCATCTAATTTTTCTGGCTATTTCGGTTTTATCGTTATTTTTATATGATTCTTATAATTTGCACGATGCAAATGCCGAAATTTTTCGTTGGATTGACGACAAGGGAAGCGTTCACTATACGGACAACCCAAGTAATATTCCGCTAAATAAACGAAATTCAATTATAAAAAAAAGAAACCAATCCTCCTCAGCCCTAAAAAATAATCTTTCATGCGTTGTTAATTCAAAAATTAACACGAAGAAAAATCTTGACGATCTTTTTTCTAAGTTAGAAGGTTATTTCCGCATCCGATTTATTTACAAAAAGATTCCCACCTTTACTTGGAAGTTAGGTTATAAATCGGCAAGTTCCCAAGATTTGCCACTTCTTTTATCTTATGCCGTAATTGTTTGCGAAGAGTTTAAAAAATACCCGCTATCTTTTATAAGCAAGATTAAACTTGGTTCTGTCGTTATTGTAAAAAACCTGTCCATAAACGGTCAAATACGCCAGGCGCTTCCAGATTATTTTAAAGAAAGTTTGGTTCTTAATTTTGATGTTCCCAGGTACGATAAGGTTTATATAAGACATTTGATTCATCATGAGTTGTATCATATGATAGAACAAGAGTTTAATAGAGATGCCTACTGGAAAGATCCCAACTGGGATCGGTTAAATTCTAAACAGTTTCGATATGGTTCGGGAGGTATTAATGCAAGATCTTCCAATATGTTTCCACTAAGTCATCCCCAAAAAGGATTTGTAAATTTGTATTCCATGTCGGGTTTAGAGGAAGATAAAGCGGAGATTTATGCTTGCCTTTTTATCGCGTCTGAAAGGAAGAAAATAATGGAGTGGGCAAAGACAGACCCTTTTTTATTATCAAAGATTCGTTATATGAAAAGCTTTTTAAAAGGAATCGATAATTTAATTTCTTAATCTATTTCTTTTTAAGCGTATTACGAGAACTGCATTAATTGAAAAGGAATTATTTTAATAATGGTATGAAAAAATATTGAGCTAAATAAACGCCTGAATCAAAGTCATTCTTGAGGAGCTCTGAAAGGGCGACGAAGAATCTAGGCTAATTATTCAGCGTTTGTTTGCTAATTCCTTAAGAATTTATTAAATTAATTTTTTAGTCCAAATTAGATTCCCATAAGAATTTCAGTATTAAATCCATCCGCTCTTGATGAATGTCCTGGCTAGAGTCCATAAAAGGGTGAGCGAAACGTTCTCCATGGAAGGTTTTAGCGCCTCTACGATCTGCTTCTTCCCTTAGTTCTTGTGTCATATCATCGCCCAAAACTTGATCTTTCTTTCCCGTTATCACTAAAAGTTTACTTGTGTCTTTGGGAAGGTTTTCGACAGCATCAACCCTTTGCGGGCATCCATGGGGCGAAAGTCGACTGGGACTGGAATCAATAACAGCGGCGTCAAAATCAATACCAGCCCCTAATACGTTTGCAATAAAAACTCCTCCTAGCGAAATCCCATAAAGAAAACTTCGGTCATAAGTTTGATTGAGAGAAAGAGTTATTTCTTTATAGTCTTCAATCATTGCATTTAAACGACGTTTTCCTTCCGAATTACCATAACCTCTATGATCATAAATAATGACGTCGAAATCATTTTTGGCGAATTCACTAAAACTCGTTATCATCCTATCGGCAATCATCGCATTACCCATTGCGACTAATAAATAACCTTTGGCTTTTGTTCTTTCTCCGTTGGTCTTATGCGATAAGTATTTATATCCCGCCAATTTCTTATTATCAGAAGTAGTGAAGCTAAGAGGTTCAATATTTTTGAATTGAGCTACACGGGTGGGGTCGGGGGAGGGCGCGTTCATACTCCACATCCAAAAGTAGAAACGCTCTTTTATAGGACCACAAACAGTGGATTCTCTGTTGGCAGCTTCGGCATAGCCTAAAGTCGATGCTATAGTAATCAACAAAAGTATTGTGGTTTCAATATTCATTTCACTATTTTAAGTTAATTCAAAACGAAATGAAAATAACCTTTGCAGATTTTTATAATGAAAGTACCTATGATTGAGAATGGCTTTGAGCGCTATATAATAAATAAAATTTAAACTATTTTTTCTTTAAAATTCCGGCCAAAAATGGCCTAAAAATTAAAAGTTTAATCGAAAAAATAAATAATTTTATTGATCAGCGGTTCATTTTAATTTGTGACTTATATGAAATTTATGAGGAACTAAAAATAGATAAAAATTGAATAATTTGGCATTTTAAATATCTAAATTCTAAATAGGGATGTAAATAACCGTAAGCGAACATTTTTATACGGTAAATCAAGGTCATTCAACAAACCTTTATATTAATATTTAAATAGAGTTTTAAATGACAATAAACAAGAACATGTTGATGGCATTATCCAGTTTATTTTTAGTAGGAATTAGTTCACCTGCTTTTTCGTCCGATTGTTCTCAAATTAGAAACACACCAAAAGCTCCAGCTAAAATTTACAAAGCCAAAAACCCGGTTAAACCCACGCCCGCAAACATTTCCGCAGGTAAGGCTTTGTACCATAAAGAAGCTAAACCTATTGCCTGTGCCAAGTGCCATGGAGAAAAGGGCGATGGTCAAGGTAAAATGTCTAAAGGCATGAATCCTCACCCAAGAAACTTTATCTGCAAATCAATGATGGATAAAATACCTGACGGGCAACTTTTTTGGGTTATTAAAAATGGTTCCAAAGGCACCGGAATGATGCCTTTCAAGACTCTTAGAGACAAGGAAATATGGCGACTCATTAGGTATATTCGCCTATTTAATAATGGGAAATGAAATTAGTTAATAGTTTCATTTCTCAAAATTTCAAGTTGTTAAACAAATTGGAATAAAAGTGATAAAAAATAAAAAAATCATAATACAAATTCTAGCGATCCTTTTTACCACCTTGGTTTTTTGTAGTCTTGCTTATGCCATCGGTAGCTATGAAAAATTCACCAAACTCCCCCAACCTCTAGCAACCTCCAAAGGCGAGCTTATTTTCCAAGAATCCAATTGCACCATGTGTCATGGCGAACTCGGGGATGGGGAGGGATTTTTGGCTGCGGGACTTGATCCCAAACCTCGCGATTTTACAAGTTTCATGGAAATGTCTCGCGTACCAGACAGTCAAATAATTTCAGCAATAAAAAATGGAACCCTGGGTACCGCTATGCCGGCCCATCCTGATTTTGATGATGAACAAATTGAAGAACTTTTAATCTATATTCGTTCCTTACTTGCGGAAACACATTTAACCGTTAATTTATGTGTGAATTCTGCCCAAGTCATTGATGTTGGTAGGGATGGCTTAGATTTAAAAGAATTTAATATTGAAGTAGAAAAACCAGATATTGTGACCGTAACTCGTGAGGGTAGTAATGTTCGTATTACTCCTGCAGATAATAAAGGCTTCCTGAAAAGATTGATGAAAAAAAAGGTTTCCCGTACTCACGTGAAATTAAAGGAGAAAGATAATACTCTTTCTTTGATCGCCGTCAGGCTCCATGGTTGTATCAAGTAGAGCGATTTTCTTGTCGATGCAATGGGAAAATAAAATTAAACAATTGATGAGAGGCGGATATGTATAGGAAAAATATTTTTAGCTTGGTTGCGGTGGTTGCGTTTTTCATGTTAACCGTTTCTCCAATACAAGCGAAAAGACCTTGGTACCAGGAAGCGCCTGTAGATGGCGGAGGGCTTGAGGGGGTTGTAAAGTTTGAAGGCGTTATTCCGGAGCCTGTCAAAGTTAAACTTGAAAACGAAAAAAATAGCGCGTTCTGTATCAAGCAAGCCCCGGTTGACAAACAAAATCACTTGTTACTGCAACACGTCGAAGTTATGGATGGATATTTAAAAGATGCCGTTATTTTTTTTGATGGTATTCGTCAAGGTAAGCCCTGGAAAAGTAAAGCCTTGGAAATCGACTTTAAAAACTGCCAAAGTTTCCCCAAGGTAGCGACTATTAGCCGCCCCTTAAAAAAATCAATCTCAAACATGTTAATAGTTCGTAATCATGACAGTGGCGTGCTTCACAATCCTAAAGGATATTCCATCGGAGAAAAAACAAAAAAAATCCTGTTCAAAAAATGGTTGCTTAATAAAGGCGCTCAAGTTGATGTTACCAAGTCTTTAAACTATTTTAAAAAGGAGCGCGATACTCATTTTTATATTGAATGCGAACAGCATCCTTGGATGACTTCTAGTACTCGGATTGTATGGAATCCTTATTATGCTCTAAGTTCCAAAAATGGATCCTTTGAAATTGACAGTATTCCTCCTGGTACTCATAAATTAACTATTTGGCACCCTTATATCGGAGAAAAAACAATCGATATTAATATTGAAAGTGGTAAGAAGAAAAATATTATTCTCACACTCCCTTAAATCTCCTTATTTAATCAGCGAGGTTGACCCCCATGGATTTGGTTTCCATCAGAAACCCAATACGATCCTAATTTCATGTTTTCCACTCCAGCTTGTATAGGAAAGTTTTTGCCTATTTATTTTTACGCCAGCGTTATCTTCTTCATTAATTTACATTTTGAATATTTGTAAGGTGCTTTTGATGGTTTGATTTTTCGGATCAATCATTAACGCTTGTTCATAGTCCTTTATGGCTTGAAGTTTATTCCCCATCATAAAATAGGTTGATCCTTTAGTAGTGAGAATATTGACATTGTTAGGTAATAGGTGGTCGGCTTTTTCAAGTTCAAGAATGGCTTGCTTATAGTTTTTCCTAAGGAATAAAGATTTTCCAAAATTATAATGATGAAAAGGGTTTTCTGGAGACAAGCTAATTGCTTTTGAGAACATCAAATCTGCCTTATCGAATTGCCTTAATTTAAAATAACTCATCGCCTGCATGGTGTGAATTTGATCGGCGTTGGAATCGTTAGTAGGAAAATTTCTTAAGATATTGAGAGACTCTTGATAATCTTTTTTCTCATAATTTAGTTTCGCTAAACCCCATAACGCTTTCATAAAATTGGGTTGGAGATCCAAAGAATCTTTAAGATATTTTTCGGCTAGATCGAGTTTATTTTGTTTTAGATAGATCACTCCCTTAGTGTAAGAATCATATCCCGTTTTATTTAATAGAGACGTAATTCTCGCGTTTGAACTGCCAATAGTTTTTACTAAAAGAGGATCTTCTAAATTTAATAGATTTTCTTTTATTGGGCTTATATTCGGTAAGAATTTTGCTTTAAGTATCGACTGATAAGTGGTTTTAGCGGCAATATGATGCCCAGCCGGAGTCCAATGAATAATGTTTGGTAAATTTAGCGGAAATAAGTTTTTTTCTTGGAATTTTTCTAAAGGATCTAATAAGTTTAGAAGCGTAAATGGTTGGCGTAAATCTATTTTAAATGGGATTAAATTCTCGGGATAAACTTCGACTTTTAAGACTTCTTGTGGGGCTGGGACAATTAGAAAAAGTAGTTTACTGTTTATGCTTTTTAACAACGAATAAAATTTAGCCAAAGCAATACTATAGAGAACATTTTCCATTTGCGATGCATTGGTATTTTTTATTTCTCCAAATTCGGTTTTCCAGTGAATGTGATCGGATGACTTAATTTTCCATTTCTGCATGTTATTTTTAAGATTTAACCGATCCGATTCGTTTTGGTATTTTACTTTTTTAATCAAATTATTTCTTGCGAGGTTTTCTAGCGATCGAATTAAATGCGAGATGTTAAATAATTTTTCATAATAGGGTAGGTTATGGATAAGATTTAAGGTTACAACCGATAAATTATTTAAATGATGGTTGAACGAAAGCCCTTTAATTTTTATTTGAACCGTTGCGCTGTTCATTCTCTTAAACTCAAGAGTATTCGCTTCCAGTTCAGAAAAATCCATGGTTGACAATTCACCCGTATGGAAATAAGCAATAATAAGATCTGGAGAGTATTTAAAACCTTCGTTTTTTATGAAAGTGTAATATTCTGCAATTTCCCAAGAATTTTTTGCGGTATTTATTACTTCAATATTATGTTCTGGCAGATTTTCCTTGAAAGTTTTTTGTAAAAAGTAAGAGAATGTTTCGTCGTTATTAACGCCATTTGCCGCGAAAATAGACCCTCCTAAACATAAGATTCTGAAAGTGTTTTTTGGTTTTTCATAGACAACTGGACTAAAACTTCTTAAATGACGAGAATCTGTTTTTATACGAAAGGAAAGGCCTCTCTCAGTTCGGTCCGAATTTAGATTGGCGCGAAAAGCGGTTGGGAGCCCGAAGGCCGAAGTTGTATGATTATCAAAAATTTGTTGAGGAGAATATAATCGGAAATAAACTTCTAAAACGATTAAAAATAAGAGCAAAAATATTATAATATTTTTTAATTTTGAACTTTTAATGTTTTTGGGCTCGGTTAAGGTGGAACAAAAACTTGGAATCCTATATGTAGTTTAATAAACTTAAATAAGGATTAAGTTAGCATTATAAAAATAATCAGTAATTAGTTTCCAAAAAATTTAATTAAAAATGGTTAAATCTTTCACATTCCTTTCTTTGGTTTTACTAGTTTTCACGATTAACTGGATAGGTTGTGTCGATGAAAGTAAAAAGATTTGGAAGGGAACAGTTTATCCGGGCGGAATTGGGGCTCCTAATATGAAATTTGAAATTGGTAAATTTGTAACTCTTGAACAATGCCAGGATGCCGCTAAATTAAAAATTAAAGCAATGAGAATTGATTCTAACGGCGATTATCAATGTCGGAAAAACTGCAAGGTTGACCCGTATGGAACGGAGAAGTGTGAGGAAACGGCTCGGTAATTAACAAATGTACTTTATTTTATTTTTAAAGTGTCGTTTATTTTTAAATCTAATGTTTCTGGGTCTACGGGTTTGACTATATAATTATTTGTTCCCGCTTGCACCGCTTTTAAAACGTGTTCTTTTTTATCATTGGCCGTTAGAATTATGAACGGGATATTTTTAAGCGTTTCGTTTTGCCTTATTTTTTTTAAAAGCATTAAACCATCCATTTTGGGCATTTCCCAATCAGAAATAACCAAATCAAATTTACCTCCCCTTTGATGCATTAATCGGATTCTGTCCAAAGCCTCCGAACCGTCGCGAGCGGTGTAAATTTTTTCGAATCCTAATTCTTTAACAAATTCTTTGGTCAATTCCAAAACATTTGGCGAATCTTCTACTAATAAAATATTTAAATCGGCCTTCATATCCATACTAAAAACTACCAATAGTTTGAAATTTTAAAAAATCTGAAAAATGGTAATTACCAATCGCGAAAATTTAAATATTTTACTATTTTATTAGAAATGTAGAAACTCTTTAATCTTTTGACTTAAAAAGTCTGAAATAATATTATATTTGAACTACATATTTCATGTGTCCGCTTTTGGCAATAAGGTTATTTATTATAACCACATGCCACTACGCGGTTATTATATAAACAGGAGGTTTTAATATGTTAAAAATTCGGGCGAGTCAAATTTTTACCCGGACCCCGGAAGAAGCGGCTGCGGCAAAAAAAGAATTAGATGCGGATTTGCCTTTTTTACAAGCGGTAGAAAAGTTCAGCGTTTGTCCGTCTAAAGAAAATGGAGGAGATTTAGGTTGGATGGATGAAAGCAATTTAGGCGACTCCTTTGGGTTGACTTTGACCGTTGAAGATAAAGGTAAAGTTTTTGGCCCCGTGCATTCACCTTATGGTTATCACATTTTAATGTTTACGGATGTTGTCACAGATACTCAAGATGGAAAAGAGGGTCCGTTTGTAGTTTCTACACCGATGAGAGAAGTCTCTAGAACATTACCTGGAGCGGAAAAACTTCTTTTTGAAAAGTTTCAGATAGGATTACCTGTGTTGGGATACGATGAAAAAGATACCATTCAATCTCTTTCCGAATCGCAAAATAAAAATGTGGAAGAGATTCTAGGCGCTCTAAATAGCGATTATCAAAAAAGATTCGCGTATTCAATTTCTTGCGAAGAGCTCCAAATGATGTTGGAGGACGGCGCTCCAGTTAACGTTTTAGACGTTCGCGAACAATGGGAGTACGACATTGCTAAGATAAAAGATTCTCAACGAATTACTCCAAACAATAACGAGACAATTTTATCTCAGCTTAATCAGGAAGATTTGGTAGTGGTAGTTGATTGGAACGGCGATAGAGGCGCAAGTTTTCAAAAATGGTTATCTCAACGAGGTTTTAACAGCGTTAAATGCCTAGAAGGCGGAATTGATCGTTGGGCTGATAAGATAGATAGCACACAGGGTAGGTACGATATTGACGAAGACGATGAGTACCGATATGAGGACGTCTTAGAAGGAGACGATAAGTAACGATAACTTAATAGAAAATAATTCGTGAAACCGCTATTGAATATATCCAACCTAAATGTTTCCTTTCAGAATGAAAGCGGAACAGTTCATCCCGTTCGTGGAGTTGGCTTACAGGTAAATCAAGGAGAAACTGTCGCCTTAGTCGGTGAATCTGGATGTGGAAAATCTGTTACGGCATTAAGTATTTTGCGATTATTACCATCTCCCCCCGCTCGATTTGATTCGGGTTCAATCCAATTTTTGGGCAAAGATTTACTGGAGTTATCAGAGTCTGAAATGCAGTCTTTGCGGGGCAACGATATCGGAATGGTTTTTCAAGAACCAATGACTTCCTTAAATCCAATTTTAACTATTGGCGATCAAATTGCGGAAACCATACTTTTACATAACAATATTTCTGAAAAACAAGCCAAAGAAAGAGTTTTGGATATATTGAAAAAAGTCGCCATCCCTTCTCCCGATCAAAGAATTAATCAGTACCCACACGAGCTTTCTGGAGGGATGAAACAAAGAGTTATGATCGCTATGGCTATTTCTTGCAATCCCAAACTTTTGATTGCCGACGAACCAACTACCGCTTTAGACGTTACGATACAGTCTCAAATATTAGAGTTACTTGAAAGTTTGCAAAAAGAAATGGGGATGGCGATTTTACTTATCACTCATAATTTAGGAATTGTAGCGGAATACGCAGCTAGAGTAGCCGTTATGTATGCCGGAAAGATAGTGGAAGAAAGTAAAACAGAACCTTTATTTGAAAATCCAGCCCACCCTTACACAAGAGGTTTGCTAAACTCCTTACCAAATCTCGCCAACATAACCCGTTTGAATCCAATTCCAGGTACCGTACCAGATCCGGCACAATTGCCAAATGGATGCGCGTTTCAACCAAGATGCCCAGACGCTTTACCGCGTTGCGGCGATCAAATGCCAAGTTTTTTAAAAATCGATAAACTTAAAGAAGATCGACGAACGGCTTGTTTTCTCCACGATACTGTTGAGTTAAACCCATTGTGAGCCTTTTGATTCAAGCCGTTGGGCTCACGAAAACCTTTCCTGTTTACGAAGGCGCTTTATCTAAACCCAGTAACTTTGTTCATGCGGTTGAGGGAGTTTCCTTTGAAATTAATCGAAAGGAAACCTTAGGGTTAGTTGGCGAATCGGGTTGTGGAAAAACCACCTTAGGGCGAATGGTAATTCGTCTTTTAGAACCAACCGAAGGGAAAGTACTATTTGACGGAATAGATTTGGTTAGTTTGCCTGAAAAAAAACTTAGAAAAATTCGCAATCGGTTTCAAATAATTTTTCAAGATCCTTATAGCTCCATAAATCCGCGTTTTACAATTGAAAGAATTATAGGCGAAGCCATGTTAGTCCATAAAAAAGCTTCTTCGGTTGACATTAAAGAAAAAGTAGCTTTTCAGTTGGAAAGAGTAGGGCTTTCTCCCGATTATATGAAAAGATATCCCCATGAATTTTCGGGAGGACAACGTCAGCGTATTGGTATTGCGCGGGCTTTAGCTTTAGAACCCGAGTTTATTGTTTGCGACGAACCTGTATCGGCTCTAGACGTTTCCATTCAAGCTCAAATAATAAACCTCCTTCAAGATTTGCAAAATGAATTAAACCTCTCTCTTCTTTTTATTTCTCACGATTTGAATATTGTGGGTCATTTGTCCCATAATGTAGCAGTTATGTATTTAGGGCGAATAGTTGAAACGGCTTCTTCCAAGAAACTTAGAGAAGAACCTGCTCATCCATATACACAAGCGCTTTTATCCGCTAATCCCATTCCTAAACCTGGCCCTAAATTAAAACGCAAGATTCTTCATGGAGATGTCCCCAGCCCATTAAATCCTCCAAAAGGTTGCCGTTTTCATACTCGGTGTCCAGAAGTTATGGATAAATGCCGCCATCAAGCCCCTTCCTCGGTAAAAATCTCTGAAAATCATTGGGTTGAATGTCATATCTATGACTAAAATTTTAATGAATTTTATTAAAAAGAATAAAATTTGATGTTTTTTCAAAAAAAAATTAAACATAATCGGTCTATATCCCGAAAAGTATTGAAATAATAATAGTTTTTGCGACTTGGTAATGCTTTGATAAGTAAACTTTTCAGTAAACTTGACCAAGAATTCTATTTAGGTTGACAATTATTTTTCCTCATTCTCCTTAAAATGAGTGGAATTGCGATTAGTCTAGAGGGTTCTAAATATCAGTAAACATTGCGTTAACAAGTTCAAAGTGATAAGTTTATTTAATTCAAGAATTGATGGGTATTAGGAGAGTTGAATGGATCCAGGATCATTTATAGGGATCATTTCAGGAATGTCGTTGATTGTAGCCGCCATATTTTTAGGCGGAGACATCCATAATTTTATTAATATTCCTGGAGTAATGATCGTTTTTGGAGGAACTATTGCAGCTACGCTCTTAACTTTTCAATTAGCAGATGTCATTTCTGCCTTTCGGGCGGCAGGAATTGTATTTTCTCATAGGATTGAAGATGCAAATGACATGATCGAAACCATGTTAGAAATTAGCGTTATAAGCAGAAAACAGGGAATAGTCGCTTTAAGTAAGTTAGAAATTGAATCCGCTTTTCTAAAAAAAGCATGCAATCTTATCGCAGATGGATCTAAAGAGAATATGATAAGAGACACCCTGATGATTGAAATTGAATCTATGAAACAACGGCATTATATTATTCAGGACGTTTTTAGAAAAATGGCATTATACGCTCCGGCCTTTGGTATGATGGGAACGTTGATTGGCTTGATTCAAATGTTGAGTAGATTAAATGACCCAGAGTCTGTTGGTCCTTCAATGGCGGTAGCGTTAATCACAACTTTTTACGGTACAATTTTAGCTAATATGATTTTTAGTCCCATTGCGGGAAAGTTAAAAGCCCGTACCCTTACGGAAGTGATAAATTTAGAAATTATTTTTGAGGGCGCAATTTCTATATTGGAAAATAACAACCCCATGCTTGTTTATGAAAAACTCTCCTCTTATATTCCAAATAAGCTCAGACGCCCCATGCAGAATAGAATGCTCAATAAGTAAAACTTTTTTACAATAAAAGCTTTGTTTTCCCTGATTGAAAAAAAATAGATGAAAAATCAAGCCCAAATTGAACTGATCAAGGAACAATTAAGGGCGAAAGACCGCGAATTGAAGCGGGTTGGAACCTTGCAAACGCGGAATGATCAGCGGATTCAAAAAGTTTTAGCGTTAAACGAGCAAAAAATCCTCGATTTAAAGGTCGTTATCGACGACCAAGAAGAAAAAATCAAATACAACTCAATGTTGGCCAATAGGCCTTCTACAGAAACTAAAGGGGATGATAAGGGTAAGGATAAGGATAAAAGCGAAGGAAAGACCGTAAAAACTGAAGATGGCGGTCAGGTCCAGGTTAAAGAAGTTACCAAAGAAGTTCTAATTCAAGATCCAAAATTACAGAGAGAAGTAAACGAGCTAAGGAAAAAAAATAGAGAATTAAAGAAAAAGGTAAGCGAAGAAAACAAATCTCTAAAAAAACTTGATAAAGAAAAAAACATTTTAATAAAGGAATTTAAAAAACAAAAAATAAGTAATGAAAATAAAGTCTCAAAACTTCACAAGAAGTTGATGACCATTGAAGAGCTTACTGAACAATCCGAAATTAAAAATAAAGAACTCCAACAGGAAAACGAAGATCTTTCTAAAGAAAAAGAAGAGGCCTCTAAATCCAGCTCAAAGTTAGAACATGAAAAATCCATGCTGGTTAAACAAATAAAGAAAATTAAAGAAGACCCTGGCGAAATCAGGGAAATGAAAGAAAGAATTAAAGAACTACAAGATAAGATCGAGGAGTCTTACGAAAGATCTTCGGAGATGGTCACTGAAAAACAAGAGTTGATCGAATCTTACGAAAAAATGTTGTTTGTAGACGGAGCCCCCTTAGCGCCTGGAGGTAAAAGGCAGTTACCATCTGAAATCATTAAAGAATTAAAAGCCGAATTAGGCGAATTAAAATTCGAAAAAGAAAAAGCCGAGCAAAACTTAATCAAAGTAAAAAAAGACGCCGAAACGCGTATCATAGCTGAACGGAAAAAGATGGAGGATCAGCTTGCAGAGCGATTAAAAGAGTTAAAGCTTGAAAAAGCTAAAACCATGGAATTTGCCAACGCGGTTATGGAAGAAGATTCTGTTGGTAATTGGATTATTACTTACGCTGACATGGTAACTCTTTTGCTAACCTTTTTTATCCTCTATTACTCCATCGCTTCGGTAAATATGCAGAAATTTAAGGAAGCTATATTAGGAGATGAATCGGCGAGTATTGGAATGTTAGAAATGCTGGATAGTGTCGAAATTAAAAAGAATATAGAAAGTTTGACACCGACAAAATCTAAAGATATATTAACTGAGATTAAAGATGTTGCCGAAGAAAAATCGGAAACGATTGATGTGGCTACCGATCAATCTAAAATAATTGTTCGAGTTCCCGGTAATTCTTTATTCGAATCTGCCGACGCTTTTTTAGTTAAAGAAGCGCGCGTTGTTTTAGACGAGATAGTTCAAATTATTAAATCTTATCCCCAGTATAAAACTCATATACAGGGGCATACAGATGATATTCCAATTTCTACTGAGCGTTTTCCCACCAATTGGGAATTGTCGGCAGCTCGGGCAACAGCTGTTTTAAGATATTTTATAGACAAAGGGATTGATCCGTTAAAAGTTACCGCGACTGGATACGCAGATCTTTTTCCTTTATTTACTAACGAAACAGAGATTGGTCGATCAAAAAATAGGAGAGTGGAATTTGTTTTGGAAAAAGAAAAGTGATAAGCCAAAGAGTTTGATCAAATCTACGACAGAAGTCCGCGGCGCTTTTCGGGTGCAACCATTGCCTAAGCAACCAATTGCTTTTATGTTTATGGGAAAAAGAATTAACGCTTTAGATATTAGCGCCGGCGGTATATCTTTTAAAAATAATGGTTTTGCTTCTGGTAAAACTGATAAGGTCAAATTTAAATTGCCTGGCGATCCTAGGGTTCTTGAAGTTAAACTACAGATAGTTAGGATTATTCCTGATAAAAATATATGCTGTTGTCAATTTGTGGATATGTTGCCAGACCAAGACGACCAGGTAGCTAGATATGTTTTAGAACGTCAGAAATATGATTTAAGAGTACAAAAAAAAGGATTAACCAAATAACGGTAAAATAATCCGATTCGGCAACCCTAATATTTATCAAAATTTAACTTAATTATATTTTTTTGTTAAGTTATCCTCCCTTCTAAACGCCTTTTTACAGATAATTAATTTGATTATTTACCAGAGTGATCCTTCTTGGAATAAATCAGAGATTAGGCTTATTAAAGAGAATGAGCTTTTTCTGGAAAAACCAGGGATCATGAAAAAGGTAAACGATAACTTGGAAAACTTAAAAAGTAAGTTGATCGAGCAAATCGCAAATGATGGGAGAAGTTATCCGGAAGGGACCGATCTTATAAAGGGGCAAATTGCCAAAGGTGAAAATCATAACGGATTCCCCTTTATGTCATTAGATATGCCGCAAAAGTTCTCAAAAACAGAAATGTTTACGTTTAGAACTTTATTTTGGTGGGGACATTATCTTGGTTTTTCATTAATTTTAAAAGGGATCGAATTAAACGATTTTGGTAAAAAACTTGCCGAAAGAAAAGATTCAGAATCATTAATGGATACATTTTTTGCTACCTCTCCAAATATGTGGGAATGGAGTAGAAAAAATGAATATTTTCGACCCGTTTCCAAAACCCATACCGATTCCATAGTGCAAACGATAACCGATATTGGTTATATAAAACTAGTTCGTTTTTTTGATTTAGACGACACTACTTTTGATCGTTTAGATTGGCCGTTAGCCGGTTCAATGATCTTTGAAAACTTTATGAAAGTTATTAAAGATTAGATTCATCCCTCCAAAAAATCTTTTACGACGGCTCCAGCATTTTCTAAGATTGATTCTCCATCGCCTAGAAGCAATTTGTCAAACTCATAATTGTTCAAAACTTTTAACCCCTGCTTTGCTTTTTCAATATCTTTAAATTTATCGGGTGGTAGCATATTTATTTTACCCGGAACCTTCCCTATTAGGGCGTCGCCCAATATGAGAGCCTTTTGGCTTTCTAGTAAAAGCGCTGTTTCCCCTGGAGATTTTTGATCTTCAAACGTGATTGTTCTAAAGATACCAAATAGGATTTCATTATCTTCGAAAGTTTTATCAGGTTCGAAATCCAAATTTGCGGCGTCTTTTTTATGAATCCAAATTGGAATACCTAACTCTGATTTTAATTTTTCTGAAGCTCGGTCATGATGAACGTTTGTTAGCAAAATTGCTTGGGTGGGATACTTTGAGATCAAATCCTTTAATTCAGATAATACCGTATCGTCGAAATCAGGAGGGTCAATAATAAAAGACTCCTTTCCAACGATCACAAAAAGTCCATTAAAGTTAAAACCTTTTTCTTCGGAAAAAGTAGACCATTGATAGATCCCTTTAACGATTTCCTTGATTTGGGACATTTTTTTACTCCTTTTTTATAGAAACTTTTAATCCTAAAGTAGGCAGTAATTTTTTAAATTATTTTTTATGAATAAAAACCATTGGGAAAGAGTTTATGGTTTTTTGCCATAGAATTGAAATAAATTGTTTTTCATTCCCAATAGGTCTAATTAATACTCTTTCATGAGAAGAATCTGCAACTGGAGAGATTTGGCTTGTGGGAATATGCAATGGGGTAGGGGTCATAAAATTTTTTCTTCTTGCAAGCCGATACTTATTGGAACTTGATTGATCCTTCTTTGGAGAAATATTTGTTGTTTTTTCTTGAGTATTAATAATTTCGCCAATTAATGGTTCTGACTCTTCAGTTAAAAATAAATATATATTTTGCAAAGCTTTATCGGATTCTATTTTTGAAAATATTAAGATGTCTCCGAAATAAAACTCAGGTTGAAAAATATTTGAATCAATCCGAACTCCAAAGTTATATTCTGACAATTTAATATCGGGAGAAAAAGAAAGCTTTGTGCATTTCAAATTAGGAGAATTATCATCATTTTTAGAAAGATGGCTAATTTGATCAATTTTATATATTGGTAGTTTAAATTCCATCGATGTTGGCAGTTTTAATAATTCCCTTAATAAAAATATATTTTAACCTGATAAAAAAAATTTAATGAATTATTTGTTTTATTAAGGTTTTTAAAAACTCCAGAGTATAATTTCAATGTAAAATAGACATTTTTAAAAATTGTTTAAACCATTTAGTCTGATTAATAAATGGTTAAGTAATCACGAGTCCTCCCTTTATTTCTCTTTTAATATTCACTATTTAAGCCTTATTATTTAAACTTAAATATCACCTTGAGATATCTGCTAAATATTTGAAATTTATGCGGAAAAACTTTTTACTATAATTTCAATGGATTATTCAACCGCATTAAATTTTTTAGACAACCTAGCTTTTAAAGGAATAAAGCTTGGATTAGAAAATACTAAGAAAATCCTGGCATATCTAGGAGACCCTCATTTAGTAGTTCCAACCATTCATATTGCCGGAACAAATGGAAAAGGTTCTATAGCCGCTTTTACAGAAAGTATGCTGAGGACCTCAGGATTTCAGATCGGCTTATTCACATCGCCACATTTTTTAGATTTTCGAGAACGTATTCAGATTAATCGATCGCCAATTTCTAAGAGCGATTTTGCTTCTCTCGTTTCAGAATTAAAAGATGCAATAGACAATTTAGGTGTGTCCACTACATATTTCGAATTTTCAACTATCCTTGCATTTTTATATTTTTCCAAAAAAAACATAGATTGGGTTGTATTAGAGGTGGGGTTAGGGGGAAGACTAGACTGTACTAATGTATGCCAACCTGAAATTTCAATAATTTCATCTATTTCCTTGGATCATCAATCTTATTTAGGAAATACCATAGAAAGTATCGCATTTGAGAAAGCATCAATTATTAAAAATAACGGTACCGTAATTGCTGAAAAACAAAGTAAGGAAGCTGAAGAAGTCATTCTAGAGTTTGCTAAAAAACAAAAAGCAAATATCAAATTTAGAGAAAAAGATTATTTCGTTTCCAGGAAAGAATTTAATTGGCAAGGTCAAACCTTTGATTTTGAGTCTAATTATGGAAGTTTCAAATCTCTAAAAACCCATTTAATAGGGCTTCATCAAGTATTTAACGCTGCGGTGGCCATCGAAACTATTATGAGTTTAAAAGAAAAAGGACATTCTATTTCAACTGAAGCCGTTTCAGTCGGTATCTCAAATTGTCAATGGGAAGGTAGATTGGAAGTGGTAGAACAAGAGCCCTATTTGGTTTTAGATTCGGCACATAACATAGATTCCGTCAAGTTTTTGACTAGGTCTATTAAAGAGCATTTTCAATACAAAAAATGCATCGTTATTCTAGGGGTAATGAAAGATAAAGATATTGAAAAAATGGGACTTATTTTAACAGAAATTGCGGACAGAATTATTATAACAAAGCCCAAATCTGAAAGAAGCGCGGATCCAATTGAATTAAAAAAAGTACTATCAAAAACGCAAAAAGCTATTGATATTATTGAAGAAATTCCATATTCTGTAGGAATAGCCAAAAAATTGGCAAATCCAGAAGATTTGATCTGCGTCACTGGGTCTTTGTACACTATTGCGGAAGCGAAGCTTTTTCTAAATAATGAAGAAAACAGCTAACATTTTGTTTTTTTGCTTTTTATCGTTTATTCTCGTGGACCAATCCCAGGCCCAGAGAAAGTCTATTGGTAAAAAATCTCCATCCAAGAAAACCCAAAAACAATCTAGTAATAGTAAAAAAGAACTCCCAATAGAAGTTTCGGCTGACCAAGTGAAACAAGACACAGCCAAAAACTTGGTTTATGCAAAAGGTCGAGTCATTGTCCGATATGGGCAAAGAGCGGTACGCGCAGACAAAGTCAAAATCAATATTGAAACCGGGCGGGGCGAAGCCATTGGCAATGTGCTTTTAGTCGACGCGGGTTCTCGTTTAACGGCGGAAAGGGCAAAGTTTAATTTAAAAGGTAAAACTGGAAAAATTTATAACGCTTCGGGAGAAATCATCAAAGACTACCGAGTTAAAGGTAAGGAAATAATCAAAGTCTCTGATAATAGATTTAAATTGACTGAATCTTCATTAACCACTTGTAAAGGAGAATTACCAGCATGGATGTTTGAAGTGGATTACATGGATGTAATTCCTGGAGATCGAGCAATTTTCAAAGGAGCAACATTTAAAATTAGAGACGTTCCACTTCTTTATCTTCCCGTCGGTTATTTCCCATTAGATAACAGTAGAAAAAGCGGCTTTTTAGTTCCCGATACGGGATCTAGTAACCTGGACGGCTTTTTTGTAAATAATTCTTATTATTGGGCTATAAACCAACAATCCGACGCAACATTTAATTTGGATTATCTAGAAAAACGTGGCGTTCGCCCGGGTTTTGAATATCGCTACACCCCAAGTAAGACAACCGCAGGCCAAATGAGCGGTCAATTTTTAGACGATAGAAGCACTGGCAATACTTTTTGGAAGTTTGACATGACCCATCAACAGGAGTTGCCAAAAGGTTTTAAACTGGATGCCAAATTGGATTTAATTGGGGATGATAATTTCAATAAAACCTTCACTAACGACACAAACCGAAGAACTAGACGAAGTACCGATTCCTTTGCGTTATTAACTAAAAGTTGGTCAAATAGTACTCTTGATATATTGACCCGTTTAAGAAAAAGCACGCAAGACAATGTAGACGATACTTTCGGCCTTTTACCTAAAATCACCCATAAAGTACAACGCACCAAACTGGGCAAGTCGGGTTTTTACTTTAATCAAGATATTTCATATACAGGCATTTTAACTGATCTCAACTCGTCTATAACTGCTGATCAGGACGAAACGATCCACCGTGGCGATATTCACCCGCAATTGTCTTTTCCATTTAGACCCGCCAATTGGCTTTCTGTAACCCCACAAGTAGGAGCCCGTTTTACTTATTATGATAAGGGTTTCGACGCTAATAATAATGAGTTTAGTGGTTTTTCAAGAGAATTGTTTGATATTAATACAGTTATCGAAGGCCCCAAAATAAATAGGGTTTTTGGTAGTGGAAGTAAAAATGGAACTAAATTCAATCATATTTTAGAACCTCGTATAGTTTATGATTATATTCCTGATATAGATAAAGACGATCGTAACAAGATAAAAATATTCGACGAAATTGATTCTGTCAATCCGGTGAACCGGCTAACTTATTCCTTGAACCAAAGAATATTAAAAAAATCTCGAAATAAAGACGGGGAATCAAAAACAACACAACTTTTGCGGTTTGAAGTTTTGCAATCTTATGATTTAAGAGACACCGAAACCGCATCTGGAGTGAACGCAAGACCCTTTTCCGACTTGCGGTTTGATCTGGACAGTAGATTATCCGATCCTATAATTTTAAACATTGATAGTACCTTCAATGTTTATGACGAACAATTTAAAACCTTTAACGTTTTGGCGGGGATTAAACCTGTCGATAGTTTAACTTTGATGGCGGAAAGAAGATACACAAGAGGATCAACTACATTTTTATTAGGAACCGTCGATTATGCATTTTTAGATGGTTGGCGCCTTCAATATAGCGCGCGTTACGATGAAAAAAGAAAAGAATTCCAAGAAAACGATTTAAGTTTGTCTTATCATAACGACTGCAATTGCTGGGGTATTGGCATAGATTTCATTCAACGTAAAAACATTAATGGCGGTGTAAGCCAAGACGATACCCGGTTTATGTTCCGATTCGATTTAAAAGGAATTGGAGAGTTTGGCGATAAAAAAGACGACAAACTTTTACATCGAAACTTTTAAAATGGCAGACTTAAAAACAATTTCTCAAAAATTAGCTCAAATTGTAATTGACATTGGGGCCGTTAAGCTTTCGCCAGAATACCCTTTTACATGGGCATCGGGAGCTATTATGCCAATATATACAGATAACAGATTGTTATTGGGCAAAGCTGAGTATAGAAATTTAGTTAGCAAAGGATTTTGTGAAATAATTAAAAGCAATCAAATTCCCGCCGACTTAATCGCTGGAACAGCGACTGCTGGCATTCCCCATGCCACAACTCTTGCAAACGCTTTAGATTTGCCAATGTCTTATGTGAGATCGGAACCCAAAGGACATGGAAGAAAAAAAATGATAGAAGGACCGATTTTACAGAATAAAACGGCTGTTTTGGTTGAGGATTTAATATCCACAGGTGGAAGCGCTTTAAAAGCAATAAATGCTTTAAGAGAAGAGGGAATGAGAACGGATGACTGTTTAGCTATTTTTTCTTATGGTTTTGAAAAAGCTAATAAAGAATTTAAAAATAATCAATGCAGTCTACATATTTTACTTACTTTTCCTGATTTGGTCGAATACGCGATATCCAATGGCCTTATTAATGAAAAACAAAAAGATATGTTAGATAATTGGTATGAAAATCCGTTTAATTGGGGTCGATAATTTAATTTAGCTTGAATCTTCGGAGCTTTCAAAAATTTTCATTAAATTTTCCCAAAAATGGCAGTCACACTCTCTTCATTATCTCTAGCCAATATTCTTTTCCAATTAATTCTCTACTACAACGCTTTGACCGCAAAATTATTAATACAACTCACTATAAATCGGCCTGTTTTTGGTAAAATATTTATAGATAATAAGTAATTAAAGGGAGAAAAATAATGGCAAATTATATGATTGGATATTTTGGAGGAAATCAGCCGAGTTCTAAAGAAGAAGGCATGGCTCAAATGCGTAAATGGAAAGCCTGGGTAGAAGGTCTTGGCGATAAAGTAATCAATCCAGGAACACCGTTACCGGTTTCAAAAATTGTAACATCAAGTAGCGTGGAAGATGATAATGATCCAAATTCGATGAAAGGATTTGCAGTTGTAAAGGCGGAAAATATTGAGAGTGCAGTTGAAATTGCAAAATCAGATCCATTTTTAGAAAATGGGGGAACGATACGTGTTTCTGAGATGATGGAAATGTAGTTAATTTTATTCCAAATCACAAAATGGAATAGCAAACCGGCTTGTGATTGAAAAAACTTTTCAGATTAGGGGCTGACCCTCTTTAAATATTGCCTCATATTTTAAAAGAGAATTAGAACAAGTAATCTTTTTTTGCCAATTAAAACGAACAAACACTAGGTTTCCACCTAATTATATTTTCCTCTTTATTTAAGTTGATTAGTCTTTTTTGGGTAATTTGGCCTTAAATTGTCGAAAGAACATTGATATTCCAAGACAATTGGATATAATGAAGAATCTTTTAACAACCCATTTAGGTAAGCGATAGATATGAGTATCGACGAAAAAGAACTTGAAGAATCTATGCCCACAACAGAACTGGATTGGACCGATGATGCCATTGCCAGAATGAAAAATGTCCCTTTCTTCGTTAGAAAAGGGGTTGTGCGGGGGATTGAACAATTCGCAAAAGATAAAGGCGTTGCCTTGATTGACGACGATGTAGTTTCTCGCGCTCGGCAAGAACGAGAAGGCGCTGCGATTAGAGAAAGAAGGGAACAACAGAAAAAAGAAGAATCTACGGCGTCTTCAACAAATGGGGATAAACCAGTTAAAAGACAATATGTCAATTTTGCATTTTATAAACTGGATCCAGACTTCAGAAAATTACCTCAAGAAGAGCAAGATAAAGCCAAAAAAGAATATCTCGATGTATTAGAGGAATACGATAATAATGGCGACGTTATTCTTTTAAGTTATTCCATGGTGGGTATCCGGTCTGATACTGACATCATGCTGTGGAGAATTTCTTATGAGTTAGAAATGTTCCAAAAGATGACCACCGATCTTTACAAAACAGGATTGGGGAAATACTTAATTCAAACTCACCATTATCTTTCCATGACCAAACGGTCGATGTATTTGGATATATTTAATCCCGAACATGAAGAAGATAGAACTCATATCATTCCGGGTAAAGCCAAATATTTGTTTATTTACCCGTTTACCAAAAAACGAGAATGGTATTTGTTGACAAAACACACCCGTCAAGGAATCATGGACGAACATATTTTTGTAGGAAATAAATATCCTTCGGTTAAATTAAACACAAGCTATTCTTTTGGTATTGACGATCATGAGTTTGTTGTCGCTTTTGAGTGCGATTATCCGGATGACTTTTTAGATCTGGTTCAAGAGCTTAGAGAAACTGAAGGCAGCAGATATGTTGAAAACGATCTTCCAATTTTCACTTGCATGGCAATGTCTTTAGAAGACACTATAAATAGTTTAGGAATTTAATTAAATTTAAAAATTACTTTCAATTGTGAAAATTTATAAACCGCGCCAATTTGGCGCGGTTTTTTTTTGTCTTTAAATATTTTTCATTAGCTCTCATCTACTCGCAATAAATTTACTTTTATTTTGCCATGAAATTTTAAGGGAGGGGAAGGATTTCCAATAAATTTTACAGAACTTAATTTATCTCCCGCTATATCCGCTAATTTCGAGGCAATGAATTTAGTATTAAAAATTTTTCCTTTTCCTCCTAATTCCCACCTCCATTTTTTCCTATATGAATTCCATCCAATATTACAACCATCGATAATCGAGTTTTCAAGAGTAACAAAGGATTTATCTTTAATGGCAATGCCAACATTACAATTTTGAATATAAGAATTTTTAATATCCGCTTCTGTACCTTCTCCCGCGCTAATGCATTTGTCCTTGCAACCGATAAAGCGGTTCCCTTTAATAACCACTTTTCCCATACTTAAATCAAGACCATCATTACCCGGATTTATAAATTGGTTATTAACCAAACTGCCATTGACTAAATCCAAATCAAGCGCGTCCATTTTAGAATTAAGAAAAATGGAATTTTTTATAATCGCTGTTGAGTTAATTATATGAACCGCATCGTCGCCAATGGTATTTTTACCGAAAACGCTATTATTTATTTTAATATCCGAACAATCATGAACAGAAAACATTCCTGAAAAATTTAAATTAAAATGTTTACCCACTGAACCACCTTCTATATTGAGGAAATTTACTTCAGATCCATTAGTTTTTTCCCCCAGTAAAGCTAAAACTGCAAATGGTTGTTCAGAATCAATTGGTTTGATGGAAACAGGATTTTCTCTTGTCCCTTTAATCGTTAAAGGTCCTTGGACTATAATTTGGACATTCTTTCCTAAATAAATTTCTGTTCCAGCATTAATACTAACTGGTTGCCCTGGATTAAATACTTTTGATTTAATTATTTCGATTTTTCCAGGACCTAATATAATTGGCGATATATCTTTACCTACCAAGTTTAAATAATTGACGCCTGCTAAAGACTTCATTTTTTCCATATCAAGGCCATTAATAGGGCGACTAAGTTTAATTTCTTTTCCTGATAACCGATGATGAAAAACATAATCATCGGGATTCCCATTTAATGTAAAAAATGAATACGAATCGTTTAAATTAATCCCATCCAACGTAGGTTCCAAAATGGATTGGGAGGGAAGTAAAACTGCGCTTTTAACACCGTCAAAATGAATAAAATTATTATTATAATATGTTGGCATTTTAAGATTACTCATATTAAAACTATTTTTATCTTTTCTTTGAACAAGCGCTCCAGAATAACCTAAGGTTAGAAGATCAAATTCATTTTTATTTTTTTTAATCAATAAAACTTGGTCTCCATTCAATTCTTTTCTAATCCAATTAAGTCTTAAACCAATATCTTTAATTAAGGTTTCAATTTCTTCGTCTAGTTTATTAATCAAGAAAAAACATCTGGCGGGAGCGCAAGAATAGCTTAGAGAAGTTTCAGTCTGAAGAACAGATCTGATTTTCCCCCATTGATTCCGAATCATTTGGTTTATATTTTTTTCATTTCCAAATGTGCTTACAAGTTCTTTCAATTTCTCTATAAACATCGCTTGATTTAATGGGTTTTTAAACCATGCTCTAACAAATGCGCCTTCATTTTTTATGATAGGGTTTTGAATCCAAACTTTATGGTCTGAAAGCCCATAACCATTTTGATCGTTTATTATTGGCTCCATCAACCCCGAACTTGGATTGATCCAAAATAAAGCATTGTGATTATTAAGATAATGCTTTTCTCCGCCATGAGATAAAATTGCCAGGTATTTTGCAAATTGTTCTTGGGAAATAAAATAGTTCAAATTATTTATACTATTCAAAAGTTGATAATCTGAGTTAAATTCCCAAAACAAAATTTCTTTAGAAGTAGTTATAGGGCCATTAATTAAATGATGATCTTTATTATATTTTTTTTCTGTCACTTTCCAGGCCACAGGCTCAAACCAATTTTTCTTCCATATATAAAATAATTGTTTGTTGTAGATATTAAAATTAAATATGGGGCCGGGAAGTCGGTTGGATTGGATTAATAGTGACTCATTAAAAGGCGAGACTTTATTGTAGAGGCCAAAATTTTTATTATTGATGGATAGTCTTACGAACCTTTCATGATTGTTTAACACATTCCATGTTTTGCCAAGCTCTGCGGATATCCAATTTCTAACGCCTGTAACGTCTTCGGGTGCAATTAACGTTTGATCTCGAAAACCTTTGTAAGTTTTATTTTTCTTTAGGCGAACTTTTAACGATGGTTTCCAAACCATTTGATGGGTCGCTCTCGTGCCTCTAATATTAACTCTAGCTTTTAAAATATTCGTACTGGGGCTTTTGAAATATCCTTTAACTTTAGGTTTATTCTTTTTTTGCGCTAAATTAAATAGTAATAACTCATGATTCATTTTTTCTAACCCGCCATTTTCAATCCAAATTTTTTCAGTTGGAATGGAAATATTATCTTTGGGTTCTTTAGAAAATAATACATTCGAAACCGAAATAATATTTTCATTTATAATTTTATTTTTATGGTTAGAAACAAAGTGGTAAGGATTGGGAAACCACTCTTTTTTCGCATTAACTCCTTTATTAAATATCCAAGGAGTGTAAAGAGGAAGGGCGCAAAACGTAATGATTATGAGGATCAGAGGAGCCGTTAAACTAAGAAGAATTGATTTTCGAAAACCTGATTGTCTCCTTTTGGTTGCAATCTTAAAAACCATAAATTATTTAAGGAACGTCAATGGCACGATTGATCTTTCTTAAGGAAACCTTGAGGTTATC
>CAZMZH010000006.1:188649-230538 GCA_964570665.1 uncultured Nitrospinota bacterium | reverse complement strand
GTTTTTACGATTTTTGCTTTTACAACTAAGAACTTGTTTTGCCTTTCTTTGCGTTTTCTGCGTCCTTTGCGGTTCAAGAATTTAAGATTTTGTCTTTTGTTTTTACGATTTTTGCTTTTACAACTAAGAACTTGTTTTGCCTTTCTTTGCGTTCTCTGCGTCCTTTGCGGTTCAAGAATTTAAGATTTTGTCTTTTGTTTTTACGATTTTTGCTTTTACAACTAAGAACTTGTTTTGCCTTTCTTTGCGTTTTCTGCGTCCTTTGCGGTTCAAGAATTTAAGAATTTCGCTTTTCAGTTTTAGTACCTATAAAACACCTTAAAGAATAAGCGGAAGTGCTTGTGGTCCTCGGCTTCAACCCGGGCGGCTAGGGGTTTGGCCAACTCAAAATAGCCGGAGAGTCGTCGCGTCAAGTTGTAACGAACGCCGCCGCCCGTGGTGGCAAGGGTTTGCTTGGCGTCGGTTCCTTCGTCGGCGCCTCGTTCCCAAACGGAACCGTAATCGAAGAAAACATAATATTGCATGTCGCGAAAGTATTTCCAGCGCAATGACTGCGCAAACCGCAATTCGGCCTTTGCGCTCCAACCCTGGTCGCCAGAGATTTCCGAAAAGTCGTAACCGCGTCCGAACTCGGAACCGCCAACGGTGAATTCTTCCGACGCTAAGAGATGGCTGAAAGAATATTGCCAGGCGCTGGAAGCGAAAAGCATCCATTGCGGGGCTATAAATTGCAAGCGGGTGAACCCGCCCGAAAATTTGGAGTAGTCGCTTTCGCCTCGCGCACGCGTGAGATCGGCCGTTCCGGTTTTGGTCGCGTCGAGTAGGTTAAAACCTCGGCGCATTTCAAAGTTGATCAAATTAACGCCGCCGTAGGCGTCTACCCAGTCGTAGCCCGTGCGTAAGTAAATGCTGCGCAACCGGTCTCTGGAACTGAGTTCACCCAAGACATCCGTTTTCGAATTGAGGGCGGTGAACCCAAAGAAAGAAGTCAAGTTTTCTTCGCGGGTGCGGATCCAGGGGTGCGTGATCAAGGCGCTGACGACTTTGCTTTTTCCTTTGACCTCGAATTCTTTGAGGGTGTGCCCGGGTTCGGTCAAACTGAGGCTTCCCGATAACTTAAACTTGGCGCCGTCAAACCCTAAGGGTTCTTCGTGGGTGAGCTTTGCATAGATGACCTCTTCTGTTTGGGTCGAGGATGTGGCCAGGATTTCGGTCGATTCAGACAACCCGAGAGCCGAATTTTCTTTGACGCTGAGGGAGCCGACCATGGGACCGCTGAACTTGGAGCCCCGGTTGTCGAGACCGACACTGCCTTCTAACACTTGGTGTTTTACGATAAAAGTGAGTTGCGACGCGCCGGGCTTTTTCTTCGACGGAGAGAGCACGGACTTCACCTGCAACCCGGGTAGATCGTTGGCTAATAGCGTATAGCGTTCTAAAACGGTGGATTTTAAAGGACGCGACCGGCGTATTTTTTTGCCGAACTTTTTTAACAGTCGGTCGGAGTCGGAGGCGTCTCCTTTGATATTGATTTTACTGATATAGCCTTCCACAACTTTGACCCGGATCAATCCTTTTTCAATACGCTGTGGGGGAACGGTTACTTTTGAAAGGATATATCCGTCATTGCGATATTTAGCGGTGAAGTCGGCGGCAAGCCTATAAACATCCGCCATTGAAACCTCTCTATCGAGGTGTTTTTTATACAGCGAGAAAAAGTCGCCTTTTTTATAGACGCTGCTGCCTTCTATGAGGATGTCTTTGAGAATGAACCGGAACATATCCAGTTTGGGATCGAGGGGAGACTCTTTTAGTTTTGGGGCTTTGAATTTCTTTTTAAATTTTGGAACTTCGGGTTCTTCAAACCGTTTTTCAAATCGATCGGGCAAAACTTGACTAGGAACGGTTTGGGCTTCGGCGTTTCCTAAATAAAGACAAAATATTAATTCCGGTATTCCGAAAATAAAAAGAGGAGAAAAGCGGCTCTTTTTCAAGAAATATCCGAATATCGGATTTCTGAAGTCGGCGCAGTTCAACGAATCCAAGTGGGTTTTCAGAATTATTAAAATTTAATTTAAAAGCAACTGGGAAGTATATCACGGCCATTTAACAAGCTTTGCGCCCATTTGGGCATGTTTTTAGATAAGGTTTTAAGAATCAATGCTGAGTGGATGGGTTGTTAGTCGGTTTTCGATTTAACGGTAATGGGATGTGAATTTAAGTTTTGAAAAGCGAAACAAATTCTTGAACCGCAGAGGGCGCAGAGAACGCAAAGAAAAGATTAAAAGCCAAGAGGGATAATGGTTAAAAGTCAAAAGCAAAATTTTTAATTCTTATTCCTAGTATCGAAATAATTTAGAATCTGGTTTGTTACTTCTTTTTTTATAGGAGTGTCCTGGAGCTTTATAATTTTGTTTCCGGGGTGTTGCTCTTAGGTTTTGCAGTTCAACAAATTAAGAATTTTGTTTTTGCCTTTCTCTGTCTCTGTCTTTCTCTGCGTTCTCTGCGCCCTCTGCGGTTCAATAGTTTTAGGTTATCGCCTTTACGGTTTTAGATTTTCGCTTTTCCACTCAAGAACTTGTTTTGTCTTTCTCTGCTTTTATCTTTCTTTGCGTTCTCTGCGCCCTCTGCGGTAAAAAGGTTTTATGTTTTCGTCTTTGCGGTTCAATGGTTTTAGATTCTCGTCTTTGCGGTTCCAAGTTTAAATTGTTACAATGCCTCCATGTTTAAACTGTTGCTATACCCTTATTTAAAGAAAAACTTTTTTTGCGAACATTTGTGGTTTCGCGTGAGCCTGCATCAGGACGGGAGAATGGAGCCGTGCAGCTGCGCTATTTCCGAGATGGAACCGCAGGGAAACGACGCTTCCATCTTATCGATTTGGAATAACGCGCTGTTTCAAAAAACCCGGCAATATTTGGTCGACGGGATGAAAAACCCAGGGAAAATTCCGACGGACGATCCCAATATTTTCGATTGCTGCGCGTCTTGTCCCGTTGCCGAGCCGCAACGTTTCCAAAATAGCGAGGATTACTATGCCATTTTAAAAAATATGTTGCGGCGTTTTAAAAGACGTCCGGGTCAGATGATCCGCAAACTCATCAATTTAAATCGACTGGTCAACATGGGCGACAAAGGGACTTCGCAAGTCGACGCTAAGCCGGTCATCGCCAATATAGACGCGACGAATTTGTGCAATATCCGTTGTCTGGAGTGCAGTGTCGGGTCGGACGAGCATCCGCATCCGCGCGGGTTCATGCCGTATCCGGTATATGAAAAGATTTTAGGCGAAATTGGTCACGGACTTTATTATGCCGAGTTGTTCCGTTACGGCGAGCCGTTGCTCAATCCGGATATATTGAAGATGATTCGATTGGCGGAAAAAAAGTACGGCATCATGACGGCCATTTCGAGCAACTTTGCCATGCCATTGACGGACGAGTTTTTACGCGGGGTGGTGGAGTCGGGGTTGTCGGAGTTGGTGGTTGCCGCCGACGACATCGACCAGGATTTATACGAAAAGTATCGCGTGAGCGGCAATGTGGGCACGGTGATCGACAATGTGAAGCGATTGATCAAAATCCGCAAAGAAATGAATTCGCATCATCCCAATATCCGCTGGCAAACGTTGATTTTTAGCTTTAATGAAGACCGGAAAGAAACGATTGAGAAGTTTGTGATGGATTTAGGAGTCGATAATTTTAGTTATCGGCCGGCTTACCTGTCGCCGAAAAATTATGATTTGCGTCCGAAAGAAACCGAGTTACGCGGACACCATACGGACAAAAAATCTCAAATTCAAAAAGCCGAATTGGATTGCCAGGAAATTGATTTGGCAACGGAATGTAATTTGACCGTGGACGTGATCCAAAACGCGTTTAGCGAAGAGATGCCGGCGTCGTCCGAGACTGGCGGTATACGAGTGGGGATCAAGCTAGCCGATAAAAACCAAAGCGAAGTCGCCGACTTTGGTCGTATATTTTTCGACAAAGCGTTACAACCCAACGAAACGGTTCAATTGAGCAAGAGATTGCGCTTTGACGAGGTTGAGGAACTGGATCGAGTTGCTTATTTGAAAATCGATCTGGTTTTTGAGAATCGATTCTGGTTTGAGCAGAATTTGGAAATTCAAAGCCGCCCTTACTACCTTGGCGTTAAATTCAAAGAACCGGTGGACGCTGAAGTCGCTGCCGGCAATCCTTCCGCCTAAAGCGTCCCCACGAATCGTCATCCCGAGCTTGTCGAGGGATCTCGGTTTTAAAAAGCCAAAAGCGAACTTCGGGATTCTTCCTCCCAGAGCTGTGCTGAGCCTGTCGAAGTAGTCGTCTGAATGACGTGCGGTGGTGTTGGGCTGAGTTCACAGTGACGGTTGTTTCTATCAAACCCCCTGAATCGTCATCCAGAGGCGAACCTTTAGGTTCGGCGAAGGATCTCGCCTTTGCTTTATAAGCATTACCGCTCTTGTCGATTTTCATAGTTTTTGATTAAATAAAAACCATGAAAGAATTTTTCGTTTACATGTTGGCTAGTAAGTCGCGAGTGTTATACACAGGAATGACCAATGACTTAATGCGCCGAATGTTTGAACATAGGGAGAGTGTCAATGCAGGCTTCACCAAGAAATACAAGGTGAAAACTTTGGTGTATTTCGAAATGACTACTGGACCTAGATCGGCCATTCAACGAGAAAAACAAATAAAAGGTTGGAGTCGGTCAAAGAAGATTGCATTGGTTGAAACGAAAAATCCCGATTGGAAAGATTTGAGTGAAGAATGGTTTAAAAGAGGAGATTCTTCCTCCCAGAACTTGAGCTGAGCTTGTCGAAGTAGTCGTCTGAATGACGTGCTGCGGTGTTGGGTTTTGTCGACAGTGACAGTTGTTTCTATCAAATCCCACGAATCGTCATCCCGAGCTTTCGAGGGATCTGGGTTTAAAATGTCAGACGATGGGCGTTCTTCCGGCTCTAACCTCAAGGTATATCCGATTGCCAAAACTGTAATCAAGGGGCGGTTTCTTTGTTTTTTTACTGATCCTTACAACGATTATTTTTTCACTTCTTTTCCCAAATGGGATTCTATAGAAGCCATTTTTGAATCCAGTCGACCGGATTTTCCTTTCCGATAGTCGATTTTGATGCCGCAGGTGATTCGATTGCAATCGGAGCTCATTTTTTCGTAGCATTTTTTAACGACATCCATGACTTCGTCCCATTCCCCTTCCAGGACCGTTCCCATAGGATTTAACTTATAGTTGACGCCGCTTTCGTCGATTATTTTTAACGATCGGCTGACAAATGGGCTGACGCTTTCGCCCTTATCCATTGGGGACATGCTAAATTCTAGGAGTACCATAGTGTTTCCTTTCCGATTGGCTATGAGTTTCGCCGCTAATCCCATAAGCGGTTGTTTTTATAAAAATAACTTGCATTTTAGGCCCGTTTTATGAAATGATCAACGTTCAATTCGAAATCCCCAGGACATTCGAATAGCTCCAAGTAAAGGTGGTTATGGCTTTTGGCCGAACTAGAAGATTTACGCGACAAGATTAACGAAATAGATGACCGGATCTTAAACCTGGTCAACCGTCGGGCAAAAATAGCCTTAAAAGTAGGCGAAGAAAAATCCCGAAAAGGTACGACGGATCACTTTCATATCCCGCACAGAGAACGCGAAATAATTGATCGGTTAAAAGACCTTAATAAAGGTCCGTTTTCCGATTCAATGGTCGAGGTATTGTTTCGCGAAATTTTTTCCGCTTCATTAGCGTTAGAAAGAACGCTTCGGATCGCTTATTTGGGTCCCGAATCCACTTTCACTCACCAAGCCGCCATTTGTCAGTTTGGGCATTCCGCCCAATTCATTCCTCAGACAGGAATCGATAACGTATTTCTAGAAGTCGAAAGGGAAAACTCCGATTATGGGGTGGTTCCTATAGAAAATTCTATTGAAGGAATGGTTAACGCCACCTTGGATCGGTTGGCTCATTCTTCGTTGGTGATTTGCGACGAAATGAAAATGGATATTTCTTTGTTCCTTTTATCCAAGCTCAAAGAAGTTTCAAAAATAAAAACCGTTTATTCGCATCCACAGCCTTTGGGACAGAGTCGGAATTGGTTGAATCAAAATTTACCGAACGCCGAGCAAGTTGTGACTTCAAGCACGGCCGCGGCGGCGGTTATGGCGGCAAAAGATAAAACTTCTGCGGCTATTGCGAGTCAGGTTGCGGGAGAACTCTATAAGCTAAACACGTTGGCGAAAGATATTGAAGATAGACCGGATAACCGAACGCGATTCTTAATCGTGTCTAAACGACCGGCGAAAAAAGCCAAAAAAAATAAGACGTCGATTATCTTTTCTATTAACGACGAGGCGGGCGCTTTATTAAAAATTTTAAAGCTGTTTGCCGACCGAAAAATTAATTTGAGTAGTATTCAATCGAGACCCGCGCCGCAAAGGCGTTGGGAGTATTTGTTCTTTATAGATTTTGACGGTCATATTGACAAAGACGCGACGGCCGAGATGGTTGAGGTTTTAAAGAGCCAATGTTTGTTTTTTAAGTTTTTAGGGTCTTATCCCTCAAGAGGTTGAGATTAGGAGTGAGCGAATTGTTATTTGATCGGATGGCCGTAGTCGGAGTTGGGCTTTTAGGCGGTTCCATGGCTTTAGCTTGCAAGCAAAAAGGATTGGTTGGTTCTGTTTGCGGGTATGGGCGCAATGAAAAGCGTTTGGAACAAACTAAAGCTAAAGGAATCTTAGACGATTACTCGACTGATTTAGAAACGGCGCTTAAAGACGCGGATTTGGTTGTTCTGGCGACGCCAATTGGTCTTTTTCGGCAGATTACCGAGCAGATGGCGGCGCATTTGGAAAAGGGATGTGTGGTCACCGATTTAGGTTCCGTTAAAAGTTCTGTGATTAAAGACGTCGAGCCCATAACTTTAAAAGCGGGGGTTCATTTTGTTCCTTCCCATCCCATTGCGGGAGGAGAACACTCTGGGTATGAGTTTTCTAAACCCGATTTGTTTAAAGGAAAGTTTTGCGTGGTGACTCCCACAAAAAACACTCCTTTAGACGCGCAAACAAAAATTTGTAAGTTGTGGGAAGACGTAGGAGCTAAGGTTGAAATTCGAGATCCGGAAGAACACGATCGTTTGTACGCGGCGACGAGTCATTTGCCGCATATTTTAGCCTATGTGTTGTTAAACACGTTGGGCGAGATGAAGACCAAGCAGAGCGAAGAGTTTCTTTCAAAGGGCGGCAATGGATTGATCGATGTTGTGCGATTAGGCGCAAGCGAGCCCACTATGTGGAGAGATATTTGTCTTTCTAATAAGGAGTTTATTTTGGAATTGCTGAAGGATTACCAATTTGCTCTCGACAACTTTAAAGAGAAAATCGCTCAGGCAGACGAAAAATATTTATACGAAGCGTTTTTAGAGGCTAACGATCATCATCAAAAAGTTCCGAAAAGGAATAACTAAAAAATTATGATCGTAGCGATTGACGGACCTGCGGGAAGCGGAAAAAGTACGGTAGCGAAATTGGTCGCCGAGCGGTTGGGTTTTAGATACATCAATACCGGCGCTATGTATCGCGCGGTGGCTTGGAAGGCTCATAAAGCGGGGGCTTTGCTTAAAGACGAAACGATTATTGCGCAAGTGGCCCAAAAATTGAATATTGAGTTTGTTCCTAACCCGGACGGGCAAAAAATTCTGGTGGACGGAGAGGATGTTGGCAGCGAATTAAAAAGCGAAGAAGTGGGAAATGGAGCCGCTACGGTGGCTTCTCAGCCTCAGGTTAGGAAAACCTTAACCGATTTGCAACGCAAGATGGGGCAAGATGGAAAAATTGTTATGGAAGGCCGCGACATTGGAACTCAGGTTTTTCCAAACGCGGATAAAAAGTTTTTTTTTCAGGCCGATTCCGAAGAGAGGGGACGGCGACGATATAACGAGTTATCGACAAAGGGGGAATCTGTAGATTTGCAGGAGATCATCGATCAAATTCGAAGGCGCGATTTAGAAGACATGAATCGTTCGGTCGCTCCTTTGATTCAAGCAAAAGACGCTTTATTAGTCGATACAACTCATTTAGGTATTGAAGAGGCGGTTACCCGGGTTATAGAGCTGATTGGACCCGAAGCCGCTCAATAAATTTTTTAAATTTTAGTTTAATTTTGAAAGGACCTTTTAAATGGCAGAAATTTTAGACGAATTGGAAGACGATATCATCGACGCGGAGCCTTTAACCGACCAGGAAAAGGCCGAGTTTGAGGAAATGGAAGCTTTTTATGAAAAAAGCTTGAAGAAGTTCCGAGAGGGAGAACTCATTTTTGGCAAGGTCTTGGTTATTACCAAAGACTCCATTACGGTCGATGTTGGGTTTAAATCGGAAGGCGTCATTAATATTGACGAGTTTCCAGGTAAAGATAAGGATTTGTCGGTTGGCGATGAAATCGAAGTCTTCTTAGAAAGAGTGGAAGACGAAGACGGCATCGTTGTCTTGTCGAAAGAAAAAGCGAATAAGATTAAGGTATGGGACGAACTGGTGACCGCCTACGACGAAGATAAAATCATTGACGGCGAAGTGATCGCGAAAGCCAAAGGCGGGTTGACCGTGGATATTGGTTTGAAAGCTTTCTTGCCGGGTTCTCAAATTGATTTGCGTCCTATCCGAAATTTGGAAAAATTGATTGGCGAAAAATTCCAAATGAAGATCATCAAGATGAACAAGAAACGCGGAAACATAGTTTGTTCTCGCCGCGTCTTGTTAGAAGAGAAACGGAAGCAAGCTCGCGAAGATACGCTGTCTCGAATGGAGGAAGGAAATCTTATCGAGGGCGTTGTTAAAAATATCACCGATTACGGGGTATTTGTGGATCTTGGCGGTATTGACGGATTGTTACATATCACCGATATGTCGTGGGGACGGGTAAACCATCCTTCAGAGATGTTCTCAATCGGCGATAAGATTAAAGTGATGATCTTGAAATACGATAAGAATAATGAGCGGGTTTCATTAGGCTTGAAACAGATCACTCCCGATCCATGGATTGATGTCGATAATAAATATCCAGTCGATACCAAGATTTCCGGGAAAGTGGTTAGCATTACCGATTACGGCGCTTTCATAGAGTTGGAGAAAGGTATCGAAGGGTTGGTTCATATTTCTGAAATGACTTGGAGCCGACAAACGAAACATCCAAGTAAAATCGTTTCGTTAAACGATAATGTCGAAGCGGTTGTGTTGACCTTAGACAAAGAACGAAAACGAATTTCTCTAGGAATGAAGCAAATTGAGCCTAATCCTTGGGAGCAAATTGAAGGCAAATATCCTATCGGTTCTGAAGTCGAAGGCACGGTTAGAAATTTGACTGATTTTGGCGCGTTTGTTGAGTTGGAAGATGGCGTTGACGGTTTGATTCATATTTCCGATCTTTCTTGGAGCAAAATCAAACATCCTTCCGAGGTTGTTAAAAAGAAAGAAAAAGTGCAAGCCACAGTCTTGAATATCGATAAAGAATCATTCCGTATTTCTCTGGGGATTAAGCAGCTGCAACCTAACCCTTGGGAAGGTATTGCTGAAAAATATCCTGTCGGTTTAGATGTTGAAGGCAAAATCATTAAAGTGACTGGGTTTGGCGCTTTTGCCGAGTTTGACGATGGATTGGAAGGATTGATTCATATTTCTCACTTGAGTTCTGAAAAAGTTACCAATCCTGAAAAAGTTATTAACGTGGGCGACGATATTAAAGCGAGAGTCGTTAAGGTCGATACTGTTAATAAAAAGATTGGTTTGAGTATTAAAGCTACCGAAGAAGATTGGGATTTAGAAACCATCGAAAAAGAACAGGCGAATTTAGAAAATGAAAAGCCAGTTTCTCCTGAGGTTTCTTAAAATGATGTTCCTTTTTTCTAGGAAGTTAGTATGGAACTAAATTCTTTAGCGCCAAGAAGATCCTTTAAGAAAACATTTTTTATGTTTTGTTTGGGGATCTTGGCTTTATATGGATTGGCCAGCGGTCTAAAGTCCTTTTGGGGCGTTGGGTCGTCGATGGCTAAAAATAAAGTGGCTGTCGTCGAGGTTCGTGGAGTTATTTCTGATAGTCGGGATATCGTTAAACAAATTGTCGATTATCGGAATGACGCCTCCATAGGCGCTATTATTTTGCGAATTGATTCTCCGGGAGGCGCTGTTGGACCTTCTCAAGAGATATATTCCGAAGTATTAAAAACTCGCAAAGAAAAAAAAATAGTGGCGTCTTTAGGGAGCGTGGCCGCATCGGGGGGCTATTATGTAGCTAGTCCAGCCAGTTATATTGTGGCTAATCCGGGAACGCTAACCGGTAGTATCGGAGTGATTATGGCGTTTTCCAATGTCGAGGAATTGATTCAAAAAATAGGGCTGAAGCCCATGGTAATTAAAGCCGGCAAGTTTAAAGACGCCGGTTCCGTGGTTCGCCCTATGACCGACGAAGAAAATGTATTATTGCAATCGGTTGTGGACGACGTGCACGATCAGTTCATTGAAGCCATTTCGTCCGGTCGCCAACTTGAAATCGAAGACGTTAAGAAAGTGGCCGACGGTAGAATTTTTTCAGGGCGTCAGGCCTTGGAATATAAGCTGGTCGATCAATTAGGCGGTTTTGAAGATAGTTTGGAATTTTTGCAAAAGTCATTGGGTTTGACTAGTAGGCCAGACGTGGTTTTCCCCGAAAAAGAATCCAGTTTATTAGATTTTATTCTTCAAAATAAATGGGCAGGGAAGTTAAATCAAACCATAGGGCAGTTAGCTTTTCCTAAGCTCCAATTTTTGATGCCACTGGGACTGCAGTTCACTCCAATTGATGGATAAGCTGTGGTTTTTATGATTTTTTAATTTCACAAAAAATCAAATTTGCAAAGTTTTTTGTTATTTTTTTTATGATTTTGTCGTAAGAAGCGGCGGTTAAATAAAAATGGGTTTTTGTGGGTCTTTATCACCCCGAAAGTCCTTGACTATATGTTGCTTAATGTTATACTTCGTAAAATTTTTCCCAAATAATTAATCGTTGTAGAAAGGGGAGCTTTAATGACCAAAGCTGAACTGGTCGCCAAAGTCGCTAGCCAGATTAATTTGACTAAAAAGCAAACTGAAGTTGTTGTTAACACAGTCTTCCACAGCATCACAGAATCTCTAAGTCAGGGGAAAAAAGTGGAACTGCGGGGGTTTGGTAGTTTTAGAATCCGAGAACGCAACCCACGAACTGGTCGCAACCCAAAGTCTGGGGTTAAAGTAGACGTTCCCGCTAAGAAGGTTCCCTTTTTTAAAGCCGGTAAAGAGCTTAGGGAATTGGTGGATAAAAATAGCGCGGGCGACGTGTATGATGACGATGATGAAGATACTTTAGAATTATAGTATCGTTAGTATGCTATCCCTCTTTGCATGATCTCTCCTAAAACTTAGGTAGGCTTTTTTAGCGTATCTTTTTATTTTCATCTCAAAAACTTGAATTCTAATCGAGTTTTCTTTATTGCTCTTTTGTTCCTGGTTTGTCTATTTAGGTATTTTTTTTCCGGACAAATAGAGCTGATTCCCGATGAAGCTTATTATTGGGGTTGGTCAAACTATTTGAGTTTTGGATATTACGATCATCCACCCATGGTGGCAATATTTATTGCTATTTCCACGGCCATAGTTGGCGAAACAGAACAGGGCATTCGTTTAGCGGCTATTTTATCGGGATTGGGAATCACCCTAATATCTTATCGCCTGGGCTATTCTTTATTTCAAAGTCCCCGAGTAGGTATTTACTCCGCTGTCTTTTTCAATCTTATCCTTATTTTTTCTTTAGGCTCGGTAATAATTACCCCCGACACGCCGCTCATTTTATTTTTTGCTCTTAGTTTACTGTTCATTTATCGAGCGATTTGGGAATCTAAACCTTATTTTTGGTATGGCGCTGGATTAGCTATTGGCGGCGCCTTGTTGAGTAAATATAACGGGGTTTTAATATTGCCATGTTTAGGACTCTTTATTTTATTTTCTAAAAATTATAAAAATTTATGGAAACAAAAAGAACCTTACATTGCCATGGCAATAGCTTGTGTTTGTTTTTTACCGGTTATTTTGTGGAATGCCAGTCATGATTGGGTTTCTTTTCGATTTCAATTTTTTCGAGGAATTCAAGGTCCTTCAATCAACCCAATCCTGAGTTTTTTAGAGTTTTTAGGAGCTCAGGCTTTAGTGGTTACCCCTTTTATTTTTATTTCGATGGGGATAGTCATAACCTATTGCTATAAGCTTTGGGAATCTGAAAAGGACGACCGGTTTTTGTTTTTATTTGTATTTTCAGTTCCCATTTTTCTTTTCTTCCTAGTTTTTAGCTTTCAAACTAAGATACAAGGAAACTGGCCCGTGATGGCTTATTTTGCGCCAACTTTAGCGTTACCCGGCATATATTTGACGCGTGGCGGAAAACAAAAGATTATAGATAACAAAATACTGCGTTTTATCAAAAAATGGGCTATCATTACTGTTGTTTTATTTATAGTTTTGGCCCATCTCCAAGGAATATTTAGAGTCGTTCCTCTTCCTCCCAAAACAGATGTTTTCCTTAAAAAGGCTTATGGATGGAAACAACTGGGAGAATATATTGGAACGTTCTATAGCGGGCTCCAAAAAGATGGAGAAACGTTTGTTTTTACCGATAGGCATAATATTGCCGCCGAGTTGTCGTTTTACTTACCTGGAAAGCCACAAGTATTCAAAATACACGGTTTAAAACGTTATTCGTATTTTGGGAATCTTTCTCATTTATTGAGCAAGGACGGACTTTATGTTTTTGAAGAAGGTAGAGGCAATTTAAATTTGGTCCAACCTCAATTTGAAGCAATGTTTGAGATGCCGATTGTAAGTATTAAATGGGAAGGAAAAACCATTCGAAAGTTTAGAGTGTTTTGGTGCCGTGGATATCGTGGGAACTTATTAGAGATTTAATGTGACGTTTAGATTGTCGAAGAGTGAATATTATTGTTAAAAATTTATTATTTATATGACCTATAAACTGGATTGTAGTTTTTTTAACGGCGAGAAGCCGTGCCAATTTAAAAGACTTTGCGAAGGGTGTGAAGAATACAAACCCATGGGCAAACGCATTTTGATTTTAAAATTGGCGGCGATGGGGGACGTTTTGCGCACGACGCCGATGCTTTCGGAGTTAAAACGGCGATATCCCGAATCTTATATAACTTGGGTTGTTGAAGCTCCCTCTTACGGGCTATTAAATGGTTTGGAAAATATTGATCGTTTATTTGCTTATAGCGACGAAGTTTGCCGTCGTTTAGAAGTAGAAAAATTTGATTTGGTTCTTTCCCTAGACAAAGACGTTCGCGTTGCGGCTTTGGCAATGAAGGTGGATGGGACAGAAAAAAAAGGGTTTGGGCTTTCTTCTTTTGGCAACATTTTCCCATTTAATCCAGAATGTGAATACGCTTTCCAATTGGGAATTGACGACGAGCTAAAGTTTAGAAAAAACCAAAAAACCTATCAAGAGATTATTTTTGAGGCGGTTGGTTTCGAATACAACCGAGAACCGTACGAACTGTTCTCAGGTAATGAAGAAGAAAAATATGCAGATCTTTTATTAGAAAAAATAGGGATAACGAAAGACCGGCCCGTTATCGGAATTTGCCCAGGAGCAGGGCCTTTATTTGCGAATAAGGCTTGGACAGTTGAAGGCTATTGTCGTTTGATCGAAGCGCTTCATTCACAAAAAAATGCGCAATTGATTTTGCTTGGAGGGAAAGCGGAAATTGAAAAAAATGCGCAAATTTTATCTTCAGTTCCCAAAATGATTTTTGATGGCGGCAATTCGCATTCCATCACTCAATTTTCGGCGATTATTTCTAGATGTGATTTATTAATCTCTGGCGATACGTTGCCTATGCATTTGGCTATTGGGCATGGAAAGCATGTATTAGCTCTTTTTGGACCTACATGTCCTCAAGAAATTGATTTATATGATAAGGGTGAAATTATTGTGAGTCCTATTGAGTGTGCGCCTTGCTATAGAAAAACCTGTGATATTGAAGAGCATTGCATGATAAAGATTTCGTCTGAAACAGTAATAGAAAAAGCTACCCAGTTGGTTGAACAAATATCGTAATGTTAAAAACTCTTGCAATGGTCCCAACTTATAATGAAAAAGAAAACATCCGAGACTTGATAGAAGATATTCTGAATTTGAACGATTCTATTGGAGTTGTGGTGGTAGACGACGATTCTCCCGATGGCACAAGCGAGATCGTAGAATCTATGCGTCAGAACGAGCCAAGAATTCATTTGATAACTCGAAAAAACGAAAAAGGTCGGGGAACTGCCGGTATTAAAGGTTTGATTTATGCCGTTGAACAAGGCGCGGAATTTATAGTGGAAATGGATGCAGATTATTCTCATCATCCAAAATATATTCCGGATTTACTTAAAGCGATGGATGAATATGACGTTTCTCTAGGTTCACGGTCTATTGAAGGCGGAAAAGAAACGGGACGAAATTTTTTGAGGACTGGGATTACGCAGTTTGCCGGTTGGTTTATTCGAATGATTATGGGAGTTGGCGTCATGGATTGTACTTCCGGTTTCCGTTGTTTTAAGGCCGAGGTACTGAAAACCATAGGATTAGAAAAAATGGTGTCGGTTGGACCTTCGATCGTAGAGGAAATTCTTTATGCTTGTCATTTAAATGGTTTTAGCATTAAAGAGCTACCTATTGTTTTCGAAGATCGAACTCGAGGAGAATCTACCAAAACTTTATGGCAATATTTAGAGACTATGGCGCGAATAGCTCAATTTCGTTTCACCATGAGAAAATCAAAAAAATAATCTGTAGTTTGAAAATCTTATAAGCAATAAAACTTTGAAGAAATATTTAAGAAGAAGGATCGTTTAGATGTCGGGAAATTCGTTCGGAAAAATATTCAAGATTTCTACGTGGGGAGAATCTCATGGGCCAGGTATTGGGGTAGTGGTAGAGGGCTGTCCCGCTGGGTTGCCTTTAAAAGTAAGGGACATCCAAAAGGAATTAGACCGCAGAAAAACTGGGCAAAGCAAGGTTACCACGGCAAGAAAGGAAACGGATGAAGTAAGGATATTGTCTGGAGTTTTTCAGGATAAAACGACTGGGACGCCTATTGGTTTGTGGATAGAAAACCAGGACGCAGATTCTTCTAAGTACGAATTGATTAAAGATCTTTTTAGGCCGGGCCATGCCGATTATACCTACCTTATGAAATATGGTTTCCGCGATTATAGGGGAGGAGGAAGGTCCAGCGCTCGGGAAACTGCCGGTAGAGTTGCCGCAGGGGCGATCGCAAAAAAACTTTTAGCTAGACGACGAATAAAGGTCATTGGATATTCTAAGCAAATTGGCCCAATAGTCGCGCAGAAGATTGATTTCAAAGAAATAGAAAAAAATATAGTTCGTTGTCCAGATAAATTAGCAGCTGAAAAAATGGTAGATCATATCATGAAGCTGAGAAAGAAGGGAGACTCTACTGGAGGTATCGTCGAAGTGGTTGCTCAAGGAGTTCCAGCTGGATTGGGAGAACCGGTTTTTGATCGCCTAGACGCAGATCTTGCCAAGGCGGTAATGTCTTTGCCTGCGGTTAAAGGTGTCGAAATTGGAATAGGTTTTGAGGCGGCAACTTTATCCGGTTCGCAGTGTAACGATACATTTTTGAAATCCGGAAAAAAGATAGTTACTAAAACTAACAATGCGGGCGGTATTTTGGGCGGTATTTCAAATGGAATGGATATCGTTTTAAGGTTAGTGGTTAAGCCAACTTCCTCCATTTTGAAAGAACAAGATACGGTGACGGTTAAAGGTAAGAAATCCAAAATACGCGTCGAAGGCCGTCATGATCCATGCGTTTCACCTAGAGCGGTGCCTATCGCTGAAGCTATGGTAGCTCTTACTTTAATCGATCATCTGATGAGAAACGAGCATTCTCAACTGAGATAGAAGGAAATAAGAGTTATTATGAAAGTTGGGTTTGTTCAGAATGATCCCAAGTTTGGCGAAATTGAGGCTAATATTGAGAGAACGCTGGGTTTGTGGGGGAATCTTTCTGCGGAACTTATCGTTCTGCCTGAGTTATTTGCTACCGGTTATCAATTTAGTTCCAAGCAAGAGGCAAAGGAGTTAGCCGAGCCTATCCCTGATGGACCCACCACCCAAAAATTAATTTCATGGGCGAAAGCGAATCGTACTTCTCTGGTTGCTGGGATTGCGGAGTGTGATGGCGATACTCTTTTTAATTCCGCGGTTATTATTTCTCCAGATGGATATGTTGGGACCTATAGGAAAGCCCACGTTTTTGATTCTGAAAATAAGTTTTTTCGCCCGGGAAATTTGCCTTTGCAAGTATTTGAACTAGGTGGAGTTCAAGTTGGCGTTATGATTTGTTTTGATTGGCGCTTTCCTGAAACTGCAAGAACTTTAGCTCTAAAGGGAGCGGATATTATCGCTCATCCTTCAAATCTAGTTCTTCCTCATTGCCCGGACGCCATGGTCACTCGTTGTTTGGAAAATCGAGTGTTTGCAATTACCGCCGATCGAGTCGGTTCTGAAGATCGTATTGCAGGCGAAGGTTTAAGTTTTATTGGTAAAAGTCAAATAGTGTCTCCAGAAGGAAATATACTTTACCGAGCTTCCGAAATAAAAGAAGAGGCGTCGGTAATTGATATAGACATAGAATTATCTCGCAAAAAGAATATTAACTCGAAGAATGATTTGTTCAAGGGGAGACGCCTGGATCTCTATGAGCTAAATTAAATTTTTTTGAATTCCCTTGATTTTTATTCACGTCATATAATGAAGAAAAAATATAAATTTTCTTGGTTTACTAGTTCAAACTGTTGTTAAGGTTAACTACAAATAATTAGAGGAAAGTCTGATGGAAGAAAAATCTCAATATCTAGTGGGTAGCGATGGTACGATTTACGATTCCAAAACTAGCCTTACTTGGAAAGCTCAAGATTCTCGTCAAGATTTAGAAAAAGACATTACCTGGCAGGAAGCTTGCGACTATGCGAAAGAATTGAATGAAAAGCAATTTGGAGGGCATTCTGATTGGCGATTGCCGAGTTTACAAGAAGCTTTGAGCCTTTTTAAAGAAGAAAAGTTAAACAAGGACTTTAAAGGAGGAGATATTCATATGGACTCAGCTTTTCCTCCAGGACCTGGAAATTGTACTTGGACATCTTCTATTCGCGGCGAACGTGAAGCGCAAATTGTTTTTTATTTGAATGGATTCGCTTATTGGTATGAAAAGGGAGATAAAACTATTTCTCATGCGGTTCGGTTGGTTAGAAGATAATTAAAATGTTAAAAATACGCGAACGGGAAACAGCGAAAAAAATTTCCTCCTTGTTCATTTTTTTTTGTGGAATGTTTTGTTTTGCGTCGGTTACGGAAGCTAGAGAAATAGTTCGACAGGCAGATTGTAAGAAAAGCGCTGTTTGTGTCGATGAATATAATAAAGAAAAAGAAGCTTGGGTTTCTTGTTTGCAGGAAGCCGGACTTTCTGAGAAAAAACGTCAACGACTTGCTCTTAAAGTAGAGAGGATGGGAATAAAGAATTTAAAAAAACAAGAATTTTTGATTTTTAATTCAAAGCGTAAAATTTGCCACAAAATTTTTAAAAAAGCGATTTCAGAATTAAGCTCTGAATCGGAACAAAAAAACTTAAAAGAATTTCCCCCTCCCCTGGAGAATTTAAAAAGGCGAATGCCTTAGTCTTTTCCTCTTAGTTTTATAAATTTCACTTTATTTGCACTTCCTCAAATTAGATTTCTATTTAAGCCCAGTTTGTTTCAAGTTTGTCACACCCTAGTTAATCCAAATAACTTATAATTAGTTAATATCTTATTATTTAATGGTTACTTTTATGTCTACTAAGTTTTTCAGGTTTACTCTCATAGAGTTAGTAATGGTGATTTTTCTTTTACTTCCTACTGTAATCTTAGCAAAAGATATTCCCGTAGATGCGACTGACTTGAAAGAACTGACTCTTGACGATTTGATGGAAATGCAAATTACATCGGTTTCTAAAAGAGCAGAACCGTTATTTGATTCTGCTGCGGCAATTCATGTCATTACTGGCGACGATATTAGACGTTCTGGATTTAATAACATTGCCGAAGCTTTGAGAATGGTTCCAGGATTACAGGTTGCGCGAAAAACATCAAGTCTTTGGGCTATCACCTCTCGTGGATTTAACGACCAGTTTTCGAATAAGTTACTGGTGATGATTGATGGTCGTCCTATTTATACGCCTATTTTTTCTGGGGTTTTTTGGGGAAGTAAAGATCTTGTTTTAGAAGATATTGAGAGAATTGAGGTGATTCGAGGGCCTGGCGCAACTTTATGGGGAGCTAACGCCGTCAATGGAGTCATAAATATAATCTCCAAAAATAGCAAAAAAACTCAAGATGGATTGGCAAGCGTTGTGGTTGGGAATCAAGATCAAGGCATAGGTTCTATTCGCTATGGGGGGCCGCTTGGAGATTTAGCTACTTATAGGGTTTTTGGAAAAGTATTTAAACGCGACGATTTTTCCGATGAAACGGGTAAAGAAGCGTTTGACGAATGGAAGGTTGCAAGAGGCGGTTTTCGCATCGATTGGGACCCTAATGAAAAGGATTCCCTTTTCTTTGATGGCAACTACTATAAAGGAGATTTAGGAAATAAGAATGATACAGTTCCTAGTTCTTTTTCTCCTCCTCTTGTAAACAGTGAAACAAAGAGAGACCCCATTGAAGGAGGACACTTTTTAGTCAGTTGGATTCGTACGTTAGAAGATGGATCTGAGTTTAAGACGCAATTTTTTTATGACCGCGAAGAACGAAGTATTGAAAATATTTCTGATATTGAATTAGATAGGTTTGATTTTGATTTCCAACATAGATTCTTGATGGGATCAAATCATGAGATTATTTGGGGAATCAATAATCGAACTATTTCAGATAAGTTTGGAGATAGTTTTGCTCTTCAAGTGGTTCCGAATAATAGGGTATACAATCATTTTAGTTTTTTTGCTCAAGATCGATTGGAATTAATTCAAGACCTCCTTAGCCTCACTGTAGGATCGAAGTTTACGTTAAATCGTTTTAGCGGTGTTGAAATCCAGCCAAATATTCGGTTCGCCCTGACTCCAGATAGTCAAAACACTTTTTGGGGAGCGGTTTCACGAGCTGTTAGAACTCCTTCGCGAACTGAAGATGGAGGGTTGAGCCAAGCTAGGGTTCGCGCAACGAGTACCGCGATTGGGCTGCCTCTTTTTGTGACTTCCTTGGGTAGGAATGATTTTAAATCGGAAAAGTTAACAGCATATGAGCTCGGTTATCGGTCACAGTTTGGGAAAAGCTTTTTTCTAGATGCAGTGGGTTTTTTCAATCATTACGATGATCTAAGAAATGCACCTAGTGGGAATTCGTTTCTCGAAACGTCGCCGTCTCCTCATTTAGTTCTACCAATTTTTTTGTCAAACTCTAGGAATGAAGATACTTATGGAGTTGAAGTTTCGAGCCAATGGGAAGTTTTGGATTATTGGAAGCTAAATGCTTCTTTTACCTGGTTTGAAGCGAGCTCCGAAGATATTGATGGGAACGTTCCCGATACGCAGTGGCAAATTAGATCGTATTTAGATTTGCCCTATAAGTTTGAGTTTGATTTTGGAGTCTATTTTGTCAACGGTCTAAATGGGCAAAATATCCCAAGCTATACCCGATTGGATGCTCGGTTAGGGTGGAGACCTACGGAAAAACTGGAAATAAGTTTAGTTGGGCAAAACTTACAAGATCCTGAGCATTCTGAATTTTTATCTGGAACCGCAAACAACTTTTTTGAACCAACTCAAGTTCAACGGAGTGTTTTCGGAAAATTGACTTGGCAATTCTAAAAAATAATAGAAAGTTTTATTATTAAGGTTTTTAATTTTTCTCAAAACGACGTTTTTAAGTGAAAAATCGTTTTTTAATATTATTTTTAATACTTTTCTTTTTTTTGGTTGTTCCTTTTTCTCCTCAAGCTTCTCAAGGAGAGAGTTTGGAGTATCGATTGAAAGCGGCTTTTGTTTATAAAATCGCAGATTTTATAGAATGGCCAATGGAGGCTTTTTCAGATAAGTCCTCTCCCTTAACAATATCTGTAATTGGACGCAGTCCATTTTTTGAAGGATTGAATAGTCTGAAAGAAAAAAGATTAAAAAATAGAAAACTTATTTTGAGAAGTTCTCAGGTAGTTGACGAACAAACAAAATCCTCACAAATTATTGTGGTTGGAGCTTTACAAGAATATCGTTTAGAAAAAATATTAGATTCTTTAAAGAATTCTCATGCGTTAATTATTGGAGAGAATCAAGGGTTTTGTAAGAAGGGGGGTATACTAAACTTAATTATCGAAAAAGGGAAGATTCGCTTTGAAATTAACTATAAGAAAGCTAAACAATCTGGCTTGAAGGTGAGTTCGCGTGTACTGAGAATGGCAAAAATCATTGATTAGAATTAAGGAATTATTTGCCGGTTTTTTTTGAAGGGAATTTTTGCTTTTAAATAAAATTGTATTGCATGTTTCTTCTCTGTGGAATAAAGCCTCCATCTTCAATCAGTCGTCTTATTTCTTCTTCATTCATACGGAAATTAGCGCCAGCCTCTTTAACGACATTCTCTTCAATCATAACGCTACCCATGTCGTTTGCGCCATAGTAGAGGGACATTTGGCCTATTTTAGGTCCTTGGGTTACCCAGGACGATTGTATGTTGTCAAAATTGTCTAATACGATACGACTGATTGCCAAAGTTTTTAAATATTCCAATCCGGTAGCTTTGGCGCCGGATAATTGTCTACCTAGCGGATTATTTCCAGGTTGCAATGACCATGCAATAAATGCTGTAAATCCTCTTGTTTTATCTTGTTGTTCCCTCAATTTAATTAGATGTTCAACTCGTTCTTCCAAAGATTCTACGTGTCCAAACATCATGGTAGCGGTAGTGGGTATTCCTAATTGATGCGCTTCGCCCATTACGCATAACCATTCTTCCGTTGTACATTTTGCAGGGCTAATTTTTTGTCTAACTCTATCTACTAAAATTTCTGCGCCTCCTCCAGGAATGGAGTCTAAGCCTGCCTTATGTAAACGCTTTAAAGTTTCTGAAATGGAGATTTTGGATATTTTACTTGTATGCACAATTTCGGGAGGCGACAAAGCATGTAATCTGATATCAAAACGTTCTTTTATTTTTTTAAATAAATCTTCAAAATAATCAATTTTTAGCTCAACGTTATGTCCTCCTTGTAGGAGAATTTGATTTCCCCCTAAAGCGATGGTTTCTTCTATTTTTTTTGCAAGAACTTCAAAAGGGTGAACATAAGAGTCCAAGTCTTCTTTTTTTCTATAGAAAGCGCAGAATGAACAATCAGTGACGCAAATATTGGTATAATTGATATTACGGTCAATAATATAAGTAATTTTATTATCTTTATATTTTTTCTTAGCAAGTCGAGAAGCAACATTTCCCAAGAGGGTTATGTTGGTAGAGGAAAATAAAACTACTGCCTCTCTGGCAGTAATACGATTTCCATCAAGAGCTTTACTTAAGATTGAATCAACCTCAGTCACAAAAAGTTTCCTTTCTTAATTTACCTTAAAGTTCCTACTGTAATGCCATCAATTCCTGTGTCTAGCATTTCGGCCTCTTCGGTGATCATAAAAATGTGATAGCCATACCTTGTTTTAACAGGACCCTCAACCGCTCCAAGCGAGCCATTTTGTACAGCTTCTTCGAGTTCTGGAGCGTTAGTCCCAGCGTCTAACCAGCCAATGTCGCCGCCTTTTTTTCTAGAATTACAAGCGCTATATTTTTTTGCTAATCGACAAAAAAGTTTGTCTTTTAGGTCTTTGTCTTCCACGCCTTTGAATTGTTCCATCAAAAGACTGGCAATCTCTTCTGTACTTAAAACGATATGACTAACTCTGAGGGATCTCATAATGGTTTTTCTAAAGGGATTAATAAATGTTTTTTTATAGATATGATTTTACTCGGTTTTAAGTCACAAGTAAATAAAGCCTTAAAGTCTAGGAAAGTAATAGATAAAAAAGGATATTTCCAAGTTGAGTTTTCCTATTTTTACCAAAATGGCCAATCGTGAGGTATGGGAGACTGGACTTCAATCGACTCTTTTGTGATGGGGTGTTTAAAAATCATTTTGTGGGCGATCAACCCGATCTTTTTTTCAGGTAGGGGAAATGGAGCTCCATATTTTACGTCTCCAATAATTGGATTGCCGATAAAAGCTAATTGGGATCGAATTTGATGGAAACGACCGGTTTTAAGTTGAATTTCTAAAACATTACCGCTTGAAGTCGATTTTAGCGTTCGGTAGGATAATTCGGCGCGTTTAGCTCCTTCGGTTTCTCTTGGGAACACAGTGGCTTTAAGAGATTTTTCTTTTCTAAGGTAGTGAATCAGAACGCCTTCTGGTTTGTCGGGTTGTGATAATACGGAAGCTTGATAATATTTTTTTATGGTATTTTCACGAAACTGGGCTGATAGCCGCGATGCGGCTTTTGTGGTTCTTGCAAATAAAACAATACCGGCCACAGGTTGATCTAATCGATGAAGTAAACCTAAAAAAACATTTCCTGGTTTGTTAAATTTATGTTTGATCCAATCTTTGGTTATTTCCAAAAGGGAAGTTTTATTCGATTTATCGGGCTGGACAGGAATTCCAAATGGTTTATAAATCGCAATTAAGTGGTTGTCCAAAAATATTGGAGCATCTATTTTCATTAGAGAATTAAAATAATTTTTTTTTCTATCAGCTAGGAGCTTACGGAACTAAAAAAAACTTTGATTTCTAAAGTTTAAAATTTAGTTAGCGCCTATATATTGATATTCGGAGCAACATCCTTTGGTTCTAAAACTTTCCCTTCAACAGGCGAAAACGGTGGAGCAACGATTCCTCCAGAAATTGCAAACTTAAGCCCTTCTTCGATTGTCATGGACAGCGGAATGATTTGATCTCGAGAAGCAAATACGAGGAATCCCGATGTGGGATTGGGAGTGGTTGGAACAAAAACATTAACTACTTCTGCCGCAATTTTGTGTTGAATTTCTCCTTTGTTTTCGCAAGTTATAAAGCCTAATGCGTGTAAACCTTTTCGCGGAAATTCAACCAATACAACCTCGTTAAAAGTTTCAATGTCGGCATCTAGAACCGTTGTGGCAACCTGTTTTGTACCCGTATAAATGCTGCGTACAATTGGAATTCTTGCTAAAATTCTTTCCCCGATTTGAACTAACTTTTTCCCAAAAATATTGGTAGTGAACAAACCTACCAAAAAAATAATCACTACAGTCATGAAAACGCCAACGCCGGGCAACCGAAAACCTTCTGTTACTGAAGCACCTAAAAATATTAAGAACTTTGTGAAGTATGGCGATAAAGCGTTATCAAGTTTTTTAAATAAAAAATTGAGAATAAAAAAAGTGAACGCAATGGGAATTGTGACTAAAAGACCCGCGATGAAAATATTTCTTAATCTTTTTTTTATTTTTGGGAACAATTTAAAAGCCAAAAAAATGTTTCAATACGAATGAAGAACCAGCCGAACCTCAGAAATGTTGTTAAAGCAATTCGGCAGAAGATAAAAATATTATAGAAAGAAAACTGGAGAAGGCAAGCACGAAGAATTTTAAATGATAAAGAAATGAATTAAACTTGCGCCGCAAAAAAAAATTAGTTATATTCGATTCAATTAAGAAATGGGGCTGTGGCGCAGCTGGGAGCGTGCTTGAATGGCATTCAAGAGGTCAGGGGTTCGATCCCCCTCAGCTCCACTTATTTTAAAGGGGTTTCAGGGCTTATGCCTTGAGACCCTTTTCTTTGAAGTTAGTTAAGAAAACATATTAATCAGATCTTTTTTTTATAAGCATTTGCTATCTTTCTGATTTCCTATGAATGTTAAAAAAATGGTTGGATTGTGCTGATGAAAAAATTTTAACGTAATATTGCGGAGGTGATTTTTGAGTCAGATTGATAAATTATGGTAACATTGTCATAGTTAAAATTTGACTTATCGGTATTTTCGGCCGAACAATTTTTAATCCCAAATTGAACCATTGCCTCCAAGTTGTTTCAGGGCTAATTTGAAATTCCCTTTAAGAGGCGTGCCTTCCTAAGCGCCTTCGTTTTGATGGATCAAGCTAAAGAAAAAACCTTAATTTTTGTTTCAGGTCCTCAAGATCTACCTGCCGTATGGAATTTCTTAGAAAACCTGAGCTCGGTACGAGAAGTTTTGGCCGTTGCCCTAGAGCCTTCCGCTTACATAATGCTACAAGAAAGAAATATTAATTCGCGATCTTTAGACGATTATTCTACCGTAAAAAAACGCGAAGAGTGTGAGGTTCTGGCCTTGAAATTGGCAAGGGATTGGTTTCGGAGCGATAAAGGAGAAGATTTATCCTCTTTTGAAGAAGTTTCATTGGGACAAGTTTTTACTCGCCGTTTTTTTTATCAATTTGTTTATGCCTTGAATGCATATCACGACGTTCGTAATATCTTGGAACAAGAAAATCCCACCGAAATTGTTTATACCGAAGAGGCTCCCATGACGCCCATATGGGATATTCATGGAGGTGATGATTTGTATAAGGAATTTTTCAGTGTATTGGTTAATGGAGAAGGATGTAAGTTGACTGTCCTGAATAGAGTTATTACAGAAAATGAAGACCAACCTAGGTCTTTTTCGTCATCTAGAAGGATGAATCTCCTGGAAGTTTTGAAATCCATGGTTATCGGAGGAGTGGATTCAGTTAAATCTATTCTTCACTATACCCTCTTCAAGAACCACTTGAATATATTGTTGCCTAGCGCATCTGATATTTCTTATTTACGAAACCCTCTTTTGGCTGATTGTTTGAGGTTAAGTGGGGATATTTCCCTTCTCTATGAAAATAACGAACGAAATTGCTATGCCCATCCTCGTCTCATCCACCGTGACAGCAAGCGATACCGAGATGCCGCCTGGAGGAAGAAAACTCTTGTTATTCAGAGAGAATTTAAAAAAATGCAGGTTCGTCTAACAAAAAACATTCCGAACCTTTCTTTACCAAAATTACCGGGTATGAACTTTGAGAAATATCTTGAACGGTGGATCGAAGAATTCTTTGACGCAGTAGGCGTTGAGTTTTCTGAGGTTTGGATGAGTTGGGAACGCCTCCTAGAGAAAGAAAAAATCCAATTAATAATCATAAGCAATTTTGCTATGTCTTTTGCCCGGCTTTATTCCGTTTTAGGTAAGAAGAAAAAAATTCCCGTTGTTTATTGTCCTCACGGTTACAATTTTGCTTTCAGAAATAAAGGGCGGATTTTAATCGATCCTGAAAATGATGTTATTACTTTTCCAGTTTTACACAGTTTCGAATGCACAGGGCTGAAAACCAATTTTGAAGCTAGAACTCTTGCTGGTGTACCTGCGGAAAAGTTGATCGAAGTGGGTATGTTTCAATACCAAGTGGATTTTAAGGATCGAAAAAAAAGTCGGATCGAAGCAAGACAACAATTAGGCCTCCCTTTAGATAAGGAAATAATAATTTATGCTCCGGACGTACAATGGGCGCGAATGGAAAGAACCTTTCGAGCGCTTTTCATGAGTCCATTTGAAAACCTTACTCTTTATAAGACTCTTATAGACCAATTTGCAGAGAGAAAAAATTCTCTTTTTATCATCAAAACTCGACCAAATGATATTGTAATGCCCTGGGTTGAAAAATATTTAAATAACAAAGAAGTGGAAAATATTATCATTATGGATCGGTATTTGAAGGAACTGATGACTGCAGCTAATGCTTTATTAGTTGTCAATTCCAATGTCGGATATGAGGGATTGTATTATCAGATTCCAATTATGGTTTTAAAAATACCAAATAGAGCGAATGCACTTTCTTTGGTGGATGAAAACGCTGCATTAGCTTGCGAAACTTTAAACGATCTTCCGGGTCTTTTAGATCGGTTCCGCGACGAACCGGATTTTTTGAATAATCATCTCCAAGCGCAGGAATCTTGTCTCAAATTCAACCGCTCTCATGGAACGGGAGAATCAAAAAAATTGGCTCAAATTATTTTATCGTTAGCCGATACAAAAAATAATTGATTTGATCAACCGTTTAATGAAATGGAAAATCCCAAGTATCGATTGGTTAACAATTCATATCTAGGGATCAATGCTCGGAGTCACCACTCCCTTTTAAGAGTTAAAAACTGAGGAGTTCTACTTTAATCCCCCATTCTTTTATCTGCTTGCCCGGCCGCTTTGATCATGATATTCTGAATTAAATTTTTTTTCTATGCTTAGAAAAAACAGCGTGGTTAAGACTTCAATTCTAGATAGAGCGGCGTGGCTAAACTCCATTAATTAAGGAATTTTATTTTTGATGAAAGCTAGCTTGATCATTGTTTGGCTGAGTCAATTGTGTAAGAGGAGACGGAAAGAACTATGAGCGAAAAAACAACCGTCATTGATGAAGCCCGACAAACTGGGCGTTACGGGTTGCCTTTGGACGTTAAGTTTTGCGCTAAATGTGTTATGTCAAACCAACGTCCTTCGACTGTTGTAGAATGGAAACACGCCAACACCGATAAAAAACCAACAAACCTTTTTGATGAAGAAGGTATTTGTGACGCTTGTCAGTACGCCGAGGTAAAAGAAAAAATCGATTGGAATGAACGGGAAAGGGAGTTCCGGGATTTGCTGGATCGCCATCGTAAAAAAGATGGTTCCTACGATTGTATTGTCCCTTCTAGTGGGGGTAAAGACAGCGGTTATGTTGGCCATCTTTTGAAACACAAATATAATATGAATCCTTTGACGGTGACTTGGGCGCCTCATTGGTATACGGACGTTGGTTGGAAAAATCTTCAAGGTTTCATTCATTCTGGGTTTGACAATATTCTGTTTACGCCTAACGGGAAGGTTCATAGAACGCTTACTCGCTTGGCTTTTGAAAATCTGTGTCACCCCTTTCAACCTTTTATAATTGGTCAAAAAAGCATCGCTCCAAAGACTGCATTGGCTCATAATATACCTTTGATCTTTTATGGAGAGAATCCTGCAGAATATGGAGGGAACGCTATTGAGTCCAACAAAAATTCAAAAATGGACCCCAAATTTTTCTCCAGCGTTGAAAGCGATATTAATAAAGTCTTTCTAGGGGGTATGAATGCGGATGAACTTATCCAAAAGGAAGGCATAAGTCGAAACGAGCTATCTCCATATATCATGCCAAGCCAGGAAGATATTGAGAGAAAAAATATTGAAGTTCATTTCTGTGGTTATTTTTTCAAGTGGGATCCACAAGAAAATTACTACTATGCTGTTGAAAATTGTGGATTCCAGGGCAATACAGAACGAACTGAAGGAAGTTATTCTAAGTATTCTAGTATCGATGATCGGATTGATTATTTCCATTATTACACCACTCTGGTTAAATTTGGTATAGGACGTGCCACTCACGATGCTTCCCAAGAAATAAGAAATCATAAAATAACCCGTGAAGAGGGTGTATCTCTAGTCCGAAGATACGATGCCGAGTTTCCTAAAAAATATTTTAAGGATTTTATTGAATACATTGGTATTACCGAAGAGCGGTTTTGGGAGATCATTGACCAATTCCGAACTCCTCATCTTTGGGAAAAGTCCAATGGAGATTGGAAGCTCAAATACCAGGTTTCCTAATTTAGCGCCATTTTTTGTAGTTCTTCGACCCCCCCCTTGATTCCTAAATTAAGGTTTAAATTAAATTCTTTCACGAACCGTAAGGCTTTTGGCCTTCCTTAAATCTCAATTTTAAGCCATGTGTGGAATCGCGGCAATCGCTGCCGATCAGGTGAGCATTGACCCAAAAAAATTGATGAAAGGGATATTGGATTCGATGGCCCATCGTGGGCCGGATGCCTCTGGTATATTTTACGATTCGAATGTTGTATTAGGTCACCGACGGCTGAGTATTTTGGACCTGTCTTCTATAGCTAATCAGCCCATGTATTCTGAGGATGGAAGATTTGTACTCATTCTCAACGGTGAAATTTATAATTTCATCGAGTTAAGAGAAACCCTTACAGAGTTTGGCTATAAATTCCGTACTCGAAGCGATACCGAGGTATTGCTTTATAGTCTTATCCACTGGGGTAAAAATGCATTAGAGAGATTGAATGGTATGTTCTCGTTCATTTTATGGGATCGAGAAACAAAAGAGTTTTTTGGCGCTCGAGATCGTTTTGGCGTAAAGCCTTTATATTACGCTTACCATGAGGACCACTATTATTTTTCGTCTGAAATCCGCCCTCTGTTTCTCGCGGGAGTTCCTCATCGCAAAAATGAAAAGACTTGGGTCAACTATTTGGCTCATGGAACCTATGGACAACCTGAGGAAACATTTTGGGAGAACATTTGGCAAATCCCTGCGGGTCATGCTTTTACGTGGCAACCCGGCAAATCTATTTCTATATTCAAATGGTACTCTCTTGAAACTAGAGTAAGGGAATATCTTCCTCAAGAAATCAGTGAACATCAAGCAATGGAAGATTATTTTAACCTTATGGAAGATAGTCTTCGAATCAGGTTGCGTAGCGATGTTCCTGTAGGTATTAATTTAAGTGGAGGTTTAGATTCGTCTTTGCTGTTTAGGTTGGTGCATAGTCTACTGGGGAAAGATTCTTCTTTGGACGCTTTCACGTTCACTTGCAATGATCCGGAATATGACGAATTACCTTGGGTGAGAAAAATGGTTCAAGGATACCAGCACCCTCTGAATGTTAGTTTACTTAAATTTGAAGAAGTTCCCGAGCTCTCTTTAAAAACTCTTGAACACCAGCTGCAGCCTTACGGAGGAATTCCTACAATGGCATATGCTCGTTTGTTTGAAAAGGCAAAAGAGAAAAATATCCCCGTTCTTATCGATGGACAGGGGATGGATGAGCAGTGGTGCGGGTACGATTATTATTTAAAAAAAGAAAATGAAGCGCCTTCTTTGGTTCAAGGTGTGGCAACAAGTCCGGTTAGACCTAATTGCCTCAATTCAGATATAGCAGGTATTGCTTCTTATCCAAAATATTCTCAACCATTTAAAAAATACTCACAAAATCTCAGATACAGAGATCTTCTCTTTACCAAACTTCCACGCGCCCTTAGGTTTAACGATATGGTCTCTATGCATGCTTCCCGCGAATTACGAGAACCTTTTCTGGATTTTCGCCTTGTAGAATTGGCTTTTTCTTTACCGGACAATTATCTGATCAGAGATAATGTTTCCAAGTTTCTGCTGAGAGAAATAGGAAGCAAAATTATTCCAGATGAAATCAGTACTGCTCCTAAAAGGCCGGTGCAAACTCCCCAGAGAGAATGGTTGAAAGGTCCTTTATTCTCTTGGGTAGAGTCTTTGATATATGATGTTCTTTTAAAAAAATCAGACTGGTTCATTCCTTCTCAGGTCAAGGCGGAACTTGCATCTTTCAAGGCGGGAAAAAGCGATAATTCATTTTACATTTGGCAATGGATCACTCTTGCCCAAACCCTATTGTTGGAAGAAAATTTCCATCGCTCATTTAACGAATAAATAGCAAAACTAACTACGTTTCAAAAAAGTCTCGGCTTTTTCAAGGTCTTCAGGGTGATCGATGTTAACTGACCGGTTAATAGGCATTTCGTAATAGGCGACTCTATCTCCATAAAAACTTCCAGAGTTGATAAAGCTTTCATATTTAAAAGTGTAAACAGCTCCATTGCGAATGAAAGTTGGAGGAGAAAGAACTTGCCTGCGAGGAGGAACTAGGTCAAAGCTTTCTAGAGCGAAAGGCAATAGCCGATTTCCGCGGGCCTTAAATTGCCAATGCGGATGGAGTTCGAGAGGAGTTTTGGTAACGGAAATACAGGAATCGTAACCCCTTTTTAGACGTTGAACGCATGTATCAATGTCTTCGCTTGTTCTCAATGGGGCGGTTGGTTGGAGAATCAAGATCAGGGCTTTTTTTAATGACATTTCTTGAGAGAGCCGGTCTAGCTCATACCGAATTACGTCTAGAGTGGGCGTATCATCGCGAGCCAAGTTTTTGGGTCGTAAATGAGTGACCCGTAATCCTGTGTTTTCACATACTTCTCGAATTTTTTGAGAATCCGTACTCAACACAATCCTGGATATAGTTTTTGACCGAGTGGCAGCTGCCAGTGTATAGGTGATAAGAGGCTTGCCATTTAAGTCAACAATGTTTTTATTCTTAACTCCCTTTGACCCTCCCCTGGCGGGAATGATTGCAATTACTGCTCGTTTCATAAATTACCCAAACCAATCACGTTGAATTAATTCATTCTTGTGAATATTGCGACGGGCAATTTTCCCAATTACCTGGCTCAATTGATCTTCAGGTAATCCCGTTCCAGGTTTTTTTAAAGCGAGGTTATTATCCGAAATAATCTCTCCTTCAGAAATATCTTGAGCGGCGACAATGGATCTTGAAAACAGAATTTTTTGTTCTTTTAATTCGGCAGCAGTTTTATCTTTGTCGGTCTGGCATTCGAGCATTTTCTCTACAAAACAAATTCCTCGCACCAATTCTTCAAGTTGACCCAAGTCGAGGCTTGATGAAGTGTCTGGACCGAAAGCTTCTTTGGAAAGGGCGATATGGACCTCCACTGCAACTGCGCCAAGATAAACTGCTAGTAGACAAGGATATATTTCTCCAGAATGATCGGAAAAACCGATAGGAACATTGAAAGTTTCGCGGAGTTTCACAATCTCTTTGAGAGCAATTGATTCTGGAGGATTGGGATAACGACTCACGCAATGAAATAGTGTCAAAGTTGAAGAAAAGGTTTTCATAAATTCGAGAATATCTCTAATTTCCTTGTAATCACTCATTCCGGTAGAGAGTAGCAATGGTTTTCCCGTTGTACTCACAGCTTTTAAAAGGGAACGGTTAGATGTGTCGCCAGAACCAATTTTCCAACGTTTAATTCCCAGTTGTTCTAAGCGTTTCACTGCTTCGATAGAAAACGGAGTGCATAAGAATTCAATATTTTTTTCTTCGCAATGTTTTTTTAGTTCAGCCCACTGCTCAACCGAAAATTCCATTCTTCGCCAGTAATCAAAACGAGTCTGGTCTTCATAAGAAAAGTTTACTCGGAACTTGTCTTCTGGCGTCGACTCTTCTGTTGCAATGTGCATCTGAAATTTGACTGCCTTAATTCCTCTTTTGGCCACGGCGTCAATCATTGCATGAGCAGTTCCTAAGCTTCCATCATGGGCTTGTCCAATTTCTGCGATGATTTCTACTTGTTTCATAAGCTACTTTTAGGGGGGGTGGTATGTGTTTCAATGATAATCTGCAAAACAGAAAAATGCAAAAAGACCATGTGTGGAATACTTTCAAAAAGAAGCGATTGATTTACGTAAAAACCAGCCATCGTACTCAATTTGCGGAATTAGGGTAAGGTAGGTTCCGAGTGGTAAAAATTTTTCTGAATGGGCGCTTCACAAGTTTTCAAAATTTCAGAAATCCTGGTTCCGGCTTTGCCATCTCCGAATAAATTATTTTCCGTGTACCGGCCATGCTCCAGTTGATTTTGAATAGCGTTAAAAATCGATTCGTTGTTATACTCGGCGTCAATCACGTTTTCACCTCGTTCTCTTCCCAGCTGGCGTGTTCCTATATTGACGGCGGGAACTCCGAGATATGTTCCTTCTCGGATACCACTGCTAGAATTTCCAACAATGCAAGCGCATTGGTTCAGGACACGTGCATAATCTTCAGGCGAAAAATTAATTACAAACCGGATTTGTAAATTTTCTTCAATTTCACGAATGTTTCTCAGTTCATGGGCGATGTCCTCAGAACCCGCATCTGCATTTGGCCAAAGCCAGATAGTGTTCATCCCAGTTTTTTTCACAGCCATAATTGTTTCACGAATTTGATCCTTATGGCTGCCATATTCCGTAGTGACAGGATGTTGGACTACAAGAAGATAAGGTTTCGTTGCGTCGATACGATGACCCACCCCAGAGCAATTGTTGAAAAAACCGGGTGGTAAAGTAAGTTGGTTTTCATACAATAAGTCAATAGAGGGACATCCTGCATGAAACACTCGGTCAGGGTTTTCTCCCATCTGAATCACTCGATCACTGCTTTTAGCGGTTGCGACAAAATGGAAATGCGATAATTTAGTGATAGCGTGACGGACGCATTCATCAACCGAGCCCGTCACTTCTCCTCCTTGGGTATGGGCTAGATGAATGTTCATATAATTTGCCGCTACCGCCGTTGCAAGCGTTTCATGTCTATCGGCAACCGTTAATACGATATCCGGTTTTAAATTTCCAAAAATGGTGGCTAGCTCAATGATAGCAAGCCCAGTTGATTTTGCCATTGTTAAGGGGTTTTCGCCTTCAATAATGTAATAAACGCGTTCGGTGATGGAAAATCCATCTTCTTGGACGAGAGGCTCTATGTTTCCAAAACGCTTCAACAAAGCAGAGCCAGTTAAGATTAACTGCAACTCCATTTCATCTGAATCCCTGACAGATTTCAAAAGGGATTTGATTCGGGCATAATTTGCGCGGCTAGCAACCACTACACAAATTTTTCTTTTGCTTCGGTTATGTTTCTTTGTTTGAGTCATCAGGAAATCAACAGTGAATTGAATATTTTGACTTGATTATAGGAAATCCAAAAAGGTGGTCAAGGAAAAAAGTAGAAACATTCTCCAATCAATCAATGAGCAATGTTATTTCATTTATTATTTAATAGTTCGTTGTTGGGCTGGAGTGAAAAAAATACGCATAAAGCGTGATCAAAATAATCTATGGAGCTAATTTTGGAATTTCTTTGATGGCAATAAAGCAATTTCTTGCATTATTTAAAAAACGAGATTGTCTAACAGGGATTCGGGTGAATTTTGTTTATATTTTCCAATTATTCACAAATTCAAAAACTTTAAAAATGACTATTCCGAATGGTTTGTTTTTTAAGAGGCGTTTTACCTAGTTTTTTATGGAAATTACAACATTCCTACTTAAAAATCAATAATCTATAAGGACCTTAGAAATAGAAAGATTGAATAAAACTAAGGGTACTTGAATGGCATTCAAGAGATCAATATTTGGCTCTCCACCATAAACTATTCTATTTTCAAAGGTTTACTGAGTTTAGGTTTGTCTTATCAAGCGGCACTTTAGCCAAATTGTAGCCATTACTTTGGAGCTAGATTTGACGACCCGCTTCTAAACCTTTTATCACCTCCCTTTTCCTATCATTGTTTAGATGAGAGTAACGACGAGCGCTGCGAAGATCTTTATGTCCTGCGATCGATGCAATATCGTTTAAGTTAGCGCCATTGATGGCTAAATGCGAACAAAAGGAATGCCTTAATGTATGAAAAGTTACGTCATCTAACTGTACCCGCCGGCATACTCGTTTGAAAGCTTTTGACACCTGGTCACGTTTATATTTCTTGCCAAATACCCAATCAATGGGAAAAGAGTCATCTTTTCTCAAGTCTTTTAGGGTTTGTAATACTCGCTCGGTCATTGGAATACATACGCCTGCCTTGTTTTTAGTTTTTTCGATATGGATAGTTTTCGAAAAAAAATCAATTTGATTCCAATTGAGTTCACAAATATTCGTTAGTCTAAGCCCTGTATCTAAACCAAATATTATCATAGGTCGAAGCCAGTCGGGAGATTCTTTTACAACTATTATTGACTCTTCAATTGATAAATACCGTGTTCTTTGTTTATCTCCTTTGGGTAAAGTTACTGAATCGAATGGATTATGCTTTAAAATTCCCCATTTGATAGCGAGGTAATAAGCGTGTTTAACTAATGAGAGCTCATGATGCAATGTTACGTCTGAAATTCCTCCAGTGCGTCTCACCTCGCCATTGGGTTTAATCGATCGTTTGCCTTCATTACGTCTTTGGACCATATATTCTTCTATTCGGGAAGGAAAAAGGTTTTTGGCTTTCTCTTTTCCTAGTAATTCGCGAAATCTCTTAATTAAAAAGTTTTCGTTTTTACGTACCTGAGGTTTTTTTTTAATTGCTGAATGTTTCTGATCGTATAAGTCTAAGAGTTCTGCAATAGTTAAATTTTTGGATTTTCGAACATTAAAATATTTTTCCTCAATTATGTCAACGCGAACCTTTGCTTCAATTTTTTTTGCTAATTCTTTATTTGAGGTTTCGGTGGATTTTTCAATGATTTTCCCTCGATGTCTAATTTTAATCCACCAGTTTTTACTTCCCTTTTTTTTAAACATGATATCTGCTCTCAAATGAAATATTAAAGTTTATTTATCCTAACTTAAGTTATCCGTTCATGACTTCGCTCAATATTTTTTTGGCCCTAAAACTAGGGTCAAAAACTTTATCTTTAGAATCTATCCAATTTTCAATTTCCCTTTTTATAAATAAAATCCGATTACCAACCTTACGATAAGGGATTTCTCCTTTACGACATTTACGACGTAATGATTCTTCGTTAAATTCCAGCATCTGAGCGCATTGTTTGACTGAAAGGTATTTCGAGCTAGGATTAGTATGAATTTGAATTCCGGAACCGACTAATTGTGTTTCGTAACGCTCTCCGCAATCCAAAAAAGCTGCTATTAGGTATTTTTCTTCTTGTGTTTGAGGGATCATTTCTAATTGTTCAAAACTTTTTTTAAGTATCATTTTAATTACCCTGAATAATCCGCGATTTAAACCAAAACTGGAAATAAGTTTTTAGTTGAACTAATCGGAATTGAAATTATTAAGTTACATTTAATAATAGGAAAAATGTTTCTTAAATAGTTTTTAAGATCTTCCAAAAATCTAGAGAAGCGATCGGCTCCAAGACTTTATGTAAATAATTGGATTGATGTATTGGTTCAGTTCTAATAATTTTTGGAAAACGGTATGAATATTGTTATTCATTCCAATGTAATAAAAATTCTCATACGAGAAAGAACAAATAAAAAATGCAAATAACGCAAATGAATTTAATATTGATAGAAGATTTATAGGTAAATTTTTTCAAAACACTCCAGATGGCAGTCCCCTTTTTACGGGAGGATATAAATTGAGGACTGCCCTCTGGAGAAAAAAAGCTTTCAAGTGAATTTATTTTGTAGACCCTAAAACTTTGGAAGGAGGTAACCAAAGATTTAGGGTCTAGCAAGCAAGAATCGCTCGCATTTTGAAATTTAGTTTGATTTGTTAATCTATTCATACAGTGTAGTTAAAAACTATTGCTCTTTTGGCAGCTATTACCAGTCAGATTAGTTTTCGTGAACTGGTTGTAACATTTTGTTTTTTGAGTTGAATAAATTTTTTTTTTGAGAAACTTCGTTTTTGTGTTTTAAATCATAGAATAACCTTGGATTATGTCGTTCAATGCTGTAAGGGAATATCGTGCTATATGAATTAATTTTGTTATTTTTATTGATTAAGGGAAAAGGAATGGTGATAATTAGGCAAAATCCAAAAAAAAAGTACCTTTTCTCCTGACAGGTTTTTCTTAGGTTTAAAAGGTGTAATTTGATCCATTTGAAAAAATTTGTTTCGATCAGGAAAAGGTCTTTATGAAGTTCTTTTTTCCAGTTTACTTGATGATCCTCAGAGTAGTTGTCAAAGGTTCTCAAGCTGAGTCCGTAATTTCTAGCGGTTTCTTGTTCACTGGAGCTAACCCTTATAAGGGTTATAAGCCAGTGTCGATCATTTTCGAATTTATTAATAGTTTTCATTTTTATAAAAAATTGCGATAAATTCAAATAACTAAATTGAGTTTTGAATTGTTAATCTCAAGGTTAGAGGCGTGTAATAATTTACCTTTTTTTAAGGTAAATTATTACAAATTTTTTTTAATGATTATTTTCTGTAATTTTATGCTCTTTTTTGCCAAAGTCAAGGTATAAAATGAAAAAAAACTCACTTGGTTCTCGGATTAGGGAGTCGAGAAAACGAAATAACTTGACTCAAGAGCAATTGGCTAATTTTCTAGGAATTTCCAAACGGACAGTTGTTTATTATGAAAGTGATAAAAATAGTCCAACGGTTGAAACCTTAAAAGAAATTGCTAAAATTTGTAAGCAGTCACCAGAATATTTGTTGACTGGTGTTAGTCAAGTTTATGAATTTAAAAGAGAAAATAGCTCTAAGATATCGATTGATCCTACCTCTAATCAAGAAGAGTATTCTTTTGCCCCCTATGATTTAGTTGCCGATAGAATTCGCAAATCAGCTAATTTGATTGGCCGTACAGATTCTGAAATTGCACGCGTTTTGGGAGTAGCGAGGCAATCGGTACAGGGTTATAAACAAGAAGGAAAATTTCCAGCAAGTAGAGTTGTAAGCTTTTGCCTTAAAAATGATGTGAGCTTAGATTGGATGGCTACAGGTATTGGTCCAATGCGTGGCGAAGAGCCAAAAGTAGACTTTCCTTTAAATAAAGAGTTGTCTCAGATAGATGTTTCGGAAGTTGGGGATCGACTGAAAGGGGAGGTAAATATATACACAAATGGAGATGAGAAAAAATTCGCAGACGAATCTGGAATAGATAGAGCTGATTTGAGTGATTATTTAGAGGGCAAACGACTTCCGGCACCTAGAGATTGTGTTCGATTATTTGAAAAATTTGGCATTAAAACAGGTTGGTTAATTTGGGGGAAAACAGATGAGCAAATCAGCGACCATGGGTTTTCTGAAAATCCTGCCACTTTTTTTGATGATCGATTAAAACGCGCTATTGAACATATTCAATATATTTATGAAAATGCCGATGCTGTTGATGAAGTGGGACCATTGTTAGGTCGAATAGAAGCATTGCATGACCGGGTTAAAAAAAGAAGAAACCAAAAATAAGATAAAAAATAAGTTGATATTTTTTTCTTTGCTCGCCAAACTAATTATCCAAAAAGTTTGAATTTCAAAAACCTATTTGCTTATAAGAAGTTGATTTTTTTATTTAAGGTGGGAGAAATAGTTGGACTTTGTATCTTAAAGTTTCTGAGGTTAATTTATTTAAATTTTTTTTTGAAAAAATCTTTATTTGATTTATTCCCCTTAAAGGTTTTGAAAGTTCGCAAAAATAAAACTTCATTTCAGAGTATTTCGATTTTATTTATCTAATAAAGTAATATAAAACAATATAATACGCGTTATTTTGGAATTCCAATTTTGGTGGTTATTTTGTTTAAGTTTTTTTTGTTAGAAGAATATGCCTCTAGATTTTCGTCTCCTCGATCTTTACAATAGGTAATTCGTATCTTGAACTTTTCTTTTTTTTTGCTGTTTTGTTCTTTATTTTTATTTAAATATTTTTTAAGTTTTTATAAAAGAATTTTTGTTGAGGCAAAAAAATCAATATTGAAATTCCGTTTACCGTTTCTTTTTGATTTGATGTTTTAGCATGTTGCAATTTGGTTTTGGAGACCGCTGATGTCTAAAATTTTGATTGTTGAGGACGAAGCTTCGATTGCCAGTTTGCTAGAATCGCAATGCCTTGAATCCGGTTTTGAAACAGCAAAAGCTCCAGATCTTAAGACCGCTCAAGAATTATTTGAACGGCAAAGACCTGATGTTGTGTTTTTAGATATTACTTTGCGAGGAAACGAGGATGGATTTGGAGTCGCTGATTTTATTCGACTAAGAGGGGATACGCCAATAATTTTTATTACTGGACATTCTGATTATAAAACTTTGGACCGAGCGCAGAAATTTAGAAATGCCCAATTCATAATTAAGCCTATAAAAGACTCCGAAATGTCAAAAGCTTTAAAACAGGCTTTGAGAGGAGTCATAAAAACCGAGATTAAAAAAAAATATAACTTTGTATATGCCACTTTCAGAAAGTTAACGGTTGGAGGAAAATTGGCGGCATGTTTAGGGTCGGTATTAGTATTAACAGCGGGGTTATATATTGCGCTAGTGTCTTTTTTATATGAAAGCCATAAAAAAGCTTTCATCCAACAAATGACAGTAGCGGCAGATTCGATAGGTTTCAGCGCTCGCGCGGCTTTAGAATTCGGGGATAGTCAAACTGCCGGTCAGTCTCTTCAGTTTTTGAGTCAAATCGAAGCTGTTGATTATGGCGTCCTGTTTACTCCAGATGGTAGTGCCTTTACTCGGTACTTAAAAAACCCTGAAGCGGTTTTGACCGAACCTCAAACTTTAACGCCTGGCTATGAATTTGCCGATGACCGACTTGAAATATTACGAGAAATTAAAATCGAAGGTGAATTGTCCGGCACTGTTTTTTTAAAAATAAAATTAGATAAATTTCGTTCAGAATTGGAGAAATATGTTTGGATCGCAACAGGGAGCGCAACTTTTTTATTTTGTTTCATTATTTTCATTTTTAGAAACATTTTGAAAGATATTGTACAGCCGATTTTAGACTTAGCCGGACACTCATTACAAATTAATAAGACTGGGGATTATTCAAGTCAATTAGACCATGATGCCGAAGATGAAATTGGGGAGTTGGTTTCAAATTATAACGAAATGATTCGATCTATTGCAGATTATCAAAAGAATTTGGAATCGATGGTCGAAGAACGAACAGCCCAGTTACAGAATGCCCTAGATAGAAACGAAAAATATTTGAAAGAAATTCACCATCGCGTTCGTAACCACTTTTCATCAATGATCGCAAGATTAAAATCTCGAGGAGCTGATAGAGAAATTATAGAAACTATTTATCGAATGGCTGATTTACATGAAACCGTTTATGATTGTCCCGATGTTTGCCGCATCGAGATGGAGCGTTATTTACCTAAAATACTAAATGGACTTTGGAAAATTTACGAACCCAAAATGATTAACTTAAAAATAGATTGCGATCCTGTTTCGACCAATGCACAAACGACGATTACTGTAGGTACTTTAGTTCAAGAAATGGTTTCTAATTCTTTAAAACATGCTTGGCCTCAAGGAGGAGTTGGCGAAGTTTTTGTCCAGTTAAAGCGCGGTGAAAACAATTCTTTAGAATTGACAGTCAGAGACAATGGGATAGGAATTCCCTTGGGCAAGGAGGCTAATCCCAAATCTTTTGGGATGAAATATATTATGGAGTGTTATGAGTTAAAATTATTACGTCCGATGGAGTTAAGTCGCCAAGGAGGCACTACTTACCACGTGGCGTTTGAAAATAAGTAAGAAATTTTTTTCGAGGTTGAATTCGGATACTTTTTATCCTTCCAACCTCAAATTCATTATCCAGCCTTTAGTATCCATAGTGTGGATCACCTGAGAAACGGTAAATTTATTATTTTCTTTTGCTTCAATTTTTACTTCTTCCATTTTTCGAAAACCACTCATATTAATAGTATTGAAAGCTAATTCGATTATTGTTCCGGCATATATATTAAGCTTTCCAGGCATTGTTATTTGTCCAAACTTTTGTTTCCGTTTTAGGGTTTGGAATAAACCTCGGGCGTCAGTAATCGCATGGTCGTAATCTTGAAAAACTTTTTGGACGATGAAAGGGACACCATCATCTTCGGTTTCTCCAGGAAATTCCGCTTTTTCTAATATGGCTTCATTCTGATTCCACCATTTTGCTATTACTTTCGAGTAATTATTTCGATTGTTATTTTCCATTGAGTAACTACTTATATCTTTTCGATAGATTTTGACTGTGCCGTATTTTTTTTTAAGCGTTGTTTTGTTTCTATCGTTGATAGTTATAGTATCTCGTTTAATTGAGAAGTCTGCTCCTTCTCTTTCCGAAATTCTTTTCAATAAATGTAAATCGCTTTCGTTAGTTTGAGCAATGTACTTATACAAAATTCCTGAAGAGCCAATGCGGATGTCTTGCTTCAATCCTAAGCTTTCATATTCTTCGCGCGCAGATATTATTGAGGCTAATTTTTCTAAGGTCAGGTTTTCGTAATGAGTATTTCGTTTTATATGAAGGTTAGAGCTAAAATCTATTGATGTGCATGAAATTATAAGTGCGTTTGGAGGACCCAGGAACTCTATATCTTCTATAGTATAAGTTCTGTAGTCGGCGAGTCCAGTTTCTTTATATCCTAATTTGATACCTATTTTGCCACCGATGGAAGGCAATTGAAGGGGTCTATTATTAGGATCGGCAAGGTTAATAGTTAATTTATCCGCGCATCCTTCGATTTCATCGACTAGTCTTATAGATTTTACGTGAGGCTTAAGTTCTTTTGTTATATTTGAAGATTTATCTATAAAATTTTGATTTTTTTTTGCAAATCGGATTTCAAATTGTGGAGTAAAGCCTAGTTGCATAATAGGTTCTAATTTAACCCTAATGATGTGTATGACAATTCGATAATAGAATCAGAAAGATCTGGAAAGTTTATGATGGTACCAGCTGGCATGGAGAGAGGTTGTTTAGCCAAATCCGGGTTTGCTTCTAAAACTTGTTCCACAACCCTGCCAGAAAGAGTTCCATAATAACGGTAACAAATTAGATCCAGGCGATCGCCATCTTGTGTAGTAAAGGTTATTGTCATATTTTTGATTACAGGTTTTTAGCGATTAAAATGCCGGGGTTGTATTTTGGTTACCAGATTTATTTAGTGGTCCATAAAAGCGTTGGAATTGTAATGTCAATGTTTGTTTCTTTGGAATTCCATGATCTAATAACCCTGATTGGTTTTCTTGAACTGATTTTAGAAACCAATTTCCCATAATTTCCCCTCCAATGGTCAGTTTTCCTGGTTCTAACTTTTCCCCTAAAGTTCTAAGAACATTGGGTATTTGATAACGCTTGGGGAATTTTTTAAATTCCTCGGAAGGAACTCCTTCAAGGGTCATTTGTGGATTTGTGGTGAAAATAGCGCCGCTTATTGTTATCGTTTCAGAGGTTTGACCAGACGTTTGGACATCAGGTTTAGAATCCAGGCGATCTTGTAAAGGGATATTTGCTTTCCAACTATGCGATAAGGTATCGTAAGCAAAGGTTTTAATAGAAAATTCAAAACCCCTCCATATCATTAATGGCATGATACTATTCTCCCTGCTATAGTTTGAAGATTTAAAGTATGCCGTGAAATCTAATGTCCATCAGCCAAATCTATGGTTAAACGTCGGCTCATATTTTTAATTGCGTCTTCAATTTTCATCGCCAAATCCTCTGCGAGGGTTTCTGGATCCAAGATTTTTTCGCTTTCAGAAGCGTTTATTGTGACATGGATCCCACCTTGGAATTGTATATCTTGTTTGGGATGCAAAACAGGCGAACTGAAGCTAAATGGTTGGTTCTCTTGAGTTTTTGAAGGTTGGATTTCTAAACCTGGTGAAGTTTTGGAGAATGGCGTTTTATTGGAATTTAATTTTGTAGCGTTATTGAGATCTTCTGGAATTACGGCTTCTCCTTTGGTTTTATCTTCACCCAACACAGAGCTGATAACTTTTCCTATAAGCGGAGCATCGTTAAACTTTTTTATATATTGAAAGACGCTATCAAAAGGTTTTATGACGTATTTTTTTATGACGTCTCCAAAGCCTATAAATTTATTCGTCAATTTATCCCAAATATTTCCGACGGAATTCAAAAAACCTTCCCAGATAGGTTGAACGGGCCTCCAAATACCCGTGAATAATTGTTTTATAGATTCCCAACCCATCTTTAAGTTATCGGTAAATCCACTCCACAAATCTTTTATCGTTTTTACAAACACTTCCCAAATGGGTTGAACGGATGCCCAAATAATGGTGAAGAATTGTTTAATGGATTCCCAACCTATCTTTAAGTTATCGGTAAATCCATTCCACAAATCTTTCATCGTTTTTATAAACGCTTGCCAGATAGGTTGAATAGGTGTCCATATAACAATGAAGAA
>CAZMZH010000006.1:0-188549 GCA_964570665.1 uncultured Nitrospinota bacterium | reverse complement strand
TTGTTTTATGAATTCCCAACCTATCTTTAAGTTGTCAGTAAATCCATTCCACAAAACTTTCATCGTTTTTATAAATTCTTGCCAGATAGGTTGAATAGGTGTCCATATAACAATGAAGAATTGTTTTATGAATTCCCAACCTATCTTTAAGTTGTCAGTAAATCCATTCCACAAATCTTTAACCGTTTGTATAAACACCTCCCAAATGGGTTGGACAAATGTCCAAATTTCTGTGAAAAACTGTTTTACAGGTTCCCAATTTGAGATTAAAAGACCTCCCGCCAATGCAATGCCGGCAATTGCAATGCCAATAGGATTTGTCATAAAGGCAAGGCTTAGACTTCTTACGCCAGCAATCATCATGGGGATGATTCGAGATGCAAAGGAGGTCACAACAGTCTTCGCTTTATTTAATTTAGCTATCAAACCAGATCCTAAAGCTTTACTGGCATTTAATGAAGAAACGCCGATACTTTTTGACATTTCAATTACTGATTGGCCGGCTCTTATTGAAGATGTCTTTGCTGCTTGTCCCATCTCTTTAAAAGTCTGGATTTTTACTTTTCCCAAATTAATTACTTTTGATATTGGAATGCCGATTTTATCCAGAGCGGAAATAGCTTCGCTTGTTAACTTTTTGTATTCTGAAACAGTTTTTTTTACATTTTCAAAAATTGCGAGACCTTCTGTAGCAATATTTTTATAGGTTGATACACTTTCGTTAATTCCCGAAACAACTGAAACAGCTTCTTCGCCAATAAATTTAAAATTTTTGATTGATGCTTTAATGGGTTTAGTAAGTTTTTGTGCATTTTGAGCTAGATCTGTTGATAATTTTGAAAATGCATTTAACGGGTTCATTAATGGGCTTGGAATTTGCGATGCTTTTTGAGAAAGTTTTTCCGTTAGATTTGATATTAATTTGGTTGGATCTAAGTTTAAAGTGGCAGGGTCTGTGGATACAATATTGGTCCGATTTGAGACCTGTTTTTTTTCGCTAGGAGTATCAACTTTTACTTTATTTTCAACTACTTGATTTTCGACGACAGTTTTTTTTAATAATGAACTAATTTTCCCTATTAATCCGATTTCCGGAGGTTTGACTTCAGAGTTTTTTAGCTTATCGGCTAATCGTGTGCCGTTTTTTTCTTCTAATTTAAATTTAACCATCGCTTGAGCCAATTTATTCATTTGGCTAGTTAACCTCCGCGTTGGGAAAATTAGTTTATTAAATTCATTGTAGACTATAGATATGGAGTTGATAGCCATAGGAAGTGATAAAGTTTGTTTTTTTAAGAAGTCAATATTTTTTCGGAGACTTGGAATAATATATTTATTAAATTTGTTATTTGATAGGTTTTGCTTTGGTGTTTAGGAAAAAGTTTGGTTGTTTATTATTACTGTAGGCTAATTTTGATATAATCATTTAGGACAATAGGGAACTTACGCTCCCTATCGCCTTTGCATGAAAAGTAATTTTGCTCTTTCAACGGCTAATGTATGCCATTCTGAAAATTCCTCCAAGTCCATTCCCTGCATTTGGGTCGGAGACCAATGAAAAACCATAGCAATATCGGCCATCATGTGTTTTAGGCTTCCTGCAGGGAATCCCCGAAAAAATCCATTACCTTTGACGAAACCTTTCCAAAATCTGCCGCGTCAAGCAACCGTATATGATCCGGCGCCATACCGCTTAGATTGGCTATCATTTTAATAGATTTTGTCAAATCGTTGTCTTTCGTATTTTGAGTCAATTCAATATCCATTACGTTAGCACGGCGTAGAGAAAGAGATGTTACCTCCACGCCATCGACGTTAATGGGATATTCCAAATCGACAACAACCTTTTCATGATGGGTCATTCTAGAATAGCCTTTCTTAATAGAGTTATTGTGCTAAATGTTAAGTAGTAGCTGTTTGGGTGGCTCCAGTACCAGTTCCAGGCTTGGTAAGACCTCCAAGTCCTTCTCTGATTTTTTGCAGTTGATCATCGTTCCCAATTTGACGAATCATATTGTCGATGTCTATTTTGATAATTGTTTCTTTGTTTGCAATATATTCATAATATCTACAAGCAACTTGTACCTTCATGGTTGCTTTTTCTCCAGCTTTCCAAGGTCCCATATCGACTTCTTTCCATATTCCATCGACAACAATTTTAATACTGTTCACTTGACCGTTGGTTTGGTCTTGTTCAACACCCATAAAATTTAACGTGACAGTACCTGGTTCAGGAGTTCGGTTACCATTTGATGTAGCTGAAAAACCATCTGGTGCGAGTCCGAAAAATTTAAGCACTTCAGTGTCATAATCGATAAGAGTGAAATCACATTCCATTTTTTCCATACCCATATCAATTTCTATAGGCATATCCATGCCGCCGCCGCGAAATTCTTCAGTTTTTAAAGTTAATTTAGGAAGAGTCAATTCTTCTACTCTTCCCGCATAGGGACCGCCGTTTATTAATAAATTAAAATTCTTTAAAACTTTACCAATAGGCATTTATCTGCCCTCCAAATTATTCAGCCAATTCGGCTTTGGTTTCTTATGATTGTCCGCCGCCAATTAAAGTTGCCGCGTAATCGTTAACAAGATGACTTCTGAAAGTGACATGCTCCGCAGGATAAGGAGGCGTGAAATCGAAATCAAAATAGATTTTTCCGTCTTGAATGTTTGTTGGAGTGTTTAATTCCGGGTCGATATAACATTCTCCGCCTAATATAGCTCCAAGAGATTGAAGTCTTCTCAAATAGGCATTAACTCCGTCCTTAACGTTGTCAATGTAGTTCGTACTTATGTTACGATCTATTGCCCATTGGTGAGCGCGAACTAAGCTTTCTTGAATCATATCCGCCGTTCTGCGGACTGATAAGAATGTCCATTTTGGATCGCTAGAGCAAGTGCGGTTTCCCCAAGTACGATACCCATTTTGATGGATAACGGTTGTAACCGAATTTTCATTTAAGTGGTTGGCTCTTGAATTTACGCCATTCATTGAGTAATCAATAGGTCTCCAAATTCCTCCAATGCCATTTACTAGTTGATTGGAAGGCGACCACCAAAAGCCTTTTTCATTGTCTAATTTACTGATGATTCCTGCAAATCTAGAAGAAAAGGGTTCTGCGATATAATCGCTAGTAACCGTGTCGTATACTTTCGCCCAAGGATCAACCAGATAAATGCGGTCGCTACCAAAATTTTCGCGATATGTTATTGCATCATCATCTGTGGTGTTTGGACCATCAGCGATGATAATGGCTTTCAATTGTTCCGCTACTCCTTTCATTTCTGAAACAATATCCAGGTCTTGCGAAAAGTGCGGCGCAATCAATACGCGTGGGGTTACGTGAATAGTACTTTGTGATGCGTTAAAAGCATGGACACCTGTCATTCCTGTACCATCGCCTAACACGTTACTTTTAGTAGCCGCAAAATCGTAAGCCGGAGTTGCGTCTAATTCTCTATTGACTCGAATTACTACTACGGTGGCTTTGGCCTGGTCGAAGATTGCGTCGAGGGCGTGAGGGATTGTGTGATCTGAGTCTTTTATGCCAAAAATTTCAATTGCTTTTTCTCGAGAGCCAATTATCAAAGTAGGTTCGTTCATTGGACCCTGAGCAGCTGTTCCAATTAGTCCAATTACGGAAGATCTTACTGTTGATATGGGGCGAATGCCATCGTCTATTTCGACAACTTCTACACCATGATAAAAATTTTCGATAGCCATTGCTATCCTCCAAAAAGTGTTTTGTTTTGCTCGGCCAAAGGCTGAAGCTAATTGCAATTTTTGAAACTTTTCGCTTATATTAAGCTTATTCAAAAATTAGTAGTCTTTAGGCGGTTACTGATTCTAAAGATTCAATAGCGACACTTTGCACTTGTTCCATAGTTGTAGCGTCAATAACTTCTTGTTCTAGTTGATTGCTAAAAATTCTAATGGCCTTGGTCATATCCCATAAGGCTTTTACTTCTGCTGGTATTGCGTTGCCAGCTTCTAAAGCTTCGGTAGCTTGTGCCAACAAATTTCTTTGCTTCCATTCAGGAGATATGCCGTTGATAACCTGTCCAGCTTTAAGTTTGATATTCATGATTTTTCGGGCTTTTACCAACTCCAAGTTCATGGCTTCTTTTTCGACGCTGGTCAAAGCTCTAGGGGTTTCGTTTTCAAGAACGTAAACTTTTTCCCAGCTAAAATCTGTTGGAGCTTCCTTCCAATTATTTCCTTTAGGCATTTCTGGGTGATTTCCTGTTTCTATTTGTTTTCCGTTTTTGTCAAAGCGGATATATATTTTCATTAATTAAACTCCTTATGTTAAACGGGTAACGCGTCTAAATCATCCCGATACTCCAAACCAACGGGCAATTTCAGGCAATTGTTAAATAATCCTAATTGAGTACCAAATGTAGTGCTGGGGCTGCCATTTGCTGACAAAAATATGATGGTGCTAGTTCCGTCTTCTGGGATTGAAATATAAAGTTTGGCTTTTTTACTTGAATTAGTATCCTCCGAGCCACTGCTCCAAATTTGAGAACCGTTTAACCCTACGCTTGCTATATTTCCCCAAGATGAATAGGCCGTATAATAAAATGAAATTGGCCACATAATGGCGTTTGAAGTAGTGTTACGAATTCTAAACAAAGCCATAATGTGAAGGCTATTTGAGCTGGATTCCATCCTTAGCACATCAGCGCCAATCATAGCGTTGTAACCGGAATATCCTTTTTTATTAAAAAGAGTCCTTAAATATTTGGGATTCCAATTCATATGGCCTGTGTGATAACTGCTGTCTCCCCAACTTGAAGGGGCTACTCCTCCGAACATCGCGCTATTGTTGGCCATTACCCAAGTGTTTTGATCATGAGTCAAGAACCGAGCCCACCGATATACTGGACGTTTTGGTTTATCCCATTGTTCCAGCGTATCCATAATGGGAATATCTAAGTCGGGATAATTAGATCCAAATCCCAAATTATTCATATGAAGTCCGAATAATTCTTTCTTTTTGTTGCGCAATGCATTTATTTCGGCTTCGCCTTTTTCTTGTACGCTTTGATACGTTTCTACTCCTTCGGAGTTTGAAAACGCTTTGGCAGAGTACAATAAATTCTTAGCGTCTAAGCTGGGGCTTAATATTTCACCGCGTTGTTTGATTTTTTGTAAAAGGGCATCGACCAAAGGATCTGCCATTGGTAACCTCTCTTTAATAAGAATGAAGGGTTATTAATATTGTCCAGATGGGTATTTAAAACTCTCCACAGTGTCGTAATCGTCGATGTATTCCAAACCTTCCGGTAAATCCAAGCAATTATTGTAAAAACCTAGTTGTGAGTGTCTAGATGCATCGCTGGAATAAGGCGGTCCTGAGGGCGAGATGAAAATTACAGAGCTAGTGTCGAAAACTTTCCCGTCTACTTCCCGTTTTGGAGATACGTAAACATTAAAATTTGCGTTCCCATCGCCAATATCGGTGGTGTAATCCCAAAGCGCTAGAGGAGTTTTATCCTCATAAAGATCTGCGTCGTGTTGAATAGCGGCGCTGGCATATTCGCCCCAAGAAGGATAGGAGCAAAAGTACATATGAATTGGCCAAATAATAGAGCTATCAGAGTTGTTTTTAACCCGGAACCAAGACATGATCATTCCACCATCGGTAGAGCTATAACTTCTCCAGATTTCGCATCCGATCATTGCATTTTTATCCGCATACCCTTTGTTGGTAAATGTGGTGCGCAAATATTCAGGATCGTATTTAATTTGATAAGCTCTATAACTACCATCGGTCCAACTAGAGGGAGCGACACCTAAAGTCAATTTATTTTCATTGGCAAAAAACCAACCCGCTTGTGGATAAGTTCGGAATCGAACCCATTTGAAAGGAGTTTTGGGTTTAATCTCTTCATAGGTCATGATTTCTGAGACGTTTTTTCCTGTGGGATAATCATCGCCCAAAACGATTTGCGAACTTAAATCATCGTAGAGAGTTTGCGCCTCATCAGCTAACCAAGATTCTTTATCTGAACGTTCTTTATAAACGTTTTCTAAGGCTCCTCGTCCGTTGAGTAGTTCATAAATCATGGCTAGATAACCTATTTCTTTCGCATTTGTCGACGATGCTAGCGAAATTCCTCGATCGACCAATTCGTTTAAAAAAGCGTTTGCGTTTAAATCCATAATTTTTTTCCAATATTAGTTAGGGTAAGTATCTGAGTCGAGATCGTCGATAAACTCCAAGCCTTCAGGTAGAATTAAACTATCGCCATAAAACCCTAATACCAGGCCACGCATCTCGCTGGAGGGAGCATTAGAGGTAACCGAAAATATGATGGTACTAGTAATATCGGCTGGGATTGTTAACCCTGGACTAGCGGTAGCAGATTCAGAGACGTCGGATGAAGCAGACCATAGTTCGGTTCCGTTAACGGCAATGCCAGCTCGTTCCCCATGAGAGTTATAGCAAGTATAGTAAAAAGATGGAGTCCAAGTTATGTCGGCGTTAGTCAAGTTTTTTACCCGGAAAAACGCTAAACCAACCATGCCATCAGTCGATCCGGAATAATAATTCCAAACCTCCGAGAAGATCATGGCGTTTTCGTGAGCGTAACCTTTACGCGTAAAAATGGTTCGCATTTTTTCTGCCTCGTTCCAGGCCATATGTGTAGCTCGATAACTACTGTCTGACCAGCTTGAAGGCGCTACTCCACCAAACATGGACGAATTATTAGCCATTACCCAGCCGCCGTTACTGTTGCTTCCGTCATAAGCAGGATGGGTTCTGAAATTAGCCCAGCGAAAGGGACATCGCGCTTGCCGTTTGTTTTTCTGTAATGCGTCCCAAATTGTATGTCCTTCGGAAGTGATATTGACTGTTAGTGTCGCTCCAGTTCCGTCTCCAACTACTGTTGCCGTGGGAGCTGATCGATAGCCAGCCCCTGGGTCGGTTATGTTGATGGCGTTAATAGTACCGCTATTAAAATTGGTAATTAAAGCTTGGGCAGGACGGATTGGGTTGCCTCCTGAAAAAGTAATTGTTGGGCCAGATGTATATCCTGTTCCGCCGCTGTCGATCGTAATTGACGTTACTTTTTCAGGCCACTCTGTCCCCAAAGAAAAAGATTTTTCCAATGCGTCGCGTAACGCCTGCGATTCTGTTTGAATTCCTGAAATCCGGTCAACCATTTCATCGAGGATTTTTTCAGAAGCGCCTTCTTTTCCGTATAAATATTCGTACGACTTGGCCAGGTAAGCCAAGTTTTTAGCGTCGCTGGAATCGGCTAAAATGCCGGCACTTTGAGCGATTGCTTGTAAAAAATTTTCAACTTGAATTTCTTCCGCCATGATTACCCCTTATACAAAACCAATATCTTGTTCGTAGATCATGCTTGCAATTTCATCTACGGATAAGCCGGTTTGTTCTAAATCCGCCTTTCTACTATCGGCTATTGCGTTCATAGAGGCGGTTAGGTTTGTCGATAAATCGGTTAACGCCATAACCCCAGAGTCCTTCTCTGCCGTTACCAGATCGATCAATTCTTGGACCGATGAGGGCACTACGGTTAGTTGCAAAGCTTTTGCAAGAAACACGAGTTCTTCAGGGGTTGCGCTATTTAAATGGGCGTTAATCTGATCAATTAGGCCACCAGATACCTGTTGCGTTGTCGCCATTGGGTTCCTCCAAAAATAAGTTCATTTTTATTCGATGAATATCTTTATCTGCTAATATCCAAGCTTGTCTGATGCGAGGGACATCTTCTTCCATTAAATTTCTTGGATGGGGCAAAGGATATTCGCGATTTTTTGTTTTTTCGTCGATCATGTTTCCTCGCTAGGTCGAAGCGTTAATAATATTCTTCAACTTATAACGTGTGTCATGTTTAAAACCGTTTTTTATTTTTTGATTCCGTATAAAAGTTATGTTTTTTCTATCTATCTAGAACTAAAGTCTGTTGCATCGCTTGCATTACCTATTAAGATGCGGCAGTTTAAATTGAAATTAATCTAGATTTACTCAGTAACGATAACTTGAAGATCGCGGACTCGAGGCCGGTATAAAGGATCGCCTCTCAATGTGAGCTGAATTCGGGTTTGGTCAATATTCAAACCGCTTACAATATGAGTCCTTTCTTCCCAGCCTTCGCCTACTTGTTTGGCTGAATCAAACGGTACGCTAACCCAAGTATCTGCAGTTGTTTCCGCTTCTACGGTAACGGTTGAGGTACCGGGGATAATGCCTTCAAAAATTACTCTAATGTTGGCTAATGCGTTTGAGGCTATTTCCGGAGCTGGAATCGCTCGGGATACGTAAGTTGCCATTTCCGTCAAATTACCCAAAATAGCCAGTACATTTGGAAAAAGCACTGGAGAAACTACTTGATTACCCTTCAATTCAGCGCGAACGCTTAAGTTTCCAGTGACTCTTTCTGGAAGAGCTAAAGGTTCTCCTTCAATCAATCGATACTCTTCGCCATCGTCATTTACGAGAACGAGCGTAATATCCGCTTCTGAAGAAGGACGTTCCGCGCCTCCTAACGCCAACAGGTCGCTGATATTAGTAGCTTGAATGGAATCTAAAACAACTGTTTTTGAGGCTTGAATAAAACTAGCCCCCATAAGTCTAAAGGTAAGATCTAAAGTTTGATGCGGAGTCCATGTATCTGCGTTGGAACTAGAAAGCATAACTCCGACAGTGTATGGTTGTTCGGTGATCCAACCATGATCAGGATCGTACTTACCCAGTTCGGCGATTGCTACGGCATGGTCAGGATCGTCTGTCAAAACTACAAAACAATAGGAGCGATCGGGTACTAAATAAACCGGAGACCACTCAATTTGAGTCCATTGGTTTAAATTGATTTGAGATGCGTCGATCGAACCCTCCACTAGGCTTCTGCCCGAAACAGGAATTCCATTCTCCACTTCGCGTAATTGAACGTAGATCGGATTGTTTATATTGCCTAAGGTTTTGAACCATAATTCCACTCCTGCTACAAAACGACCTTCTCTTAGGACAAAGGTTTGCGCTAATGGGTCGCTAAAGGTGACAGTTCGTATGGTTAAAGTGGTTCGTCGTTCTTCAGTTGTAATGGTTCCTCGGCTAATATAAGTTGCAGAACCAAAACTTCCACCCCAACCAAAAAAATCGATATTAGCATTTCCAGACGGTATATTAGCGGGTACAGTGAAATTGCCGGTTAGTTGGCCGTTTGCATCTGCGTTAAATTCCCCGCCGATCGCTGGATCGGCTTCTCGATCAATAATCGTAACTCCGGCAAACTCGACTTTTAAAAGAAGTTCGCCATTGCCGAAGCCTTGAATTGAGAAATCCACATTTCGTTGTCGCATAAATTCAACTTCTTGAGTGCTTCTAGTAACTGAATCTACACTTCGCGACATTTCAACAATAGAGGCTGCGTGCCCCCACCGATTCGTAGTTATCCTTCGAGTTCCTCCGCTGGTCCAATTTGTAATTACCTGTGTCCAGTTATCTACGGCTGGAGTCAAGGTAATCCTGGCAGGAATTGGAGGAAATGCTTGATAAGGATTAATTTTCATCTGAGTCGATTTTAAATTTTGTTCTAAAATCGGTTCCAATTCGTAGTCCAATGTCCATGGACTATTCCCCGTTGACGCATCCAATATAGTAAGGTCAATTGGAAGCGTTAAAACGCCATTAACGATGGCTGCGTTTTGAGGTTCGCCAGCGTCTCTTAAATCGTCGTCAAAGAAAGGATCGACAAAGACGCCGCGTTTTGAACTTGGATCAGATGCATTAGCGTTATTTCGCAATCTCTCTGAAGCGATCAAAGCGTATATGTCATAGATGTTATCGCGAATCTTTTCGATATCGGACATTGGCACTACGCGTACGCTATCGTTTATAACAGTTGGCAATCCCATCCAAGTTTGCTCGATAACCGCCAAAGCTAAGGAGCTTTGAGGAGGGTTTGGAAACACTGGACGGAAAGTATGACTAACGCCTTTTACTCGAGAGATTAAACCTTCGCGATTGACAATGATCCGGTCATAACGAGGTAATTTCCAACTATAATCGACTAATACTAGCGTTCCATCTACAGCGTCGGATACGGTAAAACCTGTTTCGTCTTCATCCGTAACGATACCGTCTGTTCGGTAATCATATGTAACTTCGTAAGAGGATCCGGGAGCTGGTTCAGAAGCGGTTGGCGACCAATCAACGCTGTTTCCAGATAAAATATAATCGGTGCCGCTAGTATAAGTCGTACCGCCCTGTTTTACCTCGATTATTTGAACGACAGAATTATCTGGAAGGACGTCGGAAGCTCCTGTAAAAGTTCCGTGTGTTAGACTGGAAATAGTCTTCCGTTTAGTGATGTCGACCTTATCAAGCGAAGCGACAGGCTCATTAGTAAGATTAACGCGCATTTTACCCAAATCGTCCGGGCTGAATAAATGCGGTTCGCTTTCAATTATGGATAAGTCAGGATCTTCGTCGTAAATTTTTCGAAGACTGCTTTCTAATTCCACTTCAAAACCGTTTACATGAGCCTTGCCCTCTTCTATTACGAAAGTTTGTTTTCCCTCTTCGCCCGGAACGGCGACTACTTTCATACCATTGACAACATAATGGCCATTACTTTCTCTATCGTATCTAGCTAAAGCTTGAGTTACATTGTTTAATTGAGGTGGAGGTGCTTGTTGTATGAGGACTCCGTTATCAATTTTATGAACTGGAAAAAATTCTCCATTTCCTTCGTTCTCTTTTCCCCAAACGACATCGTACTTAGTGCGAACGGCTCCTGGTTCTTGATAATTACGAGTTCCAACTGCAGGGTCCTTCAGATTAGGGTCTTCTAATTCGGTAATTGTTTGCCTTGCGAGATAGACGCCAATTACCGCTAATTCGTTGTTAGGAATTGTAATTACCGCATTTGGAACAACTCTTACCATCCCTTGGATATAAATGGTGCCCTCAGCCAATGTCGCTTGGACTTGATTTGGGCCCAAATTGCCTGGGTCGATCACAACGCACTCGGCGTTGGACATGATATCGCCGTCTTTAAAAATGGAATCGCCAATACCCTTAATGCGATGGTGAACTTCCGCCTGAGTATCGTTTAATTCCGCCGATTGCAAGCCTTTTCCTGCGCGAAATAACAATTCTTCGTAATTGCTGTCGGGATTAAATCGTCTATATATATCGTTCATTGTTACCAATACTTGTTAGAAGGTGATTACGAATTCAAACGTTTCGCGCGTTGCCGCGTTTCTATGAATAGGAGCCGTATATTCCAATAACAACAAAATTCCAGCTGTTTCTATATCGGCCGGTAAAAAGTACATTTGACCGGCTGGTACCGTGCTTTTGATCTCGGAGCCGCTGATGACGCCAAGTTCTCGGATAACTTTATCCGAGCCATCGTCGAAATCGAACTTAAAGGATAGATAAAGGTTGTTTGTAGGATTATTTGAAAATGTAAACCGGCCAGTCGGGACAATGATTTCACCGTTTACGTCCGGCGAACAAAATCTTTTTTCAAATATGTGCCGCCGTCCTACTTCAGCTAGCAAAACTGTAGCTGTTACGTCTTCTACGGGCGGCGTATCACCCCAGTTGACATCGCCGGTACCCCACGCTAAATGTATGGACTGCTCTTTAATTGCCGCGGCAATTGCGATTCGCCCAGATTCAGTTAGAACGCTCATGATTCATTCCTATAATTGTTTCGGTTTGATTCCAGGAACTGTCCGGCCAATTAGAATCGGTCCAAAATTGACTGTCCATTTCCTGAGAAGATGTACGGATAGGGCCGTGAACTGAAACCAGTTCTTTTTCCAATCCGCCTTGAACAAAATAAACAAATAACGTTTTTTGACTTGTTACTAATTGATGATCTTGCGGTTTCACTAATGATTTTGAATGAAGATGACTATGATTATTGCCTGCTATTACGATGGTTTGGCTCCATGGAGTATTTGGCCAACTTGTGTTAATCCAATGTTGACTTCCTAGCTCTACGGAATAGGATCGAATTAAGCCATGAACCATTACTAGTTCGCTTGAGGCTCCATCCTGAATGTGGTAGGCAGTTGATTTGTCTCTACTTGTTGCCAATTCTAAATCTTGAATTTTTTCGATACTTTCGGCACGAGCGCGATGGCGACTATTTCCCGTAATGGTTTCAACCGCTTCCCAAGCGGAACTCGGCCATTGGGCCGATGTCCAAAATTGACCGTCCATTTCGATTGCAATGGAATGAACCGGATCTCGGTATGAAATAGATACTTCTTGATATGGATTTTCTAAAAAATTAGTAAATAATTCACCTTGTGATTTTCTTACGATTTGATCTTGTGGTCTTATCAATGCCTCTGGAGTTAAATGACCATAACCCATTTCTGAATACCGTAATCCACTGTAGAATGGATCGGTAAAGGTAAGCGATGAGTTTGGTATTCTGACGACAGGATGGTTAATAAGGGGTTTTTCTTCTGATAAAATAGGAAAATTCGAAAGTGGTGAAAGCAGGTCAAAACGGCATGATAATTTTGTAAAAATGGGTTGAAGGTTATACCCATTTACCGTTTCGTTCCCTCGAATTGGATCGAATCTTTCGTCTAAAGAGGTTTTTATAACAACGTACCGATCATCCAATTCGCTTTCGTCGAGAACGAGAGCTTCTCCTTCTTCTTTTATTAAGAAACCAGCAAAGCATGCGTTAGTCCAGCCTAAAGGGTCGCTATCCGACAGAACAATTTCTGCTTTGCAAAATACGTTTATGTTTTTTGTAGTCTCAATTTCTAAAGGACCGCATTCGGAAGTAAACAAATGCGAATGCGCAGATTCATGATTAATGAGATGATTGTCGCCTAAAAGTAGAACATCAAGAAGAGCTCTATCTTCATAATGACCTCTAACCGAATACTCTCGATCAAGTACTCGTATAATTTGTGGAGGGATTACTAATTCGGAAAAAGCAGATTCTCGTCCAAATGAAAGAATTGGGAATCCTTCTAGGTGTACTCCCGAGTTATCCGAAAGTAGGGCGCCATAGTCGCTATCGTTTAGAATATGACGACGGATATCGTATTTATGAAAAATTCGGCTAAGGTGACTTCTAGCGGGAATTGAAAGTTTTGCCAGCTTTAGTAGTCCGATTAAGTTTGTTTCATTTTTGGGTACGTTGCCAGAGTCTAATTGAAATTCGGCAAAATGTGCTCCCGGGCCTTCTTCCTCAGTATAGGATCCTTCCATTCCAATCCAGGAGAGAGCTAAGCGTAACCCTGCTTCCGTTCCCCGAAGTCGTTGCCATTTGATTCCTTCTTTGATAGCTTGGCGAGGATCTTCCAGAAAATAAAGTATTTCTCCTAGTCCATATTCCCAGATTAGGAAAGGTAAGAAGTTATCAGGAGCCTCGAGTTTTAATCCTCGAATTTCATTGATTCCTGGCTTTAAGTCGACTCTTGGTTGAATAGCGTCATTTAAAGCTAGCTCTACTTCAGTTGCGTTTGGCGGAAGTTCCATTAATATTTAAATGAGAATTGTGTTTTTGGAAAACAGTTGGCTACCAAATTCGGTCGCCAACTGTTAGAGTCAAATTAGATAGCGCTACACATTGGAAAGGCCCAACTTCTACATTTGTGACTGATTCGGCTAACTGAACATCTTGTATTCCTTGAAGATGTAACTGCCGGATAATCCAAGATTTGGTAAGGTTCCACCCAAGCTCGCGAACTCCGTCGAGAATACTGGGGAAATTATTCCGCGCTGTTTCGACGATTTCTTCTGGGGAATCTGGATATAAATGTAGAACAGCTTCAATATTAATTGGTAAGATTTCAGCTCCAATGATTTCGATTGTGTCGGTAATAATTTTTATATTGGGAGCGTTTACCGCTTTGGAAATGATATCCAACATATCTTGATCAGGCGCTCCATCTCCTATTTTTGATAAAACTGCGATTCTAACTTTTCCCGGCTCTGGTGAGTCTACTGCTATATCTCGGATATTTGGGTTTGCTCCAAGAGCGGTGGCTTTATACGAATCTGATGTCCCTCCTACAGAAAACCCTTTTATATGTGTAACGATTCTTTCCCGTAGCTCCTCATCAGATTCCCCTTCTAATCTTTCTAGGCCGTAAAATTCAGCTAAATGATCTAAATCCAAGTTTTTGGCGTAGCTCAATAGGTTTGCTCTGGCGGCATCGTTTACGCGTTGTCTTAAAATGAGCTCGCGATAAGCGGCAATTTCTAAGATCTTGAGCCCGGGATCTGATTCGAGATTGTCTGCGTTCCATTCAGGGAGTTTTTCCTTAAGATCGTTTTTCATTTCCGCAAGTATGGTTTCAAAATTCAAGGTTTCAATAATGTTGGGGACTGGCAAACTTTCAAGAACTTGACTCATACGGAAATCCTAATATTCTGACTAAGAGGTTGATTATTACCGTTTACGGTCATTTCAAGTCGCATATCTATTAGACCTGAACCGGCAGAATCAATTTTTACCTGATTGATGGATACTCTTGGTTCCCATCTATCTATAGCTTCAGCCGTAGCCGCAGTTGCTCTGCTTATAAAGACTTCATTGACGGGATTATCTACTAATTCCATTAACCGCGAACCATATTCGGGGCGCATAATTCTAGTGCCAATAGGAGTGGTTAATATGTCTCGTATAGATTGTAGGATATGATCAAGAGGTTCTAAAATCTCAAATTTTCCTTTATTCAATTTTCCGCTAATTCCTGTTTGCATCTTAGGACTTAAAATTCGCGAAGGTTGACGTCAAGCTTAACGGTCGATTCGTTTTTTAAAAAAGAGCTTTTATCCAAATATTTAACTTCTTGATCCATAAACTTTTCCCAATGTCTTTTTTCTAACTGCTTTTGAGTGACAACCTCTTTTAATTGACCATCAGGTTTATAAATTGAAACTTCGTGAAAAACGCTCATTTTTATCCTCCGGCAAAAACGCTGGAACTTCCGTGAGCTACGCTAGACCCACAACTTATAGGATCGCCTATACGTGCGACTGGAAGCCCATTTATAAAAACTGTTGATGAACCCTGAGACAATGCGCCATCATGACAATCATCGTCGCAACAATGAACGATCCAATGATCCGTCTCGCGATGAGCCTTGATTCCATTAATATAAACGTTGGAACTGGCTTGATCGTTTGGTCTTGATGGCCAGCATCCATGCCCTGAACATGAATCGCCTAGTCTAGCGACTCCTGGCATATTTATTTCTCATGGGTTGAGATCTATTCGATCGGCTCTGAGAGTTAAATTTTGATCACCTGTAAAAAGAATATTGTCCACTGCGCTAATTTCTAGAGTGCCGTTTGAATGTAATTTCATCGATTTAGTTTTACTGTTGTATTCAAAGAAACTTCCGTCTTCGTATTGGAGTTTCATAACTTTTTCGGTTTTATCGTATTCAAATAGTGCGCCGGTAGAATACTGGATGCGATGTAGGTCTTTGCGACCGGTTGTTTTTTTTTGGTTCGAAAAGAAACCTCGTAAAACCCAACCTCTGGAAGCGTCTCCGTACTCTGAAAGAACCAAGACTTGCTCCCTAATATCTGGATGCCAAAATGAGATGTCGTCTCCTGCGCGTGTTTCTAACCAAGGAATTTTGGGACTAATTCTTTCTCCAAAGTCAACTCTGCACAATCCTTCTTCGTAGAAAACTTCATGCACAATTCCCGGGCGAATGAAATTGCCAGAGCGTCTTTCTAATTCGCTTATTTGAGTTTGATTAGATAATCCTGACATGTATTAGGCGGTTTCTTGGCTTAAAAAATAGTTTTTAAAAGGAACGTTAATGATTAAAAAACGATAAATATTTCTAACGCAAGTCTGTTTGATTTCGTCTTTGAATAAGTAAAATCGGATATTCTATAAGCTCATTTGTTAATAATATCTCCCCTTTTCTTTAAGAAATTTTCCCGACAGGAAAGATAAGTCCGCTCCAAATTGAGCAATTAGAAGCATAACTTCATCGATTAAATTAACGCTCAATAAGACAAATTATCCTCTTAAAGCAGCATAAGTCCTCGGTTCTCTAAAGCGGTCGATAATGCATAAATTTATTCTTCGATTAAAGATTTGTATTCTGACTCGTGTGCTAAACCTACATCCGGCACCCAACTATATTTAAGGTCTGTAATTACGTTTCCGGAAGAATCCCAAACGTTTGTGCCTGAAGTTACAATTTGTGACCATGGAATTTTCCACAGGGTTAGGGTAGGATCGCCAGAGTCTTGAAGCTCCCCAATTTCCAGTTCCGCCACTTCAACTAGGTCAAGACTCCAACGATTCCCTTGAATGATTTCTGCCGTTGATTGTGCTAGAGAAAGACCGGCTCCTTTGCTATTGTTTGCAATTGCCCAAGTCAACCAACTTACCTTTAATCTTAATTCTTCGGTACCCGTGTCGGGTTCCCGGCTGAAGGTGGACATGCCAGTAAATAGAGCTGGGACTTGGTAAGAAACATCGGAAATCGAGAAAGGTTTTTCGATTCGTGAACAGGTTCCAAGTCCTGAAACTTGTTCGTTTAGTTTTTGAACGATCGTGTCTAATATTTGGCTAAATGTCATATTATTTATCGATTAAATGACTAAGTCCAATTTGCGATGAAATATTCCAAATTCAATGTCAATTTGCTTTTTATTTCTTATTTTAATAACCAAGAGTGATTTAATTTTTTATGAAAACTTAAAAGTCTGACGTTAAATCCAAAACTAAATGTTAGGCAATTAATTAAGTGTTAAAAGCAGTATATAGTCTGACTTGTCCCATATTTCCTGGATGTCAAACAAAGTTAAAATTTTTTTAAAAAGAGAATAAATTTGGAAATAATAAGTTGTTTCTAGAACGGATTGTGCACAGCATGAATATGCTTGTTATTTTTAAAGCATTTGTACTGTGATATTTGTTTTGGTTCATGTTGTGCACTAATCTTCGTATATGAATTATTTTTAGTTTAAATAATTATTTTTTGGTCAGGAGTCTTTAAACTCAGGTTTTAGCCGACTTTGATTTTGGAACTAGTCGTTAAATGTTTGAAGGTCTAATTAGCTAGACGATTTCACCTTTCATGATCCTTTGGGCATCGGACTTGGATATTCGAATAGATCCGAAATTTCTGAATCCAATAATGTACCCACACTCAATGGCACGATAGATCCGTTTTTTTGCCGCGTCTGTTTTTATATGAAGGTCAGTAGCTAAAAATCTTGCGATTTCGGTTACAGAAAAACTTTGTTTTTCGGGTAATTTAACTTTTGAATAATTTGTTGGCATGATTTTATTTCCTTATAGATAAAAAATGAAATTTGAAAAAACGGCGATTTTCATTTTTGGAAAATGTGTTTATGGGTTGATATATTCTTAAATTGATAGTCTATTTTTGAAAATTTCGCATAGGCATCTTTCAGTAGAATAAAGGCCAAAAGACCCTTGTGAAATTTATTGACGAGCGGCATCGCAATGAGTGCATTTTGTATCGTTCCAGACTGCGAAGGAAGTTTGATTGGCTTTGACGAAAGAATAACTTTATTATTTTCCTCGTTATTCGGAATAGAGCCGTCGAAGTTGATCCATATATAACAAAGAAGACGGATGTAAGTTACTTCTTGAGCTGGAGTCATTAAAGTAATATTAGAGGTTCTCAACCAGTCATTTGGATAATACTGAAACGCGAGAGTTAGAGATTTAGCCATTTGTTATTCTCCTGCTTATGGCGGATTAGTGTCGGTGTTAATAACTGTCAATAGAAAACCCAAAAAAAAAGACAAAATGAGATAAAGCAATAAATCGTTTTTTGTAATATAAAGCGATGCAACCTCTGTAGCCAAAATGTAGCCAAGGCTTGTTGTTTAAGGTTTTAATATGTTTTAAAAAGTAGGATCAAAATCCCTTGAATAGCTTGAAAATATAATGATGAAATTGTAAATGCCCGATATTCAACGAATAAAGAATTTCCAATAATCTTTGTCGCTTAAATGGCATTCAAGAGGTTGGGCAATTGGATTTGAGGTTTAAGGTGTGAAGTTTTATAAAGGTAGGTTTTTTAAAAAAGAAATTTTAATCAGAATCTTAATTTTTTGATTAAAATTTTTTTGGCAAATAAGAGTTTAAAGCGGAATTTATTATGAAACGGTTATTCCGGATTCGGTTTATGAATTTTTCAATTATTTCTTATTATTACTTGGAAGGTTGATTTTTATATATGGAATCAAGAGGGCGTTTGTTCTAAATTTGAGGAGTGGGGGTGATTATTTTATAAGGCCGAATGTACTGAAGTATTTATAACCTAATTACTCATCATAATTTTTTCTTTGCTTTTATATTAATTGAAGCTCAGAAGTTGTATTAATGAATGTTCAAATTAGTTCTCCATTCATTTGGAAATTATGGAAAAATGATTTTAAAGCCTATTCACCAAGGACGGTTTATAAACTAGAAAATACAAGGATGTTGTTTTAAAAAGAAATAGAAAATTGAAAATTAACGTTTTTTGTAATCCTCCAAGAAATTATTTTTAAAAGTTGTATAGAAAGGGCAGTTGCCAACAAACCCCGTTACTAATGGAATGATGCCAATAATGAACATCATGGCTCCCATTCGACTGCCAAAAAAAATACCCCAACCAATTAGTAAACTTCCTATAAACACTCTTGCTATTCGTTCTGTTTTATCAATATTACAATTCATGGTTTTTTAACTCATAAATATGATTTGTCTAGAGTGCACAATTTGGGTCTAACGGAATCATTTCTATTTTCAACACATTTTACTTATGTGGAGAATTGGAAATTTTAAATAGCGATTTGCTACAATTTTTTAAATATTTAGCCTCTTAATTTCCTGCGGTTGAGAAGGCTTTACTGCTCCATATTGTGATGCTATAAAGGTCGATTTGTCGTGTTAAGTAAATTATTTTCGCTCTTCTTATTTTGGTAATCCGAATAAAATATATTGAATGATTTTCTTATTTATTGATTTACAATACGGTGAAAAGTTCTTAATAACTTCCTCATCTTAGAGTGAGGCACGCTACGTGGATATAATGTTGAAAGGCATTTCTTGGATTATAGATAGGTTGTATGCGAATTAAAAAATGAGCAACAAGCGATTATGAAAATTCTGGTAAAGTTATTTGTAATGTCTCTAGAATAAATTAAAAAATTAGCATATTGTTTCGGTGATTTTTATTTACACTTTTTCGTCGTTATTAGACTTGTTAGCGTTGTTTTTCCCTACTAATATAAAATATAGGCAGTTGAAAAAAAAATGCAATGAATATTATGTTTAGGAAGTGGATTTGCTACTTAAATAAATTTATTTTGTTTATCCAAAGTAAATCCTAATTTCTTTGCGGAATTAGGATTGATATGATTTTGAAATTCTCTCTGGATTTGGAAGATCTTATTTACGAACGAGGTAGATAGAAAAAGCAATTCAATCTTTCGAAAAAGTATTGAATTTCGATATAGACTATGTGGCAACGCGATATACGATTGAAAATTTAAAGAGTTTAATTCCAGAGTAGGATCGATGGTAATTCGGAATTTAGATTTTAAGATGGGTTTGGCGGTTCCATCCGAATAACAAAATGGTCTAGATTTTCTCTCATAGAGAATTGTTCCGCAAATTTTCCCGCTTGTTCTTTGTTTTTAAATTTTTCTACATTGACTTTATAAAGAATATGTTGGTCTTTTTGGGATGGTGTTATGAAAGCTGAGTATCCTTTTTCAGCTAAAGTCTTAATCATTTTTTGAGCATAAGATTTGGTCTTATAAGCTCCCACCTGCAATGTGTAGATAAATGATTTTACGACTTTAAAAATAGGGCTTTCTATTTTAGGTTCCTTTTTTTTGGCTTTTTCAGTTATTACCAACTTGGTTTTTTGTTTGAGCGTCGGTTGGGTAGAAGATGACGCTATCTCCTCTATGTCTCTCGCTGAATCTTTCGCAATTTGTGGAGAATTAAAAAATTCTCCTTTTTGAACTGATTCTGGTTTTTCTATTAAAGAGGTCAGTTTTTCAGTCAATTTGTGGATTATTTTATTTAAATTAAATTTGTTTGTTACAAGTTCTACAGGGGCTATTGCTGCAGCAAAAATTCCGGTTGGAAGTTTTCCGATTCCTTCAAAATCAGTTTCAGTTTGGCTAGCTTTCCAAAGAATTTCTCCCGTTCTTGTATCTGTTAACGTAACTGAAGCGGTTAGTTCGATGGAAGAGTGAATCACTGCATATGAACGTTCTACTTTGGACATGACTGGGTGAAGTACTGCATCGGCTCCTAAAATTTCTCCTAATCGTATAGCGCTAATTTTTTTTAATTGTTTTGGATGTTTGATTTTGTTTTGTTCTAGCAGTCCATCGACAACAAAGCGTTCGATCAATTTGAAACGCGATCTTTTGAAATTTGCGTACAAGCTTTGCCGAAAAAGTTCGGCAGCTTCTTTCTGATTAGAGTCTGAAAATTCTACAGGTAGAATCGCGACCAAAAAATCTTCCGATAATTTTGTTAGTTTTCCCGACATCTTAGTTGTGGGTTTTTGTGTAGCGCATCCCGATATTACACATATTATTGATATGTAAAATGCGAATTGGGTAAACGTGTGGAATAATTCCCGTTGATTAGTTTTTGAGTCTTTTTTCATCACTGAGCAAATTTAGGTTGGCCTTTTTAATAGGAGCTGTTGCAGTTGAAAGCGTTACGCCAAGGAGAGCTTTTTTGCCAGTCAATCCTAATTTATCTTTTAGTCTTCCTATAATTAGAGCGTTTTGAAAATGATCTCTAGATTGTATTGAGTAAGATCCAGTATAGGTACTTGGTTGATTTTCTTGTAAAGGAATAGAAAATTTCCAGCTACCAATATCGAAAGAAGCTGAAAGATTTGGAGATCCTGTTAACGTTACTTCAATAACGTCTCCAGTCTGCAATTTTTTGTTAGATTCTATATTCGTATAAATTCCTGAAATTTTAGGAGAATTTATCTGGCTTTGTGCGATTTGATTAGGATCAGGTATTTTACGAACCACCTTCGACGCAAACTGTTCGGCTAATTTGTAGTAGGCTTTTTCAGAATTAAAATTTGCCATTTGCTGCTGCACCATGTCTACAAGTGTTGGGGTTACTAAGCTAGATTGATCTAATTCTTCATGTTTTAGATCCCATAAAGTTTCTCCCGTTCTTAAGTCAATCATCTGCATTTGAGCATTGAGCCAGGTTTCTGCATATATCCCTCCCGTAAAATTATTGGAATTGATTAGTTTGCCTTGAACCACAGCGTCTACTCCTAATATTTTTCGCAATGTTTTTAACGGAAGTTTTTTAGCATAACTTACGTTTTCAAGCTTATTTTTGTTCAAAACTTTGTCGATTTTTTCGAGAGGTAAATCCGCATAGCTAAGATAACTGAAGTAATTGTAGAAAACTTTCCGTAAAATTTTTTCAGTTCCCAATTCGACAAACTTTCCGTCTTTTTCAGTAGTGAAAGGTAAAATGGCTACAGAAAGAGGGTAAGCGCTAAAAAGAGGAGATTTATGAACTTTTACTTTTGCTGTTCCACATCCACCGAATAATAAAATCAGAATAAAGATCGAGAAAAATTGGGAAAAATATTTGTCCATTAATTTATATTTATTTGAAAGAAATAATAGTGTCAAATTTTTTAAGAAATATTATATTTTACTTAAATTACCATAAATTTATATAAATTTATATAAATTATGTGTCTAGGCTGTGTTTTTGTTGTTTGGTGGTTTTTCTGTTCAGTGATTTGCCTCCTTTTTGAAAAACTTTTTTTAAAAAAAATGGTTTCACGTTGATTTGAGATAACCAATTATGTTTATGAGATAATAATTTTATTTCGGCATCCTATTAAAATATTGAAAGTTATCATTTTCATGTTATTTCATAATTTATTAAAAACTCTGGGCAGCTTGATTTTGTTTTCGTTGACCCTTTCATGTTCGTCGCCTAATTCGAGTTCCGATAAGACGTTTCGATTAGCTTTGCATTCTGAACCTCCTACTCTCGATTGGTCGCTTGCAACGGACCATGTGTCCTTTGATGTATTAACAAATCTTATGGAGGGATTGACACAATACAACCATAAAATGGAACCTATCCCTGCAATTGCAGAAAGATGGGAGTTTTCTCAAGATGGCAAAACAATTACTTTTTTTCTGAGAGATGATGTTCGTTGGACGGATGGCAAAATCGTAACCGCTATGGATTTTGAATATTCATGGAAGAGACTCTTAAATCCTGCGACTGCGGCGGAATATGCTTATTTTTTATTCGATATAGAAAATGCTTTTGAATACAACTCAGGAAAAATAAAAGATCCAGATCTTTTGGGAATCGAAGTTGTATCTCCAACCGTTTTACGGGTTAAATTAAAACGACCAGTTTATTATTTCCCTTCGATAGCGACTTTTATGGTTACCTTCCCACAACGTAAAGATTTAATTGAAAAGTATGGAGATCATTGGACAGACCCGGAACACATTGCCACAACCGGGCCTTTTGCATTAGAGGAATGGAGACACGAGTATAAATTAATTTTTAAGGCTAATCCCAAGTATTATGGTAAGCCTCCGGGAGTTAAAAGAATTGTTGCATATATTGTTGAAGAAGATACTACGGCATTGACTTTATATGAGACTGGCGAACTTGATATGACATTGTTATCTCCGGTTTCTATTCCTTATTATAGAAATAGTCTTGAATATAGAACATTGCCTCTTTTAAGAGGGTATTATTATGGTTTTACTGTTACTGAAAAACCTTTTGACGATCCATTAGTTCGACGAGCTTTTGCACATTCGATAGACCGATCTCGATTGCCCGATATTCTTCAAGGAGGGGAAGTTCCCGTTTCTTCTTGGATTCCGGTTGGATTGTTAGGATATAATTCGAAAATTGGCGCGAAATTTAACCCCGAAAAAGCCCGTTCTTTATTGACTGAAGCTGGTTTTCCAAAGGGGAAAGGTTTGCCTACGATTACTTTGGCTTACAATACTAATCAAACTCATAGATTAGTAGCGGAATATATTCAAGACCAATGGCGGCGCCATTTAAATGTAAAGGTGGAAATAGAAAGCCAAGAATGGAAAGTATTTTTAAGCCGGTTAAAAACTGACTCACCACAAATATTTAGGTTGGGATGGGGAGCCGATTTCCCAGACCCAGATAATTTTATGAATTTGTTTCTTTCTTCAAGCGGGAATAATCATTTAAATTGGAACCATTTGGAATATGATCAATTAGTAGATCGCGCAGCATTGGAGAAAGATCCCTCAATAAGAAAAGAACTTTACGATAGAGCCCAAAAAATTCTTACTGAAAGTGAGGCGGTTATTATTCCGCTTTTTGTGACGGCGAAAAACCTTTTAGTGAAACCTTACATTAATGGGTTGGAATTGAACGCTTTAGATCAGGTTTTTTGGAAGCGCATTAGCTTTTTGGACTCAGTTGGCTAGGTAACGTTTTAAGACGCGCGCTAGCGTCTTTAATAAAAATATGATAGTAATAAATTATGGAATTTAAAGCGAATAGTACACGAACCGCCGAGCGATTGGTTAAAAATTCCATTCGCTTGTTTACCGCTGAAACTATATCTAAATTAATCGCATTAGCGACACAAATTGTTGCCGCGCGTTATTTAGGCGATAAAGGTTTTGGAACGTTTGCTTTTGCATTTTCCATCACGGGAATATTGACTATATTGGCCGATACAGGAATAAATACCTTATTGATTCGGGAAATTTCTCGCGAGCCCGATAAAGCAGACGATTATCTTGGAAATGCCTTTTTTCTAAAAGCTGTATTGTCTCTAGGTATTTTAATCATTTTATTAACGTTGCCAGCTATTGTTCCTCTTGACCAGGAAGCTCGTCTTGTGGTTTGGGCAATTGGGTTGGCGTTGTTAATTAATGGGTATTCAGATACTTATATTGCTGTGTTTCGAGCTTTTGAAAACATGTCCTTAGTTTCGATTCTAATGATAATCCAACGAGGTATGTTTTTTGCCGGCGGTATGATTTTGTTATTGATGGATTATAAAGTTGTCCCTCTTTCTTTAGCGTTTTTAGGAGCGGCAGTAGTCAATTTTTTTATAGTCCGATGGAAAATGAATTCTCTTTACGGTTCCAAACCTTGGGTTGTAGATCGCAATAAGTTAAAAGAAATCTTTGTTCTTTCCCTTCCAATTGGCGGCACAATTTTATTTACTTACATTTATTTTCGTATTGATTCCGTGATGTTATTTTTCTTACGGGGAGAGGCGGAAACGGGATGGTATTCAGCCGCTTTAAAATTGATTGAGGCTTCTGTTATTTTAATTGCTGGAATACGAAATGCGATTTTCCCAATTTTATCTAAAACTTATGCCGATCAATCTAAGAGTTTTGTTAGTATTTGGCGGGAAGGCTCTAGATTTCTTTTGATTGTGAGTATTCCTGTAGCAGCCGCAATTTCTTTATTAGCTCCACGTTTAGTTGAGATTCTTTATGGAACGGCTTTTGAAAGCACCGGGCATGCTTTACAAATAGTGGTATTGGCCCTTCCATTGTTATGTCTTAACGACATTGTTTCTTATTTATTGATGTCTGCGGATAAGGCGTCAAAGGTTTTAAAAATTGCCGGCATTGGCGCATGTGTAAATGTTCTGATCAATGCGGTTTGTATTCCTATTTGGGGATATGTTGGAGCGGCGTCGGCTACCTGCGCGACAGAATTATTGGTATTTTGTATTTACTTTAAAACTATTGGAAGTATTTGGGGACCCAAAGACCTATGGCCTCCTATATGGAGACCCATTTTAGCGACGGGTGGTATGATGGTGGTTTTATGGGGAATGTTTACCCTTCCCTTGTTGCCCTTACTGATATTAGGTTTTGGATCTTACTTCGGACTGCTGATGGCTCTCGGAGCTTTCACAGAATATGATTGGAAGATATTACGCGGAGTTCTTGATTTAAAAAAGTTACCTGCCGAAAGAAAAAATCAGAGTGTTTCCTTCATTCCAGATGGCGAAAAACCAAGAAGAATTTTAATGATCAAGCTTGGCGCTGTGGGAGACTTGGTTATGGCGTCCTCATTTTTTGATCAAGCTCGCAAACAATTTCCAAATTCTGACATTACATTATTGACGGGGAAGTTTTCCTACGAAAGTATCCGAAATAATCCCTGTATTGACCGTTTTATGCGTGTGGATGATAAGGTTCTGTATAGAGGAGCGCCATTTGCGAGGTTAAAGGAAGTATTAAGAATTGTTCTAGACTTGAGAAAAGAAAATTTTGATTTGGCCTTTGTAATGCATAGAGCCTGGCCATTTAATTTACTGATTTATATTTGTGGGATTTCTTGTCGCGTTGGTTTTTCAAGAGGGCGGGAAGGATTTTCTTTAACCCACCGAGCCGTTCCTCGCACATCGAGAAACGAAAGAGAAAATTATTTAGACTTACTTCGAGTTTTAGGAATGGAAGCGCAATATGAAGGAAGTTATTATTTTGTTTCGGAAAACGAAAACGCAAGGGGTTATAATTTTGTTGAAAGATTAGATTTGCAAGAAGGAGAAAAGCTTATTGCAGTCGCTCCTGGGGGCGGAAAAAACGTCAAATTGGAAATGCCGAATAAAAGATGGCCGCAAGAATATTATGTGGAGTTAATCAGAAAGTTGAGCGCTGAAATTCCGTGTAAAATTGTTTTATTTGGAAGCTTTGATGAAAGAGATTTAATCAAAGAAATTCGAAGTCAGCTTCCGCAATGCTATGGGGCTACCGATTTAAGTTTAGGTGAAGTTGCTTCAATCTTTAAAAATTGTTCGTTATTTATTGGAAACGATAGCGGGCCTCTGCATATCGCATCCGCGATGTCTACTCCTACCTTGTCGTTTTATGGTCCCACAAATCCAAAAGATTGGGCTCCTCCAGGAAAGACTAACATAACATTATACAAAAACGTTGAATGTTCTCCTTGTTATGATAACGGGAAATTCCCTGAATGTTCCCATTTGAATTGTTTGTATTCCATTTCAGTCGAAGAAGCTTGGGGTGAAGTTAAGCGAAGTTTAGAAGAAGTTTCAGTCATAAAAGCATGAACGAAATTTAGAAATAATGGTTTAGTTTCTTTTAATTGCTAGTATGTTGAAAGTATTTGCTGTACCTAGAATACAATTAGCAATGAAGGCTGAAACTCCATATCTTCTCGCACAATACTTTGATATTTTTAATATTTCCATTCCTTCTTGTTCTAAAATTTCTCCTAATTCTTTGGGATCGATTCCGCCAAATTGCCTTTGGTAGTCAGAGTATTCATAGTCGTCTTCGAATAGCGGAATTTTCCGAAATTTCATTTCTTTTTTATAAATTCTTTCTTCAATTTCTGCAAGTCGTTTGTGTAATCCGTATCGCAGTGGCGAATGGATTTTTTGTTTTAGTGGTTCAAAAAAAATTAGTAGTGGGCCTCCGGGGGCTACTTTAGAACAGAACTTTCTTACCGCAGTTTTAAAGTCATAAAGATGATGAAGTAGGGCAGATACAATCATTCCATCAAATGGACGTGTATCTCCATCGGAAAATTCGACGACGTCGCCAACTATTAGCTCGGAGCGATTTAATTTTTCTTGGTCCAAATTTTCTTTTAGCGCTTCAACCATTTCTTCCGATAAATCCACCCCAGTCATTTGGTATCCTCTAGCTATCATGGGTAAAAATACATACCCTGAGCCGCAACCGATATCCACAATCCTATTTTTCCCAGGCGAAATAGATTGACAAAAGGAATCAAGTGTCTTGTTTAATATGCGTTGTTGGAAGGAGTTAGTTTGTTCTGGATGTCGGCGTAAATAGAGTTTATTTTCAAGCGCGTGCACTCGCCTATTTTCATCAAGAATCTTTTGGCGAAGAGTTTGGTCGTTGGAACAGGAAGTCATTTGGACAAATTCGGCGGGAAGTAGCCAAAAAAGGGTTAAGCTAAATCTGCTTCATAAAAAAAACGTTTAGGGGCTTTTTCGGTCGAACATTCATTACAGTTTGTGCATACCTTTGGAAAATTACCGTTTAGGTGCTGCTCGCGTAGTTGATTAATAGCATGCCCATGCCAAATATCAATTACACGATCATCCCATGCGTTTCCAAGAGTAAGAGTTGCGTTGTAGTCTACACAACAAGGAATTACTGTGCCATCCCACAATACTGCAAGTTTCCCATAATCTTTACCAAATGGTTCTGGGCAAACTTCTTTACGTGGGCTTTGAATGAGTTCCGGTTGTAATCTTATATGGTCGGCAATTTTATTCCAATAAGCTATAAATTCTTCAGCCTCGTTTTGTGTAGATTCTTCAACAGTAAAAACAACTCCAATACTCAATTCTGGCCGCCGAACTTCTTTTTTTTCTTTTATTTTTAAAATGGCTTTTTCAATTTTTTCTAATTCCACTCCACGCACAGCTTTAAAGGTTTCTGCGGAGCCGTCAATTGAAAACCGAATAATGTTAAGAGGGCTCTCTATAATTTTGTCAATCATTTTGTCGGTTAAGAGAGTGCCGTTAGTGTTCATTACTATCCATGGAACTCCTGCATTATGGGCGTAGTCAAACATTTTAAAAATGTCTTTATGTAATAACGGCTCTCCCCAATTATGCATGCAAAGGTGTTCTAACCCAGGGGAGTCATCCACAATCTTTTTAAATAGCTCAAGATCCATGAAGCCTTCTTTACGCTCCATACCCTCTGTGACAAAGCAAAACCGGCATCGGAGGTTGCAGGTATTAGTTGGCTCGATTATTAGTGAGGTTAAGTTTTTAACTTCCATTATTCGTAAATTTTCTCGACTATGTAGTCGGGTCTATTTTGTACCTGTAGATAAATACGTCCTATGTATTCGCCTAAAATTCCAATTGATAGTAATTGAACTCCAGCAAAAAAAGCAAACACGGCTGAAAGAACTATGAAACCTTCGATCAAAATATCGTTTACGATTCGCTGGAACAATAAAAAAGCCGTAACCGTAAAACCCATTATGGCGCCAAATACTCCCATATAAGTTACAAATCGAAGTGGGGTGTTTGAAAAGCCTGCCATTAAATCCCATGCTAAGACCGCTAAATCAAAAAAACCGTATTTCGTTGTTCCTTTAGTTCGATTGTGATGTTCTACTTCTATTTCTTTTGAAGGAACTGCCATCCAGCTTGCTAGAACTGCCATGTATCGAGATCTGTCGCTACAAGCGTCTATTTTTTCTATTACGCTTCTTCGCATGGCTCTAAATGAACTTAAATTTAGTTTAAACCGATTACCTAATACTTTTTGTCCCAACAACTTAATAAGCTTTGATCCAACGACTCTCCAAAACTCATCTTTCCTGTTTTTGGAGATTGTAGTTACCAAATCATAATCTGGACTCAGGGACTTCAGTAATTTGGGTATTTCTTCTGGAGGGTTTTGGAGATCGGAATCTATCTGAACAACGATTTCGCCTCGGCTTAGTCTAAACCCAGCAAGAACCGCCGCTTGTTGCCCAAAGTTCCTTGTAAATTGGACAACGCGAACATGATTATCTTTCTTTTGAAATTCTTGGAGTTTGATGGAAGATCCATCTAAGCTTCCATCGTCAATAAAAACGATTTCGTACGACTTCCCAAAATCGTCACAGACCGTTTTAACTCGCTCATAAAGTTCTGGCAATACCAGCTCTTCATTGAAAACGGGAATTACGATTGATAGCTCAATCGTTTGGACCATGCGCTGGTAAGCTTTAAAAGCGAAAGAAATTTGGAAAAAAGCAATTTTTTAGACCGTGTAGTCTGAAAAATATGCCAAGCGCGTTTCGGATTGAAATAAAATTTCCGGTAAGCGTGTTTTTGAAGTTTTACTAATTGTCCTGGGTCAACTTTACTTGCGTTACTATTTACTGCCGTTATCGAATAGTCAGAAAAGCTTTTATTTGTAGTTTCTCCTTCTTCTATGACCATATCTCGTAAATCGGTCCCTGGGTTGGGTATAACCAAGGAAAACAAAGCCGTACTAAGATCCAAATCACATGCAAACTCAATTGTTTGGTTCATTTCGTCTAAAGTTTCACCAGGGAATCCAAGCATAAAAAAACCGTTAACGCCGATTCGGGCTTTAGCTAGTTTACTGACAACATCTTTTAGAATTCCAATATCCAGGCTTTTGGAAATCAGTTTTTGTATTCTTAAGGAACCAGATTCTATGCCTAATGCGAGTCTATAAACTCCTGCTTTGGCCATTTTTTCAACCATTTCATCGTCGATATAATCCGCGCGAATACCGTTTGGAAAAGCGATCCGAATATCTAGGTTCTTTTCCACGATCATATCGAATATTTTTTTAGCGCGTTTCATATCAATATTGAACGAATCGTCTAAAATATGAAATTCTCTGACTCCGTATTCATTCATTAGAAATTCAATTTCTTCTAAAACCTTGTCGGCAGATCGATAGCGAATATCTTTACCAAAAATATCGTGGCAATAAATACAGGTGAAGGGGCAGCCTCTTGAAGTTACTAATGGCATAAAGCTATCAAAGGCAGGTAGATATTCATGAGAACAATCAAAGTTAAAATAGTCTTTAACATTTAAGGTTTCATAATCCTGGTCTAGCCAGTTCATATCCAGTATTTTTTCTCTTGCGGCAGTTTTTATATATTGGTCATCTCTTTTATAAGCAATGCCTTTTACGGTTCCAAGGTCTTGTTTATTCTTTATGGCTTCAACCAATTCAACGATGGTTAGTTCAGCTTCGCCGATTACCATAAGGTCCACATTTGGATCGTGCAAAATGAACTCTGGTTCATGCGCGCAATGGGGACCGCCAAAAATAATGGGAACGTTATGATTTATTGCTTTGATTTCTTTAGCTAGCTTGAATGCGCATTCGCTTTCTACTGTCATTAAGCCAATCCCAACTGCGTCAGGATCGAATTCAAACATAGCTTTTTTGAGATCTGATTCCGGAGTTTCAGATAATCTAAGATCTATTATTTTAGGGTTATGTCCATCACGCTTTAGGACGGTGGCGACAGCCACTAATCCTAGGGGCATAACTCTTGAAATATCTTTATCGTCTGTGTGAGGTCTTACCAGCAAAACATTCATAAAACTTTGCCTTTCATACCTTTAACTAATTTAAAATTCATACGGGTTGGTATAATCCTAAAAAGTGTAACATATCTAATATATTAGTTACAAATTCAAAAAAGAGCTTAACAACAAGCCTTTACTATAAAAATAACGGATAGAATTATGGATTCTTTATTTAAATTTTTCGAAAATATTAAAAAACATTATTCCTCAGTATTTCAAAACTAATGTTTTTTTGAATTTATAATAATCTATGTTTATTTTAATGGATAGGATTTGAGGATATCGTTATTTTTTAACTATTCTAAGATTTTTTTGTAAATTGTGTCAGGATCGGAAGGGTCAAAGGTTTCATTGACATAGACCATTAAAACCATATCTTTGTCGCCAATGTTTTTAATGGCATGAATGATTGGAGGAGATATTTTAACTGTTTTTGGTTCATTTTCTCCCATAATAACTTCCATTTCTTCCCCTGTTTCCGGGTCTTTAAGGAGCAACAATCCAGTTCCAGAAGGAACACAAAACCATTCAATTTTTCGATCATGATAATGGTTACCTCTAATTTTACCTGGGGGAGCTACAGAAACAAAGATTTGTCCAAATTCGCTTCGTTCCCCCATACCTTCGCCGCGTAAAACTTCAACCAGCCAACCTCTTTCATCAGATCGTTTTTTTAATTCAGTTATTTCAATTTGTCGCATTTTTAAAAAAATCTAGAGTGTTATCAATTCCTTTTTTGAGAGAAACTTTAGGAGCCCAGCCACATTGCTTTTTAAAGCGGGAAAAATCGCAACAATAGGACAAGCCTCCCATATCGGCGTTTTTATTATATTCGACCTGCAGCCCAGACGATCGGTTATTAATTTGATTTAAAATCTTTCTTAATGAAACGATCTTACCAGAGCTGACGTTAAAAGTTCGGGTTCTTGATTTAATGTTTACCGACAATAAAAACGCTCGAACTATGTCGTCCACGTAGACGAAATCGCGGCCTTGAGAGCCATCGCCATTTATAGTTAACGGTTTTTGGTTCATTGATCGATGGCAGAAAGTCGCTATCACTGAATTGTAATTTGGACGGCAACCAGGTCCATAAACATTGGACAATCTCAAAATTATGCAATCTAAGCCGGAGGCCAGCAAAATTTCTTCGGCAGAAAGTTTAGCGAAACCGTATAAAGATTCTGGTTTTGGTTTATCTCTTTCTTTTAAAGGTCGATGGATTGGTCGGTATACTTGAGATGATGAAGCGAAAATGATGCGAGGAGATGGTTTGACAGATTTAAGAGCTTGGACTAAACGATAAGTCCAAAGAATGTTTCCTGTCGTAATCTCCTCCTCCGTTCCACGGTTAACTCCAGCTAAATGGAAAACTACATCCGTTTTTCTGGCAAACTCTTGTAGACGATCAATGTTGGGGAGCGCTTCCCCTCGTTTTCTTTTAAATTGAGTAACAGAATACTGATTCTCAAGGGCCGACTTTAAATGTGATCCAACAAAGCCGGAAGCTCCTGTTATCCCAAATCTGGTTGACTTTGAAACCATTTTCGAATTTTTTGAATTCCTGTTTTTAAATCAGTTTGAGGTTTCCATCCCAGCATGGACTCGGCTTTCGAATAATCGCAGAGAAGTTTTTGTATTTCCGATTGAGGATGATGGTGAGGAATATATTTTATACGATTAGGATCTTGACAAACCATTGCGGCTAAATCCTTAATAGCCACATCTTTTCCCAAACCTGCGTTGATGACTTGCCCAATAGCTTTTTCGTTATTAGCCGCGCTAAAAAGAAAATCTACGCAATCTTCAACATACAATAGATCCCTAGTTTGTGTGCCATCGCCAAAAATGTGTAATTCTTCGCCATCTAATTCTTTTTTTACAAAAATTGATACAACGCCGCCTTCCATGTTGTTTTTTTGAAATGGGCCATAGGTATTAAATGGACGGCATGTGATTAAAGGAAGACCATATCCATGAAAATAGGATTCAGCCAATACTTCTGCGCCTAATTTAGAACCTGCATATGGGGATGCAGGTTTGACAGAGTGATTTTCAGAAATCGCTCCTTTGCCACTTGCAACATCGTAGACCATGCAAGTGCCCATCAGCATAAGTTTTGTCAGATTTGGGCGGCAAGCTTCTAAAACGTTATACGTCCCCTGAATATTTGATAGGTACGATTTTCCTGGATTTTCGAGGCTTTCATGAACATTAATTTGAGCCGCCAAATGAAAAACAATATCAGGTTTTTCCTTAAACAGGCTTAGCAATTTAGAAACATCTAAAATATCGCCTAAAACGACGTCTCGTAACTTGGAATCGTTTCTAAACTCTTTGAGGTTTTCCTCGCGACCATTTTCAAGGTTATCTATAACCCAAACATCAATATTTTCGTTTAGTAGTTTTTTAACCAACCAGCGCCCAATGAACCCGGCGCCTCCTGTTACAATTGCTTTTTTCATAGTCGTTGTTTATACCATTCTATTGTTCGTTTAAGCCCTTCCTCGAGTGGATATTGAGGTTGCCAGCCAGTTTTTTCTTTTATTAGTTTGTAGTCGGCTTCAAGCGACATTAAATCTGCAGCTCTTCCAGACTCAAATTTTATTTCTGATTGAGAACCAGATAACCGCTTGATAGTTTCCGCTAAATTTTTAATGGATGTTTGGTTTTGAGTGCCAATATTGAAAACTTCGCCAGATAAACTTTTGTCTTTATCTATTACTAAAGAATAAGCGCGAATCGCGTCTTTTACATATTGAAAGTCTCGAGTTTGTTCTCCAGAGTTGTGGATGACGATCGATTCATTTTTTAACGATTTAAGTATAAAAGTGGAAACAACTCCAGCATATCCAGAAATATCTTGATTTTCGCCGAATGTATTGAAGTTTCTAATAACAATTACGGGGTATTTATACCATTCATACATTGCTTTGCAATGTTTTTCGGCAGCCAATTTAGTGGCTGCGTAAATACTTCTAGGGAGCATGGGGTGGTGGATATCCATAGGAGTGTATACAGGATTACCATAAACTTCTGGAGAAGATGCATATATCATCAGTGGCCATCTTTTAGTACGAAATAATAATTGCATTAGATGAAAGGTTCCCCACTCGTTATTCCTAAAGTAATCGTCTGCTTTTTCCATAGATTCTGGGATGGAAATATGGGCAGCTAGATGTACAAAAGCATCTAAGTTCATATCGTCCAATTCTTCGACAGTTAGGTCATAAAACTTTTTTCTTTTTAAAATGAACTTAGATTCAAATTCAGGGGATTTTATAAAAGGATCATCTTCAAAATATTCACGGGAAAAATCGTCTATTCCAATAACTTTGTCTATGTCAGGACGTTTAACCAGTTCGTCCACTAGATGAATACCGTATAAACCCGCTGCGCCAGTAACTAAAACGTTCATTTTGATAGCCTATTTTTGGTTCAATTTAGATTTTTGAGTTATTTTGTTTTTCTCGCCGCTAAAGCAAATATTTAATGGAAATATTCCTATTATCTGATTGAGATCTGGCCTTGGTTTTAAGTCCCAGTTTCTATCGGTTTGACCCTGTTCAAATTTCATTGAGGAACTTCCTATTAAACGAGGCCATTGTACTAAAGGGCGGCAACGATAATGGTTTGTTATATCGGATTGTTTGAATCTTGCTAATAGAAGCGAGGGAGATATTATTAATTTTTCTTTACGTGCGTTTTGAACTTGTTTTTGGGTCCATTCAATGTTTTGACTCAACTGAAGGGCTTCGACTGTTTTGTAAGCTAAAGCATACATGGGTTTGCCTTGAACAACTATTGAATTAAGTTTTTCTTCGGCCATGTACTGTTTTATTTCCAGTTCTTGATTTGAAATTTGGGATTGGCTCAACAACAAAGGAAAATTAAATATTAATGCAATTAATGGAATGCACCCAAACCAGGCGTTAATTCTATAATTTTTTAGAAATTCGGCAAGAAAATTTCCTGATATTAATGCAATTAGTGGGATTGCTAGTGCAAAAGAACGCGCTTGACCGGTATATTTCGAATTTATTAAAAATATGAAAACAACAATTACTGGCAAAATGGTTGATATATGACTGAATTTAAATTTTGAGAAGATTTGGATGATTCCAAAGATAGTTCCCATCAAAAAAATGATAAAAACTGGAGCTCCTTCGTTATTCCAGATAACTTTTATCCAAAAGGAAAAGTCAGAAACGTGTCCCCATATTGCCGTGGTACTTGAAATTAATTGAATAATAATTTGTTGGAAATAACTAAAAACCACGTCGTTTTTCAATGGATCGTAAGGTACTTCAAAAACTTCTGTGTATCTAAGATAAATGTGGGAGAAATTAAATATAGCTAGAGGAAACAGCATTGCGCTAAATAGAATAAAAATACGTAAGGCATTTTTAGGTAAAACTTTTTTCCAAAAAAATAATTTTATAGGGGGTAAATAAGGATCTTGTGATTGATGATCAAACTTTATTTTAACTATGAGAGCTATTTCAAACATAAAAAAAATGAAAGGCAGTAACCCTAAATTGTAGTGGCAACTGAATGCAAACCCCATCGAGAAACCAGAAAGGATTAATAAAAATAGGGATCTATAATCGTGTTCTTCGTCGGAGGGTTTGCTAGAGTTATTTTCTTTACTCCATTTAGGGTGGCTTAACAAGTACAGGAAAAGAGCTAATATCCAAAAAGAGACGGCGTTTCCAGTAGCTCCCGTTGTCCTCGAATAATATACATGCCAAGGAGAAATAGATATTAAAGTAGCGGCAAATAAACCGGCGCGCGAGGAGTAAATTAAACGCCCAATCAAAAAAACGATTCCAATGCAAAGCAATCCTGTTGTAAATGATACTGCCATTGGTACGAAATTTTTTAATCCAAATAGCTTTGCATAAACCCAAAGTAGGAACATGTGTCCAGGTTTAGCATGATACCAATGGTAAACCCCTTCGGTCATTGCGTCGATTACGGCTTTCCAATGTACAACTCCATCTCCATATATAAACCCTCTAGTCCATAAGTTGGTCCATCGAAAATATATTCCTAACATTAAGATCAGAATCAGGCCACAGCTCTCAGTATTTGGAATCCATTTAGTTTTTGAGGAGTTCATTAAGTCTTAAAATTAAGAGGGAATATTTGAAGCGGCTACCGGAAGGATAGACGATGAGAAATTACCGAAACCTTATCCCGCTAATATAGCAAAACCTCAATCGGCTCTTCAAGAAAAAGGATGTTTCATTAATTTGGGTAACTTTACCCTAGACAACTGTATGGTGTATATTGAGCTTCAATGAAACTTTAGAGATACCTGTTTGGAATCTAAATGATAAAAAACGAACGATTGACGATTTTCCTTCCTTTTTTTCTTTGCGTTTTATTTTTAGTCCCATTGGGTTTGTTCAACTCAGAGATTGATCCATTCGAGCACTCCGGTTTTTTTTCTTTAACAACAATAGACGCTGGCGACGACCAAGGATATTACGCGTACCTCAGGTCCTTTTATTTTGACGGCGATGTTGACTTTTTAAATGAGAGAAACTATGCATATTACGATTATTTAACTAGGACGAACTTAGTTCTAAATCTATGGCCATGCGGGCAAGCTTTATTGTGGGCGCCCTTTTTTATGATTGGCGAACTAATGGAAAAAGCCCTGGTTTATTTTGGAATGGCTCAAAAAACTTATGGTTATGGTTGGCCTCACCTAATTTCGACTGGATTAGGCACTTTGTTTTATGTTTTTTGTGGATTTCTTCTCCTATATAAAACCTTAAGGTCGTTTTTTTCGAGAAATGCCGCTTTATTGTCTTGCTGGACTTTGTTTTTATCTTCGCCACTTCCGTATTTTGCGTTTGTTCGTAGTCGCATGGGGCATTTTGCCGAATTTTTTACTTTGTCATTGATATTATATATTTGGTTTCGTAGGCCAAAGCTAGAAAATTCAATATCGTGGGGACTCTGCTTTGGTTGTGTTTTAGCTTTAGTTGGTATGTCGCGTTACACAAATATTGTCATTGGAATCTTCCCTATTTCTGCATTTTTTTTAATTCTTTGGTTTATACCCAAATCGTCAGAAAAATTAGCGGTATTTACTAAAACCTGTGGCGCAATTTTATTGGCTTTTGCCGTCACTATTTCTATCCAAGTCTTAATTTGGTTTGTTTTGTATGGAAGTTTTTATCCTGACGATCCTCATTTGGATAAGTTTAAAACGATTGCAATTCCCGATAGCCTTTCTTTTTTTTGGGATAGACTAACCTCTGTTTTGATGGGTCCTTATTTTGGGCTTGTGTGGTGTTTTCAACCTTGGCTAATCGGTTATGCAGGTTTATTTTTTGTGTCATATAAAAAACTAAAAATTAAACCATTGTTTGATATTTATATTCCGGAAGAATTAGAATCAAAATTTTTTAAGATTATTGCGATTATCTTGGTTTTTTGTTCTTTTTATCTTACTTTGACATGGACATTGGCAGAATTTTCTTCTTACGGTAGACGGTTATTGATCGCTTCTATCCCCTTTGTTTCTATTGGATTGGCAGCCCTTTTTGATCAAATTGAAAATCGGTTTTGGAAACGAATTTTTTCGGGCGCATGCATGGTTTTTATTTTAATAAATTTAATTCATATGGTTCAATTTCGATGGTTGATCGACTTTTCCAATTCTAATTACTCTTTTGAATCGTTTAAAAAAATTCCGGATATGTTTTCTGTTCCTGGAGGAATGCTGTCCACCTCTTTTGCTAAGCTACTTTATTTGAAAACGGCGCCACTAAATTCTCCAATCGATTTTTTCTTTATAATTATGTTTCCTTTATTAACCTTATTTCTTATGTGGGGGGCATGGAAACTGTGTGGGTTTGATAGAGAGAAAATTGAGGCTACGCCTAAATATTACGCATGGGCGCCCATTTTAATTATGTCTTTAATAGTTTCCGCCGTAATTTTTTTAGATCGTAATCAAGTTAATTTTTCGAAGGAATCGATAAATAATAGAATCCAGTATGCCTCTATAATGCAAAAGTATCCTGAGTTTATTTTTGATAAAACCTATACTGGAAGCGAAGCGGATGCATTAGCTGCAATTAAATCGATGCCCAAATCTTCGAGAGCGGTTTTTCAATTGGGGTATTTTTATTTAAAAGAAGGGAGTTTTTCTAAAGCAGTCCGATTTTTAAAAAAGTCTATTGATTTAGATAAATTAAATCACAGCGCTTATTGGGCAATGGGAATAGCCTTAAAAAATTCTGGTCAACCCAATTATATGAAATATATGAAAACAGCTTTAAGAATACAGCCGCATAGGAGCTATCGAATAGGTTATTTATTTGAAGTTAGTATTGATTATTTTCAGAAGGCCCGTTATGTCGAGTCTATTGAAGTTTTAGAAAAGATAATTTGGATGGCTCCTAATTGGGCAATTGCGCATAAAAACTTAGCTATTAATTATTATTATCTTAAAGAGTTCAAAAAATCAAAATACCAAGCTGATTTAGCAAAAAACCTAGGAGGAGAAGTGGAAGACGTTCTTAAACTCTTAGAACCTTTGTTATGAGTTTAAATTTGTTCCACTTTTAAAATTTAGAATGATTTACCTTATGAAAAAAAAAGCGAGCCGTTTTTTATTATTGACCATTAGCTTATTGTCTCTAATTTTTGCTAGTTCTGTAGAGGCGGCTTCTACTGAAAAATCTTTTGAATTTTCAAAAGCATTGCCTGGGTATCAATATAGTTTTCCGCGAGATTATTTCTCTCATGATGATTATAAAGTGGAGTGGTGGTATTACACCGGAAACTTAAAAAGTAAGAACGAAAGAGAATTTGGATTTCAGCTAACTTTTTTTCGAGTCGCTTTGGATCGCTTTGACGATATCTCTAAATTTTCTCGTTGGAGATTGGATGATATCTATTTTGCGCATATGACTATATCGGATATTGAAAATGAAAAGTTTTATTTTTTTGAAAGGTTAAATCGCTCCGGTTTGGGCGTTGCAGGCGCAGAGTCGGATCGATTGCTAATTTGGAATGAAGACTGGGTTTTAAAAACCGATGGGGATACACAACGTCTTGAAGCTATCGAAAGAGGATTTGGAATGAAATTAAATGTCAAACCTCTAAAAAGTTTAGTTTTTCATGGGGAAAATGGAATCAGCCAAAAAGGAAAAGGAAACGCTTCCCATTATTTTTCTTTCACTCGTATGAAAACTTGGGGAAAAATTTATTTAAAAGGTAAAGAGTTTGAAGTCAACGGAACAACTTGGATGGATCGTGAATTTTCAAGCAGTCAATTGAGCGAAAAACAAGTTGGGTGGGACTGGTTTTCTATTAAGCTGGATAATGAAACGGAATTAATGTTTTATAGAATCCGTTTGAAAAATGGAGAAGTTGAACCATATTCTTCAGGAACTGTTATATTTAAAAATGGGTCATATGATCGTTTAGAGCTGAGCGATTTTAAAATTAAATCAATGACAAAATGGCGAAGCGAAAAAACGGGAGCTGTTTATCCCGCAAGCTGGATGATTGAGGTCCCAAAATATGGAATTGATTTGCATATAAAACCAGATATTGCCAATCAAGAGCTTTATGATTTGCGATCAATCGCTGGGGCTTATTGGGAAGGAAGTATTACTGCAACAGGAAAATATAAGAAAAAACGGGCGACTGGAAAAGGGTATGTTGAATTGGTCGGATATGAAAAAGCTTTAGATACAGGTCCAGTAAAATAAAAAAGATTGGTCTTTATATACTGAGTAGGAGGCGCTGACGTTTTTTTATTTTAAAGATATAATGAGTCATAAACTTTAATAGGCGGCGCGATCAGTCTTGCTCAGTTCTATAACATTTCATCCTTTTTTCTCCCATTTCCCTCTTCCACTCCTTATTGCTGGGGTATGGCTTTTAAGATTATCCCAAAAAAAAGATAATTCCAAAATGGTTTCTGCCGCTAATTTTAATTTTAGTATGGGGCTTTTGATTTTGGCATTATCCGCTCTTTCGGGAATGATTGCCGCTGATTTAGATTTAAGAACAACTATCGAGATTGAAGCTCATCAAGGATATTCACTATTAGCGGCAGTTTTTTATGCATTTAGCGCGGGCTATTCATATGTAAAAGCTTTTTCGAAAACGGCTTTTATTTTTTATGGATTAACTTTCTTAAGCTTAATTGCTTCGATTTATTCGGGATATTTACTGACATTTTATTCCTGATTAATAATTTAAAGGGTTTCAGCGTAATTTGAATATTGTAATTAGATTTTAAGTTTACGATTCACTTGTTGAATAATTTTAAAATAATTTACAAGAGATTCCTATATGGAACCAGCCGATAAATCTACTTCCATTTTTGGTTTTTTAACGGATAAAACCTTATGTATTCCATTGGGAGAAGTATTTGCTCTTACAATAATTATTTCATTTTGTCTACTTTACAAGAAGCACAAGTTGGGATTGTTAATTACTTTTGTTTATGCGTTTTATTGGGGATTTTTATTTAATAAAGGGCTTTTTGTAGACTTATTTGGAAATACGTTAGAAAGTCTCATATTTTATTTATTATTTGGTTTTTTGTTTTTGGCCGTATGTTTATATGGTTTTTTTGTTAAAACGTCAGATTGATATTTTCTGATTAAGGCAAATAATTAAAAATTGTCCAGAAAGTAGATGAATTCGCATAGAGATGAATCTCCCCTTCCTTTGATTTTCGCAAAAATTATTTTTTAAAATTAAATTTTATTCTCTTACTAGTCTGCAAGCAATTGTTTAGTTGTTCTGTATTCCTATATTTGAACTAGGATGTTATAAACTTGGAAATGATTTTTTTGACGACCCGCAATATAAGTTTTTTTCTAGTTATTTAAGTTAGGGGAAAACAATAATTTTCAAGTTTGACTCAAATCTTTACTTTCCTGTGTTTCAATTCTTTGATATATAAGAGTTTATAAGATAACGGAAATTCAATTGTCGGAGTTGAATCGATATGTTTGGCCTGTTAGATGCTTTTACGCAATGGTTTGATAGTTACGCGGGAGCGAGTAATTTAGATGAGAATCATGATCAGTCAGTTGATTGGGTTCGATGTATTCCGTTTATTGCCCTTCATGTAGGTTGTTTTTCTGTGTTCTGGGTTGGATGGAGTTGGCCCGCAGTTTTTGTGGCAATTTCTTTATATATTGTGCGGATGTTTGCCATCACGGGGTTTTACCATCGTTATTTTTCTCACCGTTCATTTAAGACTTCCCGTTTTTTCCAATTTGTTTTTGCTGTTATAGGGGCCTCAGCCATTCAAAGAGGTCCACTTTGGTGGGCTTCTTATCATCGATATCATCATAAATATTCTGACACCGAAAAAGATATACATTCCCCTAAACAATCTGGGTTTTGGAGAAGTCATATGTTTTGGTTTATGGGGAAATCAAATTTTGTAACTAAAAAAGAGTTGATAGGCGATTTTATGCGTTATCCGGAATTAAGATGGCTGGATAGGTTTGATATCGTTATTCCAATTTTTTATGCGGCTGCACTTATTACGGTTGGAGATTTGATAAATACTTTTAACCCCGATTGGGGTGTTACCGGTTCTCAGTTATTTGTTTGGGGATTTGTGATTTCTACAATTGTTTTATTCCATGGAACTTGCACAACCAACTCTTTGGCGCATAAATATGGAACTAAAAGGTATATGACGGGTGACGATAGTAGGAATAATATTTGGATAGCTTTAATAACTTTAGGAGAAGGCTGGCACAACAATCATCATCACTATCCTAATGCCGTGCGACAAGGATTTTTTTGGTGGGAGATTGATATCACATATTTAATTTTGAGATTCATGTCGAGAGTTGGAATTGTTTGGGATTTAAAAGGCGTTCCCGAAAAAACCTTAAGATCTTCTCTTGTTTTAGAAAAGCGTTAATTTTTTATGAAAATTGCCGTTATTGGAACGGGAATATCTGGTTTAGCCACAGCCTATTTACTTTCCAACGATCACGATATTTGTGTTTATGAGGCGTCTGATTATGTTGGAGGCCATGTTCATACCGTTCCAGTTTCCATAGATGAAGAAGATTACCAGATAGATACGGGTTTTATTGTTTTCAACGATAAAACCTATCCTAATTTTATAAAATTAATTGATCGTCTCGGAGTTTCATCGCAATCGACGAGTATGAGTTTTAGCGTTAAGTGCGATAAATCAGGTTTGGAATATAATGGAACATCCCTGGATGGGTTATTTGCGCAAAGATTTAATTTATTGAGACCTTCTTTCATTTCTATGGTCAGAGATATTTTAAAATTTAATCGCGACGCAAAATTGTATTTAAAAAATCCTAAAGAAGAAATTACTTTTGGCAATTTTTTAAAACGTGGCGGTTATTCAAACAAACTGAGAGAAAACTACGCATTTCCAATGGCGTCTGCAATTTGGTCGGCAAAACCGAAAGTGATTGAGAATTCTAATTTCCGGTTTTTTGCCGAATTTTTTGAAAATCACGGAATGCTGAATGTGGAAGATCGGCCTCAATGGAAAGTAATTCACGGCGGATCAAAACAATATGTAAATTCTCTTATAAGTTCGTTTAAAGATCGTATTTTACTTAATACACCGGTTCAAAAAATTTCTCGAAAAACAAATGGCGTTGAAGTAACGAATCGAGATGGAGAAAGTAAAGTTTTTGATAGAGTCGTTATTGCTACTCACAGCGATCAAGCCTTAAAAATGATTGAGGATCCGACTGAAAAGGAAAAGGAAATTTTGGGAGCTATTCCTTATCAAAAAAACATTGCGGTTTTGCATTGGGACTCGTCAGTTTTGCCTAAAGAGAGGAGGGCTTGGGCAAGTTGGAATTATAGGAAATTGATGAAACCTGTTGAAGAAACAACTGTGACTTATAACATGAATATGCTTCAAACACTCGATTCTCGAAAAACGTTCTGCGTTTCGTTGAATATGGAAAACCTGATTGATTCTAAGAAGATTCTTAAAAAAATTATATATCATCATCCCGTGTATACCACTGACAGTATTACGGCTCAAAAACGTCATCAAGAAATTGATGGAGTGGATAAGATTCATTTTTGTGGCGCTTACTGGGGGTTTGGTTTTCATGAAGACGGCCTCAAAAGCTCGCTTGCGGTTTGTCGACAATTTGGGAAATCTCTTTAATGAATAGCGCCATATACGAAGGGATGGTTGATCATGTTAGATACTCTCCTATTCAGAGAAAGTTTAGTTATTCATTATTCATGCTTTTTCTAAACTTGGACGAACTCCCAAAGCTTTTTGATCCTTATTGGTTTTGGTCGGCGCGCAAATGGAATTTTGCTCATTTTCGACGTCGCGACCACTTGGGGAATATTGACGTTCCCCTCTCCGAAGCGGTGCGGAGTTGGGTCTTAGATCAGACTGGAAAGAAGCCTGAAGGACCTGTGTTTCTTATGACACACTTAAGTTATTTTGGATATCGTTTCAATCCGGTTAGTTTTTATTTTTGCTTTGATCAAACGGGTCACTCTGTACAAAGCATTATCGCAGAGATAAATAATACGCCATGGGGAGAACAGTATTGCTATTTACTCAACTCAAGCTTAGTTAAAGAAGAAAATGGAATGAAAAAATTTTGTTTTAAAAAAGAATTTCATATTTCTCCATTTATGGATATGGGGTTGGATTATGAATGGTATTTTTCAGAACCCGGTGAACGTTTTAAAGTTCATATGGAAAACTGGAACGAGACAGGAAAGCTTTTTGAAACAAATTTAGTTATGGAACGAAAACCTATTAACGGATTATCGTTAGCTAAAGTTTTGATTCGTTATCCCTTAATGACATGGAAAGTGAAAGCAGCCATATATTTTCAAGCCTTATTGCTTTGGTTGCAAAAATGCCCCTTTTATTCACATCCAAAACATGGAATTCGTGAAGGGAGAAATTGACCTTGCAAACTGAAGAGTTTATTACTCCTAAGGATATAGAACTAATGGATGAATTAGGTATCACTTTTGTCGATAAAATCGCCAGAAAAATGGTTCTGGATTATTTTAAAAACATTAGCGATGGAGAAGTGACTGTTGTAGATAAAGACGAACATATGGTTTTTGGAAAGGCGACTTCGGAGTTTCCTTTTAAGGCGACCGTTAATGTGCACAGTCCTAAAATGTTTTTGGATATAGCGGCTAAAGGCTTAAATGGAGCGGGAGAGGCTTACATCAAAGGACGGTGGACATGCGATGATTTAACTACTTTGGTTAGGATTTTCACTCGTAACAGGGATGCCGCAAACCAAATGGAAGGCGGTTTGGCTATTATAGGAGTTTGGGCATTTAAGCTTGCGCACGCTTTGAAAAAAAATAACAGACAAGGTAGTTTGCGAAACATTCATGCTCATTATGACTTGGGGAACGATTTTTTTTCGACATTTTTAGACGATACTCGGATGTATTCCAGCGGTATATTTGAAACAATCGAGAGTTCTTTATACGATGCTTCCGTAGCTAAAATTGATCGAATCTGTAAAAAAATGGATTTATCGCCAGAAGATCATGTTTTAGAAATTGGGACAGGATGGGGAGGGTTTGCTCTTCACGCCGCAAAAAATTATGGTTGTCGCGTAACGACTACTACAATTTCAGACGAACAACTTTCATTCTCAAAAAATTTGATGAAGGATAACCGTTTGGAGGGGCAAGTAACGGTTTTAAAAAAAGATTACAGGGATTTAGAAGGGCAATTTGACAAATTGGTTTCTATTGAAATGATTGAGGCGGTTGGGCATCAATATTATAAAACCTTTTTTCAAAAATGCGGACAATTGATTAAACCTAATGGTCGAATGATGATTCAGGCAATTATTATTGTCGATAACTTGTTTGAAGAATCAAAAGATTTTGTGGATTTTATCAAGCAATATATTTTTCCTGGAAGTTGTATCCCGTCCATAACTGCGCTTTGTTCTGCTGCTGCGACTTCTTCCGATATGAGATTATTCCACCTGGAAGATATTACGCCACATTACGCTAAAACTCTTAAAGAGTGGCGAGAACGTTTCTTGAAAAATAAAAATGATGTTAGAAATTTAGGTTTTTCAGAAGCCTTTATTAGAATGTGGGTTTTTTATCTTTGTTACTGTGAAGGCGGTTTCCGGGAACGGCAAATTGGTAATGTACAAATGTTGTTTACAAAACCGCTTTGTAGAATGAATCCTATTTTGCCTTCTGTAGAAAATTTGATCGAAGCCCCTTAAAAGGTCTACTTGTGGCGGTAATTCTTTTTCAATTAATTAATTGCTGGATCGTAATAGCGGTTTTTATGATTGTCTTGTGGGCATGGCAATTAAAAACTGAGGATGCTGGTATTGCCGACGTAGGTTGGGCTTATGGTATCGCTGGGGGTATCTTATACTTTGCTATAGCAGGCAATGGCGACGAAGGAAGGAGAACATTAGCGGCTTGCATGGGGATGGGCTGGGGAATTCGTCTAGGGACTCATTTATTAGTCGATAGGATAGTTAAGGCAAAAGAAGAAGACGGCCGTTACCAAAGTTTTCGCCAAGCCGCTGGAAATAAAGTGGGAGAATACTTTTTTTTCTTTTTTCAAGCTCAAGCGGCGGTAGCAACTTTATTCATCGTTCCAATGTCTATTGTTGTTTATAACCCTAAACCTTTGGGAATGGCAGATAGCTTTGCCGCATTGATATGGATTATTTCTATAGGAGGAGAATGGGCTGCAGATAGACAGCTTGCAGCGTTTAGAGCGGAAGATTCTAATAGAGGAAAAGTTTGTAGGATCGGTTTATGGCGATACTCACGGCACCCTAATTATTTTTTTGAATGGGTTCATTGGTGGAGTTATGTGATTTTAGGGTGGGGAGCTGGTTACGGGTGGGTGACTTTAGTTGGTCCCTGCGCCATGTTACTTTTTCTAATTAAAGTTTCAGGAATTCCTTTTACGGAAAAACAAGCTTTGAAAACTAAGGGTGAGGAATATAAAAAATATCTTAAGACAACAAATATGTTTTTCCCATGGACTCCAAAGGATAATTGAAAATGGATAAAATTGTCGATTGGATGGAGCGTGGCTTGATTTCAGATAGCTGGATTCGGCTAGGTATTAGATGGTTATCAAAAAAAAGATTAGACGAGGAGAGAACTTTACATAATGGATCGACTCCAGAATCAACTCGGAGTTTTGTTCAAGAGTTAAAGTCTGCTCCTATAGCCGTTCATACCCTAGAAGCCAACCAACAGCATTACGAGTTACCTCCCGAATTTTTTGAATTAACCTTAGGAAAATATAAAAAATATAGCTCTTGTTATTGGGGAAACGGGTCGACGCAATTGGATGACGCCGAAGAAAAATCTCTAATAACTACTTGCGAAAGGGCTGAATTGGTCGACGGAATGGATATTCTTGAGTTGGGCTGTGGTTGGGGATCTCTTTCTCTATGGATGGCTGAAAAGTATCCTAATAGCAAAATTACAGCCGTTTCAAACTCTAACCCCCAAAGAGAAGCAATCAGTAAGAAAGGTAAAGATAGAGGATTCGAAAACTTGACGGTTTTAACGGAAGATATGAATCGGTTTTCTACGGAAAAAAAATTTGATCGAGTTGTTTCCATAGAAATGTTTGAACATATGCGTAATTATGAGTTGTTAATAGGAAATATAGCCTCATGGTTGAAACCAAAGGGGAAATTATTTGTTCATATTTTTTGCCATCGAGAGTATGCGTATTTTTTTGAAACGGCGGGTTCCGACAATTGGATGGGAAAATATTTTTTTACAGGTGGCGTCATGCCGTCTGAAAGTCTGTTGTCTAATTTTCAAAAAGACCTTTCCCTAGAAAAACAATGGCGATGGGATGGTCGGCATTATATGAAGACTTCAAATGCATGGTTGAAAAATATGGACGAAAAAAAATCTGCTATTCTTCCAATATTTCGCCAGGTCTATGGCGAGAAAGAAAGCTCTATTTGGTTCCAGAGATGGAGAATTTTTTTCATGGCATGCGCCGAATTATTTGGTTATAAACGAGGCAAAGAGTGGTTCGTTGCTCATTATTTATTCGAAAAAATTAAACCTGAGTGATAAAAATGCTTAATTTTAAAATGCAGGTTTTATCTGTTTGCTTCCTACTTTTTGCAATTCTTACGGGTGTAATCGTGTGGGCAAGCGTCGAAAGTAACGTTATGCAAGGTATCGAAGAAATGGCCGCTTTACGTTGGGGGATTGCTACATTCATCGATTTTTATATAGGAGCGACTTTTGTCGGAATTTGGATTGGAGTAATGGAGAAAAGCATTTTTCGAGGGGCAGCTTGGACTTTAGCGCTTTTTATTTTAGGCAATCTTGTGACTCTTATTTATGTAGCCCTACGCGCCAGATCTAGCGATAAGTTTACCGATATTTTTGCTCATCGTTAGGAAGGCCGGTCAAATAAAGTTCATTTCATCTTTTTACGATTGATATTTTCCCTCTATACTTTAGATTCCCGCCTCCATCTCGCCATGTTATATTAGTACCCTTAAAATTTTTATTAAACCATTCCTAATTTCTCAATGGAAAACGCTTCGGCAAGAAAAAATATACTCAAGGGTTTGAAACGTATTGTCATAAAAATTGGCAGTAGCGTAATCGCTCGAAAGAAACCTAAACTAGACGATTCTGTTTTGGTATTAGACGAGGATACTGTTGCCAAAATTTCTTTTTACGTGAAGAGCCTAATTCATAAGGGTTACGAAGTGGTTTTAGTTTCTTCTGGCGCCGTTATGGCTGGTAGGGGGAGATTAGATATTAAAGCTCCGCGTTTATCTATTCCCGAAAAACAAGCCTGTGCCGCCATAGGGCAGAGTTATTTGATGCGGATTTACGAGAAGAGATTTGAAAAGGAAGGGCTCAAAGTAGCTCAAATCTTATTTGATCACCATGATTTAGGCGATCGTAAACGCTATCTTAACGCTAAAAATACCATTAATACTTTGTTATCGCATGGCGTCATTCCAATAATTAACGAAAACGATACCGTTTCTGTCGATGAAATAAAGATTGGAGATAATGACACATTAGCTGCATTGTCGGCGTGTTTAGTAGATTCCCAGTTATTAATAATTTTGTCGGATATTGATGGCTTATACTCTAGCGATCCTTCTAAACAGGCCTCAAAAAATGAGACTCCTCCAGAGCTGATTCCATTTGTGGGAAATATAACGAGCAAGATTTTAAAACTTGCCGGTAAAAGCGGCGGCAGCCATTATACAGTTGGAGGAATGTACACTAAGGTCTTAGCCGCAAAAAAAACTACTAGCTTTGGCATCCCGACTATTATTATGAACGGGAAGAACCTAAAATCTTTAGAAAAAGTTACTTCAGGAGAAGATGTTGGCACTTTATTTTGGTCGGGTAAACCCAAAATTAAAGGACGTAAGCATTGGATTGCTCATACTTTAAAATCTAAAGGTAAAATTCGAATTGATGCAGGCGCTAAAAAGGCAATTTTTTCTAGAGGAAAAAGTTTGCTTTCCGCTGGAATTGTGGAAATTCAAGGTGATTTTGAGTTCGGAAACGCTGTGAGTCTTTTGGATGAATCCGGTAAGGAATTTGCGGTAGGATTGGTTAATTACAATTCAAGAGATCTGGATAAAATTAAGGGGTTAAAAACACCAGCGGTTAGAGAGACGCTTCACGATAGATTTTATGAAGAAGTAATCCATAGAAACGATTTAGTATTATTATAAATTCATGGAAACCAAATGGTGGGAAAAAGAGCCTGTACGTTTCGAATGTGAGCCTGATTGCTTTAAATGCTGCGCGAAGCCAGGAGTGGTTTATATGGATCGTAAAGACGTTGGAAATGCGGCTGAGTATTTAAGGCTTCCCCAAAAACGTTTTAAATTGGAGTTTCTTAAGAAAGAACACGATATGTGGTATATAAACGTTGAAGAAGGTAACCCATGTCCATTTTTAACATTTGAGGGATGCGCAATTCACGAAGCTAAACCAGCTCAATGTAGAACTTATCCTTTTTGGCGGGAAAATATGGAAACGCCAAGACATTGGGAGTTAACGGCTGGCTTCTGCCCAGGAATTGGTAAAGGACCAATACAATTGCCTAAAATTATTAAAAAGGCGTTTGATTTATTTAAATTTTAGAAACGTATTTTAACAAAAACTTTGAAAAATTGAGGATATATTGCATTCAACTCGCTACTGCAAATGTCATTATGTTGAAGGTCTCTCGGAACATTGGGGACTATTAGAACGTAAACCATTTGCCCAAAAAGGTTCAAAGCCGCATTATGGTCCCAATACATCCGTAATTCCATTACATTTGAAATTGGATTTAAATTTTGATTGGGATCAGGAAAAGGTATGGGGAAGTACCCAATATGACCTAAAAGTCAATTCGACAAACGTGATCGAGATTAGTTTCGACGCAATGCGTTTGCAGGTATCAAAAGTTCGAATTCAAGGAAAACCAGTTGATTTTGAGAACACTGGAGAAAAAATTATAGCTTTCTTAAAGACTTCTTTTAAACCAGGAACCAAGATTTCTGCAACTATTGAACATTCTGTCGAAAAACCTCTAGCGGGTATTTATTTCACGAAACCTGACGCAGATTATCCCGATCGTTTTAAAACAGTTTGGACTCAGGGACAGGACGAAGATTCTAAATATTACTTTCCTTGCTTTGATCAGCCAAACTTTAAACAAACCACTGAGGTTAAATTGCGGTTGCCTCCGGGGATGTTCGGTTTGGCAAATGGAAAATTATTAAAAAAGAAAATCACGCCAAAAGAATCTTTTTTTCATTACAAGCTTGAACTTCCATATTCAACCTATTTGCTTTCTATTGTTGGTGGAGAGTTTGCAGAGCATAGCGAGGTAGTTCACGGAACCAATATCAAATGGTATGTGCAAAGAGGTAGAGAAAAGGAAGGAAAAAATTCGTTTCAGGATACAGGAAAAATCATTCGATTTTTTTCTGATTTTGTGGATTACCAATATCCCTATCCACAATACTCCCAAATTGCCGTTCCAGAGTTTATTTTTGGAGGAATGGAAAATTTCACTGTTACAACTCAAACAGATTTAACTCTTCATGATAATCGAGCTCATTTGGACATTAATTCTAATGGGCTAGTTGCGCATGAAGCGGCACACATGTGGTTTGGAGATCTTGTTACCGCAAAAACATGGTCGCACGCTTGGTTACACGAGTCGTTTGCAACTTATTTTGACGCTTTATATACGAGGGAGTCCAAAGGCGAAGACGAATTTAGATATCAATTATATGAAGACGCAGAAATGTATTTTGGCGAGGATGCGAGCTACAGACGTCCAATTGTGACGAATATATATAAAGAACCAATCGATCTGTTCGACGCTCATTTGTATCCCGGAGGCGCTGTCAGATTACGACATCTAATGGCCGCGTTGGGAGAACCTAATTTTCGTAAGGCTTTGAGTCTATTTTTAAAACGTCACGAATTTGGTTTGGTTGAGACAGTAGACCTGCTCCGTTGTATTGAGGAGACAGTTTCAGAGAATTACGATGAGTGGGCGGCCCAATGGATTTTCCGAGGCGGTTATCCTATTTTGGATTTGGGTTTCAGTTGGGATAATACTCACAAGATTGGAACTGTTACCGTTAAACAAAATCAAAAATCAGAAAATAAAGGCGAAGATTTGCTGTTTCGGCTTTCTATGAATCTTCGATTTTTTTACGGAAAGAAAGAAGAAACGTTTCCAATTTTACTGGACAGCAAAGAAAATAAATTTTCTTTCAAATTAAAAAGCAAACCTACTTTTGTGCGATTAGATCCGGATTATGAGATTCCTTGTAAAAAAATCAAACTGGATTTACCGAGACCGATGTTGGCGGAACAATTGAAAAAAGATTCGGATCCTATAGGTAGATTAGAAGCCGCTGTTGCCCTTGCAGAAAAACCTTCAACTGAAGATATAAAACTTCTTTCCGAAAGATTAATTAAGGAAAAATTTTGGGGCGTTTCAAACAGAATTGCTTCCTCGCTTAGAAAAATTGGCGGTGATTTAGCTCGAGACGGTCTATTGAAAGGGTTAAAACATGATTGTCCAAAAGTGCGCCATGGGGTTGTCAGCGCTTTGGGAGGTTTCATCCGAGACGGCAAAGTAGCTAAAGCTCTAAGAAAAATAGCGCAAGGCGATCCCTCTTATAGAGTTGAAGCTGTCGCTTTAAGGGCCTTGGGGAAAATCAAAGACGTTGATTCGAGAGAATTTCTTGAAAGTTCCTTACAAAGAAAAACTCATAACGATATGGCGCGGATTGCAATATATTCAGGTCTGGCGGAACTTGAAGACGAAAAATCTTTTGAAATTTTTGAAAATGGAGCTGAGTACGGGGCCCCTAAATTGAGCCGATCTTCGGCAATGAGAGGATTGGCTGTATTAGCCAAGCGGTTTGAAAACAAAAAAGGAAAAGCGTTAGATTTGCTGGCTCGTTTTGCGCGCGAGACGAGAGGAACTCCTGCGGCTATTTTTAGAGGAAAATTAGGAGCGATTCAAGCGTTGCAAGCGTTGGAGGATTTAGCGGCTATTCCTATTTTAAGAAAATTGGCGGATAATGAACCTGACGGAAGATTACAAAGAAGAGCGGGAGATGCGATTGCCGCTTTAAGGAATTCCGCCAAAAAACCGAAAGAGATGGGAGAAATCCGATCTGAATTAGACGACGTTGTTAAAGAAAATAAATCTTTACGAGATCGATTAGAAAAGTTGGAGAAGACTGAAGAAGCCAAAAATAATAAAAATAGTAAAAAGTCTAAATCGTGAAAAGCGTTGCCAATCAGTTTGGTTGGGATATTTACTAAATGATAAATATTTAAAAATATAGAAGTTGTTGTTAGAAAAGGAAAGAAAGATGAAAAGACCGTTTAATGATCAACCGGTAGAAGAAATTGCTCCTGACATGCTAAAAAAAGACGGGACGGTATTGGATATACGCTTAAAATATATTGCCGATGAAGGATTGAAATTCATAGCAAATGACGAACGATTCGCAAATCTAAAAGAATTAAATTTAGAACGAAACGACATCACCGCCCAAGGAATAAAGTATTTGGCTGAATCGCCCTTTATTAAGGGGTTGATCTCGTTAAATTTGGAACGTAATAATATAGGCGATGATGGAGTGGCTGTGATAGCCCAATCTTCAAACTTTTCAAACTTAAAATCTTTGAATTTGTGGAAATGTAAGGTAGGAGCAAAGGCTGCGGAAGAGCTTTCTATATCTCTATATTTATCCGATTTAACGACCTTAGATTTAGCCGAGAATGATTTAGGAGACGAAGGCGCAAAATTTCTCGCCGAAGCGGCTTCGTTAACGGACTTAAAATATTTGGATGTCGTTAACAATAAGATGAGCCCGGAAGCTATTAAATTACTTAAGGATTCTCCGGTGTTATCTAAGGTAGAAGATTTGATTACAGGTTAAAGCTTTACTCAAAAACTTCGTCAACGGTACAGTCTAACTTACCATTAGAAAGTTGAGTTTGGATTTTGTCTCCTGGTTTCACCTCTTTAAAATCCTTGAGCGCCTTACCTGTTTTTTTAGAAAACGTAACGCTATACCCTCTGTCTAAAACTTGGAGTGGACTTAAAGCATTTAAGCTTTTCCCCAACCCTGCCAGTTGTTCTCTTTTAAATTGAGTTAGCGAGTTCATTTTTCTAATTAATTGTGCTGTCAGAGTTTCGAGCTTTTCCGCTTGCGTTGAAACTTTAATGGCTGGAGAATTATATGTTAATGCCTGAGACGCTTGGCGAAGCCGTTCTTTATGAAGTTTTAATCCCTGGATTGGAGCTCTGACTAAGCGGTTATTTATATCAACTAATTTATTTTTAGATAGGGAAAGACCGTTTTTAGGAGAATTGTGGAGCAAGGATTGAAAGGAAGTTTTAAGCCGTTCTTTTTTTATTGATAATGTTTGTTCTGGCGCTCTTGACAAACGTCTCGCCCTATCGATAAGACGTTCTTTTAAGCTTTGAATTTTTTTATCTGGCGAATTATTAAATAAACCTTGAACGGTTCCCCGTAATCGTTCTTTTCGTAATTGTAGACCTTGGTTTGGAGCTCTCGCTAATCTTTGATTTAAATCGTCTAATCGCTGAGCCGCAGGTTGCACGATTTCCATCGGAGATCGAAAAAATCTACGGTTAGTATAATTGCTTAGTTGCTGACGTTGATTTTCTATTTTTTCTTGAGTAGATTTGATGAGGGTTTCAGTATTAAAACGAAGTTGAGATAAGATGTCTGATAGTTCTGGAACAGCTAACTCTGCCGCGGCTGATGGAGTTGGAGCCCTTAAATCGGCTACGAAATCGGCTATGGTGAAATCAATCTCATGACCGACTGCCGAAATAATAGGAATTTCTGAATCGTAAATAGCGCGGGCGACAATTTCTTCGTTAAATGCCCATAAATCTTCGATCGACCCTCCGCCTCTTCCAACAATTAGGACGTCAATATTGGGCGATTTGTTCATATTTTGAATCGCTTCGGCAATTTCCTCTGCGGACCCTTCGCCTTGAACTTTAACTGGATAGAGTAATATCGAAGCTCTAGAGTTTCTCCTGGAAATTACTTCGATAATGTCTCTAATTGCGGCTCCGGTAGGCGAAGTAACGACGCCCACTTTCCAGGGTAACCATGGGATTTCTTTTTTCTTTGAATCGTCAAACAGGCCCTCTTTAGATAATTTTTCTTTTAATTGTTCGAAGGCTTTTTGTAAAGCTCCCAAACCTCGGGGTTCCATATTTTCGACGATAATTTGATATTCGCCCCGGGCGTTATAAACAGATATTCTGCCGAACAGAAGGACTTGATCGCCGTCTTCGGGATCAAATCGGAGTCTACTTTTTTGCATTCGGAACATTACTGAACGAACTTGGGAACGATCGTCTTTCAATACAAAATAAGCATGGTTAGAAGCTGCTACTCGGTAGTTGGAAATTTCTCCTTCTATCCAAATACCATCAAAAGCTGCTTCCAATATAGTTTTAATATCTTCGGTAATATCGTTTACGGAATATATTCTGGCTTCGTGAGAATCGTCGGAGGGAGATGTAAATGAATTAGGCGTTAGGTCCATCGTATTTAACCGGCATTCATCCGCGTTTCGAATGCTTTGAGAGTGTTTCCCATGAGCATTGCGATTGTCATGGGGCCAACCCCTCCAGGAACAGGCGTAATATAAGACGCTTTTTCGGCGACAGGGTTGAAGTCAACGTCACCGGTTAATTTCCCGTCTACCCGATTAATACCTACGTCGATGACTACAGCGCCTTCTCTCACCATATTAGCCGTTACATAATTTGGTTTCCCAATTGCCGCAACAAGGATATTTGCTGAAGAAGTTACCTCTTCTAAGTTTTTGGTACGAGAATGACAGATTGTGACAGTAGCATTTCGACGCAACAATAGAAAAGCCTGAGGTTTTCCCACGATATTGCTTCTTCCCAAGATAACTGCATGTTGTCCTTCTATTGGAATATCATAATAATCTAACATTTCAATGACTCCAGAAGGAGTGCAAGGGCAAAGGACGTTTTTCCCCGAGGCTAGGCCTCCAACATTTATGGGATGAAAACCATCAACGTCTTTTTCTGGAAGAATTGCTTCTAAAATAAGTTCGGATCGAATATGGTTCGGTAAAGGTAGCTGAACTAAAATCCCATCTACTTCGGGATTTTGATTCAGGTTTTTGACTAATTGGAGTAATTCTTTTTCAGCGATATCAGCGGGTAGATTTTGTTCGAATGACTGAAACCCTATTTCTTTACATCGTTTATTTTTATTTCGGACATAAACTTGAGATGCAGGATCTTCTCCTACTAAAACTGTAGCTAATCCTGGAGATCTACCGAATTTTTTTTTTAGATTTTCAGTTTGTAAAGTTAACTTCTCTAATATGCTAGCGGAAACTTTTTTCCCATCAATTATTTTAGCTGTCATTATTTAACCAGTTCTTTTTACTTTGTGAGTTGGGGAAGTTTAACTATTTAACATCGAACTTTAGTGGGCTTTTTAATCAATCTCTAATTCTTTAATCAACCTGGAAAGATAAGATCGTTGAACTTTCAGAATTTTAGCGGCTTTTGTGCGATTACCATCGGTAGAATTCAATGTCTTTGAGATATAACAACGACGAAAAGCGTCGTTTGCTTCTTTTAGACTTTGCCCTACTCCAACGTCAATAGACGGCGTTTCCGTTTCAAACTCGAAGGAATCTTTTGTCAGTTCGTCGCCTTCGCAAAGAACTAAAGCTCTTTCAACAACGTTTTCTAATTGCCTAATGTTTCCAGGCCAACTGTAACTCATCAAGTTGCTTAAAACTTCTTTACCGCATTTTACGAGATTTTGGTCGTCTCTACTATGTTTCTTAAGAAAAAAGGAAGTTAAATCAGGGATATCTTCTTTTCTATCTCTAAGCGAGGGCAATTTGATATTAATAACATTTATTCGATAGTATAAATCTTTTCTAAATAGATTTTCTGAGACAGATTTCTCTAAATTTTGGTTTGTAGCAGAAATAATCCTTACATCTACTTGAATGGGAGTTGTTCCTCCTAAACGCATAAAGGAGCCTTCTTGTATAACCCGTAAAAGTTTAACTTGCATTTCTAAGGGCATTTCTCCAATTTCGTCTAAAAATAATGTTCCAGTATGTGCCGCTTCAAATAGCCCAATTTTTCTAGAATCCGCTCCGGTAAAAGCTCCTTTTTCGTGACCGAATAACTCCCTTTCCAGGATTGAATCTGGTAAAGCGCCGCAGTTAACAGAAATAAATGGCTTGGTTTGTCGATTGCTCCGGTCATGGATCATATTTGCGAACAGTTCTTTTCCCGTTCCACTTTCTCCAGAAATCAAAACAGCGGCCTTTGAATTTGCTACTTTCTCGCACTCCATAATACATTTTCTGAGGGCTTTGCTTTCCCCCACGATCATGTATCGCCGCATGTATTTTTGTCGTAATCGATCAAACTCCCTACCCAAGATTTTTTTACTTCGGGAGGTGTTGATGAAGGTAGCCATCAAGTTGGCAAATTTTTCTAAAACTCCAACGTCTTTTTCAGAAAAAGGGGTTTCTTCTATTTTATCCAGAAATTGAACCACTCCTATGACTTTATCATCTATTATGAGAGGCAAAGTCACAATTGCAGTCACCTGAAAACTGATTTTCTCGTTAATATAGCTATACCATCGAGGGTCGTTTACTACGTCGTTGGAAACGATTGGTTTTCCGCTCTCCAAAACCGCTCCGGCAAGACCCATTCCAGGTGGAATTTCAAAATTTTTCAATTGTATCTTTTTTTGCCCGGAAGCTTGATAGAATTGAAGATGCCCAGAGTTATCGTCTACCAAAAGTAGAGAAGAGTTTCGAGCTCCAATAGTTTCTGTGGCAGTATCAATTGCTAAACTTAATAACTGATCAATTTCCAGGTCTGCCGTAGTAAATAAGGAAGAAATCTTCCTTAAGGCTTGGATATTTGGCTGATTATCAACATGTTTCATTAGAGAAATTTATGATTTTGGTTAAATTAGTCTAAAAAAAGATACAGTATACATAAACTTTCTTAATAAAAAAAGCCCGAAAGATGATTTCTATTTTGGAGTGGGAAATTATTTTTACTTTTATTCTTCCACTTGTTCTTTCTGCTAATCTTCCTTATTATACTTTGTACGATGAAAAACCATGAAAAACCATTGAAAATATTATCTTTACAGTACTATTGCTTCCCCGATGAAATGGGAGGAGCATGGAAACTGACTTATGAAGTAAATAAGAGGTTGGTGGCAAAAGGACATAAAGTGGTTCAAATTGCTTGTAAGCCTAACGATTGTTTACCAGATTTTGAAGTTATTGATGGAATTGAATACTACAGAATTGGGGTTAAGGAATGTAAAAGTTTTATTAGTTTGGTAAAAGAAGTTCGTCGGGTGTCTGAAAAAATTATCCAAAAGTACCAAATTGACTTAATTCATATACACAATCCTCTTATTGATTTTGCTTGTCTATTTAATTCCAAACTTTGGAAAGTACCCAGGGTGTATCATTTTCACAGTTTATGGTTTGATGAAGAAAAAATAAACTGTTTGGGATTCCAAAATGAAAATAAAGTTCCGCTTTTTGCTTTTAAGCTTAGGGTCAGGTTAGGAATAATAAAAGTAATTGAGTGGGTTTGTTTTTTAGCGTCTAAACGCTTTGTTTTCTTAAGTACTTATACAAAAAGCCGATTTCGTGAGTTTTTCCCTTTTAAGAGATCGAGGCTAAACGTGATTCCAGGAGGCGTTGACTTAGAAAATTTTAAACCGGGAGTTACTGGTATGTCGCAAAATGAATGTCAAAAACGCTTGGGGATTGCGGAAAATACCAAAGTGTTTTTAACTGTTCGGAGATTGGAGTCCCGAATGGGGTTACAAAATTTAATTGATGCCTGTTATAGAATTAATCTGAAGAATCCGAATTTACTTTTTTGTTTGATAATTGTTGGAGCGGGGTCATTAGAGAAGAATCTCAGAAGTCAAATTGAAAAATTGGGCATGGGAGAGAAAATAGTATTGGCAGGTAGGGTTTCCGACGAAGATATAGCCTATTATTATGGGGCTGCAGATTTATTTGTTTTGCCAACGCTAGCAATCGAGGGATTTGGACTTGCAACAGTAGAGGCTCTTGCCAGCGGTTTGCCAGTTATGGGAACCCCGGTTGGAGGAACAAAGGAAATTTTGAGTAATATTGATCCGAGCTTTTTATTTGAAGACTCTTCTCCAGAGTCAATGTCAAAATTATTACAAGGTTTTTTGGAAAACCCCAAACCAATTATTGCCCAAAAAGAAAATTGTCGAAAAGAAGCGGAAAAAAAATACGATTGGAACCTATCCGTTAACCGTTTAGAAAAAATGTTTTACGAGGTTTTAGGGAGATAAGCCTTCTTTATTATGATACAAAAAAAACCTTATTTTTTATTAGCGGGGTTGGTCAGTTTAGTTTATGCCAACGTTTATTTAAATTCTTTCCACTTTGACGATGTAACGGCTATTTTAGAAAAACCTTGGATTAAGGGATTGGATAAAATCCCAATGTTCATTTTTAGTTTTGCTCAAAGACCGTTGGTTATTCTTTCGTTCAATTTAAACTATTACCTGAGTGAATTTGGAGTTTGGAGTTATCATCTTTTCAACATTGGTTTTCATACGATCGCGGTTTGCCTGATCTACCGATTGGTTTTAGAATTAAATATTATCTCTAAAAACTCTGATCCCTTATTAAATCCAAGAAACGGTTTTTTTGCGGCAACACTTTTTGCTTTACACCCCTTAAATACTCAGGCTGTAACTTATATATCTAGTCGTTCCTCCATAATGGCAACATGTTTTTACTTGGCGGCAACCATTTTTTTTTTAAGGGGTCTTGGAACTATAAATGACGCTTTGCCAAAAACAGTAAAATCCAGCAGCAAAAATATAATTAGAACCATTCCATTTATTTTATCTTTCATATGTCTATTTTTTGGCATTCTTTGTAAAGAAATTGTAGCTACCTTCCCTGTTATAGCTTTTTCAGCTCACTTTTTATTTATTTCGCGGAATTCGTTTTTTGATTGGATTCGTCAAAATCTTAAAGCAATCTGTGGGGTGACTCTTTTCTTATTTTTGATATTGATTGGAATCCTATTTTTACAAGTTTTTATCCATGACACTTTTGAGGAATTAGATAAAAAGTCGATTTTTAATAGAATAAGAACTCTTTTTCAGTTTGCGAAAATGTTTCCCGATTCGTTCAATTGGAAGACTTATTTATTAACGCAAACCTATGTAATTCCGTTTGAATATTTTTGGAAATTCTTTTTTCCTCTTAATTTAAGTATAGATATTGACTTTCCCTTGATTTCCGATTGGACAAGAGTTTCAAGTTTTATTGGAGTTATCTTTTTGAGTTTTTATTTATGGATTGGTTTTAAGGTGTCGTCAATTTTGATTCGCTTTGGAATGATTTGGGGACTAATTACCTTTTTACCCACGTCGAGCTTTATTCCATTATTTGATATTGCGGTTGAGCATAGAACTTATTTACCGTTAGCAGGTTTTTCTCTGGCTATGGCGGCAATAATTTCTATTGTAGGTAGTACGGTAGCGGATTGGTTTAGGAAAAAATTTCCTGATAAAACAAGTTACAAGTTTTTAGGTTTGATTTTCCCAATAGTAATTATTTTTTGTTTTGGAGTTTTAACGATAAAGCGCAACCAGGTATGGAAAGACGAGGTTTCTTTATGGAACGATGCCAAAATAAAGGCTCCAAAGATTGTTCGTCCTTATAATAATTTGGGGGAAGCTTACGACAAGTTAGGAAATTTCACTTCTGCAATTGATGAGTTTAAAGCGGCTTTAAGCCTTAATCCAAATTATGTGTTTGCTCTTAGTAACCTGGGGAATATATATGGGAAGTTAAAGAACTATCCAGAGTCGATTAAATATTTTAAAAAAGCGATTGCCGTAAAACCAGATTATGCTCCAGCGAACTATAACCTTGGAAAAGCTCTTCACGTTTTGGGTAAGCCACAAGAAGCGCGCAAATATTACCAAAAAGCGGTAACAACTAATTCCTATTTTGCAGAAGCTATTTTTAACTTAGCCCATATTGAAACACAATTGGGTTTATACGAAGATTCCATAGAAAATTATAAAAAATTTATCGAACTCCAACCGAAACTGGATAAAGCTTATTTAGGATTAGGGCGAGCATTATTAGGAGCAAAGAAAAATGCTAAGGCAATTGAATCATTCAAAAAAGCAGTAAATCTAAATCCTTCTTCTCTTTCTGCAAACATTAATTTAGCGACCGCTCATTTAAATTTAGGGAATCTTGACGATTCAATTTTAATTTTTAATAAGATATTGAAGCGATTTCCTAAGATAGCTGGAATTCATAAAAACTTAGGGCTTATTTATTATCAGCACAAAAAAAATCCGTCAAAAGCGATCCATCATTTTAAAGAATCTCTCAAACTTGATAAGAACCAACCGCAAGCGGCTCAAATCCGATCTATTATTTCTGAACTAGAAGAAAGAAATTAATTCTAAATTGAAAATTTTTTTAAGCGTCTCTGCAAAAATACTTTAAAAAAATAATTCTTCCCAAATCCGATCGTAATGATTGATTTTAAAATTAAATCACCGTTTTCTTTTAAATCTAACTACTTACTTCCGATCGTTACTATAATCGGTTTATTGATTACATTTTATTTTCCTGTTTTATCAGGGAAGCAAACGCTTTTTGCTGGCGATATTTCTATGGCGGCATACCCATGGAAATTTTTAATATATAAAGCCATTCATGAACAGTCTTGGCCTTTTTGGAATCCATATATTTTCGGCGGTATGCCGTTTTTGTCTACGCTACATCCAGGAGTTTTTTATCCACTAAATATAGTATTTTTAATTGAAGATTTTACATATGCATTAAATTTATATTTTTTTTTACATCATGTGATTCTATCTCTTTCCGTTTATGTTTTATGCAGGCATTGGAAATTGTCTTGGGTTGCGTCTATTTGCGCTTCCGCTCCGACCTTTTTTGGAGGCTATTTTTTATCTCTACTAGATATTTATAACCATTTTGCTTCTTTAGTATGGTTACCTCTTATTTTTTTATGTTTTCAAAAGTTTTTGTCGAGTAAAAAGGCGGTATATTTTTTGGCCAGCGTATTTTTGCTTTTGTTTCCTACGCTAGCGGGCGGTCCAGAAAATTGTGCGATGATCGTGTTACTTCTTGCAGGCTATTCCGTTTTTGTGCTTTCCATAGAAGACACCTCGCTTTCAATATTAAATAGGATGTGCGCTCTTGCTTTTGTAGTTTTTTCAACATTAGTAATATCCGCAATTCAAATCATCCCATCGTTTATTTTTATTAAAGAATCTGGTAGAGGGCAAGGCTTAGACTTTGAGGCTCATTCTAAATGGTCCATGGAACCATCGTCATTATGGAAGTTAATAGTTCCTGAAAACTTTTCTAATAATCTTATCGTCGAAGGTAACCAGACATTCCAGTTTTTACAAAGTTTTTATTGTGGAATTTTACCCATCTTATTTTTGATTCTAGCTTTTAAGTTTATGGATGATCGTAAGGTGAAATTTTGGTTAGGAACTTTTTTCTTAGGCTTATTTTGCGCATTGGGACAATTTAATCCAGTATACGAGAAGTTATATCCATGGGTACCTTTATTAAAGATGTTTCGATATCCAGAAAAATATTTTTTTATTTGCCAGTTTAGTTTAATTTTTTTGACAGGATATGTTGTTGATTTAATTTTAAAAAGAAAAATTAATAATCGTTTGATATATGGTCTTTCCTTCTTTCTTCTTATTTCTATAGGTTTGGTAGCTCATTTAAAACCGAGCGCTAACTGGCAATTCCCTTTTATAATTTTGATCTTATTCTGCCTTTGGACTTTATTAACAAATTTAAAAGAGGCTAGACCTTTTTTGGTTGTAGGGATTCTTCCCTTATTTTTACTTATAGATGTTTTTTTAAGTAACGCTCCTTTAATTCCGATGATTAATTCTGATTTGTTTAATAAAGAGCCAGTAATAACTAAAAAGTTGAATAAAACCAAAGAACCTTTCCGAATCTATTCCGGAACTCTTGACAGAGAAGAGCAGAAAACCATTTTCCCAAAGGCTCCACAACCTTTGATTGGATATCAGTTAACTAAAGAGTTTGTCATGCCCAATTGGGGAACTGTTTTTGATCTTGAATATGCGGATGGTTGGTCGTCAATGTATTTAGAAAATGTGGAAATTTGGAAGCTTATTTTTAATGCATCTCCTGAAGAGAAAAGAAAACACATTTTAGAAAGGAGTAATGTAAGGTATCAAATTAATTATGAAATTTATTCAGGGCGTTCTGATGAGATTCTTCGATTACTTGATCCCGAAGTAATTTTTTTCGATAAAAGTTTGCCAAGAGCATTCTTAGTTCCAAATTTTCAGGTCGAAAAAATTCCTCATATAATTAATGTTTATTATGATAAAAAATTTGACCCAAGAAAACGAGTATTGTTTTCTGAACCAATAAATTGGAAACCTAGCCAAAGTTTTTCAGGAAATGTTGAATCGATAAGTTACAAACCCAATAAGGTAAAGATAGAAACAAAACAAACAGGAAAAGCATTTTTAGTTTTATTGGATAGTTGGTTTCCCGGCTGGAAGGCGACAGTTGATGGAAAAACGTCCGCTATTTATCGCGCTAATTATTTTTATCGGGCTGTAGCTTTAGAGTCGGGCAACCATATCATTGAGTTTGATTATGAACCCAAAGGTTGGAGATTGGGAAAAACGATTTCCATCCTTTCTTTATTTATTTTAATGGTAGGTATATTAAAATTTCGTAAAAAGATGGAATTTTGACGCTGTTTTTCTAAATTATTGACAAATAGAGAGTTATGGATATAATAATTGCAATTTCATTGATTCGGGTCGGCAATTGAATTCTTATCAAATAATTGGAAAATGCAACGCCATTAAGAAAGTCTTAGATTTGGCGCAAAAAGCGGCATCTTCAGATAGTACGGTTTTAATATCTGGAGAAAGCGGAACTGGCAAGGAGCTTATTGCCCGAGCGCTTCACCAAAATAGCCCGCGAGCTCAAAATACATTTATACCTGTAAATTGCGCGGCAATACCTCACGATTTGCTGGAAAGCGAATTATTTGGTTATGAAAAAGGAGCATTTACGGGAGCGGTTCATACAAAAATGGGTCGTTTGGAAATGGCAAATAACGGCACAATTTTGTTGGACGAAATTGGGGACATGCCTCCCGTTTTACAAGTTAAATTATTACGAGTTTTAGCTGAAAAAGAAATAGATAGAATTGGCGGGTCTCGTCCGATCAAAATAGACATCAGAGTGGTTGCCGCAACACATCATAATTTGGAAGAATTAATTGAAAAAGGTAAATTTCGGGAAGATTTATTTTACCGGTTAAATGTGATCCCAATTTCGATGCCGCCACTTCGAGAAAGAAAACCTGATATACCAATGCTAATTGATCATTACATTAAACATTTTAATCAGGCGAAAAATAAGTCTATAAATGGAATCAACGATGCGGCTTTAGAGATATTGACTGACTATAAATGGCCGGGAAATATTAGAGAGTTAGTCAATTTTGTAGAACGTATGGTGGTTTTGAGTTCTGGGAATATTTTAACTATAAAAGATCTCCCAGAAAAAACCTTGGCCGATATTCCCATTGAAAAACTTGAAAACGAGCCAGAACTACAATCGGAAGTTGAAACGGAAGATAATCCAGCAGAAATTTTAAGACAATCCTTAAAGAAATCTTTCTTTATAGGAATTCCAGAAGATGGAATGAATCTTAAGCAAGCCGTCGAAGATTTCGAACGCGAGATGATAATGGAAGCCTTGGAAAAAACAAATTCGGTAAAAAATAAGGCAGCTGGATTATTAGGTTTGAATCGAACAACATTAGTGGAAAAGATGAAAAAACTGAATATTTAATAAAATTTTTTTAAAAACCAACGCCGTTAAAAAAATCAATTTTATACATCTTATTCTTCTTTAAATAAAGCTATTCAATCCTAGCGTAAGCAAGTTCTTTGCTAATGCGAATCGCCTCTTTAACAAAATTTTGATAGGCTCTATCGGATTCTTTATGCTGAGTTTGTTTAACGAGATTTTCCTCGTCAGTTTCAATCACGAGATCTAAAACTTTCACGCCCTCCAAAACGTGATGCTTTCTTATTTCTATTTTGATGGTCGTAACATCCATTGAGCCGTCTCCGCTTTAATAGTTAATTTAAAAACTTCTAATAAAATGAGGAACCATTTAATAGCATTTCAATTTTCCCGGGTCAAGTCCATTTATTAGGAGAGAATTGGTTGGGTAATCAATATAGTATCAAGCGCGAATGTTTAATAGGCGGCCTATAGTATCTTCATTTTGATTATTTTGGACTCCTAATACTTTTAGAGAAGCCTGGATTCGGGTAAGATCTGATCTTAAATTAGTAATTTCTTCAGGTATGTTTGTTCCCGTTAGGCTTGATTCCCTTTGGACCAAACTTTCTGTTCGTTGCGAAATGCTATTAGCCGCTGACTGGAGTTGGTTCGAAGTAGCGCCAATTTGTCCCTGAATAGCGTTAAGCGATGTCTCAGCTTGACTAAAACTTTCTGCGGCCTGCAAAGAACTTTCGGAGCTAGATAAATCTAAATTATCTAAACTAAGATCTTGAGTCCCTGTTCCAGAAATAATATTTAGATTTATCGAATCATTGGCGTTAGATCCAGTTTGGATATCAACTCTTTGCGAAGAATCTGGAGCTAAACTACCATCTAAAAGAGATTGATCATTAAATTCAGTTGATTGAGAAATACGGTCAATTTCGCTTGTTATAGATTGAAGTTCTTGACCCAGAGCTTCTCTTTGCTCTGCGTTAACAGTGCCATTGGCCGCTTGTATTGAAATTTCTCGACCCCGCTGTACTAATTGGGAAATAGCATCGATTCCTCCTCCTGCCGATTGTAGCAAGTTACCTCCCGATCGTATATTGGAGGAAGCTTGCGAAAGCGTTTCAATTTCTGAGCGAAGTTGAGCAGAAAGCGATACGGTGGAAGAACTTTGTGAGAAGGCCGCTTTTTGTCCTGACGCTATACTTGAAATAGAACTTTGAGCGTTGGAGCGGCTTTGACGAAGCGATTTCAGTATGTTTTCTGATCCGCCTGAATTTATTGGAGATACCATAAGTTTTTTGAATGTTTTTTTGTTTAATTCTAAAATTAATCTTTATTTTAATTGATGTCAATGGGTTTTAAAAAGCTAAATGGATTGAATAAAAACCCCGACCATAATAAAATAACCAAGCATTTTACTATTTCCCTTCAATTTGAGTGAATAAATGAAACTTTTCATAAATGACCTAGAAAAAGCTATGGATTTCCATGGGAACACTTTAGGGGAGCTTTTAGATCAAATTCAAAAAAATACTGTCCTTCCAGGAACTTACATAAGTTCGGTAATGTTGGATGGTAAAGTTATTGATTTACAAATTGAAGAAGGGAAAGCTCAAGAGTTTCGTGCGACATTAGTTAACGATATTGAGAAACTTGAAATTGAAATTGTTTCTGTTCAAGAAATTGTTAGTAAGAATTTAGAAAATGCCGAACAATATTTAGATAAATTAATACCAGGCATTGAAAAAGCAGCTGGGTTGTTTCAAGTAGAAGATGAAACTGAAGCCAACCAATTTTTTTTAAATATTATTGATGGTATTGATTGGTTATCGCAGGTTTTAGATGGCGTTGTAACTGCTTTAAATATTGATATTGAAAACACAAAAATCAGAGGCAAGACTATCCAAGAACGCCAGACTCAATTGATTGATTTGACCCAACAACTTGTTGAAGCGAATAAGAATAAAGATTGGGTTTTAGTCGCTGATTTACTTGAATATGAGATTTTGCCTTTTTATGGAGAATGGTCGGATTTAATCCCAGAATTTCGAAAAATGATGGAAGATTTAGTGAATTAGTCGCAAATTGGTTAGATTTCTTCAAAATTAGTTATTAGCTGCTCTTCTTTTCCCATCATTATGCTTTTAGAAAATGTTTGTGTAGCAATTCCCTCCTTTTTGCTTTTCCTATAAGTGGTTATTTTGAAAATGGATACTTTTTTAAATATCTCACTTTTGTTTTTAGAAATGCAGTAAAATAAAAATATAAAAAAAAATAAATTTTATAAAAAAAAAGCTAAAGTTTTCCTAAAGCGTTTCCGATAAGGAAATGGGAGAGTATTTCCTAAGCGCGAAAATTTTACTGGAGGAAGCCTAAATGTTTGATTTTAATGGAGGGAATCGCTATGGCTGAAGTTTCTGAAAGCCCTTTTGCTCGCGGAGACACCCCTAGAATTAATCCAGATCTTGGACAAAACCAAGAGGAAAGAGAAAATCAAAACACTTTACAGCAAATTGAAACTAATCCTGACCGAGGAAGAGCGGATGATCGTGTAGAATTTAGCGAAGAAGCAAGGAGACAAGACGCCCTTGGAAGAGGAATAGAAGATCTAGCTCCTAACGAAACCGAAACAGAAGCTTTTACCACCCCGAATTCTCCAATTCCTGAAGAGCAAGATATAAGAGATGTTGGAGATCCAAATAGTTTGGGAAACGCTCCAGGCGCAAACCAGGCGGGAAACCGTCCTATTGATCAAAGAATTCCACAAGAAGCGGAAGTATCGGGAGATGTTTCTGGGCGACAGGAGTTAGGAAGTGGGGTCGAATTGCGCCCCGATCCAGAAGTTAACCCTCTCGGTAACCAAAATAATCCCATTGAAAATAGAGATAATACAGGACCTGTTGGGCAACGGATCGAATCCCAGAATCAGCGTGCAGAACAGCAAGAAGGACTGGAAGAAACAGAGCAGGATATCCGATTAGAGCGCCAACAGGCTGAAGAACAAAACATTCAGGCAGAACCTAATCAAAATACAGTTCAAAGTGGAATTAGAGATAACAGCGAAAGTGAGCCTTCAGAATCGAGAGAAGGGATTAGCCAAACAGCCTCCAGGGAAACAGAGCGCGAGGAAATTTCAGGCAATCCAAGACCAAATCAAAATTTAGAGGCCACTGAACAACCTGCGGCGCAAGAAATTGATCAAACTAATCAGACTGGGCAGGGAGAAGAGCCTAGAACGGCTCAACAAGAAGAAGTTGAAACTCAGACTAACAATCAACGTCAAGATGGACAGGAAATTTCTAGACAAGAAGATAGAAATCAGGACCCTGTATCCGCTCAGACCCAAGTCGGAAGAAACGTAGACGAACTGATATAGGCTAATTTATTTTTTTTTGTTCGGGTTTAAGATTTAGTCTTCTTTACCTTATTGTGTTTATCGGCAATAAACTTGAAACCTTTAGTTTTAAGAGTTTTATTTTTTTAAAAGAATATACCAATGCAAATTGAAGGATTAATAAATTCGATTCTAGCTTTAAAAGATTCTTCAACAACGGGCGATCTCCCTCTAAAAAAACTAAAGACTCAAGAGAATGCTTCTTCCAATGTTCGTGAAATTCTTTTTGATTCTTTTAATACAACCTCCAACGATAAACCCAATTTAGAATTAACCACCCCTGTTGCAGGGTTTAGAGTGAATGAAGCGATTAATTTTGTTGCCGAGAATTTAAGAGCAAATCGGCTGCCTGTAAATGAGACGATTCAAAATAAATCAGAATTTGTCGATCTTCGCGTTGAAACTTTGGAGAAACTCAGAAAGTCAATTAGAGGTTTAAGTCGTTTGACAACCCAGTTGCAAGAAGAAGATGCGCTCAATTCTTTATCGGCAAGCTCCTCGCGCGAAGAGATTTTAAAAGCCACAGCTTCAAGCCGAGCCAATATAGGAAGTTTTAAAGTTGTGCCTAGGCAAAACTCTGTTAATGCCGTTTTGGTTTCGGATCCCCAAGCCACTACTTTTGAGCAATTGGGTTTGTCGGGAAGTTTTGTTGTTAACGGTTTTGAGGTTAGCGTTGAAACTTCGGATACTCTTATAGATATAAAAGATAAAATTAATTTTGGCGAAGACTCGAATAAAAATGGTCAACTCGATTTAGCGGAAGACTTTAATCAAAATGGAAGCCTTGACGTTATTCAAGTTGCTCCGAGCGAATTTGGCGCGGGTGTATTTATAATTGAAGATGTTGATAGCGATGGGGTCTTAGACACTTCTGAAGATGTTAATAATAACGATCGGTTAGATGGAGGAAGCGATCAGATAAAATTAATTGCTTCCATTCAGCGCGACCGATTATTTCTCACGAGCACGGCAGAAGGAGCGGCAAGTATTGAACTTGACGACGACGATGGTATTTTATTGGCGCTTGGCGTAATAGGAACCGACAATAAGGGGTTTCCTCTTGTTAAAGAAAGGCAATTTGACTTTACTGAAAACCCGCCGATAAACTTAAATCAAGCCAATCAATCTGTTTTGGTGCAAATTGAAGATTCTCTAATTGAAAGTCCTACATCCTTGATTAATGACGCTGTAGAGGGAGTTCAACTTGAAATAAAAAAATCTTCCGATTTAGAAACAGAGGTTCGAGTATTTCCAGATCCTCAGGATGCCGTAAATCTAGTTCAAAATTTTTTTGACGAGTTTAATCAAGTTGTTAGGCAAGTTAATCAAGCGCTAACCGTTTCTCGTGTATTTGAGAGGGACCCTGAAATTCAATCTATTCGTCAAGAATTAATTGGCGATTCTCAAGATAATTTACAGATTTTGAATGCGCGTTCTGAGAACGTTGAAACAATTCGACCCGACCCTTTAAATATTCGTAGCTTAGGTTTAGACGTTGTGAATCCGGATAAGAAAGTCGTTCAGGAATTGTCTATCACAAATTCTTTAGAAAGAATTAAAGAAGGAGTAGTTTCTCCATTTGCCAGCCTACCAAACGAAATTGAAAATCGATTGAATTCGTTTGGAATTAAAACGGAAGCCGACAATACTATTTCTGTTAATCAAGCCAATTTAAAGCGAGCGTTTACTACGAAACCACAAACGGTCGTGGATATTTTTACGGATTCTGAAACTGGATTGTTACCTGTTTTAGAATCTGGATTAGATAGAATTTTAAACGAAAATATTGGCGATATTGATCTAAAAAAAGATAATATCGTGATAGAATCAAATAACCTCTTGGGAATAACAGAGGGGTTTCAACAGAATGTTCAAGCAACCGCTTTACAATCTTTCAAAAAATTAGTAGAAAATACTGGGATAGAAGGAAGAATCCAAAACTTAATTGCAATTGCCTAAATCTTGCTACAAAATGCAATTTTTAAAAAGTTTTTTCGCTTGTCTAACAAATCAAAACAATCTTTTCTTGATTGAGGTCTCCGCTTAAGTTTGAAAACTGATGGCTCCTCTGCACAAATTCTAAAGTTATTAGAGCAAGTAATTCATTATTATGAAAAGCTAGGATCTCTTATTGAGGAACAAAAAGAAATCATCGAAAAAAAAACTGTTGATAGGTTGATGGGAGTAATCCAAGAAAAACAAAAGTTTCAACAGATTCTAAATAAATTAGACCGACAAATTAAAGAATATATGGACGGTTTGAGCGATGAGAAACGGGAGAATGTAATTGCTCAAACACTAGATATCCGAAGTCGGATCGAATCGAAAATTTTAAATATTATTTCCCTTGAAAATTATTGTAAAGACTTTATTGAGCGCGAGAAAATTGAAATCAAAGGAAAAATTTCAAATTTAAAACATGGAAAAAATGTAATCAAAGGATATAGTTCTTCTGTTCTAAAAAAATCTTTTATTTCAAAAAAACTTTAACTATTTTCCCCTCGTATCATGGATTTTTCGATTTTACCTCCTGGTAAGGTCTTTAAAGCTTACCAAACCCAAAGCGTTATTGCCGAACGCAACAAACAAGCTAATGTTCGAAGTGTGCAAACTCAAAAGGATCGAGTTACTATCTCCTCTCGCGCTTTAGAAGAGTTTGAAAAAGCACAGGCAGACGCTGAAACGCAAGAAACCCAGAGTAGTCGAAAAGGTATCGCCGAAATCCTTGCCGAATCATCACAAGGCAGAAACCCGGATTCTTCCTCTCAAAACACCGACCTCGCCAAAACGCTTACCGATTCAAATGAAGGTGTATAAAAGCTTTTTTAACGTTTCGGAACCAAAAATATCATAAGAAAAAGAAGCGGGACAGGGTGTAGCGTGTGTAATTGCCCAGTTAAACAAAAAATATTTAAAACTTCTTAGCCTCTTCTAAAGCAAAATCATCCAATCCGAATAATTCTTTTACTTACGCTATTGGATTGGAAAAAATCTTACCTTATTTGAAAATATTTTTATCCGTTTTCCATGTCTAAAAAATCATTCTAGTTTTTTTATTTCTTACAAAAAAGTAAGCTAAATATCCTTTCACCCAAAGTCCATTTTCCAACGATTTATAAATAATTGAATTTTTTTTAGTTGGGCAATTTGATTTCATGTATTACAATAAAATCAATATCCAAAAATTTGACACTAGGCGTTTTAAAAAAAGAGCGCTTTCACAAAATTCTAATTTTTAAGAGTTTATTCATTTGGTCATAAAAGGATAAACGTGAATTAATTTGTGAAATAAAGCTCTTATAGAGTATTTATTTTTTTGGGCGCCTTTTTGATTATCCTAATTTTTTAAGGCGCTCATGGATTTTTCGATTTCGTTTTCAGATAAGGTTTTTAGAGCCTATCAAACTCAAAGCGTGATCGCAGAACGCAATAAACAATCAAGTATTAAAAGCGTTCAAAATCAAAAAGACCGGGTAACAATTTCCCCTCAAGCAATGGAAGAATTTAAAAAGGCTCAAGCGGATGAAGCCTCTCAAAATGATCTCGAAATTGAGTAGATTACATTATAAGTAATCCGATTTGAGGTTATTCTATAATTACCAACCCCTTTTTATTTAAATAGATTTAAAATTTTTTACTGAAAAAGTATTTTATCTATTAAAATATTTCTAAAAATACATAAATAAACTTAAATTAATTGGCTTTCAATTTATTTAATGCGATTTTTTAAATAAATATTTAAAGGTCAAAATTTATCTATTTAATTTTATGTTAATTCATATAACGGCAAAATATCAGGTACGTTTGGAAGCTGTGAGAAAATGCGTTAAAGCCGTTAATGATTTAGTGAATTATGTTCAAAAAAATGAACCTAAAACTCTTTTTTATCTTGCGAATCAAGAGACTCTAGACCCTACCAAGTTTTTTCATATTATTGTTTTTGAAGATGAAGTTGGTTTAAAATTTCATCAAAGTTCTCCTGCTTCCGCAAAGTTTGTTGAAATCGTATATCCAGAGGCCTTGAAACCACTTGAGTTTCAAGAATATAATATTTTTGCATCCAAAACGGAAAATTGGCGGTCCGGTTAATTTTTTAGTTGAACTTTATCCCGAGAATTAAAAATATTACAAAAAGTAAGAAGGGATCCTAGCGAAGCCATGACAATTCCAAAGCGGCGTTTAACAGTTTTTAAAGAACCTGATGACGGTACGAAAATAATTGTTGAGTTTCAAAACGAAGAACAAACAAAGAAATATCGGCGAGATGCGGAAGAGAAGGGAATTGAATGGATAGAAATTGGCATTGAACAATATGATCGAGCGACCTATATGGGTTCTAGATATTTTGATTTAAGAAATCCTCAAACTAGAGAGTCTTTTTCGCTAGAAGATTGGCGTCACTTCCTAAAACATTGGGATGAGAACGAGCGCGATAATGAATATGGCGATTACCATATTTAGTTTTTTTTCTTTAATTAAATTAAGCGATTTTTTCTGTTTTCTCCTATACGTTTAACATGATCTCTCCTATAAATTTTTGTAACGATATTTTTAATACTATTAAAGTTTGGATTCTTGTTTTCGCAATTATATTTAGCGGTTGCGCTTCGTTGAAACCAGTAAATATGCGAGCGATTAAATCGGGATTAAACCGCGCAAAAAATTCTCTGGTTTCACTGGAACGAGCGGTTTTTTTAGAACAAAAAGGGTTGGGAAAAATTATTAATAGTGATGCAGATCCTATTCTTTTACTAGAACTAGGGATAGCCTATTCGTATCAGGGCAAGTTTGAAGAAAGTAATCGAATTCTTGAAGAGGCTTTTAACTATTACCAGAGAGAAGAAGATCGAGCGAAAATAAGCTTATCCAGGATTTTTCTAGAGGCTACTGAAAGCAGCTTAACGGAAGGACTTGGCGATTATCAATTGAACGATTACGAAAAAGTTCTTTTACATTCCATTAAGGCTCTTAATTTTTTGATGTTGGGCGATTCTATAGGCGCCCGTGTAGAGATTGAACGCGCTTATATTGTTCAAAAAAATATTTTGAAAAAATCTGAAGACGAACTTATTGAACTTAAAGAAAAATATGATAATAAGTTACATTCTTTATTTGGTCGCGTTGAGTCAAAATCTCGGATTTCTGAAACTAAATTTAAAGAAATGTTTTCAACAGATAAACTCCTAAATCGAACTAGTTTAACGCAATCGGAAAAACAACTTGTTCAATCCGTCCGTAGTTCTTATGAAAATGCTTTTACAGAAGTTTTATCTTCTTTAACGTTCCAATTGAATGGAGAATATGGCAATGCATTACCTCCTTTAAAGCGCGCTGTAAAAATTACGGATAATCAATTTGTAAAGAAGGCGAAAGAAATAAGGGAGAAAGATGCGGGGGTTCTCGCAAGTAAAAACAATTTTTATTTATTTGTTTTTAAAGAATTTGCTCCCGAAAAACGAAGTAGGTCTCTAACCTTTGGAAACCCTTTTACTGGAGCAATAAATCATGTTTCTATCGCGCGTCTAGTCCCTCAAGTTTCTCAAAGGATAAACATTAGATTGTCTTCTGTTAATAAGAGGCGGGTCGTAAGCCCTGGCTCGCTAACAAATATAAATGCATTGGCATTAAAACAATACCAGAGTGAATTGCCTTACCTTGCGGCGAAAGCAATGATCCGGTTAGCTGTGCAAGTAGTAAAGGATTATTATTTGCGAAAAGAATTGGGGCAAGGAGGAGCTATTTTAGCTACCATTTTTAACTTAGCTGCCCAAAAGGCGGACCTTAGGACATGGACGCTTCTACCAGGAAAAATTCTTTATTTATCTGAAAAATATGGGCCTGGGAAGATGAAACTTTCCATTGAGTTTGAAGGAAAAAAAATATCCGAAGGGAATATTATTCCAATAGAAGATAATAAAATAACTGTAGCGTTTGCCCGAGTTTTTGATAATGACGTTAAATTATATTATCATAAATTTCTGCGGCGATAATAAGGGTCCTTTGATAATTAAGACGTAATGGGAATCCACGTAATTTTATTTGGTTTAGGAGAAATTAAAATGAAGCTTGGCAAAAGCGTGCAAATCATAATGGTTATTGTATTAGCTTTTAGTATTTTCTCAGGGTGTGCCGCTAAATCGAAATATGTTGAACCCGCTGAGGTAAGAGATAATCCAGCGCTTTCTTTTAATCCAAACGATCTTCAAATGCTGGCCGAAAGAATGGCCCAGTCTTTGATTGATACCGATATATTTACTGGGAAAGAAAAGCCAATTATTCGTATAACTGAATTACGCAACAAGACTTCTGAACATATAGATACTAAAGCTATTACCGATAAAGTTAGAACAGCCCTAGTGAAAAGTCGAAAAGTTCGTTTTGTGTCCGATAAAAAAGAAGATTATGCTAGGCAAGATCAGCTAAATGAATTTAAAGATCAAAATAACCCAGATGGTTTGGGCGCTTTTATGGACGAAAATGCAAAGCTAAAGATTGGAAAAATGAAAGGGCCTAAATTTCATTTGTTTGGAGAGATTGTGAGCATTTCAAACTCTAGTAGCGATGGTAAAGATGTTTATTACAAGATGACTCTAAATTTATTAAATTTAGAGGAAGGACTGCTAGATTGGAGCGAAGAAAAAGAGCTTCGTAAAATTAAGGAAAAAAGGTTGTTTGGGTTTTAGGCAATTTTTTAATATAACCTACCCGAATATCCTCTTAAGGAAAGTATTGTGCGTTTATTTGCTTCCACGATCCTATTTATGTTTTTAGGAGCTTGCGCTACGATTGGTTCTTCTCGACCTGATTGGGTTTTGCAACCTCCAAAAGAATCAAGCAGTTTATATTTTGTTGGTGCGGCGAACGGAGCAAATACATCTCAAGAAGGCCAAGAAATGGCTTTGAAAGATGCTTTAGGGAAAATTGCAAATTACCTGGGGACAAGAATCAAAACGTCCTCCCAACAAATAGTAAATGATATTGAACAACACTTGGAGTTACAAATTTCAACGGAAAGCGACGCTCAAATTAAAGAAGCTAGGGTGGTTCAGTGGTCTATCGATGAGCGTGACTCTATGTTTGACGTTTATGCTTTGGTAAGAGTGTCTAAGTCGCGTATTAGCGAAGAACTGGCTCGTCAAGAAAGAGATAACCTGGAAAAAACAGAAGCTTCCTATGGAATTTATTTAAGGGCATTAAATGCGATCAATTTAAAAGACTATAAATCTGCTTCAACATCGTTGAATCATGCGATAGAAATATTGGAGCCTATTCAAGGCGTTGCCTCTCCAAATTTAGGAGAGTTTTCAAACAGCAGAGAATTGTTTGTTCATTTAAAAGAAAAACTGCGGAGCGTATCCCTTGCCCGCCGAAAAATTTCCCTAGATTTAAAATTACCCGAACCGGAAGATCTCGCCAGCGTATTTTTGTCTAAATTTTCTTCAATTCTGGGGCAAAAAGGGTTCACCGTTGATGATGGCCAAGCTGCTTATCGAATTAGCGGAAAAATTGCTTCGCGCGAAAGCGGTTTTGTTATTGAGAATTATGTCTACTATGCAGAAGGCAGTTTGACGGTTATTTTTGTAAATGATGGAAGTATTGCTGGAGTCGTTCCTGTAATGGCCAAGGCTTTGGGAAATACAAAGCGCGTATCGGCTTCTAACGCTTTTTCTTTTGCTGGGAAAAAAGCGGGTGATGACTTGACTAAATTACTTTTGAATTTTGAAAAAGAATAAATTTTGCAATATCTAAGTGAAAAAATATTACCTTTCGCTTAATCTTGTTATAATGCATTTAAATTAAATTTATATTAAATGTAATAAGAAATTAAGCGGGTTTTATTCTTTAATTTAACGACTGATGCGAACTAGTTTTTATTTTCCTAAAAAATCCTCTCGTTTTGAGTTGAAGGATCAGAAGTTAGCCCTTGAGGAAATCAAACTTCTTACTGAAAACGCTTCCTTATCTGATATTAATTATTTGGATTTAGGCCGAACAAGTTTAGACGATGAAGGAGCCGCACTTTTAGCAAACTGTAGTTATTTAAAAAATATAGAAACTCTGGTTCTAGAAAATAATAATCTAGGCGATGAAGGTATTTTTCTGATTTGCCATTCGCCAAATTTACAATCATTGATTTCTCTAAGATTATCAGGGAATGAAATTGGACCTGTGGGAAGTAAAGCTCTTGCGGTAGCTCCTGGAATGGCAAATTTAAAGACGTTAGATTTAAGCCATAATCGAATCGAGTCTTTTGGGGCAAAAGCGCTTGGTCAATCTGAGAAATTGATCAATTTGGAAAGTTTAGATTTAACGGACACCGGAATTGGCGATGGTGGTTTAAAATCTTTTGCAGAGTCGTTTTCCGGAGAAAAATTAAGATATTTAAACTTAAGTGGGAATGATCTTACTTTTGAAAGTATCGAGACCTTTTCTCAAGCGTCCAATCTAGGCTCAATTAACGTTTTAATTTTAGATGACAATTGTTTAGATGATAGAGGAATAGAACTTCTTTCCGAATCTCCTCATTTTAGTAAATTAGAAGAGTTTCGATTACGGCGCAATGGTCTTACCGCCGATAGCGCTATAGCGCTTGCAAGTTCGGATTCAATAACTAATTTAAAAAAATTGACGATCGAAAATAATGATTTGAGAGCTGATGGAATTAAAGAGTTTATCAAAACAGATAATATTAAAAACATAGAATATCTGGACGTCAGCGAAAACCAACTGGGTCCTGAAGGAGTTAAAGCGATAGCTTCCAGTTCTCGATTTGGCAATTTGAAACAGTTGATATTAAGTAATAATGGGGCGCTAGACGAGGGAGCGGAAGCAATAGGAAACTCAAAGACATTAAATAAATTAGAAGTTTTGCATTTAGATTGTAATAATTGGATAGAAGCTTCTGGCGCAAAAGCTCTTTCCCAATCTAAAAACCTAACTAATTTGAAAGAATTAACATTAGCGTTAAATTTAATTGGCGACGAGGGAGCCGATTATTTGGCCAAATCTAAAAATCTGTCAAATTTGGCGTATTTGAACGTTGTTGGGAATCGTCTAAGCGCAATTGGAGAAGCGGTTCTTTCTTCCTCTGATGAATTGAAAAGTTTGAAAAACTTAGAATATTTTTGAAACTGACTGAAGGATTAAAAAAGGTTAAAGAGTGAGCGTGTTAAGAGAAAAAGTTTTAAAATTATTGGAAGAATTTGCGGAAGAAGACGAAAAAGTTATTATAGCTTTATCAGACTTGTCCAGCGAACATGGAGACGAAGTTTTTAGAGTTATGCTTCATGTATTGACTCATTTAGAGTTTTCCATCGAAGAATCATTAGCTCATTGGAAGAAAATTGTAGAACGACGCGAGGCAATGGCTTCGGCGTTAAATCGCAATGTTCACCTTCAGACCGCTCTTTGCGATTATTTTTTGACAGAAAAACGAGCGTTTAAAAATCCCAAAGTAATCGAGATACAACTATTTGAAGAAACCTCACATTCTTCTAAATACGATGGATTGACTGGTTTAGTAAATCGGCGTTTTTTGGAAGAAGCCCTTGGCCGAGAAATAGCCCGAGCAAAAAGGTACGGCGATTCACTTTCTATTTTATTTTTTGATTTAGATAACTTTAAAAAACTGAATGATGTTTATGGCCATTTAGCGGGAGATGTAGTCCTAAAAAAAGTTGCCAATATAATCTTAGATGAAAAAAGAACAGAAGACATTGCCGGCAGATATGGTGGAGAAGAAATGGTTTTGGTTTTGCCAGCTACTGAAAAAATAAGCGCTCTGGTTTTAGGAGAGAGAATTCGAAGGAAGGTTAGCGAAGCAAAAGTTTGTTACGATGAACATGTTTTAGAAATTACCCTGAGCGGAGGATTAGCCTGTTGTCCAGTAGATACTCAAGACCCTATTAAATTACTTGAGTTTTCTGATAAAGCCCTTTATCAAGCAAAGGCGGCTGGTAAGAATAATATAGCCCTTTATTCTCAAGATAAAAGACGGTATTTGAGGATTGATTTTGGAGAATCATTAAACGTTGAAGTTTTAGGTTCTGCAGAGTCTCAACAAATGGTTTCTAAAAGTAAAAACCTGAGCATGACAGGTATTTTATTCGAAAATGAGTTTTCCTTAGAAATTGGAAGTAAAGTACAACTCAGCGTGGTTATAGGAGAGGCTCAATCTCCATTTTTACTAATAGGAACTGTAGTACGGGTTGAAAATATCGAAAACGGTTTATTCGATATTGGTATTGCTTTTTTAGAGCTTCATTCGAAAGCCCAAAACACCATTTCTAAACACATCACTGACTATTTAGAGAGAATGTCTGAAAACCTTAATGTATAAAATTTAACTTAGTTATTAATTTGATTTAATGTTCATCAAATATTTTCTAATATAACCGACTACAGATCGGATCTCAGTTTTAGTTAAGACGTTTTTCCAAGGCATCATTGCCGACCCCGGCCGACCCTCTGTAACAGAATGGATCATCCTCGCTTTTGTTAATTCCCGTTTTGATTTTTCTAAAGTAAAATTTCTTGGGGAAGGACTTAAAACTGACGCAGCGAAGGGATTGACGCCGCCTTTTTCTCCATGGCAGACCTTACATCTTTCTCGATAGATTTTTTTACCAACATCCAAAACAGGTTCGTCGTTTAAAGAAGTCAATATAAAAACTAGGATTAAATAGCTCTTCATAATTGTATTTGGTAGCGAGGCGTACGATGGATTGAGTGGTGAAGGTTTTATTTGATAGATTATGAATCAATCAACTTATAAAACCAAGTTTTCTACTTTTTCTATTAATAAAGCGGATATTAATTGATCCTTTACTCTATTGGACAAACGTTTAAACGAAAGCTTTTTCCCTCTAAGAGAAACATGAAAAACATCGGTGCCACGGTCGCCATTACAAGAAATTTTAGCGCGGTGGATTTGAATTCCAAAGCTTTCTAAAACCGCGACTATTTTATATAACATTCCAATATGGTCGCGGGCTTCTGTTCTTATAACCGTATAATGGGGGTTTCCAACATTTTCTAACCAAACTTTTGGCATTATTACGTTCTTTTTTTTCTTTTCATAATTAACATATTGTTTTCGTTCGCTTAAGACTTCGTTGATGGAAGTCCTTCTATCAATTATATCTTGCATGGTATGTTCAACTTCTAACCAGACGGGATCAATTTCGTGAATTTTCCCATCCATTCTTCCCACTTGCAAAATTGTTATAGCAATGTCATCTTCGCCCAAAAAAGATTGCGCTCCTAATATGGTCATATTTTTTGCGGTTAATATCCCTACCAGGTTTTTTAACGGTTTTTTAGCCCCTTCGCAAGCGAGAGTTAAGATATGATGTTCGCCTTGTTTATTGTATTTTACATCCAAAACGAACGGTTCGTTCTCCGCTGATTTTAAAAGGCGAATATGTTGTGCGGCAGCTTCTGGAAGAGCCCAAGCTAAGTAATCTTCTCCCATACGATCCAGATGGTCTTCAATTTCCCAACCAAAAAATTCTTTTTGTAATAAATTATGTAGGTTGAATTTAGCCATTAACGGGGATGTTTGGGATGGGTCGGACTGTTTCTGAAATCCATTTCGAGTTAAATTAAATAGTTCTGATAATAAATATCCTTTCCAAGAAGTCCAAGTGTCGGGGGCGGACGCTTTTAAATCCGCATAGCAAATTAGATATAAAGCATTTAATTTTTCGGGAGTTCCGACGATTTTTATGAAATTCTTGACTGCGTCTTCGTCGTGATAATCTTTATAAAATGCAAATTCAGTCATTATAAAAAAATGATTTAAAAGGAATTCCAAGATTTCTTTTTGTTCTTGGTTCAAACCTAATTGCTCGCTCAAAGCGTCACATTTTTTTTGAAGTCCTTCTGTTTCTTCTTCAGATATCCCCGCGAGGGAATGAGCCAATGCAGTTAATTTTAAAATGTCCTTAGAGGTCGTTTTTCTAAAAATAGAAGAAAGTTCTTCAAGTTCAGCGCCATCAGGAGAATCCAGTTCTTCTAAAAAACGCACCATCCTTAGGGAATGTTCGTCGGTTGTGTAGCGTCTGTAATTATCGTATCGGACCAAGCAATGTATTTCTTCAAAATGAGGAAGAATCTTTCCGAGAACTCCTACTTCATGCATTTGTCTTAACAATTTTTCAGAATTGGAACGGTTAAAGGTTTTAAAGAGCATTTCTCGAACTGGAGCTGAACGAATGAATTCGCTATTAAATACTTTTAAATTCAATCGAATCTGTCGTTTTAATTGAGGGCTTAATTCAAGAGATTTTTCGCTACAAATTTCAAAAATAGTTAATAAAAGCTGTGGATTCGAGGCAATGCCTTTTTTCATGTTCTCTTTGTAATGTAATTCTGATTTTTTAGATACAAAGCCATTTCCCAAATCTTTTTGAGTCAAAGATGTGATTACTTTTGCGATATAAGGCCGTTCTAATTGTAGACATTGCTTAAAAATTATCTCTGAATAGTTATAAATATTGGTGGCGTGCAAAAAGTAATCTCTCATGAACCGTTGAGTGATATCGGTATCGTCTTCTTGTTTATAGCCAAGGTTCATTGCAAGATTGTTTTGTAGATCGAGTTGAAGAATGTCGAATTTCTTTTCTGTTAAATAATGAAGCTCGTTGCGGACTCTTAAAAAGAAATCAATGGAACGGTAATAACCTTTTATCTCACGTTTTGAAATAGTCTCGCCGTTATCAAATTCCAAAAATGAAACCGTTCCAAATAATGTCGACATCCCCCACAGGGCAGTATGATAATATCGCAATCCTCCTGGACCATTTTTAATGTCAGGTTCTGGAGTGCACACCAATTCGCTTACCGATTGGTTTGGGTCAAAATGTTCGTTGAGTTTAGAGTTTAATATTTTTTTAATATTCTTTTTTAATACGTTCTTTTGAATTGCCTGGTTTAGTTCGTTAAAAAGCTCGGGGTTTCCCGTGATTATCCGTATATCAACTAGAGCTGTTTGCACGGTGAGGTCTTCCTTAGCTAAAGAAACGCAGGTTTTTATAGTGCGCACGCTATGACCTATTTCTAAACCAATTCCCCAAAAAATAGATATTAAATCTTGGATAAAACTTCCAACAATATCGTTATCCTTTTCTTTTTCGATAACAAATAAAAGGTCAATGTCTGAAAATGGATTTAATTCTCCTCTTCCATAGCCTCCAATTGCGACAAGAGAAAACTTTTCTATCAGATTAGAATCCGCGTAAATTTCAAGCTTGGTTAGAGAATGAACCATATGCCGAATTGATTCGTCCATAAGCCCAGTATTTGCTTGAACAATTTCTCGTCCTCCAACCCCAGAGCGGTGCCAAGATTTGATTTTTTCTTTTTCTTTTTTTAATAAGGCTCTAAAGGTTTGAAAATATAAAAGACGATCTCGTGGATCGGGGGGGACTTTTGTTACTTCTCGAAAATCGAGTTGAAACTGAAAATTTAAATTAGATGAACCCATTTTTGTATAGGAGATATTATTTTTTGGGAATACTGGAAGTATTGAAAAAAATCACCGCTAGGGGCAGTTTTTTTTAAATTAGATTGCGTAAATTTGAGCGCAATTAAATTCTTGAGTATTTTAAATTTCCAAGAACAGGATTATATAAAAGAATACGTTATTATTCTTTGCGAAGCAACGGTAGCAATGATTCTTTATAAAAAGAGTTTAATTTATTATGGTTCGAAATTAGGAAATCAGAGCGACGATTTTTTGAACGTGTTTATGTATGGCGCCCCGCTTGCTGATCAACAATTCCCGCGCTTTGTTTCCAATAGCTTTTCTCTTTTTGGTATCGTTGAGCAAATCTTGGATGACTTCTTTTAGCTGGTTAAGGGTGTCCAGTTTGATCCCTCCTCCTCCTGAATGAAGTAAAGCGGCCTCCTCTTCAAAGTTTTTCATATGAGGTCCAAAAATTACTGGTTTTCCAAATGCCGCAGGTTCTAAGATATTCTGGCCTCCGAATTCAGGATTAAATCCGCCGCCGACAAATGATATACAAGAGTTTTGATAAAAAGCCGTCAAGTCTCCGAGCGTATCGATTAAAATTGTTTCTCCGGGTTTTATACGATTTTGAACGATATGAGAAATTAAAGGTTCTTCTTTTTTTATTTTTGATTGATTACAATAGGGAAGTTTATATTTAGCGAATAGATTTTCAATTTCAACGCTCCTGTTGATGTGTCTAGGAGCAATAGCAAACTTGGCGTCTGGGTTTTGCTTTCGTATAGCGTTTATAGATTCTAGGATAATCTCTTCTTCTCCTGGACGGGTAGATCCAAATACAATTAACCGCGACTCGTTTTGTGATTCGTCTTGTGACGTGGAGTTATTTTCAATTAACGCCTCAAACTTTATATTTCCAAGCGTATCGATCTTCGACAAACTAATCCCCAAACTTTTTAGACGGTCGGTATCTATTTGAGATCGCATTGCAAAAAAAGTAACAGGCTCCACAAATTTTCGGAACAATCTAGCAATTTTTAAATATCGGGTATGGGATTTTTCTGACATTCGTCCGTTAGCAAGTAGAACTGGAATCTTTAATTTAGCGCAACGCCATAATAAGCATGGCCAAAATTCTGATTCGACCAATATCAGAATAGAGGGGTTTAATTTATTTACTAACGGATTGATCCATATAGGATGGTCTGGCGGCAATCTAAAAACCGGTTCAATTTTTTCTTGGATGGCTAATTGGTAACCAGATTCAGTAAAAGTGGAAAGGACTAGAGGAGGAATATTATCGATTGTTTTTAATCGATTCCACAAAGTAGCGGCCACCTTGGTTTCTCCGACAGAGGATGCGTGTATCCAGATACATTTCTCAAACTCTGGCGCTTTTATTTCTCCTGTAATTCTCTTTTTTAAATCTTCACGAAACTTTTTGTCCGATAGAGAACGCCCTAAAATAAATGGCAGAGCCAATAGGAGAACCGCATTAAGAATGATAAAATATAAAAAAATCATTTATCCAAAATTTGCGAATTTATGAGTCTTGAAAGTTTTTATTACCAGATTATCAACACGAATCGCAAATTTTACCATCTTCCGCTGTTTGCCGTTTTAAAAATCGTCTCTCTTTTTTATTCTTTGGTTATAAAAGGCAGAGCGTGGTTATATCAAAAGAATATTTTAAAAGTGCGTCGGTTGCCTGTGCCCATAGTAAGCGTTGGTAATTTAACTTTGGGCGGTACAGGAAAAACCCCTACGACTATTTGGATAGCTCAAAAACTATTAAAGAATGGTCGCCAACCGGCTATTTTAAGCAGAGGTTATCAAGCTAAGACCAAAAAAAAATTAGAGATTGTTTCCGATGGAAATAGCGTCTTAATGGATCCAAAATTTTCTGGTGATGAACCGGCAATGATGGCTCGTCGCCTAAAAGGCGTTCCTGTGATAATTAGTGGAGACCGATATGAAGCTGGTTTATTAGCCATCGAAAAATTTGGAGTCGATTCGCTTATTTTAGACGATGGATACCAAAGGCTAGACGTAAACCGCGATCTTAATATTTTACTAATCGATCATTCTCATAGGTTGGAAGACGATAGAATCTTTCCCGCAGGAACTTTAAGAGAGCCTATAAGCGAGGCAGGACGTGCAGATCTTATTTGTTTTACAAGAGCAAACGCCGACTGCCCAGATCCACTTATAAAAAGTTTTTCCGATAAACCGATAATCAAAAGCCAAACAACTATAAAAAGTTTAACCAATATTGAGTTAAAAGAGACTAAGAGTATTGATGATTTGAAGGGTCTTCGCGTTTGTGCTTTTTGTGGAATAGCACAGCCAGGAAAGTTTAAGAAGTTATTAGAATTCTATGGAGCTAAAGTTGTAAATTTTTCAAGTTATCCCGACCATTATGATTTTAAGACTGAAGATATTAAAAATGTAGAAGAAATCGCAAGAAATTGCGAAGCGGAGATTATATTAACTACGGAAAAGGATTCTGTAAAACTTTTGGAATTTTCATTCTCAATGCCATTATTGGTCGTGATTTTAGATTTGAAATGGGTAGAAGGAGAAGAGATTCTAAATCGCTTACTGTCTAACGAGTCTTTTTTTCTAAAATCATCCAATTAATTTGATCTGTTTTGTAGGGTTTTAAAGTTATTTTAATAAAAATTTTGTTTTCTCCAAGCTCTAAAAATAAAATCTAAAAGTAAAAATAACCAATATGAGTCATGGAATTTTTTAAAAATTTAACTCCAAACTTTAGACTTGTTTTAAATATATTAATCCCTTCGTCTTATTTATTTATCGTGACGGTTACTTATTTTGGGCCAAAAAATTTTGGATTTGGATTTCAAGTAATTGTTACGCCCGCTCTTTTAATTGGATTCTTTGGGCTGATCTTATGGATTATTTCTATGATTAACTTAGGTTCGTCTTTCGCGGTTTTGCCTGGATCTAAGCGCTTGGTAAGAACAGGGGTGTACAAATATATAAGGCATCCTATGTACTGTGGGATTAATATTACTTTGGGTGGGCTAATTGTAGCTTCGGGTTCTTATATTGGCGTGTGTGTTTATTTAATATTGGCGATTCCTCTGAATATTGTCCGTTCGCGTTGGGAGGAGAAAGCGTTATTAGAAGAGTTTGGCGATAGTTATATTGAGTATAAAGAAAGTACTTGGTTTTGATTTTATGAAATTCTGGATTTTTGTTTTGTGTTTATTGTTTTTTTCTAGTTGCGCTCCTATGACATTAAAAAAGGAAGCAATTTATTCTTTTCAAACGGAATCGTTTGCTGAACTAGGAGTTGAAATAGAGAAAAAGGATACTAATTTATTGAAATTATTTGGTTTGCCCTCCACATTTTATACCTGGCCGGATAGTAATTCTTACCAAATAGAAGATGAAATAATTAGGCAGAGCGGTTGGCTGGGAATAGCAATGCGGTTGGCAGGTTCACCAATTAGAGTTTATAACAGAGATGATATTTCTTCGGGGATTGAGGTTATTTCTGCTATTCCCAATTCTCCCGGCGACCGGGCAGGTTTTCAAGTGGAGGATATTATTATTGGGGTTGATGGTAAAAGACTTGAAAATAAAAATAATTCAAATGTAATAAAAAATTTCCGCAAGCAAATAGAATCTTTCTCTCCCGGGCGTAAAATTAAATTCGAAATTATCCGGAGTGGTAAAGTTGAGTTTTTGGGGGCTGAATTAGCGGAAAAACCAAGAAACGATCCACGCCTTAAGGAGCATCGAGATTTTGAAAAGTCTCGTTCAAGTTTTGAAGGTTCTTTACTCAGCTATATATTAAAAAAAGAAAAACTAGAGGAGCGTTATAAGGAAACAGCGGAAGAAATCCGTCAGACCTCATTTAAGGTTTATAACTCGTCGGTGAAATTTGAAACTTATAACCCATTTCGATTATCGGAAATTGATTACTTGGCCCATTATCCACTAGATTTGCCGTGGGTTTCGCGGGCTTTGATCGCCAATTTAGAAAATAATTTTAATTCTGAAAATAAAAGTATTTCCGAAATGGTTTTAACAAGTATGAATGTTTTGGATTTGAAATTGAAAAAATCAAATTTTCAAAAATCTACAGCTAATAAAGATTTGACAGAATATATTGAGAAACTGATTGAAGCGATTAAAACCGCAAAAAAAGATAGGTTTTTGGCTTTAAAGGATATAGACGCAACACAGATTGATCGATTGGTTGAAGGCATTGGAGAACTTTTGATCTCGAAGATTGAAGAAGATGAACAAGAGACTACGTTAGAAGAAAAGATACGAAGTCAGAAAGAGTTCCTCAAATTTTTAAACGTGGCGAACAAAATAGATTTGGAGGCGTTGTTAACGTCTATTTATCGAGTTGCCCGCGCTATAGATGTAGAAGCGTTAATTAAACTTAAAGATTCTACCGCTAAATTAAATCGATTTGCTAATGATTGGGTCGTTGAAGAAAGGTCCGGCGTAACGGCTCTTCAAACTCCCATAGGAGAGATTTTGATTGGAGGTTTTGAAGATAATATTTATCATAATGACGCGGTAATAATTATCGATTTAGGCGGTAACGATAGATACTTAAATCGAGCGGGAGGAAATAGTCCCGGTGTACCTTTTTCTGTCGTAATTGATTTCTCAGGCGATGATGTTTACCTCTCTCAAAATAATTGGAGCCAAGGAGCTGGGTTATTGGGCGGTGGCTTTCTAATCGACTTAAGTGGCAATGATGTTTATTCTGCCCCCCACTTTTCCCAAGGAGCTGGCTTTTGGGGAGCTGGAGTTTTAGTCGATCTAGAAGGTTCCGATGTTTACAGGAGTCAAACTTTAAGCCAGGGAGCGGCTTCGTTTGGGGTTGGTTTTTTAGCGGATGGTAATGGCGAAGATCGCTATGTTTCCGCTCAATTTGCTCAAGGATTTGGATTTGTTAAAGGGTTTGGGGCAATAGTAGAAAGCGAAGGAGCAGATCATTACTTTGCGGGAGGCGTATATCCTGATTTTCGCGATCCTAAAAAATCCTATGTTTCGCTCTCCCAAGGTTTTGGTTTTGGGGCAAGGCCAGGAGAGTTTTTCGTGGGAACTTCAGGAGGAATAGGTGTTTTGGCCGACGCTTCAGGAAACGACGTTTATGTTGGAGATTATTTTTCTCAGGGATCTAGTTACTGGTTTGCTCTAGGGATACTTGCAGATGGTAAGGGACATGATAAATATATTGCGGGCAGGTATTCACAGGGAGCGGGAATCCATCTTTCATATGGGATGTTAATGGATTCCGAGGGAGACGATCAATATTTGGCTTATTTAGGAGTTTCTCAAGGATGCGGCCATGATTATGGAGTTGGTATGTTATTAGATAATGGCGGAGCCGATCAATATATAGGAGGTGTCATTTCGCAAGGAGCTGGTAACGATAATGGTATCGGAATTTTAAACGACAATGGCGGAGACGATTATTACCATATTAAAAACTTCGGCCAGGGTAGAGGAAACTTTCACGAATCAAGGCAAAAAGGTAGCTTTGGTATTCACTTTGATACTGGAGGTGGTGCGGACTTTTATTCTTCAGAGGATAAAAACGAACGCTTGATTTTTAAAACGGAATGGGGCATTTTTGCGGATACAAATTAAGAGAGTCTCTAGAAGTTATAATGATATAAATTTATTTAAAGCAATTTTTAAAAAAGATTTTGCTCTGTGATTAAGAGTATATTGAGATTTCTGAAGTGATTTTTAGTTGAAGGCGTAAACTTTTTAGGGAGGCGACGCATTGGAACATTCTTCCAAATTTAAGATCAATTTTGGATATTTGGTCGATATGAAGGGGAATCAACTTAGTAAGGGTGAATTGATTGTTGAAGATAATTCTATTTCATCGATAGAGCCTGAAGTGAATGATTCATTTGAAGGTCAGGTTTTGGACCTAACAGATTGTTTAGTAATGCCTGGGTTTGTCAACGCTCACTGCCATTTATCTCTTTCGGCTCTCCAAAATAAGGTTTTAAAAACTGAAAAGTTTAGCGAATGGGTTTTATCCCTAATGGAGCAAGATTGCAACTTAAATGAAGAGGAAAGAATAACTGGTATCAGGCAAGGGGTGAATTCTTTATTAGATTCTGGAGTTACGACACTAGCCGATTATTTAGGACGTCCTGATTTACTTGATGAATACGCTAAACTACCTTTCCGCAAAATTATTTTTTTGGAAGCGATAGGGTTTAAAGAATCTAAAGCGGATGGAATAATTGAAAGTCTTCGTTCGGTTTTAGATTCAAATAGTGGAGGAAACCCGTTACTAAAATTAGGTTTGGCGCCTCACGCTCCTTATTCAGTTTCGCCTAAATTATATCAAGAGCTTAGAGAATTGGCAGACGATATGGATTGTCCAATTTCAAGTCACATCGCAGAATTGGCGGAAGAAGATTTATTGCTTCAAGACGGAGGAGGGGATTTACGCGAATTGTTGGATAAACGAGACGCGTTTGACGAAAAGTGGTCGCCTCCTGGTAAGCCTGTTTTACAATATTTAGAAGATCTGGATGCGCTAGATTCTATGATTGGCGTTCATTTGAATCATATTGGAAAAGACAAAAATATTCTTGTTGGCAATTTTATGTCGGCTGTTTTTTGTCCTGGAAGTACCAAATGGTTTGGCCGCTCAAAATACCTAGACGCAAAAGGTTTTTTAAATGGAAGTATTGCAGTGGGTTTGGGCACTGATTCCTTAGCAAGTAACGATTCTTTAAATTTTTTTAGAGAGTTAAAAATTACTGAGGAGTTACAACCTAATTTAACCCGGCAGGAAATTTTAGAAATAGCGACGCGTCGAGGCGCTGAAGCCTTAGGATTAAAAACAGGCGTATTGGCTAAGGGAATGCCGGCTGATATCATTGCCATGAAAATCCAAAGCGAATTTAATTCTCCCTATGATATTCCTTTCGAACCAAATCGCGACAAAGTCGATTTTTCAATGATCGATGGAAAAATAATAGTGGAAAAAGAATGAGTCAGGTTCCCGGTTTTTTAATTGTGGGAACCCATAGTGGAGTAGGCAAGTCTAGCCTTACTGCAGGAATCTTACGACTACTGACGCGAAAAAAAATAAAGGTTCAACCTTTTAAAGTCGGCCCCGATTATATCGACCCTCAACACCATCAACGCGCATCCGGTAGAAAAAGTTACAACTTAGATTCATGGATGGCCTCTACCGATTATATCCAGTCGCTATATACCGAATTAACGATTGATTGTGATATGGCAATAACAGAAGGGGTCATGGGGCTATTCGATGGAGCTTCTCCGGTTAGTCCAAAGGGCTCTTCTGAGGAGATTGCGACTCTCTTAAATTTGCCGATTCTTCTAGTTTTTGACGGGCAAGCTATGGCTCGTTCTGCCGCAGCTTTGGTTCAAGGTTTCGAGAAGTTTAACCCTGAATTATCATTCTTAGGAGTCGTTGCTAATAGAGTTAATTCAGAAAAACATGCCAAGTTATTGCAATCTTCTATTGAGCTATACACTTCTATGAAGTTTTTAGGGTATTTACCAGAGAAAAAAGATCTTGTAATACCCAGTCGCCATTTAGGACTACACCAAGGATGCGAGCAAAAGGAAGCGCTTTACGACAAATGGGCAGATCATATAGAAGAGAATTTAAATGTCCAAGAGATTATTAAAACGCTTCCTAAGAGGCCAACTCAAACCAAAAATAATAATCAATCTAGATTTGGAAATAGACCCCAACGCGAATTTTCAGTGGCGATAGCAAAAGATTCCGCGTTTCAGTTTTCATATGCAGATACTATAGATATGTTTGAATCTTTGGGAGGATCTATTAAATATTTTTCGCCACTTGAAGATTCAAATATTCCCGCTAAATCAGATTGGGTTTATCTACCTGGCGGTTACCCCGAACTATTTGGCGAGCAACTTTCCCAAAATAAAACTCTTTTAAATGATTTATCTAATTTGGCCGATTCTGGCATTCCAATAGTTGCCGAATGCGGGGGATTAATGTATTTGGGGAAAACCATAATTGATGGATCTGGCAATTCTTGGCCTATGGCAGGGATTTTAGATTTTACTACATCGTTCGAAAAACCACGTATGACCTTGGGGTATAGAAATATATCTATGAAAAATATTTTAGAAACAGACAAGGTAGTTTCGGGTCATGAATTTCATTTTTCTCAATTTCTAGAATTTAACGAAACTCTACAATGTGAAACTTTTGATAGTCAATCTGAACCAATTTCTAAAGATGGAATTTTTAAGGGAAATGTTTTTGCCTTCTATTCTCATATCTATTGGCCTACGGCCTCGGAATGGCTAGATTATATAATTCAGAAAGTTAAGGGCAAAAATGGCATTAAGTAGAGGAAGGTTTTTAGGTGTATTATTTTTTGCTCAGCTTAGCGACAAGCTCCATTATGAAAAGATCTAAATACTGTGGAGATGCCGCAGATAGATGCGGTTGGATTAAAACATTTTCCATATCCCATAAAAGTGAATTCTTTATTAAAGGCTCTTCTTCAAAAACATCCAGGTAGGCGCCAGCTATTCGATTGGATTGTAATGCTTTAACTAAATCAGTTTCTTTATACACATTTCCCCTTCCTATATTATATAAAAAACAGTTTTTAGATAAGGCGTTAAAATGAGCTTCTGAAAAAAGCCCGTTAGTTTCTTGCCCTCCTGGGAGAGCCAAAATTAAATGATCAGCCCTCTGTAAATGAGGCTCCATTTGGTCGGGAGTTATTATTTTATCTTGATCGTCGAAATAATCCGGTTTTTTTAAAGAATCTCTCCTAATCCCCGTTATTGAACATCCAAAAGGTTTTAGTTTTTTCCCAATTTCATTCCCAATATTGCCAAATCCTAGAATTACGATGTGGGCTCCTTTTAAAGAGGTAATTTTAGAGGCCAATTTCACTCTTGCCCATTTATGTTGAGATTGCATTTTACTGGATAATTGAAATGCTTTACAAAAATGAAAAATAGCTCCTACGACGCTTTCAGCAATCATTTGACCGTGAAAACTTCCAAATGACACAACAATTGAATTTGTTGGTTCGACATCAATCCAATCTTTTCCAGCGGCTGGTGTGGCAATAAGCTTTAGGTTTTTTGATATTTCTAGCCATTCTCTCTTAAAAAACCAAACAATAACTGATTCTGATTCCGGTAATTGATCCAAAAAAGCTTTTGAATTGGGACATTGAACGATTTCGGATTTCGGGAATGCTTGTTTGAGGTAATCAAGGTGTCGGCTTTTGAAGTTCCAAGCGTCTACCTCGGGGTGGGTTAAATAAATAAGAATTTTTGAGAGCATCGTGAGTACCCATGGTGTGTACTATATTACACACGAGTTAACTAATTTTGTAACCTTTGTAATATTTTAATTGGATTCAAATATAATTTTTTCTTTAGAAACGGTAGTTTATAAGATTTTTTCGATTTTGGTCCATCCATTGCACAACTAAGTATAAAACCTTAATATAGGAGACAGTGCAATGACCCGATGGGATTTAGCCACACAACTATCTTATAAACTAGGAATCACTAAAGAGGAAGCTGATAATTATTTAATTGCTTTCATGAATGCAATAAAAAAAGGTTTAGATGAAGACGGTAAAGTCGTAATGCAAGGATTTGGTTCTTTTAGAATGAAAGAATATGAAAGCCGAGTAGGAAAGCGTCCTAATTCTTTGGAACCTATTTATATCCCAAAACGTACCAAAGCTGTTTTTAGTCCTGGCAAAGAATTGAGAGAAATTGTTAATCACGCTGACGAAGAAACTTCAGTTCAAACGGCAGAATATAGCCAAACATCTGTATTTGCCGCGGGCATTTAAGTATATTGCCCCGAATCGACGATTTTTTTATGCTATACTCAAAGAAATAGTTTGAGTTTGTAGACACAAGATTGGGGTTAAATATGAGCGATCCTGGCGTTTGCGGCCATTGTGGTTGCAAAAGTATGTTAAAGGGCGATATCGGATTACGAACTAGCCGTGATATGGAATTAATAATGGTTGTTCGCAAAGACCATGGTGTAGAAAAAAAAGTTCCATTACAGCCAAGCGTTTGCGGTAAGTGCGGTTTTGTTGGACTATTCGTTCAGAGTCCTGAAAATTTGCGAATCACTACCAAAGATAAACCGATAAACCCGGACTATAAACACAGACCTCTTTTAGAATACGATTTTTAACCTACCTAATTATCGTATTTGGTTTTCCTGGTTCTCAGTTTAGCCTTCTTTGCTTGCCTTCCCTATTTTTTCCGGTAAAATTAGTTTGAAAAGCCGATGTTTATTTCCTAATGGGATCTAAAGGGGAGGTCTGCGTGAAGTTCCGTATACCAGATCAATACCATTTTATACTGCTGAAGCTTCATTCCCTTACAGGAATCGTTCCTGTAGGTTTATTTTTAGTCGTTCATCTTGCCTTTAATTCCCTTAGAACTGTAGGGGCTTCCCAATACCAATTTGGGATAGATATAATAAATAATATTCCTTTCCTAATATTGATTGAAATATTTGGGATTTATGTCCCGCTATTGTTTCATTCATTAATGGGTTTTTATCTTACTTTTTTAGCCAAGCCTAATATAAAAATATATAGATACCCACGCAACGCCTTGTATACCCTGCAAAGAGCCACAGGGGCCATCGTATTTGTATTTTTGGTTTATCATGTGGGCACCACATTCGTTCCAAAAATGTTTTATGGCAAGCATTTGTTTGAAGCGGCTCCTTTTTTAATTGATATCATGAATCAAGAATTTGAGACTTGGGGCGGTCGATTAATTTACTTAATTGGAATAGTGTCCGCTACTTTTCATTTTGCAAATGGGCTATGGGGCTTTTGCGTATCTTGGGGAATTATTGTAGGTCGTACCGCGCAGCGTAACGCTGGCTTTGCCTTTGCTTTTTTCGGATTGGTTTTAACTTTTTGGGGCGTTGCGACAATTTGGGAATTTTCTGTGAACCCAGTTTCAGTTGAACCGAGTATGTGAGTGGAGATCCATGAAAAAACGCGATCGTAAAGTAATTATTATAGGCGGAGGACTGGCTGGTTTAGCGGCTGCCGTGCGGGCTTGCGAATTAAATATGTCGGTTGATATGATTTCATATCAACCTGTTAAACGATCGCATTCTGTTTGTGCCCAAGGTGGCATAAATGGAGCTATGGATACCCAAGGCGAAGGGGATTCGCCAGAAGTCCATTTTTACGACACTGTTAAGGGTGGGGACTTTTTAGCGCATCAACCTTTAGTTAGGGATATGTGCCATCAAGCTCCGGCAATTATCCATTTATTAGATCGGATGGGGGTTCCATTTAACAGAACGAGCGAAGGGCATTTGCAATTTCGCCGGTTTGGCGGAACCCTTTATTCGCGAACCGCTTTTGCGGGCGCTACAACCGGTCAGCAGTTGGTTTACGCTTTAGACGAACAAGTTAGAAAGCATGAAAGCGAAGGAAATGTAACCAAAATGGAATGGCATGAATACCTTGGCGTAGTTATTGACGATCAAGGCATTTGCCGTGGGGCTACTATTCACGATTTACGTACGGGAAAGATTTTTACCTTACGAGGCGATGCTGTTATTTTAGCGACTGGTGGCCCAGGAAACGTGTACTCGCGTTCGACAAACTCAACTGTTTGTACGGGCGCAGCCACAACGTCCGCTTATTTACAAGGAGCTAAATACGCTAATGGCGAGTTTATCCAAATCCATCCGACCGCTATTCCAGGAGCGGACAAACTTAGGTTAATGAGCGAATCGGCGCGAGGCGAAGGTGGAAGGATTTGGGTGCCAAAAACTCCAGAAGATTCTCGAAGTCCTAAGGAAATTCCAGAGAACGAGAGGTACTATTTTTTAGAAGAAAATTATCCATTATTTGGAAATTTAGTTCCAAGAGATGTGGCAAGTCGAGAAATTTACGAAGTAGTTTATAAGAAAAAGATGGGGGTTGGCGGTCAACCTATGGTTTATTTAGATCTCACCCATCACAGCAAAGAATATTTAGAAGACAGGTTGGGAGGTATTTTAGATATTTACCGGAAATTTACGGGCCAAAATCCTAGCGAAACTCCCATGAAAATTTTTCCAGCTGTGCACTATTCCATGGGAGGGCTATGGGTTGATTATGAGGATGATGGTCATGGAATGATCGATCAAAATTCCCCAAGAAATCAAATGACGTCTATCCAAGGACTTTATGCCGCTGGAGAAGCTGACTACCAGTATCATGGGGCGAATCGTCTTGGCGCGAACTCGTTATTGAGTTGTATTTATTCTGGTTTGTTAGTTGGGCGGGCGGCGTTCAATTATTCAAAAAATATGGATGTAGCCCCAGAAGATATTTCTTCTTCTTTTTATGAAAGCGAAGAAACTTTATGGGATAACCGGTTTGAAGGAATGAAAAGAATGAATGGCAAAGTAAATCCATATTCATTGCATTCCGAATTAGGCGAGCTATTGCTTGAAAACGTTTTGATAGTTCGGGAAAATTCTAAATTATCTTCTACCTTAGAAAAATTGGAAGATATTGAAAGTCGCTTTAAGGACGTTAAATGTTTGGATACAACTCATTGGTCAAACCCGATGCCAAGTTTCATTAATCAATTGCGGTGTATGATTCAGTTATCCAAGATTATTACAAAAGGAGCTTTGCTACGAGACGAGTTCCGGGGAGCGCATTACAAACCCGATTTTGATTTAAAGCAACCTAAGGACTTTGATCCGCACGAATACATTGACTATTTAGAGCGCACTCATTATGAGGAGGTGAAAGATTCTGATTTTCCTCCGGGGCACTTGGATTACATGAAGCGTTTTCAAGTGAATAATGATAAGTGGTTGAAAACTACGGTTGCCCAGTTTAAGGATAATGGACCTGAAATTACTTATGAGGATGTCAACACTTCTCTAATGACCCCAAGACCAAGGAAATACGATTAACGAAGGGTATTTTATGAAACCAATTTCGTTGAAAATAAAAAGGCAGGATGGGCCCAATGGCCGATCTTATTGGCAAACGTTTGAAACTCCTTACCGTCCGTTTGCAAACGTGATTTCATGTCTTCAAGAAATTCAAAAAAGTCCAGTCACTAAAGAGGGGAAAAAAGTATCTCCAATTGTTTGGGATTGTAATTGTTTGGAAGAAGTTTGCGGTTCCTGCACTATGTTAGTAAATGGTCGAGTAAGGCAAGCCTGCACGGCATTGATTGATAATTTAGAAACGCCTTTAACGCTGGAACCTATGTCAAAGTTTCCTGTTGTGCGTGATTTACAAGTTGATCGTAGCCGAATGTTTGAAAATCTTAAAAAGACCAATAGTTGGATTGATATCGACGGTACTCATGATATTGGGGAAGGACCGGTTATTCCCGACCAAGATAGAGCAACCGCGTATGTTCTTTCAGAGTGTATGACTTGTGGTTGTTGTTTAGAAGCTTGCCCACAGTTTACTTTGGATAATTCCTTTTTGGGGGCCGCAACTTTTAGTCAAGTTCGTCTTTTCAATATGCATCCAACCGGAGAGACTCAAAAGGAGAAAAGACTAGAGGCTATTTCAAAGGAAGGCGGGATTACCGATTGTGGCAACGCTCAAGTTTGTGTAGAAGTATGTCCAAAAAAAATACCTCTTACTGATTCTATTGCCGAAATGAGCAAAGAAACCTCTATTTTAGCCATTAAAAAAATCTTTAATCGTTAGGTTGAAGATTATCAAACTTGTCCGGTTTTAGGTTTACCTTTTCGTATTGCGATAATGTCGGTTACATAGAGCGTTTTATTTGTTATTATAACAGATTGATTTTTAGGAATAATTTTAGGAATCTTACTATTGTTAGATAAAGGAATTTTTTAGATGAAGGTTTCTCTCGCAAGCGCATTAGGAACTTGTTTTGGCGTTAAAGACGCAATCAGCTTAGCGTTGGCTCCAGAATTTGCCGGAGACTTGACTATTGTGGGACAATTAGTTCATAACCCGCAAGTGAATGAGTCGTTGAAACAAAACGGAGTAGATTTAGTTAATGGGATTGAAGATATCGACCAAATTAAGACCAAAAAAGTAATGATAACGGCCCATGGCGCCGCTGAAAAAACGAAACAAAAACTATACGAAGCGGGATTTTTTGTATATGACGCAAGTTGTCCGTTAGTTATGAGAGTTCACAAAACTGTAAAAGATATGGTTGCGAAGGGATATTTTCCTATCGTTATAGGGCAGGAAAATCATGTTGAGGTTAAAGGTATTGTTGGCGATTTGGAAGATTACGTTGTCATAAACTCCGAAGAAGATTTGGAAAAAATTCGAGATACAGGAAAAAAGAAGTTTGGAATTGTAAGCCAAACGACTCAACAAGTTGAGAAAATTGAGTCCCTTGCAAAAGCCATTCAAGAAATGGATTGTGTTGAAGATGTAAATTTTGTGAATACGATTTGCCAACCAACTCGCGATCGACAAATTGCTGTCAGAGAATTAGCAGACACAGTTGATTTAATGATAGTTATTGGGGGTTATAATTCGTCTAACACAAAAAAGTTGGTTCAGGTTTGCGAAGAAAAAAGTGTGGATGTTTACCATATTGTGTCTTCTTCCCAATTAGAAGAAAACTGGTTTAAAAATCGTAAACATGTTGGAATCACCGCTGGAACCAGTACCCCTGAATACCTTATCAATGAAATTCACCAAGACATTTTAACGATAGCGGGAAAAATGGATCGTTTAGAAGCGGAAACGATTTAAGTATTACCTTCTTGAATGGATTTGAAAAGTTTTAAGATTAATAAATTGTAATTTCTTTCAACTTCTTTATCGGGTAAGATTCGAAACTTATTGAAACATCAAAATTTAAATAAGTAGCCTATCAAAAGATTTTTAATGATAGGCCGTTGCAAAAACTTAATTTGGCTAATTTTTAGAAGGTTTCTTCGATTAAAAGTTAGCCGTTTTTTTTATGAACGATTGGAATTATTGTCAAAGAACCCTACCTAAGGTTAGCCGCACATTCGCGCTTAATATCCGTTGCCTAAAAGGCTCTCTTCATAGAAGTGTTTTGTCGGCTTATTTATTTTGCCGAATTGTTGATACAGTTGAGGATGCGCCGCAGCTCGCAGCCGAAAGAAAAATCGAACTTCTCTTAGAATTTTCCAAATTGGCTCTGGATTCTCAGTATAGGGCCGATCATCTGGAACAATGGATTAATAAATGTTCGATTGTAGATGGAACGGCGAATGATTTGGATTTGTTGGCAAATACAGCCCGAGTTTTTGGTGTTTTTGATACTCTTCCAAGTGGTTTTCAAAATAGCATAATGCAATCAGTTTCAAAGATGGCCCAAGGGATGGCGTATTTCCAAAAAATGTTTGATAGCTCTCAAGGAGCTTTTCTGGAAGATGCCAACCAACTTGAAGAGTATTGTTATTATGTTGCCGGTTGTGTTGGCGAAATGTTATGTGCGTTGTTTTTAGAAGATTGTCCTAAGGTTTCAGAAAAATCTGCAAAGATTATGAAAGAAACCGCTGTTTCTTTTGGCTTGGGTTTACAAATCACTAATATAACAAAGGATTTTTTAACAGATCGCAAACGAGGTTGGTCTTATATTCCAAAGAGCTATATAGTAGAAAGTGGATTATCCATAGAAAAGTTTACTGACCCCGAGTTTGACGAAAAAAAGTTAGAAGTCATTCGTACCTTGCTAAGGAAAACAATGGGGCATCTTAAGGATGCGTTAAAATTTACCTTGGCGCTTCCTAGAACGCGGTTAGATATTAGGTTGTTTTGCGTTTTGCCTCTATGGATGGCTGTTGAAACTGCTGCAACATTATTTAATAACCGGCGTCTTTTGGAATCGGAAGATCCTGTTAAAATATCGCGTAAAACGGTTAAGCGAATTGTACGGAGAGGGCCCATTTTAGCTTTTTCTAATTTCCTTTTAAGAAAATCTTTTGAATCTATTTTAAAGAGATGCGAACTAGGCCCTTGTCCCGAATTTGACTATCAAGATTTAAAAAAACGGTTGAAAAAAAACGAGTTGAAAACTTATAGCTCTAAACCTTTACCCGCTTAGGTACTATGTCAGAAAATGAAAGATACATTGATAATGGCGATGAAACCATTGTTGATTCGGAAACTGGATTAATTTGGGTTAAGGAAGATTCTTGGCTCAAGGAAACTCGTTGGGTTACTTGGGATGAAGCGGACGAATTCGCACATTATTTAAATGGGTTAAACTTTGCAGGTCATAACGACTGGCATTTGCCGAATCTTGACGAAGGAAAAACCATTATTTGGAGCGAGGCTAGTAATAAAGATAAATATGGGAAACCAATTTTTCTGAGTCCTGTTTTTCCGGAAGGTTCTCAGGCTAAAATCTGGCTGAAAGAACCCATGTCTGGAAATGAAGGATATTTTTTAGACTTAACCACAAAAGAGATAGACACTAAGTTTAAAAGTATTGCGGGAAGAATGGCCGCAAGGCCAGTCGTTAACCCGGATGATTGGAGACCCGGTTCTTAATTAATAAAAATGAGCGGTTATTAAGACCCGAAAATTTATTAGGAGAAAATTATTTTGAATAAAATGAAATTAATTCAAATCGCGGGTGGAGTATGGGTTTGTGTTGGCGCCTTCCTTATTTTCCGTGGAATAGGTTTATATGATTTAGCGTTATCGCAACAAGGCGCAACAACTACGGGAGTTGTCATATCGGTTGTTTTAGGCTTGATTGTAGGAGGAGCAAAAGGAAAGTTTGTTTTATCAAAGACCGCCAAGAAAAATAAAACGAGAATCAACGGTTTGGAAGAGCCTGTCAATATTGGACAGACTTTTGCTAAACCCTTTTACTTTTTTATTTTTGGAATGATGGGATTGGGGTTTTTACTGCGGACTTTTAACGAGTCGCTTGGAGGATATGTTGTTGTTGGAGGGGTTTATTGCGGTATCGGGGCGGCTTTGATGGTGTCTAGCTTGGTTTATTGGAAGGGTAATTCTTCCCCCGTAGGCGGCGAACCTGCATAAATCATTAATAATTTGTTTCCACTTTTTTTATCAAAATGAAAAACTTTTTTCTCGCGTTGCATATGGTTTCTATGTGTCTGGTAATAGGAACCTTATTTCTTCAATCTTTGACGGTTGTTTTCAGACTTCGATTAAAAACCGCGGAAGAGGTTCAAGGAATAAAGAAGATCCAAGGGCGTGTTCATAAACTCATATATTACCCAATTTTAGCGACGACTATTTTTTCCGGAATTTACTTGGCAATAAAAACCGAGTTGTTTGAAAAAGGGGAAAACTGGATTTATTGGAAATTAACGTTACTTGCAGTCCTTATTTATTTAGGGATTATGAATGGAAAACAAATATTGAACGACGCTCTTCCAAAAAAATATGCCATGATGGTTCATATAGCGATTTTTATCATTGGAGCTTGGATGATATATTTGGCCACTATAAAACCATTTTAAGTCTGCGGATTGTTTTATGGACATATTATTTACGATAGTAGCTTCCGTGTTATTAGTAATAGGTTTTTTTGTGATTTGTAAGCCGCGCTATTTAGACGGCGATGACGACGACGATTACTTCGACGAAATTGAAACGAAAGAAGAACCGTCCGAGCAGAAAAAGTGACCGCAAGGTCTAAACGTTTTTCTTCTTTAGTGAAGGAAGCTGCGAGTTGCGAGATTTGTCCCCGCATGATCAATCAAAAAGCGGTGTTAAGTCATGGCAATGGATCAATAACAGCCCCTCTCATTTTTGTAGCCGAGGCTCCTGGCCGTTTTGGAGCCGGAAGAACTGGAATCCCTTTTCAAGGCGACCGATCCAGTGAAACTTTCGAAAAACTTTTGACCCATATTGGCTTAACGCGGAAAGATATTTTTATAACCAACGCCGTTCTTTGCAATCCTTTGAAAGACGGAAATAATGATAAACCCACTCGTAAAGAAATCTCCAACTGTTCCTATTTTCTGAAGTCTGTTTTAGAGCTAATTAAACCAAAGGTAGTTGCCACTCTTGGCGGAACGGCTTTGGACGCTCTAAACTTGATTCTAGGAAAAAAATTCAAATTATCCGAAACGGTCGCTAAACCGCAACGCTTAGATTCTTTTATTCTTTTACCCCTGTATCATCCCAGCCCTAGAGTTACTAATTGGAAGCGTCCGCTTTCTAAGCAAAAACAAGATTATAAAAAAATCCTACCTTTACTTTAGCTCTAGCTCATTCCTGCGTTCTAATCTCATCGACTTGACAGAGAAGTTTCTCAGTCTTATTAAGTTTATAAGAGACAAGAAGGGTTCCAGCAAAGTCGTTAATGGAGGTTCGCCATGAAATTTTACCAAGAATGCGAAAAATGCAAAAAACTGACTAATCAAGGCCACAATGCAAAAACGTATGACCAATTCTTTTGCGACACGTGTTTTTTTGAGGTTTGTTTAGATAAGAAATTTGAATTTGGGGAACTCAAACCTTTAACGCTTCATCCTCGATTTAAAAATGTGGCAAACCTTGAAGTAAAACCTGAGAATTGGTTCGTAAATGTTTGGGAAAAAGCGCTCAATATTGTTAGAGAATTGGTAAATCAATTAGGTTTAAATATTCACAGCCATACACATGGGTAATTGCGCTTGAATCTAATTTTCTTTTGACAGGAGCCAATTTTTTTCGACTTTTGAGAGCCAAGTTTGCTCGTCTTGATTCCAGAAGACAATGGTATTTGTTGCTTAACCAATTTCCTATATATGCGAGAGAGTAAGGTATAATTTTGAAGCCGCGTTATCGCGGGTTTTTAAACACATATTTGTTTTATATCCAGTACCGGTTAGAAAAGAACATCTAATAACTGAAACGGTTTAACCGATATCGCCAAAAAAGGATTCAGGTTTGAGCGAAGAGAACAACTTTTTCAAAATTAGTAATAAGGAAGATTATATCGATCTCAAAGAACGGGATTTGGTTCTTGAGGTAAGCCGTTCCTTTAGGAGTATTAAGTTTTCTGGCGAAAGTTTTAAGATTAATTTTGAATTTTGGATTGTTAGTTTCAAACCTTTTTATAAAATCTTTGAGTTAGAAGGTTCCGTCAAAAAAAAAGACGGTCAATTTATATTAAAATTGGGTAAAGGAAAACGCGCCGATTCTAAAAAAAAGTCAGGAGCTCCGTTAAAGCAAGAACCCAACTGGGACACTGACCCCTTATTTGGATTTCAATGCAAATTAAGAATCAAAGGCGACAAAAAACTTGGAATTAGAGTGCAGGGCGGCAACGCTATAGAGTTTAGTTTGCCCACCTTCCGATTTGGAGAGATGGCGGCAAACTCCAACAATAGCAATCTGGAAAAAATTAAATTACAAGTGGGTACGGTGGTACATGATAAGCCAACCGAGGTTTCCGGGAAAATAAATGTTGGTTGGAGTTCTTTGGAAAGAACAGTTGAGGAGAATTTGACTGAAGATCTAAAGAAAAAATGTCCAAGTATAAGCTTTTGGGATAAGAGCTCTTTAGTTACCATAAAAAACAATGATCGAGCGCAGATTGCAAATTTAAAGAATCAACGGCTTGAGACTATAGTCTTGCACTGTGTTTCTGCCAAGGCTTATTGTACAGATTCAGAATTTTATGATTCCCGAGAAGCGCAAATTGAAAATATTCCGGCGATGTATGATTGGCAGAAGTGCGTGGAAATTTTTAATAAATTCGATGTAGGGGCTCATTATATTATTGGCCGTGGTGGGGAAATTTATGAATTAGCCACAGCTCGGATGAAAGTTGCCCACGGGGGTAGACCGGACCGGCATCCTCAAATGAAAAATAGAGGGAATGCGCGAACGGTTGGCATTGAGCTTATTGGGCACGCTACAGAATTTAGAAAAGAAATTATCCGGTTTTATAAAAGAGAAAAGAAAAAAAAAGATGGAAGTTGGGCGAAAAAATTTGAAGAATTTGTAAGAAGCGAAGATCGTTCTATAAAAAAAGAATCGACACAATTAGAAGACTATATCAATGAAGATTCTGTTTTTTACGGTTTTACCACTGCTCAATACGATGCGCTTAAAGTTCTTTTAAATGCGCTAGGTCAACGGTATGGTTATATTCGTGTTTGTACTCACGAATGGTTGAAAACCACTAAGTCGGATCCGGGAGATAAATTTGATTGGGGGGAAATTAAATCGACTTTAGTAGACGGTGGAGCTCCTGAAACAGAAGATATCGAATTCGATAAAAATCATGTTTACCTGATTCAAAAAATCGACCGATTCGCTCGGAGAAGGTAATTAAAAAACAGCTTTGAATAATTTTTTTCCATAGTAGCGAGTGAAATCATTAGTTCTATTTCTGGGTCATTGCCTTGATGACGTCTACTTTGCCGATGATTCCAAGTAGTTTTCCTTCTTCCATAACTGGAATGGTATGAATATCTTTTTCCGCCATTAAAGTTCCGACTTCTTGGACGCTTTCATCGGGACCTACAGAAATTACTTTTTTGTTGTAAATATCTTCTACTTTGGACGCAGTCAAACGTTTGACTTCAGATTCAAACGTTTTTTGACCTTCTAGTGGAATGACAGCGTCAAATAGAGCGATTACCGTAGGTATATGAAGGTTTTTGTTTTGTTCGATTAGATCGCCCTCCGTTACCATTCCAATAGCTTTTCCAGTATCATCAACAACAGGTATTCCGTTTACTTTATGTTCGATAAATAGGTTTGCTAGGTTTTCTATTGAGGCGTCTTTTTTTATAGTGATGACTTCGGTAGTCATGATGTCTTTAGCGGTAGGCATTTTATTTTCCTTTCGAAAAAACTTCACGTTAGAACTTGTCTAAATAAGAGCTTTTCGTAACTTAAAAATTCCCAAAAGAAAATAGCTATTTATATTATCGCATAAACTATTCCTGAAAACTCACAAAACGGAGGTTGTGGACCTTTGCTATTTTGATTGAAAGAGAAATGTTTTAAAGTCGAGGCGAGATCATTCAGTCCTTCGGCGTTGCTCAGGACAAGCTCATCAAAGGAAGTTTACTTCTGGATGACAAGTCATGGTGTGTGCACGAAACTAGTTCTTTTATCAATCAATATGGACGTTAGATAGGATGCGCGGAGAGAATTTTGTAATTTTAGTTCTTTGGTTTTGTATAAGGCCAAGAGGTTTGTTTGATTGGTAGGTTTGAGAGTGAAATTTATGAAGATTCTTCTTTTTGTCTTTCTTCTTCTTCAGTTTTCAAACGATTCAAAGTTTCTAATATAGGTTCAAGCATTTCCATGTCTGGAGTATTGCCAAGTTCTTCACAGATTCTTGCATAATCGCGCAATAGGAGAATGACCGTTTTTGCGTTTTGTTTAGGGGCTTCTATAAAAACCGTTGAGATTGCTTCCAATCCTTGACGAAAAGTGTTCCTTGCTTGGCGTGAGTCTCCTCCTTCTTTCATTATAGTTCCTAACGTGCCTAAGCTCATAGCGAGTACGGAAGCATATTCTTTTGGATTAGCGTTTCTTAATTTGCGATAAATATCGACAGCTTTTTGGGCAGTTTCCTGGGCGGTTTTAGTGTCGCCTGAAACATTTTGACGTAATCCAAGGTTATTCAAGCATCCCGCTAAATCGGAGTCATATTTTCCTGGATGGCGGGTAGCAAGAGATTCAAATAACTGCACGGATTTTTTTGAAGCCTGCAATGCTTCTTCGGTTTGATTATTGTCTCTGTATAATTTTGCGAGCTCATATTTAATGATAGCGAGCGTCGGCTGGAATTCGTCTGGATTTTGGGGACAAATTCTTGTTAAGATTTCTGCCGCTTGATTAAAATATTTTTCTGCACCGCTCAAATCTCCAATTCCATAAAAATGCCCCGCTATATCTTTTAAGCTCTTTGCCCAATCGAGCGTATGGGAAAATGGATCTTTTTTAGCTAGTTTTTCTAATACGGATAACGCTTCGATTTTTTCTTCTAGTGTCAGTTCTTCGGTCATTTATTTTCTAATAAACTATTTTTGTAAGGTTGGAGATTATCTATCAGCCTGTCTCAATGTTTGAAAGGGTTTATTGTTCAACACATCCAAGCTACTAATAACGCCCGTAATGGAAGTTAACAATATAGCGGCTAAGAAAGCGAAACCTATATGAATTGGATAAAAGTGCCAAGGGGCTTTGACCAGGTACTTCATTGTTCCCCAGGAAAGCGCTGCCGCTAAAACAGAGGCAATTAAGGACGAAATAAAGCCGAGTCCGGCGTATTCGTATCCTAAAATTGCGGCCACCTTTAATCTTTTAAAACCAAGAATTTTTAAGATGGCGGCTTCTTTTAATCGACGAAATTTTGTGGAAGCAATGGCGCCTGATAGTATGAAAAGTCCGGCCAATATTGAAAACGCAGACATAAAATCAACAAGAGCCATAAGTTTGTTTGCGACCTCTTCTACTGTTTCCACAATGTCACGGGTGCTTATTGCGGTGACGTTGGGCAACGCTTCCGCGACTGCTTGTTGCAGCGGGGTCTCTTGTTCTCTTGAAACATGAACCGTTGCGACCATTGAAATAGGGGCTCCTTCTAAAGCTCCTGGCGAAAAGATAATGTAAAAATTAGTCCGCATATTTCTCCAGTTAACCTTGCGGATGCTTGTAACGGGAGCGGAAATTTTTATTCCTTGAATATCCACGGTCAGCGTTGAGCCGATTGTTGCCCCAAACCTAGCGGCTGCATCTGATTCTAGAGATACTTGCGGTATGCTGGCTTCTGCTTCGTTCCACCATTTGCCTTCTATAATTTCATTATCTTTTGGAATTTCTCCTTTTGAATAAGTAAGAACAAACTCTCTTTTTATCCATCTTTCCTCCTGGTGAGTTTTAAATTTCCAGTCGTCTACCGTCTTATCTCCTATTTGATAAAATCGAGATCGTACCAATGGAGTGATTGTGCTTTCAGCGCCTGGAGTCACTTCATTCAGAGTTTTTAAAAAGACTTCTTCCTGATCAGGTTGTATATCGATGAAAAAATAGTTTGGAGGAGTGATACTGGAATCTTTATTTAACATGGTAATCATGTCTAATTGCACTAACCGTAGCGTTAAGATCAGCATGATTCCAATACCGAGGGCTGAAATGATTGCGTTGGCCTGGCTATTGGGTCTATAAAGATTAGAAAGTCCAAACTTTTGCGCTGGCGTTCCCTTTTGAGAGAAGCGGTTTAAAGCTTTTAAAAAAACTTTCGATAGAATATTAAAAAGTAAAAAGGCTATTCCCGCCGACACAATAAAAAATAATCCTTTTTTAAGAGAACCCGCTTGCCAGAAAATTGTAGGAATTAACGTTATTGCAAAAATGGCTCTTAACGTCCACGCTTGTTTTCGCGATCCTTTTTCCTGAGCCTCGTCGTCTGCAATGTGCCGGAATAATCTTATTGGACGAGTTTGAACTGCCTTAAGTAAAGGACCTAGGACAAACAATACGGCAATCAATAATCCCAAGGCGAAAGCTCTGAGAGCGGGAACCCACATGAATTCTATTTTTAGACCAACGGTTAATAATCCCTCAAGGCGCGACGGTAATAGAAATTGAGCCGCATAACCTAAGACAATTCCCAATATTCCGCCAATAATTCCCAGAAAAAAGGCTTGCAGGATGTAAACCTTGAAGATGGAACGCGAGGTTGCGCCAAGGCAGTTCAGTATTGCGATAGTGTCCAATTTCCGAGATAAAAAAGTTCTGGAGATCATAGCGACGCCCATTCCTCCTAAGAGCAAGGCTATAATTCCGACACAGCTAAGATACTCGCTCATTTGCGTGATCGATGAGGTGAGAGAAGATTGCGTGTTACGAAATGTTTTTACGACTGCGGTTTGATCGGTAAGTTTTTCTTCTAAAATATCCGCTGTTTCCTTTAGAGGTGCCCCTGTTGGTAGTTTTATGGCCGTTTTATGCGATACACGGCTGCCAGGGCGGACCAGCTTTGTGGCCTTTAAAGTTTCTAAGGAAAACAAGACTCGAGGACCTACGCTAAAAGAGCGGGTGATTCTATCAGGCTCAGAGATAATTTCTCCGGCGATATTAATAATCGCAGAACCTAACTTAAAAGAATCTCCGACATTCAATTGAGATCTCACTAAAAAAGATTTTTCTACCAGCGCGCTTTGATTTTGCAAAAGGTCGTTTAACGGAAGTTTCGGTTGGGTATTAACTTTTCCATAAAAGGGATAATAAGGAGGCGTTGCTGGAATTGCCTTAATTTCGACTAAGAAAGAAAGCTTTTTTTCTCCAGAAGATGTTTGATTAGTTTTAGGAAATTGAGCCATACCTTTAAGTTCTTTAATAAACAACCAATCAGAACCTGGAGGAAGCGTTTGTTTAACGATTTTTAAATCTTCTGAAGTTTGTTCCCAACTGCTTTTTATTTCTAAATCTGCCGCTAGCAAACTTTTTGCTTCTTGGAAGATAGTTTTGTTTAGAATCCTGGAAAAACTATCGATAGTCATTACCGCTCCAACTCCAATAGATAAGCAGATAATGAAGAAGAGAAATCTACGCCATGCGCCGCGACATTCGGCAAGGGCAAAAGCGGCTATTTTTGAAATTGGCAATGAATTGGATTTCATAAAGATGATTTTTCGGGAATTGCGTCTTCTACGATACGACCGTCGTTGAATATAAGAATGCGCTCGGAAAGTTTAGCCACTTTTGGCTCATGCGTGACCATAACTATAGTAGCTTTTCGTGACTGATGGAGTTGACTAATTAACTCCATTATTTTTTCGGTATTTTTTGAATCCAAATTTCCTGTTGGTTCGTCCGCTAATACTATATCCGGTTCGTTAACAAAAGCTCTTGCGATTGAAAGTCTTTGTTGTTCGCCTCCGGAAAGTTGAGATGGATAGTGATGCAGTCGATCATCTAGGCCCACTTGTTTTAATATGTTTTGAGATCGTTCTTCGCCGTGGTTGGAGTTGTTTAATTCAGTAGCTAAGCGGACATTTTCTAAGGCCGTTAACGTAGGAATGAGATGAAAATTCTGAAACACGAAACCAAATCGCGCGTTTCTTAAGTAGGCAAGCTGGTCTTCGTTTAATTGGGTTATATCTTGGCCGTCAATAATAATAGATCCGGATGTTGGAGAATCAAGGCCGGCAATTAAACTGAGCAAGGTTGTTTTTCCGCTTCCAGAAGGTCCAGTAATGGCTAGAAACTGACCTTTTGAAACTTCTAGATCAATGCCGTTTAAAATGTCGACTCGATGACCGCCGCCTTTTAAGTTTTTTGTTAACTCTTTTATTTGAATCAAAAAAGCCTCATTGTTTGATATTTAAGATTAAAATTTTTATTAAATTCAAGTTAGGGATAATTTTTCTTAAATATTATGATACTCGAAGGAAGAAATGGTTTTATAAATTTTTGTCTTAATAGGTAGTAAATTATTAAAAGTTGTTTTGAATTAATCCAACTGAAAGTGAGAGGAATCGGGGAACTTTCCTTCTAGTAGTTCATCTACGGTTTTTTTAACTATCTCACGGTATATTTTTTTATCTTCCGTCTCGTCATGATCAGGTTTTTCATCAATAGAAATTACTCCAGGAGCTGTGTAATTGCAAAAGAAGGCCCCTATGGGATTTAATTTTTTTAGTCTTTCTCCTGAAATGCCGTTAATGATGACCATAATTCGATTGATGCCTCCTGGGTCGTCATAAATTTCGAGCATGCCTCCATTAGAGACAGTGTGTTTTTGGCACAAGGCAACTACCTTCTCCACAATTTCTAGAGTGACAGTTTTGTAGGGTGTTTGCATTTTTAAGTTAGAGGCTGTCTCTTTGTATAAGAGTTAAGGGATTATTGAAAATCGTTTTCGATAGATTTAATTTGGATAAGGCGATTATTAAATATTATTTAAAGAAAGGTTGTTTGACAATAATAAAAGACTTTGTTAAATAGACCTAAGCTAAATTTATTAATTAAAGCGTTTTTAAATTTAGTTTAATTTACAAAAATAAATAAAAACGACTATTGAAAAAAATATGAATTTCCAGGACGTAATATTGACTTTAAACCAGTTTTGGGGAGCCCATGGATGTGTTTTGCATCAACCATACGATATCGAAGTGGGGGCAGGCACCTTTAATCCAAGCACCTTTTTAAGAGCGTTGGGCCCGGAACCCTACATGGCCGCCTACGCAGAACCTTCTAGAAGACCAACTGACGGTCGTTATGGTGAAAATCCAAATCGATTGCAACATTATTACCAATATCAAGTGATTTTAAAGCCATCGCCAGAAAACTCGCAAGAACTTTACTTGGCCAGTTTGAAGGAATTGGGTATTGATCCTCTTAAACACGACATTCGTTTTGTAGAAGACGATTGGGAATCTCCAACTTTGGGAGCATGGGGACTCGGATGGGAAGTTTGGCTGGATGGTATGGAAGTGACTCAGTTTACTTATTTTCAGCAAGCCGGAGGGATTGAGCTTTTTCCAATTACGGTTGAATTGACTTATGGAGTGGAACGTCTTTGCATGTATCTCCAAGATGTGGACAATGTTTACGATTTAAAATGGAACGATACTGTGACATATGGAGAGGTTCATTTAGATAGTGAAAAGCAATTTTCCGAGTATAATTTTGAGGTTGCCGACAAGGAAAAACTATTCAAATGGTTTGATATGTACGAAGCGGAGTCTTTTGCCCTCATTGATAAAAACCTTGTATTACCAGCTTACGACTACACTCTAAAATGTTCGCATACTTTTAACTTGTTAGATGCGCGAGGAGCTATAAGCGTAACTGAAAGAACAGGGTTTATAGGGCGCGTTCGAAAGCTTGCTCGATTGTGCGCTCATTCTTACGTAAAGCAAAGAGAAGAAATGGGATATCCACTAGCGAAGTCCTGATATTTTACGCATCCTAAAACTTGAAATCGCTGTATATCGAAGTATTCTTTCCTATAATAAGTCGTTCAATTGACTATCTTCCCTCTTAGTCAAAACTAAAGATTCCTCAAATAATTTTAGCTAAAGTTTTATCGCATAAAACGATTTTTGCTTGCCGAGATTTATCGCTTATCATATACCTCTCAAGCGTGTTTTAGACTTTCGATAAATGAAATATCGAATTAATTAAGCAAGGATTTATGTTAACGAACTCTGCAAATAGACGTATTTTCCCTTTTGTAATTCTTTTGGCTGTTATTTTTGCTTGTTATCTTCCCTTTATTGACAAAGCGTTTCATATAGACGATCCATTATTTGTTTGGGGGGCTCGTCAAATCGATAAAAATCCCGCCGATTATTTTGGATTTACAGTTGATTGGTATGGAAGAGCTTTTCCAATGGTGCAAGTAGCCACTAATCCTCCGTTAACATCATATCTTATAGCTTTTTCAGCTTGGATAAACGGGTGGAGCGAAATATCGATCCGCTCATTTTTTCTTATTCCCTTTATTGGAGTTATATTTGGTTCCTATGCTCTAGCTGGTCAACTTTGTCGATATCCTCTTGAGGCAGCTTTAGTAACTTTAGCGGCTCCAGTTGTATTAGTGTCTGTTTCCAGCGTTATGTGCGATACATCAATGCTGGCCTTTTGGGTATGGGCAGTACACTTTTGGTTGCTTGGGATCAAACGCGATAACACGCAATATTTATTGTTTTCTGCGATGTTGATGGGATGCGCGGTTTTAACAAAGTATTTTGGTATTAGTTTGGCGCTTTTGCTAGGCGCCTACACATTGTCGCATCGCAGAAGATTGACCAAAGAACTTTGGTTTTTATTGGTCCCTATTTTATTTTTAGCGGAATATGAATGGGTTACGTATTTGCTTTACGGAATAGGGAATATTACTTATTCGATAAATTATGCGCAAATCATTCCAACTGAGATAGGGCAACCATTTTGGATTAAATTATTTGTTGGGTTGTCGTTTGCCGGAGGATGCTTTACCTCAATACTTTTCTTCTCTAATTCCTTGTGTCGCTTGCAAACACTGATTTTTTGGGTAGGGTTATGCGTTATCTTAATTTTTGTTTTGTCTGGTTTTCCAATTTCAAAATGGTTTCCATTTTTAAAAGAAGAAGATTTAATCTTTTCTAGCGTTATTCAATTGGCCGTGTTTTCTACTATAGGTTTAGGGGGGCTGGCTTTAACTATTGAAAATTTACGTCGCGAAAATAACCCAGATTCTTTTTTATTATTTCTTTGGATATTGGGGACGTTGGTTTTTGCCGTTTTTGTAAATTGGACTGTTAATGGTCGTTCCTTTTTACCTATGGCTCCGGCAATAGGCATTTTAATTATTCGAAAAATCGATTCGCTAAACTCAAATTATTTAGTTGGTTCGAAATTTATACGTTTTCATAGTCCACTTTTTTTGTCGCTAGTTCTAGCATTTAGCGTTTCGGCCTCAGATTACTGTATGGCCAACAACGCACGTGAAGCGGCTAAAGATATTTTTAAGCGATTTGGAGGGGAGAACCAGAGAATACGTTTTACGGGGCACTGGGGGTTTCAATATTATATGCAACAAAATGGGGCCAAGCCTATTGGAGAATCTCCATTGATAAACGGCGACTTATTAGTTATTGCTAAAAATAATTTGATAGATAATAAAATTGATATTTTGGAAGAGTCAATTTTATGGAAGGAAGAAGCTAAGTTTTCTTCTTTTCCTGTCGTTATAACTATGAATCCCTATTTAGGAGCTGGGTTTTATTCTCATTTTTTGGGACCGTTACCCTTCGCTTTTGGCCGGATACCTTCCGATCATTATTCAATAATTAAAATTGTTTTAAAATAGATAGACAAAAGATTGGAACAACTCTTAAGTTATTTTGTTTCTAGTTACAGTTTTTTCTGCGTAAGCAAAATTAAATAAAAAAAAGGCTTGCTCAATCTCAAACTAGTGTGTATGTAATAGTGAGAATACTGTTCTCGATGGGATTTTTATCTTTGAACGAATTTTTTTAGGTTTTTTTCTCAAATATTCTCAATATGATACTATTATTCCTTAAAGATACTTTTAAAATGCGTTTTTTAAGAGATTTGAGAATCCGAATTGGTTAAATTTTTTACGCTCGAATATTTAAAATTGAGCGATTCTACTTGTATTTATCTAAAAATCTTTGTCTTTTTACAAAAAATTATACTTTTTTTCCTGTTTTTTTTGATTTTTTGCTTAAAAATTATCTCCAAACTCACTTATTTTCAGTGACTTTCAATTGATTGATTTTTTCATGTTTTTTTTTGAAGAATTAGAGTAAAATTTAATAACTTATTTATATACAATGCCTTGTATAGTCTTTAAAAAAAATAGCGGCTTTCAATTTAAAATTAATTTTTGATTTGAATATATAGGATTAAATAGATTTTTATACATGAGCTCTTCGGATCACATAGAACAGTTAGATAATAGTTTTGAGTTATTAAGAAATCAGTTTGATCTTCTTATACAAAGAGTTCAAAACGCCAAGGTTATTGAGCCTAAGGATAATTCCCCTGAGGAGGAAAGAGCTCAAATAATTAAAAATTTACAAAGCTATACTAAAAGTTTGGACCCCTTATACTCAAACGCTAAGGCTCTAATCGAAGAAACCTTTCCTGGTAAAGATAATCCCGGCACTCTATTAAAGCTGCTCATGGATATGGATGGCACAATCAGCCGAATTAAAGAAGATATCAAAGCCTACGCTGAAGAACAGTACGAGTGTAAATTAGAAATTTTTAGACAAGAAATTTATAAATCGTTTGATTCTGTTAGAGAGCTATTTGATTTTATTATTCCGAATATCAGTTATGAATATTCGTTCATGAAGAAATTTTATTCTCTTCCTGCGAATGCTGAAATTTCTATTTTGCCGCAATTAGAAGAACTTTTTGAAAACTTGGAAAATGGAGAAATTACGTTAAAAGAGTTTATTTATGGCTACGGAACAGGAGAAAAGCGAGTAGAAGGTTATAACGAATTAAGGTGCCGTAATAGCTTTTATTCAAAGTATCAATTTTATGAAGTAATCCCAGAGACTTACAAAGAAATTAATACTTGTCTTTTTAATATGCGTAAAGCAATAGACGGTTTTCTTTCCGAAAGAAGGAATGAGTCAGATTTTGAAACGTTATATACAAGTTTCAAGGATTCAAAGAAAAATATTACTGCGATGCAAGAAATCTTTGAGTTGGGGAGTTTGTTTAATTACTTAGTTGTTAAAGTTGGTAAAAAATATTCCTACACGGTGGAATATCAAAAGACAAAGGCCTTGATATCGGAGTTTGACGATCTCCAAAAACGATTTATAGTTTATAACGAAGAAGAAATAGATAGAACTATTGCCGCTTTAAAAACTCGGTTTCAGGGAAGTTCCGATGAAGCGAAGTTTGAAGTTATAATTACAGAAGCCAAAAAACTTTTAAATGAAAAAAGATTGCCGTTTAAAAAAATCGAAGAAATTTTTTCTAAACTGATTAATAAAAATTTTAATATTGTCGTTGCTGAAAAAGAGAGGGAGGATATTACGGTAATAATAACTCCCCATCATGAAAAAAAATATGGACGCGAGGTTTTAGACCGAATCAATACCATCATCATGGAAATTGAGTTTTGGTATCCTGAGGAAACAAGGGTTTCGTTAGTTGAAGAGTTGGCTAAAACGACACACAAAATTCAAGAGGATCAAGGGATTGATCGGCAAGAGTTTTTTAAATTAATGCAGAACTACGACAAGGAAATTGAGAAAAAAATACGTTCGGGCTACCAAGAGAAAATCAATCAAGTCAGCTCTATTTTTTCTATGTTTCAAACCACATTCAATCAGAGAATTAACAAAGAAAAATTGCAAGGAAGATTAGTGAACACTAAAATTTGGCAAGAGATGGAACCTTCATTTCAAAAAATTAAAAAGAATTTAGCGATTTTAACTTCTGGAAATTCGTCTGTAAAATCAAACGCCAATAAGTTTCCATTTTTACAGATTGCTTGCGATGAAATGTGCCAAGTTTTATATGATTTATCAATGCAATTATTTATTCATTATGATGGGGTTGACCGCAGAAGCGTTACCCGAATGACCGATATCTTATCAACTTATAATGAATTTCACGACATTGGAAGTTTGTGGATGTCATTTACGGCGTATTTCAAAAAAACAGCTCTCAATAATTTGTTGGTAAATGAAAAAGTTACTATGACATATACTAAGTTACCTGCCTGTAAGGCCAAGATGTCGCAGCTATTCTCGCCTGGAGCTAGTCAATAACGGGCATATTTTGTGCCGTTACTTGAGTCCATTCTTTTAATTCTTTTTTTGCTTTTCTTACCTCAGGATTTTTGGTTTTTGTCATCATCCGAATGGCTAATTTTCCTTTTTGGATAGCTTGGCTACTATCTCCTAACAGGTTGAGGGTTTTGCTTATGTTCCATAAGCAATTTCCTTCTTCCAGATAGTTTTTAGTTTCTTTAGCGAGCTTTAAAGCTTCTTCAAAATAACCCATTGCTCGATGGTTTTCGTCCATTTCCAAATTAATATTTCCAATAGCAATAATGTCTTTGCATTCATTTTGTTTGTCTTTGAGTTCATTCGATATTTGGCGGACTCTTTCGAACACAATCAATGATTTGGGCAACTCTCTAAAGTGGCCATAAATTTTACTAATTTGAATAAGGGTTCTTCTTTCTTTAGTCAAGTCTTTGCTTTGTTTATGCAAAGTCAATGCAGTTTCAAAGTTTTCCATTGCTTCGTGTTGTTGGTCTTGTTCAACGCGGCAATAACCCATATAGTCTAAGAGGTCTCCCTGATCCATGTTTCCTTTTATTGATCGGCTTTTTTCTAGGGCTTGGGTAAAGGTACTCAAAGCGTTAACAAAGTCTCGCCCTTTAATCAGCGTTTTACCCAAATTTATTATTTGTTCTAACTCACCTTCTTCATCTTTAGAGTTATGAGCGATTTGTATGGCTAATTTAAGCCACCGAGTTCGTTCCTTCGTTGTTTGACGCCATTCTAGTAGTTGTGGAGCCGCCTCTACATATGAATAGCAGAGCCCAGCCGATTCTTTGTCTTTGGACATATTTGATTCTACCCATGCAAAACCGTTTTGAATGTTTTCCCAGTCCATATAGAATGTGTCTATCGCTTTGGTTATGTCGGCTTTTTCGCCTTTTTCCAGATAATCGTTTGTGTCAAGCATCGCCGTTAAGAAACAGGCAGCGAATCTTTTTTGCGCAATAGCTTGTTCCGCTGGGTTTATGCTTGCCTTCGCCCAGCGTCGAATTATGTTATGTAAGCTATAGCGTTTAGTTTTAGAGTTGTATAGGACCAGACCTGCTTTCACCAAAGTCTGTAAATTAGAAGTTTTTGGGTCTTCGCAAACAAACTCAACCATTTTAGCGTCAAAGGGAGCCTTAAAGAGCGAAAGCTTATGCAGAACGCCAGCAGTTTTACCGTTTAGGCGACCATAATTGAATTTCACCATTGCCTCGATATTTTTTGACGAGGGGCCTTCGGGATTATCTAAGTTTTTGAATCGTGTACGAACTTTATTTGCAAAGTTCATGGGGGTCATATCTCGAGAAGTCGCTAAAACACCTCCAGCTAAAACTAAACTAATTGGGATAAAACCGCACAGCTTAGAAACTTCGATCGCTAAAGCGCCAATTTCTGGACTCATAGAAACTAACAACTGTTTCGATTCTTCAGGCGTAAGAGGCATTAGTTTAATTTTGAGAGCCCCCTGTATGGGAATACTGGCTCGACTTGTTAACATGTAAAAACAATTTTTGGGAGGTAGTATATTTAAGATTTGTTTTGCGTTTTTAACATCGTCAAAAATAATGACCGCCCGTTTTTTACTTAGTAAGCCTTGATACTTTGAAGCCAGCGCTTGTGGGTTTGCGGGAATTGTTGCTCTGGGCATAAACGCTCGAATGACATGACCCATAATCTCTTCTGGGGTTAAAGCTTTAGGAGTGCCTCCGCCAAGATCTACAAATACTTGCCCGTCTGGATAGTTATGCGCTAATAACTCTGCGGCTTTCATGGCTAGACTAGTCTTTCCTATTCCATCAAAAGGTAGGTCTGAATAAATTACAGCGCCTCCTTTACCGCAGCTAACAATTTTGTGAATTTCATCATCTCGACCAACGAAGTTATCGCATGCATTAGCGCGATAAAAGGACAAAACTTGAATTTTAGACGCTATTAATTTACCAAGCCTCTTTTTGACTCCATTTACTTTTTTCGAAGATTCTGCGCCATTTGAACCGTTGTTTTCAGGTGTAGAATTTGATTCGTCATTTTTCCCATTTAGCGCTTTCGAGATTAAGTCGGTTTTAGAATTTTTTTCCTTTTTATTCGACTTGGATTTTGAACCTCCAGATTTAGCCGAGCCTGACCGAGCGATTAAATAAAACGCTGGAGCGAGCAAAAAAGAAGTTGCTAAAAGAGCGCTAAATTCCATAAAACGCTTAACCCTTAACTTTAAAAATTCAAACTTGAGTAAAGATAAATATCGTTACTTTCTTGTTTGAAAAAAAAAGAGAAAAATCTAACAAAGTTTTTGGGCAAAAAACGCCCAATTCTATAATTCCGGTACTAATTCTAACTCAATTAAACAATTTTTAAGCGAAAATATAAGACTTATCGGAGGACCCTTTTAACAGACAAAAATCTCATTGAAACGTAAAGAGTTATGGCTTTTAGTTTTGGCGATTTGGTGTAACTGAATAAGTGAAAAAAGATGAGAGATAGTTCTAATATCTTAGGGATATAAAACCTCTTGATTTATCGGGCGTTTTGGTGTTTGATTTTATTAATTTTTTTTTTTGTTGTTTCGGGTTAAGGTATTTTTGTTTTTAATGTTTATTATGAAATAGTTTTGGTTTTACTTAAGAAAAAAATCAAAATCTTTATAAGTTAATAAAAAATAAAAGGTTACAGATTGGTCGGAAAAAATATGGCAGAATTATTTCTTGAAATTGGAGCGGAAGAAATTCCAGCGGGATATGTTAAAAATGGTTACCAATACCTTGAAAAAGAAATTCTTGGTTTTCTAGATAAACAGGTCATATCAAAAGGAGAATCAAGTTTTTTTGGAACTCCTAGAAGATTAGTCGTTTCAATTTCGGACATTGCAGTTAAACAAAACGATGTCACGGAAAAACATTTGGGGCCAAATATAAAAAATGCCTATGACGAAGAAGGCAATCCTACAAAAGCCGCAATTGGATTTGCTAAAGGCAAGGGTGTTGACGTTTCTGAATTAATTAGAGAAAAAACTCCTAAAGGTGAAGTGGTTTGCGCTCAAGTTGATAAAAAAGGAAAACTCACAATAGAACTTTTAAACGATTTTCTTCCTAATTTGATTTCAGATATTCCATTTCCAAAAAAAATGAAGTGGGGAAATAAAAAATTAGATTTTGCCCGACCCGTATTATGGATATTAGCCATATTTGACGGAAAAACCATGAGTTTTGAATGGAATGGTTTGAAATGTCAGAACTTTTCCTTTGGGCATCGATTTTTGAGTCCCGAACCTTTTGTCTGCGAAGGTTTGGAGGATTATCTTCGAAAATGCGAAACTCGGTTTGTTGTTCCAGATTCCGAAGCAAGGAAACGAATCATCATGGAGGAGTCCAATAGGTTAGCTGGCGATGTGGGTGGACAAATTATTGATGATTCTGATTTACTTGAACAAATTGCTTTTTTAGTCGAATATCCCACTCCATTAAAATGTGAGTTTGATGAGAAATTTCTAGAACTTCCAAAAGAACTTTTGGAAGTAACGATGAAAAAACATCAGAAATATTTTCCAATTTCCGCTTCTGATGAAACCGCAACTCGATATTTTATTGCGGTTAGTAATATGAATCCCGATGCTAGCGACCAAATTAAGCGAGGTAATGAAAGAGTTTTACGCGCTAGACTTGAGGATGCGCGATTTTTTTTCGACGAGGATAGAAAACAAAAGTTAGAAGAATTTGCCGAACCATTAAAAGGAATTGTTTTTCAGAAGAAGTTAGGCACCGTTTTTGAGAAAGTGGAACGTATTATTAATTTAAGTCAAAAATTTGTTAAAGAAGTTTCTCCCAAGGACGAAGCCCATGCGGTTCGAGCCGCTCGTCTTTGTAAAGCGGATTTAAATACGCAAATGGTTTTTGAGTTTCCAGAAATGCAAGGAATTGCGGGAGGCTACTATTCAATTCACAGTGGCGATGATGAAGCGGTGTCAATTGGAATTAAGGAACACTACCGTCCAGCATTTTCTGGGGACAAATCCCCTTCGACAAATGTTGGTGCAGTTGTTGCCATAGCGGATAAGCTGGACACCATAGTAGGGTGCATTAGTGTTGGACTTATTCCTACCGGATCGGAAGATCCTTATGCATTAAGAAGACATTCTTTAGGGATTATCCAAATAATATTGGATAAGAATTGGCAAGTTTCTTTAAACGATTGGATAGATGCGGCTTTAGAAAATCTAAACGATAAAGTCATTTTACCGAGAAAAGATATTGAAAAACATATTAACGATTTATTCACTCAAAGATTTCGGAGCATGCTTAGCGGTCATGGATATCCTCATGACGTAATTGATGCCGTCTTGTCTGTTGGTATAAACTCGCCTTCCGATATTGGAAATAAAGTGGCGGCCCTTTCAGACTTAAAAAAACAGCCATATTTTGAAACTCTCGCCGTAGCCTTCAGAAGGGTTGTTAGCATTTTAACTCCCGAAATCGATGGAGAAGCGAATCCTGAAAATTTTAAAAACCAACAGGAAAAAGATCTTCATCGTGTCTATTTGAGTATTCGTGAACCTGTGGATAAGTGTATTCGTGAAAAAGATTTTGCTTCCGCTTTGAAAAGTATTGTCGAAATTAAAGAATCTGTAGACAGTTTTTTCGACAATGTCATGGTTATGGATAAAGATGAGACAGTAAAGATGAATCGTTTAAGGCTATTAAAGCAAATCTCTCTTTTATTTTCTGATATTGCCGATTTTTCCAAATTAGTCGTTAAAAAAAGCTGATTAATTAAGACCTGATTTTGTTTTTATTTCTTTTTCGAATTTAAAATAAACCAATTAAATAGTCTTTAGGTTTTTGAATTAACTTTTCTTCGGAATTTTTCATACGGCAACTAAATCGACAGAATTTTCAAAACGTGGATAACGAGTTTAAAAAGCTTTTAGTAAAAACGTGAGAATGTAAATGACCGTAAAATATGTTTATTTTTTTGGAGGCGAAAAGGCCGAAGGTAATGCGGGCTTAGGGAATCTCCTTGGAGAAAAAGGAGCTAATTTGGCCGAAATGGTCAATTTAGGTATTCAAGTGCCTCCTGGGTTTACCATTTCTACAGAAGCATGCGATTTTTATTTAAAAAATAAAGGAAAATTCCCAGCGAAGCTTTGGGAAGAAATTCTAAACAATTTAAAAGTTTTGGAAGAAGTTACGGGGAAAAGATTGGGAGATAAAGAGAATCCTTTATTGGTTTCTGTGCGATCAGGCTCTCGGTCAAATATTCCTACGGTCGAGAATACCGTCCTTAATTTAGGCTTGAACGACAACATATCTAAACGTTTATCTGAAAACAATTCTGGCGAATGTTTTGTTCTAGATTGTTATAGTCGCCTAATTGCGATGTTTGGTTATTCAGTTTTGAATGTAGATTGTAAGATCATCGAGTCGTTAATCGAAAAAAGAAAAAAACAAGTAGGGAAGGCTTCAACCGACAGTTTTTCTACGGATGATTATCAAATATTAATCAATCGATTTAAGGCGGCAATTAAGAAAAGTTCTGAGATAGAATTCCCACAAGATCCTCTTAAGCAATTACGAATGGCAATTGAAGCTGTTTTTAATTCCTGGGATTCTGAAAGTTCAAGAAACTATAGGCATGTCAATGAAATTCCTGAGGATTGTGGAATTGCCGTTAATGTGCAAGCGATGGTTTTTGGGAATTTTGAAGAAAATTCTGGATGTGGTTTTGCTTTTAGCAGAAACCCTGAATCGGGAGAAAAAAAAATACACGGTGAGTTTTGGCCTAATTGCCAAGGGAAAAATCTGATTGCCGATGGTCGAAGTTCTATGTCAGTTTCTTCTATAAATGAAACGTTACCAGATATTTATTCTGGTATTACGGAGGTTTGTCAAAAGTTAGAACGCCGTTACCAGGATGTTTCAAAAATTAAATTCATAGTAGAGAAAAATCAATTATATATTTTACAAACGCAAGCGGCTCAAAGAACGCCCGTGGCGGCCATAAAAATTGCTTTTGATATGGTACAAGAGGGATTGGTTGGAAAGCAGAACGCTTTGATGCGTATCCCAACCGATCAGTTGGACACGGTTTTTCATCCAATGGTTGACTTTAAATCAGAGCCAAAAGTATTAGCTAAAGGGTTAGGAGCTTCTCCGGGCGCTGCGTCTGGAAAAGCGGTATTTAGCCCTCAAAAGGCTCAAGAGTTAGCCGAGAAAAAAGAAAAAGCCATTTTAATCCTAACTAAGACTTCTCCAGAAGATATTCAAGGTATGGAGTTTGCCCAAGGCATTCTGACAATGAAGGGAGGGAAAACTTCTCATGCCGCCGTTTTTGCTAAAGCCATGGGAAAACCTTACGTTTCCAGTTGTAACTCCTTAACTATAGATGAGAAAAAGAAACAATGCGTCATTGGAGGAGTTCGTATTAAAGAGTTAGAAGAAATTACCTTGGACGGATCGTCTGGGAATGTTTTTAAGGGGACAATTAAAACTGTACAACCAAAACTGAGCGCTGCGTTTACCTATATTATGAAATGGGCAGACGAATTAAGAACGTTGAAGGTTCGAGCAAATGTGGATACCCCTCATGACGCGTTAGTTGCCCGAGATTTTGGAGCTCAAGGAATTGGGTTGTGTCGTACCGAGCGTATGTTCTTTCAGACTAATCGTATTCTTTATGTACATGCGATGATTTTAGCGTCAGATCAAAAAGCAAGAGAAGAAGCGCTAAAAAATTTATTGCCAATACAGAGAGGCGATTTTACACAAATATTTAGGGCTATGGATGGGTTGCCAGTTAATATCCGATTGCTTGATTTGCCTCTACATGAGTTTTTGCCGACAAAGCCGTTAGAAATAAAAAATCTTGCAAAGGAGTTAAACTTTCCTCTTAAAGTTTTAAACAACGCAATAGATTCTTTGAAAGAAGCAAACCCGATGTTAGGCCACAGAGGATGTCGATTAGGAATCACTTACCCAGAAATTTATCAAATGCAAACGCGCGCGATTTTTGAGGCGGCTTGCAAATTAGCGAAAAAAGGCGCAAAAGTATTTCCTGAAATTATGATCCCCTTAGTTGGGCATGTAAACGAATTTCGGGAAACAAGAGAACGCTTGGATCAAGTTGCCGAAGAAGTAATTCAAAAAAATGGAGTAAAGATAAAATATAAAGTAGGAGCTATGATAGAGCTTCCGAGAGCCGCCTTAACTGCCGATGAAATATCGCAAAATGCGGATTTTTTGTCTTTTGGCACTAACGATTTGACACAGACTTTTTATGGACTATGCAGAGATGATGCCTGGAGTTTTATGGCAGACTATTTAAAGAAGGGAATTTTTAAGGCGGATCCCTTTGCAACAATGGACCGTAAAGGACTGGGAGCTTTAATTGAAATTGGGGTAAAAAAAGCAAAAAGTACTAATCAAAATATTCAGATTGGGGTTTGTGGCGAACATGCGGGAGACCCAGACTCCATTGATTTTTTCTGCCAGTTGGGATTAGATTATGTAAGCTGTTCTCCGTTTCAAGTGCCCGCTTCTAGATTAGCCGCTGCCCAAGCGGCCATTGGAGATATTCCTTCCAGTTTTACAGTATCTAACTAAATTAATTTTGGTTTGGAACGTTCAATGGAACCATCAAAATGTCAGTTGGCGTTTCTAAAATTCCTTGAAATGTCCCGACAAATTTTTTCTGGAAAGAAGTGAAAGGGATTAGTTCCATTTTCGGAGAAGCAAAACTTCCGTTAAGAGTGTAGTAAGTTTTAACCAGGCTTCGTTCATTTCCGGCGGTTAATATTTTTCCTAAAAGAGGAATTTGAGTAAGCACTTTATCTACCCCAGGAAGATGAGCTACGCCAACCACTGTATCCATTTCGTTTTTATTTAAGTCGAAAATTCCGGCAAGTGTCATTCCCCTATTATCGTTTAAATACCAAAAGTTTTCGGTTTGAGCCATACCGTTTTTGACTTGAAATTCTGCGGCAATTTTTTTATAGGGGCTAAAATCCGAAAGCTTGTCTTCATCGGAAGATATTTTATAGGTGAAGTTAAATAAATCTGAAGCTCCTTTAAGAAGCTTATTGGGGCTAAATGTACCAGCGGTTAAATCAAAAACCAACTGAGCGTTAAAAGATTCCCGGAACTCTTTCCATTCATTTCCCTGTACTTGAAAGGCGCCGTCTAATTTTTCGAAAGCTCCTGTTAGTCCTCTATCAAAAGTTTTTCCAAAAATGGACAAAAAATCTTGAGCTTGAATTTTTGATCCAGAAAAATAACTATCGATTTGAATCCCGGATGATTCTGGAAAAGAAAATCGAGCTCCAGCTTCAACTATTCCTCCGTTTGGGTGGAATAGTTGGAATTTTTCTAGGTCAAAATCTTTATTTTTTAGGTGGATTTTCCCAGATGGATTATTTAACTGCCAAAATAAAAATTCATAATACCCGAGCTGAAATTCAATGGTGGCCGATCCATTGTTATACAGACGCGATTTAAACAAGGCCTTCCTGATTTCTTCTAATGGAATAACTCCAGGCCAAACGTCGTTAAAGTCTACTTTTTTTCCGGAAACGGTAAGGTTTAAAGAAGGGGTGTTATTCCAAGAATAATTCCCGGTAAATTGAATGGCCGAATCGGAAGACGCTAATGTGGCTGAATTAATTGTCGATTTGTAATTTTCCAAGTCCAAGTTAGCGTTTAAAATCAATGGGTATGTGAATCCTTCGGCTTTAAAAGAAGCGTCTCCAATTTTTACAGATCCTTTGTATTTTAAATTTTCCAAAGACTTCCAAGAACCGTTTCCTTTTAGGCTTATATTTGCAACTCCCGATTCTATAGCTTTTAACTGTGAAAAATTTGGAGAGATAGATTTAATAGAAATATTTTCTCCAAAAAGGTTAAAAACTATACCTTGAGAATCTAAAAAATTAAGCTTTCCGCTTCCTCTAACAATTGCATCTTGGATTTTATATTTAAAGGCTTTGAACTCAACAAATTCGGCAGTTTTAAATCGACCCTCCATGCGGATGGAGTTAGTATCTCCTGCAACTTTTTCGAAAGTTGAAAATTTATAACCTACGGAATTTAAATTTAGTTCCGTAATAAATTGAAAATCTTCAATAGCGCCTTTTAGTTTGGACTTAACGCCAAGGTCGCCAATAAGATTAATTTTTTGAGCAAATAAATTTTGAGGGAGGTCTTTTTGAGTGAGTTGTGGAGAGTTAATATTTAGATCGAAAATGGGCGTTTTGCCCTTGAGCTGGTTGATCGCGCCTTCAATTTGAAATGGCGACTTACCCAAATTGCCAACCAACCCTTGCAATAGAATTTTTTCTTCCGATATATTGGCGTTACCAGAAACTCCTCTTATGATCGAGTTTGAATTATTAAAATTAAAAGTTACATTTTTTAATTCTAAGTCGGCATTATAGTTTCCCCATTGACCGTTTAAAACCCGTCCATTTCTGGAAACGTTCGCAATAATTTGTCCATCAATAAAATCGACCTTTTGTAAATTAGAAAACCATTTATCTCCAAGACGGTTAGAAAGTAGGTCTGGCATGGACTTAGCGTTTATTGTTAGTTTTGCCGAAGATTTAATGCTGGGAGGGCCGTTTCCGAATAAAATATTTCCCTGTAAATTTGAAAATATGTCACTGCCAAGATTACCCTGAAACCCTGAATAAATAATTTTCCAAGGAGTATTAGACGTTTCGTTTTCGTCAGGTTTTTTGTCGTGTTTTATTTCTATTAAGCCGTCGATATCTCGGAATGGCAATCCAGTTTGTTTATCGTTAAACCCAGCTTTAGAAATTTTGTAGCTAACAGAAAGAGACGAGTTGTCGTCGAATTTCAAAGGCCCTTTTAGATTACCTTTTAGAGCCCCTTTGCCATGGGCGTTTTCGAACCGGGATACGGATTTAACAAATAATGGGTCTGGGATTATAAACTTTAGATCTTTTAAAAAGAGGTCGGGGGAAGGGTTTCCTTGAAATTCAATATCTATTTGAGGATCTTTTCCAAAGACATCAAAAATATCTCCTTTTAATTCGGCTTTTCCAAGTTTTGGGCAAATTGAATGTTCGATAGTTAAATCTGCTTTTCCGGAATTAACTTTTAAAAGGCCGTCAAATTCTTTTAAAGGAAAACCGTCTAAATCCCAATCTGTTGTTTTAAATAAAATATCGCCCGAAAAGGCGGATGAATTTTGCGACCAATCCCAATTGGACCAATCGGAAGAAGATCCATCAAAGGCAAAGGATTTAATCGTAATTGCGCCTTTTTTAAAGTTTTGAAAAGAGGGGTTTTTCTGAAGCCACTTTTGGGAAAAGTATTGAGGGATTGTATTGGCTAAGATAGAGCTTGTTTCTGCAGAAAGAGTTATTCGAGAGTCAGAGTTGTTATAATTCGCCCAACGTAGGTTGCCTTTTAAATCTATTGGATCGCTTTGGAAATCGAAATTTTCAACGTCGAAATTATCATTGTCCAATTTTAATTTTATTTTTATTGAGCCTTGCTGGGGAATTTTAATTTCGGCGTTAGGGTCTACGTTTTTAACTTCATAACGCGCTTCTCCCAAAAAGTGAATGGTGTTGTTCGAGCTGATTGAAAGATCTCCATCCAACGCAATCAAAATATCTTGGAATGGTAAATTAGAAGCGTTAAAAAAATGCTTTAAATGTTCGATACAAAGATTTTGAAGAGTTAATTTGCCTTTAAATTTGTTTTGAGAGGAATCTAATAAGTTTCCTGTAATAGCGGCAGTTGCCGGGCCATCTGGAGAAGGTATTTCTCCAAATAAAGATAAGTTAATAGGAGATTGCGGAAGTGGTTTTTGAGCAATAATATTTAGACGGTTAATTCTGATAGGTTCTAGGTTCGCCAATTGACGATCTGAAAAGAGTATTTCGCCATCTCGAATTATTAAAGTTGGCGACTCCCCTATATCAAGTTCTCTAGAAGTTCCAGAATTAAGCCCAGAGGATGAGTCTAATAGCCCATTCCAACCGGAAATTTTAAACTGTCCATCTTTTTCACGAAAAGCTTTAAAAGATGGATTACGTAGGGAAATTTTTTTGATTTTTATTTTTTTTGATAGTAAATGAGCGGGGGCTAAGTTAATCCATAATTCTTTGAGAGAAATAGGAGTGGATTGAGTTCCTGTTTGCCCCAAGGTTACATTTTCCAAATGGATTCCAATACCTCCGAGGAGAGCAAATTCAGCTTTACCTATTGTGGCAGGCATACCTGTTGCGCTCTCTATTTCTTTAGCCAGAGTCATTTTAAGGTTTTCGATGTTTATGACTTCGTGAAAAAGCCAATAGGTTGTGCCGATAACACATACAAAGAAAATGAAAACAACTCTACAAAATAATTTTATTTTATTTTTTGCCATTTAATCTCTTGGCTTGAACCGATTAATTTAGTATATGATTTAAAATAGCTTTTTAACAGGAGTAGATTTTTTTTGTGATTCATGATATTAACATCATGAAAAACGGATTAACTTCATATATATCATTAACTTAAGTAGTATTCAAACTTTTGAGAGCCTCGGTTAAATTTTTTTTAGAATTGATTGCCCTTTAAAGCGCTTTAGCTTATTTAGGCTGGAATCTTTAAAAATTTTCTTCTGCTAATCTCCCGCCTTTTGAATACCCATCCTAGAGTCAAAAAATGAATTGGTTGCGAAAAGTTTACGATTGGGTTTTGCATTGGTCAGGAACTCCCTACGCTGTTCCCGCTTTATTTATACTTTCTTTCACTGAGTCCTCTTTTTTCCCTATTCCGCCGGATGTATTGCTAATTGCTATGGTAGTCGCTGTACCCAAAAGAGCGTTTTATTTTGCGGCCATTTGTTCTGTCGCATCGGTGCTGGGAGGTGTCTTTGGGTACTATTTGGGATTTGAGTTTATGGATATTATTGGAAATAAAATTGTTAGTTTATATGGTCTTGAACATAAATTTGAAAAAATTGCCCAGCTATATGATGAAAATGGCGGTTGGGCAGTAGCTGCAGCTGGTTTTACCCCTTTACCTTATAAAGTTTTTACTCTTGCGGCTGGAGCGTTTAAAATTGATTTATGGACTTTTATTATTTCTTCCGCCATTAGTAGATCGGCTCGATTTTTCCTTGTCGCGGGATTAATTTGGAAATTTGGTCCTCCAATTAAATCTTTTATTGAGAAATACTTTAATATTCTATCAATTGTATTTTTTATTTTACTTTTCCTTGGGTTTTTATTAGTTAAGTTTGTTATTTAATTGGGATTTTTAGATTCCAAGCGTGGAAACTTATAATTTATCGATACTTGTTAGATAATCTGTTTCGTCTTAAATAGTTAAATCCACTTTAGTAATAATTATGTCTAACGAATATATTATAGTTCTAATTACTGTTGGCTCTTTAGAAGAAGCCAAAGTTCTTTCAACCGGGCTAGTTAAAGAAAAATTAGCTTATTGCGTCAATCAAATCCCAGGCGTAAAATCCACTTATTTTTGGGAGGGTGAAATTTGTGTTGATGAAGAAATCCAACTTATAGCAAAAACGTTAACCCGCAAATTTTCTGCGCTAGAAAAGTGGATTAAAGCCAATCATTCATATGATACGCCAGAAATTATTGCTCTTCCAATAATTAAAGGCTCCGTAGATTACCTTAAATGCGTAGATGAATGGTGCGTTTAGGGTAAGCTTATTTTTCCTTTCTAAGGGATTTTGCTTTTTTAATATCTCGTAAAGTGACTTCTAGGCAGCCTTTTGATACCCAAAAAGATTCTTGAAACGTTTTGACCATTTCTTCGGCAAATATATTAGAGCAAGCTTCTTTCGCTAACGATATGTAATTCATTCCCTCGCTATAATTGAAGATTACGGTAAAAATATCTCTTGGTTTGTATGGAGGTCTGCATTGATTATTTTCTTCGGCAATTACTGGATATGATGAGGAAAAAGCCAAACCTGGAATGCTTATAATAAAAAAAATATACGCTAATATTAAAAGTTGTTTTTTCATTGCCGTTTGATCAATAAAGTGATTTCTATTTAAAAAATACAAAGAAATAATTTTTTAGGTAATTACCTAATTTACAAAGCCTATCAATCGTCAGGAAGAGACTGAATAACTAGCGTGAGATTGAATTTCTAAATTCATGATTTTTTTAATTATTATACTTTTAATAACGGTTTTATTGTAAAAAAAGAAGTATTTAGAGGAAACTAATTGGGAAAAGATTTGAAAACGATTTCAAAACATGGTTTATTGCCGTTCTCCATTAATTTTATACGTAAAAAACATAAGGTTTGGATGGCATCATAATTTGCGAGATTGATTTTTAATCCAATGGCTAGAGGTCGAATAGGGATTTTGGGCGGCACTTTTGACCCCATTCACTTGGGGCATATAGGCTTAGCCGTTGAGGCGATAAATAAACTACGATTGGAAAAGGTTTTTTTAATTCCCTCGTTTTTATCTCCTCATAAAACGGATCAAATCATTACTCCTATAGATGCACGGGTTGAAATGGCAGGTTTGGCCGCTACGTCTTATTCTAATATTGAAGTCTCCGATGTGGAAGCTGAACGCGGCGGAATTTCATATACAGTGGATACTGTAGCTTTTTTCTCAGATCAATACCCCGAGGATGAAATTTTCTTTTTGGCGGGAATGGATTCTTTTTTAGACATGGGATATTGGCGAAATTTTCAACGATTTTTTGAACTTTCGAATATTGCAATTGCAATGCGCCCAGGAATAAAAACGCCAGATGTTACAAGTTGTCTTCAAAAATGGTTTGGAGAAGAGAATCCTTACGTGAAAGTTGATTCAAATGAATTTTTGGAAGAATTTATCAGAATAGATCAAAAAAAACGTATTATTTTTTTTCAACCCAAGCCTTGCCCTCTGACCTCCAGCGAAATTCGGGCCAAAGTTGCCGAGGGGCGAGAAGTTAAAAATTTGTTGCCTGAAAAAGTAGAAAATTATATTATTGAGCATCATTTATATCAACCAACCCCCCCAGCCTAAAGGAATCCTTGGATAAACTTCAGCGGCTTGTTGTCGACAGCGCTCAAGAAAAAAAAGCCTTTGATATTTTGGTTTTGGATTTGAGTAATCGATCCGATATTACCGATTGTTTTATTATTTGTAGCGGTAATACAAAAATACACGCGCAGGCTATTGCAGACTCTATAATAGAAGGAACTTATGGAACTGATTATAAGTCTATGGCGATTGAAGGTTATTCAGTTGGGAACTGGATTGTAATTGATTTAGTGGATTTGATTGTGCATGTGTTTCAAAAAGAGGTTAGAAATTATTATAGTTTGGAGCGTGTGTGGGGCGACGCTCCGGTTATTGAAATGATTACCGGTTAATTGTTCAGATTGGTTATTTATGGAAGAAGAAAAAGCAAGCCTGTATCAAGAAAAATTAAAGCAAATTAAATTAGAATTATTAGGAGACGTTGAAAAAAATTATAGATCCGCAAAAGAAGATACGGGCGTAGCTGTGCCCGACATCTCAGACGAAGCCTCCAGAAGTTATAACCATGAATTATTGACCAACTTAGGAGAACAGGATTGGGAAAAGCTGAAACTCGTTGATGAGGCTTTAGATAGTTTTGAAAAAGGAGAATATGGAATTTGCGATAAGTGTGAAGAAGAAATTCCAGAAGCAAGATTAAATATTGTGCCTTTTGCTAAATTTTGTGTGGAATGTTTAAATAAAATTGAAAAAGAACAAGCCGCTGAAAAACATAATTCCAAGTATTAAGACAATTGTATAATCGGATTCGCTTAGATTTCGTATAAAGCCTATCGAATCGATTTAATTGAAAGGACTGAGCCAAACCGTGTCTATTAAATTTTTGTTTACATTTTTAATTTTTCTCATTTATTCCGTTTATTTCGCTTTCTTGAATCAAGGAGAAATGGATATTCGGGTAACGCAGGAAATAACTTTGAATCTTCCAAAGGTTGTTTTTCTTTTGCTTTCGGTCTTAATCGGGGTTTTGATAACCACATTATTTAGCTGGGTCCGAGGATTTAAGCGATATTTTTCCGATAGGAAAGTTCGAAAAGGTTTCCAAAAAGAGATTGACGACAGAATTCGTGGCGAACAAATTTTTGAAAAAGCAGAAAACGCTTTCGCAACTGGTAGATATGATAAGGCTCAGGGCCATTTAGAAAAACTGTTAAATGGACAACCTAATCACGTAGGGGCTCTTCTTCATTTGGGTTTGATAAAGCAAAAAGAGGGAAAGAATGAAGAGGCAATGGAATATCATTTGAAGGCTGTTGAACAAGCGCCCGATAATGTAAGAGTTTTATATAGTTTGGCAGAAGAATACTTAGAAGCGGGTAATAGCGAACAGGCTATGGTCTTTTTAAAGAAAATTAGGGACTTTGACCGCACTTCTTTAGCTCCTTTGTATAAAATGCGAGATTATTATGAAGATCAGGAAGATTGGGATAACGCTTATTTGACGCAAAAAGCTGTTCTCCCGCTGATAAGAGATAAAGAAGAGCTGATTAGCGAACAAAAGCATTATGGGAATATTATCTATTCTAAAGGGGTGGAACTTTATAAAAAAGGATCGGTAGACCAAGCTTTGGTTGAATTTAAAAAATGCATGAAAGAGGCGCCAGAGTTTGCAATGCCCTATATTTTCCTAGGAGATATCAAAAAGGCTGGCGGAAATGAAAAAGCCGCTATCAAAACATGGAAAGCTGGATTTGAAGTTGCAAGATCCTATACGTGTTTGGATCGCATTCAAAAAATATACGAAGGTACCAATAAAGCGAAGGAAGTAACGAAGCTTTATCAGGACGCAATTGCAAATTCAGTAGGAAAAGAAAAAGAAGATTTAATTTTAATTTTTGGGATGCGATTGCTTGATCAAGGAGATTTGGACGAAACCATTAAAACGCTTTCATCCGATTCTGAAAATTCCTCTCTAATCCGTAATATACTTTTAGCAAAAGCATATAATCAGAAAGAGGCTAAGGAAGAAGCGAAAAAGACGGAAGAAGTTATTTTTAATTCAGCGAAAGAATCGGTTTTTGAACTGGCTGGATTGTCCAAAAATAACGGAAATAAATAAATTATATCTCGCTACTTTCGGAAGTTAGATTTTTTACCTTGAAATAATTTGTCTAACAAGAAGATGTTTGCTTGTTTTGTTGAAAAGAGTAGCCGAAGAAACTCGCTCGTTGTTAATTACAAACTGTAGACCTAAGTCTGAATAGCTGGCGATATTTGAAGATAAAGACTTCGGGAGCCCATAAATCTCAAAAAGCTTTTTATATTCGCTTCCTAAGGTTAGTCCTGAAGCGAACTTTCCTTGAAAACTTTTCTGAGCTTCAACCACTTCTATTTTGCTGGTTCCGCTTATAACGTGCAAAAGCAACCCTACGCCTGAATATTTAAGAGCAATACTGTCCGATTCTTTTCCTGTGCCCCTAGTTGTCAAGAGGGTTTCTGGCGGGCCAAGCAACTTAAAAACTTCTCTTAACTCCATTCCTATTTTAATATTTTCCCCTAAAACCAGATTTGGTTCTCCTGCTACTGGTATTGTGAAAGTTAAAAAAAATAGAGCCAAAATCGTTTTAAGTTTTTTCATAAAACCCTTATTTTCGCTAAAACTTTAATTGGAAATTTTAGACAACCTGGTATTAAAGTTAAATTAAGATGTATTCTTTTGTAATTTTAATATACCAAGATTGGATTGCAAGAGATTTTGGGTGTAGAGATTTTCTAGACAGAAATGTGAATATTAACAATACTATCTTTAACTTTCCTTTTATTAAATAGATAAAGTACATACTTTCTATTTTTGCTTTTCCCCCTTCCCATTTTATGTCCCCTGACTGTGTATGGATTCTGGAAATAACCAAAGTTTTTTGAATTATGGATTAGGTTGCTCTATGAGTTTCTTTAGAGAAATGATTTAAAAAAAATCAAAGAAAAATTTGGAGTTTGATCCAAAATTTCGCATACCTTATATTTTTTATTGCTAGAGGTAAGTTGGCTTATAAACTGGATGGTACAAGTAATTTTTCCAAAATTTTTTTTGTTTTCTAAGCTTCAGTTTATAAAAAATATAACCGATTGATAATTAAGCCGAAATTTAATTTCGATTTTTTATGTTCATACAGGTCTATTTTTTTTCTGAAAATTTTAATTTTAAATTTCTGTATATAGGTTCGTATTTAGCCCTAAATGCAGAACTTAATGATTTAAAATGATTTAAAGTTAAATTTTAGGAGAAAATTAGTTGTAATTTATATTAAATTTGGTATAAAGGGAGTATCCAATATTATATCTTTTAGAGAAGTAGGCCATATGGACTCAGTTTTGTTTGGCGAATCTTTTTTGCTTGCGCGATTCCGCGAGTTTTATCACGAGATAATTCGTCACAAGCGAAAAATATATAGTGAGGCGGTTTCAATGAAACCGACTCCAAGTCAGGGAGAAGATCTAGACTTTGGTTCTAATCCCGTTAATCAAGTATGGAAAGAATTGCTTTTGCTATTGGAAAAGCAAGAAGCTACGGCTAGCCATATGGGGGGCGATTATATCTTAGAGAATTACAAAGAAGCCCAATTTGTAATGGCGGCATTAGCAGACGAAACGTTTTTAAATTTGCAAATTGAAGGTAAAGATTGGGAAGGAAAAGAAAATTGGCAAGCGAATTTACTAGAAATGAAGTTGCTTAAATCGCATGCGGCAGGGGATATCTTTTTTGAAAAACTTGAAAATATTTTGAGGTATAGAGATCCGATAAATACCGAATTAGCCAAGGTTTTTTTATGGGCATTAGCCCTTGATTTTAAAGGGAAATATAGAGATAACGATCAAAAAGGAAAAATTAGATTTTATAGAAGCGAATTGTTTCATTTTATTTATCAGCGGGACCCTAATATTTTAGATCAAGACTTTCATTTTTGTAATCAAGCATATGAGCATAATATGGAAGAGTCGACTTCTCTCAAATTAAAAGACCCTCGTTTATGGAAATGGGTTTTGTTAGGATCGGTTTTCCTTGCCATTATCATATCTCATTTTGTTTGGGGAGCCTTGGTTAAAGATTTAAATCAGGTTATTCAAACTATATTTCAAGAGGCCTGATTTATAATGAGCATGCGATTACTTAATGATATTTACTATCTGATTTCCCCTTATTTAGGATACTTTTTATATACCGTCCTATTTTTTGGGATTGCTATTGTTGGTTTTGTAATTGCTAAAAAAGCCTCGTCCAAAAGCGAAGATAAAGGAGATAAACCGCAGAAAGACAAACAAGTAGCTCAGAAAAAAGAAGGTCCTACTATACCCCCTTCAAATATCCGGCGATCCTTTAGTCGCGGAATGAACAAATTAAAATCAAATGTTTTAGGCGCCAATTTTCAGTACAAAATTGCATGGTTTATGGTGTTAGGGCAAAGAGGGTCTGGAAAATCCACTCTTATGTCTCATACGGGGTTAAATCTTCCAATGGGGCGCCCAGAAGCAGAAACCATGGGAAGCCGGGACGGATGTAATTGGTGGTTTTTCGATGAAGGCGTCATGTTGGATATTGATGGAGAGCTCGTCCTCCGTCGCGATGGCAAAAGCCATGATTCCAAAGGTTGGGCTGCTTTACTAGATTCTCTTATAGATAGTCGTCCGCAAAGACCCATCGATGGAGTGATTTTAACTATTCCCGCTACAGAATTGTTTGGACCTGAAAATTCTGAAGCCGATAGATCCATTGAAGCGGGAGGAAAATCTGCACAAATTTTTGAAAGATTGTACCAAGCGCAAAAAATGTTGGGAATTCGGTTCCCAGTTTATGTTGTGGTTACCAAATGCGATGCTATTCAAGGATTTAAAAGCTTTTGTGGCGAGCTACCTCAACGGTTGCGTCATGATATTTTTGGTTGGTCCAGTCCTTACACATTAGAAACCTCTTATGATTCGACTTGGTTAGACACAGCTTTTCAAAACTTGTTCAAAGATCTACACCAAATCCAATTCGAAGCGGCTGTCGACGATATTCAAGTAGATAATGGAGATAGTTTTTTTAAGTTTCCCACGGAATTTATCTCCATGAAGGAACCGCTAAAAACGTATTTTAATAATTTGTTTAAACAAAGCGTTTATCACGAACCTTTTATTTTTAGAGGTTTGTATTTTTGTGGCGATGGAGAAGGCGATGAGATTGACTCTTTTATCAAGACATCTGATTTAGCAAAACCAACGAAAGAATTATCAGAAGGTTCTGGAGATAAAGTCGATAGTATTTATTTTTTAAAAGAGTTATTTCAAAAGAAAATATTTCGTGAATATCGAATAGCTCGTCCCACTCAAAAGACTTTCAAGTCGAAAATTAAAGTTACATGGGGCTTTCGAGCTGCCGCTGTTGCCTTTGTGGGGATTTGGTTTTTTGGCATTTCAATCAGCTACGATCGGTTACAAGAGAATAAAAAACATCTCCAACCTGTTTTAAATAAGATCGAAGAAGATTTAATTGCGCTAAAGGTAGGTGGTGTAACCGATGAAGATGCGGAGCGTGATTTTTTTACAAACAGCGCTAAAAGTCTTCTGCAAGGAATGACAGAGATTAGCTCAAATAGTTTTTCATCCATTTTTATTCCAAATTCGTGGACTGGAAGCCTCGACAAAGAAATTCAAAAGGCCATGGCCTTGGCCTACGATAAAATAATTCTGAAATCTATCTACTTTGGATTGCAGGTTAAATTAGGAAAGATTATTGAAGAGAGCGACACCCTTTATTTCCGTGAGAAGGAAAAAGCTCAAGGAAATTTATATTCTTGGGAAAAATCGCCTGAGTTTATTCAACTTACTAATTTGATTAAAGATTTGGATGAATACTGGAAAAATGTCCAAAGTTACAATGGTTTAAAAAACTCTCAAAACCTGAGCGATTTAGGAAAAATCATTAAATATTTATTTGATATCAAGCTTCAAGAGGGTTTCTATAAAAATGCCTTGTTTTATCATAACGCTTTACGGGAAGTCGAATACATTGAGATTTACCCTAATAACGATAAATATTTAGTCACCATTCCAAAAGTAAGACGAGTAGCGACCAATCTGTATTCAAAAATATTTGCCTCTAACCCCCTTTTAAAGGACGTTCAAGGGTTTTCTTCTTCCCTTGAAGAAATCCAAGTTTCTAGAGTAGGGCTTAAAACTGCCGAGGAAAGAGAAGAATCTTTTAGAGATTTGTTGGTAATCATTAAAAGAATGCGAAAGCTATTAGGGAAAAAGGAGTTCGCCTGGTTATCTAAAAAAAGCTTGGATTTAGGCCTTAAGTTTGAAAAAACGATGGAAGATATAGGTTCTTCGCCATTTTTGGGTGTTGAACTAAAAAGCGAGCTCAAAGATTTAGGCCAACAGTATTTTTTGGAGTTAAAGGCGGAATTAAGTTCTCAAGAGACGGAGTTGACCGGTTCAATTTTAGATGAAGAAGGGGATAGCCAGTCTATCGTATTATCTTCTCAAATTTTAGACCTAAAATCGGTGACAGAAAAGTTTTTGAAGCAAAAGTTTATGGAGCCAGTACTAGAAAAAAGAGAATTGGTTGTCGACCTTGATCCAAATATGCAAATTCTTTGGGATACTAATTCGCTGGAGTCTGCAATTGGTCTTTACAAAAAGTTTCAAGAATTCAAAACCAACGATTTGCCAAGTTTTCCCGAACCTCTTCAGGCCAAGGTTCTTACATTAGCTAATGAACGCTTGGCGGATAATATTTTACAGCATATCGCGGAAGCTCAAGATGTTCGAGAAGCTAAGTCTGATGAGTTGACTTTTGTTCGACAAGAGGATGATTTAAGCTTGGAAATTAAAAATTTCCGCGAGAATTCGGCTTATTTAGGTCAATTAACCGATATATTAAATTCTTTGAATTATGTGGACTCTTCATGGTCATGGATGCTCTCAGAACTTTTATCTTCCCACGCCTATGTTGTTTTATCTGCTGTTGACCGATTACTGGATGAAGAATCGCTGTATAAATTTAGAGAAAATAACTTTAAATGGTGGGACGGTAGTCCAGGAGTTAGTTATGCCGCATTTGAGGTTAATGACGACAAAGAACTAGTATATTTACTGACGATACAAAGAGAGCGTGTGAAACACCTTGCCAGACAATACGCGGAGCCTCTTTTGATGTTTTTGGCCAATAGAACCATTAACCGCAAACCTACTGAAGAAAGAGTTCTTGCAAGATGGAGAGGGATTCTGAAGGAAATAGACTATTTCGAAAAGAAAAAAACCAATGGGTCAGTCAATCTTTTTGAAAAATTCGTTTTATTAGATATGAAAAATGCCTCGTCTTCAAACTGTTTTTCAACTATCCAAAGTAAAGAACCTAGGGGCGGAGACAAAGATTATTTTAGGAAGAAGCTAAGCGGCATTATAGAGAAACTTTTAATTCAATGCCAAGATTTAGCTGACGATAGAGTATTTCAGCAGTATTCGAGAATTGAAAACTTTTTCAATAGAAGTTTAAAAGGAAGATTCCCTTTTGTATCAGTCTCAAACGCGCCTCAAGCCGATCCTAAGCTTGTGCAAAAGTTTTACTGGATGTTTGATTCGTATATTCAAAATGATTTAAAGCTTTTGGAGCAAAGTACTCAATTTGGTCTTTCTGGCGATAAAGCATTAGAGTTTATTTATAAGCTAGAGGAAGCGCGTTCTTTCTTTGAACCGTTTCTCAAACAAAAGAAAAAGAAGGCTGAATCTGAACCTTTTTACTTTTTACAACCTCAATTTAGGGTTAACAGAGATTCGGAAGAAGGCGCCAATCAAATTATTAATTGGCAACTGGAAACCCCTCTCGGAAAAGCGAGTAACTGGGATTCTAAGCCAAAAAGTATCAAATGGAGATTAGGAGATCCCATTAAATTTACCTTTCGATGGGCAAAAGACGCTCCTTTTCTACCTATAACGGTGAGTCGTCCTTGGGGAAGGTTAAACGACAGAACGGTAACCTATTCTTTTGATAACTCATGGTCTTTGGCGACCGTTTTATCTCATTTTGCAGTTTCTGAGGAAGACTTTCAGGCTGGAGGAATTCGCGGAATAAATACGCTTAAGTTTGAATCTAAGACGCGGGAATGGTCGGAAGAAAAGGCGAAAAAGGAGTTTTATTTGCCTAAATCTGGAAAAGCCAAGTTTTTTGTTCGGCTTGGGGTTATTAATCCAGGGACAAAGGAATTTGTTCCCTTCCCAAATTTACCTGTAATAGCGCCTCAATTAATAAAGGAATTGAATAGTTAACCGGTAACAAAAATTTAATTTTAACAAATTAAGACCAAAATAACATTTTTTATAGTAAAATGACCCCTCAACAAAAAAACCAGTTTCTTGATTTACCGAAGTTGTTAGCTCCTATTTCTAGAGAGAAGCCCGCTGGGGATTACTTACTTTATGAAGGGACTTACGATCAAGTTCGAGAATCTAGAAGGGAAGACGATCCAGGTTTAGATCAGGGAGTTTGGACCACTGATTTGAAAAAGGCAGATTGGGGGCGAGTTCAAGGTTTATGTTTAGATGCCCTTTTAACGAAATCGAAAGATGTTCAATTAGCCGCATGGTTAATGGAGTCCTGGCTTCAGTTAGAAGGTTTTTTGGGCTTGCGAAAAGGTTTGGAGGTTTTGTGTAATGTGACTATGGAGTTTTGGGAAGACGTTCACCCACAACTTGAAGGCGACGATTTCGAGACTCGCACCGCTCCTTTTTATTGGATTAATGATAAATTATCGGTTCGATTAAAGTTGTCGCCTCTAGTAGAAAAAGGCGCCCAGCAACTAAAAGGTTTATCTTTTTCGGATTGGCAAAAGGCAAGTAAAAACGAAAATTTAATTAGAAAAGGACAATTAGATCCAGCAGACGAAACGGTAAATGTTTTTACTCAATCGAAATTTTTAACAGAATGCGCTTTATCTCCTAATAATTTTTATTCGGAGCTTTCGAGCAATCTTTCGGAGAGTATTGAGTTATCTCAAAAATTAGAATCTTTTCTGGATGAAAAATGTGGAAGAGATTCTCCAAGCCTTATTGGTTTTAGAGAAACGCTTGAGACGATTCTTCGGCTAGTTGATGAAACAATTAAACCTAGATTAGGAATTTCACAGGAAGAAGGACCCGAGAAACCTACAAAATCTTTGGAAAAGAAGATGGAAAAGAAAACGGTTACAGTTCCGCCTCCAGAGGGAGGTTCTACAGTTCAAAATCGGGCGGAAGCTTATCGCATGTTGCAACAAGCAGCGGATTATTTATTACTAACTGAGCCTCATAGTCCCGCTCCATATCTGGTAAAGCGCGCTGTTTCTTGGGGGAATATGAGTTTGGCAGAGCTTCTAAATGAAATTGTTAAAGACGAAACTGATATGCATATGATTTTTGAATTATTGGGAATGAGAACGTTAGATGACTCTGCAAATGATGATGATGATTATTAAAGTTTAAATAAATAATTGTGATTTGAACAAATAATGAAACAAAGAGGTTTAAAGAAGTAGATTAAAGTTTTAATAGTAGGAAATTTTAAAAATGGCGTTTTTTTTTATCAACCTTAGAAATAAGGAGGGGATATGTCTGAAAGTATTCAGCATAAACTAGACCGCGTTCGCCCTCCGCGGGTGCAAATTACATATGACGTGGAGACCTTGGGCGCGATCCAAATGAAGGAGCTTCCCTTTGTTATGGGGATCATGGCAGACTTAGCGGGAAAAGATAAAGATCTTGCTGATATGGAAGCACGAGATAAAGAGTTTGAGGCAGAAGATGATTATGAAAAAGTGGCAGAGGGGTACCTCCCTTTGCCAAAACTTCCCGACAGAAAGTTTGTCGAGATTGACAGAGATAATTTCAATGGTGTTTTGGAGTCTCTGTTGCCGCATTTACAATTTACGGTTCCAAACAAGTTAGTTGAAGGGGACGAAACAACTGATTTGGCTGTAGATCTTTATTTTAAAAGTATGGATGATTTTGAGCCTGTAAAAGTTATTAAACAAATTCCAGCGCTTAAAAAATTGTATATGGCTAGACAACATTTGTCCGATCTGGCCGTTAAATTAGAAGGAAACGATAAGCTAAATAGCTTGTTGACCGAAGTTGTTGAAAATACGGCAGGTCTTGAAGAAATGAAAGCGGCAAAGGAAACTGAGTCCGAGCCCGATAACGAATAATTAAGGAGAAGAAAAATGGCAGAAGAAACCGAAGGCGGCGTGGCTGAATTAAGCCTAGTCGATCGAATCCTTGAGGAAGGTAAACTGGCGCGGGATAAGACCAATAAAGATCAAGTTAAATATGGTAAAGATCTTGTCAGCGAATTTGCCACTCAAATTTTGGACGAGGGTATGGCCGTAGATAAAGATACCCAAAAAATGCTTAAAGAGCGCATTGCAGATATTGACAAATTAATTGTCGATCAATTAAACGAAGTTCTGCATCATGCAGATTTTCAAAAGCTGGAAGGTTCTTGGAGAGGTTTGCATTATTTGGTAATGAAAACCGAAACTGGAACTATGCTTAAACTCCGACTCCTTAATATCACTAAAAACGAAATGCAGAAGGATTTGGAGAAAGCCGTAGAGTTTGACCAAAGCTCGCTTTTCAAGAAGATTTATGAAGAAGAGTACGGTACCCATGGCGGTCATCCTTATTCTTGTTTAATGGGTGATTTTGAGTTTGCTCGTCATAACAATGATTTTATAATTTTAAATAAAATGTCTGAAGTTGCCGCAGCCGCTCACGCGCCATTTATTGCGGCCGCTGATCCTGGATTATTCGATTTAGATTCTTATACCGAGTTAGGCGTTCCCCGGGATTTGGCTAAGACTTTTGAAAGCTTAGAATTGATTAAGTGGAGATCTTTTCGAGATAGCGAAGATTCTCGTTATGTAACTCTTACTCTTCCACGAATTCTAATGCGACTACCCTATGGTGAAAAAACGGTTCCTGTGGAAGAATTTGCTTCTTTTGAAGAGGACGTAGACGGATCCGATCATAAAAAATATTTGTGGGGTAACTCTGCATATGCAATGGCAGAAAGAATTACTAACGCTTTTGCTCTGTATAAATGGTGCGGCGCTATTCGTGGTGTTGAAGGTGGCGGAAAGGTGGAAGGATTGCCTACCCATACTTTTAAAACTACCGATGGAGATATTGCTCTTAAATGCCCAACCGAAGTTGCTATTACCGATCGTAGAGAAAAAGAAATTAGCGACCAAGGAATGATTTCCCTAGTTCATTGTAAGGGAACTGATTATGCGGCATTTTTTGGCGGTCAAACCTGTAATAAGCCAAAAATTTATAATTTGGATGCGGCTAACGCTAACTCTAGGCTTTCGGCACAATTGCCTTATATTTTAGCGGCATCGCGTTTTGCGCATTATTTGAAAGTAATTATGCGTGATAAAATTGGTTCTTTTTTGACGGCCGGTCAGGTTTCTAGTTATTTAAATAACTGGATTGCTAGCTATGTTCTTTTAAGCGATGAAGCGGGCCAAGAAACTAAGGCGCAATTTCCGTTGCGAGAAGCTCGGGTTGATGTTGCCGAAATTCCTGGAAAACCTGGTTGTTACAAAGCGGTTGTTTTCTTGCGACCTCACTTTCAACTTGATGAATTGACTGCCTCTATTAGATTGGTTGCGGAATTACCTCCGCCTGCCGAATAATAGGTTTTGGCTTCCGGAACGCCCTGTTGGGCGAACCGGATGGGTTAAGGTATAATCAGTTGACACAAATTGTTTTCGATTTTTTTATTTAGGAGAGCGCTATGCCTCAAAATATGTTTATGAAAATTAAGGAGATTCCCGGCGAAAGTACAGATGGGACCCATGCCGGGGAATATGAAATCCTTTCTTATAGCCATGGAGTGTCTCAACCGACATCTCCTACGCGAAGTACATCTGGTGCGGCTACTGTCGAAAGGTGTTTCCATCAGGATTTTTCTATTGTTAAGTATATGGATATAGGAACGCCTGATTTAAATCTATTCTGCTGTCAAGGAAAACCAATTAAAGAAATTGTGATTACTTGTTACAGAGCGGATGCTGTAGGTGAAAAGGCCGTTGAATATATGAAATATACGATGAACGATTGTATCATTTCATCTATTTCAGTTAACGGTGGAGGCGGGGATATCCCCACCGAATCGATTACCTTCAATTATGCGAAAATTACTTGGAACTATTTACCGCAGAAAGAAGGTGGCGGAGCGAAAGAAGGAAACAAACAGTCTGGATGGGATCTATTCAAAAACGTCAAGGTCTGATGAATGCCTTCTTTTAAACCAGAGGATAACGTTAGGGCGGCTCTTTTTGATCGTTTGATTGATTTTGAACCTGAAATTCGAAAAGAGCCTCGCCCCTTACGGAGTATGAATGTAAGGGAGCTTTATATGTCTGTCCTCCAAGAGTTGAATAGATTGCTCAACTCAAGATGTCCGCTTACTTTTGATAAGTTAGAAAATCGGGAACGAACTACTATTGATTATGGAGTTCCCGACTTTTCAGCTTTCAACCCACAAAGCTTAGACGATCAAAAACAATTGGCGAAAAATATTAGAGATACTATTTCCGTCTATGAACATCGTCTTCAAGATGTCCGAATAAAGGTTGAAGAATTTGTCGACGACAAAAAAGCGTTGATGGTAAAAATTGAGGGCACTCTGGCGTTTGAATCAGTCCGGGAGCCCGTTTCCTTTCCGTTAGTTATTAGTGAAAAAGGGGAAAAGGTAACTGTAGATGCCAATCCAGGATGATCGCCTGATTTATTACCAAAGAGAATTGGCTTACCTTAGGAACATGGGTAAATTATTTGCCCAATCCTATCCTAAAGTTGCCGGTAGATTAGATTTAGATACGGAGCAATCCAAAGATCCATACGTAGAGCGTTTGATTGAATCTTTTGCATTTTTAACAGCAAGGATTCATAGAAATATAGACGACGAATTCCCCGAAATTGGAGCCGCCCTTTTAAACGTTTTATATCCTCACTTTATCGATCCAGTACCTTCGTTTTCTATAGCAAAATTTGAGCCGGACCCCACTCAAGGTAAGTTAACTTCCGGTCACTTAATAAATAAAAATACCGCCTTATTTGCTCAGACGGAGCAAGGTGACATGTGCCGATTTAGGACCTGTTATCCTGTAACTTTATGGCCTGTAAAAGTGACTTCTGCCGCCTTTGAGCCTTCTGAAAATTACGATTACTTAGAGGGAATTGATAGAGCGGCAACCGTTTTGAGAATTCGAGTAGAGAGTTCAGGTTCTTTTAAAGAACTAAAAATGCAAAGCCTTCGCTTTTTCATAAATGGAATAAATTCAGTTGCCAATGAATTATATGAACTTTTATTTAATCAATTTTTTTCCATTTATATTCTGCCGGATTATAAAAAAAACGCAGAAGGTAAGCAAAAGTTTATAAAGTTAAAAGATGACTCCCTGAGTACTGTAGGATTTGAGCTAGACGAAGATATTCTTCCCTATCATAAGTTCACTCATCCTGGGTATAGACTTCTTCAAGAATATTTTACGTTTCCTGAAAAATTTTTGTTTTTTGATTTAAATAACTTAGATGTTCATGAAGCTAAAAAGTCTTTTGAAATCGTTGTTTTATTAAATAAAAGACCACGCGATAAACTGCACATTAACGAAGAAACTTTTCAGCTAGGGTGTTCGCCCATTGTCAATTTATTCAGGAGTACTTCAGAGCCTATTCGTGTCGATCAATTACAATCAGAGTACCCTCTAGTTTCAGATATTCGCAGGGAAAGAATCATGGAAATTCATTCGATTCATAAGGTTTCAGGTTCCAGTGATCCTGCATCGGAGTCTCAGGTTTACAAACCTTATTTTTCGTTTGATCATGAAATGGAAGAAAGTGGCGGTCATGATGCTTTTTGGTACGCTAGACGGCGGGTTTCAGGAAAGCCAGGCGTGCCAGGTTCTGAAATGTTTTTAACTTTTTTGGATTTAAAGTTTAATCCGGCAATGCCTCCAAGCGAGATGGTATTTGCTCATACTCTTTGCACCAATCGTGATTTGGCCGCTCAATTACCAGAAGATGCAGAACTACAGATTGAAGAAAGCGCTCCTTTGGCTTATATCGCTTGCTTGAAAAAACCCACGCCACAGCTAAACCCATCAGTGGATGGGTCTACCCTTTGGAAGCTGATTTCACATTTGTCTTTAAATCATTTATCTTTGACCGACAATAATAAGGGGCTTTTTGCTCTTAGAGAAATACTTCGTTTATATAGCTACTCAAAACGCCAATCTGTGGATCAACAATTGCTTGGTATTGCTGAATTGAAATCTCGTAAAGTTGTCCGAAGAGTTCAAGACGAAGCATGGAGAAAATTTTGCCAGGGAACCGAAATCACTCTTGTTTTTGATGAAACTCAATATGGGGGGAATAGCCCGTTTATTTTAGCTTCGGTGCTCAATAGATTTTTCCCTTTATATTCTTCAATCAATTCTTTCACACAATTAATCGCAAAAAGTAAACAACGCGATGGAGAATGGAAACGATGGCAACCTATGGTTGGAGAGAAAAATCTTCTGTAAAAGAAGGTCTTTTCCGAGAAGGAAGTCGATTCGAGTTTTTCCAAGCGGTTAAACTTCTAGAAATAATATATAAAGACCGCCTTCCCGTTGGCGAGGAAACCTCAGATCCCATTAAAGCTGCAGTTTGGTTTCAAGGAAAAACTAGCTTGTCTTTTCCGCCGGGCGATATTGATGGATTTGATATTCCAGAGAAGAAAAAACCGCCTTTGTCTTTTTATCCCAACGAAAATGATGAGCTTGATATGCCTCAGGGGAAAAAACCCCTGCGAATGCGAGTTAACTTCATGAGTTTGACAGGCGCCTTGGGTCCATTGCCGCAAGCGTATACTGAACTTGTATTAGAGCGTATTCGGGCTAAAGATACTGCTCTCCGCGATTTTTTAGATATTTTTAACCATAGATTAATTTCTTTAGCGTATCTAGTCCGAAAGAAATTTCGACCGGGATTTGAGTTCTCCCGTCCAGATGAAAGTTTATTTTCGCAATTTCTATTTTCTTTGATAGGAATGGGTACCCCAGGCTTAAAAAAGAAAATGGAAGTAAAAGACCGAGCTCTTTTATTTTACGCGGGTCTTCTAGCGATGCAGCCTAGATCCATGGTTGGCTTAGTTACCATTTTGGAAGACTACTTTGGAGTAAAAGTGAAAGGGGAATCTTTTTGCGGCCAATGGCTTTGTTTGGAGAATGATCAATGGACTCAAATAGGAAAGTTGTTGGGTCAGAATCAATTATTAGGGGATTCCGCCATACTTGGTAGAAAGGTGTGGGATCAACAATCCAAGTTTAAACTTATATTTGAGCCTTTAACTTTTAGCCAATATTCAAACTTTCTTCCTTCTGGCAATACCTTTGTTTCTCTTCGCGAATTGGTTAAATTTTACACCAGAGATGAATTAGATTTTGATATAACTCTAGAACTGAATAAAGCTGAGGTTCCCGAAAGTAAAATTGGGGCTCGATCAGGTTTCCGGTTGGGTTGGACTTCGTTTATTAAAAGTAAGGATAGGGAATTGAATTTTAACCCGCGTACAATTACTATATCTTCAAGTAGGCATGTTATTAATAATATTTTCTGTTACTGGGAACCTGGGCTTAATGTAAAAGAAAAGTTTTAAGTTCTATTTTATAATAAGGAGTCGTCAATATAATAAATTACATAAAAATTTTTAATTCCTAGTTATTTGGCTTAAATAACCAATATCAAAAAAGGTTTTTTAACGGTCAAGTTTTTTTAGGATATTAATTTTGGACTTCTAATCCCTCCACCACTAAATTTCTTGCAAACACTCCCATGAGTAAAGACTTAAAAAATCTAATTGCCAAGTTAAACCCCATTTGCCGAAATAGTCTTGAACAGTCTGCGGCTCTATGTGTTTCTCAGACTAATTATAATATTGAGATTGAGCATTTTTTTCTGAGATTACTGGATATACCCGACTCAGATTTATTTAGGCTGTTACGATATTATGAAGTGAGCAGCTCTCGAGTCACTCGTGATTTAACGGCGGCAATGGATCAATTTAAAAGAGGGAATCAACGCACGCCCGCTTTTTCTCAGCATGTGTTGGAATTGCTACAAGAGGCCTGGGTTATTTCATCTCTCCATTTTGGAGGAGAAGATATCCGAACTGGCGCATTGTTAATGGCATTGCTACAAAGAGAATCTCTTCGCGGTCTTATTGTGGAATCTTCCCCCTCGTTGTTGCAAATTCCCCGAGACCGATTACGTGAGGACATTTTTGAATTAATAAAAGGTTCCAAAGAAGATAAGCAAAAAAAGCAAGAAAAGTCGATAAATGAAGAAGACTCGATTGATGATGAGCCTGACTCGATACAAGTAAAAGAAAACCAAAGTTTAGCTGACGATTCCGCAGAAATGGGAGACCCTAAAACCCCTGCGCTAAATAAGTTTACCTCCGATTTGACTCACAAGGCAAAAAAAGGAGAAATTGATCCTATACAAGGACGCGATGCAGAAATACGCCAAGTTATAGATATATTGACTCGAAGAAGGCAAAATAACCCCATTTTAACGGGCGAACCGGGCGTTGGGAAGACCGCAATTGCCGAAGGTTTTGCATTGAGGATTGTTAAAGGAGATGTCCCGCCAGCTCTTAAAAATGTTTCTCTTCGATCTCTTGACCTAGGTTCTCTGCAAGCGGGAGCTGGAGTGCGAGGAGAGTTTGAAGAGCGCCTTAAAACAGTTATCAAAGAAGTTAAATCTTCGCCCAAACCCATTATTTTGTTTATCGATGAAGCCCATTCCTTGATTGGCGCCGGTGGTTCCGCAGGACAAGGAGATGCCGCCAACTTGATAAAGCCCGCTTTAGCTAGAGGCGAACTCCGGACAATTGCCGCTACCACTTGGTCTGAATATAAAAAATATTTTGAAAAAGATCGCGCATTGGCAAGGCGATTTCAAGTAGTTTCCGTAAAAGAACCTGAAGAAAGCGTGGCTATTAATATGTTGCGCGCTATGGCAAAACATTTAGAAAAACATCACAAAGTGTGGATATTTGATCAAGCCGTTCAAGATGCGGTTAAACTGTCTCATCGATATATTTCTGGAAGGCAACTGCCAGATAAAGCCGTTAGCGTTTTAGATACAGCTTGCGCTAGAGTTGCCATTGGTCAAAATGGCACTCCTCCGCTTGCAGAAAATGCCGCTAGGCATATTGAAATTCTTGAATTAGAAATTTCGGGATTAAAAAGGGACAACGCTGCGGGACAGGATCGATCTGCCCGAATTGCCGAGTTAATTGAAGAGCTTGAAGGCGCAAAAGTTGAAAGGGATAAGATTGCCGCCATTTGGAAAAAAGAATTGAAAGCGGTAGAAAAAATAAAAACCATTCAAGACCGAACATTTAAATTAGAAAAAGAGTATGAACGTAATAATTCACAGGAGACCCAAGAAGAAATCCGCAAGGCGAAGCGGAATGCATTGCGGTTAAAAAAGGCCTTAGAATCTTACCAAGGAGACGAACCAATGGTTCCTGTTTGCGTTGATTCTAGAGTGGTTGCTTCTGTTATTTCCGGTTGGACTGGAATTCCCGTCGGTAAAATGATGGCCGATGAGATCCAAACCGTTCTAGGTTTAAAAACCATTATGGAGAAACGTATTATTGGGCAATCTCCCGCGATTGATACTATTGGTAAACGAATTCGCACGTCTCGGGCTTTTTTAGACGATCCAGGGAAGCCAATAGGAGTTTTTCTTCTTGTTGGACCTAGTGGAGTGGGTAAAACAGAAACCGCATTGGCTCTTGCCGATATTCTATATGGCGGCGAGAAAAATCTAATTAAAATTAATATGTCCGAATACCAGGAGCCTTATACCGTTTCAAATTTAAAAGGAGCTCCGCCAGGATATGTCGGATATGGCCAGGGTGGCGTGTTAACCGAGGCGGTTCGAAGAACCCCATATAGCGTTGTTTTGCTGGATGAAGTTGAAAAAGCTCACACGGATGTTACAGAGGTTTTTTACCAGGTATTTGATAAAGGATCTATGGAAGACTCAGAAGGCTTAACGGTAGACTTCAAGAATACTGTTATTCTTTTGACCTGCAACATAGGAACCGACGTTATAATAGAAGCTTGTAGCGGGAGTAGAAAAAATGTGGATGTAAAAGAGCTGGAAAATAAAATTCGACCCTTGTTATTACAGCATTTTAAACCCGCTTTTTTAGGTAGGTTAGTAATAGTTCCCTATTACGCTTTAGGTGAATTGGAAATCAGCCAAATCGCCCGTTTGAAATTGGATAAAATCCAAAAAAGATTTAAGGAAAATCATCGGGCAGATTTCATATACGGTGAAGATTTAATATCCGTTATCGCCCAAAGGTGTTCTGAAGTTGATAGTGGCGCGCGAAATGTAGATCATATTTTGACCCACGCTTTGTTACCGCAACTTTCTTCATCCGTTTTGGAAAGAATGGCGGACGAAATCGAATATTCGCAAGTCGAAGTTTCTTTAGACTCTGATGAAAATTTTGTTTTTAATTTTAAATAAAATGGAAAAGTAGGTTATGGCCCTCACACAAGACAATTTGGATATAACCCTTACTACCCCTTTGGGCAAAGATAAACTTATTATCAAGCGCTTTAGCGGAGAAGAAAAAATTTCTGGCCTTTTTAGATTTTATTTAGAAATGATTTCGGACGCAAACGATTTGAGTTTCGAGAAAATTGTGGGGAAAGACGTAACTGTAACCATGAAATTAGCGGAATCGGGCGAAAGATATTTTCATGGAACTGTGGGTAGATTTGTACAAGCAGGCGGAGACGAAAAGAACACCACTTACTTAGCCGATGTTTATCCATGGTTTTGGATGCTTACTCTAACCCGAGATTCTAAAATTTTCCAAAATAAATCCGTCCCAGATATTATCGAGCAGATTTTTAAGGATAGTGGTTTTACAGATTTTAAAAATAGTTTGACTAAAACTTATCAGCCGCGAGAATATTGCGTTCAATATCAAGAAAGCGCTTTTGATTTTGTTTCTCGTTTGATGGAAGATGAAGGGATTTTTTATTTTTTTGAACATGAGAAAAGTAAACATACTTTAGTTATGGCTGACGATTCTAGCGCACATAAGCCTTGTCCAAATATAGCTGAGGTACGTTTTGGTCGTTCAATGGCGAGCGCACAAGAAGACGACATTTTGGTTCAATGCACCTTTGAACAAAATGTAGCCACTGGAAAATATGATATGGACGACTATGATTTTGAAACTCCGGCTACTGATTTAATGGTGAAAGCAACGGGAAAAGCTAGCAAAATGAGGGTGTACGAATATCCTGGAGGTTTTGTTAAAAAGGATGCTGGAGAAAAACGTGCAAACGTAAGATTGGAAGGTCGAGAATATCCCATAAAAATGTTAACAGGAGCGGGATATTGCAGGGATTTTCGACCTGGATTTAAGTTTGATTTAAAAGAACATGCTAGAACCGATATGAATAGTTCTTACGTTTTAAGTCAAGTTGTTCATTCTGGAACACAAGAAGAATATTCGAATTCATTTCGAGGGTTTCCCGCTACTGTTCCCTTCAGACCCGCTATGGCTACTCCTAAACCATTTATCCCAGGTACTCAAACCGCCGTTGTTGTGGGTAAGAGTGGCGAGGAAATTTGGACTGATAAATATGGTCGGATCAAAGTCCAATTTCATTGGGACCAGGAAGGAAAAAAAGACGAAAACAGCTCTTGTTGGATTCGTGTTTCTTCTAGTTGGGCGGGGAAAAGTTGGGGGAATATTTTTATTCCAAGAATAGGGCAGGAAGTAGTTGTTAGTTTTGTCAATGGCGACCCCGATCGCCCTTTGGTGACTGGATCTGTATATAATGCTACGCAAACCGTTCCTTATGCTCTTCCAGCGAATTCAACTAAAAGCACATTGAAATCGGATTCGTCTAAAGGAAGTGGAGGTTTTAATGAAATACGGTTTGAGGATAAAAAAGACTCCGAAGAAATTTATGTCCACGCCCAAAAAGATATGAACATAACGGTCGAAAACGATCGAGTAAAAGAAGTTTTGAACGATGAGACCAACACGATTACAAAGAATCGAAAGACTACAATTCTTGAAGAGAATGATACTTTAGAGATTTCAAAAGGAGATCGTACTTTTTCTGTTAAAAAAGGAAAAGAAGTTTATTCCGTGAAAGGAAAACGGACTCTAAATATAGATGATGACGAAGCGCATAATAATAAAAAGAATTTTGTTCATAAGGTTAAAGGCAATTATACCCTGGACGTAACTGGAACAATTACCATTAAAGCCGGCGGCGATATCACAATAAAGGGAAGCAAAGCGGTTACGATACAATCTGGAAAAGATATGACTTGTAAGTCGGGGGCGGCCATGAATCTCAAATCCGCTACAGCTTATACCGCTAAAGCTGGCACTGAGATGACAAATAAGGCCGGCACGAATTTGACAAATCAAGCTGGCGTGAATTTAACAAATAAAGGCGGCGCTAATAGCGACAATACCGCGGGCGCCATAATGACCATCAAAGGTTCTATGACCAAGATCAATTAAATAAAAATGACAGCTGAAGAGAATAAAAAGGTTAGTGAAGAACCCGAAATGGAAGAAGCCGCCTCGGTTCTCGAGGAGCCTATTGATGGCGAACAAGAGATTTTTGATGATGAAAATAAGCTAACGGAGAAATTTACTTTAGTTAATGGAGAAAAAGAAGGCGAAGCTTTTATTTACGAGGATGAAGGTTGGGTTTTAAATAAGGTCCATTTCAAAAAAGGACTATTGCATGGCGAATCGGTCCTATTTTCCGGAGAAAATAAGATATCTGAAAAAGTAAATTATGAAAATGGCGTTTTAGACGGAAAATATGAAAAGTTTGACGATGAGGGAAAAATACTAGAAAGAGGAACTTATCGCGCAGGCAAACTCGATGGCGAATCTATCTCTTATGAAGAAGGTGTTGTTTCGCAAATTGCTCATTACAAAGATGGTCGGCTTAACGGTGAAATGGTTTTGTTTAATGATGAAGAAGTTTCTTCAAAAATCAATTTTGTAAAAGGTAAATTAGAAGGTCCCGCTTATTCATACACAAATGGTCAGTTGAAAGCAAAATGGTTTCACAAAAATGGTAAACGACACGGCGAGTATACCGTTTATGGAGAAAATGGCGAGCCGATTTCTAAATCTGGTTTTAAAGACGGAAAAGCCGAGGGTGAATCGTTAGTCTTAGACGAAGAAGGCAAAATAATCCAAAAAAGTTTATTCAAAAATGGAAAGCTTGAGGGCGAATTTTTTGAATTTTATTCAGACGGAACTCCTCGAACGAAATCTTTTTACAAAAATAATAAGTTGGAAGGAGAATTGATCCGCTATCAGCCGGATGGCAAAATTGCAGAAAAATCGGTTTTTTCCAATGGCGAGAAAAAAGGCAAAACCATTAAATTTGACGAAAAGGGAAAAGAGAAGAAATCTTCAGAAGAAGGTTCTTTTTTGGATAAACTTTTTAATTGATAAAAATTCTTTTAGTTTCATGAATGTATTGTTTCTGGAAATTGATTCGGACAGAAATTGGGCTTTAGCCTCTATTGGTCCAGCTTGCATTGGAGCCTACATACGTCAAAAGGGGCATGATTGTTCGCTGATTAGGGTTTCTCCCGACGAACCTATCGATAGTTTATTAATAAAAGTCAAAGACAAAAAACCTGATATTTTAGCCTTATCATTGACGAGCCGGCAGTGGATTCGAGCCAGCGAAGTTGTGCGCGACTTAAGAAAAAGTTTAGACATCCCTGTTATAGCTGGAGGTCTCCAGGCCACATATGATTCTGAAACTGTTATTAATTCCGCTGGGTTTGATTATGTTTGTTTGGGAGAAGGAGAAGAAGCGATGGCGGAGCTTTTGGATTATTTAGGACGAGGAGAAAAAGTTTTACCTAACTCAATAGAAAATATTTGGGTACGAGGAGGTTCTAAACCCCTAGTGCGTCGTCCAATTCCTTTCCTAGATTCATTGCCATTTATGGCGCGCGATCTTTTGGATGAACAGGAAGGCGTTGTGCATATTTGCACGCAAAGAGGGTGCCCGTTTCCTTGCTCCTATTGTGCAGCGGCAAGTACTTTAGAACTTTATGAAGGTAACGAATATGGAAGAAGACGCTCTTGTCAAAATGTTATAGACGAACTTATTGACATCAAGAAAACTACGCCTCTTAATTTTGTTATTTTTGAAGACGACACGTTTACTATCGATAGAAAATGGGTTCGTGAATTCTGTAGACAATATGGATCGGAAATAGGCGTGGGTTTTTCGCTTCATGCAAGAGTTGAAACCATGACATTAGAGATGGTAGAAGAACTGGCCAATGCAGGTTGTCAGCACATCGTGTATGGAGTTGAGAGCGGTAGCTATCGCGTTAGGAAAAATATAATGAAGCGTCCTGTTACTAACGAACGTTTTTTAGAGGTTTTTAATTGGTCTAAACGTTTTGGTATTCGCGTTATAGCTAATTTTATGTTGGGGGTGCCTGGAGAAACCAAGCAAGATATAGATATGACTCTAGATTTTATAACAGAATTAAAACCAGACGATTTCGCTTATTGTGTTTTTTATCCCTTCCCGGGAACGGCTTTATTTAGATTATGTAAGGAAAAAGGCTATCTTCCAGAAACCTATAAGGAGTTACCGGCGAATCACAGACAATCAATTCTGTCTCTTCCCGATCTTACAAAAGAGGAAATTGCATCGTATTATGACCGATTCACGGAGGTCAGAGAAAAAAATTATTTGAGACAATATGGCAGTTTGTTGGATTTTGAAGGGCAACGCTTAGCGCTAGATGGGATAAAAGAAAGCGCCGCTTTAGGATAATTAGCTTAAGAAAAATATTTGATGCAAGATGCATAATTTGTAAACTTCGTTTGATTTCTTTAATCTTGAACAATTGGAAAATGACATGCCAAAACGCGTTTCATTAAAGAAGGAAGAAATATTAGTATCCCCGGAAACACTCGAAGTGGGAGGTAGAAAGATAGATCTCCCTTCTGGTCGGTCAATTTCTATAAGAATTGATGAGGAGGAAGAGATAGAAGTTTTTTCTCCAGATGGAAGATTAGAACTGAAAATTAGACTGACTGAGGAAGGTCCCACGTTATCGTTAGAAAGTGGAAAGTTAGATTTAAAAGCTTCTGAAAATATTTCTTTGAAAGCAAAGAAAGTTGAAATAAAAGCCGAGGAATACGTGTCTTTGGAAAGTGGTGGCAAATTAAAAATTGATTCTGAAAAACAAATGGATATACGATCGACTGAAAACGTGAAAGTCGTCGGAAAATTGATTTATTTGAATTGAAGGAGGAAAAAATTATGCCCGCAGCCGCTCGTGTAGGCGATTTAGTAAAGCAAGATGGAGCCCATTGTCATGCGCCTATTCACCCTCCAGCTCCCAGTCCAACTCCAGTTGGTCATCCAGCGATGCCTTTAGCTATAGTAACGGGCGCTTTTACGGTGCTAATTGGAAATATGCCTGCCGCAAACGTAGGAAGCATGACAATTCCCTGTGTATTAGCCGGGTGTGTTCCAGGTGGACCTGGAAATGTCGTTAAAGGTTCAAGTACTGTAATGGTTGGTGGTCCTCCCGCCGCAAGAGTTGACGATATGACTGCTCACGCAAGTTGTGTGGCTCCGATACCAGGTCCGACCGGAAAAATTCAAGCTCCAGGTTGTCCAACTGTCATAATAAACGGTTAGTTCTTTGAAATTACGACATTTTGAAACCTTAAAACCAATTTGTCCTCTTTGTTTACGTAATTCTTCAAAGGATAGTTTATTAAACTTAAAAGCGGTCCATCGCGAAGTTAAAGGCGATATTTATGAAGGAGTTTTGGTCTGTTCCGATTTAGGATGCCAGAGTGAGTATCCCATTATAGACGGAATACCCGTTATCCTCCCCGACCTGAGATCTTATATTTCACAATTTATTTTCCCAATTATGGCGCGAAACGATTTGGGAGAAACTATTGAAAGTATTCTTGGCGATTGTTGTGGACCTGGGTCGGCCTTAGATGTTCATCGGCAGCATTTAAGTTCTTATGTTCATGGTCATTATGGCGACTTGGACCCTGTAGAAGATAAAGAGGATGATGCAATGCCGGGCGGAATTGCAACCCTCCTTAGAGGAGGTTTGGAATTAGTTGAAGAAATTCCTCCTGGTCCAGCGATTGATATTGGATGTTCTGTTGGCCGTTCCACCTTTGCTTTAGCTGAAAAAACAGACGACCTTGTATTAGGAGTCGATCTTAACTTTTCAATGTTAAGAACCGCATGGGATGTATTGAATACCGGTTCGGTTTCCTACCCTAGGCGCAGAGTGGGTATGGTATTTGATCGACGGGAATTTTGCGTAAATTTTTCCAACCGAGATCGTGTCGATTTTTGGGCCTGCGACGCATTGACGCTACCTTTTACCGGTTCCAGTTTTGCCTTTGCTTCTAGTTTAAATCTAATAGACTGCGTCTCGTCTCCTCATGAACATTTGACGAGTTTAGAAAGAGTTCTATCCGACTACGGAAAGGTTTTGATTGCTTCGCCGTATGATTGGTCTTCTTCCGCTACCGCAGTCGAAGCTTGGATAGGTGGGCATTCGCAAAGATCCGAAAAAAGAGGCGAAAGTGAGGCTCATATTAGAGATTTATTTAAAGATGGGAGCAATCCTGCGCGTGTTGAAGGGCTCAAACTAATTGCTGAAAAAGACGCAGAACCTTGGGCCGTAAGGTTGCATGAGAGAAGCGTTATGAAGTATCAAGTACATTTACTAGCCGCTCAAAAAGAGATCTCGAAGTAAGAATCTTCGTAGAGAGGGATGTTAGCATTGAGAATTCAAATTGAAAAAAGTTCTTTTGAGATTCCCCAGGGTTTCGAAATTCAAAAGTTTGATATTGCTAACGCTCTAGACCTTTCAAAACTCAATAACAATTCGCAAGTCGGAGGGGTTGTGGTTGTTTTAGTAAAACAAGCCACAGGGTTAGGCGATAAGATGACTTATATTCATAAGAAATCCGACCTGAATCCAAATTTTTATTCGCCTGTTATGACATTAAACTTTGTTTCTCGAGAAGATTCCCCAAATCCTCTGGAATATTTAAAAGAAGCGACGAAATCTTTTCTTTCCATGCTGCCTGAAGCAGAATCTCTTTTTTGTGTTTCCGATAGAATAGGCGAAAACTCAGCAGCCAAAGCACAAATCGAATTTGGTGAAGATTCTCGTTTATGTTATTTGGGGTTTGTATGGCAATGGGATCCAGTATTATTTCACTCTTCGATTATTTTACCTATTGTCAGAACGCAAGAAGGTTGGATGGCCCTACGGGAATTTTCAGAATCCGTTTGTTGGGAGGAAGGAAGAAAAGATTACGGTAAATTTAAATCTGCAGTATTTACAACATCCTATGAGAAAAGAAAACCAAAAGCCGGGAAACAGTTTCCTATATAAAGATTAATCTATTAACTTTAAAGTAATATTTATTTAGAACGGTATTTCTGCCATTCCCCCCATGCGATTATGGCCAGCCCCAATAGTATAATCCAAGAAGGTTTTAAACTATCATCGGGTTTACTGAACACAAGTACGCACATGAAGATAACGCCCGCCATTGCTATTGTAAGTCCTGTATAGACGTTCTCCATCCCACTCGTAAAAAGGGCGGGATTTTTTAATTCCCTTTTTACTTCAGGTCTTAACTCTACTTTCCACATGTTGTTAGATTATCCATTTTTATTTAAAAGCGAAGGATTGAAACTGCCAGATCGGTATCCTTCAATATCTATAGTTACAAATTTAAAGCCAAGTTTTTTAAATTTGAGTCCAATTTTATCAGAAATCTTTTCGGAAAATAATCGAGGTATTTCTTCAGGCGGTAATTCTATTCTTGCAATGTCGCCATGATGACGGACTCGAACTTGAGAAAAATTAAAGGAAATTAAATAATCTTCGGCTTCTTCAATCATTTGAAGTTTTTCTGGAGTGATAGGTTGACCAAAAGGAACTCTAGAAGAAAGACAAGCCGCCGCTGGTTTTCCCCACACAGGCAAGTCAATTAACCGGGCCAAATCTCTAATATCTTGTTTATTAAAACCTGCATCTCGAAGTGGGCTAGAAACATTGGCTTCTTTTGCCGCAAGAATTCCTGGCCGATAATCATCCATATCGTCTAAATTGATACCGTTAACGATATTTTCAAATTTCAAGTCGTCTGCGATGGTTCTTAATTGCCCATAGAGCTCTGTTTTACAATGGTAACAACGGTTTTGTGGATTAGATAAGTAATTTTCGAATTCCATTTCGTGAGTGGGAATTATTTTGTGCTCAACTCCTAACTCAAGAGCTAACATTTTAGCCTGTTCCATCTCTCTTGAAGGTAGACTATCAGATTCTCCAGTTGCGGCAACAACGCGCGATCCTAGAACTTTAGTAGCAACAGCCAATAAAAGCGCGCTATCAACGCCGCCAGAGTAGGCGACTACAACGCTTCCCATATGGCTCAAAATAGATTCAAGTTGAGTCTGTTTTTCTTTTAAGTTCATTTTGATAAGCAAAGAAGTTTTTTCTTTACGTTATCATAAAAAGGGAGGAGAAAAAAGTTCCAGGGACGACTTACTAAAGCCGCCCCCAGATGGAGAAGGTATAAGGGCAAGTTGGAGTAAAGCCCTATGTATTATTTAACGGCTATGAGTTTGTATAGCTTGAGAGTTTCTCAATATTTTTTTGAAGATTTTAACCTCCAATTGCGTACATAGCCCTTTCTGGTTGTTCAAAACTATCTAAGTTGATTTTATGTCCTGGTTCTTTAATTAGCACCGCTTCGTGAATTGATTTTCCAATATCTTCGTCGCTTGCGCCATTGCGGATAAGATCTTTTAAGTCATGTTCATTCGTCGAAAACAGGCAGGTTCGTAATTTACCATCTGCTGTCATTCGTATTCGATTACAGTGGTCGCAAAAAGGATTACTTACCGCTGTAATTATTCCAATTTTGCCCTTTCCATCGGCAAATTGATACTCGCTGGCGGGGCCAATTTCCAAAGAATTATCAATTGGAACTAAGTCGTATTTTTTTCTAATAGAATCCAGTATTTCATGGCCAAATAGGACTTTATCTCTTTCCCACGTTCGGTCTGCATCCAAAGGCATAAATTCGATAAAACGAATCTCAAAACCATCAGAGCGGCCCATTTCAATTAGATCCATTATTTCTGTTTCGGAAAAATTACGAACGGCTACTGCGTTAATTTTAATGGATTTGAAGCCCACCCGATTAGCTTCTTTTAGTCCTTCCAAAACCTGTTCCAAGCAATCTCTTCGATTAACTTCTTTAAATTTCTCCGGATCCAGAGCGTCTAAACTTACATTTAATCTCTTCATACCGGCATCTTTTAGGTTTTGAGCGTGCTCTTTAAGAAAATAAGCGTTGGTTGTCATAGCTATATCTTCAATAAGTTCTACGCCTTTAATCATTCGAATTAGTTCTGGTAAATCTTTTCGCATAAGAGGCTCGCCGCCAGTAATTCTAATTCTTTTAATCCCCATTTTTGAAACCACATTGACAACTCGGACAATTTCTTCAAAAGATAAAAGATGACTCCGGTTCATGAATTCAACGTTATCGGCGGGCATACAATAGGTACAACGGAAATTACACCGGTCTGTAACGGAAACTCGTAAATTGACGATAGTTCTACCCATTCCATCTACTAATTGGGTGGGTAGGGATTGTTTTGAAGTTGCCATAACGTTTCCTTAGTTTCCTAATTCCAACGATTAAGCTGATCCTATACTAGGATGGAAATATTCTCCTGTCCGTTAGGAATTAACCGTTACGAAAGTTAAAATTTATCCTAAAAAGCGATATGTCTTGCTTTAAATTAAAAAATCCTAAAATCTATCTGCCTTGTAAGTTAATTATAAACTTTTTGGTAAAATAATGCATTAAAAAGACAGAGAAGCACCTTGCAGAGCTATTTATTTTAAGAGAAAGCTGAAATATAAGAAAAATTCAGCTTTTTGGGATTTCTATCTATCTTCTTCAAAACTCTTAATACCGCTAAATTAAATAATCGAGAAAATTTTTAAATTCCCGAAATTTTTCCCGTTTTCTAGAAGAAACTTGTTTTTCCTCTTCTTTTACTTGGTTGGTTAGCGAAACTTGAATGGATTGAATTGAGTTTATGCTGTATTTTTTGGGGGCATTGTTTGAGTTCTCAATTTCCCAAAATAAAGATATATCAAATTTGTTTTTTTTGAGCTGGGTCTTTTCGGGTAGATAGAAATCTTGCTTCCAAGAAAAATTCGACGAATACATTGAGTTTTCAAAAAGTTTGTTAAAGTTCATTTTTAATTTTATTTCTTCAGCGCCAGATGAAGTTTTTGCAGAAATTATAAGCCCGATTTCTTTTGTTGGATTTATACCATTATAACCATATCCATCCATTTCAACTGTTGCTAGATATTTGTTTTGAGTTCTATTGATTATGACCTTTACCTTCAGAGGAAGCTTGATTAAGTTATTCACTACTACGTACTGGCTTGTCCAAAGAGTTAAATTTGAATTTGAGTCTACTTTTTGCTCTTGATTCAATCGGTTAATTGCGAGGGGGCCTTTTGTTTGAACTTTTTTCGCCGAGATTAAAAGGTCTCTTTGTTCTTTAGTAACTTGAAATGGGTTTAATAAATTTCGGTAACATCGATTATTGTCTTTGGGTATGTATTCGTAGATATCCATAAATCTCAACCAGTTAAGCTCAAAAAAAGATATTTTTTCTTTTCGAAGTTTTACTGTTTGCAAGTCTTCATTATCCAAAAAACTATCCATCCTGTTTTGAAATAAAGACTTTTTATTTCTACTTTTATAAGTTGAATCTATCAAATAAAAGCAGGAGGATGGAATTTGATTTTTTAAAGATTTTGGTTTGGATGCTGTGTATGAAAATTGTAGCCTTTTTAAAGAATAAGGCAATATAGGCGAATCAAAATATACTCTTTCAGCAAATTCTTTAGGAAGCAAATTTAGACGTTTCATAGCAAGCTCAAATATTTTTTGTGTGTTTTTATGGGAGTTTATAAAAACTCTTTTTTTATATTTTTCTAAATGAGCGAATGCATCTGATATTAGGAAACAAATTAAAATGGTTAACCCTGTTGTTAAACAAAGCCGGTTAACTTTACCTAAAGATTTAAAGAAGTTTGCTATAGCTATAGATATGATTAGGAACAAAGGAAATATGAAAATGTACGAATACCAGGGGTGTGCAAATTTGGGATGAATAATTTCATAAATTAGAGCTGGAATATAAAAACAAGAAAAAGTAATTATTTCCTTTTTGCAGTTTTTAATGCCTTTTTTAAATATATTAAAAATATAAGCAAACAAAGCTGAATAGATTAGAAAGAAATATATAACAACAGCGTTATTTGAAAAAGATACCCAGTAAGATAAACCATTAAAATATGTCAGGCGTAATATGGTTTTCTTTAAAAAAATTATTTTTAATATTTCGGCTAGAGACCAGTTAGCCACTCCTTTGATGGTTTGTGTTTCTCCGATAATCCAAACATTAGACGAAAGGTAATATAACTTTTTATAGGCAAGATAAGGCGCAAAACATAAAATAACCGCTAATAAAGATATCCAGATGAAACGCCATGGAATTTTTACTTTAAATAAGATCAAATTGACTAAAAGAACTGCATAAAATGTGGACATTGAAAAGTGAAGTTGAAGCGCAAGGGAAAGAGCCAACAAAATCAGAGGTAAACATTTATAGTTCTGGTTTAAAGTTATTTCTAATAGCAACCCTATGAAAATAACAATAAAAGGGAAAATAAAGGCGGGATTTATGGGAAATCCTGCCGCTTGGACATAAGGCAGGTAAATTAAAAGAAAAATAATTGAAAGAATGGCAACATACTTACCAAAAAATCTTTTTACAATTCCAAAAAATAGAACCAGAGTTGCCAGGTTTAAAACGAAATTGAAAACAATTATAGAATCGTAGGAATAATCTATTAGTATGGGGATTAATAATAAAAAGTATAGAAAAGGACCGGGTAATCTGCCTCCATTATCGTATTCTGGACCTGCTAACGGTATATAGTTGCCATCAAAAAGATTAAAAGCCCGGTCAAAATCTCTTGTTACCCACTCATTAACGAATGAATAGTCTAAGACGATAAGTCTGAAATAGACCCCCAAAATGACCGTTATTAGAAAAAAAAAGTAAAAAATAAAATCGGCATTAAACTTTACGTGATTAATTGATTTTAAATTCATTTTTTTTACTTAGTTTTCAGGTAGGTTATTGATTTTATTTCAAAAGCTAGAGGTAGAAAGCTTTCTATCTTAAGCGAAAAGTAAAATGGAAATGTGTTTTTATCTTGAAGCAATAATGTTTATCATTAAGTAAAGGATCAGCAAAACTTAAGTATTTCATAACATTTGAAATCATAACTTTTTTTAATGGATTTTGCTATTTCCCAAAATCTATTAGATTTAGCTTTGTCCGGGAGAAGCTTTTCCCTGTGACTTCAGTTTTAACTTTTAGTTGTTAATTAATATGAGGATTTTGGGCTGAATCGAATTAATGTTAATTGCATCTTAAGCTTCAGAAGCGAAAAATAGCGCTAATAATTGAATTTCCCAAAAAAAGGTCTTACTAAACTAGTTATTTGATCTTATTCGTTATAAAATAGAGCCAAACTTCAAACGGTTAATTTTAAAGGTTTTTCATGGATGCTGTAGAGGAAAAATTTTCCAAAAAATTTGATGATACTGCCGCTGAGCCCTCTCATCGGGGAGCCTACTATCAGGAAGATGCCGCTGAAAAGGGAATGGCTTTGGTTCAGGCCAAGCATAAAGACACCAAGCTATACTGGTTGGTGGATACTGAGGAAGATAGAATCTATAGTTCTCGTTTTTTTGCTTATGGCGGCAAAATTTCTTTAGGGATTGGAGAAGCTTTATGCGTTATGACAGAAGGTTTAACTATTTCAGAGGCTTGCTCTTTATTAGGCGAGGATATTGACAGAAGTTTGCGAGATGACCCAGAGGTTTCAAGTGTGCCTGAGTCAAAAACCGCAGTTTTTGAAAATGTGGAAAAACTTTTAAAGGCTGCCGAAGAAGAATATCCCGGCGCTAAAGCGTTGGCATTCGCAAATCGAGCTGCAAAGGAAAAAGAAGGAGAAAAGGTTCCCACGGCAGCGGAGTTGTCTGTTAATGAATTGGCTTGGCTGGGAATGGCTAAAGAAGAAAGGATTTCACAGGTAAATCTGGTTTTAGACGAAAAAGTACGAGCCGCTTTAAATAGTGATGGCGGAAATGTTTCAGTACTTGATATCTTAGACGATAAAAAAATTATTATTCAATATCAGGGCGCTTGCGGTAGTTGTGGGTCGTCAATAGGCGCTACCTTGTCCTTTATAGAGAATACCTTAAGAAACAATATATACAAGGACCTCGTTGTTGTTCCAGACACGTACTTATAGAGAAATCTTGGTCCATTTGGAGAAGTAATATTATGGAAACTAAAAGTTCCTCAAGAAGCGATGTTTCAGAAGTTTTAGGGGATAAAGACGAGTATAAATTTGGTTTTGTTACTGATATTGAAGCCGATGTATTTCCTAAAGGATTAAACGAAGATGTAATAAGAGCGCTTTCCGCTAAGAAAAAAGAGCCTAAATTTATGCTCGATTTTCGGCTTAAGGCTTATAAAAAATGGTTGACCATGAAGGAACCCAATTGGCAATATTGCGAATATTCTCCAATCGATTATCAAGATATTTCATACTATGCCGCTCCAAAGCAGAAGAAAAAATTAGAGAGTCTTGACGAAGTAGATCCTGAATTGTTGAGAACTTTTGATAAGTTGGGCATTCCCTTGGATGAACAAAAAAAATTATCCAACGTTGCCGTTGATGCTGTTTTTGATAGCGTTAGTGTTGCGACAACCCATAAGAAGAAACTCATGGAGCAAGGAATTATTTTTTGTTCTTTTAGCGAAGCTTTACTGGAGTACCCAGAGCTTATTGAGGAATATTTAGGTACAGTAGTGCCTATTGGAGATAATTTTTTTGCGGCTCTTAATAGCGCTGTTTTCACCGATGGATCTTTTGTTTATATTCCGCCCGATACTGTTAGTCCCATGGAGTTGTCCACTTATTTCCGGATTAACACCGAAGAAACGGGACAATTTGAAAGAACGCTGATAATTTGTTCTGAGAATAGTTATGTGTCTTATTTAGAAGGGTGTACCGCCCCTCAATTTGATACAAATCAACTTCACGCTGCTGTGGTGGAATTAATCACCCTTGAAAATGCCGAAATTAAATATAGTACCGTCCAAAATTGGTATTCTGGCGATAAAGAAACGGGAGCTGGCGGTGTTTATAATTTTGTGACCAAGCGCGGCAAGTGTTTAGGAAATAAATCTAAAATTTCTTGGACTCAAGTGGAAGCGGGATCGGCTATAACTTGGAAATATCCAAGCTGTATTTTGCAGGGAGATGATACCGTCGGGGAGTTTTATTCTGTTGCGCTTACTAATGGATTAATGCAAGCCGATACCGGAACCAAAATGATTCATCTTGGAAATAACACAAAGTCTAGCGTGATTTCTAAAGGGATTTCGGCTGATCAATCAAACAATAGCTATAGAGGTTTGATAAAGGTTGGTAAAAATGCCAAAAACGCCCGGAATTATACTCAATGCGATAGCATGTTGGTAGGCGATAAATGTGGCGCAAATACCTTTCCGTATATAGAGACAGCAAATAGCTCCGTGCAATTAGAGCACGAAGCGTCCACATCCAAAATTAGCGAAGAACAATTGTTTTATTTGGAGCAACGTGGAATTTCTCGTGAAAATGCAATCTCTTTAGTGATCAATGGATTTTGTAAGGAAGTTTTTAAACAATTGCCCATGGAGTTTTCGGTAGAAGCTCAAAAGCTTCTAACCTTGAAGCTTGAAAATAGCGTAGGGTAAAACTTTAGTTTATTGATAACGTCATTTGCCACAAGGAACGGTTTCTAGTTTTTTCCGTTCATTGTGGCAAATTTATTTATGGCTGGTTTAACGATCGGTTTAGAGGAAACTTACGAATGTTGGAAATAAAAGATTTAAGGGGTGGATTTGAGGGAAATGAAATTGTAAAAGGGATTTCCCTAAATGTTAACCCTGGAGAAATTCATGCCATCATGGGACCTAATGGGTCTGGTAAAAGCACCCTGTCGAAAATTTTAGCGGGCCATCCCATATATGAGGCTACTGGAGGGACCGTTACCTATAAAGGCAAAGATCTTTTAGATATGGATCCAGAGGAAAGAGCTTTAGAGGGTGTGTTTTTGGGGTTTCAATATCCCGTAGAGATTCCAGGAGTTAATAACGCAGAGTTTTTAAGGATGTCGTATAACGCCTTATTAGTTCATAAAGGTGAAGAAGAGATTGATCCGTTGGATTTTGACGAAATACTTGATGAAAAAATGAAAACGGTGGATATGGATTCAAAATATAAAGATCGCTTTTTAAACGATGGTTTTTCTGGTGGAGAAAAAAAGAAAAACGAAATTTTGCAAATGGCGGTTTTAGAGCCTTCATTGGCTATTTTGGACGAAACTGATTCAGGTCTGGATATTGACGCCTTAAAAACTGTAGCGAATGGAGTCAATCGTCTATTCAATAAAGATCGCGCTTTGATTGTCATAACTCATTATCAAAGGCTCTTAGATTATATTAAACCCCACTTTGTTCACGTTTTTAGCGATGGGAAAATCGTCAAGACCGGCGGTAAAGAGCTTGCTCTCGATCTTGAGAAAAACGGATACGATCAATACGTAGTGTCAGAAAATTAGAGGAAAATGATGTCCAGTCTTACCGCTGAAAAGGGCCAAGCTCCCGAAGCAGAAATATTAGAGTCGCATAAAAAGTTTATTGAGAATAAAGAGACTTCTTGCAAGTTTTCTTCTTTAAATGAAATTGGTATTTCCCAATTTGAAAAATTGGGATTTCCGGGAAGTAAACATGAAATGTTTACTTTTGTAAATACTAAAGAAATTACCTCCAGTTTTTCCACTCCCAGTAATACTGAAATTGATAAAGATCAAGTTTCCAAGTTTGTTTATTCTGAATGTGAGAAGAGTTTTTTAGTTTTGGTTGATGGGAAATATCGCGAAGATCTTTCGGTTCTTTCTGGGGTAGAAGGTGACGTCAAGATAGTGGTCGGAGGCGACGCTATGGATGATCCCGAAGTGCGAGAATACGTAGAATCTTCAACAAATTCAGAAAATGATGTGTTTGCGTCAATCAATTCCGCTTTTCGCCATGACGGTTTACTAATAGATGTTGCCCCAAAAACTATCATGAACTCCCCGATACAAATTTTAATTATTTCTGGGGGGGGCGATGAAAAAACCGAATCGTCACGGCCATGGGTTTTGACTAAAGTGGGCGCTTTAGCGGAGGCCAAAATTATTGTTCGTTACGCTGGCTTAAACGGAAATTACTTTGTCAACTCAGTGCAAGATTATTTAGTGGGAGATGGCGCTGGACTAGAATTGGCTCATATTGAAACAGATAATAAGAGCGCTCGTAACTTTTCTAAGACTCGATTAGTTTTGAACCGAGATAGTAGGTTCAATGGATCTAATGCCAGTTATGGCACAGAATTGACGCGATGTCATATGGAAGTTAGATTGAAATCTCCGGGCGCTGAATTTAGATTTAACAGCGTTAGCGTTTTGGAAAAAACAGAGCAGGTTCATCACTATGCCAGGATATATCATGAGGCTCCGCAGTGCGTTAGCGCGATGCATTTTAAAAATATTGTTAACGATCAAAGTCGCTCTAGTGTTGACGGTACTGTGATAGTTGAAAAAGACGCACAGCTGACTAACTCGGATCAACTGATAAATAGTTTGGCATTGAGCGATAATGCTCATGCGAATAGTAAGCCAAATTTAATTATCAATGCCGACGATGTTAAATGTACTCATGGAAACACGGTTGGCCAGATTGATGAAGAACAGTTATTTTATCTAAAAGCCCGAGGACTTTCCGAGTCAATTTCAAAAACACTGCTTACTAAAAGTTTTGCTGCAAGCATCGTTGAGACTATAGCCTTCCCAAGCGTTAGGAAAGATGTTGGAAATACTTTGTTAAAGAAATTAGAGGCAAACGATGACTGATACTAATATATCCGAAAAGGTTTCACCTATATTAGACGTAGAAAAAATTCGTCAAGACTTTCCAGTGCTTTCCAAAACGATACACGGGAAACCTCTCATATATTTAGATAATGGGGCTACGACGCAAAAACCATGGACCGTTATTAATCGAGTTAAAGATTTTGATTCAGACGAGTATGGGACCGTTCGCCGAGGCGCCTATAAATTATGTGAAGACTCAACCAAATATTACGAAGAGACTCGTCAAAAAGTAGCCGGTCTTCTTGGGACTCCTAATAAGAACGAAATCATATTTACTAGCGGTACTACACAATCAATAAATTTAGTTGCCCATAGTTTTAGCCGGAGATTCATAAACGAAGGCGACGAAATCATTATTTCAAATATTGAACATCACGCAAACACGGTTCCATGGCAGATTGTTTGTCAGGAAAGAGGCGCAATATTAAAGGTCATTCCTGTTAGCGATAGCGGGGAGTTGATCATGGAAGAATATGAAAAACTTCTTAGCGATAAAACTCGTATTGTTTCGGTCAATCATGTTTCAAATGCTTTGGGCACTGTAAACCCAGTAAAAGAAATTACTGCGAAAGCTCACGCTGTTGGCGCTAAAGTTTTAATCGATGGCGCTCAAAGTACTCCACATTTAAAAATAAACGTCAAAGATCTTGATTGCGATTTTTATACTTTTTCCGGCCATAAAATGTATGGACCAAGCGGTATTGGCGGTTTATATGGAAGAATGGAATTGCTCGAAGAAATGCCTCCCTATGTAACTGGCGGTGACATGATTATGCAAGTAACTTTAGAAAAGACAACCTATGCTAAGCCTCCCGCAAAATTTGAGGCCGGAACTCCGCCTATAAGCCAAGTTGTTGGGTTAGGGGCGGCTATTGATTATATTACCGGAATTGGCTTAGATAAAATATGCGACTACGAATTAGAGTTGTTGGAGTATGGAACTGAAGTTTTAAGTCAAGTTCCCGGTCTAAGGATTATTGGAAACGCCAAGGATAAAGCCAGTATTATTTCTTTCTATCATGATTCTGTACATCCTCACGATATTGTTACTTTGATGGACCAGGAGGGAATAGAGTTGCGAGGAGGCCATCATTGCGCTCAACCGACTATGATTCGATTTGGAGTTCCGGCCACAGCAAGAGCTTCAATGTCATTTTATAATAAAAAAGAAGAACTAGACGCTTTGGCTGAGGCCATGAAAAAAGCAGTCAAAATGTTTGAAGGCTAAAAACGCTTTGGCGTAAGCGATTATTTTGAGGAAATGAGCAATGGCATATAGCGACGAACTTTATCAACAAGTCATCATTGAGCATAATAAAAAGCCGCGTAATTTTTTTGATATGGAAGACTCCACTCATAATTGCCATGGCTATAACCCATTATGCGGCGACGATTACGAGATTTATTTGAAGATTGACGACGATAATATTATTCAAGGCGTGAGCTTTAATGGCTCGGGTTGCGCGATTTCAAAAGCGAGTGCATCCTTAATGACCACTTTTCTAAAGGGAAAGTCAGTCGATGAATCTAGAATTGTTTTTGAACAATTTCACAAAATGGTTTTGGGGGAATTCGATCCCGACACATCGGAAAATGTTTTAGGCAAATTAAAATTATTCAAAGGCGTTCAAAACTTTCCTTCGCGCATTAAGTGCGCTAGTTTATGTTGGCATACAATGGTTGGCGCTGTCGATAAAAACGAAACAGTTAGTACGGAATAAGACGTTGGCTGTCTTTGTATAGACAAATGCCTGCTCCTTCCCCAAAATCCCAACTAGATTCCTATTCAAAAATCGGTCAATTATCTGAGCCGCTCTCCGACGGAGCTTTAATTTGTACTGCTTGTGGACACCGTTGCAAGCTCAGGCCCGGGCAAAGAGGAATATGCAAGGTCCGTTTTAATCAAGACGGAAACCTGATGGTGCCATTCAATTATGTCGCTGGGGTGCACAATGATCCGATCGAAAAAAAACCTTTTTTCCACGTAATGCCGGGCAGTAAAGCATTCAGTTTTGGTATGCTGGGATGTGATTTTTCTTGTGCATACTGCCAAAACTGGTTTACCTCCCAATCAATTCGCGACGATACCGCCAGTCAAAAGGCTTCGGTTGTTACTCCTGCGCAATTGTGTGATCTGGCAGAGCGAGGCGGGGCTAAAACGCTAGTCTCTACTTATAATGAACCTTTGATAACTAGCGAATGGGCCGTTGAGGTTTTTAAAGAAGCGAAGAGAAGGAGTTTGTTTTCGGCTTATGTTTCCAATGGTCACGGAACTCCAGAGGTTTTAGAATATATAAAACCCTGGGTTGATTTTTATAAAGTTGATTTAAAGTGTTTCGACGAAAAAAAATACCGACGGCTAGGAGGGAACTTACCAGAGGTTTTGGAAAGCATCCGGCAAATTTATGAAATGGGATTTTGGCTTGAAATTGTAACCTTATTGATTCCCGGTTATAACGATTCAGATGAAGAAGTGAAATCCATTGCGGAGTTTATTGCCTCTGTTTCGGTTGATATACCATGGCACATAACAGGATTTCATCCAGATTATAAGATGACCGATCGTCAAGCTACCTCTCCAGGCGCATTGTTATCCGCTCGGCAATTCGGAATTAAAGCTGGATTAAGATTTGTTTATTCAGGAAATCGAGCGGGTAGAGTAGAAGGTTCTGAAAATACATATTGTTTATCATGTGGAGAAATATTGGTAGAACGTTATGGTTTTAGAATTTTGACTAATAGCTTGAAAAATGGTTTCTGCCAATCATGTAACGCAAAAATTCCAGGAATTTGGTAGCATAACTATTAATTCTTAAATATTTCGCTTTTTTTAATTCCACTTTATTCAAACAGCGTCCGATAAGCTACTTATGAAAAAAGTCAAAGGATTTTTGATCATTCTATTTTTTGTTGGTGTTTGTGATATAGGGTTTTACTTGATAAACCAAAAGAAACCATTGCCAACCACATTAGAAAGAATTAAAGCTAGAGGCACGCTTTTAGTTTTGACTAAAAACGCTCCGACTACATACTTTGTAAACTTTGAAGGACAATTAAGGGGGATGGAGTATGAGTTGGTGGAAAACTATGCAAAAAAAATTGGAGTTAAGACTCGTTATATAATTAAAAATAATATTGAAAATCTACTTGCAGGTCTTCAAAAAGGCGAAGGCGATCTCATTGCCGCTGGCATGACGCAGATAAATTCTTTAAAAGAAAGGTTTTTATTTGGCCCTGTTTACCAAGTGGTGACCCCTAAAGTTGTATGTCACCGTAAAGCAAAACGCCCAAGTAGTTTTGACGATTTAACAAAAAAAGTTATTAAAATAGGTGGAGAAAGTTATATAAAAAATTTTTTGTGGGATTTGAAAAAGGAAAACCCTAACCTGCAACTTCAAGTAGTTCCCGGTTCCAATGCTGAAAAACTATTAGAAGAGGTTTGGCGAGAAAAGATAGATTGTACGATAGCTTATTCTAATACTTTGGATATCAATAGAAGATATTTCCCTTCGCTGATTTCTGCCATGGATTTTAGCCAACAACATTGGTTGTCCTGGATACTCCCAGCAAAAGCTCATGATTTTCAAAATTCTTTGAATCAATGGTTTGAGTTGCTCCCAAATCAAAAATTAGAAGAAATTTTTGAAAGGTATTATGGCTACTATCCAGAATTTGATTATTTAAACTTAAAGACATTCCTAGATCATATACAAATTCGATTTCCAAAATATAAAAACCTTTTTGAAACCGCTGGAAATACACATAAAATTAATCCCGTACTTTTGGCATCATTGGCTTATCAAGAATCTAAATGGAATAAAAAAGCAAAAAGTCCCACGGGAGTTCGTGGGATTATGATGTTGACACAAACGACGGCAAAATCACTGGGGGTGGAAAATAGATTGAGCCCAAAGGAAAGTATTTTTGGAGGCGCAAAGTATTTAGCTAAAATAAAAAATAGATTGGACGATAAAATAAAAGAACCTGATAGAACCTGGATGGCTTTAGCCGCGTATAATGTCGGACCTGGACACATTGTGGATGCCCAAAAACTTGCTATAGAACTTGGGAAAGATCCAAATGTTTGGAGAGATTTGGAGGGGATTCTTCCTTTATTAAGATTAAAAAAATATTACAAAACCTTAAAGCATGGCTATGCAAGGGGCCTTGAGCCTGTTCGTTATGTTCAAAGAATTCGAGATTATGTGGATATTTTAGAAAAAGTGTTAGGCAACCCGCAAAGCTACGACCACCTAAATAAAAAAAACGTTTAAGCGCTTTCCTTTCTTGATGAGTTTTAAATTCTCATATAAAGATAATCTAAATAAGGTTTTTATATTCTTCTAAAATTTTTACAACATCCGTGTGTGAGTCTACAGGCATGCGAGCTCCGAGGTGGGTCACTACTTGACCGGCGCAATAGGACCCTATAATTCCGGCTTCTTCTAGGGTATAGCCATAAAGGATACTATATAGAGTTCCTGCTGCATAAAGGTCGCCAGCGCCAGTTGTATCCACAGGATCAACCGTAAATGGTTTAATTTCTATGAGATCTTGTGGTTTATGGCAAACAAGAGATCCTTTGGCGCTCATTGTTAAAAAAACGGTTTTAACGTAATCGGATAGTTTGTTGACGGCCTCCAATGCGTCTGATTCATTAGTTAAGGCTAACGCTTCTACTTCATTGCAAAATAAAATATCTACTTTGCCTTTTATAAAATCAATTAAACTTTCTTTGAATCCATCGACTACAAATGCGTCGCTTAATGTAAACGCTACAGGAATCTGGTTTTCCTGGGCAATGTTTGCCATTTTAATAGCGGCTGCTTGTGAACGATCCCCAGTCCAAAGATATCCTTCTATATATACAATTCTGGCAGACTTAGTAATTTCAACGTCCACATTCTTTTCTTCTAACTCTGCAGATACGCCTAAATGAGTTATCATTGTGCGTTGAGAATCGGGTGTTATTAATACTACCGAAGTTCCAGTTCCTTGAGTGCCACTTTCGGGTTTTGGAAAACCGACACCACAGACCTCCATGTCGTTAGCGTAATGATTTCCATAATCGTCGTCGGCAACTTTACCAATATAAAAAGTTTTTCCGCCAAGTACGCTAATTCCATGAATGGTGTTTGCCGCCGAACCGCCCGAAGAAATTTTGGCTGAACCCTTTGGGAGGTTTTTCAAAATTTTCGATTGTGTTTCAGGGTCTGATAGCGTCATAGCTCCCTTTGCAAATCCTAGAGATTCCAGAAAAGTGTCGTCGATTTGTGTTTGTATGTCTACTAGAGCGTTACCGACGCTTACGATGTCGTATTCCATATTTATTTTCCTATGTGTTGTTCACAGTTGGATCGTTAAATTTTTAGTTTTGCTTCTACTATAAATTGAGTTAAAAAGAGTTTGCCTCTAAGTTGTGTTTTCTTAAATAAAAAAATGATAAACGGCCTATAGAGTAACCGAAGCCTGAATTGTTAGCAAGGGTTGGCAGATATAAGGTTTGGGCTTGGGAGTCTATTTAATTTCCGATAAAATAATTCTTTAAAATTAATGAATCAAGGAGGAAACGTTTTATCAAAACTTTAATTAAAAAGTTGCGAAAGTTTTATGATGGAGAATTCTCACCAAACATGAATTTTTGGGCATTTACTATTTTTTTTATAATAGGAGTATCAAATATTGCTCAAGCTCAGGAGAAAAAAGAAAATCGTGATTTATTGAAACTGGGCAAAGAAATGAGAGAGGGGCTTAACCATTCTTGTCTCAAAAAAGGAAAGTTTGGCATAAAATTCTATTCGCTTGATCGACGGGAAATCCTATTTCAACATCGTCAAAACGATTTATTTGTTCCGGCTTCAAACGCAAAGTTAATTACAGCCGCAGTTGCGCTGAAAGAACTAGGGCCCGATTTTCGGTTTAAGACGGAATTGTATACTTTAGGAAAAATTCAAAATCGAGTTTTAATGGGCGATTTGTATATAAAAGGATTTGGAGACCCAAAGCTTGTTACGGAGCAAATGTGGCTTTTGACTTCCGATCTAAAAAATCTTTCTATAGATAAGGTGAAAGGAGATTTGATTGCCGACGACTCATATTTTGATTCGGTTAGACGAGTCAAAACCTGGAAGAAAAATTTTGGGGCCGAGCCTTATAATGCACCGCTGGGAGCCCTGTCATTTAATTTTAATACAGTAAAAGTTTTGGCAACTGCCGGCAAAAACGCTGGAGATAAAGTTAAAATAATTGTTGAACCGGATTCCGATTACATTAAGCTAGTAAATCGCGCTGTTACGCGAGGTCGGGGAAGAAGATATCATCTTGTTGTTAATAGGGCTGGGAAAGATGATTCTGATGAGGTGAAAATCAAAGGAAGTCTTCGCAAGGGAACCAATCTTGCTAAGTATTATTTAAATATTTCATTCCCAGCTATTTATACGGCTAAAACTTTTAAGAGTTTTTTAAGTAAAGTTGGAGTTTTTATTAATGGCCAAACTAAAGTTGGAGTTGTGCCCGCAAAGGCGCGGTTGCTTGTAAAGCATAAATCGGAACCGCTAGCGGTAATTCTTAGAGGATTAAACAAATTTAGCAATAATTTTGTCGCTGAGCAGTTGATAAAGACTATAGGAGCGGTAAAAGAAAGATCCCCAGGAACAACAGAAAAAGGGCTAAAGTTTGTAAAAAAATATTTAAAACATCTTGGGTTTAGCGAAAAGGATTATAAGTTGAATGATGGTTCAGGGTTATCGCGAACCAATAAGCTTTCGACTAATATTTTAGTAGCAACGTTGGAAGACGTTTACGACAATTGGGAGATTTATCCAGAATTTATTTCCTCTTTAGCGGTAATTGGCCAAGAAGGATCTGTAAAGAAAAGGTATTTAAGGCACTCACGAAAAGGAACGGTTCGAGTAAAAACGGGAACTTTAGATTCCGTAAGCGCTCTTTCAGGGTATTTCCAGACTTTGGATGGAGAACGTATAGCGTTTTCCATTATCATGAACGATTTAAAGTGCCAAGCTTGGGCAGCGCAAAAAATTCAGGATAAACTTGTTAGAGTCGGTTTGAATTTTAAACGTTCGGATTAATTAATAGCTTAACTTTTAGCGCCCAAACACTTTTGCGTTTTCCTTTTTATCTTCCTCGATAATTTTCCCCCAATCTCTTTTTAAATCTGGAGCGTTTAAAAACTCATCATAGATTCCCTTAGCTAATTCAATTTTTGAAATTCCTTCTGGAGCTACTTGGATATCCAACTGAGCTAAGGCTAGGTCAAAATCTTTATCTAACATTGTTCCCGGATCGAACCCGAAATCTTTTGCAGCTTGACGGATAACTCCAGGTTCCACGCCAAAACGTTGGGCAACTTGGTTTAAATTGTTAGATCTATAGGTATTATCCGGACCAATTCCCAAGTGATAAGCGCAAAATAGATTGAATGCATCTAATTTAGAATTGGAAGTCGAATTTTCGCTTCTTGTTTGTTGACTCCTATTATTAGATTGATTATTAGGCTGAGCGCGACGTTGGGAGTTTTGAGAACGTTGGTCGTCTCTTTTACCCGCTGGCCTTTGAGGTTTACCATTATTCCAGGTTCGTTGGTTTCTAGATTGCTCAGAATTTTGGTTCTTGTTCTTATGACTTCCATTAAAGGAATCATTACCGTTCTGAGGCCTATTTCGTTTAGAAAAACCGTTCGAGTTTCTTTTTCCAACTGTTGGAATGTGGGAAGTAAGAGTTTGAGAGGGGGCATCCATCCAAAGTTGAGAAGCTGTTTTGGAACCTGTTTTTTTGCCGTTCTGATTTGGCCCACCATTACCATTACCGTTTCCGGATCTTGATTGATTTTGGGGGCGCGTAGAATTGTTATTTGTACGGCCATTCTGGTTTTGATAATGTTTTCCTTTATTTGCCCGAGGGGCGCGATCGGTAGGTTTCAAGACACTTTTCCTTTTCGTAAGGTTTGTATTAAACTTCTGGAAAACTTTATATATTAATGGCGATTAAGCCTGTTGGGTGTAACTTGCTAAAATCCAAACTTGATGGATCAAGCGACTAATTTTTCCAATTGATCTACAAGCGTTGAGAATGTTTGCAAGGATTTGTCAATGGGTTCCGAGCTTGTCATATCCACGCCTGCGCCTTTTAATTGTTCTATTGGGTATTTGGTCCCTCCTGAGTTTAGAAAGGTCAAATAATCATTGAGTTCATCTTTTCCTCCTTTTAAAACTCTTTCTGCGAGACTATATGAAGCTGAAATTCCTGTAGCGTATTTATACACGTAAAAACTAAAATAAAAATGGGGGATACGAAAACACTCTAATTGCAGTAATTCGTCTATTGTAGTTACATCCCCAAAGTAACGCTCCAATAGTTTCTGATAAACAGCTCGAAACGATTGCACGGTTAACGGTTCTCCTCGTTCTGCCATTGCATAAACGTCGCGTTCAAACTCTGCAAACATGGTTTGGCGGTAGAGAGTGCCTCGTATGTTATCTATTTCTCTGCAAATCAAATAAATCTTCATGTCGCGATCCGGACTTTGGGAAAGTAGCTGCCGGGTTATTAATGCTTCATTAAAAGTGGAAGCGACTTCTGCGACAAAAATCGTATAGTCTGAGTAAATATAAGGTTGAGATTTTCGAGAGTAATAGGAGTGCATGGAATGTCCAGCTTCATGCGCTAAAGTGTAAAGGCTATTTATATCTTCGTTTTTGTAATTCAACAATATGTAAGGACGAGAGTCAAAACATCCGGATGAATAAGCTCCATTTTGCTTTCCCTTGTTTTCGTACTTATCTACCCATCTTCCTTCGGAAATTCCTTCGCACGCAGTGTTAACATATTCCTCTCCTAAGGGTTGTAACGCTTTTCGGATTGTTTCTACGGCTTCATCGTAGCTCATTTTCCAAGTCAAGTTTTTGGCGAGAGGTACGGAGCAATCGTAGATATGTAACTCGTTTAACGAAAGAATATTTTTCCGCAGACTGTAGTATTTATGGAGAGGCTCCAGATTTTTATGAACTGAGTCTACCAAGTTATCGTAAACCTCTACAGGGATATTTTCTGAAAATAGAGCCTTTTCTCTGACCGAATTGTAATTGCGGCTTTTTGAGTGAAATATATCTTTTTTGATGTTAGACGAAAGAAGAGATGCGAAGGTGTATTGATGGCCTTCGTACGCAGAATAAAAAGTATGAAACGCGTTTTTTCTAAGATCTCTATCGTAACTTTGCATTAAGCTTTGAAGATTGCCATGTGTAATAGATATTTCATTCCCATCTTTGTCTTGTACTTTCCCTAGATTAAGATCGGCGCTATTTAGCATTCCGAACGTATCCTGAGCTCCTCGAGACATTTCCATTGAAGCGGCTAATAAAGATTCTTCGTTGGCGGACAACGTGTGCTTTTTGTAACGGAGGATTTTTTCTAACTGTAATTTATAAAAGTCTAGAATTGGGTCGGATAAATAGCCGTCCATTTTTTCTTGAGGAATAGCAGTTAGTTCTGGAGAGATGAAACTTCTGTATTTTCCAAACTCGGAATATATTCGAGAGATTTTATCGAAATTACCTAAATATTTTGAGTTAGTTTTATCTTCATCTCTTTTTAAGTGAGCGTAGGTATATAAAGCGTCCATCCTCCTGGAAATAGAAGCGTCAAAATCTAGGCAATCTTTTATGGCATTGGCAGAATCCGCTAAAGTTCCTTTGTAAGTTTGGTATCCCGCTAAATCTTTTTCAAGTTCTGAGAAAAAAGATTCCCATAGACTATCCGATTTAAATAAATCGGAGAGATCCCATTTAGATTCTTCAAGGATTTCGCTTCTTTCTATGATTCCGGATTGAGTTTCCATACTTAAGATATCGAGGAAATATAAGCCTCTTTATTATGGCTATTATTCGCTATGTAATTCCTTGTTCAACAGTTTTTAAATGGGCTAATAGCTTGGATTGTTTTTCGTTCAAACTTGTTTGTCTTCCCCTATCTTTTTCAATGACCTCTGAGGGGGCTTTGTCGACAAAATTTGGGTTGGAAAGCTTCTTATCTAAAACTATGAGGTCTTTTTCAATTTTTTTCAATTCTTTTTGAATTCTTTTTTTCTCCTGCTCAAAATCAACGACTCCTTCTAAGGGAACAATTAAGTCAATTTTGTTTAAAACTACAGATGCGGCAATCTCAGGTTTAAATTGAGAATCGCTAACAGATACGCTTTCGGCTTTAGCGATGTCCTTAATATAATGGACGTTATCGTTTATGAGGCGCTGTAATTCAGTATCCTTTGTTTCGATTAATAGATCTAGCTTTTGACCGGGGTTAATGTTCATTTCGCCGCGGATGTTACGAACTGCAGTAACTATATCCATGATTAAAGTCATGGTCGTTTCAGCTTTTTTATCTACACGGTTTAGTTGATATTGAGGAAAAGTTGCAATCATTATGGACTCTCCTTCAATGGGCAGTTTTTGCCAAATTTCTTCTGTTATGAAGGGCATAAAGGGGTGTAATAATTTAAGACACGATTCCAACACATAGGCTAATACGTTTTGAGCGACAAGCCGATTTCCACTCTTGGAGAAAAGCCGAGGTTTGGAAAGTTCGATATACCAATCACAAAATTCATGCCAGATAAATTTGTAAAGAGAACTCGCCGCTTCGTTGAATTTAAATTCGTTAAGGGATCGATCTACTTCGCTGCAAGTTTCATTCAAACGAGAAATAATCCATCGGTCCGTTAAATCTAGTTCTAGGTTTTGGGCCAGAATACAATCGCCGCGATAATCTTCGAGATTCATTAATGCAAATCTGGAAGCGTTCCAAAGTTTGTTACAAAAATTTCTATAACCCTCAATTCTATCCTCCGCTAGTTTGACATCGCGCCCTTGGGCGGCAAAAGCGGCCAAAGTAAAACGTAAAGCGTCCGTTCCAAACTTATCCATCATCAAAAGTGGATCGATAACATTCCCTTTTGTTTTGCTCATTTTTTGTCCTTCAGCATCGCGGACAAGAGCATGAATATATACGTGTTTAAAAGGGACATCGCCCATAAATTTGAGGCCCATCATAATCATTCGTGCGACCCAAAAAAATAAAATGTCAAAACCAGTTACTAAAACAGAAGTTGGGTAATAACGTTCTAGGCTTTTGGTTTTTTCTGGCCAACCCAAAGTTGAAAAAGGCCAGAGAGCCGAGCTAAACCAAGTGTCTAATACGTCGGATTCTTGAGTCAATGCTGATCCATTACAGGTTTTGCAATGAGTGGGACTTGCTTTAGCAACGTTTATTTCTCCACATTCGTCGCAAGTCCACGCAGGAATTTGGTGTCCCCACCAGATTTGACGTGAAATACACCAATCGCGAATATTTTCCATCCATTCGAAATAAGTGTTTTCCCAAAATTTCGGTACAATTTCAATTTTTCCAGATTTTACAGCTTCTATGGCGGGTTCAGCTAAAACTTTTGCTTTAACGAACCATTGTTTAGATAGAAAAGGTTCGACCAAGGTTTGACAACGATAACAGTGTCCAACGGAATGAGTTATTTCCTCAATTTTGACCAAAGTTTCACTTTCCGTTAAACTTTCGACCAATTTTTTACGACATTCAAAGCGGTCTAAACCTTGATAAGGGCCAGCTTTTTCATTCATAGTTCCATCTGAATTCATAACATTGATGGAAGGCAAATTGTGTCTTTGTCCTAATTCAAAGTCGTTAGGATCGTGAGCTGGAGTTACTTTTAAAGCGCCGGTACCAAATTCAATATCAACGTATGAGTCTTCGATTATTGGCAAAACTCTATTTAAAACAGGTAATTGAACGGTCTTTTCTTTGCAGTCTTTATATCTGGGGTCTTTAGGATTTATTGCAATCGCTGTGTCGCCTAATAGAGTTTCTGGGCGGGTTGTTGCAATGGTTAAAAACTTATCCTCATTAGAAAAGAAATACTTCAAATGGTATAAATGACCTGTTTTTTCTTCATGTTCTACCTCCAAATCGGAAAGAGCCGTTTGGCAACGAGGACACCAATTGATAATATAGTCGCCTTTGTATATTAGGCCTTCGTCATAAAGCGATACAAAAACTTCGCGAACTGCTTTAGAAAGCCCCTCATCCATTGTAAACCGGTTACGGTCCCAATCCATGGAGCCGCCAAGGCGTACTAATTGGTTATTAATATTACCGCCAGATTCTTCCTTCCATTGCCATACTCTTTCGATAAACTTTTCTCTGCCTAAAGATTCTCGATTGGTTCCTTCGCTTTTAAGCTGCTTTTCAACAACATTTTGGGTTGCAATACCAGCGTGGTCTGTTCCAGGCTGCCAAAGGGTATTGAATCCAGACATACGTTTCCATCTAGTTAAGATGTCCTGCAATGCATTATTAAAAGCATGGCCAATATGTAAAGAGCCGGTTACATTCGGCGGTGGAATAACGATTGAAAAACCTTCTTTTTCAAGGTTTTCATCGCCACGAGCATATTTCTTTTGAGCCCAAAATTCAGTCCACTTATTTTCAGCTTGTTTTGGGTCGTATTTTGTTTCTAATTGAGTCATTCCATGTTTAAGCAGTTACCTGCGCTTCAAGTGGGGGACATAGATCTCTAAAAAAGATCTGGTTGTTCTAAAATGAGCTTTGATCATTAGTTTAAATAACTAAGAAATACCGTCAGGTCCAAACTCAAATCAATTAAAGAGTAAAAATGACCAACGAATCCGTCCAAATTGCCGGATCTTCCGCGAGGTTTTCTATATGAAGAAAACCTTGTCGCGGGAAAAAGTTTCAGAGGCGAAAGTCTGTATAACCTAAATTAAGAAAATTTTCAAGAGAGGATGAAGAAGTAATATTTGTGCATTAAGCGTAACTTGTTCAAACTTCTTCCAGTTTACGAATTTTCTCAATTTCTTCCTTGATAATTGACCGCGTTATTTCTGGGGTCACTTCCTTAACAACTTCTTTCACCGAACGTTCAATTGTTTTGGAAAGTCCTGAAATTTCTCTTGCGATGGTTTCTTCCAAAGAGCGTTCCAAAATTCTTTTTACATGTTCGCCTACAACTTTTACGAACATGTCGCCTATAGGTTCGGAGTCCATATGAAGTTCCTTTTTTTCGCTTGGCGCCGGTTTGGTTTTTTCTTTAGGTTTTGTTTTGGATGGTTCCGGCGCTAATTCTGAAAGGTAAGCTAGGGTTTCTTGAATTAAATCTGGTCTTCCCTCAGTTCCAGGAGAATCGAATGCTGAGGGGGCTAATTTTTCCAATAAGTTATCCGGCTCGGGAGAAATATTATAGTCGGAAAACTCTGGTGCAAAAGATGATTTTTGCGAAGAAAAATCTTCCTCAAAAATCGGATCGGTTTCGATTTTTTTAGGTTTATGCATTGTTTCTTGAGTATCTTCAGACTTTTGAACGGAATTGCTTTCTTCTTCCGTTGACTCTTCTAATAAATCAGATGTTGGCGTTTCTACCGATGATGGAGACTCTAAAGAAGGTGATTCGGAATCCGAATCGGTTAGAATGGCGTTCTTAAAATGATTTTCAAAATTTTGAATGTTTTCAAAAACAGCGTCTAATTCATCAATGGTTTGATGAGATTGATCGTCGAGTTGATCGCCTTTTACTGAATCTGAGTCGCTAGAAAAGTCGCCAACTTTTTCTTCGACATTTGATTCGGTTGTTCCCTCCTCCAACCATTCAGTATGAATTTGCGCTGGAGGGGCGGATTGAGTTTCAATTAAAGGATCATTGTCTGCAATGGAATCATTTTCGCTAATTGGCGAATGTAAAAAGGAATCGTCTAAATCATCTGTTTCTAATTGCTCAACTGGTTTTTCAGGATTGTCTTGCAGATTAGATTCTTCCAAAATAGAGGAGTTATTCTCAATGGGATTTTCGGACAATTCCTTAAGTTCGGATTCTAATGATTCCTCAGACACGAGTTCTTTTTTTTGATCAAATGAGGATTCTGCTTCAAAGTTAGGCGCTTCGCTAGTTTCATCATTAGAATTAACAGTTTCTGCCGTTTGCTTAATATTATTTAGATCAGGGTCAATTTCTTTATCTAAAGAAATTTTCGCCGATTCAAGGTTAGAATCCTCTTCTGATAAAATGGGTTCGGTTGTTTCGCTAATTTGATTAGGTTCCTCGCTAGTTTTTGGGCTATCTATAGCATTTGAAATTTCTTTTTCATCCCCAGACTCATCATAGTTTTCTTCCAACAGAGCTTCGGCTGATGCTAACAATTCTTCTATGGTCATATCTTCTGGTTTTTTTGTAGTTGAAGAGGGATCAATTTCTTCAGAATCGTTTTTAGCTTGAGACTTTTTTTCTTCCGGTTCGACATGGTTAACTGTTTTTTCAGTTTCTTGTTTGAGATTATTCAAAATATCTTCTGAAGAATCTTCTTTTTGATGATTTTCGATAGAAGGGGATAATGGAAGATCTTCATCAACGTTTGTTTCTGTTATTTCAGAGCTGTGGCTAGAATCTTGATTAACCGTAGGATTAGATTTTTCCGGAAATTGATCGGCTTCGTTTGTGGAATGTGAACCTAAGAGTTCATGCACCTTTTCGACGATTTTTTCCGATTTAAACGGTTTCGAGAGATGATCGTTGGCCAAAGAACGTTTAAATAGAGTTTCGTTAAACTCTTCAAAGTCGCTAGTTAAAAGCAAAATGGGGACTGTTTTAAGCGCTTCTAATTCTCGGATTTTTCGGCTGACTTCAAAACCATCAATCCCGGGCATATCTACATCGGTAATGATAATATCCGGATGAAAATCTTTCAGTTTTTCTAACGCTTCTTTGCCATTGGAAGCTCCCTGTACAACCATATTTTCATTTTCAAATGCCATAGCGACAATTTTTTGAATTGTAACACTATCGTCTACGATCATTAGTTTTAATTTCATTTGGGAACGCTTTCCATTTGTATATATTTGGAAAGGATACGGCGAAAGGGAATAGAATTAAACTACGTAATAATTAAGCTCTATAGGTCGGAGAACCTACTTTCTTCGAGGATTATAGCATAATTTTTTTTAGTAAATGAAAAATTTGGCCGATATTCCGGCCACTCTTTTTTTTCGGTAGCCAGATGTATGTAGTTTTAACGTAAACATTAGAGATGGTTTATTTAAAAAACATCATTGTATAAACGTCTTTTGCCTGGAAATCCCATTAATGTTAAGATGGATTTTTACCGATAAGAACGTTCATTAAAACTGTATAGTCAATTATATTTAGTATTTGTAATGCCTACAGAATTATTTTTTTTGAGGATTTGTCCTTGTCGAAGGTAGTGAGAATAAATAGTAAAAGTAGTCGGTATAATAAGTTAAAAATTGGAGCCACTACTTTTATAGGGTTAATTATTTTTGCGCTTTGCTTACCTTGCTTTGTTTCAGCCAAATATTTGCAATTAGATGCGGTCATAGGGGTTAAATCTCGTTTCAGTTCAGGATGTTCTTCTGTTCAAGAGCTTGCAAATTTAGCCCAGCATAGAAAGATCGATGTTATGCTTTTTAGCGATAATGATCGATTATCCTTGGAGTATGGCGTTGACCCTTTCGAAAGAATATTCAAAAAGAAACGTGAAAGCGCTTCGGTTTTAACCTCTGGCGCGGCTCCTTACCTCTCCGAAATCAGTTCCAATGATAAAATTTTCCCAGAGACTTTGCTGATAGCGGCATTGGAAGTGGCTCCATTTTATTTTTGGACTGGAAATATCATCGATAAAAATTTAATCGCTCACAATTGGAGCAAGCGGCTTCTTCTAGTAGGTTTGAATAATTCATCCGCGATAGAACACATTCCATCATTAAATAGCAATTTTTCTCAAAAGTATCTCAATGTTTATTTATCTCAGTTTTTGGTTTGGCTGGGATTATTTTTACTATTTACAATTTTGTACTTCAAAAGTAAAAAAAGAATATGTTTCTTTTTTGGGATTATCTTCCTGCTTTTGGCATTTAATGATCACCCATTTCAGAGCTCCATGTTTAATCAATATGACGGGGACCAGGGGATTAAGCCCTATCAGGAACTAATTGATTATGCTTCGGCAAATAAAGCGTTAACCTTTTGGGTTCGCCCAGAATTTCCAGACAATCCTGGTATAGGAGAATCGGTTGGGATTAAAACAGAGCCCTTTACGAAAGACTTGTTATTGAGCAAAGGTTATACCGGGTTTGAAGCCGTATATGATGGGGCGGGACAAATAGTCAAACCAGGGAAAGAATGGGATCAAGTTTTGGTTCAATATATCAATAAGAAAAGGGAAGAGCCTATTTGGGCATACGGGGGAAACGATCTTGTTTGCGAAGGAGAACAGGGGCGTCGTTTGGGAGGTGTTAGAACGGTCTTGTTGGTTAGGGAAAAGTCCCAAGAAGCCGCATTAGAAGCCATTTCTAAAGGGCGTATGTATTCTGTGGCACAGCCCGGCGATTTTCGTTTGTCGCTTGACGAGTTTACTGTTTTTGACAAAGTTGCCGATCAACATGCAGAGCAAGGAGATGTTTTATTTTCAACTGAAATACCGGTTATAAAAGCAAAATTAAGGTTTTCTAGCGGAGGTCACGAGAAGGCCAAAGTTTCTCTCATAAGAGAGGGTAAATTAATTAAACGCGAAAACGTTACCTTACCCTATCAATTGCATTGGAGTGACGCTACCGTAAAGCCTAAAGGGATGACTTATTATAGGTTAACCGCCGAAATTAGCCCTGATAACCGACTTGTTTCTAATCCTATTTTTGTTAATTTTTCCGAAAATGCCAAGCAAGTAGCTTCGTTGCCATCTGAAGAAATAACAAAAGCTAAAATGGATAACAAGGTTGCCGATCCTGCAGCGCCTCAAGAACCGAAAATTCAAAACCCTCAGATCGAAACTCCAGAGTCTCCTCAACTGAAAAGTCCGCAACTTCCGAATATGGAAACTGTGCAAGAGACAGCAGATTCTCCTGAAGAGCCGATGGTTTCAACTCCGGAATTACCTGAAGCGGAATCTCCAAAGGAACCCAAACCTCTAAATGAAATAGAGCCGGCGCCAGACTTAGCGGTTAAATCTGAATCCACTAAGTTAAAAGAAGAAAACGCAAATTTGGTGACGGCAAAGGAAACGGTTGTTGCGCGGGTGAACGAAGAGCCTAAAATGCCGATTCCGCTTCAAGAGCCTAAGGCTATGGTAGATCCTATGGAAGAGGGAGAGGAGAAAAATGATCAAAAATTAAATTCCGTTGAAAAAGTTCCGATGGAATCAATGGCAAAACTTGAAAAACTCAATGTTACAAACCCTACTGCGGCTTCTAAAATTATGGAAACTTCGGCTCCAATAAAGCCGCAAAAGATTCAAAATGAAACCAATAATAAACCCAACGCAACTTCTGTTTCCAATAATAGATATGTTATTTCTTTAATTAATGGACTCACTTTAAAAAATGGACCCAGCGTAAAATTTCCAGTAGCCGCCACAGCTAAAAAAGGCGAGCGATTATTGTTTGTGAGAAAAATGGATAAATCGTTTAATGGAAAACCTTGGTTAGAAGTAAAAAAAGGCGATCAAAGATATTTTGTTTGGGGAGGATTGGTTAAATTGGAGTAGGCCTCAATGTTGTAAACTCTTTGGCTAATGGTTATTAAGCAGATCGACATTTTCTATATTTTGAGGACCGTTAATTAAAAGTCTTAACGAGAAAGCGGTTCCCGTACCCACTTTACTTTGAACAGATATTTCCCCGCCCCAGCTTTTTACGATTCCATATGTAACTGACAGCCCTAGTCCTGTTCCCTTCCTAGGAGCCTTAGTTGTAAAAAAAGGATTGAAAATTGATTCCTTTATTTCTGGTTTAATGCCCCCCCCAGTGTCTTGGCAATGGATTACAATGAAATCGTCAAACTTGTCTGAAGAAATGGAAATTTTACCGGATTTATCGGTTATAGATTCTTCGGCATTCTGAATTATGTTTAAAAATATTTGTTTGAGTTGATCTTCAACAGCCATTATTTCTGGAAGATTTTCAATATAAAGTTTTTCGATAATAATATTTCGTTCATTTAATTTTTTTTCTACTAACTCAACCACCTCATTCAAAATCCTGTGAACATTTACACGCGATAAAATACCGGGGGACGGTCGATTTAGGTCCATCAATTTTTCTACTAATCCCGCCATGCGATTACATTCTTTAATTGCAAGGCTCATCATCCTATCTTGACTGTCAGTTAGGTCTATCTCTTCATAGAGCTCTTCCAATACGTTCCTAACGCCATAAATAGGGTTGTTAAACTCATGAGCTATAGAAGCCGCTAGTTTGCCTGCGGCAGAAAGTTTTTCGGCGTGAATGAGCTGCATATTTGCTTTTTTTAATTCATCTTGAGCCTGAAATTGCTTAGTAATATCTATTGCCATTTCCAAAATTAATGGACTATCGTCAACGTCGCTAAATGGCGTCATAACGGTAAAATAAGTTTTGCCGTCAAAAGCATTCCATATGGAAGTTTCTGATCTCTGTGTTTCTAAAATTTTAAATGGAATGCATTTTTCGCAGGCAGAGTTTCTTTTATGCATTATTTCAAAGCATTTACGATTTTCAATTTCTCCAAATCTTTCTTTAAATAATTTGTTGGCAAACGGGATTGTATAGTCGGAAGCCTGAACGTGAAAAAGAACGGGAAGATTGTCCAACATGTTATAGAGTTTTTTTCTTTCTAACTGTAGAGCGTTCATTAATGAACCGTCGCTGTTGTTTTCAAAATTTTGAGCGGGCGATTTTCTTAAAATGGTTTCTGTATTAGAAGATTCGTTGGCAATAATGGCTTGAGAAAAAAGGCTGGTTTTACTTGTACGAATGGATAAATATATAAATACAGCTAAGGAAAAAGCTACGAATCCCAATAGTAAAAAAATGTCATTCCAAGGGATGAATGTTTCATATTTCTTTTCTTGGAATGAATATGTTTTGACAAGCCAAATTCCGCAAAGAATAAAACTTATTAATAAAGTGACAGCAAAGTTTAGGAGGTGATTTTTTTTCATAAAATTAGCCAAGAATTGCTAAGGCTTATCGGAGCTTTTTTTGACTCTAATTTTGTAGTTTTAAGGGCATTACATTATAAAAGGGATTATAGATTGGTTTTAGTTTTAATTTCCAAAATGTTCTATTCAGTCTTCCAAAAAATTTCTTAATACGCTTGATTAAGGTTTGATGATAGAAAATCGAAAAGTCTTTCTAAAAATATATTCGTTTTTATACAATTATTTCTCCCAAGTGATACTAGTAGTTTTTTATATCAAAGTATAAATTATTGCAAAATTATTTATATTTTTTTATAAAAATTTTGCTTATTATTTATCGTTAAGTAGAAAAAAATGAATAAAATGAGGTAAAAAATTAGGTTTTATGTAATTTTTATTTATAGTTTTTTATAATATTTTGAGTGGGTATGATTAGTAATTTCAGGTATTTGTCGCCTATAATGTTTTCTCTAGATTGAAATTAAGCCGGTTTAATAGCTGTCCTAATTATCGATAGAGGGAATAATTTAGAAAGAGGTATCCTGGATATTATTTAATGAAAAGTATTGGAAAAAGAATCAAACAAGTCCGGGAATATAGAAAGTGGAACCAGACTCAGTTAGCGAAAAAAATTCAATCCCACGCTCCTGAAGTGAGTCATTGGGAGAACGGAAAGCGAATACCTGGGTTAAAAACAGCAGAGAAATTAGCTAATGCTTTAGAAGTTTCTTTCGAATGGCTTTTGACTGGACAAGGTTCTGGTTTTTTAGTGAGAAAAAAGTATTCGACTAAACTTCCAGCAAAGAAGGTGGAAGAAGAAGCTAAAACCTTGGAGGCGGACGATTCTGAATTGGACCGCTTTGCGTTTGAAACTGAGATGGAAGATGCCGATTTCAGATTATTTGAAGAAGAAGCGCAAGGAAGGGAATCTCGATCTTTCCAAAAGTTTATGACGAAAATTGGAAATCAAGATTGGGTAGATTTAAACCATGACTATTTTAGATCTCTTAAGTTTATATTTGAATTTGGAACTGACGAAGATATCCAAGAAGTGACTGGTATTCTAGGGAAAATTGATCTGCGTATTAAAAAACGTATCGGGCGAAAAAGAAGTCCCAATCAAGAGTAGGCGTTAAGACTTTTCCCCTTATTAAACCGATAGATAAAAATCTTTTTATCTGAAGTTACCTTTTCCGGTTGAATCCCTCGTAGGCAAAATCTATAGCAAGCGACGGTGGCTGTAGGTTTCAAAGTTTCTAAAATCTTGGGAAATAATTTATCTAATGCCTGGTGTGTCATGTAGATAAAAACAATATCCGCATGTTTGAAATTGAAGTCGAAAACGTTTTGTCTTAAAACTTTAATGCGATTAGAGAGATTCTTTTTTGGTAAAAATTGTTTCGATAGCCACACTTTTACTGGATCGATCTCTAGGCCTATAGCTTCCATACCGAAATCTATCGCCGCTATTTTTAAAACCCTCCCATCGCCGCTTCCCAAATCATATAGTATTTCTCCCGGTTGCGCTTCGCATAATTTTAACGCCCTATGAATATCTTTGCGTGAAGCTGGATGCCAAGGGGCTCCAAAAAAAACGGGAACGATAACTATTGAGGTTATGATAAGAGCTAATAGAACAAAAAATATAGAAAATATCATTTAAGAGAATTTTAAAAATTCAAGGCTAACAACAGTTTTAAAGAAGAGGAATTTAGAAAAATCTTTAATTATGGAGTTTTAACTGGCTTTTTCTAATTCTTCTGTCAATCGTTCGATTTCTTCAAATAATTCGTTTTCTTCCGATCCTAGTTTTTTGTGAAGAGAGAGGGTTTCCAAAAGCTTTTCTTTATTGGAGGCTTCGTAGATTTCTTGGTTTGCCAAGGCTTTATCTAGAGTATCTTTTTCTTTCATGACTTGTTCTAAGCGTATCTCTAAGCCGTTCAACTTTTTTTTAATAGGTTGTTTTTCTTTATAGGAGCGGTTTCTCAATTCGGCTTTGTCTCGTTTTGTCGCCTTTGATTCTTTTGGTTTTTTTACAACGACCGTTTCAGGTTTTGTTTGTATTGCGGCGTTTGCTTCTTCTTTTTCCTTTTTCCATTCATAGTCGCTAAAATTGCCTTTATACTCTTTACGAGTTTTGTTTTCTATTTCCCAAACACGATTGACGAATCCATCAAGAAAGTCTCGGTCATGAGAAATAACACAAATAGTGCCTTCAAAATCTTCTAAAGCCGCCGCTAGAACTGCACAAGATTTCATGTCGAGGTGATTAGTCGGTTCGTCCAAAAGTAAAAAGGACGCTGGCGATGTCAACATTCGCGCTAACGCTAATCTGGATTTTTCGCCGCCAGATAAAACTTCGGTTTTTTTCTGAACGTCGTCTCCTGAGAATCTGAATCCGCCAAGTATTGTTTGCATTTGAGTTCTTCCCAAAGATGGGCCGACTTTAGAGAGACTTTCTAACACAGTAAGTTCTGGGTCTAAAGTTTCAGATTGTCGTTGGGCAAAATAAGCTCTTGTAACGTTGGCCCCCAAGGCGATCTCTCCCGAGTCTAAGGAAAGCGCATCTCCTAGTAATTTTAAAAGCGTGGATTTCCCTGCGCCATTTTCGCCTACGAAAGCAATTTTTGATCCGCGTTCGATTTCAAAAGATAATCCATCGTATACAACAAGATCGCCATAACTTTTTTTAAGATCGGTAGCTTTAGCGGAAACCTTACCAGTCCGTGCCGGCTGGGGAAACCGAAAGCGTACTGTTTTGGCTTCGCTTGTTGTTTCAATACGTTTGATTTTTTCTAACGCTTTAACTCTACTTTGAGCTTGTTTTGCTTTAGACGCTTTTGCGCGAAATCGTTCGATAAAACGTTCCATTTCGCTTATCTTTTTCTTTTGGTTTACGGCGGCTTGTTCGAGTTGTGTTTCGCGTTCTTCTTTTTGTTTTTCAAAGTCGTCATAATTTCCTGTATAAACTGACAGACTTCCTCTATCTAAGTGAACGATCCGAGTTACAATTCCATTCAAAAATCTACGGTCATGAGAAATCAGAACGATAGAGCCTTCGTAACTTTTTAAAAAGCCCTCTAGCCAGATGACGGAACGCAAGTCCAAATGGTTGGAAGGTTCGTCTAGCAACAAAACGTCCGGGTTTTGTAAGAGAAGAAGCGCAAGTTCTACTCGCATTGCCCAACCTCCGCTTAACTGATTTAGAGGTTTATTCCAGCCATTTTCTTTGAAACCAAGGCCGGATAAAATGGCTTTAGCCTTTGATTCCCGCTCGTATCCACCTAGTCTTTCAAACTCAGACACAATGTTTCCGTAATCTTTTTCCCATTTTTGTGGGTCTTTTTGGTGAGCCGCATGATCGTTTTCCAAAGCTTCTTTGTTGGTCAATACCTTGGAGAAGTAGGGATCTCCCATTACAGTTCGTTCCAAGGCGGATTCGCTCCCTACGTTGAAATGTTGGTCGAGCATCCCTACGCAGGAGCCCTTGCGGAAGGTAACCTCTCCCGAATCTGCGCTTTCTTTTCCTTGGATTATACGAAATAAGGTGGTTTTACCCATTCCGTTATCGCCTACTAAGCCAACTTTTTCTCCAGGTCGAATATGAAAATCAATCCCGGATAAGAGGATTTTAGAGCCGTATTGTTTTTTTAGCTGCTTTAGATAAATCATGAGTTCAATTTAATTTTTAACAGGTTTTCAATAAGCGTAAATTTTTTCAAATTTTACTCCTTTAAGTTATATCTGCTTACGTAGTTTTGGATTGAACGCTTCGCGCAATCCTTCTCCACAAAGGTTAAAAGCAAGGACAACAAGCAAAATGGTGAAACCCGGAATAAATGTTAGCCAGGGGGCATCGAAAATAAACCGTTTGCCGTCGGATAAAATATTTCCCCAGGTCGCGAATGGGGGAGGCACTCCAAACCCGAGGAAACTAAGAGCTGATTCAGTAAGTATTGCGCTTGCAACTCCAATAGTTGCCGAGACTAAAGCGGGAGCCAGAGCGTTAGGAGTTATGTGAGAAAAAATGATACGCATCTCCGGAATGGCTAAAGCGCGCGCAGCCTGCACAAAATCTTGATCTCGAAGGGCTAAAAATTCGGCTCTAACAAAACGCGCCGTTCCCATCCAACTCGTAAGTCCAATAACAATCATGATGTTATAAATATTTGGCGGTAAAAGAGCTACCACGGTTAGAATAAGGAAAAATGTGGGAAAGCATAACATAACGTCCACAAATCTCATTATTAAAGTATCTACCGTGAAAAAACCAATACGGCTGCGACCGTAATACCCAGCGATACCGCCTAAAAAGACGCCAACGGAAAAAGAAATTCCAACGGCGACAAAACCAACAGTCAGCGATACAAAGGTACCTTCTAACATGCGCGCCAAAACGTCTCTTCCTAATTCGTCGGTGCCTAATAAGTAAACGTTTCCAAATGGAGCGTCTTGAAGCGGAGTAAACTCTGGATTATAGGACGAAAAGGGTGGGACAAATTTTTCGGCTAACCGCACTGTATGTGGATCGAATACGACAATTATTTGAGTGAAGAATTTTGCTAATAGCGCGAATACAAATAGAGCTATCAAAAACCAAAAACTGGCCAAAGCCATTTTATTTCGTTTAAAAATGACCCAATTTTCCATGAAGGGATTTTGGGAACCGTTACTTATCAATTTGGTTGAAGGCTTCATATTTAAAATTTTATTCGTGGGTCTACCACTGCGTATAAGATATCTGAAATAAAAGTGCCAACTAAAACCAAAATTGCAGAGATAAAATTAAGCGTTAAAATAACCGGAAAATCTCTAGCTAAAATAGCTTCGTAACCTAATCTGCCCATACCAGGCCAGCCGAAAATATATTCAAAAATAACAGAACCGCCAATCAAACCTGGTATTGTGAGTCCAAATAGAGTGATGAAAGGGAGTAATGCGTTTCTTAACCCATGACGATAAACAACGGCGTCTTCCGGCAATCCTTTTGCGCGGGCGGTACGTATATAATCATGGCTCATAACTTCTAACATTTGCGAGCGAACATAACGCGATAGGATGGCAATTCCAGCAACTGCCGTCATAAGCGATGGAATTGTTAAGTGCCAGATCCTGTCCATAAAACGGTTGATCCAGGGAGCGTTTTCCATCCCAAACGTTTGCATCCCAATGACCGAAACGTCAAAAGTTTTAACTACAAAAATCAGGCAAAGATACGAAAGGAAAAACCCCGGAATAGATATTAAGGCATAAGATAAAAACGTTGACGTTTGGTCAAATACAGAGCCCCTGTTCAACGCTGCGCGGATACCAATAGGAAAAGCGAGCGACCAAGTTAAAACTGTTCCCAGGATAAAAAGAGGCAATGAATTGAGAAATCGACCCCAGATTTTTTTCAATACCGGTTGATTATCTTTAAAGGATTTTAATTGTCCCGTTATCAAATCGCGTAACCAATAAAAATATTGCACATGCATTGGGTCGTCAAGGTGAAATGCCGTGCGAATTAAAGCAATATCCTCCGCTTTAAGTCGAGGATTGGCAGGGTCTACCATACTGGGTTCGCCAGGGGCCAAATGAACAATGGCATGAGATATAATGGAAATAAAAACGAGTAGCAGGATGCGCTCGCCTAAACTTTTCAGAATAAAAGACATCTATTTAATTAAAGACATTATAGGGTAAGATAAAATCTTTTGAAGGATTTTCGGCTTGGAAGAAGCTATTAGTTTACGTTACATTTTATCTTATATTAATCGATTTCGTAAAGCCTTGGACAATTCTTTACTATGGATATAATTCAGCTAAGCTCTTATTTAGACGATTTACTAGATATCAAAGCGATTCCGGACGCAAAAAATGCTCTCAACGGATTGCAAGTAGAGAATACGGGGCCAATTAAAAAAATTGGTCTAGCGGTTGATGTTTGTTTGGCCACTATCGAAATGGCCATTGAGCGGAACTGTAATATGATGTTTGTTCATCATGGTTTGTTTTGGGGAGGAAACCAACCTCTTAAAGGCAAGTTATTCGAAAAAGTCACAACCATGATTCATGGAAACCTGGGTTTATATTCGGCCCATCTACCTTTAGATATGCACCCTGTATTGGGAAATAATAAAACCCTTGGAGATAAAGTTGGACTGACTGATATAGAACCGTTTGGAGACTATAACGGAACTAAAATTGGTCTAAAAGGAAAAATTATACGTAAATCGGCGGTTCAACTAGGTAAAGAATTAGAAGCAGTCCTTAAAAGTCCCGTAAAGGTGATTGGAGAAAATGAAGTCGAAACTCTTGGGATTGTTACAGGCGGAGCAGGCGATTTAGTTGCTCAGGCTTCTAGCGAAGGGTTGGATTGCTATCTGACGGGAGAAGGAGCCAATCAGCATTTCCACGAAGCTATTGAAGGCGGTTGCGCATTAATTTTTGCCGGTCATTACGCAACCGAAACAGGCGGAGTTCAATCTGTAGGCGCCCATCTAAAACAAAAATTCGATATTGATATCGAATTCCTCGATTACCCCACAGGATTATAGATTTCTGACCTAAATCCCTTAAGTTCGAAAAAAAGCATAAAAAACAATGTAAATAGTTTTATAGGTCATTGATTTTATTGTCATATAAGTATTCCTTTGATTAAACTTTTGCAAATGATTATTTGATCTTGTAACATCGTGACAATCTAAAAATCTGAATGTTTTGTTTTCGGGTTAGCCATTATCGGCCCGATATTTAGGCCAATTATTGTAGGGGGAGGAATTATGTGGCTGTCAAGGCTTGTACCAATATTTTTAAAAAATATTGCGATTATTTCATTCTTTATTTTGCTTTCAACCGTTTCCGCTTTTGGAGGCGATGATGAAATAAATGCTAGGCTGGAAGCGCTCGAAGAAGAATTATTAGAGTTGCAACTTAAGCAATCAGATAAAGTTAACGTGACCGCTTTTGACTCCATTCGCCTAGATTTTGGCGGGTTTATTACGCAAACGTTTACTTCAACTTTTAATGGCGGTTCGCCATCAAAGGCTTCTTTTGACCAAACGAATTTAGAGTTTTTAGTTGGAGCCGACGTTACTGAAAGAGATTCTGTTTTTGTCGCAGTCGGGTTTTTAAGGCAATCGGATTTGTCCAGCGAGAATACCGCCACTAATGTTAGAGATAGAGTTTTTGCTAAGAACGCAAATCGAGTGCCTGGAATTATTATGTGGGGTAAACATCGTTTTTCTGATTTGTTGGACGTTACTTATGGGCGTTTTATTGATCCCTGGGGAATCATTAATATCGAGCATTTTCCTCCTGTATTATTGAATTTAAATCAACCTCAGTTTTTAAGAAACGTAAATCCTGGAAACTTGTTTGGAAGCAATACGTTTGTTCCTAATTTTTTGAATGGGGTGCAAGCTCATGGATCTAAGTTTTTTGGAGACAACCAATTTCAATACTATGGATACACCTCTAATTTTAATGGAGAAGGTTCGTCGGATTTCATTTCTGGAACGCGGTTATCTTGGACTTTTCCAGATAATATTGCAACGCTTGGCGCTTCCTATCAAAATGGAGTTAGAGACGAGTCGACACGCGATCATTACGACGCTTTTGGTGTGGACTTGTTAGTCAATTATAAGAATTTTCTTTTGAAGTCTGAGTATATTCAGGAAAGTATATCGGGAACAAGCGATCGAGAGTCTTGGTATCTTCAACCCTCCTATAGATATAATAAATGGATATTCTTTTATCGGTACGATTATATCGATCTAGATACTGATATCGAAAACGATTCAACCGAGCAGACGGAGCATGTATTTGGCCTGAATTATGTATACACTCCTACAATTAGGCTTCGTGCAGAATATGTTGTTAACGACTTTGAATTGGAAAAAGACTCTTTAGGTCAAGAAAGAGATTACGATAATATTCAAGCGTCCATCACGATATCCTTTTAAGGAGGGGAAAAATATGTTTAAAAGGATTTTACTTTCTATTTTATTTATAAGTTTCTCTGCCGCTTCAGTTAGCGCGGATTCTATAGTGGTGATAATAAATAAGGATAACCCTGTTGGTTCCTTAAAAAAGAGCGATGTAGAACGTTTTTTTCTACTCAAATCTCAAAATTGGCCATCCGGTGAAAAAGTTCGACCTGTTAATCGAGACAATAAATCTAAGCTAAAGAAAGCTTTTATTAAATCCGCTTTAAATATGTCTGTGAGTAAATACCAAGACTATTGGTTAAGCTTAAAACAAACGACGGGAGAAAGAGAACCGAAATCTCTTAGATCTAATAAGTTTGTTTTAAAGATAGTTGGTAAAAAGAAAAATGCTATTGGTTATTTACCAGGAAAGTATTTTGAGAATTTAGAGGGAGTATCCAAAAGCAAAGTTAAAGTAGGTTTAAAGTTGCCTTAGTTTCAATTTGATAATTAACGGGAAAAGTCTTTAAAGGAAGGAGCGGTTTTGTTGTAAAAAATATGCTCCTTCATAGAGTTTGAAAGATACAGCGGATGGCGTTTTATTTAAGGGACCTTCTATAATTTGGTGTTGGCCGCAAGCCGCTCTTCAAAATAAAGGGAGAGCGATTTGCCGAAAGTTAAAACTTCGAAATGCTAGAGATATCCTTAAATCTGTTTTGATGAAAACTAAAAATTAGATTAGCGTTTTTCCGCTTCTTTCTTCGAATCTCAAATCATCTCATATCTATTCCTTCACTGAATGCTCGGTAAAAACCAAATTTCCCCTTTAAATTTAAAAAAAGTAAGCTTAACTATGTTAAGTATACTGGTTTTCCTAACTTCGGCTTGTAGCTCGGCTCCGGGCAAAAAAGTTTCCGCCGAGTTTGTTACTTTAAATAAAACCCGGCTTAAAGAGTCTTACTGGGGACCTTTCCAACATCCCGCTCAAATTACTTTGGAAGAAGTCTCTTCCTTGCTCCGATCGGTTCATTACACAAGAAATCAAGTTGTTTGGGGCAATCCGCAACGGTTATTTCCAATATCCCTTGTTGGCAAAATCGCCCCAATAGTTCAAAAAGGGTTTGCCAAAGCTTCCTCGCGGCAAGCGGTTAAATTCAAGATTCGATTTACCCAATTCAAAGCCGATGGTGAAGTTTTTTTAAATAAAAAGGGATTCAATATCAAAGTTTCTTATTTTAGTAATAGAAGCCAGCCTCTTACGGATACGGGAATTTGGGATCAAAACTGGAAACTTGTTTTGGAAAAGGGACAATTTTATCCTAGGAAACCAGGTCTGCTAGGGCAAAACGATATAGATAGGAAATGGATAATTATACCGAAAGTAAAGTTTAAGAAAATTACAAAGGGTTAAATACCGCTAACTATTAACTATATTCTGATTTGGTTTTAAAGAAAGGGAGGGAGTATAAAGCTTTTACTGCGACATCGAATTAGGCGACAAAATTGTGTTTTGCGATTGTTTTTGCTTTTTTATACTTTCAACTTTTTCTAAATACGTTTGAGCGTATTCGAAATTTGGATT
>CAZMZH010000005.1:0-265283 GCA_964570665.1 uncultured Nitrospinota bacterium | reverse complement strand
GTTTAGAAATAAATTAAATATATAGCGTTTGAATTTGAAAGGAGCGCGTAATGGCTGTTACCAAAGAGGAAGTCGTTTCATTTATTGATAATATGACTGTGCTTGAAATGTCAGAGTTTGTTAAAGAGCTAGAGGATAAATATGGCGTTACCGCCGCAGCTCCAATGATGGCTATGCCTGCAGGTGGGGGCGATGGTGGTGGGGCGGCTGCTGAAGAAAAAACTGAATTTGATGTTGTCTTGACTGCTGCTGGAGATAAGAAAATCCAAGTTATTAAAGAGGTCCGCGCTATAACTGGACTGGGCCTAAAAGATGCGAAGGATTTAGTTGATGGAGCTCCTAAGCCTTTAAAAGAAGGTATTAAAAAAGAGGAAGCTGAAGAAATTAAGACAAAAATTGAAGGGGCTGGGGGATCCGTCGAGATCAAGTAATCGGGTCGCCTTCGTTTGTTTTATCGCGTTTGGCGTATTAAAGAACTCAAAAATTTTTTTGGGGTTTTTATATGGGCAAAACTGCCTCTAATGCTTCCTTAATAAAAAGTAGGGAAAGGGTAGATTTTTCAAGAATACCAACCGTTATTCAGATTCCAAATCTGATTGAAATTCAAAAAAGATCCTTTGAATCCTTTTTGCAGCTCAATATTCCTTCTGAAAAGAGAGATGTAAAAGGGCTTGAAGAAGTGTTTCGCGATGTTTTTCCGGTATCTGACCTTAATATCAACGCTAGAATAGAGTATGTTGGTTATGAGGTTGGGGTTTGGGAGAATTCTGAAGGCGAATATAAGGGTCTTGGCGGTCCGGATATAATCTGTGAAGAAACTGGCCAATCCGTTGCTTATAAAGAAAAATATAAATGGGGTGAATGTCGGCAAAAGGGTTTAACTTATGCCGATCCCATTAAAATAATGGTCCGGTTGATTTTATTTGACCGAGAACGTATAGAAATTTCTCCGCGAATGACCAAGGATTTGGTTGGTAAAACCATCATGGAGGAAATTCGTCGTCCTGGGACCAGTAAGTCGTTTATTCCTGCTAGGACTGAAATAACCGAAGAAGTTGCCCAACAGCTTAGCGATGAAAAAATTGCTGAGATTGTTATTAATTCTGTTCGAGAAGTAAAAGAACAGAAAATTTTCTTGGGTGAGATGCCTGTAATGGGCCCAACCGGCACCTTTATGATTAATGGTGTCGAGCGGGTTATCGTTAGTCAAATGCATCGTTCTCCTGGGGCGTTCTTTTCCCATGATAAAGGGAAGTCGCATGTTAGCGGCAAGTTCCTTTATTCTGCTAGAATAATACCTGACCGCGGTTCCTGGATTGATTTTGAGTTTGATATCAAGGGCATTCTCTACGTAAAGATTGATCGGCGTCGGAAGTTGCCTGCCACGGTTCTGCTAAATGCCTTCGGTATGGAGCCTCAGGATATATTAAAGACCTTCTATCAAATTGATAAGGTTTTTTACTCCTCTCGGGAAGATCGTTTTCAATTAAATGCCAAGAGTTTATTGGTTGGAAGTAAGGTTTTGCAGGATGTTGCCGATCCAAAATCGGGAGATGTTTTGCTTAAGGCCAATAAAAAGGTTACTGCATTGGCGGCAAAGAAAATTGGCCGATTGTCGCGAGATTTTAAAGTTGAAATTGATCCAGAAGTCCTTATTGGAAAATTTATTTTTGAGGATTTGATCGATAGTGAGACTGGAGAAGTTCTTCTTGCTAGTAATAATGCGATTACTAAAGATACGGTTGAACAGATAAAGAAAAATGGAATTGCCGAGACCTTAATTCTTCACATTGATGAAGAGGTTCCCGATACGACGATTCGAGATACCCTGGCTTTAGCTAAAGTGTCAACTCCGGACGAAGCGATTCGTGAAATTTATAAACGACTTCGACCCGGCGATCCTCCTACTACAGAGATTGCTAAGTCTTTGTTTAAAAACCTGTTTTTTAACCCAAAGAGATATAATCTGTCTATTGTTGGTCGAATCAAGTTAAATCAAAAATTTGGTTTAGATATTCCTTTAGATAATCGATTGATTAATTTAGAGGATCTTGTTTCTGTTCTTAGCTATTTGGTTGGTTTGCGTAATGATGTTAATAGTATCGATGATATTGACCATCTTGGGAACCGGCGTGTAAGGGCAGTTGGCGAATCCTTGGAAAACCAATTTAGAGTTGGTTTGGTGCGAATGGAGAGGGCTATTGTTGAGCGAATGTCTATTCAGGATTTAGATGTTTCTATGCCTCATGATTTAATCAATTCTAAGCCTGTTACTGCGGCGATTAAAGAATTTTTTGGAAGTAGTCAATTGTCTCAGTTTATGGACCAGACCAACCCGCTTTCCGAAGTGACTCACAAAAGGCGTTTAAGCGCTTTAGGGCCTGGCGGTTTAACTCGAGAAAGAGCGGGTTTTGAGGTGCGGGATGTTCATCCTACCCATTATGGTCGGATTTGTCCGATTGAAACCCCTGAAGGGCCGAATATTGGTTTAATTGCGTCGCTAAGTACTTATGCTCGAGTTAATGAGTATGGTTTTATCGAAACTCCATATCGCAAGATTTCTGATAGTTTGGTGAGCGATACGGTTGAGTTCCATACTGCTATGGGTGAGGATAAGTTTGTTATTGCCCAGTCTAATGTGGAGATGGATAAAAATAATAAATTGGTTCGAGAAATTATTTCTGCGCGTCAAGAAGGAGACTTTATCCTGTCTCCAAGAGAAAAAGTCCATTACATGGACGTTTCTCCAAAGCAATTAATAAGCGTAGCCGCTTCTCTGATTCCTTTCTTAGAAAACGACGATGCTAACCGCGCGCTTATGGGTTCGAATATGCAGCGACAGGCTGTCCCTCTTTTAGTTACCCAGGCTCCTTTGGTTGGCACGGGAATGGAAGCGATAGTTGCTCGCGATTCTGGAGCTGTTGTTGTCGCGGAAAATAAAGGCGAAGTTATTAGCGCCGATTCTTCCAGAATTGTTATCCGAGCAGAGAGAAAGGGCAGGAGTAAGAAGGATCAGTTTATTGGATCGAAAGTAGATATTTATACCCTATATAAATATCAGCGCTCTAATCAAAATACTTGCATTAACCAAAAGCCATTAGTTGTTACTGGTCAAAAGGTTGAAAAGGGTCAGGTTATTGCCGATGGTCCGTCCACCGATTGTGGAGAGTTGGCCTTGGGTAGAAATATGCTGGTCGCCTTTATGCCTTGGGAAGGCTATAACTTCGAAGATGCGATTATTTTGAGCGAAAAGTCTGTAAAAGAGGATATTTTTACCTCCGTTCATATTGAAGAGTTTGAGGTTGAAGCAAGGGATACTAAGCAGGGTAAAGAGGAAATTACTCGCGATATTTCTAATGTTGGTGAAGAGGCTTTGAAGGATCTTGATGAAAGTGGAATTATCCGCGTTGGAGCCAATGTTAAATCTAATGATATTCTGGTTGGTAAAATAACCCCAAAAGGCGAGACCCAGCTTAGTCCTGAAGAAAAGTTGCTCAAAGCAATTTTCGGTGAAAAAGCGGGGGACGTTAAAGATACTTCTTTGCGGGTTCCTCCGGGAATTCAGGGAACGGTTATAGACGTTAAAGTTTTTTCTCGTAAGGGTATTGATAAGGATAGCCGAACTCTTGCAATTGAAGACGAAGAAATCGCTAAAATTAAGAAGGATTTTAATGAAGAAATTCGAATTGTTGAATCCGAAACCGAGAACCGTTTGAGAGATTTGTTTCAAGGTAAAACTGCTTCTGCTTCAAATTCCTTCGGGAAAAATGAGGTTAAAAAAGGCGGAAAGTTTACTGAAGAGGTTTTAAATGGTTTGAAGGTTAAAGATTTGGCGAAGCTGACTTCTAAAGAAGTTGATTCCAACTTAGTTACAGAGATAATTAATAATTGCAAAGAGCAAGTTGGAATTCTTGACGGATTGATAGATGAAAAGATTACTAAGTTAAAGAAAGGCGACGACCTATCTCCTGGCGTTATAAAATTGGTGAAGGTGTTTGTCGCTATGAAGAGAAAGTTGCAAGTTGGCGATAAAATGGCGGGTAGGCATGGTAATAAAGGTGTCGTCGCAAAAATATTGCCTGAAGAAGATATGCCTTACTTGGAAGACGGTACGCCTCTTGAGTTAATTCTGAATCCATTAGGGGTGCCTTCTCGAATGAACGTTGGTCAAATTTTAGAAACTAACCTGGGTATGGCCGCTAAAGCTAGCGGAATTCATGTTGCTAGTCCGGTTTTTGAAGGAGTTCCTGAGGCTGAGGTGAGGGAAATGCTATCTAAGGCTGGATGTTCCCCCTCTGGTGAGGTTGCTTTGCGAGATGGTCGTAGCGGCGCTGCTTTTCGTCAGAAAGTAATGGTTGGTTATATTTATATGATGAAGTTACATCATTTGGTAGACGATAAAATTCATGCAAGATCAACAGGGCCTTATTCGTTGGTTACTCAACAACCTCTTGGTGGTAAAGCTCAATTTGGAGGTCAAAGGTTGGGTGAGATGGAGGTTTGGGCGCTAGAGGCTTATGGAGCTGCATATACTTTACAAGAGATGTTGACAGTCAAGTCTGACGATGTCGAAGGTCGTAAGCGAATGTACGAAGCCATCGTTAAGGGAGACACAAATTTAAACCCAAGTTTGCCAGAGTCTTTTAACGTTTTAGTGAAAGAATTGCAAAGTTTGGGACTAGATGTTGAGTTGATCGACGCATCAAAATAAGTTAACAGATATATCCTTATCGGCAATAGTTTGAAGGCCGCAATTTAATTCAGGAGAAAACCTACGTGGACGGTTTAAATTTTTTTGAAAAGCCGAAAAATCCGATCATGTTTAACGCGATCCGGGTACGCATTGCTTCTCCGGACAAAATAAGATCTTGGTCTTATGGCGAAGTAAAAAAGCCTGAAACCATTAACTATCGTACTTTTAAGCCGGAAAGAGACGGGCTGTTTTGCGCTAAAATATTTGGTCCTGTAAAGGATTGGGAGTGTAATTGCGGTAAATACAAAAGGATGAAGCATAAAGGGGTGGTCTGCGAGAAATGCGGAGTAGAGGTCATCCTTTCTAAGGTGCGTCGAGAACGGTTGGGTCATATTGAATTGGCTAGTCCAGTCGCCCATATCTGGTTTTTTAAAGGGCTGCCTAGTCGACTGGGTCATATTTTGGACCTGACTTTAAAGGATTTGGAGCGCATAATTTATTTTGAAAATTATGTGGTAATTGATCCTGGCGAGTCGGAACTGAAGTTAGGTCAGTTGCTTAATGAAGAGGAGTATCGTGCTGCAGAGTTAGAGTTTCCGGATACTTTGAAGGTAATGATTGGGGCTGAAGCCGTTTATGAGTTATTAAAAAACCTTGAATTGGACGAATTAGCGCCTCAACTCAAAGAGGAAATGATAACCACCAATTCAGTTCTTAATAAAAAGAAAATAGCCAAAAGGCTAAAAATTATTGAGTCTTTCCGAAAATCTGGCAACCGTCCAGAATGGATGATCCTAAAAGTTGTTCCAGTTATTCCCCCAGAGCTTCGACCCTTGGTTCCGCTTGATGGTGGGCGTTTTGCAACTTCCGACTTAAATGATCTTTATCGTCGAGTTATTAATAGAAATAACCGGTTGAAGCGCTTACAAGAACTAAAAGCTCCTCAGATAATTATCCGAAATGAAAAACGTATGCTTCAAGAAGCTGTTTCTGCTTTATTTGATAACGGTAGAAGAGGGAGAACGTTACGCGGGACTAATAAGCGACCATTAAAATCGCTTAGTGATATGTTGAAAGGTAAGCAAGGGAGATTCCGTCAAAACCTTTTGGGAAAACGTGTTGACTACTCTGGGCGATCTGTAATTGTTGTAGGCCCTGAATTAAAATTTCATCAGTGTGGTCTTCCAAAGAAAATGGCTTTGGAGTTATTTAAACCTTTTATATTTAATCGATTGGAGCAAAAAGGTTATGTGACGACCATTAAAACCGCCAAAAAAATGGTAGAGATGGAGAGGCCGGAAGTCTGGGAGGTTTTGGAGGAGGTTGTTGAAAAGCATCCTGTTTTACTGAACCGTGCTCCGACTTTGCATCGTTTGGGGATACAGGCGTTTGAGCCAGTGCTAATTGAAGGGAAGGCTATTAGAATTCATCCTATGGTTTGTACAGCGTTTAATGCTGATTTCGATGGCGATCAAATGGCTGTTCACGTTCCATTGTCAATGGAAGCCCAGGTTGAAGCTAAGTTGTTAATGCTTTCTCCTAATAATGTTTTGTCTCCGGCTAGTGGTTGGCCTATTGCTGTTCCGACTCAAGATATCGTGCTTGGTTGTTATTACATGAGTAAAGTTCGGGGTGACGTAAAGGGGGAGGGGAAGGTATTTTCTTCTCTCACTGAGGTCAGGTGTGCATTTGACGCAGACGAACTTGATCTTCAGGCCATGATTATGTTGGATATTGAAGGTAGGCTTCAGAAAACTACTACTGGAAGAGTTCTTCTATATGAGGTTTTGCCAGATGATTTGCCTTTTTCTCTTGTTAACCGACAATTAGACAAGAAAACATTGTCTAACTTGATTTCAACTTCATTTAAAAAGGTTGGCAGAGAAAAAACTGTAGCTCTTTTAGATGATGTTAAAGAACTAGGTTTTAAGTATGCAACAGAAGCTGGAATTACTATATCAATAGATCACATGAAAATTCCTGATGCAAAGAATGACCTTGTCGATAAGGCTGGCGAAGAAGTTTTAAAAGTTTTCAACCAGTATCGGGATGGCTTGATCACTAATGGGGAAAGATATAACAAGGTAGTTGATATTTGGGCGCATGTAACTGAAAAAGTTTCGGAAGAAATGTTCCGAGAGTTAGAAGATGATGATGAAAATGTGGTTACAGGTGCATTAAAAAAAGATTTTAACTCCATCTTTATTATGGCCGACTCTGGCGCTAGAGGTAGCTCCCAGCAAATTAGACAATTGGCCGGAATGCGCGGATTAATGGCAAAGCCTTCTGGTGAAATCATTGAAACTCCAATCACCGCTAACTTCAAAGAAGGTTTGTCGGTTATTCAATATTTTATTTCGACTCACGGCGCTCGCAAAGGTTTAGCCGATACAGCTCTAAAGACTGCAAACTCAGGTTATTTAACGCGTCGTTTGGTTGATGTGGTGCAGGACATTATTATTCATGAAGAGGATTGTGGCACCTTAAACGGAATTACTGTTTTTGCCTTAGTCGAAGCTGGGGAAATTATTCAGCCTCTTGGAGAGAGAATAATTGGTCGAACAACTTTAGAGCCTTTAAGGGATCCTTTTTCAGAAGAAGTTTTGATTCCCGCCAATGCCATGATTGACGAAGAAGCCGTAGAAATTATTGATAATGCTGGGATTGAAAAGGTAAAAATTCGCTCTGGTTTAACTTGTGAGTCAAAAAGTGGATTATGTATTAAATGCTATGGCCGAAATTTAGCGACGGGCGACTGGGCTGAAATTGGGGAGCCGGTTGGGGTTATTGCCGCTCAATCAATTGGAGAGCCGGGAACTCAATTGACAATGAGAACTTTTCATATCGGTGGGACTGCAAGTCGGGTTGTTGAGCAAACTACTATGTCCGCTAAAAAAGGTGGTATTGTCAGTTATGTGGGGTTAAAGACGATTAAAAGCCAGCGCGGTGAAATAATAGTGATGAATCGTAATGGAAGTCTAATTATCCAAGACGAAAACGGCCGAGAAAAAGAAAAATATCAGGTTATATATGGCGCTAAGTTATTGGTAACCGAAGGGCAGGAAATTCAAAAAGGTCAAGAATTGATTGAGTGGGATCCTTATACAAATTCGATATTAACCGCCCAGTCTGGAACGGTTGAATATGAAGATATTATCGAGGGTGTCACAATGAAGGAAGATTTTGATGAAATCACCGGCCTTTCTTCTAAGGTAATTATCAGTCATCGGGACGAAAAGAAACAACCTCGGATTATTATTAAAAGCCAAGAGGGAGAGAATCACCGACCCTATCTTTTACCTGCTGGCGCTCACGTTAATGTTGGTGAAGGTGAAACTATTTACGCTGGCGATGTTATTGCAAAAATACCTCGTGAAACTGCAAAAACCAAAGATATTACCGGTGGTTTGCCTCGCGTAGCAGAGCTTTTTGAGGCTCGAAAACCTCACGAACAGGCGACAATTTCCGAAATCTCTGGTGTGGTAAAAATGGGCGGGTTTGTGAAGGGGATGAGAAAAGTGATTGTGGTAAGCGATTCTGGAGAAGAATGTGATTATCTTATTCCTTTAGGAAAGCATATTAATGTTCATGAAGGAGATCGTGTTGTTGCTGGAGAAGCATTAATGGATGGAGCTTCAAATCCCCATGATATTTTGAAAGTTTTAGGTGAAAATGAACTACAGAAATATTTGGTAAATGAAGTTCAAGAAGTATACCGTCTTCAAGGCGTTACAATTAACGACAAACATATAGAAGTTATTGTCCGGCAAATGTTACGGCACTTGGTAATTGAAGAGCCGGGAGATACAGATTTTCTCCTGGGAGAGCAAATTACTAAGAAACAATTTAACGAAAAAAATCAGGAAGTCATTAAGGATGGCGGTCGACCTGCAAAGGGAATTCCTGTTCTATTAGGGATAACCAAATCTTCTTTAAGTACCGAAAGCTTTATTTCAGCGGCATCTTTTCAGGAAACGACAAGAGTTTTAACTGAAGTAGCGGTTAGCGGTAAAGAAGATAGGTTGGTTGGTTTAAAAGAAAATGTGATTATGGGTCGATTGATTCCGGCTGGAACAGGTTGTAGAGCGTATGCAGGTATCCAAATTGAACAGCCAGAATTGGAAAATACGGAAGAAAATGAGGCGGTCGAAGAGGAAACTGTCTTGGCCGAACAAAGTTGAAAAAATTAGCTTGACTCCCTTCCAAAGAGTGATAGAATTGTCAGCTTTCCATCCTAAATAGTTTGGATCGGTTCAAATAATCCTTTGAATTATAAAGACAACTTAAGTCGGTCAGAAACGGAATGTCGTCTGACTGATCGAGCTTATTTTTATTTTGTGGAGTATGGCAATTGCCAACAATTAACCAATTAATTAGATATGGGCGTAAAAAGCCTATTAAGAAAACGCCGAGTCCGGCTTTGAAGTCTTGCCCTCAAAAACGAGGTGTTTGTTTACGTGTTTATACTTCTACGCCTAAAAAACCTAATTCGGCATTGCGTAAAGTAGCTAGGGTTCGGTTAACCAATGGAATGGAAGTGACTACTTATATTCCGGGTATTGGGCATAATTTACAAGAGCATTCAATCGTAATGATAAGGGGTGGTAGGGTTAAGGATTTACCTGGCGTTCGGTATCACGTTATTCGTGGGACTCTGGATACTTTGGGTGTTGCAAATCGAAACCAAAGTCGCTCCAAATATGGCGCTAAGAAGGCGAAAAAATAAAGGAAACCGAATCGTATGGCTCGAAGAAGAGAGGCTGAAAAAAGGGAGATTATCCCTGATCCAAAATTTAATAATGTTTTGGTTGCCCGATTTATTAATTGCGTTTTAAAGCAAGGTAAGAAAAGTTTGGCTGAGAGGGTGGTTTACTCGGCTCTTGATTTTATCGAAGACAAAACTAGCGACGATCCGATAAAAGTATTTAAAAAAGCGGTTGATAATGCCGCTCCTATATTGGAAGTTCGATCTCGGCGGGTTGGTGGCGCGACTTACCAAGTTCCGGTAGAGGTTTCTCCTAATAGAAGGGTTGCTTTGAGTATTAGGTGGTTGATATTGCATGCCAGAGGAAGAACTGGTAGGAGCTTGGCGGAAAAGTTGTCGGGTGAGCTTTTAGACGCCTTTAATAATACTGGTGGCGCTGTTAAGAAAAAAGAAGATGTTCATCGTATGGCGGAAGCAAATAAAGCTTTTGCTCATTACCGTTGGTAGTAAAGGGAATTAGTGTGAGTTCAACCAGAAAAAAATTAGATAATCTGAGGAATATTGGGATCATTGCCCATATCGATGCAGGTAAGACCACGACTACTGAGAGGGTTTTGTATTATACCGGTAAGAGTCATAAGTTAGGCGAGGTCCATGAGGGCACTGCTACTATGGATTATATGGAGCAAGAGCAGGAACGTGGGATTACTATTACTTCTGCGGCGACTACTTGTTTTTGGCTAAAGCATCAAATTAATATTATTGATACTCCGGGACATGTTGATTTTACGGCTGAAGTGGAAAGGTCGTTGCGGGTTTTAGATGGCGCTGTTGGCGTTTTCTGCGCTGTTGGAGGCGTTCAACCTCAATCTGAAACGGTTTGGCGGCAAGCGACGAAATATGCGGTTCCTAGGATTGGTTTTGTAAATAAAATGGATCGTTCCGGCGCTGACTTTTTTAGTTGTATGGCGCAAATGAAAGAGCGTCTGGGGGCTAATCCTGTGCCATTGCAGTTGCCGATAGGCGCTGAAGCTGATTTTCTTGGCGTCATTGATTTGATCAAGATGGAAGCCAATGTTTATTCGGATAAAAAGGATAAGGGCGAGACTTTTGATGTTGTAGAAATTCCTCAGGAGTATAAAGAGCAGGCTAATGAGTATCGAGAATTGCTTTTAGAGGCTGTTTCGGATGTCGATGAGTCCATTATGGAAAAGTTTTTAGCTGGGGAGGATGTGTCGGAGGAAGAGATTCGTGCCGCTGTTAGGAAGGGTGCATTGACTCTAGCCTTTACTCCGATTCTTTGTGGAGCTGCTTTTAAGAATAAAGGAGTGCAGCAGTTACTCGACTCCGTGGTTTATTATTTGCCTTCGCCTGAAGATGTCCCGACTATTGAGGGTATTGATCCAAATACTAAGGAGCAGATAATTAGAAATGCGGATGATACGGAGCCTTTGGCGGCGCTGGCATTTAAGATTATTACCGATCCTTACGTTGGGCAATTGGCTTATATCCGAGTTTATTCTGGGAAATTGACGGCTGGAACGTATATCTATAATTCTACGAAAAATAAGCGAGAGCGTGTTGGTAGGTTGTTGCGTATGCATGCAAATAAAAGAGAAGAGGTTGATGAAGTTTGCGCTGGCGATATTGCTGCCGCGATAGGCCTTAAAAGCTCTTATACGGGCGATACGTTGTGTCCTGAAGATTCTACAGTTATTTTAGAGTCGATCGATTTTCCGGAACCGGTAATTTCGGTTGCTATTGAGCCTGGGACAAAGGCTGAGCAGGATAAACTCTCTAAGTGTTTGAATAAATTGCAACAAGAAGACCCTACCTTTGAAGTTAGAATCGATCATGATACCAATCAAACTATTATTTCTGGAATGGGTGAATTGCACCTAGAGATTCTTTGCGATCGTATGAAGCGAGAGTTTTCGTTGGATGTTAAGGTTTCTAAGCCGCAAGTTGCGTATAAGGAATCCATCACTGCTTCTGTAGAAGAAGATTATAAATACGCTAAGCAGTCGGGTGGTCGGGGTCAATACGGTCACGTTAAAATTCTTGTGGAGCCAACTGGACGAGGTGGCGGTTTTAAGTTTGTTAATAAGATTACGGGTGGCGCTATCCCCAAGGAATTTATTCCCGCTGTGCAAAAGGGTGTTGTTGAGGCTATGAACCGAGGGGTGTTGTGCGGTAACCCGATTGTTGATGTTTCTGTTACGTTGCTTTATGGGTCGTATCATGAGGTTGACTCATCTGAAATGGCCTTTAAGGTTTGTTCGTCAATTGCTTTCCAGAATGCTTGTAAAAAAGCAAGTCCCGTTTTGTTGGAGCCGATTATGTTGGTTGAAGTGGTGACTCCAGAAGAGTTTATGGGGGATGTTATTGGCGGCTTGAATTCAAAGCGCGGTAAAATTATGGAATTGGCAGATCAGGCTGGAGCCAAGGTTATTAAGGCGGAAGTTCCGCTATCCGGAATGTTTGGTTATTCAACCGATCTCCGGTCTGCGACTCAGGGTCGAGCTAATTATTCCATGGAATTTGGTAAATATGAACCAGTGCCGGATAATGTAGCTGAAGAGTTGATAGCTAAAGTCAGTGGCGCTGGAAATGAAAAAGTAGCGGTTTAACCTTTCTAAAAAATTTGGAGTAAGACCGAGATGGCAAAAGAAAAATTTGTTCGCGACAAACCCCATATGAATGTGGGAACAATTGGCCATGTGGATCATGGTAAAACCACTTTGACGGCTGCGATTACCGAGGTATTGGCTAAAAAAGGTTATGCCGATGGGATTGCTTTCGATCAAATTGATAAAGCGCCTGAAGAAAAAGAACGTGGAATTACGATCGCTATTGCCCACGTTGAATATAAAACCGAAAATCGACATTACGCCCATGTTGACTGCCCTGGTCATGCCGACTATGTAAAGAATATGATTACGGGAGCGGCTCAAATGGACGGCGCTATTTTGGTTTTAAATGCTGCCGATGGTCCTATGCCTCAAACCCGCGAGCATATATTGTTGGCTCGCCAGGTTGGTGTCCCTCGCATTATTGTATTCATGAATAAGTGCGATATGGTTGACGATGAGGAGTTGTTGGATTTGGTCGAGTTAGAAGTGCGAGAGCTTTTGAGTAGTTATGACTTTCCGGGTGACGATATCCCTGTTGTTCGGGGTAGTGCTTTAAAGGCGTTAGAGAATCCTGAAGATGCAGAACAGACTAAATGTATTTGGGAGCTAATGGGTCATTTAGATGAGTATTTTCCTCAGCCTAAGCGTGATGTTGATAAGCCTTTCTTGATGCCGATAGAAGATATTTTTAGTATTTCTGGTCGTGGTACCGTTGCTACGGGTCGAGTTGAAAGCGGAATTGTTAAGGTTGGCGAAGAGATTGAGATTGTTGGAATTCGGGATACCACCAAAACGACCGTTACCGGTGTTGAAATGTTTCGTAAGCTTTTAGATTCTGGTGAGGCGGGGGATAATATTGGCGCATTGCTTAGGGGGACTAAGCGCGAAGATATTGAGCGTGGTCAAGTTTTAGCGAAACCTGGTTCTATTACTCCGCATACTAAGTTTAAGGCCGAAGCTTATATTCTGAAAAAAGAAGAGGGTGGAAGGCATACGCCATTTTTTAATGGTTATAGACCACAATTTTATTTCCGAACAACGGATGTTACTGGTGTTGTCACTCTTCCTGAAGGCGTAGAAATGGTTATGCCTGGAGATAATGTGTCGATTCAGGTTTCCCTTATTATGCCAATTGCTATGGATAAAGAGTTGCGATTTGCTATTAGGGAAGGTGGCAGAACTGTTGGGGCTGGAGTAGTTAGCGAGATCGAGGAGTAATGGAAAGTCAAAAAATAAGGATTAAGCTTAAGGCCTACGATCATAAATTACTTGATAGATCTGTGGGTGAGATTGTTGAGACTACTAAGCGTACTGGAGCTAGAGTTGTTGGACCGATTCCGTTGCCTACCGTTAAAAATAAGTGGACTGTTTTAAGGTCTCCGCACGTAGACAAGAAATCCAGGGAGCAATTTGAAATTAGAACTCATAAGCGAATTATGGAGATCCTGGACCCTACTCCTCAAACTGTCGATGCCTTGATGAAGTTGGATCTTTCTGGGGGAGTTGACATTGAGATCAAGCTGTAACTGGCCTTCTTGTTGGAATTAATAAAATGAAAAGTATTGTTGGAAAAAAAGTTGGGATGACGCAGGTTTTTAATGAAAACGGCGATTGTCTTCCTGTGACCTTGGTTGCTGTTGATCGTTGCGTTCCGGTTTTGTCAAAGACGGCCGAAAAAGATGGGTATAAGGCGGTTTTAGTGGCGTATGGTAATCGTAAAGAGAGTCGAACGAATAAGCCCTTAAAAGGTTTTTATGACAAGCATAAAATTGATCCAGCTCAAATTTTAACGGAATTTCGCGGTGAAGAACTTGGTGAATCTGAATTTGGCAAGCCTTTGAGTGTTGATATTTTTAAAGAAGGCGATTTGGTTAATGTTATTGGAAATTCTAAGGGGCGAGGTTTTTCCGGAGTGATGAGAAGATATAATTTTGCTGGGGCGCCTGGGAGTCGAGGTTCTCATGAAGCTTTTCGTCATGGTGGCTCCATTGGTATGCACACTTATCCGGGAAGGGTTCATAAGGGAAAGAAGATGGCTGGTAGGATGGGCGGCAACCGAATAAACGTTAAAAATGTTAAGGTTGTGCGTGTTGATTCAGATAAAAACCTTTTGATTTTGTCGGGCGCTGTTCCCGGTCCTAACGGGGGTATTGTGCGGGTTTCGGGATTGAGGAGTGTGAAAGGTTAAGATGCCTGAATTAGAATTGATGGATTTAAATAATCAGAATGTTGGTAAGGTTGAGGTGTCGGCAGACGTCTTTGATGCAGATGTGAAAGAGCATTTAGTCCAAAAATATGTTGTTTATCAATTGGCTAAAAAGCGAAGTGGGTCGGCGGCAACTAAGCAGAATAAAAGAGAATTGGCTGGAAGCGGAAAAAAGCCTTGGAGGCAAAAGGGAACGGGTAGGGCTCGTTCTGGAAACACTCGCTCTCCGATATGGCGTGGTGGTTTGACTATTTTCGGTCCCTCTCCCAGGGATTATAGTTTTAATCTAACCAAGAAATCTAAAAAAATTGCTTTAAAGTCAGTACTGACTGAAAGGTGTCGTAACGGTCAATTAATGATTGTGGATCAAATTTCTTTAGAAAATCCAAAAACTAAGGAGGCTGTCGCTTTTATGAAAAAAATGGAGCTTCCTCCTAAGACTTTATTTCTAGTGGATTCTGATGATGGGAATTTGGGTTTTGCGGTAAGGAATCTTCCTGGAGCTGATGTTTTAAAAGTGGATGGTTTGAATGTTTTTGACCTTCTGACCCATGAGAAGATTGTACTTACTAAAGATGCTTTGGCTAAGGTGGAGAGTAGATTAAATTAATGAGTCAATTTCACAAAATTTTAGAAAAGCCTCTTGTTACTGAAAAGAGTATGGAGTCATTGCAGGATTCCAACCGAGTTTCTTTCAAGGTTCTGAGGAGCGCGAATAAGATTCAAGTCCGTCAAGCGGTGGAGCAAATTTTTGAGGTTACTGTTGAGAGTGTCAATATGGTAACTGTTAGAGGGAAAAAGAAAAGATTCGGTCGCAACATTGGTCAGTCTAAGGATTGGAAAAAGGCGATTGTTAAACTGAAAGAAGGCGACAAGATTGAGTTGTTCGAGGGAGTTTAAGCGAGTATGTCAGTAAGAAAATTAAATCCAACTTCACCGGGTGTTAGATTTCAAACTATATCGGGTTTTGATGAAGTTACTAAATCTCGACCTGAAAAAAGTTTACTTGTTTCCATACGTAAAACGGGTGGGAGAAATAATAATGGTCGTATTACCGCAAAAAGGCGGGGTGGCGGTCATAAGAAACAGTATAGGATAATTGATTTTAGGCGCAATAAAGATGGGATTTCGGGTCGCGTTGCAGGGGTTGAATATGATCCAAATCGATCAGCCAATATCGCCTTAGTTAATTATATAGATGGAGAGAAAAGATATATTTTGGCTCCGGTGGGACTTAAGGATGGGGAAAATGTGTCTTCTGGTTCAGGTTCAGAGATTCGACCTGGCAATTCTCTTGAGTTAAATGATATTCCCTTGGGTACTTTGATCCATAATATTGAGATGAAGCCTGGTAAGGGTGGTCAGATGGTTCGTAGCGCAGGCACTTTTGCTCAATTGATGGCAAAAGAAGGGGTTTACGCTACTGTTAAGCTTCCGTCTGGTGAGGTTAGACGATTTTCAAAGGCTTGTAGGGCGACGATTGGTACGGTTGGAAATGCCGACCAGGAAAATGTCTCAATTGGTAAAGCTGGAAGAACACGCTGGATGGGGAAAAGGCCTCGTGTAAGGGCGGTTGCGATGAACCCAGTAGATCATCCTATGGGTGGTGGCGAGGGTAGATCGTCTGGTGGCAGGCATCCCTGTAGTCCTTGGGGTGTTCCCGCTAAAGGATTTAAGACTCGCAAAAAGAATAAGCCTTCGAATCGATATATCGTAACTAAGCGAAAAAAGTAATTTCATAATTTAAGGGTTTTATATGCCAAGGTCATTAAAAAAAGGACCATTTGTAGACGATCATCTGCAAAAAAAGGTCGATGAGGCTAATCGTATTAGAGATAGAAAAATAATACAGACTTGGTCTAGGCGTTCTACTGTTACCCCGGATTTTGTTGGTTTAACGATTTCTGTATATAACGGTAAAAAGTTTATTCCGGTTTTTATATCAGAGAATATGGTTGGTCATAAATTAGGCGAATTTTCCCCGACTCGTACTTTTAGAGGGCATAGTGGGAACACTAAAAAGGCTCCTCCGGGTAAATAGGCTTTTGCGGTAATTTGGGTTGAACAGTTTTGAATGTTAGGAAAAGAGAATGGAAGTTAGAGCTTCTTTAAGACATTTTCGCGCTACTCCGCGAAAAGCAAGATTGGTGGGTAATTTAATCCGCGGAAAAAATGTTAACGACGCGTTAAATGTACTTGCTTTTACGCAAAAACGGGTAGCTGGGCCTATGCAGGGTTTGCTTAAATCGGCTATTGCTAACGCTGAAGAGAATCACAAAATTTTAGATGTTGACGATTTGTTTGTTAAGAATGTTCTTGTGGATAAAGGGGTGGTTTGGAAGCGGCAAATGCCAAGAGCTCGAGGAATGTCCACTCCTATCATGAAGCGAACCAGTCATATTACTATTATTTTGGACGAAAAATAATTTTTTGGAGGTTTTCGTATAGTGGGTCAAAAAGTTCATCCCATAGGATTTCGGCTAGGGATAAATAAAACATGGGCTTCTAACTGGTTTGCAAAAAAAGACTATGTAGCTTTTCTTCATGAAGATATTGCAATTCGTCGCTATATTTTGAAAACTTTGTCGCATGCGGGAATTTCTAAGGTAGAGATTGAGCGTTCTGCTAGTCGATTAAGGGTCAATATTTATACAGCGCGACCTGGAATTATTATTGGAAAAAGAGGTTTGGAGGTTGATCGCCTTAAGGACGAGCTGCAAAAAATTGTTCCTGGTAAGCAGATTAATTTGAACATTAAAGAGATTCGAAGAGCGGAGATTGATGCAACTTTGATTGCGCAGAATATATCTTTGCAATTAGAAAAAAGGATTTCTTTTCGTAGAGCCATGAAAAAAAGTGTTCTTTCCGCATTAAGGTTTGGGGCAAAGGGCGTGAAAATTAGATGTTCTGGAAGGCTTGGCGGAGCTGAGATTGCCAGGGCGGAATGGTATCGAGAAGGACGAGTTCCTTTGCATACTTTGAGAGCTGATATTGATTATGGAACTGCTGAAGGTTTGACCACCTATGGGATCATCGGCGTTAAAGTTTGGGTTTATAAGGGGGATATTTTTCCTGGAGCGGCTGAGCCCGTTCAAGGGAAAGGCCGATAGCCTTCGTTAGACTGAATGTATTTTTTACGACAGTTTTTTGTAGAGAATTAGTATAAGGGGTTTTTGTCATGTTAATGCCCAAAAGGGTTAAGTATAGAAAAAGACATAAAGGTCGGATGCGGGGTACCGCTTTTCGAGGTGGTGAGTTAAGTTTCGGAACCTTTGGGTTGCAAGCAGAGGAGTGCGGTCGGATAACAAATCGCCAAATAGAGGCTGCGCGTATTGCAATGACCCGGCATATTAAAAGAGGTGGAAAAATTTGGTTACGGATTTTTCCTGATAAGCCTATTTCAAAGAAGCCAGCGGAAACTCGTATGGGAAAAGGTAAAGGGGGTCCGGAATATTGGGTGGCTGTTGTTAAGCCGGGAAGGGTGTTATACGAAATGGAAGGTGTTCCTATTGAAGCGGCGAAGGAAGCTCTTCGGCTTGCTTCCCATAAGTTGCCTATCGCTACTCGGTTTATAACCAAACAATAAATGGCTTAAAGGAATACTATGAAATCGTCGGAAGTTAGAGAGTTGCCGGAAAAAGAAAGAGAAGAGAAGGTTCGGGATTACGAGGAAGAAATTTTTAATTTAAGATTTCAAATGGCTACTGGAAAAATTGAGAATCCTGGGAGAATTCGCATTATTCGTCGTGATATTGCTAGGATAAAAACGATTCAAAGAGAAATAGCCGCAACTGCCCAGGAAGACGCTACTGATACAAAAAGCGAAGAGTCTTAAGCTATTTAAAAAATAGAAATTGAATTAAGGGAAATTTTGGATGGGGATAAAAAACGAAAGTAAACGGAGAGTTTTGTCTGGCGAAGTTGTAAGCGCAAAAATGGACAAAACGATTGTTGTTCGAGTTGAACGAAGGTTTATGCATCCGGTTTTTAAGAAAGTAGTTCGGAAACATAATAAATATAAAGTTCATGATGAGCAGAATGAATGTTCTGCTGGCGATGAAATTCAGATGATTGAGTGTCGGCCTTTAAGTAAAGATAAGCGCTGGCGGTTGTTCGAAATTGTTAAAAAGGCTGAGGTTGCCGAAGTAGGAAGCGGAAAATGATTCAACTTCGAACAGTAATGGATGTAGCGGATAATTCCGGCGCCAAACGAGTTCAGTGTATTAAAGTATTAGGTGGCTCTCGGAGAAGATATGCCCGAATTGGAGATATCGTTGTTGTGGCCGTAAAAGAAGCGGAGCCTAATTCGGCTATCAAAAAAGGCGATGTGAAAAAGGCCGTTGTTGTACGTACCAAAAAAGAGATTAGACGGTCAAACGGCACTTATATTAAATTTGATATTAATTCCGCTGTATTGATAAATGACGCAAAAGAGCCTGTTGGTACTCGGATTTTTGGACCTGTTGCTCGAGAATTAAGAGCTAAACGATTTATGAAGATAATATCTTTGGCTCCCGAGGTTTTGTAAAAGTTATGAATAGAAAATTCCACGTAAAAAAAGACGATATCGTTGAAGTAATCGCTGGTAAAGAAAAAGGAAAAAAGGGGAAAGTTTTAGCTCTTTTTCCATACGAAGAGCGAGTTCAGATTGAGAAACTGAATATGGTTAAGCGTCATACAAAACCGACCCAAAAAAACAATCAAGGCGGAATTGTTGAAAAAGAAGGAAAAATTCATATTTCAAACGTCCTGGTTGTTTCGGATAAAGTTGGGAAAGGCGTTAGGACAAGGTATAAAAAGTTGGAAGATGGTAAGCGAGTTCGTGTTTGCCGGAAATCTGGGGAAATAATAGATAAAGTTTGATTTGTTTTTGGGTAGATTTAATAAATGAGTAATATAAAAAAAGCATTCGACGAAAATTTAAGAGAACAGATAAGAAAAGAGTTAGGACTGTCTAACGTTATGCAAGTTCCTCGGTTAGATAAGGTTGTTGTGAATGTGGGTCTTGGCGAAGCTTTGCAAAACTCTAAGCTTATTGATTCTGCTGTTGATCAGTTAAGAGTAATAACAGGTCAAGCGCCAGTAATCACTAAAGCAAAAAAATCGATTTCAAACTTTAAGCTTCGAGAGGGAGTGCCAATTGGGGTTCGAGTTACCTTGCGTCGGGCTAGAATGTATGAATTTTTTGAACGTTTTGTAGGCTTTGCATTACCTCGAGTCCGAGATTTTAAGGGTTTGTCGCCTAAATCTTTTGATGGACGAGGAAATTATACCGTGGGAATTGAAGAGCAATTAATTTTCCCTGAAATTGAGTATGACAAAATAGAAAAAATTAAAGGTATGAATATTACTATTTGTACCACTGCAGATAACGACGAAGCTGGTCGCTGTTTGTTAAAAACTTTAGGATTTCCCTTTAGAAGAAATTAATTTCTTTTAGGGGCTATTGGAGTAGAGAATGGCGAAAAAATCGCTTGTCGCGAAAGCAAAAAGACAACCAAAGTTTAAAGTTAGGGAATATAACCGTTGTAAGGTGTGCGGTCGCCCTAGAGGCTTTTTAAGGAAATTTGGAATGTGTAGGATTTGTTTCCGTGGCCGCGCTTTACTTGGAGAAGTTCCTGGAGTAACAAAATCCAGTTGGTAATTTATCATTTGGTTGATTGATACGCTGACGTCGTACCTTCAAATTTTTAGATAGTTAGACTTAGGAGTTTTTTTAGATGTCAATGACAGATCCCATTGCGGATTTTTTTACTAGAATTCGAAACGCTCTAATGGTTGGTCATTCTAAACTGGATGTTCCTTGCTCTAACCTTAAGTGTCGAATTTCTGGTATTTTGAAAGAAGAAGGGCTTATAAGAGATTTCAAGCAGTTTAAGGATAATAAGCAGGGAATTTTAAGGGTTTACCTAAAGTATAAGAATGAAGTGCCTGTTATTAGAGGCATCAAAAGAATTAGCAAGCCTGGCAGAAGAGCCTATGTTTCTAAAGACACTATTCCTAGAGTATTGAATGGTTTAGGAATAGCTTTGGTTTCTACCTCCAAAGGGGTTTTAACAGATGAGAATTGTCGGAAGAATGGAATTGGCGGCGAAGTCTTGGGTTATGTTTGGTAGGCTTGGTTGTTTACCCAAATAAATTTTAAGTGAAACTTTATTAAAAAGAATATCGGTCAAGGCCGGGTGTGTTGAAATGTCAAGAATTGGAAAACTGCCAGTAAATGTCCCAAACGCTGTTGAAGTTCAGTTAAACGGTGTGAATTTAAAAGTTAAAGGGCCAAAAGGAGAAATGCAACGCGAATTTCATCCGAATATGACAATTGAAAAAGACGATGGAATTTTAAAAGTTTTAAGGCCTAACGATGAGCCGAAGAATAAAGCTTTGCATGGCTTAACAAGAACCTTGATTAATAATATGGTTTTGGGGGTTTCCGAAGGATTTTCGAAAACTTTAGCCGTAATTGGTGTCGGTTATAAGGTTGAGCTAAAAGGGAAAGACTTGCTTCTGCAACTAGGGTATTCTCATCCAATTAATTATCCTGCGCCAGATGGGATTCAGTTTGAGGTTGACTCAAAGCAAAATCTAATTTCTGTTAAAGGGGTAGATAAAGAAAAAGTTGGTCAAGTGTCCGCTGAAATTAGAGGGTTAAGGCCACCAGAGCCCTATAAGGGTAAAGGGGTCCAATACCAAAATGAAAAAATAAGACGAAAGGCTGGAAAAGCCGCAGTAGGCGGAAAATAAGAGAGGAATTATGGCTGATTCAACGGCGCGTCGCCGCTTAAGGCAAAAAAGAAAGATTCGAGTAAAAAATCGAGTCCAAAGAGATAAAACTAAGATTCGGCTATCGGTATTTAAAAGTTTGAGCCATATTTATGCTCAGGTAATTGACGATACGAATAATAAAACCCTTGTGTCTGAATCTACATTGTCGAAAGAATTTAAAGCGACGAATAAGAATGGCGGCAATATAGACGCTGCAAAATGGGTTGGGAATTCATTAGGTAAAAAAGCTATAGAAAACGGAGTTAAAGAGGTTTATTGCGATCGAGGAGGTTTTATTTATCATGGTCGAATAAAAGCCCTTGCAGATTCCGTTCGTGAAGCTGGCATTAAGTTTTAGAATTATATTTAGTAAACTTTAGAATATTTGGATTTAGCCGCGCTTGTACTTTAGTGTGGTAGGTTTAAAATCGGGAGGTTTCATTGCAAGACCAAGTCGATAATAAGCAAGAATTGGTTGATAAATTGGTTAAAATTAACCGTGTCGCCAAAGTTGTAAAAGGTGGTCGCCGGTTTAGCTTTAGCGCTCTGGTTGTAGTTGGAAACCGTGATGGAAAAGTTGGCTGGGGATTGGGAAAAGCAAATGAGGTTCCCGAAGCTATTAGAAAAGCTATAGAAAAAGCAAAGAAAAGTTGGGTTACGGTGAGTTTAGAAGGAAATACTATTCCTCATGAAGTAATTGGTAAATATGGGGCGGGTAGAGTTCTTTTAAAACCTGCGTCCCGTGGAACTGGTTTGATTGCTGGTGGAGCTGTTCGGGCTGTTTTAGAAGCTGTTGGGGTTAAGGATATTTTGACCAAATGTATTAGAACTAATAATCCTCATAATGTTGTTAAAGCTACTATTGAAGGTTTAGTTAATTTGAGGAATGCTGATCAAACTGCCAGTTTGCGCGACCGGTCAAACTAGAAAAGAAAAAAGGTAAAAGAAAATGCTTTCGTTGTTTAATTTAAAGGCCGCTCCTGGAGTAAAGAAAAACCGTAAAAGAATCGGACGAGGAATTGGTTCGGGTACTGGAAAGACCAGTGGAAAAGGCCAAAAGGGACAAAAGTGTCGCTCAGGCGCTGGTATTCATCCTTGGTTTGAGGGTGGGCAAATGTCTTTGCAAAGACGGTTGCCAAAGAGAGGTTTTACAAATATCTTTAAAAAAGAATATGAAATTGTAAATATCTCCCAGCTGAATAACATTTCTCAAGATGGCCCAATTACTCCCGAAGTCATGAAGGAAAAGGGCTTGGTCAAAAAGCTGGGGCAAATTAAAGTTTTAGGTAACGGAGATTTGGGGAATGCCGTAACTGTTCACGCTCAAAAGTTTAGCCGTTCGGCAGAAGAAAAGATAAGTAAGTCCGGGGGAAAGGCTGTAGTAATTTAAATGAGCGGTGCCCAAGGTTTTGGCAATATTCTAAGAATTCCCGAACTCAAAAAACGAGTTCTTTTCACAATAACCTTATTGGCGGTTTATCGTATTGGCGCTCACATCCCTACTCCGGGAATTGATGGCGCTGCGCTTGCTGAGGTATTTGCGAGAGCTCAAGGGACCATATTAGGATTTTTTAATATGTTTTCCGGCGGCGCTTTAAGCCGGTTAACTATATTTGCTTTGGGTATTATGCCCTATATCAGCGCGTCAATTATTCTGCAGCTGATGACAATAGTTTCACCCTATTTAGCGCGTCTAAAAAAAGAAGGTGAGCAGGGACAAAAGAAGATTACCCAATATACGCGTTATGGAACAGTAGTTTTAAGTATAATTCAAAGTTCGGGAATAAGCGTAGGTTTGGAAGCCATGAAAAGTCCTTCTGGAGCCGCAATTGTTCCAGATCCGGGTTGGCCTTTTAGATTGCTTACAATTCTTACTTTAACCGCAGGTACAGCTTTTATTATGTGGTTAGGTGAACAAATAACCGAGAGGGGAATTGGAAACGGAATTTCGCTGATTATTTTTGCTGGTATTGTGGCAGGTACTCCCGCCGCTATTTTTCAGTCGCTAGACTTAATGGGGACCGGAGAGCTACAACCCTTACTCATGATTTTAATCTTAGTCTTAATGATTGGGGTTGTTGGGGTTATAGTGTTTACTGAGGGGGGGCAAAGAAAGATACCCATACAATACGCGAAGAGAGTGGTTGGGAGAAAAATGTTTGGAGGGCAAAGCGCTCATTTACCTCTTAAAGTAAATACTTCCGGTGTTATTCCTCCAATATTTGCTTCATCTATTATTATGTTTCCGGCTACTTTGGCCCAGTTTATAGATCATCCATGGATGCAAATTATTTCCGCATCTTTAACGCCTGGAAATTTGATTTATAGCCTTGTTTTTATTGGAGCAATATTCTTTTTCTGTTATTTTTATACAGCCGTAATTTTTAATCCGGTTGATGTTGCCGACAATATGAAAAAAAACGGTGGTTTTATTCCTGGAATTCGACCGGGAGCAAAAACTTCAGAATATATTGATCTTACTCTTTCTAAACTTACGTTTTATGGTGCAATATATTTATCGCTTGTTTGTATTTTGCCGGATTATTTGATTAAGTATTTTAATATCCCGTTTTATTTTGGCGGTACTAGTCTGCTGATTGTTGTCGGGGTTTCTTTAGATACAATGCAACAAATAGAATCGCATTTAGTAATGCGCAATTATGATGGTTTTGTGAAAAAGGGGCGGTTGCGGAGCCGCCGAGGTTAGAAAATGCGTTTGATCCTTTTGGGACCCCCCGGGGCCGGGAAGGGGACTCAGGCTAAGAAACTAAAGGAGAAGTTTAATATTCCTCAAGTTTCAACCGGTGATATTCTAAGAGATGCAATTAAGAACGAAACCGAGCTTGGGAATAAAGCAAAAGCCTTTATGGATGAGGGTAGGCTCGTTCCTGACGACATAGTTGTAGGCTTGATAAAGCAAAGAATTGTCGAGGTTGATTGTAAAAACGGTTTTATTTTAGATGGTTTTCCGAGGAATATGGCCCAAGCGGAGCAACTTTCGGAGACCCTAGAGAAATTAAATCAAAATATCAGCTCTGTAGTTGAAATTGAAGTCAATGCTGAAATGTTGATTGACCGTTTAACTGGCAGGATGACTTGTTCTAGTTGTGGTGCAATGTTTCATGAAAAGAACCATCCTCCCAAGATTTCAGGAATATGTGATTCTTGTGGTTCCGACGATTTATATAAAAGACCTGACGATAACAAGGAAACCATAATGAAACGATTTGAAGTTTATGAGCAAGAAACTGCTCCTTTAAAAGGTTTTTATAGGAAAATGGGAATTTTAAAGACAATAGGCGGAGATGGCAGCTTGGAAGATGTTTTTATTAGAGTTTGCGAGTTGGTGACTTAAAATATGTCAAAAGAAGAGGCCATTGAAGTAGAAGGAACTGTAGTCGAACCATTGCCTAATGCAATGTTTAGAGTTGAATTAGAAAATGGGCATAAAATTTTGGCTCATATATCAGGTAAAATGAGATTGCATTTCATAAGAATATTACCTGGCGATAAAGTAAAAGTTCAATTGTCCCCCTATGATTTAACAAGGGGACGTATTACTTATAGATATAAATAATTTTTGGCTACCCATGAAAGTTCGATCGTCGGTTAAACCTATTTGTAATAAGTGTAAAGTGATCCGTCGAAAAGGTATTGTGCGGGTTATATGTGAAAACCCGAAGCATAAACAACGGCAGGGGTAGTTGTTGCTTTTTTTACGTTTTAATGGCTGCTTAAAAAGAAGGAGGAACCTTTGGCAAGAATTTCGGGCATAGATATTCCCAAAGATAAGCGTGCGATCATTTCTTTAACCTATATTTTTGGAATTGGGAAAACGCTTTCAGCAAAAATTTTAGATGCCGCTGGTGTTTCTCATGATGCGCGGATTAAAGATTTGACAGAAGGGGATGTCACCAAAATCAGAGGTATCATAGAAAAAGATTACGAGGTTGAAGGAGATCTGAGGCGTTCAGTTAGCATGAACATAAAGCGATTGATGGATATAGGCGCTTACAGAGGCTTAAGGCACCGAAAAGGATTGCCTGTCCGTGGACAACGTTCACATACGAATGCTCGAACACGGAAAGGTCCTAAGAAAACGGTAGGGGCTAAATCTAAGAAAAAATAACTTAACAGGTTAACATGGCTGATAAAAAAACTACGAAAAAGAAGGCAAAGGTAGCCCCAGAGTTAGGTGTGGCTCATGTGCAAGCAACGTTTAACAATACTATTGTGACAATTTCTGATACTTCGGGAAACGCAATTTCTTGGTCAAGCGCTGGAGCGCAGGGATTTAAAGGATCGAGAAAGAGTACCCCCTTTGCCGCCCAAGTAGCGGCTGAAAAAGCGGGGCGTAAAGCGATGGATATGGGTATGAAAAAGCTTGAGGTACATGTTAAGGGGCCAGGCGCAGGTAGAGAGTCCTCAATTCGTGCTTTACAAGCTATTGGATTAGAAATAACGTTAATTCGCGATAAAACGCCTATTCCCCATAATGGTTGTAGGCCTAGAAAACGACGTCGAGTTTAAAAAAAATTCGATAGTAACTTTTTCCTGAAAGGAGAAACCAACTTGGCGAGATATACGGACTCGGTTTGCCGTTTATGTAGACGCGAGGGCATTAAGCTTTTTCTAAAGGCTAGCCGTTGCGAAACGGCTAAATGCGCAATTGAAAAGCGTGCCTATGCCCCTGGACAGCACGGGCAAAGGAGAAAGAAAGTTACTGAATATGGAATCCAATTACGCGAAAAACAGAAAGTTCGTCGTATTTATGGAGTTTTAGAAAAACAGTTTAGAAAATATTTTGCGATTGCCGATCGTAAGAAAGGTGTAACCGGCGAAAATTTGTTACAAAACCTTGAGTTGCGCTTTGATAATGTGATTTATCGCATGGGTTTTGCCGGGTCTAGAAATGCCGCTCGCCAATTAATTCGCCATAACTTTTTCTTAATCAATGGAAAAAGGGTAAATATTCCCTCTTATATCTTGAAAAAAGGTGATGTTTTTGGTCCGGCGGAAAAGAAACTTAGTAAGTTTCCTATTAAAACAGCATTAGAAAACGTCAAAAACCATTCTTTTCCTCAGTGGTTGGCGTTTGATCAAGAAAAAAATCAAGGGTTAGTTCAGTCTTTGCCTATGCGTGAAGATATTACTTTGCCTATAGAAGAACAATTAATTGTTGAGTTATATTCTCGTTAATTGACTCCTGTTGGGTAGGGCCGAAGCTTTTTTCGACGAATATTTGGTAAGGTATTGATACTGGAGGCTTTATGTTATTGGGGTATGAAATTGTTAAACCCAAGCGATTAGAGTTTGAGAAAAAGACGAAAACAGACCGTTACGCAAAACTTTTGGCTGGACCATTTGAAAGAGGTTATGCAATTACGGTTGGAAATTCGCTTAGAAGGATGTTGCTATCCTCAATTATTGGCTCAGCAATCGTAGGGGTTAAGCTAGAAGGGGTTTACCATGAGTTTTCGGCGATTCCTGGAGTTCTAGAAGATGTAACGGATATTATTCTTAATCTTAAACAGGTTAAGTTGAAGATCACTGGTGAAACTACAACAAAACGGATATTTTTGAAGGCGGATAAACCAGGTCCAGTTACTGTTGGTGATATTACATCTGATCCAGATGTGGAGCTTTTAAATAAAGATTTTCAGATCGCCACAATAGATGAAAATGGATCGTTGGATATGGAAATGATTATATCCAAAGGGCGCGGTTATGTTCCTGCTGAGCAAAATGAATTGCAAGATGAATCGATTCAGTTAATTCCTATAGATTCAATTTTTTCTCCTGTTGAAAAAGTAACTTTTAATGTGGAAAAAACTAGAGTTGGAGATTCTTCCGATTACGATAGTTTAGTGATGGAAATTTGGACAAACGGTAGTATTACACCTGAAGATGCAGTTGCTCATTCCGCAAAAATTTGTAAAGATCATATGCAGCTCTTTATCAATTTTGACGAAGAACCAGAGCCTGTTCATCAACCACAAGTTGACGAAAAGAAGCAAAAAATGTTTTCTTATTTGTCAAAAAGTGTTGAAGAATTAGAGCTATCGGTTAGGTCTTATAACTGTTTGAAAAATGCAAATATTCAATCCATTGCAGAATTAGTTCAAAAAAATGATTCCGAAATGTTAAAAACCAGGAATTTCGGCAGAAAATCTCTCAATGAAATTAAGGAAATTCTTGAAAGCATGGGACTGGGATTGGGTATGAAGCTAGATGAGGAAGACGTTAAACAGCTAAACATGGCTAAGAAAAAGAAAGAAGCCGATAGCGAGATGGAAAAGGAAGAGTTTGCTCCTCAATAAGATTTTATAATTTTTTTTAGAACGGTATAAAAACATGCGTCATTTAAAAGCCGGAAGAATTCTTGGTCGCACCTCGGCACATAGAAAAGCTCTTTTCCGAAATATGGTAACAGCATTACTTCATAGAGAAAGAATCCAAACAACTTTAGCTAAGGCCAAAGAACTAAGAGGTAAAGCTGAAAAAACCATTACTTTAGGCAAAAAAGGCACTTTGGCTTCTCGTCGTAGAGCTTTTAATATTGTGACTGAAAAAGCGATATTAAAAAAATTATTTGGTCCTTTGGCGGAGCGTTATGCAGATAGAAATGGTGGTTATACTCGGATAATTAAAATTGGTCCTCGTAGGGGAGATAACGCCCCTATGGCGATAATCGAACTAGTGGACCGAGAAGAAGAATCTCCGGCGGAGCCAAAAAAAGAAAAAACTAAGGAAAAGGCTGTAAAGGAATAATTCTAAAAAGATAAGAACGATACTTTGCCCGGCTAGCGTTTATGCTAGCTGGGCATTTTTTTTGCCTAAAAAATATTTAACAAAGCAATTATTCAAACTTTTTAATTACAAGAGCGGAGTTTTTTGATCCAAAAGAAATACAGTTACTAATTGCAGCTTTAATTGAAGTTTCGCGGCCTTTATTTGGGATATAGTCCATATCGCACTCTGGGTCGGGATTTTCTAAATTAATCGTTGGCGTTAAAAAGCCGTCTTTCAATGATAAAGCTGAGACCATTGTTCCCAATGCGCCAGAAGCCCCTTGTGGATGACCTACCATTGACTTTGTAGAACTTGCTGGAATTTTCATGGCTCTACTATTAAAGGCTAGCTTGACTGATAATGTTTCAATTTTGTCATTTAAGCGAGTTGAAGTCCCGTGGAAGTTGATATACCCCACATCGTCTTTAGGCATCCGAGCGTCTTTTAACGCTAATAATAAGGCTCTAGATGGTTGTTTGCCATCTGGCTGAATGGCTACTCTGTGGTAGGCGTCACAAGTTGATCCATACCCTGCAATTTCTCCATAAATTTTAGCGCCTCGACGTTTGGCGTGTTCTAATTCTTCTAAAATTATCATCCAGCTTCCCTCTGCTAAAACGAAGCCTTCTCGGTCCCGATCAAAAGGGCGCGATCCACGAAAAGGAGCGTCGTTAAAATTCACAGGATTTGCTTTCATTCGTTCAAAGCCTGTCATCATTGCCGGAGTCACACAAGCTTCCACACCGCCGGTTAAAAACCAATCTTCTTGGCCAAAGCGAATAGTATTAAAAGCGTACCCAATTGCATCGGTTGAACTTGCGCATCCGTTAGCGATTACATGGCTTCTACCCTTCAAGCCAAAATACATAGACAGCTCGCTAGACAACATCCCAACAAGGGAATTAGAAATCGCGTAAGGACTAATCTGGCGTTTTTTATCTGAAAAAAATAGTTCAAATTGTTTTTCAGAATAATCAAAGCCAGCTCCACCACTACCTATTATTACTCCTAAGCTCTCTGACTCGGACTCGCTAAATTGTTTAGGATCGATACCAGCGTCGGAAAACGCTTCGTTTGTTGCCGCAACGGCCAGTGGGACGGCTCGAGGAAGTTTTTTCAATTCCTTGTCGTCAAAATAATTACGGGGATCGAAATTCTTCACTTCGCCGGCAATTTGACAGGACAAACCTGTAGCGTCGAAACTAGAAATTCGTTCGATTCCGCTAACACCGTGTCGTGTGTTTTGCCAAAAATTTTTAACACCATTACCGTTAGGACTAAGCGCTCCTAATCCGGTTATCGCTACCCTTCGCAAATCAGTTTCCCATCATTACTGGTGAAAAATTTTTAAAGCTTATTTTATCATATCGCTGAGTCCAACTTTGAATATTTTTGCCGATACTTAGTTTTGATGCAATGTTACAATCAAAAATATTTTTTAAACCTTAAAACTAAACAAATTATAAGGAGGCCTTTTGACCGCATCTCAAACCATAGTCGAAAAAACAGGGTCTCTAATTATGTCGGGGTTTAATGGAAGTTCTATCAGCTCTGAGTTAAAAAACTTAATCGTAGATCAACGGGTGGGAGGTTTTATCCTATTCGAAAGGAATTATGAGTCTCCCGCTCAACTCCACTCATTAATTAAAGATATGCAGTCTTTAGCGGTTTCTCAAGCTAGAGGTCGTCCTCTATTGATTTCTGTCGACCAAGAAGGAGGAAGGGTATCTAGATTAAAAGCCCCTTTTTCGGATTTTCCTTCGCAGAACTGTCTTGGAATCTCAAAATCTGAAGACTTAGCTTATCGTTTTGGCCAATCTTTAGCTGTTGAATTAAAATCCGTTGGAATTAACATGGATTTTGCGCCTATTTTAGACGTAAATTCCAATCCGCAAAACCCTATTATTGGAGATAGAGCTATCAGCGGCGATCCAGGTTTAGTCTCATCTTTAGGTTATGCAATAATACGCGGTTTTTTACCAACGGGCGTATTGCCAGTTGGTAAACATTTTCCTGGTCATGGGGATACGGATCGTGATTCGCATCTAGAATTACCGACTGTCAATAAAAGTGTCGGGGATCTGGAAAATATAGAGTTAAAACCTTTTGCATATAATATAGGAAAAGGTTTAGAAGTAATAATGACTGCCCATGTTTTGTATCCAGCATGGGATAAAGATTATCCTGCGACGTTTTCTAAAGTTATTCTTTTGGACATTCTTAGAAAGAAACTGGGATTTAAGGGGTTGATAATTTCAGACGATTTAGAAATGAAAGCGGTTGAAAACTTATTTGATTTTAAAGATATTCCAGTATTAGGGTTTGAAGCTGGTTTGGACCAATTCATGATTTGCAATAACATGGAAAAGTCAATCGCATTACAAGAACAAATGATCCGAGACGTCGAAAAAGGAAAAATAGCCTCTGAAAGGATTGATGAGTCATTAGATAGAACCGAAAGAATTAAATCTCGTTTGATCGACTTTACTCCTCAAACCCCCCCCGATTTTAACCTTTGGGCAAAACCACATGGTCAGTTGATCCAAGAAATGAAAGAATTTGTTTCCGCGTGAAGAAATATAGTGTCCAAATAGTTTTATATTTTTTGCTATTGGGCTATTTTTTATCCTTCATCGATTATGGTTTTAATATTTGGGATGAAGGGGGTTATGCATATGGAACTTTGCGAACCCTAAATGGTCAGTCGGCGTTTAAAGACTTTAATCCAAATGGTTATTTGCCAGGGCGTTATCTTTACGGGGCAATATTTTTTAAGCTATTTGGAGTGAATATCCAAAGCCTTCGTATTGGAGTTGCAATATTAACGCCTCTAATGGTTCTTTTGACCTACTCGATTTCTCGCAGAATAATGCCGCCGGGCTTTTCTTTATTGGCTGCTTTGGCAACCATGTCCGCTCCTTCAATGTATTACAATCGCTTTTACCCTTTTTTCTGCATTCTATTGGCTTACCTGACTATTAAAATCATAGAAACCAAACGCGTTTTATGGATATTATGTACGTTTTTATTATCGATTGTGGCTGCTTCTTTTAAGATTGAAGTGGCAATGTTCTCAGTCTTGATAATAATAATGACAATTGTCATTATGTTTTTTCAGGGAGCTTGGGCCAAAAACCAGTCCTCAGAGGAAGAGCCTTTAAATAAGCAAAAATCACAAAAGATATGGATTTTCATGGTGGGAGGCGCGATATTTGGAATTCTCATTATTTATGCTTTTCAACGTGATTTAGTGTGGAAGTTAGCAGATATTGTGTTTGCTACTCATAATGTTTGGGGCAATGCTTTTCCACCTATTTTTCCGATAATGGATGTTTTTAAAGAAGTCGGTCCCCATAAAGTAGGAGAGCGGTTACTTTTCTACATGCCAATACTGGCGTATTTTATTACTTTAGGAATTTTGATTTTTCGGCTTATTAAAAGTAGGGGACGTTTTAACGATAATGGATTGGAATTGCTAGCCATTTTAGCATTTGGGATTTGTTCTTTTGGATTGGTAATCTGGCGAGCGGGATTTGATAATTTACTGCGTACTTTACCTTTATTTTATATTCTATTTTGCTATTTAACTTACGAAATTTGGAGATTGGTTGTTAATGCTTCTTTTGTGAAAAATGCCGACTATGGTTGGATTTATAGAATAACGGCAAATATTTTGGCTGTTTTTCTTCCGTTTTTATTTTATTTCGAGATGAATACTCACCACGGTTTTTATGCCGGATCAATTGGCGCCAAGAGTTTGGAAAAAACTCATTTGCAATTGCGTAGGCTGGATGTTTATACCAATAAAACAGAAGTTCAGTGGTTAGAGCAAACCGTTTCGCGTATTCGTCAATATTCCCAGCCTGGGGATTCTATTTTTGCCATTCCGCTAAATCCAGTGTTTTATTATTTAACGGATCGTATTAATCCAACACAATATGACTGGATTCTTCCAGGTATGTTGAATGAAGAAAAACAACAGGAAGTCGTAGACGATTTAAAATTAAATCCTCCTAAGCTAATTTTATATGTAGATATTCCCATAGACGGTCGAGAAGACCGAAGATTTGCGAATTATGCTCCAGTAATTTTTAAACACATTACAGATAATTACTTTCTTTCAGAACTGGTCGGCTTTTTTCAAATTTTATTGCCTAAAAAAGGTATTGACCAATTAGACCAGCTTAGCGTCCAAGGATTCTAAATAGATCTATTTTTCAAAAAATATTAGTTTGGCTATGCTTCAATTGTGGCTAAGCTAGGTCTTAAGTTTGGTTGAATGTTTACATAAGGAGTGGGTTCCCCGTCAGAGCAAAGACCTCCACAATCGGCGATTCCAGTTGATATAGGAGATTCGCCAAAATGTTTTTCAAATAATTCTTGGGCGAGAAAAAACGTTTTTTCAAAGTTTGCTTTATCTTCTTTTCCCCTGCTGCCAAAGTATGGAAAATGGTGAAAATAACTTCCAAAGATTTTGTTGCAGTCTTCCATGTATTTCCGAGTATCCAAAATATGATAATGCCAAAACATGTCGATATCTTTTGTAGGAACAATGGTTTGGTCAGGATAGATTTTGACTAATGCTAAAAATCTACGATACCAAGTTTCGATTAGTTTGGATTTCTCAATGGTCCAACCGGGACCTTCTTCTCTTGAAACTAAAGTAAACTTAATAGGCTCTAGATCAATGTTATCGATTAATTCTTGGATTTGCAGCATGTCTTTCATTTCATTTTTCCTCGAATTTAAAAAAATCATATAATATTATTAGAAAATCACCTAGGTTGTTTTAAGTCAAGAAAATATTTGTAATTTCAATTAGGCATTTTAAAAAATGCCAATATTTATCATAAAAATAAAATGAAAAAAAGCAAATATGAAAAAGATTATTGTAGGATAATAGCTATCTTTAAATTTTTTTGGTTTATTTCTAATTTTTAAGGTTTATCTGAAAAATTTAAGATTGAAAACTAAATTACAAAACTATAATCTAGCTTGGTTTAGAGATTGAATAGGATATTATAAGTCTTTAGAAAAGGGTTTACTTTTTAGTCTCTTGATTTTCATTTCGTTTTTACTTTCCAGCACATTTAGAGATTAGTTCAAGTTTTTGTGATTTCTAAATTCAAGTTGATCCAGTTTTTCCACCCATAATTTTTTATTGGATTTTTGGTTTAGATCAATCTTTCCTGGAAGATGAAATTTAATTTCATAAAATTAACGCTTTTAGCATTGGAGTCAATAATTGAAAAGCGGAGTTAACTTGGCGTTGGTAGGCGCCGGATTTTGGGGGAAAAACCTCGCTAGAACTTTTCATCAACTCGGAGTTCTTCGTTTGATTTGCGACCCTTCGGATGATGTTCTTGAAAGAAAAAAAGAGAAGTATCCAGATATCAGTACATCTATTTCTTTTCCCAATATTCTCTCGAATCCAGATATAAATACTGTTGCGATAGCAACACCGGCTGAAATGCATTTTTCTATGGTGAAGGAAGCTCTTTTAGCTAAGAAAAATGTTTTTATCGAAAAACCGTTGGCTTTAGACGAGCGTGAAGGTAAAGAGTTAGTTGAAATTTCAAAGAGTTCTGGCAAGGTCCTTTTTGTAGGGCATATATTGCATTACCATTCGGCTATTAGGGAACTTAAAAAACTCCTGGCAAAGGGAGAACTTGGTAAACTGCAATATGTCTATTCAAATAGATTAAACTTAGGAAAAATCCGTAGAGAAGAAAATATTCTTTGGTCGTTTGCTCCCCATGACATATCGATAATTTTATCTATTGTTAACGACGAGCCTGATTCAGTAGAAGCTTTTGGTTCCAACATACTCCATCCTCATATTGCAGATACGACAATGACCCAACTTAGATTTCCTTCGGGAGTAGCGGGTCATATTTTTGTTTCATGGTTACATCCATTCAAAGAGCAAAAATTGGTGGTTATCGGCGAGAAAAAAATGGTTGTATTTGAAGACACCGCTCCCATAGACGAAAAATTAGTTATATACCCTCACAATATTTCTTGGCAAAATGGCGTTCCTATTCCTGAAAAAAAAGATGGTGTTCCAATAATATTATCCGATAAATGGGAAGAGCCATTAGCGGTTGAATGCCGTACATTCTTAGAGGCCATTGAAGGTAAGTCATTTTATACTGATGGAGAAGAAGGATTAAAGGTCTTAAAAGTTCTTCGTTTAGCTCAAGCGAGCATGGATAATGCGAAGACTGTCCAAAAAGACTATTTTTTACACGAAACTGGAAGTGTTGAGGGAAACTGTAAGATTGGTAAAGGAACAAAAATTTGGAACTTTTCTAGAGTTTTAAAAAACTCAACTATTGGCCAGGATGTAAATATTGGACAAAATGTAGTTGTTGGTCCAGAGGGTGTCATTGGCGACAACGTAAAAATTCAAAATAATGTCTCTCTTTACAAGGGGGTTGTCCTTGAAGATAATGTTTTCTGCGGCCCATCCTGCGTTTTTACAAACGTAATCAACCCAAGAAGCGCTTTTCCTCGAAAAAATGAATTTCAAAGGACATTAGTAAAACAAGGGGCAACCATTGGGGCAAATGCAACCATTTTATGTGGAGTGACAATTGGCAAACATGCTTTTATTGGCGCCGGTGCAGTAGTTACCAAAGATGTTCCCGATCATGGTTTGATCTATGGGAACCCTGCTACGCTTAAAGGTTGGGTTTGTGAATGTGGGCAAAAACTTGAAGAAAATAACAAATGTGTGCTTTGTGAAAAAACCTTCAACTTAAAATCCTAATGGTTCGTTGTTTTAATTCATATTGTAAGTTACTTAATTCTTAAATTTCAGTTCGTCTAAAATTATTCAAAAATGCAAAAAATCTTAATTACAGGGGTGGCGGGTTTTGTAGGGTCAAATCTATTACAAAAACTTCTAAATTATAATTATCAAGTAATAGGATTGGACAATCTTTCTCAAGGGCAACTTAGAAATATTGAATCCTATAAATCTAATTCTTTGTTCGAGTTTGTAGAAGGCGATATAAGAAACGCTTCTCTTATTGATGAACTTGTGCAAAAAGTAGATGCAGTTGTGCATTTGGCAGCGTTTAAAATCCCTCGCTATGGAAACGCGATGGACACGTTAAAAATTAATACCACCGGAACCAAAAATATTTTTGAATCAGGTTCTAAATACAAAAAGAAAATAGTCTTTACTTCTACCTCCGACGTATATGGAAAAAACCCTAACCTTCCTTTTTCAGAAGAATCGGATCTTTTTTTAGGCGAAACATCTATAAAACGTTGGAGTTATGCTGTTTCTAAATTGTATGATGAGCATTTAGCCTATTCTTTTATTGAAGAATTTGATACTCCAATAGCCATAATTCGTTATTTTGGCGGTTATGGGCCAAGTCAAAATCTTACCTGGTGGGGAGGGCCTCAATCAGTATTTATTGAAAAGGCTATAAAAGATGAGCCGCTTACTATACATGGGGATGGAAGCCAGACAAGGAGTTTTACTTTTGTCGAAGATATGGTAGAGGGGACTTTTCTTGCCCTTGAAAAAGATGAAGCAAATGGAGAAATTTGGAATATTGGCAATGAACGGGAGATTACTATTAAAGAATTGGGCGAAATGATTTGGAATCTTGTACGTCCTGGCACCAAACCAAAAATGGAGCTTATTTCATATAGAAGTTTTTCTGGGCATTATGAGGATGTAATGAGAAGGGTACCAGATTTGACTAAATCAAAAGACAGATTGGGTTATCGTGTCAGAACTCAATTAGAGGAAGGATTGCCGAAAACGATTCGTTGGCAAAGACAATTTTATTAGATTAAACTTTATTTCATTTCGTAGGCAAACGGATCTCCGTTGTTGCGTTTAATCCTCAGTTAATTTCAATTCTTTGGAAATATCTAAAAATCAAAACCGCCAAAAACTTGAGTTAGAAAATCAAGAGGTAGGCAAAAATAAACAAAATTTGTTAATTATTGGAGGCTGTTTTTTTCAGAGCGACTCTATTTTATGAAAATAATTATTACAGGAGTTTGTGGTTTTATTGGTTCTCATCTTGCGAGGAAACTTGTTGATAATGGAGAACATGTCATTGGTGTCGATAACCTTTCCTATGGTTTTAAAGATAACATCGCCGATTTAGAAGATAAGAAAAATTTTGAGTTTTTTAATTTAGATATTACATCTACTGAATTTATTGAAAAATTCAAAACCCAAAACTGCGATGTTGTCATTCATTTTGCTTGTGTAAAAAGTCCTAGATATGGCAAGAGAATAGAATCGCTTACCGTAAATGCCGTAGGGACCGAACATGCTCTAGAAGTAGCTTTAAGTTCTAAAGCTAGGTTCATATACGGTTCAACTGGCGAACTCTATGGGAAAAACCAGGAATTACCATTTACTGAGGAATCCAGCTTTCGGTTAGGAAAGCCCGAAATTAGGCGATGGAGTACGGTGGTTTCTCAAATGTATTCAGAGCATTTATGCTTTGCCTACAATGAAAAATATGAATTAGACTTTTCAATCATTCGTTTTTTTAACGTATATGGTCCCCGACAAAGAAGGGATTGGATGGGGGGGCCTCAGTCGATATTTATTGAATCGGCGCTAGCTAGCGAACCTATGGAAATTCATGGCGATGGAGTTCAAACTAGAGATTTAACGTTTATCGACGACGCTGTAGAGGGAACCATGAAAATCTTAGACACCCCTTATGCATCGGGAGAAATTATTAATATTGGAAACGACTCAAAAATTAGTATTGTAAATTTAGCGTATATGATTTGGAGGTTATCCGATAACCAAAGTAAGCCGAAGCTTGAATTTTTAGCTTATTCAGATTTCCCCCACCTTTATGAAGACATTCGCCACCGGGTTTGCGATACGACCAAAGCCCGTTGCCTTCTTGGCTTTAAGGCGGAAGTTTCTTTAGAAAAAGGTTTAAAGTCCACTATTGAATGGCACCGAGCTAATAAAGGGCGCAATTTTTCGTGAAAAGAAAAATACTAACTGTGGTTGGAGCCCGCCCTCAATTTATTAAAGCTGGAGTGGTTTCGCGAGTAATCAAAAACAAATTTTTTAATCAAATGGAAGAAGTATTAATCCATACTGGCCAGCATTATGACGAAAATATGTCTGATATTTTTTTTAGGCAACTTGACCTACCTCAACCTAAAGTAAATTTGGAAGTTGGGGCTGGAGGTCATGGCGAACAAACGGGTAGAATGCTTTTGCTTCTTGAACAAGTTCTTATCCAAGAAAGACCGGATATGGTGGTTGTATATGGCGATACTAACTCGACTTTAGCTGGAGCTTTAGCGGCTGTAAAAATACACTTGCCCGTCGCTCACGTAGAAGCTGGACTGAGAAGTTGGAACCGCAAAATGCCTGAAGAAATAAACCGTGTTATGGTGGATCATATTTCAAGCCTACTTCTTTGCCCATCTGATGTTGCGATAAATAATCTAAAAAACGAAGGTATTTTGAATGGAGTGATTAAAACTGGAGATGTCATGCACGATTCGGCTTTATATTGCTCCAAGAAAGCGGAACAAGAAAAAGAAAACTTTAATCAGTTTTGTAAAGAGTATAAGATTTCACACGGAAAATATTTTTTGGCTACAGTTCATCGAGCTGAGAATACAGACCAAATTGAAAATTTAAAACAGATTGTTTCCTCTTTTGAAAAATTACCTCAAAAAGTAGTATGGCCTGTTCATCCTAGAACTCATAAAATGATGGAAGATAATAAAATTGTTTGTGGAAATAATGTGATTTTGACGGCTCCTTTTTCTTATTTAGACATGATATTATTCTTAAAGAATGCAACTATGGTTCTAACTGATTCGGGGGGAGTCCAAAAAGAAGCAATGTTTTTTGAAACGCCGTGCGTTACTCTTAGGTCAGAGACTGAGTGGACAGAAACGTTAGATTCTGGGTGGAACCTTTTATCTGGAATTGACTCGAATCAGATTATGCAAACTGTTGAAACTCATTCTCAGACACCTAAAAAAGATCCAGAGCAAATTTATGGAACGGGTCAATCTGCCGATAAAGTAATTACCGCCATTCTTTCTTATTTTAATTAGAAAACGCCTCAATTATATTAGTCCTTAATAAAAGTTTATAGCCCGTAGTTACTAACGATTTCTTAAACTGAAATGATCTATTTTTTAATTCCTGTATTTAACGAAGAAGAGAATATCGAAACTTTGATTTCTGGTCTTGATTCAGCTGCAAAAGAAATTAAAGAAAATTATAGGATAATTTTTGTAAATGATGGGAGTAGCGATGGCACTCCGGAAATCATACGCCAAAAGATGGAATCGTTTCCCGTTGATATGGTGGAAAACCTGGTTAATGAGGGAGCTGGCGCTAGTTTTGAAAACGGTTTTAAGCATTTTATTAAAATTTCTAAAAGCGAAGATATTGTTGTAACAATTGAAGGGGATAATACAAGTGATTTGGGTATTTTGCCCAAAATGCTTGATGAAATAAGGAATGGTAAAGATTTTGTTCTTGCTTCTTGTTACGCAAAAGGCGGAAGGCTCAAAAACTGTCCCTTTAAGAGAAGGTTTTACAGTAAGGCAGCCAATTTATTGTGCATGATATTATTTCAAGTGCCTGGCGCTCGAACTTATTCTTCTTTTTATCGAGCGTTTTCTCAAAAAACTATTTCTGAAATTTATAGGAAATTTGACCATCCTGTAATAACAGAAAAGGGGTTTGTTTGTATGGTCGAATTATTATTAAAGCTCCATAAATCTGGTTTTACTTTTTCTGAAGTGCCTGCCACTTTATTTTTCCATAAGAGAAAAGGGTTTAGTAAGTTAATAGTTAATTCCACTATTAAGGCTTATCTAGGCCTATTTTTAAAGTTCCTTGTTTTAAGGAGATCTTTTTCCCAAAAAGACGATAAATAGAATTGGGCGCCCTCAAACAAACTCTAATATAATTACACTGTATTTTACTAAGGGAAACTCTTGATAAATCAATTAATTCAAAAAATTAAAAATAAAGAAGCTACAGTAGGGGTTATTGGACTTGGGTATGTTGGATTACCGCTAGTTTTAGAATTTGGAAAAGCGGGTTTTCCTGTTATTGGGTTTGATATTGATCAAACTAAAGTAGATCGCCTAAGTCAGGGCGAGAGTTATATCAAGCATATTCCATCTAAATCTATTGAAGAGTTATTAGCAAGAGGTACACAAGAGTTTACTACGGATTTTTCAAAAGTATCCAAGATGGATTGTATTTTGATTTGCGTTCCAACGCCTCTCGATAAAAATCGAACTCCAGATATGACCTATATTGTTTCAACGGCTAGGCAGATTTCTCCTCATATGAGAAAAGGTCAAATTATCATATTGGAATCCACCACTTATCCAGGAACAACCTGGGGAATTCTTGCAACCGAGTTAGAATCTAATTCGTCTTTAAAAGCAGGTGAAGATTTTTATTTAGCTTATTCTCCGGAACGTGAAGATCCCAATAACCCAAATTATTCGACAGCGACTATTCCCAAAGTCATTGGAGCCGATTCGGAAAAAGAATTAGAAGCAGCCAACGAGCTTTATAAGGCTATAGTGTCAAAAACTGTTCCGGTTTCCAATACAATGACGGCTGAAGCGACAAAGTTAATGGAAAATATTTTTCGGTCAGTGAATATTGCCTTAGTAAATGAAATGAAAATTATTTTAGATAAAATGGGCATAGATGTTTGGGAAGTAATTGAAGCGGCTAGCACTAAACCATTTGGTTATATGCCATTTTACCCTGGACCCGGATTAGGAGGCCATTGTATTCCAATCGACCCTTTTTATTTAACTTGGAAAGCCAGAGAATATGAGGTACCCACTCGTTTTATTGAGTTGGCCGGCGAAGTGAATGTTTCTATGCCTCAGTACGTTGTTGAAAAAATATCAAAAGCTCTAAATAGCTCAGGTAAAAGCGCAAAAGGAAGTAAAATTTTAGTGTTAGGAGTTGCCTACAAGAAAGATGTAGATGACGATAGAGAGTCAACAAGTTATAAGATTATGGAAATGCTTGCTAACCTTGGCGCGGAAATTGAGTTTAATGATCCATATATTCCTATAGTAGGTCCTAAGCGAGACTATCCTGATTTTGTGGGTAAAAAGGGGGTTTCGCTTGATAAAATTGGGTCTTTTGATATTACAGTGATTCTCACCGATCACTCTCAATACGACTATGAGGACATTGTTAATCGATCAAATATTGTTGTTGATACTCGTAACGCCTGCTCGGGAATTAAATCTCCTAAAATCATAAAAGCTTAATAATTAAATATTAAAACTTCCTCAAAACTAATTTTCTTCCAAAGATAACTTTGTTATGCAAATTTTGTTTCATAAAGATTTTTTTACTGAATCCCTTCAAGATGGCTCAATAAAAGACCAAACTCAGGTTTTATTCAATAAATGCCGGAAAAAAAATATTGAAGGTTGGGTTTTAGCTACATCTATTCCAGAAATAATAAAATCTCTCCAGAAAGAGAGTTTGATCAATATTTTTAAGGAATGGTTGGATGTTCTAACAATTCTTCCTCTTACGGGAAATGAATTACGAGATGGAATTAGGGAAGCTGATAACTATGAATCTTATCTTATCAAACAGGCTATATCTAATTTTCGTTTAAAAGCAGTTTTAACGGCTAATCCCGAAACATTCCAATCAGAGGGAATAACGGCTATTGGATGTTCAAATTTTGAAGAAGATATTTCCAAATTTCATGCTCCTATTAATTCGGTTCCTTTAGTTAATGTTCCCGCAACTCACCATGAACTTTGGAATGATGTAGAAACCCAAACGACAGAAGTGATCCGTTCAGGAATGTTCATTTTAGGCCCAAAAGTTGCCGAACTAGAAGAACAGATCGCAAATTATTGCCAAAGCAAGTATGCAGTGGGAGTTTCCTCCGGAACCGACGCTTTGCTCATTTCTTTAATGGCGGCTGAAGTAGGTCCTGGCGATGAGGTTATTACAACGCCGTTTACTTTTTTTGCAACTATAGGTTCTATTTTTAGAACGGGGGCTCGGCCTGTTTTAGTAGATGTTGATCCAATTACGTTTAATATGGATCCCAAAAAGTTGGAAGAAAAAATTACTTCAAAAACTCGAGCGATTATTCCCATCCATCTATATGGGCAATGTGCCGATATGGATCCCATTCTTGAGATAGCAAATAGTCATGGATTGTGTGTAATTGAGGATGCCGCTCAAGCGGTCGGGTCTGAGTACAAATTTAAAAGAGCTGGTTCGTTTGGGGATTATGGTTGTTTTTCATTCTTTCCGACAAAAAACCTTGGTGGGTTTGGGGACGGCGGTATAGTTACGGTATCTAAGGAAGAAAATTATGAAAAATTAAAACTTCTCAGAGTACATGGGTCTAAACCCAAGTATTATCATAAGTTGGTTGGAGGAAATTTTCGTCTCGATGCTTTGCAGGCCGCTGTTTTATGCGCTAAATTGCCACGATTAGAGAAGTGGACCCAAAGAAGGCGAAAAAATTCTGAGAATTATAATAAGCTTATCCCTGAAAATGGATTAGCTGATAAAATTCAACCCCCTAAAGAAATTTTTCCGAGGCATATTTATAATCAATATGTTCTTCGGGCCGGTGAAAACCGCGATTCCCTTCGCGAATTTTTAGGTCAGTACAAAATTGGAACTGAAATTTACTACCCCGTACCCCTCCATTTACAGGAATGTTTTCAATCGCTTGGTTATAAAGAAGGAGATTTTCCTGTGTCCGAAAAGGCAGCTAAAGAAACATTAGCTCTACCAATATCTCATGAGGTCAATTTAGAGCAGCAAATTTATGTTGTAGAAAAAATGAAGGAGTTTTTTTCAAAAAAAAATTGAAAAAAGTTTCATTTTCTTACGTTAGTTTCATAACATAAGTAAAAAACTGAATTGACCTGTCTAACTTTGTCTTGGAATAACTTTAACTAAATAATTGGATTGAGATCCAATCTCAATGCCCAAACATTAGGAAACATATGAATCCAGAAATTTTTAGGGAATACGATATCCGAGGCGTTGTTGGTAAGGATCTTACCGAAGATGCTGTTGGTCTAATAGGAAAAGCCATTGGAACTCATATCAGAAGAAATGGCGGAAAATCTATGACAGTCGGAAGAGACATGCGCAAAAGTTCTGACTCTTTTCGCGATATTTTAATCTCGGCATTACGTTCGACAGGTTGCGATGTTATAGATATTGGACAAGTTCCAACTCCCGTAGCGTATTTTTCACTTCATCTGCTTAATCCAGATGGAGGCGTTATGATTACTGGTAGTCACAATCCACCCGAATTTAATGGGTTTAAAATCAGCGAAGGACGACACTCGCTATTTGGAGAAAAAATTAAAGGTTTAAAGGATTTAATTATTAAAGAAGATTTTGAGGTTGGAGAAGGTAGTCTTCAGCATAGGGAAATCTTAGACGATTATATAAAGGCTATCGATAAGGTAATAAATATATCTCGTCCCATTAAATTTGCAGTAGACGGTGGAAACGGTTGTTTTGGGATTGTGGGTATGCGCTTACTTAAAGAACTTGGGCAAAATCCTGTTGAGTTATATTGCGAACCTGATGGAACGTTCCCAAACCATCATCCCGACCCAACAATACCAGAATATTTAGAAGACCTTATCCAGAAAGTTAAAACCGAAGGCTTAGAATTAGGAATTGGATTTGACGGAGATGGAGACCGTATTGGAGTTGTCGATGACAAGGGCAATATCATATGGGGAGATCAACTGCTCATACTTTTTGGTAGAGAAATTTTAAAAAATAATCCTGGGTCTACGATTGTTGGCGAGGTCAAATGCACACAAAACTTATTCAATGATATTAAAAATCGCGGAGGTAACTCCGTGATGAGCGCGGCTGGTCATTCTTTGATAAAAAAATGTATGCGAGAAAATAAAGCTCTTTTAGCTGGCGAAATGAGCGGGCATATTTGTTTTTCGGATAATTTTTTTGGTTTTGACGACGCAACTTTTGCGGCATGTCGTATGTTGGAAATTGTGGCTAATTCAAATCAAAAGGTTTCTGAAATGCTTAGCGATCTTCCTAAAACTTATTACACTCCTGAAATTCGTATTGATTGTCCAGATTCCCAAAAATTTGACATTGTAAAAGATTTAACAAATTATTTTAAAGAACGGTATGACGTTTCCGACGTTGATGGGGTGCGAATAAACTTTGGCGATGGGTGGGCTTTGGCTCGAGCGTCGAACACTCAACCCATTCTGGTTCTCAGGTTTGAAGCTGAAAAACAAGACCGTCTGGAAGAGTTGAAAAAAATTATGATAGAGAAACTGGTCCAATACGAACCGCTCAAAAATATTGATTTAGGATAATGATCAAAAAATACTTACATACCAGAATCCGAGTATCGGACATGAATAAGACGCTTCAATTCTATTCAGAGGCATTAGGTTTAAAAATTCTTGAAAATAAAACCTCTCCTAGAGGCTCGAAGTTAGTTTTTTTAGAAGCTCCCGGCACAGACAGCGAAATTGAGTTATGCTCATTTCCTAATAGCGGAAAGGTAGATGTTCCTGAGGATTTAATGCATATGGCATTTCAGGTTGAATGTTTGGATGAGGCTATTAAACGTTTAGAGGAAGCGGGTGTTCCTATTACTGAGGGGCCCATCGAAACTTCGAGTGGAACTAAATTTATTTTTACAGAAGATCCCGATAAATACGAAATAGAATTAATAGAATATCCAAAAAAGTAAATTTTAAGAAAATTTTTCAAATATCCAGATTTTAAAGTAAAATTTAACCTTCTACTCATTAGAATGTGATTTAATAATCTGCATGAAAAAGCTCTTACTAAATAGTTTTACTATCGGCATACTTTTAACTCTTGCCTCTCATCAAATATACCGTGAGGATTTTGAGTTTTTCAATTTAGCAGAACTAAAAGCGTATGATTTTAAAGTTCGACAAAGAGGGGTCCGCCCAGTTTCTGGGCAAGTTGCTATTGTTGCCGTAGATGAAAAAAGCCTTACTGAACAGGGCAGATGGCCTTGGCCAAGATCTAAATTGGCTACATTGGTAGACAAATTGAGCGCAGCTGGCGTTGCCGCTATTGGTTTTGATATTCTATTTCCTGAACCCCAAACAGCAGTTCAGATTCAGACTATTAAAGAAATGGCGAAGGAAGAGGATCTATCCAATATAAAAGGCGACGAGCTAATTAAAAAATTAGAAAAATCTGTAAATTCCGACACAATATTTGCAGATTCTCTTGCAAATTCTGAGAGGGCCATTTTAGGCTATTTTGCGGACCCTACTGGCGAAAGCCCAATGGGTAAAAAAGTGGCTGAGCTTGATCCCAGAATACAAGAATTTTTACCATTTTTTGAGTATTCTATTATTCAAAGGACGGATAAACCTGAAGATAATGTTTATTTTCGTCCTATTAATGGGATGGGAATCAGCATTTACGAATTAGCTTCATCCGCCAATAGTGGCGGTTTTGTCTCATTTCTACCAGAATTGGATGGCGTAGTCCGGTTTATTCCTTTGGTTCAACAAATTAAAGAGTTTCTTTTTCCTCCGTTAAGCCTTCAGTTGATTCACCAAGCGACCCAAGCAAATCTGGCGGTTCAAGTAGCTCCCTATGGAATTGATGCGGTGCAAGTAGCTGACATCGTTATTCCGACCAATGAATACGGTGATTACTTGATTAATTGGTACGGACCGGGAAAAACTTTTGATCATTTTTCCGCTACGGACGTGCTTACTGAAAAGCTTGGCGCTGAGGAACTTCAAAATAAAATTATTATTGTTGGAGCGACAGCGGCGGCAATACACGATCTTCATACCACTGCTTTTGGAACACTTTACCCTGGAGTGGAAGCCCATGCCAATGTTATTGAAAATGTGCTAAATCAAGACTTTTTAATGAGACCCAACTGGTTTGGATACCTTGATGTAGCTATGATTTTTGTTACAGGTATCATTCTCAGCGTGGTTTCTTTATATTTTAAGGCTTTGGTTATGGCCATTATGACCATAATTGGGGTTGTGGCCTATATTTTTACAGATTTTTATTTATTTAATAACCAAGGACTTTGGGTTAGTACAGTTTATCCAATCTTTACTCAAGTTTTTGTTTACACTGGGATTACTTTATATCGATTTACTTTTGAAGAAAGGGAGAAACGTTTTATTAAAGGAGCGTTTAGTCAATATCTGGCTCCCGCTGTCGTAAATCAGTTGGTAGGCGATCCAAAGTTGTTAAAACTGGGAGGAGAAAGAAAAGTTTTAACCGCATTCTTTTCTGATGTTGCTGGGTTTTCAACAATATCGGAAAAACTGTCTCCTGAAGATTTGGTACTTTTGCTAAATGAGTACCTTTCTGAGATGACGGATATCATTATGAAATACGAAGGAACGGTAGATAAATTTGAGGGAGATGCCATCATCGCTTTTTTTGGAGCCCCTATACCACAAGAAGATCATGCTAGAAGAGCTTGTTTAGCTACTCTTGATATGCAAAAACGCTTAGGGGAAATGCGGGAAAAATGGAGAGAAGAAGGAAAGCACGAATTGTTTATGCGAATAGGCCTAAATACCGGTCCAATGGTTGTAGGTAATATGGGTTCCAAAACTAGAATGGATTACACCATGATGGGTGACTCGGTTAACCTCGCGGCTAGATTGGAGGGTGTTAACAAGCAGTATGGAACTTATGATATGTTTAGTGAATTTACTTACGAACAAGTAAAGGACGAAGTGGAGGTTCGTGAATTGGATTTGATTCGGGTGGTTGGAAAATCCGAACCAGTGCGTATTTATCAGCTACTTTGTAAAAAAGGAGAATTGGATGAAGAGACGTCCAAAATCCTTGATTTATATTCGAAAGGTTTAGAGCATTATAGGAAACAAGAATGGGATAGCGCTTTAGATAATTTTGGAGCTGTCCTTGAAATATCCGAAAAGGACGGTCCTTCTTTGACCTTTTTCGAGCGGTGTCTCTTGTTCCAAAAAGAATCGCCTCCTGTTGATTGGGACGGCGTATTTTCAATGAAAACTAAGTAATCATTGTCATGGCGTTTCTTTTAGGTGATTTTTTGGTAGAAAAAGAGTTCGTTACTCCTGACCATTTGCTAATTGCATTGGAACGACAAAAAAAAAGTCGAACTCCCTTAGGGCAATTAGCCATTGAAGTTGGAATGGTTAGCCCTAAAGAAGTTTTAACGATACTGACTGAACAAAGAAACTCTGAAAATAAATTAAAATTTGGAGAAATTGCAGTTTCTAAAGGTATATTGAAAGAGGAAGATATAAATAGTTTGTTTAAGATTCAGGACGAAAAGGCAGAATTATTAGGCAATATTCTAATTAATATTGGAGCAATATCCCCGCCTAAATTGTTAAAAGCTCTCAGAGAATTTGATAACTCTAAAAAAGAACAAAATTTGTAAAAATCGCGATGTATTTTCCCAAAATATATTTCTTATTTTTTTTTATATGTAGTTTTTTTATTCAGAGTTGTAGCCATTGGAGCAACAAAGGTTTTTATGAAGGTATGCAACGGCGGGAATGTAATCAAAGTTCTGATTATCGTTTGAATAAAGAGTCCTGTGATGCGACTAATCAAAATTTGAGATCTTATGAAGAATATGAAAGAGCGCGGAAAGAAGAATTGAAAGAAAAATGATATGAGGCGTCGAAAATTTTAACCAGGATTTTATATGTCTGATAATGAAGAATTAGGAAAGTCTCTAGGCAAAGTGCCAAGCGGTTTGTTTATTTTAACCGCTAATCATGACAATAATGAAGATGCAGTTTTGGTTAGTTGGGTTAGTCAGTGCTCTTTCCACCCTCCAACGGTGTCGGTTGTTTTGGCTAAATCCAGACCGGCTAGAGTTTTGATTGAAGCGTCAGAAGCTTTTGTTTTAAATATTCTCGGAACCGATTCTAACGATTTATTAAAAAGGTTTGGAAAACCTCCTAAAGACGAACCTCTTTTTGAAGGAGTGTCGGTTAGACAAGGCTATAAAGATATCTCTATCTTAGAAGACGCAGTTTCTTTCCTTGAGTGTGATTTACTTAATCAAACTATTGTTGAAGACCACGTCATTTACGTTGGAAAAATAGTGGGGGGGGAAATTCTTAAAGGGGGAGATCCTTACGTTCATATTAGAAAATCGGGGTTTTCATATTAGAAAATTAAATGTAATCAACGTGAAATATTTTCCGTAAACAATCAATTTCTTAGGGTCTCTAAAAAGACCATTGTTTCCTCAGAGCTGGTTCATCCTAATGCTAATCAAAGTTTTTAATGAGTCGAAATAATTTAGTTTTTTTTCTAAGTTAAGCCCAAAATTTTAGGCACATCAAATCTTGTAAACACCCAATAAATTAAAACGATGACAAAAAGAGCTAAAGATAACACTCCAACAATTATTTGAACTAATCTTTTTGGATCTTTTTCATAGTAATGTTTAACATCTTCTGCAAAAGACTCTGCAATACCTTCGTCAGGATGTTTGTTCCAGGTTTTATCTATTGCGTTTCGTCCATAGATAATTCCAAAAATAATCGCGATCATTAAAAGTTCTATTGCGCCAAACATATTTTCCCTAAAAAATTACCCTGTATAAAGGCTTTGGGTATTAAGCTAAATAAATTTCAAATCGATTTATGATTAAATCTCGTAAAAACTCAAAACGGTTATTCTAACCGGCGTGATGCATAAAATAAAGAACCAATCCAATTTCAACTTATTTTGTGCTGATTAGCTGGTTTACAAAAAGACTAAAGTTAGTTTCTAAAGGAATAAGCTCTAGGGATTATTTTTTTGCCAACTGATTAACTTTTTGGGAGTCGGTTTTTTTTCTGTACTCATAGCACAACGAAACCCATAGTCTTCTAAACCCGTGAAAGGAATACTGTTATTTCGAAAGGAAGAATAAAGGAATCCTGTTAAATCGCGCCAAGATCCTCCTTTCAATACTTTAAACTCTCCTCCGAAAGGGCCTTTTGGATTCATCCGATGTTTTTGTTCCTTATAATACTCTCCATCGTACCAATCGTCTACCCATTCTTTAACATTCCCGGCCATGTGTTCTAATTCATATGGGCTTTTACCATCTGGTATTGAGTCTTTTACAGGAACCATAACATCTAGCTTCTTTTGGTCCCATTGCTGATTAAAGCGAGCGACTTGAAGATTAGGGGACTCATTCCCCCAGGGGAACTTTCTACCGTCAATCCCTCGCGAAGCTTTTTCCCATTCAGCTTCTGTAGGTAGTCTCTTGCCAACAGATCGACAAAAAGCGTTGGCTCCAAACCAGGTTACATTATTTATTGGGAAATTTTCATATCCAGCTTTAGGTTTAAACTTTTTACCAAAATCTAAAACCCCGTATTTATTATCGTTATAAAATCTACCAGAGTTAGGAGATTGGTTCAGGAATACTGCAAATTGTTTTGCACTAGTCTCATATCGGTCGATAAAATAAGCATCCAAATATACTTTATGCTTTGGTCGTTCGTCGATTCCTTTATCGTCGGAACCCATGAAAAAAAATCCCGAAGGAATAATAGTCATTCCTTCCTTCGATTTTTCATTGAGGGAGTTGGTTTTTGTGGAAATACCCAACTCTGCTAGAGCAGTTTTTGCGGCGTTTGCCATTTTTCCGTTTGGAGTTTTAGTTAAATATTTTTCAAGAAATTCGATAGCTTTTTTGTCTTTTTGCGATTCTTTGTACAGCCAGCCCTTAAAAAAAATAATTTCCATTAAATCAGGAAACTTGTTCTCGGCTTCCGTCAGGTCGTTTATCATTCCTTCCAATAAATTGGCATCTTTTGTAAGCAAGGCCTTTTTATACCAATTTTTAGCTTCTTCAAATTGTTCATCAAGAGCGTTAAAAAAACCAAGATTCATATAGCCTAAGGTTTTTAGCTTTTCGCGTCCCTTTCCGTTTTTTAAGCCTCTTTTAGTCCAGCCAATAGCTAGGTCAATTTCTCCTTTTTGATAATAGGTCCAGCCTAATTGAATATAAAACTTTAAACCATCCGGGCTCATTTCAATTAAATAGCGATACTGGGATATTGCTTGTTTATACTTTTTCAGGCGATAAAAAGCCTCGGCAAGTTTTTCTTTGAACTTTGGATCGTCTGGAAAGGCATATTCTATCTTCTTTAATGTTTGCAAGGCCATTTGATAGTTTTTAAGCTGAAAATAAACTTCGGCCATTGTTAGAAAAATTTGAGGATTATTTCCTTGGTATTTTGCAATTTGTTTTAAATGAAGAAGAGCTCCAATGAAATTATTTTGACCAATAAAAAGTTGAACCAGATATCGATGCGCTGGAACATATCCGGGATCGATTTGGACGACTTGTATAAATGCTTCGGCGGCTTTTTTAAATTCATTAGAATCGGAATAGGCGATTCCTAAGTTAAAAAGAGTCGCCAAATTATTAGGGTTTGCTTTTACAGCCGCTTCATACTGTTTGATAGCATTTTTGAATTCCTTCAACTCAGAATAAATATTACCCAAGTTGTTGCGCGCTTCGACCGAGAGTGGATTTATTTGAGTTGCAAGGTCTAAGTAAAAAACTGCCTTTTGGGGAAAGTTTTGCTTGTAATAGGCCATTCCTACATTGGAAAAATAAGCGCCTAGAGTTTGCTTTTTATCCAAACTTTTCATAAAAAAAGACGAGTTTTTATCAACGCCAAATCGATTGTAATAATAACTGTTAGGTAGAGGTATTCCTCCTTCGGTCGCTTCTATATTTATTTGAAAATCTTTAGAATCGTATCGGGCAATAAAATGATTAGGTAGCGCAACTCCAAAAATGGGTTTTCCCAATTGCTCGGCCGCAATTAAGTAAATTAGCGATAGTGTCATGCAATAGCCTTTTTGGGTTTCGAGCAATCCGTGTAAAAACAATTCGTTTGGATTTAGCGGTATTCCTTGAGGATCCAGTTGATCTGTATATTGATAGCCGAATTTCTTATGTATAATTTCTCTTAAGACCGTTACAATTTCCGCCGGTTTAGAATTATCCTCAATTCGTTTATTGGCTTCGTCTATTAAAGCCTCAATAGAGGTCCGAAAAAAAACTTCGTCAATATTTTTATCCCAATCTTTTGAAATCGCGAGTAGGGTGTCACTTAGGTTAATTTCATCGTTGCTTAAATTAGGAATGGAAGATATTAATTGAGAAGTATTATCCGCAAATGAAGCTTTTACCCCCCCTCCAACTTCAAAAAAACAAAAAAAACTTAGTAAAATTGAATAGATAAATAGTCTAACGGGTGAATTCATAAATTTATTTGTTGGTTTTAAATTGAGGGAATTGACAAAAGTTCAATATTCTTTAGAGGCAGCGTTTTTAAATGAAAGATTGGCGCTGGTTAACTAAAGATATTCTTGAGTTTGTATTATCTTTAAATTTTACCATTAAAATTTTTAGGGTTTCTTAAAAAAATATATATTTGTATTTCTGAACCTTATCGTATTAAAAAAAACTGTTTGCGCACAATAAAAAAAGACAATTAGGGCCTTATTAATCTATAATTAATTAATCCTTTTTTTTAAACGTATTAATAATAGAAAGTTACCGGGTAAAGGTAGAAGACTAAAGTGAATACAAATAATGAGTCCGCTAAAATATTGGTGGTCGACGATGACCCAGAGGCTCGAAGATTTCTTTCAGTCTATTTAAAGAAAAAAAATTTTTTATTTGAAGAGGCGGAGGATGGAGAAAAGGCCTTAGAAATAATTCATAGGTATTGTCCAGATGTGGTTCTTTTAGATATTTTGATGCCAAAGCTAACCGGAGATGAGTTAGTTAAAATGATTAAGTTATGGAAACCAAATATCGAAGTGATTATGACAACAGCCTTAAGCGATCAAGAAATAAAAAAGGAATGTTTAAAAAATGGGGCCTTTGCTTGCGTGGATAAACCAATAAATTTAAAGAGCTTATTTTCTATAATAGGTAAAGCATTGGCCAAATCGACAGATAGAAATTATAAGGTTCCAATTTAGCTAAGAAAATTTTTACATTCAATCTCTATCGCCCTTATTTTTTCCTATATAAGATTATTAAGAGCGCTCGTTTTTTAATTTTCTTATCAATTCAATCCAATGTGTTTTTCCCGGTTTTTTTCCTTGGTATTTTTTCTGCAGTCTAGATTTAGAAATAGAAAAATAATTAGAAATAAACGTTTCAGTGTCCCGCCAAGAATCCTCTCCATCTAACAATTTTAAATGTATTAAAGAAAGTGTGCCGCTAAAAGGGCTTTTAGAATTGATCAAAGGATCGTAAAGAGGTAGTTCTTTTGGCGCTATTCCCAATCTTTTGATGTAATGAGCGAATAAAATAAGCATCGATTGATTTAAATGTATTCCATTTGGGGTTATTCGAACAATGTTTGGACCTTCTCGTTTTAAAAAAGGTTTGCCGTGTTTAAGGTAGGTTTTTATTAAACCTTCCCAACAGACTTGAGAAACATTTCCAGGATCAAAAGATTGGTCGCTACTTGGACAACTGTCTAAATCTATAAGAAAAATCTTCGTTTTTTTAGGGGTTTTTACCACGAAAATATTTTTTAAATCTAAATCGGGATACCAAAAACCTCTTAGATTTAGAGATCGAATGCTAGCGGTTACTGATAGCGCTATATTAATTTTATCTTCGTTACTCAAACCGGAATTTTGGAAATAATCGGCAGTTCTTCCTCCTTGAATGATGTTGTAAAGGGTATCTCCATCTAGGCACTCCATGAATGCATAATAGAAATCACCTTCTTCTTGAAGTCGATAAATTTGTGGAGTATTTAAAAACGATTTAACGATAGCCTCTTCCATTAAAGGCCATCCAGGTGGAAGTTTTTGAAATCTCTTAACAAAAATATTTCGCTTGCCAATTTTCCAAATTCCAAATTGATCGTTAAGAGAAGATTGGCTTTTCCAAATCACATTATTGGGATCAAAGGTTCTTGTAAGCAGTCCCAATTTAACTAGCATGAATTCGTCCTATTAGACCTAAAGTTTTATCGTCTTGCGTTTTTGGGATAGCTCCAATACTTTTTTGTTTCAATAAAAGAAAGTGTTCTAAATTTGGTTTGAGAAGTTTTTTATATTTAGTTAGCGACAAAAAAGTTTCTTTGGCTCCATCGGAAGATAAGATGACAAAGTTTGTTTCGTCTGTTTGATAGTTTTCTAAGGGTGATAGAAACTTTTCGCATACGATCTTTCCTGCTTTTAGTTTTAATCGAAAAGTTACTCCCCCTTTTTTAAAAGCGAAAAATTGATTTTCATTTTTCTTAAAAATGGCTGTTAAGGAATCGCCAGCGGCGATACAGTTTAAATTGCCTTCGTTGTCCAAAGTTATAGCTGAAAAAGTAGAAGAGAATTCATAAAAAATCGAACCGAGTTCTGGAGCTTTTTGTTTCAGGGATGAAAGCGACTGAATCAGAGATTTTTCTTCTTTTGGATTTTCTTTTAAACGAGACGACCATTTTGCTTTAGTTTTATTCACTGTTTCTAAAACAATATCGGACAAGTTTACGTCAAGTCGTTTGGTTTTTTGCAAGCGAGCCCAATGATTTAGTATTTCGTTGGAAAATGTCTGACCCAATTCTTGCGCCAAAATCCTGGAAGAAAATGAGCCGATTCGGGTTGAATCGCTTGTTCCATCGGCAATCCAAATAACTCCAGATCGACCTGCAAGAGATAATACACCGCCAGAATCTTCACCTAGCTCTAAGTTTGAAATTTTTTCAGATGGCATCCCCTTGCGTGGGCCGGACGATGTGGTTATTTCGCAAATTAAAGCGGGGATTTTTTCGTTATTACCAATGGGAGAGGGCGAAACGGAGGTCATTCCGATGTTTCTTCAGGAGGACGCGATTGATCAATCAAGAGGCAAGAAGGACAAAAGCCAGATGCTCCGGAAGCCATTCTGAACAGGCCTTTTAGGATTTGCGATCTCTCTGCGTCGTCAAAAAGGAAAAAACCCTTAGCTGGAGAATGTTTAGGACAAATGGCGGCAAGTTCTTTCATTTGTTTTATTCCCGGCGATTCCTCTTCGCCAATAAATGCCGTCATTAAAACGGATTGTTCGACCTGTTCGAAGGGATTTTGAATTGGGGCGGTTACGTTATGTTCTCCATCGGTATATATGAAAGCGCGAGCATTTGGAATTGTAATAAAATCTTCTTGTCCTTTGTCGTCTTGACGGACGACTTGGTGTTCCAAGGGTTTAAAATCTGTTAAGTCGCCAAAATCCTTTAGGTTTCCTTCTAGATATTGCTGAAAAATATCATAGGCTAGATTTAAAGCTTCGTTTATATTTGTCGCTTTGGGTTCAAGGGTTTTTTTCTCCAGAGTTTCATAAATAAAATCGGAGAAATTTTGACGATTTTGATATTCATCAATTATTTCTTTGATGCTTTTTGTCCAGATCCAAATAGGTTTTCCTGCAAAAACACAAAGAGCGATGTAAGCGCTGTCAATATGAGTTAGGTTTTTTAGGGACCAGATTCCTGCAGCTGAGTTACGAGCGATTAAATCGTATTTATTTCCCGGGTAATCGGCGCTTGGAAAAGCTGGATCGGCCATAGAATAGGAGCCGTCCATCATCAAAACGCAAAGCCCAATTTCCCTATCGAAAGAGATTGGATCTGGTGAAGCGGCTTCGGTTGTTTTTTCTGCCGAAGCTGTGGAGGAAAGCTCGGCTAACCAACCTAATCCATATTCGCATTCTGGTTGATTATTGCAGTAGCCGTCTTCTGTTTTTTTTTCGTACTCTTTTTTGCAATTGGGGCAAATGAATTTAGACATAATTCCGAATTCCAAAACTAAAGAGTTTTATATTTTTTATTATAACTTGTCTTTATCGGTAATAATAATTTTATTACTTTAAGTTTGTTTTGGCCTTGCTCTCATAGGTAATATTTTTTTCCTTTTAAATTTTTAAACGCGAATAACGCCTTTTTTCTTTCCGAAATAAACTTGCTTTCCCGTAATTAAGGTAAGACTTTCTCCGGGAAGAATATCGAGTGGGGTTTCCCCCGGTAAAGAAGAAACCCATTTTTCTTCAGAGATATTTTTTATTTTAGGTTGTTCCAAATCTGGGCATTTAGCGATTCTTTCTCCAATTGGAGATGAAAAATCACAAGGTTTTGAATCGTCAATATGGTGAGGAAATAATTTTGAGTCTTGGTTGAGCATAACGATTTTATTTTCTATTTTTATTCTAGGAGGTAAGGTGAGAATACTTTGGCACGACCAACATATGCCTGCCGAACCTTGATTAGATTTTAAGAATTCGGAATCGTAGAAGTTTTCCGATTCGCAATTTGAACAATAGAAAATGGAATCGCTTAAAAGAATTAAGGCGTTTCTCCATTCGCTCTCTCTCACTCTTGATGAAGGATCGGTTAGGCCTTCGCCAAAGGCTTGAATAAATAGATCTCTTAAAAACTTTGGGTAAATGGGCCAAAAAATTAAAGCGTTGTCATGATGACCTGAGACAGGCTCGTTTGACGAGTCCTTAGGGTCAAAAATGAATAAAGGCTGTTTGCCGTATAATTGGTTCATTGCCGGAAGGTCAAGGCATTTAATAGAAAGTTCTTTTTTGCCTTCAAGGGGGTGATGTAGGATTAACATATAGAAAAGTAGAACTGAAAGAGAAAATAGATCGGTTTGAGAACTTGGACATACCTCTCTTCGGACTAACTCTGGCGCCATGAACCGGGGAGTTCCTAATATTCCGCCTTTACTTTGATCGTCTGCGGTTACATTGTCATTATCGCAAATTTGAATTTCTGCTGTGTCTGGATCCAAAAAAATATTTCCAAAAGAAATATCTCTGTAGCATAATCCTTTGGAATGAAGTTGTAGAAAGTTGTGAGCTAAGTTTGCCCCTGCTAAAGATAAAATTCGAAAAGTTGGATCTATTCGTCTTTTCATCAAATTTGCTAAACTTTTAAACCGTACGTTTCGTAGCGGCATGAAATAACCAAAACCGGAGGTATTTGGAGACTCTGCAAAAAGTGTTGGCCAGAGGAAGCTTGGCGCTGGGGGGCCTTTATCGATTAGTGTTTTTAATATATTACGTTGTTTTTTCGTTGCGGCTTTAGGTAAATACCATTTTAGGGCCAAGGTTTTTCCATCTAAGATTACCTTGTATACTTCACCTTGTGCTCCGCTACCAATGATGTAGTCAATTTCACACTGGGTTTGCAGATCGGTTAAAGAAAGTTTGCAATTTGTTTTCAGTAATTGATTCATATTTTACTTTACAACTAACCCGCCATTTTTACTTGGCATTCTGGGTCAATGGCCCATGCCCCTTCGCGGTTTTTGGTTAAGTCGCAATTATCAAAATTTCCAACCCCTTTATTTGAAATTCGAGCGCCTTTAGGTTTGTTGCGGTTAATATTGCAGTTCCGGATAATTGGGTTTCCTCCCTTGAGAATGTTCACTCCGTAATCTCCATTGGAGGTTATTTGGCATGATTCTAAATAACCAACTCCATAGTCGATAGCTAACAAGCCCGAAAACTCACTTTCTCTTATTTTACAATTTTTAAGAGAGGGATCGCCTTGATTGGAGATTTTAATTCCGGAGCCTCTATTGGAATATATATCGCAATATTGAAATATTCCTTTTCCATGATCAAAGATCTCGACGCCGTTTTCTCGATTCCCATAAACTTTACAATTAATAATTTTAGGATTGGCTTGTTGTTTAATTGCGACTCCTGCAGATTGATTTTCGAATATTTCGCAATTTTTAATCGTCCCCGACCCATTGCGATATATAAAGATTCCGGCGCTTTGTCCGTGAAATATCCGACAACGTTCCAAATAGGGATTCCCTTTTTCTCTAATTTCAACCCCGGCAAATTCATTTTGGAATATTTCACATTCGTCAAAATATCCTTTACCTCGATCATGAATTACCAAGCTTCCGCGCCCGGAGCTAAATCGACATTGATTAAAAATCGGATTTGCGAGTGATTGAATGAAAATAGATGCTAAAGAGTTTCCGCTAAAGCTGCAGCCTTTGAATTTGCCTTTGCCCTTGTCAAAGAAGTGAGCTCCGTTTTCTCGATTGTCGTGGACAACACAGTTTTCAAATTCTGGGTCTCCTAGATCCGATATTGAAAAACCTCCTTTAATGTTGGCAAATATTTCACAATCTTTGAATTTGCCTTTTCCATTTTGGAATATGGATAATCCAAAGTCGCGCCCGTGATGAAATTGGCATTTTTCAAAATAAGGATTCCCATTTTCTAATATCTCGATACCGGGACGAGAGTTGTTAAATATATCGCACAAAACAAAATTACCTTTACCAGAATTCCAGATACGAACGCCATTTCGACCTTCATGAATTTTACAATTTTTTAGCGTTGGATTTCCCTTTCCTTCAATTTCGACCGAGTTGCCGCTGTTTCCGGAAAAGTCACAATTTTCTAAAACCCCTTTTCCGTTTTCATTGACGGATAACCCATTTTCTTTTCCTCCTCGAATTCGACATTTTTTAAATAGCGGATTAGCGTCCTGTTGAATTTTAATTCCCGACAATTTGTTCCCATAAATTTCGCAATCTTCAATTATGCCTTGCGCTTGAACGGCGAAATGCAAACCATATTCTTTTGCTTTGTTAATTCGGCAACGAAAAATATTAGGCTGAGCGGATGGACCAAAAATACCTATACAGGAGAAGAACTCAGACGAAATGTCGCAATCTTTTAACGCTAACACTCCTTTAGATATTTCGACCGTATAAGATTTGGGAGCGATTCCTCTCAGGGTAACTCCAGATACTAAGGCGTTTTGAGTCTCCATTCGGATGCAAGGACCGTCTTTAGAAGCGATAACAATTTCTCTAGGAGAACCTAGACCGATTATCTCAATTGGCTTGTCAATGGTGATGATTTCTTCATATCTGCCAGGATATATTATAATCCGCGAATGAGGAGGAGCGTGTCTTAGAGCCTCTGTAATCGAGTTAAAGCTTTCTTTTTCAGTCAAAGAAACCGCAAACGTTGGTATAGGTTTGTATTCAACTGGATCGGAGTTTGGTTTCTTTGATGTATTGTCTTTGTGTAGAGGTTTATTAATGGTGGGTGGTTTAGGCGTTAACTCTAATGCATATGTCCAAGTTTCCACGCACCATAAAGCAGCTTCAGGCGAAAGTCCTAAGTTGTCTCGCAGTCGCTTGGTTAAATTGCCTAATAAAAGATTAAAACTGACCGTGGTTTCGGAATTTTTTTGAAGAGCTTCAGGAATTCTTTCTCGGATACCACTTACCAATATAAAAATTTCTCGTTTGTATTGACCGCATAAATCGTTCAAAAAAGCTTCGCATCTTCGAGCGTCCTGGCAAATATCTTCTCCGTAGTTTTTCAAGATTTTTGCTAATTCTTCGCGAGGGACGTCGCTCATTTTACCGTTCATGATAAGCGATTCCTAAAGTTATATCGTCCCCACTACCTAGCCTAGAAGTTTCGTCTAACCAATTTCTCAGGTTATCTTGAACTATAGAGATGCCTTCTGTTTTTAGAATTTCCAAAAAATCCGGACCAACTTCAAGAAAATCGGAATCATTAATAAACGACTTTGAATAACCATCTGTAGAAATTAATAAAAGTTTTATTTGGTTTATTTTTGGTTCTAAAATTATGTAGCGCATATATTGTTCCGCTCTAGGCAAACATAAAGAAGTCGTTTCGTCCGCAAATAGATTTTCGTCGCGAGGCATTGGTTGAGTGACGTTTCCCAATGGATCCACGGTGAGAATATCGCCATCGCCGAGCTGGAGCAGAATTATTATAGAATCTGAAACTCCCGCCGCTAAAAGGGTAGTTCCATAAAATAATATTGGATCGGATGAATCATTATCAACCTGAGATAAAGATTCATTAGCGCTAGCAAATATTTCGCGTTCTGTTTTTAAAATTGGATTTTGCTCAAAATGGTCTAAAACGGCTTTTTTCCATGTTTTAATGATATTTGGAATCAAATGATTTTGGACGTTACTTAGCGTCTGATCCGATTTTTTTTGATTGCAAGACTCCGACAAAAAGCGAATTAATGTGTCCCCTGCTATGTTTGTCGCTAATTGGGCTCCTATCCCGCTCCTAAAATTTTTGGAATTCCCATGCCCATCAGAAACGGCAACAGCTAATGGAAGTTCATTTCCTTTTTCAACCAGGCATTTGATAGCGTCTTGATTTGGCAACCCTTTTCGATTATGAGTTATTCCACAAACGCTTTCGCCTAAGATATGCCAAGTACCTCCGTATTTTGCGGAAACAGATGGCATAAGTCACCAAATATCGGAAGAAGAATCTGTTGAAGAGATTGGCTCGGGGATAAAGGAGCTAGAAGGGAGACTTGAATCTAGAGAAGAATCAATTTCACTCATTGGAGAGGACGTGGCTTTTAGAACTGCTGTTGAAGTCCATTTAATATAATTTTTAAGGGTTTCGGGATTATTGGCTTGAAGCGGACCAATTTCTACATTGCCAATGAATTTTTGCAGCGTATCTAAATCCGCATCTTCCCCTATAGCGATAGCAACTCGAACGGCTTTCTTACCCCAAGGCAAAGACAAAAGATTTTTTAAACCTGCGTTAAAATCGTCTGTAGGTTGACCGTCAGAAATCAATACTAAAACAGGGGGAAGAGCGCGATCCGTCATTGGAGGAATTTTTAACTGATCGGAAACTAGATTTAGGGCTTTGCCCATATCTGTTACACCTCCGGCAGTTAAATCTTTCCATTTAAAATCTGAGATTGGGGTAGGTTTGGAAATATGCCATTGAGCTCCGTCAGAAAATGCCGCTGCCCTGGCAAATACCTCCGCGTTGGGATTTTCGTTTGCCGCTTCCTTCATATGGGGAATTGCTTCGCGAATTGCGTGGTTTAAAGCTTGTATTTTCCCATCGATCCCCATTGACCCTGACTTATCGGCGATCCATATAAAGTGGAGAGGGCGACCCGCCAATGCTCCGCCGGGGCGTTTTCGCATATTAGATCCCTTTTAAGGGTTTATGTTTGAAGAGTATTGGCACGACCCCGACTTTCATGACGCGTTCATTTATGGCGAAGTTAAATATTGTGACGACTAAATGAATTACGAATCTTCTTTTTTAACGTGCAATAAAATTTCGGATGGAGCCGATGAAGATCCCATAGAAATTGGATGAAAAATGGATAGAGTTTGGTCGGGTTCTATAAATTCTGGATCTACGGTAAGTTTAAATAAAACGACACCCCTAGCTGGAACAATATCATCATCTCGTTCAATTTGTTCGCGTTCAGCGCCGCGCATTCTTCTCTCTCTAATTGTAGGAACTTTTGATTCCGAACCAATCCAACTGTTTTTAACCCAATCTGAAAGTTCTTTTTCCGAAGTTCCTTCAGAACCACGTACGCTAAAAAATAGACTTTTATCAATCCATTCGGATTTAAGATTTAGCGTAAAACTATTCAATTCTTCCTGATACCTAAAAGGAATTGTGAAATATTTTTCTTGGACACCTTCTGAAATTAAACTATCTATATACTCAAGAACTTGGTCAAAAGTGTGTTTTAAATCGCCGTGATTGTAGGGATCAAAAGTAGGAGGTATTAATCCCGTGCCCAGTCCAGCTATACTTCCAGCCAGCGCACATAAAGCAAGATAGACATTGTATGGGTGAGCTTTACCCGTATAAAGAATAGCTTCATAATATGGTAATGTAGCGACCATATTATGAATCCTCGATTTCTCTTCTAATACTAACGGCGTGCCCGTTTTGGATGAAGGCGCATTTACCTGGTCCGCCAAATATTCAGCCTTCTCTCTAATTTTTTGTGCTATTTTGGTACATTTTTCGCCCAAAGCAAAACGAAGAGGAACACTTAGAGCGGGAAAAATAAAATCTGTTAACTCAAACCTCTGATTTTGAAAAGTAATTTCCGCTATTGGAAAACTCACATAATTTATTCGAGATTCGTTTTCGCTTAACAATTTCAATTTCGGTTTTAGTCTTGGAATTGAAAGTTCATTATCCCCAGTATTTTCATCAATTATAGCTATGCCATCGAACGATTCATGGCGTTTAATATCTCCTTTGAAATAGGAAGTCCCAATTTTTTGAGAGCCGACCGCTAAATGGATGGTTATGGCCCCTCGTTCCATTTTTGCTTTTAAAGGTTCTAAATCTAATTCTAAAGTTTCTTTTTTCTTTTCCTCTTCTTTATTCTGATAGTAGCTAACGGATACTTTGTCGGCATCGCTTTCGCCAAAAGAAACTGCCAGGCCATCGGGCATAACAGCTTCTAGAGACAAAATTTTCAAAGTACCGTCTACCAAACGTGGTCGATCAATTTTTAAGTCCATTATTCCCCAATGGAAAGGAGAAACTGTCGAGACATGATAAGCAGTGAGGGATTCATGCCGCTGATCCGTTTGTTGAAAATGTTGCGGGGCAAGCAACATTCCTTCATGCCAATCGATGGGAGGAGGAACTTTTCGTATATCAACCATTTTTATTTTTCCTCAAACGTATTGTGTGGGGACGCTTGGTTTTCCGTATTCGAAATAAATATAGTTTCAGCAATATTTTAATCTTCTGGTTCTTTGACTGAGAAAGATTCTTTAGAAAAATCAATTTGAAAATCTTGGGCAGGGTCTACCCTTGCCCGGTGATCTCCATCAATCAAATAATTAGCGAATATTATACCTCCTTTTGATTTTGCTTTAATGGGAATTTTTTGGACGGCAACTTTTTGCCCAGGTGTCCATTCCCATGGCCACACCTCAAAGGCTTCATTGGAGGGAAAATCTCTTTTAAACTGTTCTTTTTTCTCAAACCAAGCTTTTGCAGATAATTTCAAAAGCTCCTTTAATAATTCTTCATCATAGACCCAAACGACATCTACAGGCAGTGGGTTGTCCGAATTTATTTTAGGGGCAATATTAACATACATTTTGAGGTCTCCTTTAATTGCTGCACGCGTTTTGGCGGCAATTCCACAAGACCCAATAAATGAAATAGTAACGACTATAATTAGAGCTTGGAGCCATCGATATTTTTGTTTTTTGGGAAAGAATGTATCGATTTTTTCCAAGATTTCCATGAAATTCATATGGTGATTTGAAAGTGACATTACTTTCTTAGTAAGTTTTATTAATTTAAACAAATTATATGCTGTTATGTCAAGGAAAAGGCTTATAAAAAGGATATTTAACTAAACTTCGGGAAAGTATAAATTCCCTTAAAAAACCTTTCAGTTTGGATGGTACAATAAGAAAAATATTTTTATGTTAGATTCTAATTATTAAAATTTCGTTTCAAACTAAATTTTTGGAGGGCAAAATGCAGAAAGCAACGTTTGCGGCCGGGTGTTTTTGGGGAGTTGAATTAGCTTTCCAACAAACTGAAGGCGTTGTTGAGACTTCGGTAGGCTATACTAGCGGTCAAACAAAAGATCCTACATATGAGCAGGTTTGTACTGGTAGAACCGGACATGCTGAGGCCGTTGAAGTCATTTTTGACCCGGAAAAAGTCTCCTACTCGGAGTTACTTAATGTTTTCTGGAAAAAACATGATCCTACAACCTTAAATCGTCAGGGACCAGACATTGGAACTCAATACCGATCTGGGATATATTATCATAATGAGGAACAAAAGCGGGTGGCTGAAGAGTCTAAAGCAAACCTAGATGCATCCGGTAGTTATCGAAGCTCAATTGTAACTGAAATATTAGAAGCTTCCGTATATTATCCGGCGGAAGACTACCATCAAAAGTATTTAGAAAAACGAGGAATGAGAAGTTGCTCCTAAGAAATTTGAATTGAGTTAATCCTCTTCGTCGTCTTCATCTTCAGCAAGGTCTGCGGCTACCGATTCAATTTGAATCATAAAACCGTACATTTCTTGACGGTCTTTTAAGCTTGCTTCTTTTAACCATTCAGTGAAGCCGAACTTACAAAGGAGCTCTTTCCCAGTTTCCCCATCTTGAATTTCTTCTTCGAATTTATAGAGGCATTGTTTTTCCAAACGAACTTGATTTACGATTTTATCTAAATCATCGTCGTCCTCAATCATAAGACGAGTTTTTGAAGATATTGGTAGATCGACAGTCATCGACTTTAGGTATGAGTTGGGTTTCCCAGGCATAGTATTAATATTGTTAAAGGTTATAAAGTAAGGAATCTAGGGTTGGATTTTAAGAAACTTCTTTTTTCCTACTTTAATTAAATATTCTTTATTTCCTTCTAACTGCAAATTAGGATCGCCGATTTTTTCTCCGTCTATGCTAACGGCGCCTTGTTGAACCATTCTCCGCGCTTCGGAAGAGCTTTTTGTTAGTTTATTATCAGTCAATAGTTTGCAAACCCACATTTCGTTTGAACCCCAGGAAGGAATTGTAGGGATTTCGTCTGGAAGCTGTTTTTTCTTAAAAACGTTCTCAAATTCTGCCGCAGCGTGTTCTGCCGATTCTGAACTGTGAAACCGTGAAACAATTTCTTTAGCTAATAAAACTTTTGCGTTCTTTGGGTTCATTTCACCCGCTTCGGCTTTTTGCTTGAGATCCGCTATTTCATTTGAGGTTATATCGCTTAATAATTCAAAATACTTCCACATTAACGAATCTGAAATCGACATCACCTTTCCAAACATTTCGCGAGGAGGTTCGGCAATGCCAATGGCATTTCCTAGACTTTTACTCATTTTTTGTTCGCCGTCAGTTCCTTCCAAAAGAGGCATCGTCAAAATGAGTTGCGGGATCTGTTTATAATCTCTTTGTAATTCTCGCCCAACCAGAAGATTAAACTTTTGGTCCGTCCCGCCCAATTCAATATCCGATTTAAGAGCGACGGAATCGTATCCTTGAATTAGAGGATAGAACATCTCATGCATTGAAATTGGAAGATTTTTCGATAGGCGTTTTTGAAAGTCGTCTCGCTCTAGCATTCTTGCAACCGTATATTTAGCCGCCAACCTGATCATATCCGAAGAGGTGAATTTATTCATCCATTCGCTGTTGTACACAATTTCGGTTTTTTCTGGATCTAAGATTTTAAAAACTTGCTCTAGATATGTTATGGCATTTTCCTTCACCTGATCTTCCGTTAGGCTTTTCCTCGTTTCCGATTTCCCGGTTGGGTCGCCAATCATTCCAGTAAAATCGCCGATTAAAAAAACAGCTTGGTGCCCTAAGTCTTGAAATTGTTTCATCTTTTGCAAAAGGACAGTATGTCCTAAATGCAAATCGGGAGCTGTAGGGTCAAACCCTGCTTTAACGCGAAGCGGAACGTTTTTCTTAATGGCATTTTCGATGCGTTGACCGAGTTCTTTTTCTTCGATAACTTCAGCGGTTCCGCGTTGGATAATTTCGAGCTGTTCGGATGCAGAAAGCATGATCGTTTAGGAGACGAACGTTCTAAAGTTGCAGGTTAAGTGGTAAACTCGTGCGATAAAAGTTGAGAATGAAGAACGGTATCATACCGAGGCTAAAATCGCAACATTGGGTAGGTGAATATTGTGGGATAAAAACTCATTAAAATAATTACTTAGAAAAGAGATTGCTGTTTTTATGGAAACGATTGAAGAAATGATCGATGAAGGCAATTTAATAAATAAAAAAAAATTTCAACAAGCGGGAATAGGTTTTTTTGCTTTAAATATTATTTATTTTTGTTTGTTTTTTGGGTTATTGCCACCGTTTAATCTAGGGTGGCTGGCGTTTATAACAGCCGTTATTTTGTTATTGTTAAATGGAGCCGGAGCTTATTTTATTTATAAATGTGGAAGAAAGCTTACTCTAATTATGGCGGTTCTTTATGGCGCACGCGCTTTGCATTCTTGCTTTAGATTATATACAGGAGAAGCTTTTATGGCAGTTCCATATGTGTTGCCCTGTATTGTAGCGACGTTTTATTTGTTAGGAAGAGCTATATGGAATTGGCGATAAGGAGTTTTTATGCTTAACTTGAACCCGAATGAATCTCGATTCAGAATATTTGGAGGAACGTGATAATATAAATTCAATTTCAACTATTACAATCCATAAAGATATTCATTTTATTCTACGGTTTTTTCCTCACTGATGTTTTAGTTATTCTTTAAATTTTATGATTCATTCTCCCATTTTTGATAGTACAGCAAATAGATTATCTCTTCTTACAGATAACGGCCGTTCTTTTTTAGGATTAGATTATTCGTCATCGCATGAATTGAATAAACGCGTTCGTGGATTGTTTGAATATTTAGATAGCCGTATAGGCTTTTGTTCTGGATCGCAAGGCGAAGAAATGCAGGAATGTTTTAATAGTTTAGTGCGGTATGTGTATCCAGAGATTATGATCGATTTAGCAGATTTAATGTATGTTCAGCATGAACGTCCAATGGTTTACTTAAATTTTGATCATATTCACGGAACGTTAAAGAACGATACAAAAAATTCCTCTTTGAATCAGCCAATTGCAACTCTATTTGAAAAAATGGAATTTTTATTTCGACAATTTGCTGAGTTTTTAAAAAACGATCAAAGTTTTTTTGAGGATCCCAAAATTGTTTGTTTTTTAGCCGAAAGTTATAGTTATTATTTGTACGAAACACAAAACTTTCCTTGGGAAGTGCCCATGCAAGATTCCGATGCCATAGGAGATAAACCTGTTTTAGATGTGGCGACGGGGTTGGTAGGGTATAGCTTAATTCATGAATGGCCAGAGTCGTTTCCCAAATTGTATTTAACAGACCGGATTTCATTTATTTTAGAAGGGCTTTCTCATTTTAAAAATTTAATGGGAAAAGATAATATTCAGATTTTAAGGATCGATTTTCCAAACGAAACGCTTTTGGAAGAACCTTTAGGAGCGGTTTGGGTTAATAAGTTTTTACATCATCTATCACGGAATGATAGGCAAAAGTTTTTGAATTGGGCTCATAAAGTTTTGGCGCCTAAAGGAGTTCTAAACGTTATTGATACTGATTTAGAAAGACAAATTTTAAAAGAATCGAAGAGTCCAGAATTTCTAGGAAGGTTGATACCTGGTTATTTAGAAACGTTAGTTGAAATAGAAGATGAGTTTGCAGATAATTTGATTGAGGATGTTAGCAATGCTTGTTTTGAGGTTAAGCTCTTTGATTCACACGAATATTTAGACGAGACGGATGCTTATAGTCTCCTTCCTGAAGATCAAATTAAGTTGAAATTTGTAGGATTTGAAATCGAGGGCCAAAAGAAGGGGTAATAATATATTTAATTTAAGACCTGGTTTTTAATAAGCTTTCTACTAAGTTCCATTCTTTTTGGACCGCTGATAAAGCTTTTTTTTCCATTTTTCGATAAACTAGAATTAATTGTTTTCCTGTTGGAGTTAGGGTTGACCCTCCTCCTCTTTTCCCTCCTATGGCTCCTAACACTAATGGTTCTTTAAAAGAACGGTTCATGGTATCTACCATATCCCAGGCCCGGCGATAACTTAAGCCTAAACTTTTTGCCGCTGCGGAAATAGAACCGGTTTTTTCAATGGCTTCTAATAAATCCGTTTTTCCTGGGCCAAGAGCGATTTCTTCATTTAAAAGAATGCGAATTCTGGTTTTTAAATTAAATGAAGCGGATTTTTTGTTTTTCATGCCAATAATTGGTTATATTATTTTTATTTAAACCACATTTGATTTTGTTTAATTTTATTTTATAATATCTTAAATAATTTAAAGTTTGTTAACATATTGTTATTTCAAGTGTTGGGTTCGAAGACTGAAGAAGTCTCCGTTGCCAAAGTATTTTATCTATTGGAGGAGGATATTATGTTGTTTAAAAAAGGTGTTTTATTATTGGCATTAGGGTTTGCTTTATCTGCATGTGCTTCTGGAGGTCATCAAGCGGCAAGCTCAAGTGGTCATAACTATAAAGCTGCTCCTGCTGCTGCAATGGGTAGCGGAGTGAAAATTACGAAACCTGCACGTATGGCTCAGGTTCGTGGCCCTGTAGAAGTTTGTATGGCTACCACTGGTTATACTGTGGAGCCGGCTAAAAAAGGCGTTAATGCTGGTAAGGGACATCATCATTTATTAATTGATGTATATGATATTAATGTTAATAAACCTATAGCAAAAGATGCTAATCATATTCACATGGGTGATGGTTCTACATGTAAGACTTTAGAATTAAGCCCTGGGCCACATACTATCACTGCCGTCTTTGCAAAAGGAAACCACGTTCCTTATAATCCTCCTGTAACAGATGCAATTGTTATTTTTGTGGGAGATACCAATTAAAAGAATTACTCTGCACATTATTTAAGAGTATAAGACTAAATTTTACGAAACGGGATTCGGTATATCCGGATCCCGTTTTTTTTTGATTTAATTCTTTTCCTTAGTCTTTTTTCCTATTCATTCCTCGCCATATCTCAATTTTTATAGTTGGAGGTTTTTTTCCTTTAGCCAGTTCCATATATTTTATGGTTGCTCCCAAAGGTTTTGTTAGATAAGGTTCAATATCCATAAACATATTTTTGGGTAGCCAGCCTAAATGACCTGATTGTGTTTTCCCCTTTTTGTATTCCCATTTTCCTAAAATTTTTATTAAATTTTTTTCTTCTTTGTTGCTTTTATCTAAAACAAATTTGAGCTGTCTTTTAGAGCCAAGAATAAAGCCATTAGCCGCTTCGCGGCGTTTTGCTCCCGATACTCCGACTAATTCAACGTTACTTTTAATTTTTTTGGGCAGACCTTTTGGGGCCGGTTGGTCAAGACGGATTACCTCTACAGGATCGCCAGGATTCCGATATTCTTGATTTTGAACTCTATCTTTTGGAGATTGAACTATTGGGGCGATTTTTCTTTTTGTACCGCCAAACAAAGAGCTAAAGAAACTTAAGATACCCATAGTAATTTGATTTTAAAAATTAAACGATTTTTAATTCAGGTTTTTGGTTTTTTCAATATTTTGTTTTAGCTCATTTTAAATTAAAACAAAATAAAAAATATTTTAATATTATTTTAAGCAGTTTTTAAATTTTATATTAATTAAAAAGTAACTAAATGGGAGCCGAATTCTCGATAAACTTCGACGGTATGTTGGTGACAAGTGAGAACTATTACCTGTCTTTTTTCAGCAAATGAGCTTAAAATTTCCAATACCTTTTTCCCTCTAGTATCGTCAAAATTAACTAGCACATCGTCCATAATTATAGGTAGAGGTTCCGATCTAGTTTCATATTCTTCTATTAGACCTAAACGCATTGAGAGATATAATTGCTCGCGAGAACCTCGGCTCATTTCATATACAGTTTTGCGCAACCCAGAATCTTCATCGGCCAAGATCTCTTCTGAATCTAAAGGTTTAAAAATTCTTTGATATTTCCCGTTTGTTATTTGTGAAAAGATTTTTTGAGCGGACTGGATTACCGAAGGTTGTCTTTCTTTTTCATAATTAATTTTGGCTTTTTCTAGCATAAACAAGGATATTTGATTAGTGGCCCAATCTCTAGAAAATTTATTTAATTGTTCTCGCTTAATTTCCTTTTGATATAGAAGATCCAAAAGTTCTTTATTTGAAGCTAAGAGATTGATTTGATTTTCAGCTTCGCCCAGCTCTTTATGTAATTGATCGCGTTTGGTATGAAATTCCTCCAATTTAGTTAATACAGAATCGAGTTGTTGTCGTAATTCCTCGGGAGAAGAGTTTTCTATAGTATTTAGAAAGTTTTGAAAACTTTCTCCAAATCCTACTCTGCTTTGTATTTGATTAAGTTTTTCATCTGTTATATTTTCAAGCTTATTTTTTTCTTCGACTAATCGAAAAATTTCTTCGAATTCTATTTCTGTTTTTGCGTCTGTTCGCCCAATAAAATCGCTAATCTCTTTTCTCTTACCGGCGAGTTGTTCTTCTAAGCGAGCGATTTTTCTTTGAACTCCCTGCAGTTGAAGAGCAATTGCGTTTTGTTTTTCTTGGCTTTTAAGAGCCTCTTCGTAAATTCGATGCAAAGCGTCAATATTGGAAATTATATTTTCTACAGGCGAGTTTCTTGGTAGGTAAGGTTTAATCAGTTCAATGAGATTGATTGCCTTTTTCTTTGTTTGCTCCATTTTGTTTAACCTTTGGCTCATATCTTGCCTTTGGTTAAACATATTTTTTATTTCTCTAAGTGTGGAAAGGGTTTTTTCCGCTGCTATTGGAGTTAAATTTGCATCAAAGCTTTTGTTTTTTAGCCATGCTCTCCAATCGGAATATTTTTTGTCGGACTCTTCCTTGCTTTCGTTAAGTTGTCCTGTAAGTTCAGGACCTTGAAGATCCTCTCTAACAAGTGTAGTTTTTGCTTTTACGATCATTCGAACGCTTAGAACGCCAATGGAAAGAATTATTAGAGAAAAGAATAAAAAACCAAAATCTTGACTAAAAATCCCCCACGAAAGCCCAAGCAGTCCTAATGTTAAAAGACTATAAGAGATTACTTTAAGCCATTCGGGAACTTGAATTCCTTGGGAAAGTTCTTTTGCTTTATTTTCGCGGAAGTCTTCGAGTTTTTCTTTTGTGCGAATGACTTTATTATGAGCTTCATCCAATAATCCTCGATGAACATGAATTTGTTCGGTCAAGATATTTGTAATTTCAAAGCGATCAACCATACTTTCGTCCCAGCCGGGACCAAGTTTTTTCATTTCTATCTGGATTTGTTCGTCTAATTGATCTTTTGCAATTCCAACTACGGTTGAATCTTGGATTGCCGAGCGAACTTGTTCGGTCATATTTTGCAAGGTAATAAAAGTATCGGAATTTTCCAGAACTTTTTCTTTATCTGATAAAGTTTGGCGTTCAATCTCTTTAATATCGAGTTCTGCTTGTTCTTCTTCAATTGTGTTTTTAATAGCGTTAGACTCCGCCTTGAGGCGTTCAAGAGTTTCCATAGAATTTTGCGGCAAATCGGGTAGACTGATAAGCTTATTTATCTTTTCTTTTGCCGATTTCCAATCGATGTAAACGGGGTAAAGATCCAGAAGATTTTCTAGGTGTTGCTTATTATTTTCTAATCGATTTGTTTGATCTAAAACCTCTTGTTTATCGCCCTCCAGGCGTTTAACTTTAAATTTTAATTTGTCGTAATGAGCTAAATTCTCTTGAATCTTGGAAATTGCAAGGTTCAAGTCTACGATCTCATTCCCTAACACCGTAATAGGTTGAATTTTACCTTTTGGTTTAAATAGGTTTTCTTTGTTTTCTTGGAATTGTTTTTCAACTTGAGAAATTGATTTGGAGCCTAAACCTAAGCCCGCGCCATAGATACGATCTTTTACATCATTGACTTTTAGTGATCCAAATTCTTGAAGTTCGTCCAGACTAAATGCGAAAATATTACGGTACAAATCTGAAGATGCATAACCTAAAATAGAGTCCAATTTTTCTTCGGTATTGAAAAACTCAGAATTGACGGTAATGTTGACCTTTCCTCCTCTGTTTGTGCCAAACCGTGAAATGGTAACGTTTGATTGATTAGCCAATTCGCAAACGATTTTACCTCCAAGGTTACCGCCATGAACGGGCGAATAATCGTTCAAATCTCCACTTCTCTTTTTAAAGCCAAACAAAACTTTACGAATAAATTCGAGTAAAGTTGTTTTACCATATTCATTTGGACCAAAAATGACATTTACTCCAGGACGAAATTCCTTAATCAAGGCATTATGGAAAATTCCAAAACCATCTATGTGTAATTCACGGATTTGCATGAATAAGATTTCTGAGAGAAGGTAGTTTCTTTAATATTGTAAAATATATTATTCTTCGCCTAGCAACTGTTCTAGCGTTAAGTCTCTAGCCGTTTTTAATAATTCTAATAAGCCTGAATCAGTTAAAGTTTCTAGGTTTTTTTGACCTTTCCAACTGTGGAATAGCGGTTCAAGCGTTTTCCTTAACTGAGAAAAGTCTTTTTTAGATTCCATTTCATCGTATAAAGAAACCACATCGGCTATAAAATCGTTTCTTTGCCGTAAAAGGTTTAGATCGTAAATCCCTCGGGTGTCTAGATTTAATTCTATCCAAATTCCAGGGTTTATATTTTTATAGTAATCGATGATTTTTTCAGTTAAATCTTCAAGCGTTCCACCCTTCCTTAATTCATAATTTAGCTTAGTAAAACCTTCCAAATTAAAACGCATAAAAAGGTCTCGTTCTCCTATTTGTGATTGTTTTTCATCGCATTGAACTTGAATGAGAGTTAAGAGATCGTCGAGATGTGCGCATTTTGAAATATCAATTTGCTCAGTATGAAAGCGGACGCTATCTGAAGGAAAAAACTCTAAGTTAGGAGGAAGGTTTTCGTCGAGGGTAACTAGATAGCAACCCTTTTCGCCTTGCTCTTTAAAACTACGCGCCTGTGAGTTACCGCAATAAACAATACCGGGTTCCATATCTCTAATGATTTGGCGTTTATGAATATGGCCCAAGGCCCAATAATCCATCTTAGAGGCTACGAGATCGTCAACTTTGCAAGGAGAGTATGCGCCGTGGTTGGGATTGTTGCCAACATTTGCGTGCAAAAGGCCTACAGCAAATCCAGAATTTTGTTCCCGGTTAAACCGTAAAGCCAAATTTTCTTTTACTTCTTTTTGGGGATAACTTATCCCGTATATTTGAGCTATGGTTTTTCCGTCTTTTAAAATTGGAACCTGCTCTACTTGGTTTCCGGAAAAAATTTTAACTCCCAAAGGCCATTCAAGAGAAGCCGACCAGCTATCCAAGGGATCGTGGTTACCATGGACGATAAAAGAAGGGATTCCAGCGTCAAACAATTTTATTAAATAATCGCGAAATTTTAATTGGGCTTGCAGGCTTTTATCCAAGTCATTATAGATATCTCCAGCTATTAAAACCGCATCGACTTGTTTTTCAATCGATAAATCTACAATATTGCTAAAAGCCTTTTCGGTAGCTTGCCTTAGACGCTCGGCTAGATTAGGGTGTAAAGAGGAAATCCCAACAAAGGGAGCGTCTAAATGTAAATCTGAGCAATGAACAAACTGAAAACGACTCATGAATGTCTTTATTGAATACTAGGTTAAAATTGTATTTATTGATATGGGTTGTAAAGCTAGTGACCTTTGGAGAAAAACTAATTGGTAAAGTTATATATGCTAATTATATTCATAATATTAAATCTATATATTCTAAAACCATATATAAAAATGAATTTTCCTAAAGTTTTTTAGCTAGTTTAAGCTATATATGTTACTAAAAATTAAATAGTTGAAAATTGCTTTGCACAATTAATATTTATGACGTTTAATAGAAAATACATCAATAAAAAAAGAATTTTTTATTAAATGAACTCAATTTATTAACTTGAGGTTGATTTAATGATCTTTTTATCAATTTTATTTTATTAAGATGTCTACTGTACCTCTTTTCGAATACGATCCTATTTTAGTAGGAATGAAAGTAATGCTGGTTGACGATACTCCGGCGAATTTAGACGTATTAAAAAGATTACTAGCCCCAAAAGGTTATCGATTATCGTTTGCTCCAAATGGTAGATTGGCTCTTGAAATTGCCGAAAAGAATGAACCTGATTTGATTTTATTGGATATCATGATGCCAGAAATGGATGGTATCGAAGCATGTAAAAAATTAAAAGAAATAGAAGCCATTAAGGACACTCCCATTATTTTTATCACCGCTAAAGACGATACTGAGACGTTAGTAAAAGGTTTTAATGTAGGATGTTCGGACTATATTGCTAAACCCTTCAGTACAGAAGAAGTTTTGACACGAGTTAGAACTCAGCTTTTATTGAGGAAAAATTCTTTTGGAAAAGAAAACCTGATTCAGACGGTAAGGATTTCAAACGATCAAATAAGGGCTCGGGAAAGGCTTTATAGATCGGTTTTAGAAACGGTTTCCGATATAATTTTCGAGCTTGATCCTGAAAAAAAGATATCGTTTGCAAACGATGCTTTTAAATTACTTGGTTATGACCAAAAAAGTTTGCTTGGAAATCATATTAAAGATTATCTTATAACGGACAATTTAAATTCCTTATTGCCCAAGCTAGCCACTAAAGATGTTGTTTCTCAGGGCAAAGAACCGTTACAAATAGTTTTCAAAGCGGGTCCCAATTTACCTCCCTCGGATGAAATTACATCTTTTGCTTTAAACGTTCATTCTTTTGGGATATGGAATATTCCTCCCGAAAATATAACCAAAGGAAAAGAAGACGACTTCTTAGGCACTTTGTGTATTGGAGAAAAAATATTCTGAGTTATTTTAAAAGACTTTACTTATCTATTTCAATGAGCTTGAAAGTTTTAAGGTCTTTTGAATAGTCGTAAGATTATTAAACGCTTCCTTAAATTGTGGATTTGCTTTTAAAGATTTATTGAATGCTTGGGCAGCTTTTTTTAACAGTCCCGATTTTTGATATAAAACACCCAAGTTGTTAAGGGTTTTATAATTATCGGGGTCAAGGGAAGAAGATTTTTCTAATAATTGGATTGCCTTTTCCCTAAAGCCTAAAAGTTCGTATTCAATTCCAATTAGATTTAAAGCTTGAGTATTATTTGGCGATTTAGATATGGATAGTTCTAAATATCCAACAGAATCTTGATGCCGATACATTCGCGAATACATATCCCCAATTCGGAATAAAATATCTGCTGAATTAGGTCTAAGTTCTCTAGCTTTTAATAAGAACTTTTCGGCTTCTGCATAACGTCCTGATTCTGCGTAAATAGTTCCCAAGTTTGCATACGCTTGCCAAAAACCTTGATTAAGTTTGATAGCAAAAAGCAATTGTTCGGCAGCCAACTTTCTGTTTCCTTTAAGAGCAAAAATTCTTCCTAAGTTAATTCTGGCGTAAACGTTATTAGGTCTTTCTTTAACCGCTATTTCAAAAACGTTTTGAGCGGCATTTACATCTCCTCTATTCAAATAGGCTTCTCCCATATTTCCATAATCGTTAGATCGAGCGCGTATCATTTTTTCAGGTTCTTTGAAGGCAGAACCGAGTAGGACCAAGCAAAAAATAATAACCGCTAAATTATAAAAGTTTTTACGCGAAACGTTTGAAAGTATGCGATCTAACGCATATCCGGAGAATAAAATAAAAATTGGAACTATTGGGATGCGGTAACGAGCTTCATTGAGAAAAATTAAGATTGCGATCGATAAGGAAAAAAGATAGGAGGATAATAAAAAGTCCAACTTTTTATTTTTCCAAGCCATTACCAAACCGACTAAACCTAGCGATGAAATTATTCCGAAATGGTTAATCAATAAAGGTAATAAGTTTGAAAACTCTTGGTATAAGTAGAATGAAATATTGGTTGGCGGTTCGAAATCGTTTAAAAAGAAAAACAATTTTCTGATATAGAGTAAGAAAAAATCTAAAGGAGAATCTAATATATGGCCTAATAAAAATTGGATATTTGATCCATAGCCTAATATTTGTTTTTTCTTGTAATCTTCGACTAGTTGATGTTCAAAACCCACTCCGGAGTATTCAATAAGGTTCCCAGAAATAAATGTATGTGGACCGCTAGCGTCAAAAAAGACGAATTTTCCATGTACTAGGTAGCATTGGATTAGTAAAGGGATAAAAGATCCTAAAAGTACGCTCCAAAAAATTAGCCAATTTTTTTTTCTTAAATTTTCTGGAAGTTGAGCAAATATGTATCGATAAAGGAAAAAGCAAATCGGGAAAAGGCAAATAATCGTATTGGGTCTTCCTTGGAAAAAAAAAGAAACAGCCAATGTTGCAATGATGAGGTTTGTAGTACTAAAAAATTGTCGCAATCGAAAAAGAAAGAACAGAGATACGACTCCCCAAAATGAAATAAAAGCGGCCCGAAGAATGATGCCTTCATAAACAATATGGGGTGCGTATAAAGCCAAAGTTAGGCTAGAAATTATTCCCGCTCTGATTCCAAAAGCCTCTTTTCCAATGAAAAACACTAAAACGCAAGCAATAGATCCCATTAAAAATTGAACGGCATAAATTGCTTGTAAATTCCTATCGAAGAGAAAATACAATGTTCCTAAAAAATATTTGTAAAGAGGCGCAAAACTATTGTTTGTCGCCCGAGCTAATATGTCGCCTGAAGCGAAACTTTGAGCGGATTGATCGAAATTAAAATGATCCAGAGAACTAGGGAAATAATCGGAGAGAGGATTGATTGGAAGTTCTATTAAGTAAAAAGTTCGCACTATTAATGCAATAATAAAAATTATTCCAGGAACCAACCAGCGGTTTTGGGTATGCGAAGCAATTATTTTCATTAGTTTTGAATCGTTAGTTGCCAATTGACAGCAGGTTTCAACTGGGATAGGGTAATACTTTTACTAATATGAATTTCTTGAAGGGGGTAAAGTCCTCTTAAGACTCGCGAATAGATAATGGTAAGCATAAATAAAAAGATAGTTTTTTTGGCTTTGATTATTGGCATTTTAACCATTTCGGGTTGTGGAAGTGGAAACTCTGGGGTTGGGCCAGTACAAAGCCTGCAAAAAGAAATGATAAATGAACCTGAATACGCGATTTTACTCAATGATATGCGCGAAGAGGGGAATTTTTTCCCAAGCTATTTCCACCAATATCGAGTAGATATTGGCGATAATAGCGATATTCGCTCTTATCAAATGGTTACCGATGATTATTATAAACGTTATGAGCCCTACTTGGGAATGGTTTTAGCTTCTAAAACTCCCGATGGAAAGCTTTCGAATACTCCGTTTCCAAATGGATATCAATATGTTGGAAATCAAAATTATGGTCGTTGGCGCCAAGATTCAAGTGGCGGTAGTTTTTGGGAATTTTATGGCAAATACGCTTTAATGTCTAATTTAATGAATTGGGCGGGAGGCGGTTTATATAGAAGAGATTATAATTCCTTTTCTAATTATAGACAAAATAATAAACCTTATTTTGGGCCAAAAAAATCTTATGGCACAAACGGGACTATAACCCAAAAGCAAAAACCTGATTTTTATTCTAGAAGGAAAGCCCGCAAAACAAAATCTGCAAGCGCTTTTGATAGAAAAGTTGAAAAACGGAGAATTGGGCGGAGTAAAAACTCATTTAGAAGTCGGGGTTTTTCTTTTGGAAAATAAAGGAAAAATGAAAGCAATTAACTCAAAGAGGTCCGCATAAAATTATGTTGTTGGATCAAATTATTACTTCTATTATTTATTTATTTTCCTGCTTTGGAATTTTTATTTTTGGGCATTTTGCGTTTAGATTTTGCCGCAAAGATTATAATTTGAACGAGGAGTTAATCGAAAAGGATAATGCCGCTTTAGCTTTGACTATGGCTGGTTATTATTTAGGACTTATTTTTTGTATTGGAGGGGTCATAGATGGTCCTTCTGCTGGACTAGTGCAAGATTTAAAGGACATTTTAATTTATGGCTTCCTTTCCATTATTTTCTTAAATGTTTCTGCAGTTATTAACGATCGATTTATTCTTTCCAAATTCCAGATAAAAAAAGAAATCTTAGAAGATCAAAATTGCGGAACTGGCGTTGTAGAGTTTGCGGTATTTACCGCGTCAGGTTTAAATATTTTTGGAGCTGTATATGGTCATGGAGGAAATGTTTTAACCGCAATTGTTTTTTGGGCAGTTGGTCAATTAGTTTTGATCGCAATAGGAAAATATTACAATTTGATAGTCCAATACGATGTCCATGAACAGATTGAAAAAGATAATGTCGCCGTAGGCGTTGGATTTGCAGGCGCAATACTGGCTATGGGAAATTTGTTACGAGTAGCTTCGGCAGACGATTTTGTTTCTTGGGAGATTAATTTAGGAGAATTTGCCGTATTTCTGCTTGTGGGAATTATTATTTTACCAGTCGCTCGTAGTTTGACTGATAAAGTGTTGTTGCCTGGTAGAAGTCTTGCCGCTGAATTGGTCGATCAAGAAAAGCCTAATATAGGAGCCGCTTATTTAGAAGCATGTTCTTATATTGGATCTTCCTTCCTAATTTCCTGGTGCGTTTGACAAGTTTCCGGTCTTATCCGATAACTGAGTCGCGAAAATAACGATCATGGAAACCCGAACCGCCTCGGGGAAAAAATTAAGTTACGCTTTAAAAACTTGTCTCTTCGCTACTGGTTGCGCTGCGATTGTTGCCGAATACACACTTGCCACTCTTGCCAGTTATTTGCTTGGAAACGCCATTATTCAATGGACTCTCGTCGTTTCTCTCATGTTGTTTGCCATGGGATTAGGAAGCCGTTTTACCAGAAATGTTGATGGAAACTTGTTGGACCGCTATGTTGCTATCGAATGCGCCCTTTCCCTTTCTTGCGCTCTATCTTCTCTAGTTTGTTATGCCGTTGCAGCTTTTACAACGCAAATTGGAATTGTAATTTATGGAGTATCAATATTAATTGGTTTTTTAACAGGTATGGAAATTCCTCTCATTGCTAGGATAAACGATCGTTTTGAATCTTTAAAAGTTAATATATCCTCGGTACTCGAATACGATTATTATGGGGCATTGGTTGGTGGAGGATTGTTTGCTTTTGTTTTGTTACCTTTTTTGGGATTGACCTACACCCCAATATTATTAGGAGCTGTAAATTTATCGGTAGCTGCAGTTTTAATTTGGTTTTATTCAGATGAATTAAAGGCGATAGCGAAGCTTCGGTTCGCGTGTGGGTTTGTATTAACGATTATTTTATTAGCTGGGATTTTTGCTAAACCCATTGTCTTATTCGGAGAGCAGCATAAATATAAAGACAAAATTGTTTACGAAGAACAAACTCGATATCAAAAGATTGTTATTACTCAATGGAAAAATAACTATTGGTTATTTTTAAATGGTAGTGTCCAATTCAGTACTTTTGACGAAGATCGATACCATGAACCCCTCGTTCATCCCGCTATGAGTTTGGTTAAAAATCGAAAAGATATTCTCGTCTTAGGCGGAGGAGATGGATTAGCTGTTCGCGAGATTTTAAAATATCCGGATGTGGAAAATGTGACTTTAGTTGATTTAGATCCTGCCATGACACGGTTAGCGCAAAATCACGAAATTTTTCTAAAAGCCAATGGGGGATCTCTTAACCAACCTCAAGTCAGTGTTATCAATGAAGATGCCTTCAAATATTTAAGGAATCAAAATAAATATTACGATGTTATTTTAGTGGATTTGCCAGATCCTAAAACAGCTTCTTTATCTATGCTGTATTCGGTTGGTTTCTACAGTTTGGCCAAAAAATATTTAAAGCCACATGGAGTCTTGGTAACTCAAAGTTCCAGTACGCTTTATTCTCCACTCGCATTTTTATGCGTTAAGAAAAGTTTGGAAACTGCGGGTTTTTCCGTTCTCCCCTATCAAAACTCTATTCCGACAATGGGGCAATGGGGATGGAATTTAGCGATTTCAAATCAATTTATGACGGCGGAGCGATTAAAAAAAGTTGCGTCCCGATTCGATTTTAAAACCGTAAAAACCCGATTTTTAAATCCAGGAGCTATGGTGGCTTTAAGCCATTTTGGAAAGGATTTTTTTAAACGGGAAAATGAAGTAGAGCCTAATACAGAATTTGATCACAAAATACTTGAATATTATCGGAGTGGAGAATGGGATGTTTATTGATTTCTGCCACAACTTTTAAAAGAATAAAGTTAGAAAAATTTTTAGGAGGCTTCTAAAAATTAAGATTTGCCATGAGCCTAAACCTTAAATTTGAGGGTTAGTTACCACTTTTTTAATCTTTGAGAACTATTTAGTCCAAATTAATTGAGAGAAGATCAAGGTGAATATCAAAATATCTACTTAAATGAGTTTATTGAAAGTAATCATGGTTAATTAATAAGTATTGGAGCGGGGAATAATCAATATGCCTCAGTTAAAAATAATATTCCTATTAATAATTTATTTATCGGTTTTTTTGATTGCTTGTTCTTCAAGATCACAAGCTGTTTCAAAAGATTTGGAACAATATGTAATAGATGATGCAGATATTTATTTCGTGCCTATTGGTCCAATCAGCAATAAATATTTGATTAACTTAGCGGACTATTACCAAAATATTTTTAAACTCAAAATTGGAATGACTGCGCCTCTTTATCCATATCGCGAATTAATAAATCCCGACCGAAAGCAACTAGAGGCTTATTTAGTAACTCAAAGAATAAGAGAAAAATTTTTAGGAAAGCTAGGCAAGAAAAGCAGCATTTTAATTGGAATTACACACGTGGATATGTATATAGCCAAAAAAAATTGGAGATTTGCTTTTGCGTATCGGTATGGGGACAATATTGCTGTCGTTTCAAGCGCGCGCACTCAGATTAATCCCATGGGAGAATTAGCTTTTATTGAGAACGTTCATCCTGGTCTTCGAAAAATGGTAACCAAAACTATTGGGCTTTTATATTATCAAAAACCGATAAATACCAATCCAAAGAGCGTAATGTACTTTAAGATTTTGGGGCTAAGAGATCTTGATAATATGGATGAAGAAACAATTTACGGCGATATCCTACCTTCCAAAACTTTAATCAATAATAATAAATAATATGTGTAAGCAGTAGCGTTCATCAATTTAAATATTTTTGTAGATAAGTAATGAGAAGCCTTAAATTAAATCAGTTATTAATCATTTATTTTGTTTTGTGGAGTTCAACCGCGCAAGCAAATATTAAGTTGGAAATAAATATTCAAAAGTTTCCTTCTGCAATAACAGATCTATTAAATAAAAAGGATGTGGTCCTAAATGAAAACATTACACTTGAATTAGGGAAGATATTTTTCAGCGTGGAGAAAAATCATAAAAAAACTATTTATGATTTCAAAAAAAAGCGTATTTATAAATTGAACATGCTAACAAGATTATATTCTGATCAATCAATGTTTCCAGTAGTAATGAAACGGAGATTGGAATTTGAGAACGCCGTAAAGCTTGCAACTACAGATAAGAATAATAATGCTTTGGAAGCTGTCCTTACTCAGATGGAGCATAGATTTTCAATCCGGAACAGAGAGCGAAATAAGAAGGCATTATTTCTTCTGTCCTCTAATGGAAAAAATAATATTGTTTTGAATGATAGGAAGATTTTTTTAGAATTTAGTAAAGATTCTTTAGAATCTTCACAAGCTAGTTTAGTTTGGTTCCCTGTTTTTCTAAAATATTATTGTGGAGTCCATCCTTCAATTTTAAAAATATTAAAAAAGAAAAAAGAAATCCCCAAAAAACTTAATATATATTATTCCAGTTTTAACGATATGACCACTCTCACTATTTTGTCTTTGAGAACCAATCCTTTAGAAAGCTTTTCTTTAAAAGACTTTAGTATTGTTGAAGGAGGAAAATTTGAGTTTTCCCCTCTAATTAATGGGATTCAGCGACTAAACTCAGAATTTTTCAACCAAAACTCAAATAATCTTTTAAAAGTTTCAAAAGAAGCTTTAAAAAATGAGCATTTTTTAGAAGCTATGCTTGGGTTTCTCGAATATCAATTTGAAAGCGGTAAAAAATTTCATTCATCAATTGAAGGTAAAGAAGAGCGGGGTTTAATAGAAGTAGCATTGAACGAAGAGGTGGTAATTAAATTGATGTCTGCTTTAAGACCTCCTATAGACTCAAAAGATGCAGAAAAAAAATTATTGAATCTTCGTAAGTTGCAAGAAGTTGCGAATACTCATAGACATATATTGCTATTTGTAGAAGCCTCTATTTTACGGTTTCAAAAAAAGATGGAATTTTCAAAAATATTGTTTTTAAAATTATTGGAAAGAAATCCTTATTTAACTGAAGCTTGGATAGAGTTAGGATATTTATATCTCGAAAAAAAGCAATTCAGGAATGCGTGGAAATGTTGGGATATTGCGCATAAAATATCTCCTGACCATAAAAGGCTAATGGTTATTGACAGAATTAAAGCTTTGCTTTTATGGAATCAACAAGGTTTCTTTTACCCTTAAATAGCATGGAAATATTATCTTAATTAATACTAGGGTTTAGTTTGTAAATTTTAAACTATGAAAAAAAGCAGAGTGCAATTTTTTATATTTCATTTTTCTTTAAAATAACAATGAATTTAAGATGTTATATTCTTTCTAATAGTAAATTATCGAAATCGCATATATATTGCTATGAAGATATATTGAGTTTTGCGTCATTCCGACCTTTTAAATAAAAGAAAAAACCTTTTTTACTCATGCAATATGCGGGCTAGGCGATAGCAAGCCAGTACAAATAGGAATTATTAGAGGCTCTCTTAAAATAAAAAAGCCTTACAGGATAAACCTGGAAGGCTTTTTTGATAGAGCTTGAATTTTAGTTTAGATTTATTGAAACTAATAGTCGCCTTTTAGGTGATCAATAATTTCTTCGGCAGCTTTGTTAAAAATAGCTTTGGAGCTACCTCCCAAAAAACCATCGTTTAACCAGCTTTCGACATCCCAACGACCTAAAAGTTTATTGTCGGTAAATAAAGCCGCTTTTACTTTTACGTTGGCTTGGCCTGATTTAGATAAAACCCCTAAAGTGGCAAACCGTTTCACTCGACTGCCTTTATCATATTCGACGACTTTGTATTTTAATTTATAATGCGTGGATTCGTCAGAAGAGCCAACAACAAAGTTCGTTTTTAATAAGGATTCTTCAAGAGCTCTATGCAATTGAGCTCCAGCATTCATTAATTCATCACCGCGCGAAGTCATATCCATTATTGCTATGGAGTTTTCTGAATTCCTCCAGCGTTTTTTTACAACGGAATTTACTCCAGAGCAAGAAGCAGTGGAGAAAATGAGTACAATACAAAAAACAATCAATTTTTTCATAAAGGCTATTCCTTAAATCGCGGGTTTTTTGTTTTTAATTTAGCATATAAAATTACTTAACGGATTTTATACAGTTTTTATTCATAAAATTAAGTTATTTTACAAAAATTTTCTTAAGTTTTCCATAATTGAGAGAAAAGAAAAAGAAAAGCCAAAAAAAGCTAGATTTACATAAAAGCTTTTAATAGGCTTTCTTCTACCTCACTGAACCATATTTGCAACTCGATGGGAATAAGGCTGTTGAGATATGTGAGATATCCCATTGCTAGAGCAAAACCCAATGCCGCTAGTAATAAGCCGCTAAACACATTGGTAGAATGTAAAATGATGGTTTTTCCCGCTATTTTTATATCCCAACCCTTGCCTCTCAATACTCTCCAAAACAAACTGTCTTTTTTGAGGTTTCCGAAAAAAATCGCAATTAGAATTAATGGTAGTCCTAAGCCTGCTGCATAGAAAAACAAAAGGCTCATACCTTGAAAAATAGTTTTATCAGATGCGGCTAAAATTAAGATCCCAGATAAAACCGGACCAACGCATGGAGTCCAACCTAGAGCAAACGCAGCTCCAAATAAAAAAGAACCCGCAAAAGTTCTAGCTGGTTGAGTCTGAAAATTGGCCCCTGAAAATCCTTGTCCAAAAATTGTCATGACGCCGAAAATGCCAACAAAAATACCTCCTACCGTAGTTAAGGAAAAAATATAATCTCTTAGGAATTGGCCAAAAAAGCTAGCGGAGGCTCCCATCATGACAAAAACGGACGCTAATCCGCAAAAAAACGCAACAGCCATAAAGCTGACTCGAGTGCGCTCGGCTTGAGCCGTAACCGCAAAATAGGCCGGTAGTATAGGAAGGGTACAGGGAGATAAGAAGCTCATTAGCCCGGCTATGAACGATAAAACGATCAAAATTAAGATTCCGGACTGGGGAAGAACTGGTTGAGCCTCAAATGGGTTTTGTGCAAAACTCTCATCGGAATTCTCTATGACGCTAGAGGTTGCTCCAGGAGGAGAACCTTTAAATGGACTTAAAGTTTGAGATTGAGGTTGAATAGCGTTTGACGTAGCGCCAAATAAAGCGGGTTTGGAATTAGAGGCGCAACGGAATCCAACGTCTTCTGCCCCGTCATCAGGAGACGCGGGTTGCCGAAAACCATTTCGGGCCATTTTTTTTAAGGCAGATAAATACAAACTTCCTGGGAAATGACCAATATATGCGACAGAGGCTCCACGTAACGTTTTAGAACCCATTTCGAATTGAGGGTTTTTATATGTATTTCCCGGATAAGGGGCGTAATCGTCTGCAGTCCATTCCCATACATTACCAATTAAGTCTTGTACGCCTTCTGCGCTGGCTCCCATGGGGAAAGAGCCCACTTTTAAGACTTCATTTTTTCCACCAGCCTTAATAGTTAAGTTTGCATTATTGGCTTTAAACTCTTGTCCCCAAGGGTAATCTGTCCCTTCAGTTCCTTTAGCGGTTCGTTCCCATTCTTTTTCTGTTGGTAATCTCTTTCCCGCCCATTGGCAAAAATTGAGGGAGTCATACCAGTTAACCCAAGTTATGGGATAATCTTCTTTGTTTTGGGGAATTTGACCATTTTCCCAATAATCTGGAGTGGGAGCTCCAGTATTATCTATATAAATTTTATATCTCCGATTTGTTACTTCATAGCGGTCGATATAAAATCCTTTCAAGAAAACGGACTTTTCAGGAGTTTCGTCTGCAAACCATGGTTTTGGAATTCCAATGGAAAGCGCTTCCCCTTCTTCATCAACTCGGTTTGTTCCAAATTGAAAGCCTCCGGGGGGAATCCAAATCATATCGGCTTCCCACTGGTTTTCTGCGGTTAATGGGGCGGTTTGTCCAAACGAAAGTATGGGGAAAAGGAATATTGAACAAAAAAATAACGTAATAAAAACTAGCGAATGGCTTCGCGTAATTAGTCTATAGTCGCGAGAAATTAAAATATTCATACCTCAAGAAAATTTGCTGAGTTAATCGACTAATGGTAAGCCGAACACTTCCGATTCTGTTTTTATTGGTTTTCGTTGAGGTTTGGAATCCCTTGAGGGTGAATTTAATTTTTTTAGCAATCCTTCAAAGTAAAGAAAGGTTTCTGGTTTTGACCAGTCTTCAGCGCCCTCTAAAACTCCAATGATTTTTCCACCTGGGTCGATTAAAAATGTTGTAGGTAGGGTAACGACTCCGTATCGGTTGCTTACCTTTAAAGTAGGATCGAATAAAACTGTGAAAGAAAACTCGTTCGCTTCTACATATGGGCGAACAACCTTTTCTCCAAACATATCGTTTGAAATGGGTAGGACAGCTAGTTTTTCATTAGGAAAGCGTCTATGCAACTCTTCTAGAGAAGGCATTTCCATTTTGCAAGGAACGCACCAAGTGGCCCAAAAATTTACCAAGGTATAACGACCTTTAAAATCTCTGAGGCTTACCTTGGGACCTGCAAGGGATTTTAAGGAGAAATCTGGAGCTAATTCGCCTTTTTGAGAAGCAAATACGCCCTGAATGTCAACAAAAGCCAATAGGAAGAAAAAAGCGAGTTGAGAGACAAATTTTGAAAGTTTCTTGAGTTTCAATTGTTATTTATTTTTAAATTTAAAAACTATAAAACCAAACTTACTTTGAAATCATTCGACTTGTTCAATGCATCTGACCATAGGGACCGCTTTTTTTAGAGATTTTTCGATTCCCATTTTTAAAGTCATCATTGAACTTGAACAAGAAGCGCAGGCGCCAATGAGACGCAATTTTACTACGCCATCTTCAATATCGACAAGTTCAACATTTCCTCCATCAGCAAGTAAAGATGGCCGAAGGGTTTCTAATACTTCTTCAACTTCCTCTCTCATGAATTTTCCTTATTTCAATTTTAGCCGCCATTAACTAAAGATTCTTTTTTAGCCAAAAGCTCTTCTTGAGTTTCTTCATGCTCTGGATCTTTTGGAATGCAATCAACTGGACAAACTTCCACACATTGGGCGTCGTCATACCAACCAACGCATTCAGTACATTTTTCCCAGTGAATTACATAAATATCGTCGCCGTCCGTTATCGCTTCATTCGGACATTCCGGCTCGCATACTCCGCAATTGACACAATCTTCATTAATCATCAAAGCCATAACCTATCTCCTACAATAGAAAATAAAAGGTTTTCAACAAAAAATCAGGATTGAATTAACATTATATCCTGTTTTTCGGTAAATTCTTTAGTGTCGGTATTCCATGAGAACAAAACTTCTCTTTTAACTTTTTGGTCGTATACCGAAACAACCAGGTAATCTGCATTGGGATATAAGGGGTCTTCGTCAAATAGCGCCATTCTTTTATCCTCTTCTGAAAAATAAGCGTCATGTTCCGGATGAGAATGGTAAAAAACCTTTATCTCAAGTTTTTTATCCTGAGCATCTTTTAAGATGTTCATTAGTTCTTTTGGATCAATATAAAATGCCGTTCTCGCGTCCCTAGTAAATGTTTCAGGATCTTTTTCGTGCAGACGGTTTTGAATGTTTTCACAACGATACAAAATATTATTGTCGGCAGTACCTACTTTTCCTAAAACAATCCCACAACACTCGTATGGATATTCTTCAACGGCGTGCTCCCTAATAGTTTTTAAGTTTTCTTCAGTTAAAGGACTCATAATATTTTGGAATTTCGACAATCGATTGTCAATTGCTTTCTAACACGAAATAGTTTTGTTTTTTCAAAGCTTATTTAAACATATGCTGAGAAAGCTAATAAAATAATAATGCCTTAAACGTGGGTTTTAACTTCTATATCGGAATTTACCGTAATTTGGCATCCTAAGCGAAGGTTTGGGTTTTTTTCTCGCTTTTTTTTCAGTTTTTCAAGTTCTATTTCATTTGGGGGATCAACCTCTCCTGAAACAACTTCCACAACGCAAGAAACGCACAAACCCCGACCTCTGCAATTCAAAATTTTAAATACGTGTGGATAAATGCTTATATATTCTTTAATTGCCGCTTCCCGTAAATTGGTTCCGGGTTCAACGTTTATCTTCATATCTTGATTAATAAAAGAAACTTCTGGCACGGGTTTAAACCTCCCTTAACATATAGATAAAGCTATTGGAATCAACACGCTTCAATTTGAACAAAATTTTTAATTACGCCTTTCCCTAAATAGCCATGAAAAGCGCTACCTACGCTATTGCAGGTAGTTGTCATATGTACGAAAAGCCTTTCGCCGCAATCTCCTTTTAGCACTCCTACCTGAGAAAAAGGCGGAATAACGCCTCCACAATTTGCGCATGGAACGGCGTATTTTTCGCACAACTTTAGAAGACAATCGGCGCAGATAATTGGATCAAAAAGGAAAATTTCTTGGTCGAAGAATTCAACAGTTGTAGGACGTTCTCCTGCAGAACTGCCACATTCAGAGCATTTGAATGATACCTGTTCGCTATTCATAACAAACTGAACAAAAAACCTTTAAAACAGTCGAATCCCAAAATTGTTAATTTGAAACAATTATTGTATTACATTTGCGATTAATTTATGCAAACTTTCTTCATTTCTTGAAAATCGTCCAGTATGGCGCCAGCGCCTCGCACAATACTGGTTAAGGGGGAGTTGGGAATGTAAACTTTAAGGCAGGTTTTTTCTTCAATGAGTTTATCTAGACCTCGAATAAGCGCTCCCCCTCCCGTTAAATAAATACCGTTGGAGTGGATGTCGGCTGAAAGTTCAGGAGGAGTCTTTTCTAACGCTCTCAAAACTACGCTAACTATTGCAGCGACAGGTTCTTTTATCGCCTCGCGGATTTCTTCGTCGTTGACAATAATTGATTCGGGAACTCCGCTTTTAACGCTCAAGCCTTTAACTTCGGTTTTTAAACTATCAACTAATGGATAAGCGCTGCCAACGGCAATTTTTGTGCGTTCTCCTTCAAATACGCCAATGTTCAATTGATGTTGAATTCTCATGTAGCGGACAATTGCTTCGTCCAATTCATCGCCAGCTACTCTAATAGATTCCCCGTAAGCGATTGCCGAAAGAGAAATAACCGCGACATCAGTTGTTCCTCCTCCAATATCGATGACCATGTTGCCTTCAGGTTTGTGAACGGGTATTCCTACTCCGATTGCTGCAGACATAGGTTCTTGCACAAGATGTACTTCTCCTGCTTTTGCTGATAGGGCGGCGTCGATTACAGCTTTTTTTTCTACTTGAGTAATACATGTCGGGATTCCAATAACCATGCGGGGTTTAATAAACCAGGTGTTTTTTAGGGCTTTATTTGTGAAATATGCGATCATTTTGCTAGTTACTTCAAAATCCGCAATGACTCCATCTTTCATTGGACGAATAGCATTCACTTGGCTAGGAGTTCTTCCGTACATTTTTTTTGCTTCAGCGCCTACGGCTTCCACTATTCCTTCTTTTACGTTCACGGCTACCACGGAAGGTTCGTCTAAAATTACTCCCTTTTCCTTCGTGTGGACAAGAGTATTTGCAGTTCCAAGGTCCATGGCCATTCCGGAAGAAAGGTTCCCTACTAACAATCTAAATAGTTTTTTCAGCATGAGATTCGGTTGAGTTTTGTGAAGACCGCGCCCAGGAAAGACCGGCCAATTCGCAGAGGTTACTCCCGTCATCGGGAAAAATGGAAAGACCTAAATCCGCTTCAAGCTTTAACGATACGCCATTAACGAAAAAGGGGTTTTTTTCAAATACTTGCTTCAAACGGGTTTCCAAGTTTTCTATTTCGCTTTGATTCATTTTCATAACCATTATCAAGAACGAAGTATCAGAATATTTAAATAAAAACTTGGGAGAAGGGGTTGTTTTAGAAAGCAAGGAGACCACTTGTTTTAGTAATTGATCTCCAATAACAACGCCATGAGTTTCATAAAGAGTTAATAAGTTCTTTAGGTAAACGGATAGAAAGAAAATTCGTTTGTGACCGCGAATTACTTCTTTTTCGATGTTTTCTCGGTAGGCTACAAGGCAACGGTGGTTCGGAATTCCCGTAACTTGATCCAGGTTTTTATCGTAATCCCATTGCCGCTTTTCCCGAGCGTAAAAAAGAGCGGGGGCTACAAAAGAACCTACCATATTTAGTCGATCCAAGTGAGTTTTTGTAAGTCCTTCAGGGTTTTTTGATGCGCAAACCAAAACCGCTAACAAATGATTTTTAAACATAATAGGGGCGGCAATAGCGCATTGAAACTGGTTTAGTTTTTCCTTTTCCCGGAATAGAACGGATTTATTTTTCTCTAAATCTCGAATCAAAAGAGGCATGCCATTTTTGAGAGCTGATCCAGCTACTCCCCTACCGGGGAATACTTCCCAATGATTTAGGTCTTCTCCCCAACCTACGCTGTGAACTACTTTCCCCATAGTTTGTTCATCGTCAAGCCATACAACAGCCATGGAATCGTACTCTAAAATTGAAGGAGGAATTTGAACCATTTGTTCTGCCATTGCCGCCGGGTGCAGTGAATCGGCAATGGATTGACTATATGCAATGACTTCTTTATACGGAAAAAGATTGTCTTCGGAATTTTCGGTAAAAAGCTTTTCCTGATGAAGGTGCCAAGCCATCTGATCGGCGAAACCAGTTACTATTTTTTGCGAGCGTGTAGAAAAATGATAGCTTTCTTTACTATCTACGGCTAATACTCCAACAAGTTTGTCGTAAAAAATGGGTATAGCAAGGAAACCTTTTAGGTCTTCTTTCTGACTATAAATACCTAAATCTAAACTGTTTTCTTGGAAATTTTCTTCTAAGACTGGTTTACCGGAAATAGCTACCTGACCTATTAAGCCTTGCCCAAAATTTAATTCGGCATTTTTCCGCAGTTGAAGGCTTAATGAAAGGGATTCTTTCAAGATAAGTTTTTTTTGATCTAAATCGGCAACGAATAATGCCACAGTGAATGCATTAGTAACGTTTGCGGTTAATTCGACCAGTTGGGTTAATACATGGCGTGAAAACATAGGAGGCGGTTGGAATATGGAGAAGAAACTGGGTTACGAAAAGAAAAAAATCTATTTCGGTTTTGGAGCTATACTTTAATGGAAGCTAAATTAATCTGTCATTTTAAGAAAAAAGCTGAAATTTTTTTCTTATTGACCTCTTTTACTTAACCACTCTTTATATCGACGGACCTCCTCTTTATTAACCCCTCTTGCGGCAATATGGAATTTTTTATTTCCACTTTCATTTATTTCGGTAACTCTAGTGATTTTGCAATCTATTTTTTTTTCAACCCCATTAGAGGGAGAGCGAAAAAAAACAGATAGTAAATCGTCTTTTAATAAGGGGTCTTCAGATTTAAAGCGTAACCCTTTAGCGGAAAGATCTAAGATTCTTATTTTGTGTTGCAACTCAAAAAATTGTTTTTCTCTCTCAACTTCGCAAGTTGCGGCCAAATTTAATGGGACTCTTTTATTCTTTCGTTTTTCAGGCCCTGTTTCAACGCTTCCTTTTTCTTTAATTAGTTGGTCTAAATCTTCTCGCAATTGGAGCAATTGATTTTTATCTAACTTTTTTAAATCTTCCAGGATTTTAGATTTCATAAATACCATAAAATCGAAAAAAGTTTTTTCCTGGAAAATGCGTAAAAATCAGTTAGTTAGGCTACCGCCAAACTTAATTCTAATATTATAGATAGTGGCGTAACCTGTCAATAAATTATGTCGGATAAGAAGCAACTCGGACAATGAATCGACTGATGTTTTTATCCTTTCAATCTAAAATATTTATCAATACCGTATTGATAAATGTTTTAGATAAAATAACTTGACAAGGATGGGAGCCGGTTTATATACTCCTCACCTCATTGTGATTGCGATAATGAATAAGTCATTGTGGGCGGATAGCTCAGCTGGGAGAGCACCGGCCTTACAAGCCGGGGGTCACAGGTTCGATCCCTGTTCCGCCTACCAGGGACATTTCCTAAATTAATGCGGGGTCGTAGTTCAGTTGGTTAGAACGCTGGCCTGTCACGCCAGAGGTCGCGAGTTCGAGTCTCGTCGGCCCCGCCATTTTTTAAGCTAGTTCCCTTTTGTTACAATCAGGTTAAATATTACCTGCCTACCTTTTAAGCTTTTCTTGTTTTTGCTAAAATCCATTTTTGTTAGATTCAAAACTTCTATCCGTATTAACTAAATCATTTCAAAAATATCCTTTTGGGGAATGTTTTATGGATTTTTACTCCATTGTCGTTTACAAAGCCGAAAAAGAAATAGCTGAAAAACTTAAACCTTTATTTGAAAAAGAGAGGTTTTCTATTACTTTTGTAGATAAACAAGAAGAATTACTAGGTTGTTTAGCTAAAGGCGATGCTCAGTTAGCAATCCTTGATTTAGATAATGGCGAAGAAGAAGAACTTAATAATTTAAAAGAAATTAAGTTATTGAATCACGAGTCTATGGTTTTATTATTAGCATCAAGTTCCTCTATGGAAACGATTATTCGAGCTCTTCAACTCGGCGCTTCCGATTATTTTTTTCGACCAATCGACGAAAAGGATTTGATTTCTAGAGTTCGTGGTTGTTTTGAGAAATTGGAAATACGGCGAAAGGTTGTTAAAAGAACCAATGATCTGATAGTAATAAATAATAGATTACAAAGTGATTTATTAGAACGAGATAAGATTGAAAAAGAGTTGAGGCTCTACCAGGAACAATTAGTCGCTAGAACTGAGCATCTAGAAAAACTTTGTATTATTGATCCCCTCACTAATATTACTAACAGGAGAGGGTTTTCTAACTCTTTGAAAGTAGAGTGGAATCGGGCCACTAGAGAAAACGATTATCTGGGCTTGATTATGCTCGATATCGATTATTTTAAAAAATATAACGATACTTATGGACATCAGGCTGGCGATGCTTGCTTAAAACAAGTTGCGGCTGCCTTGGCTCAATGCCTACGTCGGCCAGCAGATTTGGCGGCTCGTTATGGAGGAGAAGAATTTGTTATTATTTTGCCTTCTACGCCACCCTCTGGCGTTAAGGCTGTTGCCGAACAGGTAAATCAATGTATTGAAAACCTTAGGATTGACCATTCGGAAAACTCAGTAAGTCCTTATGTTACAGCTAGTTTAGGGGCTGCTTGCGGAAAGCCATTACCAAAAATTACTTATGATGATTTTCTTGGAGCTGCAGACGACGCCTTATATAAGGCAAAAGATCAAGGGAGAAATCAATTTCAATTTGTTGAATGTTATGTTGAATGTAGTGAAAATAAACTTTAGCCTCAAATTTTTCTGATCAATTCTTCCTACTAAAATCACTCTGTGAGTCTTTATAATTTAATTAAATTATATTAAATTTCCCTTCTTTTTGTTTTCAATGTTTCTTTTTGGATTTTTTTCTAAACCCTCCTTGATATTGATAATAATAAAAATTATTATCAATATGTTGTGTATATGAGAACAATTTTTCAAAAAAACAATATTTTTAGCCTTATAAGGCATTGATATTTCGAGAGTTATTTTTATAGTGCGGGTTCTGTGAAAATACAGTTGACAAGATACAACATATAGTGGTATTTTTGCTCTCATTACACAAGATACTGATTGGAGAACGTGTCTTGGTGCAGGAATTTTAGGTGCCTGATTTTTTCGGACACTTAAAAGGTATTATTAAGAGAAAGAATATGGCTTGGCGGGTTACCACGAAAAATACCTCTTTTTGTAAGTCCCTTGCTTCGGGGAACCGCGGGTAAAACGGAAACCTTTTCCCGGAAGCGATCCACTCTTAAATACCTTTCATTATCTCCAAAAGTTTAAAGCGTCGACCGAAATCTCCGTTTTTCTCTTTCGGCTTAAGTCATTCCAATCGGCGTTATTGATGAGCGTATTTTTCATGACCCGCCAGGTTGTTCCTTCCTGGCGGCTCCTTCTAACTATTTTAGTTTTTTAAACGATTGATTACGCCAGTCAATTCTATTGTGATTGGAAGCCTTAGGTCGAAAGAGTATTAAGTCCGTTCCATTGATTTAAATAGATTAATCAATGCCTTCATTTCTTCAGACTGCGCAACTTCGGCTAGATTATTTGAGTAACTGATAATTTCTTCTAATGTGGAAAATTTAATTTCTAGACGGATTTCTCCATTTTCAAAGTTTTCGGAAGTTTTAATTTTTATTTGATCTCTGAGCTTTAATTTATCTCTAGTTAAAATTACATTTGTTTTAAGCCGATCTAATTCTGGAAAGCGTCTTTGAAAAAGAAACTTCTGAATTTTATCGAAAATTATACCCGCGGTTTCCCCAGATTCTAAGATTTTTGAAATTTGCTTATCGGATAAAACCTCTTCCGGAGGTTTAGCTTCTTGATGTGCTATTTCACTGACTGTTTCCAACAAAAAACGAGTTTTATTGGTTCCCGTTCTTAGTTTAACCAGTATGTCTTTAATAGTTTTTTGACTATCTGGTTCCCAGGAAAAGCAAGCGCTATATACCCGAATGGGAATTCTCAATTCGTGAAAAATTTCCTGTAAACCTTCCTCTAATTGGGCTGAACTCACGTATTGGTCAAATAAGTTTTTACTTTTTTCTAACCCGATCATTGGCATATACTCTTTTATAATAGAGCTTTCCGGAGTTTTAAATTTAATTAGCTTTGAAATGATACTTCCGCGTTCAATATCGTCGTAAGTTCGGTTGTTTTCTATTATATTTAGACGAATGAGTTCGGTATTCGATGAATTTTCAGAAATAATCCATGCTGGAATATTTTCTAAATCTAACTGCCTTGCTGTGTGAGTTCTTCTGTGACCGCAAACGATTTGGAATTTGTCGTTAACCAATGGTTTTAGAATAAGGGGATTGGCAATTCCAATTTCTTTAACAGATTGGATTAAAGCTGAAAAATCGTAACTATGAGTGAACAGTGTCAGGTTGTCATTTGAGATTTGAGCAACCCGAACTGACTGAATGTTTTTTGGAAGAAATCTAACCATGGTTAGCCAATATATTATGAATTGTCTTAGGTCGCTAGTTTTACTTTTTGGGGTCGTTGGCCTCAGCGGGTGTTTATTTGATACGGTTCCAAAAGGTATGGTTTTAATTCCGGGAGGTTATTTTGTAATGGGAGAAGACCGGATAGATAAAGAAGGGCATGCATTGGCAATGGGACTAGAAAAACCATGGTTTGCAGATGAATTCCCCCAAAGACAAGTTAGTTTACCTGGTTTTTATATCGATAAATATGAGGTTTCCAATAAAGATTATTATATTTTTTGCCAAGCGACAGATTGTAAGCCGCCAAAGTTTTGGAAAGGTTCTAAATACTCCGAGGGAAAAGGTAATTATCCCATAACGGGAATTTCTTTCTTTCAAGCGGCAGCTTATGCTCAATGGGCTGGTAAACGTCTTCCTACAGAAAAAGAATGGGAAAAAGCCGCTCGTGGCCCAAACGGATTGATCTATCCTTGGGGGGATAGCTTTGACCCATCGGCCGCAAATATAAGCCAATCCAACAAAAAAAAGCGAGGACAAGGATTGAAGGCAGTTGGAAGTTATAAAAAAGGAGTGAGTCCATTTGGCGTTCACGACATGATTGGCAACGCGTGGGAATGGGTATGGGATTACTATTTGCCATACCCTGAGAATGAGTTTAAATCAAAAGATTATGGGAAAAAGTATACTGTGGTCAGAGGATTGTCATATTTTGGGGTAGGGCATTTCCCAAAAAAAGAATATATGAAAATTGTTTCTTTAAAGTCCCGAGTTGCCTATCGTGAAAAAATGAACCCTCGGTCTTACAAAATTGATGTGGGTTTTCGTTGTGCGATGGATAAACCTCCAATGACAAAAAGGATTTATGATTCTTTGGTTGGATAAGATTTTATGGAATTTATGAAGCTATCTTCTCGAATCTAAGTCCACAATTTGTGCTTTAAGGCCAAAGGAGGGGAGAGCCTTCTCTTCTTCTATACCATTTTTTTTAAAAAAATCTTTAACAGTTTCCAAATCGTCCGTTCTTTTACTGTCTGGAAGAGATTCCACAAATTGTTTGCCATAACTCCGATTGATTAGTCGAGCGTCCAAAATGGAGGCGACTCCAATATCGGTTTGTTTCCTGATAAGTCTTCCAAATCCCTGTTTTAATTGAATAATTGCGCGAGGTAATTGGTAGTAGCGGAAAGGGTTTTTATTTTGTTTCCGAAAGCTTTCCATTCGGGCTTCAGTAATTGGATCTGTTGGAACGTCAAAAGGTAATTTAGTGATGATTACGCTTTGTAAAGCTTCTCCTGGAATATCAACACCCTGCCAAAAGGAGTTGGTAGCTAATATTACAGATGGTGTTTTTTTAAACTCTTCTATCATTTTTGCGGCGGGCATTTCTCCTTGTTTAATCAAAGGAAATTTGGATGAAATATCTTCAATTTCTTTATAAACTCGGTTTAGAGCATCGTAACTTGTGAACAAAACGAAAGTACGACCTCCAGAAGCAAAAATGAGGTCCCAAATTCTTCGCGAAATGGCAGGGATATATTTTTCGGTTTCTTCGGAAGGCTCTGGCAAATCCTTAGGAATATATAAAAGCGATTGATTGGGGTAATCAAATGGCGAATCCAAAATCAATTCTTCTTTAGGTTTGCAACCCAAGCGGCTTTTTGAATAATCGAATTTACCATTTGCGGAAAGAGTTGCGGAGGTCATGACGACCGTGTCGGTTTTATCAAAAACCTGTCGTTTTAATTCGCCGCTTACGTCGATGGGAACCCCGCGTAAAACGGCTTTGCTGCCCCGCCGTAATTGCGAAATTTCCAGCCAGTAAACAAATTCATCTAGACTTTGGTGAAGAAAAAATTGTAATGCCTGGCTAAACTCTGAACATCGAGTAGCCGCAGCCGAAACTTCTAGCCGGTCTTCTTCTGATTGTAATGTTTCCGCCAATGATTTTAACGAATCTTCCAAATCTTTTAGAGGTAAAAAAAGATGATTTTCTATTGGCGGAGGTTCATAAAATCTAATCGATCGGTTGCGGAATCCGTAAGTTTCAAATATCTCGCTAAAAAAAGAATGCGCGGCTTCTTGGACTCGAACTACTCGTCGCGCTAGTGTGTCGCTTGTGGAACCGGATTCTAATCGGGTAAGAACTCCTTTTTGAGTCCGTGGGTTATACAGTCGATCCAGAAAAAAGCCAATTCCAGAGTTTGATAAATCTAACCCAAGAAACTGCGAAGCGGCTTCTTCAATATTTTGAGCTTCGTCAAAAATTACTGCGTCGTAATGGGGCAATACACCGCCGCCACTGGCAATGTTAGCAAAAAATAAATGATGGTTGACTACAAGTAGATGAGATCCGAACCATTTTTTACGGGCTTTAAAATAAAAACAATCTCTATACGTTGGACATTTTTTACCCATACAAAGTTCTTTTTGTCGCCCCATATCTTCCCAAACGCTTGCCATTACTTCGAAAGGCAATTCCATTCGATCTCCGGTGCGAGTTGTCTCTGACCAATTAAAAATTTCCTGGCGTTGCCGATTTTCCTTCGATTCAGTAAACATTTCAGTCTGGGCGGCGCGCCCCATGCGTCGGAGCGACAAATAATTTCCGTATCCAACACAAAGAGCGTATCGGAATGGCAACCCAAGAGCTTCGCGCATAAAAGGAATATCTTTATTGAGGATTTGTTGTTGCAGCGTTTTTGTATACGTTGAAATGATAACTTTTTTATTGTACTTAGCTGCCCATACGGCGGCAGGAACTAAGTAGGCGAGACTTTTTCCAGTTCCAGTACCCGCCTCGACCATCAAATGGCTACCATCGTTAAAAGCCCGTTCAACAGCTTCCCCCATATCGATTTGTTGGGGACGGAATTCAAACGAATCCATCAAATCGATAGCGCGGCCATTTTCGCCAAAGTATTCTTTTATAACTGACATGGAATTCTAAAATTAGGCAATTTAATTTTTTCACCTCTCTTTCCGACTTACCATCTATCCATTGATGATTTTTTTGATTTGAAAGGTAATTTAAAATCTAATGGGAAGGATTTAGCGGTGAATTTCTTAAAACACGATAGCATAATTCCACTAATAGGATTCATATTTTCGGGTATTAAAAAGTACGTTTTGAGAAATTTACAAAACTTTGGAACGGATTTTCGCGCTGAGAGCGTCTAGAGTAATTACAGCGATGGCAATGGCGAGTAAAGCGGTTCCCGCTTGTCGGTATTGCAGTAAATTAATCCATTGCTGTAGCAAAAAGCCTATTCCGCCTCCGCCCACAAACCCAATGATAGTAGACATCCGAATATTAATATCCCAACGGTAAAAAGTGTAAGCTAATATCTGGGGAATAGCCTGTGGAATGATTGCATAAACGATTACTTGGAGAGGAGTTGCCCCGACGGAAGTTATAGCCTCTATCGGTCCCTTGTCGACGGATTCAATTTGTTCCGAAAATAATTTTCCTAATGCCGCAATAGAATGAAAACCCAAAGCTAGGACGCCCGCAAAAGGTCCGATACCTACCCAAACTGCGAATAAAATAGCCAGTACCAAGGGTTCTATAGAGCGCAAGATATTAAAAAATCCCCGAACGAATATGTAAACGCTCCAACCACCGGCAGTATTACCCGTTACATTACGCGCTCCAAGAAACCCTAAAGGAAGCGCAAATAAAACCCCAAAAACGGTTGCCATAAATCCTAGGAATATGGTTTCAATCATTTTTTCCCAAACAAGTTTGGACGTTTTACTGAAATGCCAACCTCCTGTTTCCCAAGTTAATTTTGCCTTAATATGTTGTATATCGCCGCGCGCCATTTCTGGAACCCGTATATTGGAATGGAAAGATCCTCTCGCGTCAGAAGTAAATCCTTCAAGAGGAAATTCTTGCTCTATGGAGTTTACCCAATACAGTTGGCCGTGGACATTGGGTTTTAAGTTTTTTCCATCAACCGTTATTGGATCGTCATGACTTCCTGTAATTGCAGATGAAACGATTTGTGGTTCGTTCTCAAGGGGAGCCTTGGGTTTGGTCAATGGAATTTCGTTAAGGTAAAAAATAGTCTCGACAACTTGCGATTCTTTATTAGAAGTAATTATATCCGGCTGTAAGAGCGCCGAAATGAGAGGTTTGACGAGATGAGCGTCGCGAATCATTTCTCGTAAATCAATTTCAGTTATTTTCCAACCATAAGAAAATAACATGGAAAATATTAATACAGTTAGAAGATACTTTGAGCGTGTTTGCAGGCTATTGGGTGGCGGTGGAATTTTATTTTTATTCACGCTGTTATTCATTAAGTTAATGGGTACACCTTGAACATATATGATTTTTAAACTCAGCTTTATAATTAATTTGCTATTAAAAACTACAATTTTTTGAGTATTCTCGCCGAGCTTCTATAAATTAACATGATTCACTGCTAGTTAAGAGCAATTAGGGGAAGTAGGGTTAAAGAATTCGAACTGAAATCTTTGCTTTATAGTAGATAATAAAGTTCCAAATTAACTAGTCATTAATTTTATATTTAAATAAGGTCAGAGAATGTCAACAAATTATGAAAAAGATGAAGAAAAAATAATAATAGATGAGGTTGCAAAGCGGAGCCAGCAGTGGATTGCCAGTTTTAACTCGGGAGATGTGGACGCGTGTGTGGCGGGGTATAAAGAAGACGCTGTTATGAATGCAAAACCTATGGGTGTTTTCACCGGACTAAAAGAAATTGAGGCGTTTTGGCGTCCTTTTATTGAATCGGGAGCGAGTGATCTTGTTTATAAAAATGTAAATTTAGAAATTATCGATAATAAAGCGGTTTTACTTTCGGCAGATTGGTCAATGAATGTTGGTCGTGGAATTATTACCATGGAGAGATGGGTCAAACAAACAGAGGGAGTTTGGTTGCTTGAGAGAGATGACTTTGAGGTACAAGAAAAATTTTCTTAAACGAACTAATTGTGATAAAACTTTTAAGCGGAATTCCGAAAAATTTTAAATTTTTTGTATATTAAACGCGATTAGCGTGTTATCATATAAACATCGAAACTATATGTAATTTTTATGGGTGCTTTTGTCTTAATTTTATTACGGTAAAGCGAAAAAGTTTACGTAGCTGTAACAAGAGATGGAAAATAGATGTGGTACAATCGAAAGTTATCGATATTTTTATAATTTCGTATCAAGGATATTTTTTAAGTTAATTCGATATAGATATTTGGATAAATGGAAACTTTCTCTGAAATAATTTTTCCTTTGAAGCCAATCGAGTTAATTATTATCGTGCCCTATAATATTAATTTTATTAATTTTATTAATTTTGGCAAATAAATTCGGCTCGTAAGGAGTGATATTAAGATGTCTCAATACAGCTCAAATACCCCAGGAAAATGGAACATAAAGAAAAAAGTCATTATGTTAATGGCTTTGACTGGTTTGATTCCTTTTTTAATTTTCTTTGTTTTGTCGATGACAACAATGAAAAGAGAGATTTTGAAATTAAATGAGAATCGTTTAACGGCCTTAAAGGAAGATAAAAAATATCAGATCGAACGTTACTTCCAGCAAATTAGAGATCAAGTGCTTACCTTGTCCGAAAGCAGGATGATCATCGAAGCAATTCAGGAATTTAATCCAGCTTTTTTTTCAATTGCAGAAGATCTTCCAGGTTATCTAAATTCTAGCAAGATTTCGAATTTAAAAGGTCGTTATACATATCAATTTGAGAATACTCCCGGGGCTCCAGGGAATTCAGATTCTAGGTGGTTTCCGAGCAAAGGATTTTCCCAAATCTTACAGGCGCTCTATATTTCTGAAAACTCTGAACCCATTGGGGAAAAGCATAATTTGATGGTTTCCAACGATGGGAGTAAATATAGCGAAGTTCACAAAAAATATCATCCTGCCATTAAAAGCTTTTTAGAAAAATTTGGTTATTACGATATCTTTTTAGTTGAGCCTGATACGGGTCATATCATTTATTCTGTATTTAAAGAAGTTGACTACGCCACTAGTTTACTGTCAGGTCCCTATACCAATACTGGGATTGGTCGCGTTTTCAAACAGGCCATGAATTTGAGTAAAACCGAATCTTTTATTTTAGATGATTTTGCCCCTTATGAACCTTCCTACAATGCACCCGCATCTTTTATTGCGTCTCCAATTTTTGATGGAAATAAAAAGGTTGGAGTTTTGATTTTTCAAATGCCGATCGACAAAATTGACGAAGTTATGTCCAGTAATAAATCTTGGAAGAAAATTGGATTGGGTGAAACCGGCGAGGCATACATTATTGGGCCTGATAAAATGATGAGAAATAATTCTCGATTTCTAATTGAGGACGATAAAAAATATTTTCAATCTCTTGAAGAGTCTGAAGTCGATAATAAGTTGATTGAAGATCAAAAGGCATTTGGCACTAGTATTGGTCTTATGCGAGTGGATTCAAAAGGCGTTCAAGAAGCGCTTGGAGGTACGGCTGGTTTTCAAATTTTTGATAATTATCGAAATATTCCAGTTTTAAGCGCTTATTCTCCAGTCGATATATTGGGACTGCGCTGGGCAATTTTAGTGGAGATTGCCGAAGAAGAAGCTTTTGCTGTTCAAGCCAGCATTCGAAACTGGAATCTACTCACCGGACTTTTTATCGCAATTGCAATTTTCTGGGCTGGTTTTATTATCGCTAAGAAAGCGGCTGCGCCCATTTTAAAAATGGTAGGAGCAACTCAAAACATAGCAAAGGGAGAATTAAAAACAGAAAAGCTTTCTATTGATAGTGATGACGAATTAGGAGAGCTTGCCAGAAATTTCAATAATATGTCGGATGGACTTCAGACTTTTATCCAAAATTCAGAAGAAATTATGAGCGGTCAATCTCAGGGTCGTTCGCCTAAATTGCAGGGAGATTTTGCAAAGTCGGTTGATAATATGTTAGCTCAAGCGGTTGAAAAACAAAGAGCTAACGAAGCTGCAGAAGTAGCGGCAGAAGAGACCGCAAAAATGCATGAGCAAGAGAAGGAGCAGGCTGAAAAATTGCGCGAAAGCCTTCTTGGTATTGAGGATAATGCAAAAGCTTTATCAGGTTCGTCTGGTAAATTATCCGAAGTTAGTACCCAGATGAGCGCTAATGCGCAAGAAACGTCGGCGCAATCATCCGTTGTTTCAGACGTTTCTAAAGAAGTCAGTAAAAACGTCGAGTTAGTCGCTTTGTCTGTGGAAGAGATGAATTCGAGTATTAGGGAAATCGCTCAAAACTCTTCTGAAGCCGCCAGGGTAGCTCATGATGCCGTATCCATTGTGGAATCGACTAATACCACAATTGGCAAACTAGGAGAAAGTAGCACAGAAATTGGGCAAGTAATTAAGGTTATTAATTCGATTGCGGAGCAAACTAACTTGTTGGCGTTGAATGCTACGATTGAAGCCGCTAGAGCGGGAGAAGCGGGAAAAGGATTCGCCGTGGTTGCTAATGAAGTTAAAGAATTAGCTAAGGAAACCTCAAAAGCTACGGGAGATATCGGTCAACGTATCGATGCAATCCAATCGGACACCGAAAAAGCGGTTGAAGCTATAACCGAGGTGACTAATGTTATAAATAAAATTAACGATATTTCAAGCACTATAGCCACTGCCGTTGAGGAACAAACTGCGACTACTTCGGAGATGGGACGTACAGTTTCTGAAGCCGCAAGAGGAACCGAAGAAATCAACAATAATATCAATGGCGTTGCGCAAGCCGCTCAAACCACAAACCAAGGGGCTGCCGATACCCAAGCCGCCGCTGGGGAATTAGCGGAAATGGCAAGTGAACTCCAACGTTTGGTTACAAGTATTAATGCAGCGTAGATTTATTATGCCAGTGGTTTAAAAAACCACTGGCATTTTCCTACCTTCCTTTTTAATTCTAAATGTCCATGTCTACAAAAGACCGTTGGATTGTTTATATTGTCGAGACGGAATCTGGCAAGTTATATACGGGAATAACAACCGACCTAGATAGGCGTTTTCAAGAACATTTAGAAAAAAAACGAGGAGCAAAGTTTTTTTCTATTTCCGCTCCTAAGGAAATTTTGTTTCAAGAAATTCATCCTAATAGAAGCGAGGCCTCGGCTCGCGAAGCGGCAATAAAAAAGATGAGCCGTACAGAAAAGTTAGAACTTATAAGTACAACTGGTTTGAGTTAGAAAGTTGGAAGGACTTTTTTTAAGTTTTAATTGGTTCGTCGATGGCTAGAGATTGTTTTACTAAGTCTTCTTTCTTCGCTCCGAAGCCAAGGTCCATCATCAACGACATGAGTACAGGAACTAAGAATAAAGTAAAAATTGCTGAAAAAGTTAGTCCTCCAATAAGAGCGGTTCCCAGTCCACGATAAAGTTCCGTTCCCGATCCCTCTCCAAACGCTAATGGAATCATTCCAAATACGCTGGAAATGACTGTCATCATGATAGGTCTTAACCTTGTTCTACAGGATTCAAGCAGGGCTTTACGTTCTTCCATTCCTTCTATTATATTATTCAAGGTTTGATGAACAATGAGAATAGCGTTATTGACCACAATCCCAGCCAATATAATAACGCCCAATTGAGTCAAAATATCATATGTGATCCAATTCCATCCGCTGGCCATGCTTTCTGCATTTGGAACCTTCCATTCATTTAGGATACCGAGAATTTTTTGTTGTTGTAGCCAATTATTTCCCGCAATTCCAAAAAAAGAACCTGAAACCGCCAAGATAACTGTCAGCATGACGACGATTGGTCTGCCGAAAGACTTAAATAAGGCAACTAAAAGCAGGTAAATAAAGCCCACTGCATAGAGGAAAGTATTTGATAGGGATTTAATGGTAGAGCCTAAATCGTCTGCTGAACCTCCATTTCGAATATTATAGTCTTCGTTGAGAGAAGCTCGTTCTTTAGCTAAAACTTCTTTTTCAATATTAGCTATTGCGGTTTTCATCGGATAGTCTTTACGCACTTGAACTTTTAGAACGATGGCGCGATCCTTTTCTATATGATCGATAACTGATGGGCCAACGTCGATAGAGATATCCGCTAGATGGCCTAAATGAGTCGTAAATCCTTTTTGCGTCCAGATAGGTAAGTTGCGATATTCGTTCAAATTTAATGGCAATTCTTTTTTTCGGACAAAATTAAAATCGATTAAATCTCCTTGATCGTTAAACTCGCCAAGGTAAGTTCCAGCGTTTAGCGATTCTACAATCTGACCTAAATCAGGCATTCCTATGTCCAGGCGGGCGGTGTTTGCGCGTTTTGGGATAAAACGTAGTTCAGGGTTGCCAAATTTGAATTCAGGTCGCACGGAATGAATTCCCGGTATCGCCATTATTTTCCCAATAAGTTGCATAGCTGTATTTTTGAGATTTAAAATATCCGGGCCCATTATCTCAACTTGGAAAGTTTTATCGGCAGATCTGAATATGGGTCTTTGAGCGGCAAATGCAAAACTATAGCCTGGAATTGAAAATATTCGACCTCCCATTTCTTTAGATTTAACGGCCATTTTAACCTCGCCTCGTTGACCGGTAGCAAGGTTACGGTGAATCATAGCTCCTCCGCCATTGAATCTATTTGAAAATACTAAGAAGTTATTTTCAACATCGTCCATAGCGACCATTTCTTTTTCATAGTCGCCTATATAACCCATATTTTGCTCAACTCGGGATCCAGCGACAGGCTCAATAAACATAAAAACCATGTTGTTGTTTCCATAGGGAAGGTAATCTTGTTCTGGTAAAACTTTAAAACTAAGCGCGAGTAATCCTCCGACTCCAGCCACAACGCAAATTTTTCCAGCGACTTTTATAGGACTTTTTTCTAATAAAAACGTCATCAGTTTATAATAGCTTTCGGCCGACTTATGACCCAAAGTTACTGCTGGTCTTAATAAGGTTTTATGAATAAACCCATCTGAAAAAGATTCGTTTTCTTTTGAGCGAAGTAAAAGAGCCGCTAAAGTGGGAATAGCCGTTATGGAAACTAATAGGGATAAAGCGATACTTGCGCTAATTGTAATCGAGATATCGCGAAAGAGTTGGCCAGCTTCTTCTTGAATAAAAGCAATGGGGATAAAAACTGCCAATGTTGTTAATGTAGAGGCAAAGACGGCTCCCCATACTTCTACGGCGCCATCATAAGCGGCTTTTAAGGCGGTTTTTTTCATAGCCAGATGACGATAAATATTTTCTAAAACTACTATAGAGTTATCAACCACCATTCCCACCGCAAATGCCATTCCGGCTAGCGATATGATATTTACGGTTCTGCCCATAAGTTTTAATATTATGAAGACCGATATTAAGCTAATAGGAATGCTAACGCTAATAATGATTAAAGAGCGAAAAGAGCCTAAGAAAACTAACAATACAAGTACCGCCAGAAAAGAACCAACCGCCAGATTTGATTTTACTAATCGAATTGCTTCGTCAATGTAATCGACGTCTTGGTAAACAACTTTAAGACGTATCGGTAAGCCGCGATTAACCAGTTCTTTGTTTAAGCGTTTAACGGCTTTTTCGGCTTCCCGGCAGGTTTCGACGACATTAGCCCCAGCCTTTCTTATGATTCCGAAAGCGTTAGAAAGATTGCCGTTGATTCGAACTAGTGAATCAGTTCTTTTGTAGGAGTCTTTGACAACAGCAAAGTCTCGAACTGTAATCGTTTTTTCGCCGTCCCTTTTAATAACAGTATTTAAAATATCTTCTGGGCTTAAAAATTCTCCCATACTTCGAACCGTATATTCGCGTTGCTTTTCTTCATGGAATCCAGCGCGTGTGTTAATGTTTTCGTCGGATAATTTGTCGATTACTTCATCGTAGGTGAGATGTAACCTTGCAAGATTGTATGGATCGAACTCTACTCGCATTTCTCGTTCTTCCCCTCCAAAATGCCAAACATTTCCAACGCCGATGACTCTTCTTAAAACAGGAAGAACAACGTCTTCTCCTATTTTGAACATATAGTTTTGATCGACATTAGGCATATCTGGATGGGGTTTTTCAAAAATTATCCACATGATAGGATTAGAATTATCGCTTGAAACTGACTTTAATGATGGACGGTCCGCTTGCGGGGGTAAATCTTTTACTTGTTGGAGCTTATTATTTACGTCTATCATTGCAATCTTTTTGTCAGTTCCCCACTCGAATTCTAAGGTAACAGCGCTGTTTCCGTGTTGGCTCCGCGAAGTCATTTTTTTTAGGCCTTCCACTGAGCTTAATTGTTCTTCTAACCTATTCGTGATGTATCTTTCCACTTCGTTTGGCGACAATCCCAAGTATTCAGTTGTGACTTCAATGATAGGTTTTTCAACGGTTGGAGTTAACTGGCGAGGCAATGAGTTAAAGCTTAAAACTCCTAATACTCCCGCTAGTATAATAACTACGGTTACGGGGTGAGGATTGCGAATGGAATAGTCGATTAGCTTCATTATGTTTTTGGTTTTTCTTTTACGTTATCTTGATCTGGTTTTTTAACCGTATTTTTTGGAGCTTCGGTTTTTGAAGCCACATTGACTTGCATGACTTTGACTCCAGGGAAAACTGCGCTGGCTCCTCTAAGAATTATGGGCGTTTCTTCAGATATTTGGTTTGTAAAATCTTGAATTTCCGTAAAATCATTTTTTTCTTTAAGGGCTTTTACTGGAATTAAGTTTGCTTTTTGATCTTTAACGGAATAAACAACGGAGCCATTTTCAGTAATAACTAATGCGACCGAGGGAACGTGCAAAACGTTTTTTCGGGCTTCGAATTTCAATATGGCTTCAAGAGTCACTCCTGGAAATAAAGAAGGGTCGGGAGTTGGTAAATTTATTTGAACAGGGATGTTACCCGAAAAAATATTAGAATCTGGAATAACTCGAACTCCCTTTAATGCGTCTTCTTTTAATATGAAATTAATCCCAAGATCCTTAACGGAAAATTCGATACTTGTTAGTTTTGAAAGTTTTTCTCGATAGCTTTGGGGAATCTCAATGACGGCTTTCAACTGAGAAGAGCCAATCATTTCCAAAATAGGAGTACCTGAACTCGCATAGGCGCCCTTTTCCATTTTCTTTGATAAAATAACGCCATCAAAAGGAGCGCGTAATGTAGTTTTAGAAAGAGCCAATTTAGCCCTTTCAAGTTGTCGCGCCACGGCTTCCCTATCGGAATCATTTTGGGCGATGTCTTCTTCTCTTGATTTTAAGGCTGCATTTAAGGCAGCTTGGTTTGAAGAAAGAACTTCCTGGGCTTGGCGGACGCGATCGTTTGCTATATCGAGAATCGATTGTGAAACGACTTTTTCTTCAACCAATTGTTGGCTTCTGGCTCGTTCTTTGATTGCTAAATCCAAAGCGCTTTGAGCGGCGCGAGTTAGAGCGCGGAGTTTTTCTTTTTCTTCCGGGCGAAGCCCCCGAGTTGCTTTTTCATATTCCTGATGGGCGGCGGCAAGATCGGCTTCTAATTTTTTGATTTCTAATCGAAAATCTCTAGGGTCGATAATAGCAAGTTTCTGACCTGCTTTGACTTGTTTTCCTTCATAATAATGGATGCTTATCAGCTTGCCGCTAACTTCAGATGTAACGATCACTTTTTGTTCTGCTTGGATATTGCCAACACTTCTCACTTCCTCGACAACTTCACGGAAAACGGCTTTACCGACTTGAACGGGTAAAACTAACTCGCGTTTATTGTTGGGCGGTTTGTTCTTTGCCTCTGGAGCGTCGCAAGCGTAGCAAAATAAGGCTAAATATATAATAAATAAACGTTTCAAGAGTTACCCTGTCTTTCCTAATTTGCTATAATTCCGAAATCTGAAGATTAAAGGAGTTTTTCAAAATTCGAAGAAACCCAAATTTAGCTTTTTAAAATATTGGTTGATGTTACTCTTGACAAGCAAGATACCGCTTATTAAAGCATTTTTTTTGCGTAAAAAATTTCAACAGTTTATTGAATATGAAACCTGTTATATCTGGAAGTTGTCATTCGTTACGACTTCTTTATCCTTGCGATGATTTTGATTATAAGTTAGTTGATACAGGCGATTTCAAAAAACTTGAGTTGCTTGGTTCCCATTATGTTGTCCGTCCTGCCCCACAAGCTATTTGGCCTCGGAAATTGCCTCTTGAAGATTGGGATAAGTCCGAAGCTGAATATGAATATTTTAAAGGCAAACAAACAGGCGGTAATTGGCGTTTTTTTTCGTCTTTTCCTGAAGATGGATGGACTCTTCGATTTCAAGATTTAACTTTAAAGGTCAACCCCACTGGTTTTGGACATATTGGTTTGTTTGCTGAACAAGCTCCTAATTGGTTATGGATACGTGAACAAGTCTCATTAATTGACAATCCTAATATTCTTAATTTATTTGGTTATACGGGCGTAAGTACCTTATCTGCTGCGGCAGGAGGGGCCAGGGTTACTCATATTGACGCTTCCAAGCCTTCCATTGCTTGGGCGCGGCAAAATCAAGAGCTTTCCCGGCTAAAAGATTGTCCCATTCGATGGATTGTCGACGATGCCATTAAATTTCTTAAACGAGAAATCCGAAGAGGCAACCGTTACCATGGAATTATCATGGATCCTCCTACCTTCGGCCGCGGAACTAAAAATGAAGTTTGGAAAATCGAAAAAGACCTCCCTGAATTACTTGAATTATGTTGTCAAATTTTAACGCCCGATCCTTCCTTTATATTAATAACAACACATAGCCCAGGTTTTTCCTCCCTCACCTTAGAAAATTTACTTTTAAGTTACTTTTTACCAACTAGACAAGGAGTCATTGAATCTGGAGAAATGTTTATTTTTGAAAATGTTTTTAAAACCAGCCTTCCAAGTGGTTTTTTCTCGCGTTGGACCAAAAATTAAAGCTATTTTCATCAAATCCAAATTTGAAGCTTCCTTCCCTAAATGAGAAAAATTAGCTCGCATTAAACAAAATTAATTCAATTTCCCAATGTTGAAACCTTTTGATTTTATGGTATTTATCGGTTCCTAATCGTTTTTTCTAAAGATTTTTTTCTTTTATTATGGTTCCGGATCTCAAAGCAAATTTTTCCTTTTTTAAGGTTTTTTTAACGTTAATTTTTTGACGTTTTTAGTTGTTTCTAATTTTCTTCTGATTTTTTCTATTTTTTTTAAGGGGTGTAAACCCTTTTATTTTTTAATTTACCTGTTTCTTTAATTTTTTCGAGAGTAAAAGGTATGAGGATTGCTTACTAATTGATTAATTGACTATTAACATTAGTGAGGAGTTAAAAAAAATGGAGTTTTCCGAACAAGTTGCCGAAAAGGAAAGTATCAATTATTTGGAATTTACAGATTCTGCAGATCCTGAATGGGTAAAAGATTTTGAAAAATTTTGGCTGATGAGTGAAGAAGTCGGCTTAAATTATTCGTTAACGGAGGTTCAAAGTGACTAGAGCCGTAGATTCAAGAAAAGAGGGAAAGTTCATGGTAAAAGACCCTATCGCCGAATTTTGGAAAAATGCCGATTGTTTATTAGATGAAGTTACTTTTCGTCATTCCATTGCGAAATTGTTGACCGCATTCCGAGAAACTCTTGAAGACGATACAGCAACTGCGGAGGCTATTGACAATCATAAACCAATGCAAGATATTGCTTTTTCCGCAGAAGATGATGGTTACGCCGAATTTGCGCAAATTTTGCGAATGGTTACTTAATAAGTGAATTCGTAATAGATTTAGGTAACCCACAAATTTTATTTGTGGGTTTAACCTAATTTTTTAATCTGTTATTGAAAATACTGCACAAAGCTTTGTTTAAACCCTATTAAAGCGAGGTTCGAAGTAGCGCATCCAAGTTTTTGTTATAGAAATCCCGAACTTTGGATGTTGTTTCCCGATAATCTTCGAGTAATTGATTAGCGATATTTTTTTGTTCACTTTCCTTATAGCCAAGTAATTTGGCAAGACTAGATTGACTCTCAGGTTTTTTTGGCAAATAGCTAGATTCGTTCTGGTTTCGTACTCGTAGGGAGCACTCCAGATTTCTCAAAAAAACGTAATACTTTTTAAGACTTTCTGCGGTTGAATGATCAAGAACCCCTAAATTGGCAAAAGAATTAAGAGCTGTCAAAGTGTTCGTTTGTTTGAATTGGACACTTTTATAACCGTGCATTAGTTGTAGAATTTGAACGGTAAACTCGATGTCCGCTAATCCTCCATACCCCAATTTAACGTTTTTCCCTTTTTTTATTTCTTTTGCAATTTCTTTTTCCATCCTTTCGCGTAATCGCGCAATCTCAATGAGAGAGCTGTATTCCAATTTGGGCTTATAAGTAAAATTTTGAGCTATTTTAATAAAATCTTTTCCTAAGTTTTCATTTCCCGCAATGAATCTAGCGCGAGTCATTGCTTGTTGTTCCCAAATTCGTCCTCTTGTATTGAAATAGTTTTCGTACCCCTGAATAGAATGTGCGATCCAGCCTTGATTCCCTTCAGGTCTTAAGTTCGTGTCGATTTTATAAGCAAAACCTTCAAACGTCATTTCGGTAGATAATGCGTAGACTATTTGTGCCAATCGCATATATTTTGTGGTGGAGGTTTGTTGATTTTGAGTGGTTGAGGCGCCTCCGTTATCGTCATAGACAAATATAATATCCAAATCAGATCCAAAATTTAGCTCGTTACCTCCAAGTTTTCCCAATCCGAAAATTGCAAATTTTTCGACATCGGAGGCATCTCCTTCATTGGGGTCGCTAACGATTTCTTTTTTGGCTGTTTCAAGTGCTGCGCGAAGGAATAAATCTGCAATAGTGGATAGGTCGGTCAGCGTTCCGATCAAGTCTGTTTCACGAATTAAGTATCGAACTCCAATACGTAACTCTTCCCCCTTTTTAAACTGGCGAAGAATTGTTTTTTTCTCCTCTAGACTAGTCGCTCTTTCAAGAATTTGGATTAAATCGGCATATATTTTTTCAGGGTGTTTGAATCGGTAAATAGATTCATTTGAGATGAGAACATCCATATATTCTGGACGGCGAATAATTATGTTGGATAGTCCGTCGCTGGAACCAAAAAGAATTAAAAGTATTTCTAAAAAACGTTGATTATCTAATAGGATACCCAGAAAAACCTCTCTAGCATGGCTGGCTTCAACAAATTTAACAAAGTTTTCAACGGCTGAGTTAGGCATTGGGGTCGTAATAGCCGCGTTTAACAATTTGGGTAATAAAACATAAAAATTTCTAACCCCTTTTTCTGTCGGATGAAAAAAATCTGGTCCATCTCGTAAAGATTTTAAGAACTGAAAGGCGCGTTTAGGATCGGGAAATGAATAAGATTTTAATAATTCTTCATTGAAATTTTTTTCATCTAATTTAACGGCTCCCTTGTCTGGAGAATGTAACTGGGAGGATTCTCTATCGGCAGGACTAGCAAGTAAGTTTGCAAAAAAGTTTCCAACATAATTAGTATGTTGAGCCATATCGATATTGAATTGAGAAATAGATTCTTTAGGGTCGTTGGAATGGAAACCCATTTTTCTTGCCAAAATAGCAATATCTTTCTCCTTTTTTGGCATTGAATGCGTTTGTAATCCAAAAGTCATTTGAACCCGGTTTTCTAATCTTCTAAGGAAAATGTAGGCTTTTTTTAGGCGGTCGTATTCGTCAGAATTTAAGAATTGTTTTTGTTGTAAATGATCTAAAGCTTCTAATGAATTGGTAATGCGTAGGTCTAAAAACCTACCGCCGAAAAGCAATTGGTATGCTTGGACAATGAACTCAACTTCGCGAATACCTCCAAAACCTAACTTGATATTTTGTTCTTCTCCACGTTTTTGTTTCAGGTTTTGATCGATTTTTTGTTTCATCGATTTAATTTCGTCGATAGCCGCAAAATCAAGGTGTTTGCGAAAAACAAAAGGTTCGATCATTTTAAAGAAAGTTTTACCAAGCGATTCGCTACCGGCGCTTACTCGAGCTTTAATAAGAGCTTGTCGCTCCCAAGTTCTTCCCCAGGATTGATAATAAATTTCAGAGCTAGTAAGTGAATTTGCAATTTCTCCACTTCGACCTTCAGGTCGTAAATTTAGGTCGACTCGAAAAACCGCCCCCTCTCCGGTAATTTCGTTAATTGTTTTCGTTAGTAATTGGCCTAGTTTTGTAAAATATTCATGATTTGTAATTGAATTTTTTGAATTGTCATTTTTTTCAGGTTTAGTTTCGCCATGACTGGATTCGTACAAATAAATTAAATCGATATCTGAACTATAGTTTAGTTCTCTTCCGCCAAGCTTTCCCATTCCAAATACTGCAAATTCGGTTTCTTTCCATTCTCCTTTGTCGCTTTGATGCATTGGGACGCCATATTTTTCCTTAAGGAAACGATCTGAATATTCGTATGCGAATTGTAGACATACGTCGGCTAAGTTAGATATGTCTTCGACATTTTCTTTTAATTCAGAGAGACCCATTAAATCTCTCAACCCTATTCGTATGTATTCTCGTTGCTTAAATTTTCTTAGAAACGAAGGGAGGGATTTATCTATATCGTCTACCCCAACCATGGAATAAAAGTCTCGGAAAAGAGCGTCTTTAGATTTTGGTTTTTTCAGTGTTTCGGGTAACTTAAGCCAGTCAAAATAACCGGGGTTTTTTAACAAGGTATCTGTTAAGACTTGACTACCTGAAAAAAGAACAATCAGAGCTTCTAGTAAAAAGTGATCGCCACATAGCAACGAATATAGATGTTCTTTGTCGTGAATTTTTTGGGAAAAACGTTCAAAGTTCAGGAGACCGGCGTCTGGATTGTAAGATTTCTGAATGAGTTTTATAAATTCGGGGAAAAAACTAGGAAATAAACGTTGGAAGTTTGCTTGGTTGGCTAGACTTTGTAAGACTTTTTTCGCTCTTTCTCTCTCTTCAAACCCAAGTTGAGATAAGAGAAGTTCTGTTTCTTCTTCGTTAGAATATTCTTCAAATAAAATCTTATCTAAATTTTTTATCTCCGTCATATTGGGTCGAACCGCTATTTCAGTGTTTTATTCGAATCTGTATTTGTAAGATCGAAACTTATCATAAATTATTCCTTTTCTCGAAAAAATATATCAATACTTGGAGACAGTTTTTAATTAGATTCGGCATCGTAATAGATGGACGAAAGTTTTTTACATTTGGTGTTGAAATTATGATAAATAGGTAAACAAAAAAGTTGATTCCACCTATATATGTTAGAGATTAAAAATTTCTATAATTGATAGTATTTGAAACCCTTTGTCTAGGAGTTGAATATGTCAGAAAATAAACCTCTTGTGATTGATGAATTTATGCAAGGTTTGGTGCGTCGTAATCCTGGAGAAACTGAATTTCATCAGGCTGTTCATGAGGTAGCAGAGACTGTCATTCCATATATTAATGAGAACCCAAAATATCGAACGGCTCAAATATTGGAGCGGATGACTGAACCAGACCGTACTATTATTTTCCGAGTATGTTGGGAAGACGATTCCGGAAATGTTAGAACTAATCGAGGATACCGAGTTCAATTTAATAATGCGATTGGACCTTACAAAGGGGGATTGAGATTCCACCCTTCAGTGAATTTGGGAGTTTTAAAGTTTCTTGGATTTGAGCAGACCTTTAAGAATAGTTTAACCACGTTACCCATGGGGGCTGGAAAAGGTGGAGCGGACTTTAACCCAAAAGGTAAATCGGATCGAGAAGTGATGCGATTTTGCCAAGCTTTTATGACTGAATTGAGCAAACACATTGGGGAGGTTGTTGATGTTCCGGCTGGAGATATTGGTGTTGGCGCTCGTGAAGTTAGTTATATGTTTGGACAGTATAAACGTTTGAAAAATGAATTTACTGGAGCTTTGACTGGTAAGGCATTAGAGTTTGGCGGTAGTTTAATTCGGAAAGAAGCCACGGGATACGGTAATGCGTATTTTATGGAAGAAATGTTGAAAAATAAGGGAGATTCAATTAGTGGTAAAAACTGTGTAGTTTCTGGTTCTGGAAACGTTGCTCAGTTTTGTGCGGAAAAGATAATTCACCTTGGAGGTAAAGTTTTAACTATGTCAGATTCATCTGGATTTATTCATGATCCGGGTGGGATTGACCAGGATAAATTAAATTATATTATCGATTTAAAAACTGTTAAACGAGGTCGTATTTCTGAATATGCTCAAAAATACCCTGAATCTAAGTTTCATGAGGGTAAACGGCCTTGGAGTACGCCGTGCGATTTAGCTTTCCCATGCGCCACTCAAAATGAGCTTAATGAGGACGAGGCTAAACAGTTGTTGGCAAATGGTTGTAAAGGCGTTTCTGAAGGCGCGAATATGCCAACGGAAGAAGCGGGAGTCAAAGCTTTTCTTGATGCTGGGATTCTTTACGCTCCTGGAAAAGCTTCAAATGCTGGAGGAGTTGCCGTTTCTGGATTAGAAATGACTCAAAACAGTATCCGGCTTTCTTGGTCTCGTGAAGAATTAGAAGAACGTTTAAAAGGTATAATGAGAGATATTCATAATCAATGTTTAAAGTATGGTAACGAAGATGGCAAGGTTAACTATGTAAAAGGAGCAAATGTAGCGGGCTTCGTCAAAGTTGCCGAAGCCATGTTAGCTTACGGTGTTATTTAAACGGTTTTATTACGGATATAAAAATATTTTTTTTAGCCAAACCAGCGTTTTCAAAAGCGCTGGTTTGGCTTGTTCATCCTCTCTACCCTTCTACCCTAATTTTTTTCCCAATGCTGTGACCTCTCATGATTAAGCTAAAGCTGCATTGGCAAATAATTATTTCTTTATTCCTTGGGATTGTTTTTTCTAAGATTCTTGGCCCATATTCTTCGTTTGCCGAGCCTGTAGGCGATTTGTTCATTCGTTTGCTGAAGATGGTTACTATTCCCCTAGTGGTTTTATCAATGATTACAGGCGTTTCAAATATAGGTGCAACTGGAAGATTAGGATGGCTTGGAATTAAAACAGTTTGTTATTATTTGTCGACCAGTTTATTAGCAATTTTGGTTGGGTTATCTTTGGTCAACTGGATTCGCCCTGGATTGTCGGTTGAGTTGACAAAAAAAAACTTAGTTTCTCCTCTGGAATTGCCTGAGCCTGTTCCTCCATTAGATTTAATTCTACGCGTTATTCCAACCAATCCGCTTGCCGCCGCAGCCAATGGAGATATGCTCGCAATAATATTTTTTTCTATTACGTTTGGAATCTGTATTGATCGGATTGGAGGCGAGGGAGAAAATCGCTTTGCGGAAATATTAGAAGACGCTTTTCAAGCGATGATGGAAATGACGCGTTTGGTTATTCTTATCGCTCCTATTGGAGTTTTTGGATTGGCGGTGAAATTAGGAAACCAAAATATGGGAGTTGATTTTTTTAAGGCGGTTGGTTGGTATATGACCACTATCGCCACAGGTTTGACGATACATTTGTTGGTTGTTCTTCCCATTATTTATTTTTTATTTACTCGACAAAATCCCATCCGACAGTTTATTGGCATGGCTAATGCTTTGGCGACTGTTTTTGCAACGAGCTCGTCATTGGCAACGTTACCAGTTACCATGGAATGTGTTAGGAGAAATTTAGGGGTCTCAAAGACCGTTTCCGGTTTTGTTCTGCCGATGGGAGCAACGGTTAATATGGATGGAACCGCTTTGTTCGAATGCGTCGGAGTGATTTTTATTGCTCAAGTGATGGGTGTTGATCTTTCATTTTCTCAACAATCATTAATTGTTTTTACTGCCTTATTAGCTTCAATTGGAACAGCCGCTATTCCTTCAGCAGGATTGGTAACTATTTTTATAATTTTAGAAACGGTTGGTTTAAAAGGAGAAATTGTTTCTATAATTGTAGGAGCAATGTTGGCCGCAGATCGCCCGTTAGATATGTATCGAGGAATTGTTAATATTTTTAGCGACTCAGTTGGGGCGGTTGTTATTGCTAACTCCGAAGGAGAGAGTTTAAACGTTAAATCAAGTGAACTATAATCAAGTAAGGCTATTATCTTAATTCATAGTTATTTTTAAAAAAGGAATAGCGATATGCGCAGTCGGACTTTTGGTTCCGAAAGTTTTAGCGTTTCAGAAATCGGATTGGGAACTTGGCAGTTAGGGGCAGACTGGGGAACCGTAAGCGAATCAAAGGCTCAGGAAGTATTAGAAACTGCCGTCGAATATGGAATTAATTTTTTTGACACGGCTGATGTTTATGGCGCAGGTCGCTCGGAATCTTTAATTAACAAATATTTAAAACCCTTGTCAGACAACATCATAATTGCGACAAAGTTAGGTCGGTTTCCCGAGCCCGGAGGTCTAGACAATTTTTCACTGGAAATATTTCGACGTCATACGGAAGCTTCTTTAAATCGGTTAGGTTTAGATTGTTTGGAATTAACGCAATTACATTGTATTCCAACCGAACTGATGGAAAGAGGCGAAGTTTTTGATTGGTTACGAATTCTCCAAAAAGAAGGAAAAATTAAAAGATTTGGAGCGAGTGTTGAATCGATGGATGAAGCCCTAATATGCTTGGAGCAAGAAGGAATTTTTTCCCTCCAAATTATTTTTAATGTTTTTCGTCAGAAGCCTATTGAAGCATTGTTCGAAAAAGCAAAAGAAAAAAAGATAGCGTTGATTATCAGATTACCTTTGGCTTCAGGTTTGCTATCCGGAAAAATTTCTAACGATAGGATATTTCCAGAAAACGACCATCGAAATTTTAATAGAGATGGACAATGTTTTAATGTTGGCGAAACTTTTTCTGGATTGCCTTTTGAAAAAGGCGTTGAATTGTCGGATGACTTGAAGCCTCTAGTTCCTGATGAAATGAGTATGGCTCAAATGGCTCTTAGGTGGATTTTGGACTTTGACGCCGCTACAGTCGTTATACCAGGGGGCAAAAGCTCTCAACAAGTAATTGAAAACTCTCTTGTCAGCGATATTACAAATTTAACGGAAAATTTACATAAGAAATTGTCTCTTTATTATAAAAATGAGGTAAAAGGTTATATAAGGGGAAAATATTGATTTTCTAATGTAAGCCATCTTATTTTTTAAACAACGTAGGTTTGAAAGAATCTTGATCCTGATTAATATCTATTTTTGGTTAATTTTATTATTTGAATTGTTTTTATGAAACCACGTATTCTTTTTATTGAACCTACCGCTCAAATTAGAAGTTTTTTTGAGGGGTTGCTTGAGGGACAAAGTTTTCGCTGGGATTTGAAATTTTTACCCGAAGTAACCAATATCGAAGATCCAATTTTTGAAGATTTAAATATTGCGATAGTTGGAGGAAGTATTGTTACTCTTTCAAATACTATTAGGATGCTAAATAAAATTGAAGCGTTAAAAAAAAGTCCTATGCTAACGTTGAATAACGCTTTAACTAGCGAAGAAAAATCCCAGCTTTTATCTATGGGAATTCATGGCTTTATCCCTTATCCAATTGACGGAGAAGAGTTATTTGTGTGTTTAAGCAATGCTCTTCAATTAAAAAAAGTTGCCGACAGAAATGTTGAATATTATAAAAAAATTGCCGATTTAGAAAAAATAAATAAAGAATTAGTTACCGCAAAAAAAGAAGCGGAAGCATCCAATCAAGCGAAAAGCGTTTTTTTGGCGAATATGAGCCATGAATTGAGAACTCCTCTCAATGCTATTATAGGATATAGTGAACTTTTACAGGAAGTAGCGGAAGACGTGGAGGTAGAGGAGGATTTTGTTCCAGATTTAAAAAAAATTAATGGCGCTGGCGAACATCTTTTGAATTTGATCAACGATATTTTAGATTTATCCAAAATTGAAGCGGGTAAAATGCAACTTTTCCCTGAAGATTGCGCTGTGGACAATTTAATTGAGGAAGTAAGTACAACAATTAGTCCCATGATGGGGAAAAATGGCAATGAATTTAAAGTAGATTCCGATGAGAACCTAGGTTCAATAATGGTGGATTCCACTCGACTACGACAAATTTTAATGAATATATTGAGTAACGCGGCAAAGTTTACCCAAAAAGGGGAGGTATTGTTAAAGGTTTTTCGAGATAAATGCGAAGAAAATGATTGGATGATTTTTAGAGTTAAAGATACTGGAGTTGGAATTAATCCAGAAAATATAAATAATCTATTTAAAAGCTATGCTCAAGCAGATCCATCTGTAGCTAAAATGTATGGCGGTACGGGTTTAGGTTTGGCTATTAGCCAATCGTTTTGTTATATGATGGGTGGAATGATCAGTGTTGAAAGCGTTTTAGGGAACGGTTCAACTTTCACTATAAAACTACCGGCAAAATAAAATTTATTCTTGGTTTTCTAACTTGTTTAAAACCTTCTCTTTATTTTATGTCTCTCCCAAAAGATAAGACAAATTTTTGCCCTATTTGTAAAGCCAAAGTCAAAAAAAAATCAGATCCCAATTTTCCGTTTTGTTCCGAAAGATGTAAGCTATTAGATTTAGGGGCTTGGTTAGGGGGGGAATATAAAATTTCAAGCAAGCCTGATTTAGGTTTTGAAGATTTAGAAAAAAATTAGGGGGGATTTTAAAGTCGTTAGAAAGCTCTTTAGTTTTTGCCTACCAGAGGGTTTCTAAATATTATTCGATTGGGTCGGGAGTTCCATGACTTCTCATGAAAATTTCTACTAATTTTCTTTGATGTAAAATTAATGCAAGATCTGTTAAACCGTCATTATTGAAATCAGCCGCTGCCATTGCCCGTGGATCGGGACCAACGGGATAATTATAGTGAGGAAAAATAAAGCTTCCATCTCCCCTTCCTTCTAATATAGATATGGAATTGTCTCTACGGTTTGTTACAACTAAATCCATCGCTTTATCCCCTGTAAATTCCCCTGAAACGACATACTGTGGACCTTTTTCCCCCGCTAGATCAGGTTGAACGGCAAAACTTCCTTCCTTGTTTCCTATAAATAAAGTTATGCTATCCGCTAAAGGATTGGCGATTACTAAATCTTGAATTTTGTCATTATTTAAGTCGTATTTCGCGATATAATTTGACTGTTTGGCGCCTAGAATTTTTTTAGGATTTTGAAATGTTCCATCGCCATTGCCATAAAATAATTTAATATAGTTTGCTTTAATAGCGTTTGAAACTATTGCAATATCTGGGTATTTATCATTATTAAAATTACCAGCTACAAGGTCTGCTGGGGTTCCAGTCGCTTTATAGGCCTCTCCAATTTTAAAGCTGCCATCCCCCACACCTAAAAAGATCATTAATTTATTGAATCTCAAAGTGACGGCAAGGTCTATAAAACCATCGCCATTAAAGTCTGATGTATCGATTGCAATTGGAAGTCTTCCCGTTTTTATTTTGGCGCTAACTTTGAACAAGCCGTCTTTTTGTCCTAAAATAATGGAAATGTTATTATCTCCATAATTACAAAGCGCTATGTCTGGCAATCCATCTCCGTCAAAATCGGCAATGGCTAAAGACATTGGTTCTCTACCAGTTTTCAAAACGACGGCTTTTTTAAACGTTCCGTCTCCATTACCTTCATAAAAGTAAAGCGTATTATCCCCGGTGTTTGGAATTAATAAATCAGGATAGCCATCGTTGTTCATATCCTTTGCCGCTAAACCAACGGGCTTTCCTCCTACTGGATAAGTGACGGGTAACCCAAAAGGACTTGGTTTGTTATTTTCGTTGGAAAAGCACGACGACATCAAAAAAAGAGCAAAAAAACAAATAAGATGACGGGCTTGAAAAAACATTTAAGACCTAATTGGTTTCAGTTTGAAAAAAATACAACTATTAGGGAGAGATTTGTAAATCGTCGTTTTAAGAGTTTAGCGGTTTATGGGGGGAAAATAAGAGACGAAGTTGTAGAAGCAGTGGTTGTGGAGGTTGTATCGCTTGCTGAGGTGGAAGTTGTCGTTGTCGTTTCCGTAGAGTTATCGCCAGCTTGATCGACAATGGCTGCATCTATGATTTCGTCGTAAACATTACAACCGAAAGAAATGATGGCAAGGACAAAGAGTATTAAAAAAAATATCTTTTTAATCATAATTCCTTTTTATACAATAATTTGTTGGTTTTGTAAAGAGAGTGATAATTTAAGTTTTTTCATTTTGAAACCCATTTAAAACTAAAAGAATAATTGTGGAGAAATAGAAAAATTAAATCAAGACGATTCTTTACATTTTTAATTACAACATTACCATGGCTTGGGTTAAGCGCCTTAATTTTTTCAGGGTGCTTCGGGGGGCTTTTAGAAAAACGATCCATTGGTGTTTACCACGCAGTCAAGTCAGGACAAACGCTTTATCGCATCGCATCAGTATATGATATCGATTTAGAAAAACTTAAACGAATCAATGGCATTTCCGATCCTAGTAAATTACAGGTTGGTCGCCGTTTATGGATACCCGGTGCGTTGAGAGTATTGGATGTTTCTCCAACCGCTAAAATCCTTACTTCTAAAAAAAAGAAAGGCGCCCGACCTAAAGTAAAGAAGGTTTCTTTAGGTAAGTTGCGAGATAACTTTTTTGTGTGGCCAGTACAAAAAGGAACAATAACCTCAAAGTATGGAATTAGAGGTAGAAGGCATCACGATGGAATTGATATTGCTAATAGAAAAGGCACACCTATTTATGCGTCTGCATCAGGTAAAGTGGTTTTTAGCGGTAATGGACCTACAGGATATGGATTAATGGTAATTATAAAACATGACAACGGTTTAATGTCAGTATATGCTCATAACTCTGCAATTCATGTAGGTAGAGGTTTAAAAGTTAAACAAGGACAAAAAATCGCTTTAATGGGAAGCACAGGTCGTTCCACTGGACCACATTTGCATTTTGAAATTCGTAACGATACTCAAACGGTAAATCCATTAAAGTATCTTCCCAAAAGGAAAATTAACCGGTAGGTTTATTTTAAGCAATCTAATTGTTAATATTGGTATGGAGTGAGGTTTATGGAAGATGTTAAAGCTTTAATAAGAGATATTCCGGATTTTCCAAAGCCGGGAATAGTTTTTAAAGATATAACTCCTGTATTGAGTAATGGGCAAGTATTCCAAAAGTTGATAGACCGGTTAAAAGACCGTTTTCAAAACCAAAAAATTGATGTTGTGTTAGGGATTGAAGCTCGTGGTTTTATTTTCGGCGCTAGCTTAGCTTACGCTTTAGGAGCGGGATTTGCCATTGTTCGTAAACCCGGTAAACTTCCATATAAAACTTTCAAGGAAAGCTACGAGTTGGAATATGGGACTGATACTATAGAAATTCACCAAGACGCTCTAATTGAAGGGCAAAAAATAATATTAATTGACGATGTATTGGCAACGGGAGGTACGGCCGCCGCTACAATCAACCTGGTTAAGAATAATTTTCAAGTGAATATTGTGGAAGCGGTTTTTTTGTTGGAACTAGGTTTTTTGAATGGCAAAAAAAAGTTAAGCGATATAGATGTTTTTTCACTCATACAATATTGAAAAAATATTTCAATTAAATAATCTAAAACTTATAGTGTTTTGGAATGGTTTTTGCTTATTTATTTGCAGTTTTGGAAAATATTTCTAATTAAAATAAAGAAATTAACATTTTTGCCGAAAAAGTATTAATAAAACCATTTTTTGGGTTTTTCTAGGTTAGAGGTCAAAAAAAGCGGAAAGCTATATTTGTTCTACTCAATAGGTAATTTATGCCGGGTTTGCATGGTTTGTTTGGTTTTTCCCCGGTTTTAGAAATTAAATAATAAATTGTTTTTATTTGTCTTTTAGGGTTATGCTCGTTTAAAATATTTTTACTTTATAGTGTTGACAAATTAAAAAAAATCAATACAATAAGTTTTTTAATGTTTAATATATAAGAAAGGAGGTGTCAAAAAAACCAATATCCTTTTACTGGATAAATAAATTCTTTTTGGATTTAATTACAAAATAGGAGAATAATAGAATGAAAAACAAGATCATTACGCGATTCTCTGTTTTTATCGCAGCCATGGCCTTGCTTATATTCAATGCTGCAAACGCGTTTGCTGTTACAAATAGCACGTCGGTTGTTTCGCCTTACTGGCAATCCGATGGGGATGCGTATACATTTGTATCTATATCACATGGTTCTTTGGACGTTATGAGTTCGCAGATTGGCGTTATTATGCAAGCGATTAGCAATGATGGTACCACTAGTTTTGGTACTTCAGCTTTTACTATTAACGAGAATACTACTACCAGGATTTTTGTCGTTGCGACAAATCATTCCACTATTAATACTTCAACGATTACAGCTAGTGACGTAGTTTTTATTTCTGGAACAACTACTTCTTCGTCTGGCTCTCTAGTTTTTACTCCTCGTGCTAGTAACCCGCTCACTCCTGTAACAAGGATAACGGATGCTACCGCGCTGAATTATTGGGGTGCTATAGTTGTGTCGAGCGCAAATTCCGGTTTTGCTATGGAATTCATAGGCGATACTCATGATTCGGTGTTTAATGTTGACACTGGTGGCTCTTTGAGTATAAGACCTGTGGGTTTAAATTAACTAGCTTATAAATTTGGTAATTTGTGTTAAAGGAGAGAGGCTAATGAGAAAGACACAATTTTTTGTGCTTATAATCTTGCTGGCATTTTTGGTTTCTGTCCAAAGTGCTTATGCAGTTCCAAAAAATAGAGTCGCGGTTTCACCTTATGTTCAGACGGATGCTAACTCAACTTATTCTTTTGTTGGGATAACTCATCCATCCTTGAATACTTCCGTGACTCAAATTGGTTTGACGATGTCGCCTATAGGTTTTAGCGCTACGGCAGGGACGTCGACTTTTACTATCGGTGCTGGTGAAACTTATAGAATTTTTGTTGTTTCTACCAACCATAGTACGATCAATAGTTCAACTATCACTAATTCAAATGTTTTATTCATTGCAGCAACCAATGGTTCTTCTGAGAGCGGTCAATTGAGGATGGAGTTAAGTTCTTCTAATCCGACTGCGGTACAGATTACAGCTTCTGGTCATAAGGTGAATAATTTGAATCAAATATCAATGTGGGGCGCTATAGTAATTCCTTCTAGTAGTACTGGATTTGCTATGGAGTTTGTTGGTGATGCGCATGATTCTGCAGCGCTTCAAGCTTCAACCACTTTGGTTAATGGTAGAGGTATCAACTAGTAAAATTAGATTTATATAAGAGGAGGCATTATTGCCTCCTCTTATTTTTTTTCTCCGTTTTTATTTCTTCCCCTTTTTATCTTCTTAACGTTAGTGATTTTAAAATGAAACGCCACTTTTCTTCTTTTCTTTTCCCGTTTTTATTTATTTTGCTTCTTATTTCTGCTTGCTCCTCAGGCGCTTCTGTTGAAGGCAAAGTGGATTCTGCAAAATCTAAAGAACATTATTTGTTAGGAATCGAGTTTGCTCAATATTCCTTATTTCAAAATTCATTGGATGAATTTGATTTGGCTATTAAGTATGATCCTAGCGATTGGAAGCCTTACAATAAAAAAGGTTTAATTTTCTTTGGTATTAAAAACTATCAAGGGGCTAAAGAAATGTTCGAAAAGGCGAAATCTTTAAACTCCACAAATCCACAAATTCTTATAAATTTAGGAATGGTGGACTATATGGAGGGGAATAAAGATGGAGCATTAGGTTATTGGGAAAAAGGAATAAACTTAAACCCAAATGACAATGACGGTAAAGCTCTAAACAATATTGGGAATTTATATAAAGAGCGGGGAGATATTACCAAAGCAATTGAGTATTATGAGAAAGCTGCAAGTCATGAAAAATCTCCTCTATATTTAAATAATTTGGCAGAAGCTCTTAGGACAAAGGGAGACATCGGGCAAGCGGAAAAAATTCTTTTAGCCTCTATAAAAGAAGATCCAAAGGGTCTTTTAGCTCATTTTAATTTGGCGAAAGTTTACAATGAGCAAAATAAATTAGATGAGGCATTAAAGGCTTTTGCAAAGTCTTTAGAGGTTAATCCCCAATTCTTTGAGCCTTATTATGAATCTGCGCAAATTTACCTTAAGAAAAATGATAATGATTCAGCGGTAAGTCAGCTAAAAAAAGCGATAGAACAAGGGGCAAGCGAAACAAAATTTAAAGACCTATTAGCCAAACTAACTGCATAATTTAAATTCCCACCTTTTTTTGTAAATTTTTTTCGCTATTAACACAAATAGCGATTTCCAACCCTCCCCCCCATCTCAGTTTTTTTAGAAGTTAAGCTTAAATTGTTTTATTGAAATCAAACTTTTTTGTTTTTTCATTTAAATAAATTCGGTTTTAATTTCTACAAATTATCCATGCAGGTTGACAGAAGTTCGTATAAAATTTATATTACTACCTTCCAATTTGTGTAGGTTTTTTCAATTAAAATTAATTTCTTACCTTTGACGCGAGATGACATCTCGCATTTTCTTCAATCTATTATTAAACGCCTAAAAGACTAATTTATATGGAATTTTTAAAGGCTTTAGAGCGTCATGTCTTAATATTAGATGGCGCCATGGGAACCATGGTGCAAAATCTTGAATTAAGCGATGAGGCATTTGGTGGACCTGATTTTAAAATGTTAACCGACCTTTTAGTCTTTTCGCGACCTAAGGGGTTGGAGGAAATTCATTTAAAATATTTAAACGCGGGCGCCAATATTATTGAAACAGATACCTTTGGCGCATCGCCTTTGCGACTAAAAGAGTTTGATTTTTCTAAAATCAATGCTTCCGATATGGAAGCTATTCCAGAGAGCCTGAAAATTCAGAATGCCGATCTAAATGAGATAGCATACTTCCTTAATTTAGAGGCGTGTCGGATTGCGAATAACGCGATAGAAAGATACAAGAAATCTCCTGAATATGATGGCAGGCCTCTATTTGTGGCAGGTTCAATTGGTCCTTCTAATTATGTTGTGTCAAGTACTCAAGCGGAATTAAATCAAGCGACTTTCAATGGCATTGTCGAGAATTCTTATCGTCAAGCTTTAGGTTTGATTGACGGTGGCGCTGATGTTTTGCTTTATGAAACGCAGCAGGACATATTGGAATTGAAAGCAGAAATAATAGGCGCAAAAAAAGCCATGGAAGAAAAAAGTAAAAAGGTTCCGATTATGGCGCAAGTTACAGTTGATCAGTTTTCCAAAATGCAAATTTTTAATTGCGATATACAAGCTGCATACGTAACCGTAAGTGAGATGGGAATTGATGTTTTTGGGATTAATTGTACTTGTGGTCCGGATGAAATGAATAATGCGGTAGAGAAAATGAGTAAATTTTCAAACTTACCGTTTTCAGTTGTTCCTAATGCAGGGCAACCAGTTTCTATAGATGGGAAGACTTGCTATAAATTGGAACCGGAAGCGATGGCAGAGGCAGTAGCTCCTTTTGTAGAAAAGTGGGGAGCTTCAATCGTTGGAGGATGTTGTGGAACAACTCCAGAACATATCCGTAAATTAGCTGAACGCCTAAAAAACATAACTCCGAAGGAAAGGGTAAAAGATAATAATATTTACCTTTCAGGGCCTCAAAACGCATATGTTCTTGATAGTTCAAAGGGGTTAGTTCGGATTGGCGAGCGTCTTAATGTGAGAGGAAGTAAGAAGGTTAGAGATGCTGTGGAACTTGAGGACAAGATCCATTCGGATGTGTTGGAAGAAGTAGCGCGAGAACAAGTTGTCGATTTAGGATTAGATATTATTGATGTTTGCATGGATAGTAATATTGTCGAAACAGAAAAAATATTGCCGGAAATTATTTTTAACTTAACCAGCGATTTTAAAGGAGCAATGTGTTTAGATTCTTTTTCGGTAGAAGCCTTGGAACAGGCAATAGATGTTTATCCTGGAAAACCAATTATTAATTCCATCAGCCTTGAAGAATATCGCCCTGGGGAAAATAAACTGGACGCCGTACTTAAAGTAACAAAGCAACATGGACCAATATATATTGCTCTTGTAAACGGTCCGGAGGGTCCTGGTATAACTTCTGAAGAAAAATACAATTTGGCGTTGGAAATTGTTAATCAATGCAAAGAAAAACATAACGTTAAACCAAGTCAACTATTAATTGATGTAAATGCTTATCCGATTGGAAGCGAATCGATTGAAGGAATGAATTTCTGCTTGGAAACTTTAAACTGTTTACCAAAAATAAAGGGAATTCATCCGGATTTGAAAACGACTATTGGCGTAGGGAATTTGACGAATGGATTAGCCCAAAAGCCCTATATGAGAAAAGTTTTAACAAGCGTATTTTTAGACGAAGCTAGAAAAGTTGGGCTAGATTGTGCGATTCTAAATCCCAATCACTATGTTCCTATTGAAAATCTTCCCAATGAAGATGTGAATTTAGCGCGTAAAGTTATTTTAGATAGAGAAATGTCGGCTTTTGAAGAACTGGAGAGTATTGCTCTAACTAAAAAAACAGGAAATGTTGTAAAGAAAACTGAATATTCTACCTTAGAATTGGAAGACCGAATTTGTCAAAAGATTATGAATGGCTTTAAGCAAAAAGCCGATGGCGTAATAGAAAAAGACGGAGGACAATTTCCCTATAAAGATCAAATAGCGGTCGAAGCGGCAGAAGCAATCGATAAACATGAACCTTTAGATTTTATTTCTAATTATTTAATGACAACTATGCGCGAATTGGGAGACCGATTTGGTAGAGGAGAAGTTAGTTTACCGCACCTGCTTAAAAGCGCCGATGTGATGAGAAATGTGATGGGTTTTTTAGAAGCGTATATGCAATTTAAATCTGGGGTAAAGCCTGGAGAAGCGATTCGGTACAAGGGTGTTGTGGTGATAGGAACGGTGTACCAAGATGTTCATAGTATTGGTAAGGATTTGGCGAAAACGCTATTAGAAAATTACGGCTATAGAGTGATTGATTTAGGAGTTCAAGTTCCTCTAGAAAAGTTTATTGAAACGGCTCGTAGAGAAAATGCGAACGCCATAGGTATGAGCGCCTTACTGGTTCAAACTTCCAATCACATGATTACCGTATCGAAGATGCTTAAGGAAGGAGATTTTAATTTTCCCATCCTTGTTGGAGGGGCCCCGGTTAATTGGCGACACGCAGGATATGTCTCCATGTGGGGGCAAGATGATTTAGACCTATTGAGACCCAACGTGTTTTATTGTGAGAGCGCAATGGACGGGGTTAATATGATGAATGCGTTAGTGGATAAAGGAAAATGTAAGGATTTTATTGAAGAAAATAAGAAGTTATTAGCGAACGAATATTGCAAGGCGAAAGGAATGAAAGCCGAACATGATCGATTGCTAGAAAAGCTTAAAAGAAGAAAAATAAGTTTTAAAGACCATAGTCCACAAAATGATGAGTTTGGCATCCATCTAGTTGAATTTAAAATAGGAAAGCTTCGTCTTGATTCCAAAAGTTTGTACTCATTAAATTGGAAATTTGGAAAACAGTCCGATTGGGAGAAAAAAGGTGTAACCAAAGAGTATCTTGAACATCTAAAAGATGAATGGATTCAAAAAACGGAAGGAAATGGTTGGATTATTCCCCGTGTTCGCTTTGGTCTCCTTCCAGCTCAATCGGAAGGTGACGAATTAATTTTATACGATCCAAATAACCTAGATTCAGAGTTGGGAAGAATTTCTTTTAATCTTTGCCTTGGAAAGGGGCGAAAAGATAAATTCTCCGTCGCTCAATATTTTCGTTCTAAAGAATCGGGAATAATGGATGTTGCAGGCTTAGCCATTTCTACGGCAGGTAATGAAGCGGAGGACGCGATAGCAAATTTTAAAAAGGAAAACGATTCTGAATCCGCTTTATATTTGCAAGGACTAAGCGACAGGGTCGCAGAAGACTTGATGGAATATACCCATAATTTAATGAGGCAACGATTAGGGGTAAAAAAAGAAAAGGCAGGGCAACGTTATAGTCCCGGTTACGCCGCTTTAGAGGATATGCGGAATAATAAAGTTATTTTTGAAATACTCAATGGGAATGATATAGGTGTTTCACTTACCGAAGCCAATGAATTTGATCCTCCCAGTACTACTGGTTGTATTGTTTGTTTTCATAAGGAAGCTGGATATTCATGATTTATCGGGGGTTAAATCTTAAAGCCCTAAGTGTTAATTGCCGATAAGTTTTATAGAAATTGGGAAATATAAATAAACATGAACCCTTTTCTCTGTGAAAATAAATCCTTGTATTATCAATGGCATTTGCTAAAATAAAATCGAAAAGCTTTAAAAGAAAACCGCTTTAATTGAATTTTTATAGCGTTTTGAAATTAAGCAATACCTTTTCAAACAAAGGGTTTAATTATGTTTAAAAGATTTACCGAAAGAGCAAGAAGGGTCATTATACTGGCCAGAGAAGAAGCAGAGCTTTACCGGCATGAGTATTTAGGTACCGAACATATACTGCAAGGGATCTTAAAGGATGGCGGTGGAATTGCTATAGCTATTGTTCAAAAAGCAGGAATTGATATTTCTCAAATTAAGCAGGAGCTTGAAAAGAACTTTCCTAAAAGCTCTAATTCATTGATTGTGGGAGATATTCCGTTTACTTCGAGAGCCAAAAAGGTTTTGGAGTTTGCGGTAGAAGAAGCTCGTTCTGTAAATCATAACTATATAGGCACAGAGCATTTGCTCCTTGGTTTGTTAAAAGAAAAAGAAGGAGTGGCCTGTCGTGTATTAAATAGTTTTGGAATGTACTTTGAGGATGTGAAGGAAAAGATTCTCGAAATGTTAAAAGAACCTACCCATCAGGCTAAAGAATCTGGTAAAACGCCGACTTTAGATGAGTTTAGTCGAGATTTAACTCAGATGGCTGTAAATGGTAAATTGGATCCGATTATTGGTAGAAGTACCGAAATTGAAAGAGTAATCCAGATTTTAAGCAGGAGAACAAAGAATAATCCTGTTTTAATTGGCGAGCCCGGGGTTGGTAAAACTGCTATCGTTGAAGGGCTGGCTCAATTAGTTATTGAGCGAGAAGTTCCAGAGACCTTATTTGGCAAAAGAGTTGTTGCATTAGATCTTGGGTCCTTAATAGCTGGAACCAAATACCGCGGCCAGTTTGAAGCCCGCTTAAAAGGTATTATGAAGGAGATATTACAAAATGAGAATATCATTTTGTTTATTGACGAACTCCATACTTTAGTCGGAGCTGGGGCGGCCGAAGGTTCTGTTGATGCCTCTAATATGTTGAAACCGGCTCTTTCTAGAGGGGAAATCCAATGTATTGGCGCTACTACTTTAGAGGAATATCGCAAATACATAGAAAAAAATGGGGCTTTAGAAAGACGATTTCAGCCTATTACGGTCAATCCACCGACCGTTGAGGAAACCATCGAAATTATTAAGGGTCTAAAGGTGCCGTATGAGGTTCATCATAAGGCGAAAATTACAGATGATGCGATTATTACAGCTGTGCGCTTTTCTGATCGGTATATAAGCGACCGTTTCTTACCTGATAAAGCGATTGACGTTATTGACGAAGCGGGTTCGAGGGTAAGGTTGAGAAAAATGACTCAATCTCCTGAGATGAAAGTCATACAAAAAGAAATTGATAAAATAGTTCGGGAAAAGAAAACTTGTATCGAAAGTCAAGAATTTGAGCGAGCTGTAGATCTTAGGGATAAGGAAGAAGAGCTTAGGGAAAAGTTGGAAGCTGAAAAAACGGAATGGGATCAACAGCAAGAGCAAAACGAGCCCAATATTACGGAAGAAGATATTGCCGCTGTCGTTTCTAGTATGACGGGAATACCTCTTTCCAGAATCGAGGAGAAGGAATCTACTCGATTGAAAAATATGGAATCGGAATTAACTTCTAAGGTGGTTGGGCAACCAGAAGCCGTTAAAGTTATTTCTAAAGCGATTCGTAGGTCTCGTTCAGGATTGAAAGACGCTCGACGACCTATCGGCACTTTTATGTTTATGGGGCCAACAGGGGTTGGTAAAACTGAATTATGCGCTAGCCTAGCGGAATTCTTGTTTGGCGATAGAAATTCCTTGATCCGTTTGGATATGTCTGAGTATATGGAAAAATTCAATGTCTCTAGATTGACTGGCGCTCCTCCCGGTTATGTTGGGTTTGAGGATGGAGGGCAGTTAACCGAAAAGGTAAGAAGGAAGCCATACTCAGTAGTTTTGTTTGATGAAATTGAAAAAGCAAATCCCGAAGTTTTTCATCTTTTATTGCAAATTATGGATGAGGGGCGATTGACGGATAGTTATGGGCGCGGTATTGATTTTAAAAATACCGTAATTATCATGACTTCTAATATCTCATCGGGTATGTTAGAAAAAGGTAAAAGTCTAGGGTTTCATAAAGATGATATTGAACTCCAGCACGATAAAATGACAAAGGATCTCAAGCAAGATCTTAAAAAGACTTTTAATCCAGAATTTCTTAATCGAATTAGCGAGATTGTGGTGTTTAATCCATTGCAATTAGATGAAATCGTAAAGATTTTGGATATTCAATTAGATCAATTGAACGAACAGCTCATTCAGCAAGGGTTGACTTTGGATGTTTCTGAAGAAGCCAAAAAATGGATTGCTGAAAAAGGCTACGATAAAAGCTTTGGCGCAAGGCCATTAAAACGCGCCCTTCAAAAGCATGTTGAAGATGTGATTTCCGACCATATGCTTGAAGGAAAGTTTAAAAATGGAGGCGTCATTGAGGTCGTTTTACAGAATGATGAATTAGTTTTTAACGAAAAAGCGGGAGCCTTAGATACAGCGTGTTCCTAGATAGAATCTTATTTGATTAATTTTGATTGGTTCGTAAAGTAAGTAAAAACAAGATGTTAAGTATTAGATCTACCGCGTTTATGCGGTAGATCTAATACTTTTTTTTGGGCTTAAAATCGGAACTCAAAAATTTCCTTATAAGTTATTTGATAACAATTAGTTGCGGCGAAATGACAAGAATACCCAGATTTTTTTTAATGATTGCTTTATTTCTGATGATATTTGCCTGTCAGGGCATTAATTTGTCCTGGGCTCAATCTGGAGATACTGTAAAATCGGTTGAAATCCGGGGTAATAAACGTGTTAGCGACTCCACCATTCTCTACTATATTAATACAGAAATAGGAAAACCTCTCTCCAGAAATCAAATTCGTTCAGATATAGAGCAAATATATAGCTTAGGACAATTTAAGGATATTCAAGTTCAAACAGAAGAAGGGGCGGGTGGGCTTAAAGTAATATTTTTAGTTGATGAAATTGCTTCAATAGGAAGTGTGCGTTTAGTGGGCAATGACCAAATTGAAACTGACGATATTATGGAAGCTATCGGGATTCGCAGAGGCGCATCTTATAGAGATCATTTAGTTCAAGAAAGTATAGATGAAATAATTAAGATGTACCATGATAAAGGGTACTTCTTTGTTAAAGTTGATGTTAAAACTCGTTTAAATAGCGATGGTCTAGTTGATGCCGTAATAAAAATTTCCGAAGGAGAAGTAGTAAGTATTGAAAAAATAAGGTTTTCTGGAAATAAAAGTATTCCGGATAAAGACCTGATAGATAAAATGGAAACCAAATCTAAATCTTGGTTCGCATGGCTAGACGATTCTGGAATATATAAAAAAGATGTTTTGAAGATCGATTTGCTACGTATAGAGTCTTATTACCATGACGAAGGTTTTGTTAAGATTCGCGTAATGGAGCCGGAAATTGATATTAGCAAGAAGACTAAAAAGATTTTTATTACCATTCCGGTTGAAGAAGGCAATCAATATAGTATTGGTAAGATTATTCTTGAAGGGGACGATACCTTCACAAGTAAGGAACTAAGGCAAGCCATCAAGTCAAAGGAAGGTCAGATTTATAATCTGTCACAAATTCGAGAAGACGTAATTGCAATCACGGAATTATATTCTGAAAAAGGTTTTGCATATGCCGATGTTTCTCCATTAACTAAAATAGACGATAATAAAAAAAGAGTTGATTTAGATTTTAAAGCCGATAAAGGACGTAAAGTTTATGTTGGGCAAATCGATATTGCTGGAAATACAAAAACTTTAGATAATGTTATCCGCCGTGAATTTCGTTTAAAAGAAGGCGAATTATTCAACGGCAAAAAACTAAAGAGAACAAAACAAAGAATTAATAATTTAGGTTTTTTTGAAGATGTAAAAATTGATACCAAACCTGGAAAAGAACCGGATAAATTAGATGTTGAAACGACAGTTACCGAAAAGCCTACTGGATCGTTTACCATTGGAGCAGGTTTTAGCTCGGTGGAAAATCTAATTTTCTCTGCCTCTGTATCGCAGGATAATATTTTTGGAAGAGGGCAAAAACTTGCTTTTTCCACTGAGTTATCTTCGCGTAGAAATAACTTTAATGTTTCTTTTACAGACCCTCGTTTATTAGATTCCGATGTGACTGCTGGCATCGATCTATTCAATCGAAAATCGAATTTTTTTAGTTTTCAATCTCGTAACAGAGGAGGTGGCTTTCGATTTGGTAAGGCGATAGGCGAGTACGATTGGCTTGGGTTAAACTATCGGTATGAGAATGTTCGTACATCTGATATTCAGCCGGATCAAGAAACGTCGTTTTTGTTTAATGGCGAAAGAACTACGAGTAGAATTGGGCCAACATTTATAAGAGATACAAGAGATAATTTTTTAAATCCAAGCAAGGGCTGGAGACATGTGGCTAAGTTAGAATTGGGCGGTTTGGGCGGGCTAAAATTCTATCGAGCAAATTATGAAATAACTTATTATCGATCGTTAATTGGAAAATTGGTTGGAGCCGTTCATGGAGAAATAAACTATGCCGATGGATATAGCGACGATGTGCTGCCAATTTTTGAGCGTTATTTTATGGGTGGGCCTAATAGTTTGAGAGGTTACACTATTCGTGATATTGGACCTAAAAACGGTACTGGCGATCCTGTTGGCGGAAAACAATCATTGTTATTTAATTTGGAGCTACAATATCCAATTACAAAATCTTTTAGAGCCTTTACTTTCTATGATAGAGGTAATGTCTTCGGTGATGGAACCAACATTACTACAACTCGAGAAGATATTAATTTAGCCGATATGAGATCAAGTATAGGCGCCGGAATTCGTTTCATCAGTCCATTTGGTCCAATAGGTTTTGCTTATGGTTATAAACTTGATAGAAATGAGCAAGATCAAAACAAAGTTGGCGAATTTCATTTCACTGCCGGAAGCGGATTCTAAAATTTTTAATTTAACCCAATTAGGAAGGGGAAAAATGAGACAAAGTTTTTTCTTAAAGAACATTTTCTTTCAAATTTCTTTAGTTCTTTTGATGATGTTCTGTTTATCTTCTTCAACCTTTGCTGCGAGCGGTCGTATTGGTTTTATCAATTTGCAAAAAGCGGTGGCTAATACAAAAGAATGGAAAAAGCAGCTTTCGAGTTTTAAGGAACAATTTAAACAAGCGCAAACAATCATTAAAGTAAGAGAAAAAAAAGTTAAATCCATGTATGAGGAAATAACAAAACAAAGCTTTGTTTTAGATCCGGCGCTGAAAAAATCAAAAGAGGAACGTTTTAGAAAAGAAAAAGTGGATTTTGAGAGATATGTTCAAGATAAAAATGAGGAGTTTGGTCGAAAAGAAAAAGAAATTACCGAAAAAATTATTGCAAAGATGATTAAGGTAGTTAGAAAGATTGGATCGGAGAAAAAAATCTCGTTAATAATGGATGAAAAAACCTTGATTTATAGCGATTCTGGCTTAGATATAACCGATATAGCTGTTAAAACCTATGACCGAATTTATAAATAGACACATCCAAAATAAACCTAAATCAACTCCCTTGGACTTTCATTTTTAAACTTCGAAGCTTGTAGGCATTAATTGATAGATATCAATGAAATAAAAAAGATAATCCCACATAGATATCCCATGTTGTTAGTGGATAAAATCGTCGAATCCGACGATGATTCTAGGATTGTTGGAATTAAAAACGTTACTTTAAACGAACCTTTTTTTCAGGGACATTTTCCAGACTTTCCAGTTATGCCAGGAGTTTTAATAATTGAAGCGATGGCGCAGGTGGCGTGTATTTTGGCATTAAAGGTTATGAAGAAAGAGGGACATCCATCAGTTTTATTTACCGGGATTGATAAAGCTAAATTTCGCAAACCCGTTACTCCTGGCGATACCTTAAAAATGGAGTTGATGAAAACTAAACAGCGTGGTGAATTGTTCCGGTTTGAAGGGAAAGCCTTTGTAGAAGATGCCTTGGCAGCGCAATGCGAGTTGCAAGCGGTGCTAGGAAAATAACTAACTCGTCTACCATAAGAAAACATTCGTTTTTTATAGAATCTCCAATCCATAAAAATACGAAATAAAATAACCTGGACGGCTATCCGGGTTTTCCAAATGCCAATACATCACACTGCAATTATTGACCCCAAAGCTCAAATAGGCAAAGATGTTTCCATCGGCCCCTATTCTATTGTTGGTTCCAAAGTTCAAATTGGTGAAAGTTCTATAATTGGATCTCATGTTCAAATTGAAGGAAGGTCGATAATTGGAAAAAATTGCGAAATTTATCAAGGCGCTTCCTTAGGCGGAAATCCTCAAATTTTAGGATTTGATGTCGATATTACTTCTTCAATAAAAATCGGAGATCGAACGCAAATTCGGGAATATGTTACAGTTCATCGGTCCGGTGTTGAAAATGGAGTTACTCAAATTGGCGATGATTGCCTGTTAATGGCTTACACACATGTTGCCCACGATTGTATTATTGGTAATCATGTTGTCATGGTCAATTATACAGGTCTTCCTGGTCATATCGTTGTCGAAGATAGAGCGTTTATTTCAGGTCTAGTGGGAATACATCAATTTGCCAGGATTGGTAAATACGCGATGGTAGGTGGCATGGCTGCCGTAAGAAAAGACGTGATTCCCTTCTCTTTAGTTGAAGGTTATCCCGCTAGATTGGTAGGATTAAACTCAGTGGGGTTGAGGCGCGGCGATTTTCCTCCTAAAATAAGATCTAGCATTAAATCTGCGATAAAAATGATAAAAGATCCAGAGTTAAACGTTTCCCAAGCGGTAGAAAAAATTGAAAGGGAAATTGAAATGATTCCAGAAATTAGATATCTTGTTGACTTTATAAACGCATCTTCGCGAGGAATAACAATATAGTGAAAACGGTTCGAGCGGGTGTAGTTGGCGTAGGCAGAATGGGTGAATACCATGTTGGTATTTTATCTGAGATCCCAAATTTAAAATTAACCGGAATAGTCGACGTAAGCGAAGAAAGAGCCTCGTTTATTTCAAAACAATACAATATTCCTAATTACTATTCATCTCATGAAGAACTTTTTGGCAAAGTAGATGTTGTTATTATTTCAGTGCCGACTTCTTATCATTACCCAGTGGCAAAAGATTTTTTAAAATCTGGGATTCATGTATTGTTAGAAAAGCCATGCGCCAACAACTTAGATCATGCTCGCGATCTTTTTGATACAGCGGCCAAAAATAATGTGACGCTTCATATAGGACATGTCGAACGTTTCAATGGAGCCGTGCAGGAAATACATAAAATAGTTTCAAACCCGATTTTTGTGGAATGTCGGCGCATGGGGCCATTTTCGAACCGAATAAAAGACGATGGGGTTGTTTTAGATATCATGATTCATGATATCGATATAGTGCTGAATTTAATTAAATCCAAGGTAGCTCAAATTAATGTTTCAGGAGTCTCTGTCTTTACAAAAAAAGACGATATTGTTAATGCTCAATTAAAATTTGAAAACGATTGCATTGCCCATATTGTCGCCAGTCGCGCTTCCCAAAATAAAGTGCGTACTCTAGAGATAACGCAGGAAGATTCTTATGTTTTATTAGATTATACGGATCAAGAAATATATGTTCACAGGAAATCTTCTTCTGAGCATGTTGTTACCAAAGATGCCCTTCGATATAAGCAAGAATCTCACGTGGAAAGAATTTTTGTTCATAAAGACAACCCGCTAAAGTTAGAAATTAAACATTTCTTAGATTGTGCCGCGAATGGAAGCCCCCGCAATGTCGCTGTAGATAAAGAACTGTACTCTCTTGAAATTGCCTTAGAAATCCTCAATCAGTTTAATCAACAAAATTAAAACTGATTCCCATCGGGTTTAATAGATCTATGAATACCCAGGAATCGATTGATAATCTCATCATTGGCCTAATTGCCGGCTCCGGCAGTGTCCCTCTTTTTTTTGCAAAAAAAGCCGCAGAAAAAGGCTTTAAAGTAATTTCTATTGCGTTGACTAATTCTATTGATAAAGCGCTAAAGCCTCATGTGGAAAAAAATTATCATTTAGGGGTAGGGAAGAGTGAGAAGATAGTCGAGGTTTTAAAGCGAGAAAATGTACAAGGAGTGCTTATGTTGGGAAAGGTGGATAAAAGTGTTTTGTTTAAACCTCAATTATTTGATGCAAGATCTCGAAATTTTTTCAAACGATTGGTAACCCATGAAGATAAATCCCTACTTATCGGAGTAATCAAAGAATTGGAAAACGAAGGTTTTGCAGTTTTAGATCAAAAAGAATATTTGAGCGAGTTATTTCCGAAAAAAGGAATTTTGACTAAAAATAAGCCAGGAGAAGAGGCTATGCGAGACATTGAATATGGATTCCCCATCGCAAAAAAATTAGCCGATATGGAAATAGGACAAACTATTGTCGTAAAAAATCAAACGGTAATTGCGGCCGAAGCGTTAGAAGGAACTAATAAAGCTCTTGAGCGAGGCTGTTCTTTGGCAAAAGGAGGATGTGTGGCTATAAAAGTTAGCCGAACAGGACAAGATTATCGTTATGACGCTCCTGGAGTTGGAGAAAAAACCATTCATGCCTTAATAAAGGGCAAAGCTTCGGCTTTAGCTATTGAAGCTGAAGGGGTAATGATTGCCGAGATGGAAGACGTAATTAGCGCCGCAAATTTATCTAATTTTCCCATTATTGCGATTTAATCGAATCGGTAAAGCCAATGTCTTTAAATATCTTGATTATAGCGGGAGAAGAGTCGGGAGATCTTCATGGTGGAAATTTGGTAAAAGCTTTAAAAGAAATTTGTCCAGAGATTAATTTTAAAGGTATTGGCGGCGATAAAATGCGTCGCGCTGGCGTCGAAACAGTTTTTGGAATTGAAAAGATGGGAACGGTTGGGTTGGTGGAAATATTTGGTAGTTTGTTTTTTTATTTTAATGTATACCGCACGATTGCCGCAGAAATAGCTAAAAAACAATATGATGCGGCCATCTTCATAGATTATCCTACCTTAAACTTAATGTTTGCCAAGCTTTGTCGGCGGATAAATTGCCCGGCTTTTTTTTTCATTAGCCCGCAAATTTGGGCTTGGCGCGCGGGTCGAGTAAAAAAAATTCGGCGTATTATAAAAAAAATGTATGTTGTGCTCCCGTTTGAGGAACCTATATATAAAAAAGCAGGCGTTCCAGTCGAGTTTGTGGGACACCCTTTTGTCGAAATCGTGAAACCAACTTTAACTCCAGAAGAAGCAAAGAAACAATTTGAATTGACTCCTGGGAAGTTTACCGTGGGGATATTACCCGGAAGCAGAAAGAGCGAAATAGAATTTTTGCTCGAGCCCATGCTCCAGGCAGCCGAACGAATCCAAGAAGAAATTAAAGATTGTCAATTTGTGCTTCCTATAGCCGATTCTATTGACCCTGAAGATATTAAAAATAGGATTGAAAAATATTCAATAGAAATTAAAACCATACAAAATAATAATTATAACGTAATGAATTGTTGTGATTGTTTAATAATCGCTTCAGGGTCTGCCACGTTAGAAGCGGGGTTATTAATTCGTCCCATGGTTATTATTTATAAATTGAATCCACTTACACATTGGTTAGCAAGAAGATTAGTGAAAATAAAAGATTTTGGGTTGGTCAATATTGTTGCCGGTGAAACTGTCGTTCCCGAACTAATTCAGCATGAAGTGACTCCTAAAAATATTTCCAAGCACATTTTGCGTTTTTATCGAGAAAAAACCTATAGAGATGAAACTCAAAAAAAGCTTTTGAAAATTAAAGAATCGCTTGGAGAACCTGGGTTTGCCGTCAGAACGGCTAGAAGTATATGTAAAGAATTGGGTTTAAAAGTTTGAAGAAGTTAAAGCGCTTTTTCTTAGAAAAAATATTACCGTCAATTTTATATGGTATTTTTATCGTTTGGTGTAAAACTCTTAGAATCGTTATTAGCGAGGACAGTAAGAGAATACTTCATTCTTTAAAAGAAGATTATATTTTAACGCTTTGGCATAGCCGGATTTTTGGATTACTTTTTTATTTAAGAGGTCGCCCAAAATTAAATATATTGATTAGCCCAAGTTCCGATGGAGATTTTTTGGCCAATTTAGGAGAATTGTTAGGCTATGTCATAGTTCGCGGTTCTTCTTTTAAAAAAACCGTTCCAGCAACTCGATCGATTTTTAAAGCATTGCGAAAAAAGGAAGGCGTAGTGATTGTAGCCGATGGATCAAGGGGCCCAAGGCATAAATTACAACCAGGATCTCCCATCATAGCTTCAAAAACTGGAAGCGTTTTGGTCCCTATGTCATTTGATGCGAATTGGAAAACGGAACTAAATAGTTGGGATCGATTTGTGATTCCTTGGCCATTTTCTAAATGCGTTTTTAGTTTCGGAGAGCCATTATCTTTTCCGAGAAACATAAAAGATGAAGAACTGAAAAAAATCCAAATGGATTTAGAATTGAATTTAAACTCAATGACCCAAAATTGTTTTGATAATTCCCAAAAATTTTTTACTTAAAGCGTTTTTAATAAATTTGAAAAGTTGATTTTAGGAAACTGCTTTAAAAACAATGAAATATTGCTTCGGGCTTTGAGAACGACCAGTTTTAACAATTTCCTCTTAATTAGCGCTTAAAGTTCGGGCGCAAAAAAAAAAAATGCGTATTTATTATGCATTTTATGAGCTGTTTTTTCATGATCGATTAATTTTAGGGTTCATAATGATTTATTAACCCATTGAAAACAAAATGGTTTCTTGGTTTTTTGGAATTTGTTACGTAATTTAGGCGGTGGCACAAGAATTGAATTAAATTCTTTAACCAAAGGTTTATCGGGGCGTTTTTTTTGCGAAAATTAGTTTTCAAATTGTATAATGTCATTTCTCGAAAATGACGCGATTATTTAAGGTTTTGGAAAAGGGATACTACGTCGGTCCCTAAATAAAATGGGGCAGTTACGTTTTGTCGTTGCGGGCCGTTTTATCCTAAAAGGAGATGGTTTTATGAAAAAGGTTGAGGCGATCATTAAGCCTTTCAAGTTGGATGAGGTTAAAGATCAGTTAAACGAAATTGGAATTAAAGGTATTACCGTTTCTGAGGTAAAGGGGTTTGGACGGCAGAAAGGCCATACAGAGCTTTATAGAGGCGCCGAATATGTTGTCGATTTCCTGCCCAAAATCAAACTAGAAATAATCGTTTCCGATGCTCTTCTAGACGACGTGATTAACACAATCATGAAAACTGCTCAGACTGGCAGAATTGGAGATGGAAAAATTTTCGTGACTGATTTAGTTGATACAATTCGAATTCGAACAGGCGAACGAGGAGAAGAAGCAATTTAATCCCCTCTTTTGTTTTTAAATTCTGGTTTGCAGTCAAACATCTGTACGGTTGTTTTCTGGTACTTCCAGTAATTAAAAGGTGTGGATGAGTTTGCCAAATATTTTTTTCATTTTTATAAATAAGGAGGAAGCGCCCCGATGACGCCCAAAGAAGTAATAGATTTTTCGAAAAAAAACGACGTCGCTATGGTCGATATTAAATTTATGGACCTGTTGGGAACCTGGCAGCATTTTACTGTTCCGGCGAGCGTTTTAGAAGAAAGCCTTTTTGAAGAAGGTTTGGGGTTTGACGGCTCCAGTATAAGAGGTTGGCAGGCTATCAACGCTAGCGACATGCTTGTGATTCCAGATCCAACGACGTTTGTAATGGATCCATTCACTCAAATTCCGACCTTGAGTTTGCTTTGTACTATTGTTGATCCGATTACTAAAGAAAAATATAGCCGCGACCCTAGAAATATCGCGCAAAAGGCTGAAGCGTATTTAAATTCCACAGGAATTGGCGATACAGCCTTTTTTGGACCTGAAGCGGAGTTTTTTGTTTTTGACGACGTTCGTTATGGTTCTTCTCCAAATGCGTCGAGCTACTCTGTGGACTCTGTAGAAGCCGCCTGGAATTCTAATAAAGACGAAGGTCCAAATTTAGGCCATAAACTAAGACATAAAGAAGGGTATTTCCCGGTTTCTCCTGCCGATAGTTTACAAGATATTAGATCGGAAATGATGATGGTCATGCAAGATGTGGGAATAGTAATGGAATGTCACCATCATGAAGTTGCAACGGCTGGCCAATGCGAAATTGATATGAAATTTACAAGCTTGGTTAAGTGTGCGGATAATTTGATGTGGTACAAATACATTGTAAAGAATATTGCTAAGCGCCATGGTAAAACAGCCACCTTTATGCCAAAGCCCATTTTTGGAGATAACGGAACTGGGATGCATGTTCATCAAAGTATTTGGAAAGGTGGAAATCCTCTTTTTGCCGGTAATGGTTATGCTGGATTTAGTGAAATGGGCCTGCATTATATTGGCGGAATCTTAAAGCATGCTAGAGCAATCTGCGCATTTACGGCTCCAACCACGAACTCTTATAAGCGATTGGTTCCTGGATTCGAAGCCCCAGTAAACTTAGCTTACTCTAGTCGAAATAGAAGCGCCGCAGTTCGTATTCCAATGTATTCTCCTAGCCCAAAAGCTAAGCGTTTGGAATGCCGATTCCCGGACCCATCGTGTAATGGATATTTAGCTTTCAGCGCTATGTTGATGGCTGGATTGGATGGTATCGAAAACAAAATTGATCCAGGCGATCCGTTGGATAAAGATATTTACGCTTTGGGGCCTGAAGAATTAGCGAATATCAGTACATTGCCTCATTCGTTAGAAGACGCTTTAAAAGCGTTAGAGGAAGATCATGACTTCTTATTGAAAGGAGACGTGTTCACACAAGATGTAATTGATACATGGATCGACTACAAGCAAGAAAATGAAATTGCTGAGCTGCGTTTAAGGCCTCATCCAATGGAATTTACCATGTATTATGACGTGTAAAAGAAGAAATTAGTTTCATTACTAAGGGGCCTCCCCCTTATGTTGTCCTAAAAAGCCTCCGCGTTCGCGCGGGGGCTTTCCTTTTTTATATTGGATAAAGATGAAAATTCCAATTTTTCAAGTTGACGCTTTTTCTGAAAAACCATTTTCAGGAAACCCTGCCGCGGTATGTTTGTTAGAAGAAGAAAAGGACGACAATTGGTTACGAGACATGGCCGCTGAAATGAACCTTTCCGAAACCGCTTACCTTTGGCAATTGGAAAAAGGGTATCGATTGCGTTGGTTTACCCCCACGGCGGAAGTTGATCTTTGTGGTCACGCAACTTTAGCTTCTGCACATGTTTTATGGGAAACCAGACGGATAGATTCTGAAGAAATGGTAGAGTTTTCAACTTTAAGCGGAACCCTAAAAGCCAAACAAAAAGAAGGTTGGATTGAATTAGATTTTCCCGCTGAAAATGAAGAATCTGCCCCAATTCCATTAGAATTAGAACAAGCTTTAAAAATTTCTCCAGAGTACTTTGGTAAAAATCGAATGGATGGTTTGGTATTGTTGAGGTCGGAGGAAGAGATTTTAAAATTAAAACCGGATTTTGAAATTCTAAGTCAAATCGAAGTCCGAGGAATCATCGCAACCGCTCCTTCTTCTTCGAAAGATTTTGATTTTGTTTCGCGTTTTTTTGCCCCCCGTTTTGGAATAAACGAAGATCCTGTTACGGGATCGGCCCATTGTTGCCTAGGGCCGTTTTGGGGGAATAAACTAGGTAAAAACGAATTGGTCGCACGTCAATTGTCTCCAAGAGGAGGTGTTGTTAGAACTATATTAAAAGGAGATAGGGTTGTTCTGGCAGGTAAAGCGGTTACTGTTTTTAATGGTCAATTAGCGGTACCTTAGTTTATATATTTATCTCATTTAATTGTATGACGTTTCCCTTTATGATCTAATATTTGGGAAGTTGTACAATATCCCTTCCATATATCGTTTGGTTATTTTATTTAATGCCGCAATTAAGCAAACTTCAATAACTCAAAATTATCAAAACCTAGATCCTTAAGTTCAGTTCTTAAATAGCCGATATAAATAAAGCCATCAAAAGTAATTACTAAAAAATTTGTAAACGGGAGTGTTTTATGACAGTTGTCGATTGCGATTTAACGACAGACTGGGATCCAATGGACGCTGTGCGAGAATTGTTGAATTTTTCTGATGTGACTAACGAAGAAACTCAAATGATTCTCGATTGGGAAAATCAATTGCGAGATTTAGCCCCTGTTATGAGAATTATGGAATGGCGTCGCGTTCAACGCATGATCAAAGAACAATTGGCAAGAAGGGCAGGCCAAGGAGAAAATCTAAACGTTTTCAAAAACTCAAAAAGCCATATCGACTCCCAAGGCCGTCTGGTTTCTGGAAGATTACAATACAAGATATTAGGCTTTGACACCCCGCAAATCTGGAAAACTCTCCAAATACCTTTAACAGAAAATTGCAATTTGCTGTGCCGGCATTGTCCTAGAACGCAAAAGTATTTAAGTAAAGACGTCCCATTCGAAACTTTTAAAAAATACTTAGATAAATTTTCACCCGAACGTTTTCAGTCTCTATTATTGAGCGAGTTCGGTGAACCCTATTTGAGAAAAGATATTCTTGAAATTTTGCGCTATGCAAAAAAACAAGGGTTTCAATGTGTTGAAACCATCACAACAGGTAATTTAATAAACAAAAAATTAAGAAAAGCCATTCTCGATGAAGGTTTATTGGGAAAGCTTGTGATCTCAATTGAAGCCGCATCAAAAGAGCTTTATCAGTCTATTAGAGGATCTGACTTAGATTCAATGAAGCGTTGTGTGGCAGACTTTATTGATTATCGAAACCGGATTGGAGCAAAATATCCGGAAGTGGTCTTTAATGTTGTTTGTATGAAAGATAACGCGCATGAGCTTCCGTTAATCATGGATTTAGCGCATGAGTTGGGAATCGATTATGTTTTGTTTGTTCATTTAAATGGAGTGGTGAGCGATTTTTCAAACGAAGAAAGAAGCGGGTTTGAAGAAAAATTACTATTTTCAAAAAACCATTTAAATACCTGCGATCGCGAAACTATTGTGAAAATTTTTCAAAAAATCCATGAAAAGTCAATTGAGTATGGAATTGGCTATTTCCCTCCCGAGGAATATCTTGGGTTACAAGAGCCTGCAACTAGTCGGCAACCGTTAAAAGAAAACATCTCACGCTGCGACCAGCCGTATGAGTGGGTTCAAGTTCAAGCCAATGGTAATCTTTATCCATGTTGTCAAATTGCCCAAAGATATTCTGTGGGCAATATCCAAGACAAAAACTTTGAAGAAGTTTGGAACGATCCAAAATATGTTGAGTTTCGCCAAGGTTTAAAGAATGGCAATCCTAATTCATGGTGTACAACTTGTAACATGTATAACGGTAAACGATTTTAATAGTTTCAAATAAACTAGTTCCTGTCCTTAGGAAATTTAAAAAAATCTTATTTTCCCAGTAAAAAGCCTCTATACTTTTCAATATTTCCCTTAAGCCCTCCTTCTGGCTCAAAAAAACCTCCAATAATTAGCGACCAATTAAAGCTTTATTTTTCATATGTTTATAATTTTTTTTTAAGCGCGTCATACATTTTTCGAATTTCTGCCGATAGGAATAGTAGCCACAAATACCTGGTGATTCGGTTCGTTGCATTTTAAGTTTTTTCGATCCGGTCAGTTTGTGGAGGAGAGAGGCAAAAAAGGAGGTAGTGTATGTTTAGTAGCGCTCTCGATTTAGTTTCGTTCGAATCTGTATGGGAACGTGCCGAAGAAGTAGAATCGCCACACTTGCCAAAGGAACATGGAAAAATATTATTCGAAATTTCTCAACAAGCTTCTGGAGCCTGTATGGAAATTGGTTCCTGGATGGGGCGAAGTACTGTATTAATAGGAAGCGCCGTTAAAAATTCTGGAAGCCGCCTTTATTCCATAGACCATTGGAACAAAATTGCAGGTGGATTTGTTCAAAGCGACATGGATATTTGGAGCAGTTGGAATCAAACGGTTACCGACTGGGATCTGGAAAAGTTTGTGATCCCATTACGGGGATTGTCTCATGAAATAGCTGGGGGTTGGGACTTCAAACGTCGTCCTATTGGGTTCCTTTTCATAGACGGATTGCATAGTTATCTTGAAACCAGCCCGTTGCGATTTCCAGAAGAGTGGAAAAAAGAATTTGGTATGACGAGTTGGCAAATAGCAGGTAGAGAAGTTCCACTAGAGGATTACGCGCCGATTTTTCCTCGCGGGGCCAAATTAGACTACGATGCCTGGGCAGGTAATGTTATCCCAGGGGGATATTTGATAATGCACGATGTCAACCGACCAGAGCATCCCGGTTGTTCTAAAGTTTGGCAGGAAGAGGTTATTGATTCGAAATTGTGGACCGTTTTAATAAACGGCGATGGTTTTGGAATGGCTCGAAAAAATTACTAATTCTTGAGTAACTAGTTCGAAGATTTTAAAACCAAATTTTTAGGGTCTTACGTAATTGTATTGTTTTTGTCGTTATGATTTAATGGCTCATGAAATCGCAATGTTAACCTTTTCAACGAGCCGTTTTCCTCCTCATGACAAGTCTTTCCTCTGGTTCTGAAGAACCGTCAAAGTTGCGAGAGCTTCAATCGTTTTTTTCTACTCGTTTCCAAACAAAATTCAGGACGGCTAACCCTAAAGGGGAACAACTATCCCCCCCATCGGGAATAACTTTTGGAATCGAAGGACGTATAGTTGTAGCCGATGATTTCAATCATCGCATCCAAATTTATGATAAAGACTTTAAGTTAATAACCGCTTTTGGGAGCAAAGGTAAGGAAGACGGAGAACTGACTTACCCTAGAGGAGTGGCGGTTGATTCCGAAGGTTCTATATATGTTGCCGATAGCTGGAACCATCGAATTCAAAAGTTTGATGGCGAAGGCCGCCATTTAAAAACCATAGGCGGCTATGGCGACGGTAAAGGCCAATTCAACGAACCGTACGATATATTAATGCAACCCAACAGTGGTTTTATCGTCGTTGAACGGTACAACCATCGAATTCAATTTTTCGACGTCAATGACGTTTCTCAGGGATGGATAGGAACGCGTGGCATAGAACTGGAAGATCGGTTGGCACAGATATATGACACAGAACCTAAATTATTTCCCCGACCTGTTTTTGAATTTCCTACATCTATAGCGCAAGACAGTCGAAAGTGTTTTTATTTGGCCGATAGCGGTAATCACCGAGTAGTTAAGTTCGATAAACAGTGGAATATCGTCGGTTATTTAGGAATACAAGGCGAAGGGCTAGGACAATTTCAGTATCCACTATCAGTAACAGTAGGTCGTCAAGATTATATATACGTTTCCGATCTCAATAATGATCGAATTCAGGTCTTTACTTCTTCAGGAAAGTTCTTGTTTACGTTGGGTGAAGCTAAAGATAGAGAATCGCTGAATTCGCCTTGTTTGGTTGCTGCCGGACCCGACGGTCGAATTTTTGTAGGAACTACTTTTGATCCAGAGATTTCAATTTATAAGGTTGATTCTTTAGAGGGAGTAGACCTAAATAAAGCGTTACAAGAATTATATGGAAACGATGTTGAAACGGTTTTTCAACGTGGTCAAGACCTCGAATCAAGAGGCCAGAACGAGGCGGCTTTTGAATTATTTGCGCAAGCGACAACGGATCTAACATCCAATTCAATTGATGTGGAATGGAGAGAAGAAGCTGGGTTTCGCGACGTGTTTGAAATCCCTATTGTCTTTGCCCAATTAGGAAATAAGTTAGACGCTGAAAATACCAGCGGACCTCTGATAATCGAAAGTCTAAAATATTATGACCGCCAAATTGAACAAGCTTCCCAAAACCTGTTAGACCATTTGGCAAGTTGGCATAAAATTGCCGATATTGCTTTAGAAAAAATATTGGAAGAAGAAAGCCTAATTCTTGCCCAGAAAGAAGATCCGTTAATTTTCGATAAAGAATTGTACTTAGCGGACAAAGAGGAAAAAGAAGGGTTTCATATTGCTCGAAAACTATTCTTTGAATATCGGAGAGTCGTAAACCGAAAATGGGAGTTTTTTAACGTAGTTATAGATGGTAACCCTTCAACTGAAACTTTGATGGAATGTTTGAAAGCTCAATCCACTCGTTGGTTTGCAATATCTAGACATATAGCTAACCTTTTGAGTGATAAGGAAAAACGCGAAGAAAGCATGGTCGCTGACTTTTCCGAAATGAGTGACAGTGAAGAAAAATGGAAAAACTTTCGGCTAAAATTTCAAGCCAATCAACGAGTTTTTACTGTCGTTCAAAATTTTGTTTTTGAAATTAGAACCCTGTTTTCTATATTTAAGAATATTTGGTTAAGAAACGATGGGTCTTTGTTAAAGCAAACTCTTAACGACTTTTTCAAAAATTCAGAGAATGTCTCCGCAATTCATCGGATACTATTAGGCATCCAAGAAGATTGGCCATTATTGGGTTTTATCGAAAATGATTATCTCGATATTATGGATGGAATTATTTTGTTCGATTCGACCAATCAAAATTTTGGTTCACGTTCGCTAGATATTGAGGAGTTTTCTCCGATTCCACATAACTACGAAAAAACACATCCCGAAGAAACATTACGTAATATAACTTTTGAAACGGCTTCCATTGTGAAAATGGAACAAGGATTACTTTGCGCAAACGAAATCGTGTTTGTCGATTCTCTGGGAACTCACGCCGAAGAAATCGCAGAGAAATTACAAGAAGCTTTGAAAAATACCGAAACGTTTGAAAAAAACGGCGACGAATTGATGGGCAATATGGAAAGCCTAACTTTGAATAAAATTCAATTTGAAACAAATTTATCCAAAGCGGATCCAAGAGATAAAAAAATTCCGATTCCAATTCGGAACAATTTGCAAACCATCGAGTTTCAAACCGCATTGGTTAAACGGATGATCAAAACGTTAGAAATCAACGAGACTCATAATCTAATACGGTTAATCCGAGGCGCGGCTCTTTTAAATTCTGAAATTAGCCTTAAAGATTTGAAAGGGGTCAAGGCTTTTATCAAATCAATAGAAGACTATAGAGATTCTTTAGGTAAACTGATTTCAGAGACAAACGCTCAAATTAAAGAAAAAACATTAGAAAGAGGAAAGATTGACAAGGAGTTGTCTAAGGCTATTTTTCAAGGAGAAACTGGTGAGATTGATAGAGCTGGACAACTGAAAGAAAAGAAAATTCGTATCGATTTGAATTTAGATCGATTGAATTTTAATTATCACCGTTATGTTAAAGCCTTAAAGCTTTTAACTAAGATGGATGCATTAACAAAACCCATTACGGAAACTAAAATTTTTTCCATGGATATTCAATACGCTTTTGGTCGAACGGGCGTGAACTTAGGACAGCTCCTGTATCCCACCGCTATGGCTCAAAACTCAAAAGGGGAAACTTTTGTTGTCGATCACGATAAAAACCAGATTTTTATTTATTCTCCCCAAGGAATTTTATGCAGAACAATTGGAAGACAAGGTAACGCGCCAGGTTCCTTTGGCTCCGCGTTAGGACTTCAATTTGACAAGTCTGATAATTTTTATGTCGTTGATACTTTGAATAAACGAATTCAAAAGTTTGATTCGGCCGGCAACTTTTTGTTGTCATTTGGCGATCAAGGACCAAAAGAAAATCGGTTATGTGAAGTTTACTCTATGTCAATAGATGAAAATGGAGACGCTTGGGTAGCCGATCATCAGTATAATAGAATAGCCGTATTTGACCATCAAGGTAATTGGGTAAAAGCGATTAAATCGCTACCTGAACAGGATGCTTGGGAAGAACCCATAGCCGTTTGTTGTATTGAAGGCGGAGATTATTTCGTCGCTGATAAATCAGAAACTGGTTTGCGAAGATGCAACGCCCAAGGCGAAACCGTAGCGGTTTTGGACAAAGCTGGAATGAGTTTAGGATTATTATATTACCTGCATTTTGACAATCGGTTTGGATTATTTGTTTCCGACTATTTAAATAAGAGAATTGCGTTATTAAACGAAGCCTTAAACCCTATTTATGTTTTTGACCGTCCTGGTAAAAGACTAGGCGAATCCGGAAAAATCACCGCTGTTTCCACTTTTGGAAACCAATTGTTCGCTGTTGATAGCGACAACCACCGCATACAAGTCTTTAACATCAATTAAATGATTCCTGAGGTCCTCGAAGTGTGGGCGCCTCTTAGTTTAAATCTATTCGCATCGCGCTTCATTTTGCTTTCAGATTAAATAAAGAAGCCACTTTGTCATTTCCCGTTTGCTGGGCTAGATCGTAGGGCGCTAAGCCTTCTCCATTTTTGAGTTTGGGGTTGGCGCCATTGCGAAGGAGAAGTTTTATCAGGTCCGAATTATTTTCTTTTGTAGCGATGTGCAAAGGGGTTTGACCGGTTTTGTCCTGTGCGTTTGGGTCGGCGTCTTTTTTCAACAACAAACGCGCTATTAGAAGATCGTTGCCAACCAAATGTAAAGCCGTCTTTCCATTTTTTTCTTTCATGTTGACGTCAGCGCCGAGTTTTATAAATAATTTGGATTGTTCAAAGTTTCCTGACCGGACGGCAAAGATTAAAGGCGTTTCCCCTTCGTAGTCCTTGGCGCTGATCATGGCTCCTGAGTTGAGCAAAAGATTAGCCACTTGAGAGCTTTTAGCTGCGTAGTGGAACGGTACTCTTCCTTTTTTATCGCGTAAATTTACCAAAGCCCCTAAAGAAATGTATCGAGTGAGTTGTTCCATATCGCCATTTTGGGCTGCTTCGTGCAAGCGGCTTTGGCCCGCTTCGTCAGTTTCATCTACTTTAGCTCCAGCCGCTATGAGAGCCTTGGGAACAGCTTTATCGCTTTCAATGATAGTAAGATCCAATGGGGTTCTTCCGCGTTTATCTTTAACCCTAAAATTCGCTTTATTTTGAAGTAAGAGACCCGTCATGGGTTGGTTGTCTGTAACCGCAGCAATATGGAGTGGGGTAGTCCCTTTTTTAGTTTGAATATTAGGGTCGGCCTTATGATCAAGAAGCCAGCGGGCCATATCAAAATGGTTTTGTCGTACCGCAATATGCAATGGTGTTTTGTCGGAATTATCCTGAGCGTTTATTTCTCCTCCCTTGGCAGTTAGGATTTCTATTACCGGTACTTGATTATTTTTTGCGGCAAGGTGAATAGAGGTCCAACCTTCAAAGTTTATTGATTGTACATCTGCTCCATTGCTGATTAGGAATTCGACCATTTGTTTGTTACCTCGGCGAGCGGCCCAATGCAGCGGAGAATCTCCACGAACGTTTTGCGTGTTTATATTGGCTCCTGCCTCCAAAAGGGCATGAGCGATTTCTTTAAAATTTCTAGCGGATGCCCAATGAAGTGGAGTAGATCCAAGATTCCCATGACGGTTTAATTCGACATTTTTTTTAATCAACCATTTAACGGATTCAAGTTGGTTTTCTTGGACCGCGGCAAAAAGGGCGGAGAAGCCGTGTTCGTTAAGGGAATCGATTCTAGCTCCTTTTTTCAACAAAAAGCTCATAGTTGGTATGTGTCCTCCTTGTGAGGCCCAGAAAAAAGGAGAAAACCCGTTTAAATCCTTAGCGTTAATTTTTGCTTTTCTAGAAGTTAAAAACTTCACCGTCTCCAATTGATTATTTTTTGCCGCCCAATGGAGAAGGGTGCGACCATAAATATTATCTCGCGCGTTCGCCTGGTTTGTGTTTTGAATTTGTTTTTTGAGTTCTGCCAAATTGCCAGATTCTGCGAGCTCAAAAATAGTTATCGGTTTTTCCAAAGGAGAGCTTTTAGCCCCAATTAGAAAAATAGTAATGAAAAGAAGGATAAATTTGTGCATAGAAAATCGTAGATTAAAATTAAATGAAAACAAAAGCTATAATAAGGATATTTTATTGATCAATATTATGTTGAGTTAATTCAGAGTTAGTCTGATGTTACGAATAAGCAAAAAACTGTACTCTTTCTCAAGTTTTTTGTTTCCGATATTCTAAGTTGAGATTTTTTTAAATATTTAATAATCAATGGTTTAATCATCGCTCAATAATTAGTCAATATGGCTAAATGACGCAATAATATTAACTTAAATATTCAAATGTGTCGTTTTCCACAGTTTATTAACAAAAACTGTGGAGAAGGTTTTTCATAATAGTTTTAAATGGTTTAAATATAGTTAGTTTGGATATTTATTAAACCCTAACCAAATTCTAATATTTAATGAAAAAAATGCCGATAGGTTATTTGAGTTATCAATCTCTCAATTTGAGATTATACGACGGATTTCAATCGGCTTTATAACTGTCTCTAGAATTAATTAAATAAGGAACTGGCGTTACAATGTCTATCTAAATTAAGCGATAGAAAATGTTAAGGCAAACTATCAAATTGAAAAGCGTATTTTATTAAAAACAACCTGATTTACAAGTATATAGGAATATTTATTTTCTGAGCTAGAGGCCTAAGAAATCAATATTTATAATTTTAAGTTTTGTTAGTTTTTGATTCAAAACAATCGAAAATGATCATGAAACGTATTATAGTTAAAATGCAAATTTATGTATTGGTCAGTTGAGAGAATGAGTTCACAGAGGTTTCCTGCATAGTAGAGAGGTTAATTTTGAAATCGGTTTCTTTAAGTTTTATTTCACAATTATTGGTGTTTTTTTGCTTATTTTGGATAGACGTTCAACCTTCTTATGGGGAACGCGAAGTTTATGTCGCTCCTCCTTACGTACCGCCTCCGCCGCCTAAATCGAAAGTCCTTTTGGTCGACAATGAAGATGGCACCTTGTCCACGCCAAAGTACAATCGAATGTGGGTGAAAAAGGATAGTTATGCGGACTTAGGACGATGTTTGAATTTGTACGAGGCCATAGATTACGTTGAAAACCTAACGACAGCAGGTTACGACGATTGGCGGTTGCCAGGTTTGGGGGAGCTAGCAATGATATATGACAATACCAAAGAAAGCGTAATGGGTTGGGATCATAATCCTGAATACCCTCTTGCCTTGGATAAACGGTTTGCAGATGGCGCGGCTTATTGGTATTGGAGTTTAGAGATTGAAAAAACCGACCTTGACGGATGTTGCGCCACCACATTTTATTTTGTTAATGGGATGCCTCATGTTCGTCGCTTTATTAGCTGTGAGAATGGAGGCGTTCGTGCAGTTCGCAACACCAAATAAAAGATTACTTTTGTCTAAAAGCGCGTGTTAATTAATCCTTTTCTTAAGGCCTAAATTTTATTTCAGGGATTTTAAGATCCGTTGTCATAATGGATCAGGAGTAATAAAGCATGAAAGTTTTTTTAATATATCCTCCCGATGGCGGTATTCCATCGGCTCCATACGCAAGTTTGCCCACTTTAGCTCCATGTTTGAAGGAAGCGGGGCATGAGGTGGTTCTTCGAGACGTTAATTTGGAAGTGTTTTACGATTTGATGAACGAGCAAACTCTACTTCGTTATTATGAGGAAAAAGATAAGAGACGGATTGAGCTAGAACAAAAGTTGACTCTCGATCCCGAAGAGGTAGAAGAACTACAAGACGCGCATTTATCTCTCTGTGTTCCAGCCAACGGATTGGGGCGAGTTTCTAAGGACATTGGAGTGATGCGAAGTTCAAGCGATTTTTACGAGCCGGTAATGTTTAATCGCGCTCTCGACAATTTATTTGGCGGAGTGCGTTTTTATTTTGGCCGCAATCCACTTCCGTATGGAGTTAATCCTAATCTTGTTAATAATTTATTTACCGCTTTAAATCGCGACTGGATAGATCCCATAGGCGATTTATATGATCGATCCATTGTCGCCGATATTTTGGAAGAGAAGCCGGATTTAATCGGTATTAGTATTCCTTTCATGATTTCATACTACCAAGCGATGAAGCTTATTAAACATATTCGCAAGCAAGCTCCGGATATTCCCATCGTAATTGGCGGAGTCACGATTTTCAATTGTTTGGATCCGATGGCGACTGATGCCCGATTGTATGATTTGTTCGATTACGCAATTGTGGGCGAAGGCGATAAATCTATTTGCGAGTTGGCTAGCGTTTTAGAAAACGGAGATAGCTTAGATGCTGTTTCAAATTTATATTATCGCGATTCTAATGGGGCCGTTAAAAATACGCCAGCAAAACAAGTTGACGATTTAAACGCTTTACCGGCGCCGGAGTTTACCGATATGCCGATGGAACAGTATCTTACCCCCTGGGTAACAGCTAGTTTTCAGACATCGCGCGGTTGCTATTACGGCAAGTGCAGTTTTTGCTCGCTGTCTTATCGAGATAACTTTCGCATGCGAACTCCTGAAAATGTATTGGAAGACATGATAAAGATTAACGAAGCTACTGGCGTTGATTTATTTTTATTATGGGATTCGTTGTCTCCTCCAAAAACCCTGAAGTATCTGGCGAAAGAAATTAAAGCGCGGGGCCTTAAATTTCATTGGTTCGCGGAAACAAAATTTGAAAAGGTATTTTTGAAACCGGAGTTTACTCAAACTTTGTGGGAAGGCGGATGCCGGTTTTTACAATTTGGATTTGAATCGTCCACGCAACGTATTTTAGATTTGACGGCAAAAGGGAATCATATCGACGAAGTTGACGGTATGTTAGATAATTTGAAGGCTTCTGGCATAGGAGCCAGCGTTTTTTGGTTTATTGGTTTTCCAACGGAAACGGAAGACGAAGCCTATAAAACTTACGACTTTATCCAGGACCGAAGAGACCGCATTGCGTTGTCTTCTTACACAGGAACATACGATTTACTTCCCGACCAGCCCATATTCCATGAGGCAGATCAATATGGAATTGATATATCGCGTCGCGAAGACGGGTTTTATGAATACCGTTATAAAGATGGCTCGATTCCGTATGATCGGACTGAATTGAACGAGGCATTTCTTTCGCGGGGAGACGCCGAGATGATCATTCATGGCGCTTACTTACCTTATGCGCTTAACAATCCCGATGGGTTGAAGTTCATTACTGGATCCAAACGTATGGGACCCTTGTTGCGAAACATTATGGATAGAGACGAAATTTGGGTTCAGCAGACGCCAGAAACGCATACAATTGCGGTTGGTAGAGATCCAATCAAGGATTTTTCGGCGCCTCCAAGCCCCGCTAAATTGACTTATCACTCCACCACCGGATTTTATTTCCGTCTTTTAGGAAAAGAAATGAAAGTTTTGGAAGCGGCTGAAGAGCCTATTTCTATTAAGGAACTGCAGTTAAAATTTGGCCACGAAAAAAATGAACTTGATAACATTCTTTTTAAATTGAACAATAGAGGCTTTTTAAAAGTGTTGTCCGGTTCGGTTTGTTATGAAAATAACCAAGTTTTTGAGACCGCTACCGCTGAAGTTTAATTTGACTTATTAATCCCAGAAACTTAGCAAGATAATGGAACAAGAAAGGCCAATAGCCGCCCGATTTGTAGGTGTTTCAAAAGAGTATAACGCTGGAACCGTTCGATCGGTTGCTTTAGACGACGTGAGTTTTGAAATTTTTCAAGGAGATTTTGCCAGCGTCATGGGACCGAGCGGCGGCGGTAAAACCACGTTATTAAATGTTTTAGGCGGTTTAGATAAGCCAGATGCTGGAGAAGTTTATGTTTCGGGAAAAAAGATCTCCGAGTTGGACGATAAAGAATTGACCCGACTACGACGAGAAGACATTGGCTTTGTGTTCCAATTTTTTAATTTAATGCCCACCATGACTGTCCGTGAAAATATCGATCTGCCATTATTACTAAATGGCGATTCAAAGAACGGTTCCGAGAATGCAGAAAAATTATTAGATTATGTAGGCCTTTCAAATCGTAGCGAATCGTTTCCGGCCGAATTATCTGGCGGCGAAATGCAACGCGTGGCTATCGCTCGTTCTTTAGTTCATAAACCCGCCTTGATCTTAGCGGATGAACCAACAGGAAATCTTGATTCCGAGAATGGCGAGAAGATATTAAAACTCATGCGCAATATTTCGCAAGATTTTAACGCCACCTTTGTAATGGTCACCCACAATCCTGAAGCCGCCCGCTATGGAAATCTCAAGCTCGAAATCCGAGATGGAAAAATGACCCAACATTTTTCAGAACCTCATTAATTTAGGTTTCAACCTACTTTCTTTTCTTTCCCGTTTTCTCAATTCTAATTCTCGATTTTTGAAATTTAATAAGTTATTTCTAAAGAATAAATAATAAATATTTTGTAAAATATTTATTATGTGTTATGCTCTGTTTTATGAAAACTATGGAAAAGACAGTAGACGAGATTCGTGACCAAATTTTGGACGCAGCTTTTGCACGATTTGGGCAATACGGCCTTGGAAAAACAACCATGGCGGAAATTGCGAAAGATTGTGATATGTCCGCCGGGAATTTGTATCGTTATTACCCTAATAAAGCCGAAATTGGAGCCGGTTGTGCAATGCGGTGTTTCAACGAAATGGAAGCTTTATTACGGGAAATTATGCGGCGACCTAATTTAACGGCGGCTGAAAGGTTAAAAACCTTTGTATTAGAGAAGTTTTATCACGTTCATGAGCAGTTTTCTGAACAGCCCAAGCTTTATGAATTGGTTATGTATATTCAGCAAGAGAAGTTTGACATGATTCAAGCCCTAATGAAGGGACAACAGTCTCTTTTGGCGGAAATCTTGGCAGAAGGCAATCGTTCTGGAGAGTTTGATGTGCCAGACGTTTTGGAGACAGCTAGCTTGATTCAGTCGGCAGTTACAATATTCAACGCCCCGCATTTTATCAATTCTTATTCTTTTGAGAAATTGGAGCATGACGCAAAAGGGGTGGTAGATTTACTGGTAAGAGGTTTAGGCAAGAAAAACTGATTTTTTTTGCGTGAATAGTGAATATTTTATAAAAAATTTATTATTTTTTGTTTGGCGGTTAATATGAAATTAGATAATGGATTTGGTGTTTGGGTGATCCAGAAACGATGGCTAATAATTATCTCTACCATTTTGTTTGTTATGGCGGCAGGAAGCGGCGCTCAACATTTAGGATTTTCGACAGACTACCGCGTATTTTTTAGCGATGAAAATCCTCAGTTAAAAGCCTTTGATACTCTTCAGAATACATATAACAAGAATGATAATGTTTTGATTGCGTTGGAACCCGTTGACGGAAAAGTATTTACTCGAGAAACTTTGGCCGCTGTCGAAGAATTAACAAAACAATCTTGGCAAATTCCATACTCAACTCGAGTTGAATCTCTGGCAAGCTTTCAAAATACTTGGTCGCAAGAAGACGATCTCATTGTTGAAGATCTTGTTAAAAATGCTAAAAACCTTACCGACGACCAGATAGATAAAATCCGCAATGTTGCCCTAAGCGAACCGATATTGTTGAATCGATTAATTTCGCCGTCGACTAAGGTAACAGGAATTAATGTGACGGTTACTCTACCGGGAAAAAATTTAACCGAAGTGCCTGAAGTTGTGGGTTTCGTTCGTAATATGGCAAATGAGTTTCGCCAAAAATATCCAGATATAAAAGTTTATTTGTCTGGGGTTGTGTTTATGGACAACCAGTTTTCTGAGTCGGGTCAACAAGATATGTTGAGTTTGGTTCCGGGAATGTATCTGGTAATTATTGTTCTGATGTGGGTTGTTTTAAGGTCCATATGGGGAACGATTGCCGGCTTGATCGTTATTACGTTTTCAACAGTAACGGCTATGGGGCTGGCCGGTTGGCTTGGAGTAGAATTGGCTCCCATATCCGCCAACGCGCCTACATACATAATGACAATGGCGATTGCGGACAGTATCCATATTTTAATAACGTTTTTTCAGGAAGCCCGCGACGGCAAAACCCGAGAAGAGTCGATGATTGAATCAATTCGTATCAATCTTTCGCCTGTTATTATTACCAGCGTCACGACCGCTATTGGTTTCTTAAGTTTAAATTTTAGCGATTCTCCTCCCTTTAGAGTCTTAGGAAATATCGTTGCGGTAGGAGTAATGGCGGCGCTAGTTTATTCGGTATTTTTTCTTCCAGCTTTGATGTCTGTATTGCCGTTGAAAAGAGGAGCAAAGAAGACCTCTGGCTTGGATTTTATGGAGTCGTTGGCGGAATTTGTTCTCGCCCAGCGTAAACAATTGTTTTGGGTCATGTTGATTTTGATAGTTGGCCTGGGCTCGCAAATACCGAGGCTAGAAATTAACGACTTGTTCACCAAGTATTTTGATAAACGATACCAGTTTAGAAATGACAACGACTTTATTATCGAAAATTTAACGGGCTTTGAGGCGATTGAATATTCGCTACCGGCGGGAGAATCGGGAGGAATTGCCAATCCAGAATATTTAAGGAAATTGGAGGAATTTAAGCAATGGTATCTAAAACAACCCGAAGTAATGTACGTGGGGACGTTAACAGACGTTATGAAAAGGCTGAATCGAAACATGCACGGCGACAACAACGATTTTTACAAATTGCCAGAAAATCGAGAACTTGCCGCGCAGTATTTATTACTTTACGAGATGTCTTTACCTTACGGTTTGGATTTGAACAACCAAATCAATGTTGATAAATCGGCGACAAGGTTTACTGCCATATTTAGAGACGCAACTTCAAAATACGCTTTAGGCACAGAACAAAGGGCGCAACAGTGGTTAAAAGATAATGGATTGCCGACGATGGTGTCAAATGGAGCGAGTCCGTTAATCATGTTTTCAAATATAGCGTTACGTAACGTAAAGAGTATGGTTTCGGGGACCGTTTTAGCGTTAGTGCTGATCTCAGCTATTTTAATTTTTGCTCTCAGAAGTCTTAAATTTGGATTGATAAGCCTAATTCCCAATTTAGTGCCGGCTATCATGGCATTTGGTACTTGGTCAATTCTTTTTGAAGAAATTGGATTGGCAATATCTGTTGTTGTCGCTCTTTCTTTAGGGATTATCGTAGACGACACGGTTCACTTTCTCAGTAAATATTTGCGCGCGCGAAGAGAGTTGGAAAAATCTCCGGAAGAGGCTATTCGATATTCGTTTAAAACAGTTGGGTCGGCGCTTTGGTCGACTTCGATAGTATTGGTCGCTGGATTTTTTGTTTTATCTCAATCTGGATTTGTAATGAATTCCCATATGGGACTTTTAACCATATTTGCCGTCAGTTTTGCATTATTAGCTGACTTTTTCTTTTTGCCGCCATTACTGCTGAAGTTTGACAAGAAACTTTTAAAGCATGCAGAACCGGTTGCGGTTGTGTAGCTGATAGGTTATTGAACTAGGAGACTAAAGATGAAATTTTTGAAATATATGGCAGCGATTGGCTTCATTCTTTTTTGGGGTCCGCTAGTTTCTGCTGAAACGCCTGAGGAAAAAGGACTTGCAATAGCCCAGGAGGGAGATCGACGTTATGACGATTTTCATGATTTTACCGCTCAAACTATTATGACCTTAAAAAATAAACAAGGCGAGACCAGCGTTCGTTATTTAAGGAATAAAACTTTTGAAATAAAAGATGATGGCGATAAAAGCCTGGTAATTTTTGATCGGCCTAGAGACGTAAAAGGGACAGCATTGCTCAATTTTACGCATAGGGAAGGCAACGACGATCAATGGCTTTTTTTGCCAGCTTTAAAAAGGGTCAAGCGTATTAGTTCGTCTAATAAATCCGGTCCTTTTATGGGTAGCGAATTTGCCTACGAAGATATTACCAGTCAAGAAGTCGAAAAATACACTTATAAATGGTTAAGAGACGAAGAATGCGAAGGCATGCCCTGTTTCGTCGTCGAAAGGTTTCCAACTTATGCAAACTCGGGTTACACACGCCAAATTGTATGGTCCGATCAAAAAGAGTATCGCATTTGGAAGATTGAGTACTACGATCGAAAAAATTCGTTGCTAAAAACGCAAACTTTTCACGATTATAAAAAGTATTTAGATAAATATTGGTATGCAGATGAATTTCGCGTCGTGAATCATCAAACGGGAAAAAGCACTCGGCTTGAATGGAAAGATTATAAATTTCAAGTTGGTTTGACGGAAAAAGATTTTCGAAAAAATAGTTTGAAACGAGCTAGATAGCTTTTGATAGCGTTTCTTTAAGTTAAAGCGCTTATTTACCGAATAAAATTTGATTTTATTATTATGAATTCTAAAGTTCTCAATATGTTCTTGGCTATTTTTTTGATGCTTTATTCAATGGATAGCGCCTTTGCGGCCAAAGAAATTGAAATTGATATTGATATTGAAAAAAGATCTGGCAAGCAAACTTTACAAAAAAAAGAGATTAAGAAAAAGTCAGAACACAAAGGCCCTTCCAAACCTGAACCTAAATTTGAGGAAAAGTTAGTATTTAGTGAAGAGGAAGATCCATTCGACGATGAATTTGAACGTGCGCCCGAAGTGGACGATCGTTTTGAATCCTTTAATCGCTTTATGTTTGGAGTTAATTCAAAAATAGAAGAATACTTTTTTGAGCCATTGACCCAAGGTTATCGTTTTATAGCTCCGGAACCCGTCCGATTGGCCCTTCGCAATGCCTTCGACAATGTGGGTATGCCAGCTCGATTAGTAAGTAGCGCCGTACAAGGAGACTTTGAAAAATCAACGCGTACCGTCGGGCGATTTCTAATAAATTCGACGGCGGGTGTTGGAGGATTGTTTGATGTTGCTGAAAAATATGCGGGACTGGAATCGGTTAGCGAAGATTTTGACCAAGCGTTAGCCAGCTATGGAACCCCAAACGGTCCGTACTTAGTATTGCCAATTTTTGGACCTGTTTCTACTCGACACGCTTTCGGAAAAACAATAGACGGTTTTTTAGCTCCAGTGAATTACTTCCTACCATTTGCGGGTACTGCTGGGTTGGCCCTAGGCGAGCAGGTCAATTCTTATTCTTTTTACCTAGAAGACAAAAAAGCTTTAGATCAAGACGCTATCGATCCCTACCAGAGTATTCAAGATTTTTATTACCAAAATCGTCATAAGAAAGTCTTGGAATAAATCTTAATACAATTATCCTATCAATATGGTTTAAAAGGTTCGTAAAATTCTACTCCCTGGGTTCCAGGTTTAGACCATGTTTGTATATAACAGTCGGTTGCATCTTGACTCTCTATGTCGATACCTTGAAAGAAAGAATGGTTATGGAACTTTCCAATTGAGCGTGATTTTTTCTGGTGCTCAAATTTATTCGTTTCCATAAATACTCCTCCATTGTATAGAGTGTTTTCCTTGGAGCAAAAGGTTTGAATAAAAAATAAATCTTGGGTGTAAACGGGATCTTTGTGCTCTGCATGAAAAGAAAAAATTCCCCTTCCTTGATGATCCTTGCATTCAACAGCAATATTTTTTTTGTCGATGTTTACTTGAAAAGGTTCTTTTTCAAAAGGTTGGACATCGACAGCGTCTGGACTTTCCAAAAACTCTTTTGTAGTCGCTCCCATTCGTAATAGATAAAGACTCATTTTGGGTAACTCCCTCGCTTTTCCTAGATTCGGCATAACATGGATCCCGCAAATTACTTCCGTGCAGGGTTTTGTGAGAGAGTGAGATTCTGCCGTAAAATCGAAAACAGAAATACTTAAAAGAGAAATTCCAGGTCTTATCTCTGTGGGAAATAAATTTGAAGGTAGCGCTGGTCTAATGTGTTGTGTGGGAATTTCTAGGGAAGAGCTTAAAGCAAAGTCAAAAGGCCAAATATGGAAGTCGCCGCTATTTTTTAATTCTTTGCTTTTTGTGTCCACAATATCGATTAAAAATTAAATTGTTTAGAGGTGTCCAAAACTATTTGCGCGGCTTGATCAATTTCTTCTTTAGTGTGTTCAGAGGTTATGAAAAACCTCATTCTTGCCTCGTTTTTGGGGACGGCTGGAAATTGCATAACGCTTACGTCAAGACCTTTCCGTTGAACAAAATCGTAAAGATCTAGAGTTAACTTCTCTGGTCCAAAAATCACTGGAACGATCCAAGTTTCGCTAGTTCCTATATTGACTTTATTTTTCAGTAATTCTCGAAAGTAAGCTGCGTTCTCAGCAATTTTTTTCCTGCGTTTATCGCCTTCAGGTCCTCTTGCAAATTCAAGAACTTTGAGCATTCCACCAGTGACAGCTGGATCTAAAGCGCAAGAAAAGAGGCGACACTTGGCATACCAATTGACATAACGAGTAATCTTATTATTTGCTATCAGGGCCCCTCCTACTCCGGAAAAGCTTTTGCTTAGCGTTAAAATGTGAAGATCCACTTCTTCTAAAACGCCTTGCATTTCTGCGACTCCTCTACCTTTTTTACCTGCTAAAAGAGATGAATGGGCTTCATCTACGAGAACATATGCTCCGTATTTTTTGGCGACGTTGACTGTCTCTTTTATTCGTCCATAATTTCCGTTTGTGCTATAGACTCCCTCAACACAAATCAAAACCCTATTTTGGTTTTTGCAAATTTTATTCAAAATTTGATCTAAATGATCGATGTCATTATGTCGAAAGTAATGCATGTTGGCGCCGGATGCTTTGGCGCCTTCCAAAATCGACATATGGGCGTATTCGTCCATAACTACATGTTGGCCGGGTTGGACGAAAGCTTGGATGGTTCCTACATTTGCGCCAAAACCTGATGTAAATAGAGAAACTCCACAATTGGGAAGTCCGTAGAAAGATGCCAAAGCGCTTTCAAACTCTTTATGGATAGAATTTGTGCCGCTCATGGGCGGCGCGCATGCGGCCCCTAAGCCATATTTAGCGACGGCCTCTTGAGCCGCCTTGATTACTTCGGGGTGATGACCTAAACCCAAATAGTTGTAGTGAGCAAAATTGAGAACCTCTAAATTATCTCCATCGGCTCGGTTTATTCTGATCTTAGAATTTTGAGGACCTTGGCGAGACGCTTCAAATCCATATATTTTTTCATCGTTCAGATAGTTCAACCATTCTCCGAACTCTTCTATTTCGTCCAATCCCTCGCCCATACTGTACAAAAACATGTCATAGGTATAAGACTGGCGTTTATCGTTTTGTTTATTTGTAGGTTTATCCATCAATGTTTAATTAATAATATTTTCGTATGTCATAAGGTTAGAGTATAGACCCGATGTAGATCGTGTTCGTACCAACCTGTGCCCTCATATCCTTTAGAAAATTCGACGGAAAGATTTTTTAAAAGTTTGAAACGGAATTGATTTGCTGGGTTTTCCTCAATAGTAATCTCAAGGTCTTCAAAATCTATAGAAGTTTTTGTTAAGGAGTAAAAGTATTTGTAAACGCTTTCTTTGGCTGAAAATAATAATGTAAATAATTTTATCTTTTTAGATAACGTTTGTCGTTTTAGCCAGTTAGTTTCTTTTTTAGTAGCCACAAATTCGACTACGTTTTTGATTCTTTTTTTATCTATCCATGCTTCCGTATCTATTCCTAAACCGCTAATTTCTTTTTTTCTTGCCAATGCAGAGAAAGCAAAATTATTTGTGTGGCTGATTGAGCCAACTATTTCTTCTGGCCATAGAGGAGCTCCATCTGCGGTCACAGGTATAGGTTTTGGGTGAACGCCCATATTTATGAAAGCCTGTTTGACGCAAAGTCTGCCCGCTATAAACTCATTTTTTCTTTTGTTTGACGTTGACTTTAGATTGCCAAAACCATCATGAGTTGGAGAGAATTGTTCGAAAAAATTGGGTGAAAATTCCAAGGACGCTTGATAAATAGGCAGGTTTGTTAATGGAAAGACGTTATTTTCCACGAAATTGATTCCCGCTAGATTCATTAGATGGCTGGTTTTTTAAAGAAGGTTTTTAGTTTTAGGCATTAGCGACTTTATGGAGAAGATCGATAAGCTCATCAATAGTTTCAAGCTCGTTAAGCTCTGCTCGAGGAACTTTTATTTTAAGTTCTCGAATACTACATGAAACTACTTCTACAATATCAAGACTATTGGCTCCAAGGTCGACCATTGATTTCGAAGTGTCTATTTCATCTCCATCTAGGTCTTCAACAATATTTAATAAATGTTTTTTTATGACTTCTGAAATTTCTTCCCGACTATTCATTTTTTCCTCATTAAAATTTTACAAAAAATAAATGTTACGAAAATTTTGATTTTTATGATTTATCATCCTTTGTGAAATATTTATAAACCATATTAAGGTTTTCTGAAAAACAAGCGCCTTGATCTAGATTTAATACTTGTCCTTTAATCGCGTCCATACCGCCTCCGCAGAGAGCAACGGCTACATTGGCGACTTTATCTGGTTTAATGACAAAATAATTACCATACTTACCTAAACTGTTTTCTAGATGGTACTTGAATTCGGGATCAAAGGTCGCTTCAAATGATTTTGTAAGTATGGTGTTGGGACACAAAACGTTAATTCGAATATCTTCTTTTATTAACAATGCCGTTAATCTCTTGCAAATCGATTCAAGAGCCGCTTTGGATGCTGCAATAAAATCGTATCCCTGGAGATAAGTTTCTGGTCCTCTTGAAGACATTCCTATAACATACCGGGGGAATTTACCTGTTACCCTTTTAATTTCTTTCAAATAATCTAAGACTGGCCAGGCGTTGTATTTTAAAGTTGCAAGTAAACTCCTTCTCTCTAAATCTGTAGGACGCTTGCTTACATGTCCAAAGGCTACATTACTGATGAATGTTTCAATCGACGGATGGTTTTTAGCGATAGTTTCTACTAAGCTTTGAGTATCCTCCTTATTGGAAGCGTCGGCTTCAATGATTACAGGTTCTATAAACCCTCGCTCCTTAAATTGGTTTTTTATTTCTTCGTTATCTTCCGAACCCCATCGATGTGTCAGATAAACTTGAGCCCCTACACGACCAAAGGCTAATCCTGTTGCGAGACCGATTCCTGCCGTTCCTCCGGTGATTAGAACCGCTTTATTTGTGTAGTCGTTAAATATCAATCTGCCCTCGTAAATACCTTGAAAATTTTATGAAGAAGCGCATTCCATGCCGTTGTCTAAGCGCAATATTTGACCTGACATAGAGTCCAGCATCCCGCTACACATCGTGATAACGGTTTTTGCCGCATCCATGTCAGACACTTCAAAACTTAAATCCGAATTTCCATTTTGAATATTATTTTTATTTGGATCTTTTAAAACTTTTAAAATATTTACTCTACAATTTTCATATAAATAATTTGTCGCCATGTAGCGGCTAAGAGTTTCAATTATTGATTTCGAAATATTGTTTACGGCGCCTTGGCTTGATTCTTCAAGCACAGCAACCGCATAGTTTGGACAAGAATCAAAAACTTCTCTTATTCCTATCAATAGCTCAATATGAGGCCAGGCCGATGCTTTAATATCGTTAACGAATACATTTTCGTCAAAAATATCGATATGGTCTTGGACTTGAGTTTCGCTATAATTTGAAATTAGAATGTCGATATTGGCAAAAGTTTTATGAATCTCTTCTAAAGAACTGCGGATTTTTTTTGGTTTATCTAGGTCGACCTCGAAAACCTTGATTCGAGAAATTTCTTTTGGGTCGAAATTTTCTAAAATTATTTTTTCTGGTTTTACCAATTCCCTATGGACCAGAATGACATCCGCTCCGAATTTATGGAATAGAGTTGCGCATTCCAAGCCTACCCCAGCGTTTCCTTCTGCGATCAATACCGTTTTCTCTTTAAAAATTAGATCCATATTGGAAAGGGCTACTCTTTATTGCCTACAAAATTATTTTTAATCCGATCATATGTTTTAGGATCCTTGAAACAAATCTCATGCATAAAGGATTCTAATGTAGAAGCTTCTTCAAAAGATTTTCTTCTTTGAAGAGAAAGTGTTCGTTTTAATAGTTCTAAAGCCGAACGCGGTTTTTCCGCTATTCTTGAGGCGATATCTATAGCTTTTGGAAAAACCTTATCTTTTGGCTCAATATAATTGATGAGACTTCTCTCTTTAAACCGACTGCCGCGAAAGTATTGACCGGCAAATAGCATCTCAGCGGCTAAATATTCGCCCATTGAATATCTCAATAAACCCGTGATTCCCATTCCCGGCGTAAAACCCATATTCATAAATGGGCAACCATAGGAACTTTCATTGGCCATGATAACAATATCGCAACTCAATCCAAGAATTAATCCACCACCTGTTGCATGTCCCTCCATTGCGGCAATCGCCGGGATGGGGATATCCAAAAGAGCGCGCGTGAGTCGCAGGTCATAAGGTTCCATTTTTTGCTCTGCCAGGTCCAATAGGGCTTTTCGATCCCCTCCGGAGCAGAAAACATCGTCCATTCCCTGGAAAATACACACTTTAACTTTTTCATCTTTAAATGCTGTTAATTTTTCCATTAATTCGTTAAAGAAATCTTGAGTGAACGCATTTTTCCCTGCATGATCCTGCATTTTTAGAAGAGCTATGCCTTCGTGTGAAATTTCCAATTTGATTAGATTGCCCATAGTCTTTTTTTACATGGTTTTAACTCAGAGTATAATTTCTAACATACTCATTGACGCTTTCCAATATCAGACGATTGCTACCTTTATAAAAATCTGAGTAGATTTTGTTGTTGGAAAGATCGAGTTTTAAATTGATAAGGTCTACATTTTTTTCCCGATTCTTTTCAATTTCTTCATACTCATCTACTGAAATTTTCCGCCGGGAATCTAATTTTTGCTGATAATTTAATCCGGCGATCGATTCATGCGCTTTTGAGCCAATTTTCGCGCTATAAAACTCACCGCAAGCTCCAGATCCATAAGAGAAAATACTGATACGGTCGCCCGGATTAAGTTTTGAGCAAGAGTCAATCAAACCAATCAGGGCAATAAAAATGGAAGAGCTGTATGTTCCTCCCATCTGACTATTATATAAAAGAGAAGGTTTGACTTTTAATTTGAAATGTTCTTTCGCTTTGCGGACTTTGTCTGGACAAGAAAGTTTAAGTAGGGATCTATGTGCGCGGAACGTTATTCCGCCAAAAGGGACATGGTATAGATGTTTCTTAAAATAAGTATCAAAATTGATGTTTCCAACTTTTGAGGAAAAATGCTCGTACGCATTTTCCAATGCCTCAAAGTAGCTGAACAGACTTTCTTCGCTATATCCTACTTCCGTAGTTGAAGTCGGGCGAAAAGTATCGGAAATTTCTTGAGTCCAATATCCGTTATGTTCCAACTCCAATTCAAGAATATTGGGAGTATCGCTTACAATCATTGCGACAGCGCCCGCTCCTAAAATGTATTCCCACGGTTTATGGAAAGCCACTCGGCTTTGGTCAGTGGTTACTACCAGCGCTTTGGCTCCTTTATTGAGTCCGGATAGAACCCAATGGGCCGCCATGATTAGAGCGGAACTACCTCCATAGCAGGCATGTTTGACTTCGAAGTTACGGCAATTAGAGTTAATTTGGCAATATCTTTGAATATAGGTTGATATAGGTTTTCCAAAATCAAGACTAGATTCTGTTCCCACTATTATTAATTCAATTTTGTCGCGGTCATTTTCATCGATGCAATCCAGCGCGGCATTAACCGCCATAGTAATCGAGTCCTCCCAAATTGGATTCAATGATCGGGATTTCACCATCAATTGCTCTAGAGGATAAGAAGGGGCCGCGCCTCTACTCTTGGCCAACAGCTCCATGTCGAGAGAAAGGGTGCAAGGGTAAGCGGAAATCTTTTCAATCCCAACTTTCATATAGTTTTCCAAAATTTTAGAGAGTCATGAAAATGCCGCCACTGACGTTAATTATCTCTCCGTTGATATAGTTTCCTCCTTCAGAGGCAAGGAATGTAACTACTTTGCCTAATTCAGGAAGCTCTCCCATTCTGCCATCAGGCTGAGGACAAAATTTTGCCCAATAATCTTTTTGGTGCTGAGGCATTGTGTCCTCAGTCATGTCTGTTTTAAAAAATCCAGGTACCACCACGTTAGAATTTATTCCTTTACGCCCGTATTCCTTTGCAAGAGATTGGGTAAAACCGTTAAGTCCCGCTTTGCTCGCAGCGTAGTTTGCTTGCCCTTTGCCTCCTCGACATTGCAAAGAGGAAATATTTATAATGCGGCCGAAACGCCTAGATAACATGGAGGGTAGGACTTGGCGGCATACATAAAAAGGTCCTGTCAAATTAGCGCTAATAACTGCGTTCCATTCCTCGTCGCTCATATTCGCAACTAGATTATCCTGATTGATTCCGGCATTATTTACGACCACATCAATGTTTTCAAATTCGTCTAGTATCTCGTAAACCACGGCTTCTACTTGAGTAGAGTTGGTAACGTCCAGTTGATAAGATAAAACTCTGCTTTCTGATCGAATCTCCTTTGCTTGGGAAATTACTTTATTGGCGGCTTCTATATTATTAACATAAGAAAACGCTACGTTATGCCCTTCTTCAACGGCTTGTAAAACGATTGCTTTACCTAATCCCCGAGAACCTCCAGTTATAAAATAATTCATAATTTTTTCCTAATTAAGCCGAATTTACGTCAAAACGTTTAAGCAATGAACAACAGCTGATCCCTCCAAAACCAAAGGAATTTTTAAGCGCAAAATTTACCTCATGCTCAATGGCTTTATTGGCGCAGATATCAAGGTCTACTTCGGGATCAAGGTTGTCTATATTGATAGAAGGATGTAGTTTATTGTGCCTCATTTGTAAAACTGTCGCTACTGTTTCAACGAGAGGAGCAGACCAACAAGTATGTCCCAACATGGATTTAGGGGCGTTAATTTTTAAATTCTTTGCGTGGTCGCCAAAAACCTTTTTGAGAGCTTTCAATTCTGAAATGTCGCCCAGCGGAGTGGACGTTGAATGACCCGAAACAAAATCGATTTCTTCGGGTTTGACGTTTGATTTTTGGAGCAGGCTGGAAATGGTTCTTGCTTGACCTTCCATAGAAGGATTTGGTAAGTGACAGGCTTCTGCCGTCGCCACAACCTCTAAAACTTCTGCATAAATATCCGCGTTTCTTTTTAAAGCATGTTCCAAATTTTCTAAAACAATAGCCCCAGCTCCGTGAGAAGGAACAAAGCCTTCTCGTTCCTTGTCAAAAGGTCTACTGGCGACGGCGGGTTGGTCGTTAAATTTTGAAAAAGAGATTGCCCCCATTAAAGCCATTGAATGAACTCCCATTTCGGAAAACTGCAAAACAGGACCAACGACCATAGCCATCTCACAATCATGATGGCGGATTTCGTCCATTGCATTCCTCATAGCAATATTGCCGCTAGCGCAAGCGCCGCCCAAAGTGTAAGCGGGCCCCATCCATCCCAACACTTCGCTAACCGATGCCGCTTGATCGGTATCTAAAGAAAGCAGAGCCATCAGTCCGTCAATATAATCGGGTTCTTCCATAAATGTGGAATGGTTGTCCATCAAGTATTTATCGTTTAAGTTATGGCCGCCTACCAGAACGGCTCGTAAGGTTGGGTTATCATCTTCATCTAAATTTGCGTCCAACCAGGCGTCGGCGGCGCAAATTAAAGAAAACTTGGTTGAGAAAGGAGCTTTTTTTACCAATTTGCGGAATCTATCGAACATATCAGGCGGTAATTTGGTTTTTAACTCGTTTGTTTTAGCGGTAAAGTCATAGTCCGACAAATCGCCGCCGATTTTTGAAAGAACTCCATTGTGTTTAAAAAATTTCCATTCGGTAATACCCGAACGGCCCGCGATTAAGTTTTCATAAAACGTTCCTAGATTGTCGCCCAACGGGGTGTTGATCGACATTCCTGTAATGACTACGCGGTTTTGATTCATTATTAATGATTAATACTTTCTTTTAATCGACCCAGTAGACCTCAAAAAACGCTAATACTTTAACTTCATCGTCGCACAAAGCCTGGCAGGCGCTAAGAGACGTAAAATCGCTATCTTCTAGTAACTTTGAAACAAGAGTTAGTTGATTGTCAGGATGAACCGTGCCTAAAAAAGAGGCTTCTCTAATTTTGATTAAACGTAATTTTCTTGGTTTATCTTCTTTAATCAAAAAGGTACGGTTTTTTTTAATAAAATAAGATATACAGGCGCTCAATTGACCAATGCATTCCAGCAAAAGAACACCCGGATAGACAGGTTCTCCTGGAAAATGTCCCTTAAAAACTGGATCATTTCGATTTATATCGCGGTAGCCGCGGACACATTTTTCCTGAAGGTCAATTCTATCGATCCGATCAACCATCAAAAAAGGGTCGCGGTGAGGTAAAATTTGTTCAATCTGATTTTTACCATATTCGACTTTTTCGGAAGTTTTTCCAGGGATAAATAGACTGTGTTTTCTTCCAGATTTTTTTAAATTTTCAAACATCTACAATTTCTTGCCTGGTAAAAACAAGGTTAATTTAGGTCAAATTAACATAATTGTGACAAATTTTGAGGAAATTCTTGTTTTTGAAGTGAACTCTCCTCATTAAATCCCCAAAACTGCCGATAAATCAATAAAAACTGATAGTTAGAACGCCTCCAATGAGTTTCTTAATTTGAAGTAAAAAATCCTATTTTGGAGCTTTTTGCGATAAAAATTGGATTGGCGTTTTACCCAGATAAATAAATTGATTTTTCGATTGTTTCTGAATGGAAGAAATCCCCAAAAAAAATAATTGGCGATTATGGGTCTTTATCCTGATAATTTTAGGATTGGGGTATAACTTTATTGTTTCCGAGTCTTTGCAAAAGCTTAAAACCTTACTAAACCCTCAGACTTCCTCAGAAACGCTCTCTCAAGTTTCTTCATTTTCCTCTCAACCCAAAAAACGAATATCCGCTCTTGGTCGATTAGAACCCAAAGGTGAGATCATTGAATTAGCCGCTTCTGAAAAAGATTTAGTCGCAAAACTTTTGATTAAGGAAGGCGATAAGGTTGAGGAAGGTCAGGAACTTGTACGCCTAAATAACTATTCGGAACGACTAGCGGAAATAAATCAACTTACGGCACAATTAGAAGAAGCAAAGACTCAATTAGAGGCTGAAACTCAGTTTGGATTAAATCAAATTCAGGAAAATGAGGTTCGACTTAAGCGTTTGGAAGAAATTTCCCCTTTGCAAATTTCGTCTCAAGAAGCCGAAGTAAGGAAATTAAAGGCTGAGTTTAAAAATGCCAAGTTAGAGTTAATTCGATTAAAAAAATTGAAAAAAAGTAAAACGGTATCTCAACAACAATTGGACCGTCAGGTGCTTGAATTTGCTACTTCCCAAGAAAGATTGAAGGCTGCGATAGTCAGGCTAGAGGAATTGAATAAGTCAAAAGTATTGGATATCGAATTAGCAAAATCGGAACTGGAAACTTCTGAAGCTGAATTGATTAAACTTCAATCGGCGATAGGAATCCGCTCTTTAGAAACGGAATTGGAAGTTACGCAAAGCCGCTTTGAGCGAACTATTATCCGCGCCCCAATAAAAGGCGAAGTTCTTGAGATCGTCACTTGGGAGGGCGAGATGGCCGACAATGAGCCTATTTTAAAATTAGGCGATACGCGTGAAATGTATGCAGTGGCCGAAGTTTATGAATCCGATGTCCAATGGATAGAGTTAGGCCAACAAGCGTCTATTTCAAGTCCTGCTTTTCCCGAAGCTATAACGGGAATAGTGGAGCGCATAGGCCGATTAGTTTCAAAAAACGACGTGCTGGACGTAGATCCTGCATCGGATAAAGACGCTCGCGTTGTTGAAGTAAAAGTTAAACTAGATCGAAGCGATGCGGTCTCTGGCTTAAGCAATATGCAAGTGGACGTTATGATTGATCTGTAACATGGCAGTTAGGTTTGATTGAGAACATTTTGCTTATTTTTATTTATAAAGCTTCATATTCAATGGGTTCCTTATGATTCCTTTGGCTTGGAAAAACGTGATTCATAAAAAGGTGCGGACCGTTGTGGCTGTTGCAGGAGTGGCTTTTTCCATATTGATGATTTTTCTTCAATTAGGTTTTTTTGGCTCGGTAGAAAATACCGCAAAAAGCGTGTTTGACCAATTTAAATTTGATCTTGTCATGATATCGCCAAACTATCGATGGATTGCGGAAACCAGTCATTTCCCAAAGTCGCGAATATATCAAGGCGAAGCTCTCGACGAAGTGCGGAAGATTGAACCGATTTTTACGGAATATAGTAAATGGAAAAACGCCGAAACAGGAATGTTGAGCAAACTTTTGGTTTTTGGATTTGACCCGAGAGGCTACCCTTTTAAAAATTCAGAAATTAAAAAAAACTTATCTGAAATTCAAAAGCCCGACACATTACTCATTGATCGACTCTCTCTCCCTGCATTTGGCCCCAAGGATATTGGATTAAAAACTGAAATTGAAAATCGGAAAATTTCTATTGGAGGTCAATTTACTTGGGGTATTGGATTTTCGGCGGATGGGGCTGTTGTTATGTCCGATCAGAATTTTTTACGTTTGTTTCCTAAAAAATCCTTAAACAATATTGGGTTGGCTTTAGTTACTTTGCAAGATGGCGTTTCATTAGAGAGAGGAAAAAAAATATTAATAGAAACTTTTCCCACGGATGTTGACGTTTATACTCGAACAGAAATTGGAGAAAAAGAATTTGATTTTTGGTTAAAGGTTACGGCCACCGGGCCTATGTTTGGAGCGGGAGTGATTATTACTTTTTTAGTGGGTATGGTTGTCCTGTATCAAATTTTATCCACGGAAATAATGGATAATATAAAAGAATATGCCACGTTAAAAGCAATGGGTTATAAAAACGCATATTTTACTCAGACAGTTCTCAAACATGGAGCATTAATAGCTATCCTTGGTTATTTACCGGCCCTTGGTTTGTCCTTTTTTCTTTATGACGTTACCAGAGCGGCTACAAATTTGCCAATTTACATGACAGAAACCCGAGCTCTTTTTGTTTTTATATTATCTGTTCTTATGTGCTCTATTTCCGGCTATTTGTCTTTAGGAAAAATTAGGTTAGCGGACCCGGGAGAATTATTTTGATAAGAGCAAATCTAGATTCAGTGCCTATAGCTTTGGCTAATTTATTGCATAACCGCAAGAATTTGATAAATGCGTTAGTCGGCATCGCTTTCGCTGTCTTACTGATGTTTATGCAAATCGGATTTTTAAACGCTCTTTTAGATAGCACTATTCAACTATTGCAGGTAATGGACGCAGATTTATTTCTTGTAAGTAAAATGACACGTTCAGTTATTGATAATCAAGAACCATTTCCCAAAAGAAGAATATTTCAAGCTAAAGGGTTTTCAGGAGTTTTAAGCGTAGATTATTTGCATATAGATAATAAAGTTTGGAAAAACCCTGATACAGGTTATGAAAAGATGATGAGGATAGTGGCTTTTGATCCAAAGCGATCGGTTTTTCTAAATCCAGAAATTAATTTGCATCTGGAAAACTTAAAGAAGAACGACACAATTATTGTAGACCGGTTATCTAAAAAGCTTTTCGGTCCTATTTCTAAAGGGATCAATACTGAAATTGAAGGCAAGCGGTTTCGGGTGATTGGAAACTTTACTTTAGGAACGGACTTTTCCGCACGAGGCACGGCAATGATGAGCGACTCAAATTATATCAATATATTTAAAGATAAAGACTTAGTAAGAGCAGAAGACGCCAGAATTGAGATTGGATTAATAAAGGTTATACCTGGAGAAGATATTAATCTAATCGCTAGTTTGTTGAGGCGAGAATTTGCCGACGATTTAATAGTTTTGACTAAAGAAGAAATAGTTCAAAAAGAAAGAACTTATTGGTTAGAAGGAACTCCCGTTGGTTTTGTTTTTGGTTTAGGAACGGTAATGGGATTTATCGTCGGTATAATCATTTGTTATCAAATTCTTTTTACGGATATTATGAAGCGGCTTAATCAATTTGCGACGATCAAGGCTATTGGTTATTCAAATTTATATTTAACTGGAACGGTTATTCGCCAATCGCTTATTTTGGCTACGTTAGGTTTTTTCCCTGGCCTTATTTTGAGCCATTTGATTTATCAAGCTGTTTCAGATTGGTTACACTTACCGATGAATTTGGGGGCGGCGCAAACTATTTTAATATTCGGGCTGACCTTGATCATGAGTTCAATTTCTGGGTTGATTGCTTCGCGTAAGGTATTAGCGGCCGATCCGGCGGAGCTTTTCTAATGGAAAATCCATTTGCAGCAAACCCTCAAACAACTGCTTTGCAGGATCTGAATATGGGGCCGGCTATTAGTATAGAAAGCGTGTCTCATTTTTTTGGATCGGGAGAAAATCGGAAGCAAATTTTATTCGACATTAATTTGAGTTTTGACCCCGGTGAACTTGTTATTATCACTGGGCCTTCAGGTTCGGGAAAATCGACCCTTATCTCTTTAATTGGCGCTTTACGAACCGTTCAGAAAGGTAATTTGACGGTACTGGGTAAACAACTGAACCGATTAAATTCTTCTGAATTAGTTCGGTACCGTCAGGACATTGGTTTTATATTTCAAATGCATAATTTATTTGAGTCTTTGACCGCTACCGAAAACGTCAAAATGGCGCTCCAGTTAAAACGTTATTCTAAATCCGAAAAGAATAGCATGGCTCAGAAAATCTTAACCCGGTTGGGATTGGGAGAACGTTTGCATTACAAGCCGGAATCACTCTCTGGAGGGCAAAGACAACGAGTAGCTGTTGCTCGAGCCTTGGTCAACAGACCAAAAGTTGTGTTGGCCGACGAGCCCACGGCTGCGTTAGATAAAGAATCGGGAAATGTTGTGGTAGAAATGCTTAAAGACCTTTGCAAAACCGAAAACGCTGTGGTTGTCCTAATAACGCATGACAATCGAATTCTGGATTATGCAGACCGAATCATTAATATAGTCGATGGTCAAATTGTGTCCAACAATTTGGTGGAAGAGCAAATTGAACTTATTAAATTTCTAAAAAAATGTAAAGCCTTCTCAAATCTTTCAGCCAACGAGCTTACTATGGTTGCCCGACAGCTTAAGAAGGAGAGATTTAATGCCGGTGACACGGTCATTCGACAGGGCGATCTTGGAGAAAGATATTATATGATTCGAAGCGGAAAAGTGGATGTTAAGATAGACGATGGTAATGAATGGAAAAAAGTTGCGACTCTCGGGCAGGGCGACGCCTTTGGAGAAGCTTCTTTGTTAACGGGCGAGCCTTGCACCGCAACGGTGTATGCTAATGTAGTGTCATTTTTCTATTCTTTGGATAAGAAGAGTTTTCAAGAAGCGATAACCAAAAGTCCCACCTTAGAAGAAGAATTAAAAAATATATATTTTCAAAGGCAACGTTAGACGAGTAAAAATGCTTGTTTTCCGAGTTCGATTTTTACTAATAATTTTGTTATCTTGTATCTCCTAAACAAATTATTAATAATTTATTTTAACTATTGTTACATGCCCAAACTTAGAGGATTGATTGTCGACGATGTTGAAGCAATTCGAGAAGCTTTAAAAGAAATATTGGAATCCGACGAAGAAATTGAAATTGTCGGAATGGCCGCCAATGGTCAGGATGCTGTGAAACAAGCGTCCGAACTCCAACCAGATTTTATTACCATGGATCTCCAAATGCCGGATATGAATGGATTACAAGCTACCCGAGAAATTTTGAATGCCCATTCAATACCTATATTAATTATTGCGGATGCACAGGACGATGAGCTTATTTTCAAGGCTTTAACTCTTGGAGCGTCTGAAGTTATTGTAAAATCAGATTTATCTCCCGATAAAGCCGAACATTTGATCCAAAAAATAAAAGAAGTTGTAAAATCTTGAGATTATAAAAAGATAGATGTCGAATCATATTTCGATGATTTTCGAGATTGATTTTTATGAATGGTCTTTTTTTGAAATTGTGGCGGGATAAAAACATTTTTGATAATCGTTGTTTTATGGGGGTAGGTTTGCAACCATTACTTGAGCCCCGGGAAAAACAGCTCCCGATCCACGCAGGATAAGCTCAACATTAGAGTTTAATTGTTTGGTAAAATCTTGTATTTCAACGAATCCATCTTGTTCCATAAAGGCTCGTACGGGTACTAGATGCGCTTTCCCTTCCTTCATTATATACACATTAGTTCCTCTTTCAGATAAAACCAATGCCGTAGAAGGAACATGCAATATTTTTTCGCGTTTACTCATGGTAAGTATTGCTTCGAATGTAAGTCCGGGAAATAAATTTGGATTATCTTTTGGCAAATCAATTAAGAAATTGAAGTTTCCAGAATAAATATCTCCTTCAGGTAATACCTGAATGCGTTTGGAATGTTTTTTATCTAATAGGAATTTAATATTAAGATCTTTGATAAATATCTTAATACCTTCCAGGTTCTTGAGCTTATTCCTATATTTCTGAGGCAATGTTATACCGGCGATAACTTTGTGAGACATTCCGATTTCTAAAATTGGATCTTCAGATTCGATAAAAACTCCTTGCTCAATATTTTTCTTTATCACTATTCCGTCAAAAGGAGCTCGAATAATAGTTCTACTTAGATTGAGCTTGGCTTTTTCATATTGTTTCTTAATTCCTTCGACTTGCGCTGTTATTTTAGCAATATCTTCCTTTCTAAATTGCCTTCCAGCTTTTCGATTGGCTTGGCTGGCCTTCAATTGTTCTTGGGAGCGAAGGACCTTATGCATGCTTGAATCGAGAGTAGCCTGAGCCACTATTCCCTGGTCCACCAACGCTTCTATTCTATTTTTATTTTTCAAAGCTAAATCTAGATTACTTTGGGCAATGCTTTCTTGAGCTCTAAGTTGCTCTTGTTCTTCGGGTCGCAATCCCGATTTTGCTTTTTTCAGTTCTTTGGAGACAGAATCAAGTCTATGGCGTAACTTTACAACTTCAATTTGGTAATCTCGCGGATCGATTTTTGCCAAAATATCGTTTGCTTTAACTTCCATTCCTTCTCTAAATGTAATTTTAATAATTTTTCCATCGATTTCTGAAGAAATAACAACGCGTTTTTTTTCAATAAAAACACCAATAGTTCGCACTTGATCTTCAACAGCCTTATAAATTACTTTTCCCAGTTGAACCGGTGTGGAAAAACTTCGAGATTTTTTGGTCTTTATCTCTTCTTTTTGGGCCGAACACCCTGTGAATATGAAAAATATCGCCAGGAGAAGGCAATTAAATTTTCTATGATTGAAATTTTCGTTCATTTTAGATATTTTTAGTCTCGGTAAAAATCATTTCTATTCCTATCTTATTTATCGGCTTCTTGGCCTCTAATGTAAACTAAACTAAGCGAAAACTTGAGGACTTGAAACCTGATTGATTATCAAAAAATATATGATAAGCGATCAGATTTTTGGGTTGGCTTAACTGGAAAAAGTTCTAAATATTAGTTTAAACCGATCTAGAAAAAATTAGTATTAATTATCAATTTAAATCGTCTTTAATTATTTGTATGGAATTAGGAAAATGGATTGTAAAGTTTCGCTTGCCGGTCATTTTGGCAACCTTAACTATTGTCGTATTTGCGGGAAGCGGAATGCGATACATAAAGTTTACTACCGACTATCGAATATTTTTTGATCCAGATAACCCTCACTTAAAAGCGTTTGAAGCCCTACAAAACAAGTATTCTAAATCGGATAACATCTTTATTGGAATTGAGGCGAAGGATGGAAATGTTTTTTCGCAGAAAACGTTAAAGGCCATAACTGATTTAACGGAATGGTCCTGGCAAACGCCATTCTCGCTAAGGGTAGATTCCCTAACCAATTATCAGCACACCCACGCTGAAGAAGACGAATTGATTGTCGAGCCTTTAGCGTCTAAACCTGCAAATTTAACTTTTGAAGATCTAAAACGTATCCGCAAAATCGCTTTGTCCGAACCGACGTTATTGAATCGTTTGGTTTCGGCCAAAGGAGATATGGCGGGGATTAACATAACGATCAACGTCCCCGACGATCAATTAGATCAAGTTCCTAATATAGCTGAATTTATCAGCGAAATAGCGGAGCGAGCTCGATCAAAACATCCGGGAATCAATGTATATGTTTCTGGAGTGGTGATGATGAACAATACGTTTGTTAGCGCCGTCAAAGGAGACATGAAAACTCTCGTCCCGCTAATGTATCTAACAGTGCTTTTGTTTCTTGTTCTCACGTTACGTTCGGCGACGGGAACCATGGCGACGTTAGCGATCGTGTTCTTTTCTGATATGACAGCTTTAGGTTTAGCGGGATGGTTGGGAATAAATCTAACGACCGTATCTTCGTTCTCTCCCACGGTTATTCTTACTATAGCCGTTGCCGATAATATTCATATCTTAACGACTGTTTTTCAGCAAAGAGAGCAAGGTAAGTCAAAGCTTGAAGCCATTAACGAATCGGTTCGTTTAAATCTCCAACCTGTTTTTTTGACAAGTTTGACCACTGCGATTGGATTTTTAAGTTTAAACTTTTGCGATTCGCCGCCCTACCGCGATTTGGGAAATATAATTGCCCTGGGAGTAGCTGCGGCTTTCGTGTATTCCTTATTTTTTCTACCTGCTATTATTTCGTTTGCTCCTCTAAAACGAAAACTTAGAGAAAACGATTATTCCCCTTTTATGGAAAGGTTTGGAAAGTTCGTTGTTAGAAAACAAACCTTTTTGTTTTGGTTTGTTTTAGTTATTGGGTTAGCGGTTTCTTTTCCTATCTATAAAATTCAAGTAGACGACAATTTTAACGAATATTTTGACAAAAGATTTCCCTTTAGAACCGATAGCGATTATCTTGCCGATAATTTAACGGGCTTCATGTTTATTGATTACTCTTTAGAAGCTGGGGAGTCTGGAGGAATTTCAAACCCAGAGTTTTTAAAATTGGTCGAAAAATTTACCAATTGGTATCGCGTTCAACCAGAAGTTCTTTATGTTAGTTCTTTTACAGATACGATAAAACGGTTGAATAAAAATATGCATGGAGACGATTCTGATTTTTACAAGCTTCCGGAATCTAGAGAGCTAGGCGCTCAATTTTTACTTCTTTATGAAATGTCGTTACCTTTCGGATTGGATTTGAATAACCAAATTAATATAGATAAATCCTCGACACGCCTTTTTTCAGTTTTGAAAAGTTTGTCCAGCAAAGAGTTGCTGGATCTAGATGTTAGAGCGCGCTCATGGCTTAAAGAAAATACTGGTATTGAAACAATTGGAGCGAGCCCATTAATTATGTTTGCCCATATTGCTTTGCGTAATATTCAAAGCATGATTGGAGGAACGGCCCTGGCGATTGGAATAATAACTCTTGTTTTGATCGGAGCGTTGAAGAGTTTTAAATATGGTATGATCGGCCTTTTTGCAAACTTATTTCCGCCTATTTTAGCCTTTGGAGTATGGGGAGCTTTAGTTGGGCAAATAGGCATGTCCGCAGCTCTTGTCGCCGCTATCAGCCTTGGAATTGTGGTCGACGATACGGTTCACTTTTTGAGCAAATACATTCGGTTTCGTCGAGAAAGAGGTTTGACTCCAGAAGAAGCTATTCCCATTGTCTTTCATGAAGTTGGCACTGCTATGTTAGTAACGTCGATCATTTTGATTGCCGGATTTTTTGTGTTGAATTTTTCTGGGTTTTTAGTCAACGCACAGATGGGATTGCTAACAGGTTTAGCCATAGTATTTGCGTTGATAGTAGATTTTTTATTTTTACCGCCTTTGTTGATCCGCTTGGATAGTAAACGTATTGTCGAAGAGCCCGTTAATTTGAATTATGAAAATGCTTAAGACAAAAAACCTAGTTAAAGGTTTTTTATTCATTGCTGCATGCGCGTTATTTAGTTTAGGCGCATGTTCTTATGTTTTAGCGGAAGAAGGCGAAATTTCTGGTTTTGTAGGCGGCCAGATACGTTTGTTCCCAAACAATTCCTTATATGAAGGACAAAGCGATTACGTTGCTTCTATTGTCGCCCAACCAGAATATTATAAGGAATTCGAGGACGGGAGCAGTTTCACCTTTGTGCCCTTTTTAAGATTGGATAGCGCGGATTCCGAGCGGACTCATTTCGATATCCGCGAATTAACCTTTTTGTGGCTTAAAGAAGACTTTGAATTAAGAGTGGGGTTTCGGAAGTTATTTTGGGGAGTGACCGAAGGTTTTCACCTGGTTAACATAATCAATCAGATAGATTTGGTTGAAAATATCGATTTTGAAGATTTTCTGGGGCAACCCATGGTCAATTTGTCGTTAGATAAAGATTGGGGAACCGTGGACTTTTTCCTTCTTCCTTATTTTCGAGAGAGAACGTTCCCAGGTAAAGGCGGTCGTTTAAGAGGGCAGCCAATCATAGCTGTTGGACAAGCGGAATACGAAAGCGGCGCAAAGGAATGGCGTTCCGACTTAGCTATAAGATATTCTCAGGTTTTTGGCGATGTAGACTTTGGCGTTTATCATTTTTATGGAACGAATAGGGAACCGATATTATTGCCAGATCGGGATGAAAATGGTTCGCCAATACTCATTCCTTTTTACTCAGTTATCAATCAAACGGCGACGGATATTTCCTATGTAGTTGAAGATTGGTTATGGAAATTCGAAGGTTTTTATCGCACGGGCCAAGGAGATCCCTTTTTTGCTTGGACGGGAGGTTTTGAGTATACCTTTACCGGAATTTGGAATACCCGCATGGATTTAGGAGCGATAGGCGAATGGTTGTACGATGATCGCGGGAATTTTGCCACTACTGCGTTCGAAAACGATTTACTGGGCGGATTGCGCTTATCTCTAAACGATGCGGATAGTACGGATTTCTTAGCCGGTTGGATTCAGGATATAGGAAGTCCGGCAACTCTTGCTTTTGTAGAGACAAGTCGTCGATTTGGAGATAATATAAAAGCAACTTTAGAAGTCAGAACTTTTTTAAACCAAGACCCATCCGATCTCTTCTTCCAACAACGTAACGACGATTTATTTCAGTTCGAACTAGAATATTACTTTTAGAAGTTTCTTTCCTTCCTAAATACCAAAAAAATCTCTTGGTTTTTTAGCTTGCCTTCTTACCTCTATTTCTTAAATAATTAATAGTACCCCCTACGTGTTAATTTTTTCGCGTTTGTTGTTGTATTTTTGGCGAAATGAAAATTTGCGAGCTTAACTATATATACGTTTATTATTTCTCTAATTAATAGGAGAACCTGATGGGTTCAAAAAATTGGATTTTATTTTTGATTTGTTCTTTTATCTTTTTCAATCCTTTTAATGCAATAGCCGAAACTCCGGAAAAAAACGTTTTTCACGGGTTACTTTCAATAAAGGCCGAAATGGAGCGCGATTTTGGTTTGGAGCAATTGGAGTGCTTTCCATTTATTAAAAATATAGGATTTCCAGAAGATGAAACTGCCTTGGCAGAAAACTGCTTTCAGGGAGCGCAAACGTTACATAGCGCTTTAAAGGATTCTAAAAATGCCGGGTTACGTGTAGTTGGTATTGCGGATCGGTTTTTACGAACTGGCGGGTTTGATACCGTTCTGATTCCTTGGAACGCTACGAAAGAAGAAGTTAATCGCTTCTTGAAGGATAGAATGTCATGGGAAGAACAAACGGTATTTTTAAATAAAATTAATGCAGTAAAGTCTGAAATTAAAAAGAAGATCCAGGTAAACGAAATCTATTGTTCGCAAAAAATATCCAATAACCAATGCTTAATGGGATATCAAAGTTTGGCGCGAGTATTGGAGAACATGGAAGCCAAGACTAAAGTTTGGAAACGAATAGTTGTAACGGATTCTTTTGCTCCCGAGAAAGAATTTGAAACGTTGCCACTAAAGTTTGACGCCAACATTGAGGAACTTAGAAACCGAATGGTTTTTAAGGATATGGATAAAGAATGGGCGGTTCGAAAAAAGATATATGAGGCGATCGACGATAACTTCGGAGTTCAATTGAAACGAGGGTTGCAAGTCGCTACTTTAATTTGTTCTCTTGATTTAAATGAGAGTGAGTGCCTGCAAGGAGCTTCGAATCTTACCAAGGCGGCTCCTCGACTTACCGATAAAGCGTGGAATCAAGTCACTATTACTCGGCATAATACGCTTATTCGGAGCGATCAAGACGCTCACTTTAAATTTGATTTAAGTTCAGATGAAATTGTTCAAGCTTTTTCAAAAAAATCGACACAAGAAGAAACGGAACAAAACAATGTTTTGTCTGAAAGAATGGAGTCGAGAACCAAGAATAATTTCACGGGATTGCGAGCTGTTTGTGATTTGCGAGGCCTTTCATCGAAACTCTGCGTGAATGGATTTCAAAACTTTATGGAGTTTATGGAAAACAATCGCGAATTTGTATCTGTAAAACCTTGGGACACCTTAATGTTTGTTGATGGAAGTCAACTATGGAGGATTAATTTTGCGTTAAATTCTTCTTCCAGGAAAAGTTATATCTATATCGATGCCGGCGCGGATGCCAATACCTTCGCGGAGTATTTAAAGCGTTTTGGCGGAAACAATGCGCTGCGTCATCCACTTTAAAAATCGATTTGCTACAAGTATAATTTATAAAATTAATTTTTGGTTTTCTTGCTAATGACAAAAAAAGACGAGTTATTTAAAGAGCCGGTTCAAAATGGCGCTTTCGAATTTGACGAAAAAGTCGCGGGAGTATTTGACGATATGTTAAATCGAAGCGTGCCTTTATATAAAGAAACTCGACAAATGGCGGTTCGATTAGCTCTAAATTTTATTAAACCCTATACTCGGGTTTTTGATATTGGCTGCTCCACTGCAAATTTATTGATCGACTTGTCAAAGAAGTTGAATGAAAGCCCAATTGAACTGATAGGTATTGATAATTCGCCTTGGATGTTAGAAAAGGCCAAATATAAAATCAAAGAAGAATCTGTCGATAATATTGAATTGCGATTGAATGATATTTCCGAAAATCTAGAAATTGAAAACGCTTCTGTTATCTTTATGAACTATACCTTGCAGTTTGTGCGACCGCTGCAACGAGAAAGTTTAGTTCGACGTATTTACGAAGGATTAAACTCTAACGGTTGTTTTATTTTAGTTGAAAAAGTATTAGGCAATAACTCTATGTTCAATCGTTTTTATGTAGAAATTTATAGCGAGTTTAAGAAGCAACAAGGTTATTCCGATAAAGAGATTAACCAAAAGAGAGAAGCGTTGGAAAATGTTTTAGTCCCCTATAGATTGGACGAGAATACCGATCTTTTAAATCGATGCGGATTTGAAACGGTAGATTTGTTTTTTAAGTGGTACAACTTTGCAGGGTTTATCGCTGTGAAGTAATAGAAGTTGGAAAATTTCCTTCTTTGTTTGAAACTCCTTCAGGTATTTCGTCGTATAATTTACAAGACTCTTCCGCAATTTTGTCGAACAGATAAACGTAAAGCCAGCGTTTGACTCCTTCTATTAGCAGAGTTGTAAGTAAATCTTTTAAGATAAATCCTGGATGTCTATTTTTTATTGTTTGAAAGGCTAATTTTGCGAATTTAGCCGCCCTTCCTAAATTATATTTCCTCAACCATTCGACGATTGGCAAATCGATAATTGAATCGGCCTTTTCTTTTAAATCTACCGCTTGCGCAATTCTAAAATTAAGAATCTTTCGGATTTCTGGTCTGTTTTCCAACGAAGAGGCAATTTCCAACAGTCGAGACGCAAAGGCGATACTATTATAAAGCTTAACTTCGTATATCGGGTTTTCAGAATCGGGATAATAGTGACCGGCGACCGTTTCAAACTCTTCTAAGTAAATTAATTTTATTGATTCCCAATCCATTAGAGTTTTCGAAAATAAAATGTCTTTGCGCAATGGTTCAAGAACGATTTTTACTTCCTTTGGAGTTTTGCTTTTTGTCCAATCAATATCTACGGAATTCTCTTCCCAGTTATCTTCGATATTTTCAGCATTCAAGTTGAATTGTTTTTCTTTATCTTCTTGATAGATTGAACGACCAAATTCCCCTATTTCCAGATATAGATTAATTAACAAAGTTTTGAAGGCAAAGTGGTGGGTTAAACTCGTCAGAGTTTTAAGAACCCAAAAACTAATGTCGAATATTCTAAAAATTGTGTATGACCATTTAACGATAAAATAAAACCGAGTTTGTTTTAGAAATGATCCCCATTTAGATTTTTCCCACGCTCGTTTTTTTTCCCACGCTTTTTGGACGGAAAGAGCGTGTTTTAAACGGAAATCGGCCATTTTTCGAAAACCTTTGCGATTCAACAAAGCTAAGATTTTTAAATTTAAAACCTTAAGACCCGAAATTAATCTTCCTACTCGAACTTCAAGAATCGGAGCTTTTGAATTTGGGTAATATGACGCTGCGATATTTGAAAGAAAGTTATTGGCGTTTTCATAAATGTCCCATTCCTCATCTGGAAGAAGCCAAGACGAATCAAGAACATTGACCTTTTCAAATATGACCTGACAAGCTTGTTTTTCTTTTGGAAAAGTATCGGAGAAATTTGCGAGACGCTTAAACTTTTGAATTCGTTCCGCATTAGATTGTTTAAGTTTTAAAATTCCAAACCAATCAAAAAAGAAAAAAGCGCACGCTAAAGCTACTGAGACTGAAGCAATTAAAATAATAGATAATAATATGGGATCCATTAAGTTTTTGTTTTGTTAGCAATTTGGGTTGCTCAACCCAGTTTTAATTTAACCGGGTTGGTGTTATGATATTTTAGATTTATATTAAAAATGTAAAAGCCTCTAAATCTTCAAATTCCTAAATCAAAAACTGGTTAAGTCCTTAATCTAGTAATTTTTATTAATTCTTCATATACGTTTTTAGGTTTAAGAAGTAGTCTTTTTTTCGCGATGAAACCAATCCAAAAATCATTTTTTTTCAAAAAATTAATCCGGTTATCATTTTTTATCATATGTGGGTTAATTTTAAGTCAATGCGCGGAAAAAACCAGTCAACAACATGTCGAAGATGGTTTGAAGTTTACTCGCAATGAAGATTATCCGCGGGCCTTAGAATCGTTTCTCATGGCAGTTGATAAGGATAAAAGAAATTCTAAAGCCTATTATGGTTTGGGCGGTATTTATAATGCTCAAGAGTCCTATCAACAGGCTATTGCAGTTTTTGAAACTGCGGTACAACTTGATCCCACATTTATGGATGCTTATTACAGTTTAGGGTATTCCTTTGAGATGCTAGGAAATAAAGACGAAGCAAAAAAAAATTATGACCGGTATCATTCCCTAAAAGGAAAGTTTGATAAATACTTGGAAAAGGAACGCAATAAGAATTGACTAGAATTATAGCCTTAATTATCTGTGCCGCATTTGTTTTTTCCTGTGCGAGTGGTCCCAAAAAAAAAAGAAGATCTTATAAAAGCAAACACGGCTATAGTCAAAAAAAACGGGCTCAAAAAAAATCTTCCTCCAAAACCGCACGCAAGTCTTTGCAAAAAGGCGGTTCTTCAACTACCCGCCCTGGGAAGCGCCAAAACTTAGTTCTACCCTCCATTGTAAATTCCAAAGATCAAAGCTCGATGGTTTTGGTTGATTCAGGAAAATATTTTGTGACTCCAGCGGAAGGAAGAGCGACTACCTCGGGAACTCAAGTAAATTTGCCGGCCTTTTATGTAGATCGTTTTGAAATAACCGTAACTCAATTTAAAAAGTTTGACCCAAAATACGACGAAACTCGTTTTATCAATGCCTGTCCTCAATGTCCAGCTGTTGGAGTTACTTGGGATCAAGCGCGAAATTATTGTTTTTGGGCCGGAAAACTATTGCCAACTGAGATCCAATGGGAGGCAGCGGCACAAGGGCCCGTTAGAAAGATCTGGCCTTGGGGTAATCGGTTTGACTCCAAGAAAGCCAATTTAATGGGAGATGCAGATGGTTTTCCAGGTGTTGCTCCAGTTGGTTCTTTTTCTTCAGGCGTTTCTTCCAGTGGCGCCCAAGATATGACGGGTAATGTTTGGGAATGGGTATCTAGGGGGGCAAAAAATTCTTCAAGCCAACAGCTTGTAAAGGGGGGAGGGTGGAGAACCCAACAAGGGTTTTCTATTATCGCGGCTCGCAATTGGATTAATCCAAAAATGCGAAACCCTACTTTTGGATTCCGTTGTGTTAAAAGAGCCAAATAATTAGCGCAAAGTTAAGATCTAGTTTTTGAGGCCAATTGATGAGAGGTCTTTTTTTTAAATGTCAGATCATATGAAAAACGTAATTTTTCGCTATTTTTTAGCTGTTTGTATGTTGGTTTTGATAGTAAATTTTTTTCTACCTATCATTGCTTGGGCGGAATCGCGCTATGTTGACTTAACTCATTCCTTTGACGAATCGACGATTTATTGGCCGACAAGTCGTCCTTTCCAGTTGGAAGAAGTTCACAAAGGAAAAACGGAGTCGGGGTTTTGGTACGAGGCTAATAATTTTAGCGGAGCCGAACACGGAGGCACTCATATAGACGCTCCGGCTCATTTCGCTAAAGGGCGTTGGAAAGTTGATGAAATTCCCTTGAACCGTCTCATAGGGCCAGGTGTCTTAATAGACGTGAGTCATAAAGCCAAAGGGAATCCAGATTATTTAATTTCAAAACAAGATATCCTTGAATGGGAAAAAAATCATGGAATGATTTCAGAGGGAACCATCGTTCTGGTTCGAACCGGTTGGGAACAGTTTTGGCCGGATAAACTGAAATATCTTGGGTCGGATCAACCAGGCGAAACTCATAATTTGCATTTTCCAGGTTTTGGCGTGGAAGCAGCACAGTTCTTAACCAAAAAAAGGAAAGTAGCTACGGTGGGACTAGACACAGCTAGTTTAGATTTTGGACAATCCACAACCTTTCGCGCTCATCAGATTTTTGGCGAGTCCAATGTTTCAGGATTTGAAAACCTCCACCATTTAGCGAAACTTCCTCCCAAAGGGTTTCGTATTATTGCTTTGCCCATGAAAATCGGAGATGGAAGCGGCGCTCCTTTAAGGATTGTGGCGAAAATTGAATGATTAGAAAAACTAGTAGTGTCATCTCACAAAGCCAACCAATACAAAAATTTACTTTGGATTCCGTTGCGTAAAGAAAGTAAATATGAGAGATTGAATTAAAGTGTTTATTTAATCCCAAAAGAAAATTTAAATTTTTTAGATTCGTAAAATTAATTTTTTATGAAGTTATTGTCTAGACCTATATTTTTAGGAAGATAAACTGTGCCCTTAATGAATACGAGGATTAAACAATTCTTAAGAAATGTTAAAAACTTGGTAATTACTGGGGTTAATCGATTCCGCGGTAAGGAATATATCTTCCACCCTAAGAATTTTTTACACATTGAGACCGCTAGCATTTGTAATTTGGATTGTAATATTTGCGGTTATGGGAAAAAAGATAGCCCTAAAGTAGAGATGTCTAATGAGCTTTTTTTCTCTTGCGTAGACCAAGCGGTTGAAATGGGCTATGACTCGTTTTCCCTCACTCCAACTACGGGAGATGTGTTTGCAGGAAAGGACTTTTTAGAAAAACTTCATTATTTGGAAAATAGTCCTAAGGTAAAAACATATTTTTTCGTTACCAACTTTACGCTCCCAAAAGAAGATCAAATCTTAGAACTTTTAAAATTAAAAAAGCTTAAAGATTTATTTATTAGCGTTTATGGACATGATTTAGAAAGTTTTATTGCCATAGCAAAATCGACTGAAAAAGTTCATTCTAGATTGGTGTCAAATTTAAATTTTCTTTTGGACCATTCTTCCAAAAAACAATTCAACTTGCACTTAGAAATTAGGAGTTATCAATCTTTTGATTTAGCCGGGCCTTTTGAGGGCGATTTAATCGATGTTTTACGCCGTTTTAAGGTGAATGGAGACACCGTTGACTCTCTGCCGGACTATAATAACTGGGCTGGAATGGTGACCAATGAAGATGTCAAAGGTCTCGAAATGTATATTAAGGAAGATTCAGTTGTTAAAAATGGCGCATGCGGTTTAATTTTTGCCGACCTGATAGTAGCCGCCGATGGCAGGATAAATGCCTGCGCGTGTCGCGATGCTAATAGGGTACTGAGTATTGGCGATTTAAACGAAAAGTCCTTAAATGAAATAATTTCAAATAAAAATTCGACTTACATGGAATTAATTGAAACCCAGCAAAAAAACCAATTCCCCGATGTTTGTAAATCGTGCGATTTTTATCGCAGTATTTACCGTGACGATAGCCATAATAGATACAGCACTGGGAGACCTTCCTTAAGTTTAAACGAATTCTATGAAGAAATTTCCCATTGAATGTGCGTATTTTTATTGGTTTTTTCTAATTTAAGTAAAAAATCCTTTCCAAGATTTACTCCCATATTTTAAGTACTTTCCTGTATTTTTGAATCTTAACCTACAATTGGGTTAAAGAAATTTGAAACTAATTTTTTCCCCTTAATCCCTTGAATTAGGGTAGGATAAGCATATCCTTTATGTGAGATTTGTTTACTTTTTCTATTTGGTTTCGAATATGAAGACAGCTCTTTTATTTCCACCTCAATGGTTTCCAAGCCAACCCTATTTAGCGGCCCCTACTTTGAAGGGATATTTGGAGAGCAAAGGGTTGGAGGTTGACCAATACGATTTAAATATTGAAAGTTATGATTTTTTTCTGTCCAGGCCATATTTAGAATACTGTATCGATAAAATTAAATATCGTTTAGACGCGCCAGCCCAAACACCTAGCGAACGAGATGTTAAACAGGTATATCGTCAAATTCTTGCCGATACGGATTATTTAGAAAACGTTCTATCTGAAGTAGAAAGCGCTAAAAACGTGTTGCGGTCGGAAGAGTTGTTCTTCCAATTTCCAATATATAAACAAGCTTATACCGCTTTAAAAATAGCAATGCAGTTAGTATCATTTGCTCATTTCCCTACCAAATTGGATTTGGAATCTTTATATATGGAGGGAGTGCCGGAAGATCATTTACCGGGAATTTTGGGCGCTACGCAAGATCCGATAAGAAATCCCTATTACGATTTATTTCAAAATTTCATTTTGCCAAATATGGATTTAAGTTCATATGGTTTGGTGGGAATTTCTATTATCCATGTTGGTCAGGTTATTCCTGCATTAACCCTGTCGCGATTTATCCGCCAAAAATATCCAGATATCCATATTTCGATTGGGGGTAGCGTTTTTAACCGCCACGCGGATGTTCTTTACGATAAACAAGATTTATTCAGAGAATACTTTCATAGCGTGGTCTTATTTGAAGGCGAATTGCCGCTTGAGCGTTTGATAGGTCAAGTTGCCTCAGGGGGTTCCCTGGAGTCAGTCCCAAACTTGATTTATATGCAAGAGGGAGTGGTGAAAAAAAATGAGTCGGCCAAATCGCTTCCTTACGATCAATTAGCGCGCCCAAACTTTGATCAACTGCCGTTAGAGAAATATTTCATGCCATATCCTGTTTTACCGTATATGGCGAGTAGAGGATGTTATTGGGGAAAGTGCACTTTTTGTACCCATAGCTTTATTTACGATTCTTATTACAGAAAAGAAAATGAAGAAAGAGTGGCGGAAGATTTAGCTTATTTTGCCGAGCGGCACGGCGTAAAACACTTCACATTTTCAGATGAAGCCGTTTCGCCTAATGCCTTTCAACGAATGTCTAAAGCAATATTGGCCCAAAAAGTTGATATGAAAGCTTTAGCGATGATTAAGTTTGAATCCAATACGGTAGAAAATCAGAAATTATTTGATGAAATGTTTCAAGCTGGCTTTATCATGCTTTTCTTTGGGTTGGAAAGCGCCAACGATAGAATCTTGTCGTTGATCGAAAAGGGAACCGATAAAGCCACCGAACAACAAGTTTTAGAGGATGCGAGCCGCGCTGGGATTTGGAACCATACTTATATGTTTTTTGGATTTCCGACCGAGGAAAAAGAGGAAGCGGAAGAAACTGTAGACTTTATAATAGATAATAGCGAAGTACGTTCGGCAAATATTCATTCTGTAGGGCAATCTACCTTCACCCTGGAAAAAGACTCGGCGGTATTTCATAATCCTTCAAAGTTTTCGATTGATCGCGTTATTAAGCATCCAGATCGCGATATGTCGATAATGTATGATTATGAAATTAAGGTTGGTATGACTAAAGATGAAGTTGGCGAAGTTTACGAAAAATTTAATCAGGTTATTGACGACTGTTATCCTTCCAGTAGGATATGGAAGTTTTTGTCTCGGGAGCATTTTTTGTTGTATTTAGACAAGTTTGGGAAAGAAGAGATTATGAATATGGCAAGCGATGAAGAATTAGTAGATGTTTAAAATTTTCCTCTCTTGACACTTCTATAACCTGTATTTTAAAATTATATAAACCCAAAGAATAAAAGTACCTAATTTTCAATCGTTTTGGAGCGACTTATATGGCCGACAGTCCCGAATGGGTAAAAATGAAAATCCATCCCGAAATCTTCGAAGAACTCGGAGTTCGAGATCCTGACGAAATTAAGCGAGAAGCAGCGATTGTTAAAAAGACGCGTCAGGTTAAGAAAGAACTACAAAAGGAGCCGGATAATCTGGATTTACTCACAGAGTTAGCTACGCTTTATATTGATGGCGGAAGTTACGAGGATGCGATTAAGGAATTAAAGGTGGTCGTAGGCAGGGATCCAAAACGAGCTAGAGCTTATAAGCTATTAGGAACTGCTTATGGATTGACGCATTGCGAAGACGAAGCCATCTGGGAATTAAATAGGGCTGTTGCTTTAGATGACGACGATGCAGAAATTCATTTTAATTTAGGCGGTGTTTACATGTTAAAAGACATGTTTGAAAAAGCCGCTCAGGAATTTGAGAAAGTTGTTGAATTGGATCCGGAAGATAATACTGCCTATGCAAATTTAGCGGCAGCTTACGATATGTTGGATCAGAATTTGGATCAAATAAAAGTATTAAAAAAGGTTTTGATGTTTTCTCCAGAAGACAAAGAGTTAAGAGCGGCATTATCCAACGCCTATTTTAAACATGGAGATTTTGACGAAGCCTTAACGGCCGCAATGGTTGTTGTGGATATGGATGAAAAAGACGCCATGGGACACTGCAATTTAGGCAGCGTATATTCCGCTAAAAATATGGTAGAAGAAGCTATATTATGTTTCAAAAAAGCTACCGAATTAGATCCCGATTCTTCAATTCCTCATACAAACCTGGGTAGTCTGTATGGATCTTTAAGTAAAGTTGAAAGCGCGCTTAAAGAGTTTAAGATTGCCGCGGAACTCAATCCTGGCGACGCTTACGCTTGGTATAATCTATATAATTGTTATAAAGAGGTTGGTCGAACCAAAGAAGCCCAAGAAGCGTTCAAGAAATTTGAAACCATTTCCAACGAAGCCAGCGGAAATGTTAAATCCGATATGGTGGTTGAAACGGTACAAACTGCCGAATCCGCAGTTCGAAATGTGGATGGTCTATGATAAAGGTTTAATCATTTGACCATCCTAACTTTTGCCTTCAGCTAATATCATAATTTTAGGTTGTAGTCTTAAAAGCTAACTAAATAGTTTTGTCAATCTGCCAATATGTTTTTTTCAGATGATTTCATTTGAAATTTTTAGCGGCCAATAGAAGTTGTAATAAATTAAACTCCATTTTCTCCCTTTCATGGCCGGTATGTCTCAAAATTTATTGCCTCTAGGCGATTTTTTACCCTCCGACAAATGGCAAACTCACGTTAACGCCATTTTTTACGGAACTCTTGGTTCCGGAATTCATGACCACTTTCAGACATATGTAAGCCGCGACTATCGCCTAGCCTATAGTTTGGCGGAAGATTTTTATCGAAAGGCTTTGATCCAAGAAGAATCTAGTAAAACTCTTTTTGTTTTGGAATGGGGAGTTGGAAATGGAAATTTAGCCTCTTCCTTTTTAGATCGATTAAAAGAAATAGATGAAAATGGCGTTATTTATCCGCGTATAAAATATATATTGTGCGATTTTTCACCTGAAATATTAAAAGCTGTAAAAAATAATCCTCGTTTACAAAAACACCAAGACCGATCTGCGGCCATTCAAGTGGATGCAGAATCTATGAAATGTTTTAAACCAAACTCGGTTTTTAAAATTATTTCCAATGAAATTTGGGATGACTTAGCCTGCAAAGCGTTACTATTGGACGAAGATTTGATTTATGAAGAGTATCTTCAGCCTTTATTGGATCCAACACAAATCCCCATACAATGGGACGAGTTTCTTCCTCTTTTTAATCAAAAGAACTTGGAACGGTTAAGCGAATTCCCTCCATTCCTAGGGAATATTAAATGGGAAAGAACTTATCAAAGGGTGGATATTTCTGATTGGCCGTTTGCCCGGGAAATTCAGTCGCATCTTGACCAACTTACGGATGAAAACCCAATTCCAATAAACCTTGGAGCTTTCGAAACCCTTGAAACTGCTTTTAACCTTCTAGCGGAAAATAGCTTGGGTTATACCGGTATGGATTACGGTATGTTGACTGTTGAAGATGTGAAAGTGATGGGGCGTCCCTATTTTAATTTATATGGGGGGCAATATACTTTTATGGTTAACTTTCCTTTAATGGAAAGCGTATCGAAAGCGATAGGATTTAGCGATACTACTAAGCAATACCAGCACCATTTTGTGGAACTTCAGTTAAAAAACCCTGTGATAAGCGTTTTAGAGCTTCTCCAATCTCATCCTAAGATTACTATGATGGAGCCTTGGGAGAGAGATGTGTTGATGTTACAAACTTTGAACACTTTCAATGGGATTTATAAAAGTCCCTATGAAAATCAAATTGATTATCCTCCAATACCAGGTTCGCCCAAGAAGTTTATTAAAAAAATCGAAGCGCTTTCTGAAAAATTAGATCCCTATGGAATACCGGATACTGTTGCTTATATAACTCAAGCTGAAATATTTTTAGCGGGGAAGAAGTTGCGTAAATTGGGTTATAAAGAAAATCGTATGCGAGACGCCTTCACAAATTTTGCCCAACCTGTTTCTTTTGTCTATTCTTGCTTCGAAAAATAAGTTTATTCCCACGTAGTTTGCAGACTTATGATTTCTTATACTCAAAAAGGTCCGTTCGCCGTTTATTTCAATATGAAATTTTGTTGAGAGGGCAGTCGCATTGATGATAGCATGGCCTCATCAATCAGTTTTTTGAGGAAAAATTGTATGGCTCTTATGCATTCGTGCATGGGATTATTGGGGTCCCGCGCTAAAAATTTTGATTTATTGGGTACAGACGATCGAAATTATTCCTTAGATGATTTTAGCGATAAAAACGTCTTGGTAATCATTTTTATGTGTAACCATTGCCCATACGTAAAGGCAGTTTTGCAAAGGCTCATTGATTTGCAAAACGAATTTCAAAATCAAGGAGTTCAATTTATTGGAATTAATCCTAACGACGCTTTCAGGTATCCCGACGATTCGATGGAAAGTATGAAGAAAATAGTGGAAGAAAAAAATATTTCATTTCCTTACCTAATAGACGAAACCCAGGAAGTTGCCGCCGCGTACCAAGCGGTTTGTACTCCGGATATTTATGTGTATGGACCAGAAAGGACCTTACTTTATCAAGGTAGATTGGACGACAATTGGCAATATTCTGAAAAAATAACGAAACAAGATCTTAAAGAAGCTATCCAGTTAATTGTCAATGGCGAACCCGTTTTTGAAGAACAGATTCCTAGTATGGGATGTTCCATAAAATGGAAAGAAAAATAATTTATTTTAAATGCTCATTTTAGTTTGGTCGTTAAAAAACAATCCTTACGACATTAAGCGTATTTCCTAATTTCGATTTCATAAAAAAAGGGCTTTCAATGAAATCTTCTAAAAGATGGCTTGTGATATTTGGAGCCATAACGATTCTTTTCGTTGTATTTGGCGAGAAGTTGGTAAATTTTTATTTTGACTGGCTTTGGTTTGAAACCTATGGCTACGATGCCGTTTTATTTACAACATTAAGCGCTCAATTTGGTTTTGGCGTTATTTTAGGCGGTTTATTTTTCCTTTTTACGTTTGCCATATTGAAAGTTACATACGCTAAAACGTCTCATTTGCCAGTTATACTTTCCGATACGGTTCGCCGAGATCTTCCATTATTGGATTTAATTGGCTCAAATTTACGGATATTAACATTTGTTGCCCCTTTAGTTTTGGCAGGTATGGCTGGGATGGTAGGAGCAAAAAATTGGGAATTAGTCCTTCAGTACCTTAATTACGAAAGCTTTGGTCAAGTCGATCCCATCTTTGAAAAAGATTATTCATTTTATCTTTTTGCGTTGCCATTTTTCATTTTCCTTAAATCTGTTTTATGGGAAATGCTAATAACAGTAGCTATTGGAATTGGCGCAATTTATTTTTTTAAAAGGATTTTTTACGCGACTCCAAAAGGTTTTGTTGTTTTGCCGCATGCTAGAAGAGCAATAACTTACTTAGCTGGGGCCGTTTTCTTATTGTTTGCGGCTAACGCTTTTTTTGCCCGATTTGAGTTGTTATTTCAAAGTAATACTGTTGTGAGTGGAATTGGTTATGCGGACGATAACGGGCGATTGCCTGTGCTTAATTTATCGATTTTAATTGCGTTAGCAGGAGCTATTGGAGGTTTTCTTAAAGTTTACGAAAGGGATTTTAAGAAACTATTTATTGCCGCTGGAGCCTTAGGCGCCGTTTTTATTGGAGGTAATTTATATCCAAATGTACTGCAAAAATTTGTTGTAGGCCCAAATGAACTTATTAAAGAAACGCCTTACATCGAACATACTATAGCGGCGACCTCTTTAGCTTATGGATTAGAGAAAACCGAGATTAAAGAGTTGCCAGGCACTTCTTCTTTAACGGCAAACAGCATCATTAAGAATAAGGCCACGATTGATAACATTAGATTGTGGGATGAAGAACCCCTCCTAGATACATTGGGGCAAATTCAAGAAATAAGAACTTATTACCAGTTTAACGGAGCTGATAATGACCGCTACAAGATTAACGGCAGTTATCAGCAAACATTACTTTCCCCACGAGAGTTGCTTTCCTCAAGTTTGCCAAATAGAAACTGGATCAATGAACATTTAACATTCACTCATGGTTATGGGGCGGCATTAAGCCCAGTTAATCAGATCACTCCAGAAGGTCTTCCTGTTCTGTTTATTCAAGATATTCCTCCAGAATCGAGTATTGATATAAAAATCGAACAGCCCGAAATTTATTTTGGAGAACTTTCTAACGATCATGTTTTTGTAAATACAGAATCTAAAGAGTTTGACTACCCTGCTGGGGAAGAAAACGTCTACAAAAATTATGGAGGAACAGGCGGGGTAAAAGTAGGTTCGATTATTCGAAAGGCCTTATTAGCAGGGCGTTTTAAAACTATGAAAATTTTGTTTTCTGATGATATTGTTTCGGAAAGCCGAGTTTTGATGTATAGAAATATTACGGAAAGAGTACTTAAAATTGCGCCATTTTTAGAGCTGGATAGAGATCCTTACTTGGTAATTTCCGAAGGAAAGTTAGTTTGGATGTACGACGCTTATACGGTTAGTTCTAAGTTCCCGTATTCGCAATCTATTCGAAATTTAGGAAACTATATTCGAAACTCTGTGAAGATTGTTATTGACGCTTATAACGGGAATATGGATTTTTATATATCCGATCCGAGCGATCCCATTATTTCGACGTATAAAAATATTTTCCCGGATTTATTTAAAGATTTGGCTAGTATGCCCAAAGATTTAAAAAGTCATATCCGATATCCAAAAGATTTGTTTGCGATTCAGACGTTGGTGTATACGACATACCACATGAAGACCCCGCAAATTTTTTACAATAAAGAAGACCAGTGGGAAGTCCCAGAAATAGATAATAAGTCTATGCAACCTTATTACACCATAATGAAATTGCCAGGCGGCACAGAAGAAGAATATATTTTGATGTTGCCATTCACGCCCCGCGGAAAAAGCAATTTGTCGGCTTGGATGGTCGCTCGTAGCGATGGCGAACATTATGGAAAGTTAGGAGTTTATACTTTCCCAAAACAACGATTAGTGTATGGACCTAATCAAATTGTCGCAAGAATTAATCAGGACGCGGAAGTATCGAGGCAAATCTCGCTTTGGGATCAAAGAGGGTCTAGCGTTATTCAGGGTAACTTATTGGTTATTCCCATTGAGGAATCCTTGATCTATGTTCGGCCGCTATATTTAAAAGCCGACGCTGGCAAGATTCCCGAATTAAAACGAGTTATTGTCGGATATGAAGATCAGATCTCGATGGAACGAACGCTTGATATGGCTTTGCAAAAATTGTTTAAAGGCTTGCCTACCAATGGAAGTCAAAGTCAACCGATGGCGAAACTGGAACAAAGCTTGAAGGTTAATAACGAACCGGTGGTTCTGAAACGATCCGATTATTTAGCGATTAAAGATTATTTCCGGAAGGCGTTGGAATCGCAAAAGAAGATAGAGAATTCATTAAAAGCTTATAGCAAAGACTTGGAGTCCATTTCTAATGTTTTAAATTCAGTACAAACTGATATGCCAGAAACTTCAAAGAAAGTGGAGGAGAAAAAACCTGTCCTCCCAATGGAATGATTCTATTAAGGGAGATTTAGAAATTAGATGGTTTGTGGAGAAGCGGTTTTATTTAAACTTTCTTTTTAAATAAATCCATTTGATTTGATTCGACTTCTGTGTCTTCTTTGGGAATGGGGTAGTCGCCATCGAAACAAGCTTTACAATAATTGTCACGATTATTTTTAAAAACAGACATCATTTTATCTAAGCTAATGTAATGTAAAGAATCTGCCTTAATATATTCGCGCGTTTCTTCTACTGTTTTGGAAAATGCGATTAGTTCTTGTTTGGTGGGAGTGTCTATACCATAGAAACACGGATGTAAACTTGGCGGAGAACTAATTCTCACATGGACTTCCGTTGCTCCTGAGTCGCGAACCATTTTTACAATTTTACGGCTGGTTGTACCCCTCACGATCGAATCGTCAATAATAACGACTCGTTTGCCGCGAACGATGTTTTTAACGGCGTTGAGTTTCACGCGCACCCCAAAATCGCGAATTTGCGATTGCGGTTCAATAAAAGTTCTTCCAACATAATGGTTGCGAATCAAACCCATTTCAAAGGAAATATTTAGCTGTTCCGAATACCCAAGAGCGGAAATGTTCCCGGAGTCTGGTACCGGAATGACAATGTCGGCTTCGGCAGGCCATTCTTCGGCCAAAGCCTTCCCCATCGCCTTTCGAGTTTGATAAACGTCTTCTCCAAAAACCTGACTATCGGGTCGTGCGAAATAAATATGTTCAAAGACGCAAGTTTTTTGAGGTTGTGGACTAAAAGGCGTAAAGGATTGGATACCAGAACTGTTTATTTGTACGATTTCTCCAGGTTCAATTTCGCGAATATATTCTGCGTTGACTAAATCCATGACACATGTTTCAGAAGCTAAAATGTACGCACCGTCTAATTTTCCTAAACAAAGAGGTCTAAAACCGCTCGGATCTCTAGCGGCTACAATACCTTCTTTTGTTAATAGTAGAAGCGAATAGGCGCCTTTAACTTGAGAGAGGGCTAAGGAAACGTTATCGATGAAGTTGGGGCTCTGGTTTTTAGCGATCAGATGCAATATAACTTCGCTATCGTTGGTGGATTGAAAAATAGAACCGGACGCTTCAAAGTCTTTACGAATGGAATCGGCATTAACCAAATTTCCATTGTGAGCTAGCGCTAAAGGGCCGCCTCGGTATTCAATTAAGCAAGGTTGGGCATTTTTTAAATGATTGCCTCCTGTGGTTGAATAACGATTATGACCTATGGCGATTTCGCCTGGAAGTTGTAATAACCGGTCTTCGCTAAATACATCGGCGACCAAACCGGTTCCAAGTTCGACATAGACCTTTTTCTCGTCTGAGGATACGATCCCAGCGCTTTCTTGTCCCCGGTGTTGTAGGGCATATAAACCTAAATAGGCTAGATTTGCCGCTTCCGGGTGACCAAATACTCCAACAACGCCACATTCTTCGTGAAACTTATCATCCTCCATAACGTTTAAGGGGTTCCCTCCAGGCTTCTTCTAGCGTTGATATTTTTTCCTTAATAAATTCTTTGCCGTTGAGATGGATTGAGAGATCGGTTCCTCCTACGAATCCAATATCAGAGAAATCTAAGCCTGCGTTATTAGTTTTTTCTTCGATTGTATCTCGCATATCGGGAGAATATGAAACAACAATGCGCGATTGCGATTCGCCAAACATAAGAGCGTCGTTTCTTATTGAAGATTTAAAACTGAGAGTGGCCCCCAAAGACTGGTTTGGTCCAGAAAAACATGATTCTGCAACCGCGACAGCTAAACCGCCTTCTGAGCAATCGTGAGCCGAATTAATTAAATCGCTTTGAATCAAATCGACACACAACTCATGGAGTTTTCGTTCATATTGGATATCCAATGCAGGCACGTCTCCTTGGCATAGATCCAAATAAGCCTCTAGATAATCTGATCCTCCAATTTCTTCTAAGGTCAAACCCAAAAGCGCAATACGGTCTCCTGGGCGTTTAAACCATTGCGTGCAATGTTTTGTTTGATCTTCCAGTAGTCCTACAGCCGCAACAATGGGAGTTGGGTAGATCGATTTTCCTTTAGTTTCGTTATATAAACTTACATTTCCGCTTACGATAGGAACGTGGAAATAGTTACATACGTTGCCAATTCCTAAAACGGCTTGTTCAAACTGCCACATGATCTCTGGTTTTTCAGGGTTTCCAAAATTGAGGCAATTTGTGAGTCCAATAGGAATTCCTCCCGAACAGGCTATGTTTCTAAAACATTCCGCAACGGCAATTTGTGCCCCACGGAAAGGGTTTAGATGACAATAACGGCTATTACCGTCAACGGAAATAGCGAGAGCTTTTTGGGTTTCTTTAACTCGAATAACTGCCGCATCCGAGCCTGGAAGCACTAATGTGTTGGTGCCTACCATCTGGTCGTATTGTTTATAAGCCCAAGATTTATCGGCGATATTAAGCGATTTTAATAACAGCTTTAAAATTCCTTCTCCGCGTTCCAAGTCGGGAATCAGTTTCAAATTTAGGGAATCAACCGCTGATAAATAAGCAGGTTTTTTGGTGGGTCTAACTAATTGCGGAGCGGATGCTACGACGGTGCTAATTGGCAAATTAACGACTTCTTCACCTTCCATTATCATACGCATAACACCGGTGTCGGTTACCTTTCCAATGACTACCGCGTCTAAATCCCACTTTTGAAATATTTTTTTTGCTTCGTCTTCTCGTCCCTTTTCAACGACAAATAGCATGCGTTCTTGAGATTCAGAAAGTAAAATCTCAAAGGGAGTCATTCCTGTTTCCCTCATAGGAACTTTAGATAAATCAAGTTCGATTCCAGTTCCCGATCGATCTGCCATTTCAAAGGATGAAGAGGTGAGCCCAGCCGCTCCCATATCTTGAATACCAACTACCCAGTCGTGTTCCATCGCTTCCAAGCAAGCTTCGATTAAAAGTTTTTCCGTAAAAGGATCTCCTACTTGAACAGTGGGTCTTTTGGATTCTGTAGTTTCGTCAAATTCTGACGAGGCTAAAAGACTGGCTCCATGAATTCCATCGCGACCGGTTTTCGAGCCGACATATAAAACTGAGTTTCCCACTCCTGAGGCTTTTCCCAGAAAGATGCGATCTTTTTTTGCAACCCCCAGGCAAAAAACGTTGACCAAATTATTGCTGTCGTAACAGAAGTCGAAATTTATTTCTCCTCCAACATTAGGAACGCCAACGCAGTTTCCGTAACTGGAGATCCCATTCACCACTCCTCTAAGCAAATAACGGGTTCGAGGTTCATCTGGATCGCCGAATCGAAGCGAGTTTAAAAGCGCTACAGGACGCGCTCCCATTGTGAAAATATCTCTAAGAATTCCTCCCACTCCCGTAGCCGCTCCTTGAAACGGTTCAACATAGGAAGGATGATTGTGACTTTCGATTTTAAATACGGCCACCATTCCGTCTCCAATGTCAACCACTCCGGCATTTTCGCCCGGACCTTGAACCACGCGCGGTCCTTCTATAGGCAAGGTTTTTAAATGGACTTTTGAGCTTTTATAACTGCAATGTTCGCTCCACATAACCGAAAATATTCCTAATTCTGTCCAATTAGGGTTTCGGCCCAAAAGGTCTTGAATTCGCTGAAATTCGGGCATAGTTAAGCCCAGGCTTTCAATGTTATCTATGTTTACTAATGGAGAGGGAGGTAAAGGCATATTTGTTATTTCAGCATGATTGAATAAGAGACCGAAAAATAATTTGACCGTCTACATTTGGCCATAAAGGATCTGCTTGTCTCTCAGGATGAGGCATCATTCCACAGACTGTCTTGGCTTTATTTACAATTCCTGCAATGTTAGTTAAGGAGCCGTTGGGATTATTTTCGTCGGAAACCACTCCTGAAGAGTCGCAATACCGCAAAACGATTTGGTCGTTATCTTCTAATTCTTTAAGAGTATTTTCGTCCGCAAAGTATCTTCCATCTGCATGCGCGATAGGTAGTTCTAATACGGAGCCTTTAGAACTATTGGAGGTAAAAGGGGTTTGGTCATTTTCTAATCGAACGGGAACCGTATCGCAAATAAAAGAGTGTGAGATATTTCGCATTAGAACCCCTGGCAACAACCCGCATTCCAAAAGGATTTGAAATCCATTACAAATTCCAAGTAGTTTTCCTCCATCTTCCGCGTATTTTATTATGGATTGCATTATGGGAGAAAATTTCGCGATCGCCCCTGGTCTTAAATAATCGCCATAGGAAAAACCTCCTGGCAGAACGACCAAATCAAATTTGTTTAGCGAATCTTCTTTGTGCCAAATCCATTCGGTATCCAGCCCTAATATTTCTTTTAGGACATGGTAAGAGTCTCTATCGCAATTAGATCCGGGAAAGACAACGATACCGCATTTCATGTTCGATGGGTCCGTAAGGTTGAATGATTATTCCTGGGAATCCAGGGTAAATCGATAGGATTCAATGACGGGATTTGCCAATAATTTTTGGCACATTTCGCGAACGCGATCCTCCGCTTCGGCTTGGGATAATCCATCTAATTGAACCTCGACGTATTTCCCTAAATTCACTCCTTTGACCTCCTGATAGCCTAAATCATTGAGAGCATGGTGAACGGCTTTTCCTTGTGTGTCTAAAACGCCGTCTTTTAATGTAACGTGAATTTTCGCCAGCATTGAGGAAGAATAGCATATTAACTTGGGTTTATCACACAACAAAAAAACAGAAATTTGTTATTAAGGTAATCTGTTGATTTTACTATGTTTATATGAGAGCTTTGGCCAGTCATCCAAAACAATGTTACCAATAGTGTGGCCTTTTTCTAAAGTCGTGTGCGCTTTACAAAGGTTTTCAATATTAATAGGGTTGAAGATTTAGTTAACGGTAGTTTGACCGTCCTCGAGTCAATCTATCGAGCGTTCTCATTGAGTAAATGGTTATAATTGGCTGTTAGATATTTTTTTTAAAAAACTCACCTTTTTCTAAATTTGAAATTAATTACCGATCCTAAAGCTTTTCTTATAAATTTCCCAAATCTATAATATCAATTTAAATTTATCTATACTGCTAAGAAAATTTTTTTACAATTTTTTAAAATTATTCTTAAATGGAAAACAGATTTGGTTTTTAATTATGTGTTTTTAACTTAGCCTTGTTTTGGATTTGTTGTGCAGAATTACACCACTCTCAGAAAAAAAGCCCTCGAAATTTCATTGAAAATATTATTATCGATTTTGTCGGTTTTGCTTTGTTTGTCGATTGTAGAGTTGTCGTTGCGGCAATTTAGATCGGATATAAAATATGCCGCTGAAAGCCTCTCTCAATACAATCGTCATAGAATTCATTCGACTAAGAAAAATTCTTCCAAAAATTATCCCCACCCTGATTCAGAAATAAAACATATTGTTAGACATAATTCATTAGGTTTAAGGCAGCATAGAGATTTTGCTTTTACCAAACCTTCCAATGCGACACGTATTGGATTTTTTGGGGACTCTTTTACTGAAAATGTACGCATTCCAGTCCAATATTCTTTTACTGAGCCATTAGATTATCTTTTGAATAAAACAGGAAGCTTTTTTGAAGTTTTGAATTTTGGTAACGATGGCTATGGAACCGACCAGGTCTACCTTCAATATATGGATGAAGGGATAAACATGGATTTGGATATTGTTATTTATTTATATTGTGAAAATGATTTAAGGGATATTCTTGCAAATCAATTGATCGAATTGGATTTATCCAAAAAACATATTAAATATATTCCCGCTGAACGGCAAAGTTGGTGGGTTTCTTTTATTAAACGTTTTTATTTAACTTATTGGGCGTTGGATGTATTTAAAAGATTAGAATTAATTGGCGATGATTTTATTAAAAATAAATGGGATTTGAAAAAGATCAAAGCGGCTCAGAATCAACAAAATAAAAGAAGAATGGAGTTTGGGACACTTGGGGATCAACTAGCGGATGGTATTGAAACTCAAGATCTAAAAAAAGCTTTATCTATTTTTTCGGCGTTGATTAATAAAATTAAAGTCGACGCCGAGTCAAGATCGTCTAAATTTTATGTCGCTTTATTTCCCGGTTTCAAAAACCAGACAAAAGGATCTCATAATAGAAAAATAAAAAAAATTCTAGAGGGATTGAGTGTTGAAACATTAGATCTTTTTCCTATTTTCAGAAATCAAGAAAGACAAACTGTAAAAGATTTTTATTTTATAAATGATGGGCATTGGAATGAAGAAGGAAATAAGTTAGCTGCGGTATATATTTTTAAATTCCTTTTGGAAAAACTTAAATTGGCTTCGCATAGCGAATCGGATATTAAGAAAGAGCTTTATGAGTATTACTCAGCTTTTCCACCGGTTAATGTCACTAACTCTTGGTTAATTAAAACTCCTATTCCGACCGCCAGAAAACAAAAAATAGCGCAGAAATATTTGGAGCTTGAGCCGTTTCCTCCTGATTTTTACGATAAGTTTTATATTTCTACCAACAAGCCTGCAGAATATTTTTTTCTTCAAGCAAATAGCTACTATTCGCGAGGCGATTATATAAATGCGATTAAAAGCTATAGTAAAGGCATTTCTTTAGAATCTAAAAATCTAATGGCTTATAACAATCGCGGTATGAGCTATGCCAATGTTCAAAAATTTGAATTGGCCATATTGGATTTAAAAAAGGTTTGTAGCGGAGGGATCGATGAAGGTTGCCAAAATCTTGATTACGTAATAAATTTAATTAAAAAGCAAAAGAGATAAATACTTTTAGAAACTTTTCCTTCTTTTGCGCGTTATAAATTTAAGATTTTTTTAATAAATTGTAGGTCCAATATGGATTTTAAAAAAAATAATTTTTCACGAAGAGGTTTCTTAAAATTTGGTTTTGGTTCTTTAGGAGCGGTATTAGCCCCTATGGTCGCTACGTCGGCTTTGGGAAAAATTTGCGGTCTTCAAAAAACTCCACGCCAAACTATGGGTCCTTTTTTCCCAGACGAGGGGGATGAGATTCACGTTATTCGGGAAAACTTAGACCCTCGGCTCCCTATTTGGGGATCAAACGATAACGATCTTACTTTTATTCAACAAAAAACAGGAACCGCCAAAGGACAAGTTGTTTATATTAAGGGCCGTGTGCTTGCTCGCGAGAAGCAAGGGTGTGCCGCTGTGCCAGGAGCGGTCGTTATAATGTGGAACGCTTCCGCTTCGGGTCGATACAATCATAAAGGAGATACTGAGAATTTAAGTTTTATTCATCCAAAAACCAGGCAACGCATGGAAAGAACACACGATGAAAACTTTCAATATTGGGGACGGAACGTTACGGATCAAAAAGGAAATTATTGGTTCAAGACCGTCATACCAGGTTATTATCCAATCGACTCAAGAGGAAAAGTTTTCCGACCGCCTCATTTACATTTTTTAATTATGGCGCCTGGAAAAGGGCAATTGATTACTCAACTCTATTTTCAGGGAGACGCGGTAAACGATAACGAAATGATTCAAAAACTAAACGCACAAGATTTTATTCTCAGAGATGATAGATTATCTGAAAATGAACAGGAGAGCCTTATCGTGGAATACAAAGTTAATTCTTCCGAGGAGTTTAAAGATGGGTTAGTTGGCGAATATGATTTTGTGTTGCCTTCTTAAGTAATAATGAAAACAATTCTGAGATGAGAAAGTTGAGGCGATTTATTGCGGTTCTAGGTATTTTTTAACGGTGTTCAGTAACGTTTCAATTTTAATAGGTTTGGTTAAATAGTCTTGGAATCCATCATCCAAGGCTCTTTGGATATCTTCTTCCCTAGCGTTTGCGCTAATCGCCACAACTGGAATTTTTTTAGTTTCCTCAAATTTTTTTAATTGTTGAAACGTTTCATATCCATCTATTCCCGGCAAATTAATATCCATTAAAATTAATTCGGGTTGATGCGATCTGGCTATATCTAAGCCGATTTCTCCGTCGGGCGCCGACAACAGTTGCAAATTTTCATGTTCGGAAAGAATTCGTTCGACTAATTTTAAATTTCTAGGATTATCCTCAATACATAAAACCTTTTTTTTACCTTCCATTTTATGTTTGGGTAATTCCACGGCTCGGGGAGTATTACTAAAAACTTTTGCCGTCGCATTTGAATCTATTTCTAAATCCACATAAAATCGGCTTCCCTCCGCCAAATTACTTGTTACGCCTATTTCACCATTCATTAATGTTATCAACTGTTTGGCCAAGGCCAATCCAATTCCAGTGCCTTGAATTGAAGAAAATTGTTCTCCAAGACGGTCAAAGGGATTGAATAAGTTTTTAAGGTTTTTTTCCGCGATTCCCTTTCCCGTATCGACTATATTAATTCGGAGTTTGCCGTTTTCTAGAATCTCAGAAAAGGCGGAGATCCAACCTTTTGGTTTGTTATATTTAATTCCGTTAGTAAGAAAGTTTAAAAGAATTTGTTTTAATCGTATTCTGTCTGCCACAACATAAACGCCGTTATTGGTTGTGATTTCATCTATAAGTAGAATGCCTGCTTTGTCCGCGATGGGTTTTACTAGACCTAATATTTCGGTGTATAAATCATGAAGACTGACTGGCTCCATGAATACCGATAGTTTCCCTTTTTCAATTTGAGATAAATCCAAAATATCGTTGATGAGTTCCAATAAGTGTTGGCTCGAATGAAGAATTTGTCTGATGTCATTTTTTTGAGGTTCCGTAAGGGGATTTTTTTTACTGTGAAGCATTAATTGAGTAAATCCCATAATTGAGCTAAGCGGAGTTCGTAGCTCATGGCTCATCTTAGATAAAAATTCCGACTTTGCTCTATTAGCCGTTTCGGCTTTATTTTTCTCTGTTTCTAATTCTTTTGTTCGAGAGCAAACGATTTCTTCTAAATTTTGGGTGTGTTTTTCAAGTTCGTCTTTTGTTTTTTTTAAACTTTTATTTTTAATTAAAATTTTTTCTGATAATAATTTTGCGTCGTCAAGGGATGTTTTTTGAGTTTGCAAAAGAAGTAGGTAGTCGATTATTGGTTCATGAGTAGCGAAATGGGATAATTTTAATCCGGATTTATTGAAGTTTTCCAGGTTTGAGCTAAATGGAGAACCGATAAAAGCCACCAAATTTTCTTTTTTTAAGCGTAACATTTGACCGCGCAGGTTAATCGGAAGTTTTATCGATTCTAAAATAAAATAACTTTTGGAATGATTCAGTATTTCAGGAACTGAAAATGGAAGGTCTGGATATTTTATATGAAAAAATTCGTTAATTTTAGAGCCATTGCCTATTTCGAATATCTCGCGGGATGAAGGGCCAACCTGGTAAACTTCTAAATTTTCGCCAAATATGATATGGAAGGGAAAGACGGTTGAAAACTCTTCGAGATCAAGCCCAATTGTATATTTTGTTTTTGAATCCATTCTTAATATTTTACAAAAAATTCGTCGTGATCGTTTTCAGAAGTCTTTGATTTCTTTTGTTCTATTTCAACAGCAATATCAAATTTTTTCCCAACTCCCCGAATGAGACCAATCACTAAATGTGAAAGTCCAGGGCGATCGGATTGATAATGAAACCTAAGCGAATTATTTTTTATATCAGAACACCAGAATTTGGGAGGCTTAAGCTCCGGCATCATTGCTTGAATATGCCCATGAAGCTGGTTAATATTTTGAAGAAATTCGACAAAATTGTTTCCAACCATATCCAATAGAGAGCCGTATCCTTTTTTTGCTGTATAAAGTATCCAAAATTCTCCGAAAGCCTCAAAAAGCTGATCTTGTGTGGCATTTAGAATTTGGCTAGCAGCTTTGACGAGCTTATAAGTGTCGTCATCGGGATAAGAGTTCATCCCGACAAAATTTTCTACGTTTACGGAAGCTGAAGTCTTTATTTGCTGCCATATTTCTTCGCCATGGTTTTCTATAATGAGATCCTCGATGCCTTGATTGATTAATCCGTACATATTCATTTCCTATGGATTTTGAGAATTGTCTTATTCTAGCAAGAAATATAATGTTAATCTAAATAAATGTAATGGATTATAAAATATCCTATTAACAATTTTTTTTAGTTTGACGTCATTGATCGGAAACTTTTATTAATAAAATTGATAGCGTTATAATAAGCTGACATTATTGAGATCAATTTCCCTGCCTAGTTTTCGGCTTCGCTTTTGGATTCATCTGTGGACTTTCTTACCTCTATTAAAATAAATCGTTTGCTACCTGTTTTGGGATTGCTTGCAATTTTAGTTTTTTTGTCTGTTTCAAGTCTGATGCAAAAATCGGCGACGTTTGACGAAACCAATCATTTGGTACGCGGTTTATATCCATTATCTGGAAAAGGATTTATCCTCAATAAAGAACACCCGCCTTTGGTTAATCTTCTGCAAGGCTTGCCAGTCCATTTCTCCGCAAAAATAGAATTTCCTGAAGCTAAATCGGATATGCATCCTTTTTTCCATTATTCCCGGAGAGTTTTGTGGTCGGGGGTTAACGATGGAAAAACAATGATATCTAAGGCACGACTTGTTACGGTTTTTCTATCGGTTTTATTGGGAGTGTCAATTTTTTTGTGGGCCAGAGAATTGTATGGATTCGAAGGAGGTTTTTTATCACTAACTTTGTTTTGTTTTTCTCCCATGGTTTTAGCTAATAGTCGGTTGGTAACTACCGATTTAGGATTGGCGTTTTTTTTGTTTATTTTTTATTTCTCTTTCTGGAATTTGCTGTGCTTTCCATCTTTCAAAAGAACTATTGTTGCAGGGTTATGTTTGGGATTAGCTCTTGGTTCTAAACATTTAGCTTTATTATTAATCCCTATTTCATTAGTAGTATTGCTTTTAGCCCAAATTTTAGGAAGGATTGAACTGCGGTCAACTTTTAGTTTTATTCCACAATCGGTTGCAGACCGATTTGGAGGTATCTTTTGCGCAATTTTTGCTTGGTTGATAATTATTCTTATTGCGTTTTTAATTGTTTGGACCTTATATGGATTCTCGTTTGGTCGGTTTGAAGGATCTGGAATATGGGTTCCTATGCCGGATTATTTTGAAGGGCTGAAACAAGGATGGAATTCAGTTAAATCCGGCAGAGTTTATTATTTAGATGGAAAAATTTCCGATAGTGGATGGTTAATTTTCTACTTGAAGTCGTTTATATATAAAACCCCGTTTCCTTTATTGATTATATTGCTAAGCGCGTTGGTTTGGCGTTTTTACGACAAAAATCCAATTGGAAAAGGAATGGAGTGGATTGCTTTAGCTTTATTCTGTTTTGCTTTGGCATTGATGGCAAAAAAAGTTAATCTTGGGTTACGGTATTTATTGTCTATCTATCCCTTTTTATTTTTATTTGCCGGTTCTTTGGTAAAGATTCCAAAACTTAGGACTGGTATATTTGTTTTGGTTGGATGGTTGGTTATTGAGGTTCTAGCCGCCCAGCCTCATTACATATCTTATTTTAATCAATTATCGTCTCCCGATCAAAAGCGACTCCATTTAGTGGATTCTAATTTAGATTGGGGACAAGATCTTCCAGCATTGGCCAACTGGCAAAAAGAAAATGGGATTAAAACAGTTCGTTTAGGTTATTTTGGAACGGCTAATCCGGAAGCCTATGGCGTAAAATTTGAACCTTTGCCGTTTTTTCTGCAAGAAAAATGGACGGGGCCTTCCTCGTTGGATTTAAAAGGAGTGATTGCCGTTAGCGCGACATTATTGCAAGGGGTTTATAATCGACCTTCTGGTTATTACGCGCCATTGCGTCAAAGAAAACCCGACGCTATAATTGGCGACGGTTCGATGCTTATTTTTGATTTACGATCAAGCGAGTAAGTTTCACTTTCCCGCTTTAATTTTAAACTTTGTTTTGGTATTTTGTGGCGTTATGGAAAATAGATGGAATGATCAAGAAGCCCAAGCGGCTATCGATAAATATTCGGACGTTTCTGAAGACATTGCGCTTCGAGTGTATACTTCGCGTTTGATAGGTTCTAATCCGGCTTTGGTGATACATGGCGGAGGTAATACGTCTGTTAAATCGACCGTAAAAAATCGAGTAGGAGAAGAAACCAAAGTTTTATTTGTAAAGGGAAGCGGTTGGGATTTAGATACTATTGAGCCTCCCGGATTACCCGGAGTGAAGTTAGATTATATATTGAAGTTAAGAGAGCTAGATGCGTTGAGCGATGAAAATATGGTCAACGATCAAAGGGTAAATTTATTAGACGCAAAATCTCCAAATCCTTCGGTAGAAACTCTTTTACACGCTTTTTTACCGCATAAGTTCATCGACCATTCCCACGCCGACGAGATTTTAGTATTAGCTAATCAACCCAATGCGGTTGAAATATGCCAAGAAATTTATGGCGATTTTTTGGGTATAGTGCCTTATATCATGCCAGGATTCCTGCTAGCCAAAGCCGCTGCAGAAGCCTACGAGAAAAACCCATCTGTAAAGGGCTTGGTATTGATTAATCACGGGTTGTTTACCTTTGGAGAAACCGCCAAAGAAAGTTATGACTTTCATATAGAAGCGGTAACTCGGGCAGAAGAGTACGTAACAAAGAATACTTTAAAGTCTTACACCCCCCAAAAGGTTTTACCTAATATCGGGCCTAGTGAGATTTTGGGGAAAATTGGTCCTATTTTTAGAGGTCTTTATAAGGAACATTCTGGCGTTTCATGGACGATAAATTACCGAGAAAATTCCGATGCTCTTGATTTTGCAAATAGCCAAGAATGCGCCACTTGGTCGCAAATTGGAACCATCACGCCCGACCATGTTATTCGAACAAAACAAAAGCCATTGTTGTTAAACCCAAAAAACTTAAACGATGACGACGCTCTTCGCGAAGAAATTACCCAAGCGTTGAACGATTATATAGAAAATTACCATTGTTATTTTAAGACCAATAAAGAAAAAAAAGGAGTGGATAAAACAGAATTGGATCCCTTGCCAAGGGTTGCCTTGATTGCAGGCGTGGGCTTGGTAACGATTGGTAAAACGGTCAAAGAAACTCGCATTGCAGCCGATGTTTACGAGCGTTCTTTCCAAGTTGTCCGTAAAGCTTTTAGTGTAGGAAAATTTGATCCCTTGAAAGACGACGACTTATTCGACATGGAATACTGGTCCTTAGAACAAGCTAAGCTGGGGAAAAGCGTTCCGCCAAAACTTCAAGGAAAAGTTGTTTTAATTTCGGGAGCCGCCTCTGGAATCGGTTTAGGAACCGCCCGAATGTTTGCTCAAAATGGAGCTAACTTATTTTTACTTGATAGAGATAAAGATAAATTATCATCGGCTTCCGAAGAATTAAAGAAAGTGGCAAAGGGTGCGATAAAAATCCAAACGCTAGATATTACTGATGAAAAAGCCTTAGACGAGAGTTTTTCGATTCTCTTAAAAACTTATGGCGGATTAGATATTTTAATTTCGAATGCTGGCAATGCGGTTCAAGGCAGTATTGGGCATGTGGACCCTAAAGCTTTACGCGATAGCTTTGAGTTAAATTTCTTTGCCCATCAAGCGTTAGCTTCACGCGCCGTTAAAATTTTTCTGGCGCAAAAAACCGGAGGAGTTTTACTTTTCAACGCTTCTAAGGCCGCATTCAATCCGGGAAAAGATTTTGGCCCTTATGCGCTTCCTAAAGCCGCTGTTGTCGCATTAACTAAGCAATACGCTTTGGATTATGGCTCGGTCAATATTCGCTCAAATGCCGTCAATGCCGACCGCGTGCGCACGGGTATGTTTTCCGAACAGTTTATTCAGGAGCGAGCTGCGGCAAGAGGTTTGGAACCGGACGACTATTTTAAAAACAATCTCCTTTCTCAAGAAGTGTACGATTTTGATGTGGCCGAAGGTTTTCTGCATTTGACTCTGGCTGAAAAAACGACAGGGAGTGTTTTGACGATTGACGGTGGAAATATTGCCGCAAGTCCACGGTAGTATTTTTTCAAAATTAACTTTAATTTTTTCTTACCTTTTTTTGAACTCTCCAATTTTTTAGAAGGATAAATTGATGATTTGTGTGCCTATTGTTGGTCCTACTATGAGCCGAGCTTTGGAAGATATTCCAAAGGCGTCGGAGTTGGCCGATATTATCGAATTACGGTTAGATTTGATTGATGACGTTAACCTTGCCGATTTACTTAAAGCGACAGATAAGCCAGTCATAGTTACGAATCGAAATAAACGCGAAGGCGGTCAATTCAAAGGAAGCGAAGAAGACAGAATCAAATTTCTACAAGATGCTATAGATGCCGAAGTAGATTATATTGATATTGAGGCAGGGACTCCCAGAGAGCTTTTGCAACCAATTTTAGAAAAAAAATGTAAAACGAAAAAAATTCTTTCTTATCACCATTTTTCTCTGACTCCAGAATCGTTAATTGAATTTTACGAGACTATGTCAGAGACCCCTGCGGAAATAATAAAACTGGTTACCTACGCTAAAAATATTGCAGATAACATCATTGTTTTTAATCTGTTACGCCATGCACAAGAGTCGGGGAAAAAAGTAATATCTTTTTGCATGGGAGATTTGGGAGAGATCAGTCGAATTCTTTCTCCTATCATGGGAGGTTTTTTAACGTTTGGTTCTCTCGATTCGGGGAAGGAAAGCGCACCCGGACAAATTCCTGCGTCTGTGTTAAGGGATGTTTATCGAGTAAATCTTGAACGACCTGATTATAAAATTTTTGGCGTAGTTGGCGATCCCATATCTAAAAGCTTAGGTTATTTGATTCATAATACTGCTTTTAAGAAAAAGAATCTTCCGCATATTTATCTTCCCTTTTTGGTTCATGACATCAATCAATTTTTTTCCGCCTTTGAACCGTTTTTTGAAGGTTTAAGCGTTACCATGCCCCATAAGGAAAAAGTGCGTCGATTATTAGACATGACAGATGGCGCCGCCGATTCCATTGGCGCCGCCAATACGGTTGTTCGAGAACGTAATATTTGGGTTGGCTATAATACCGATTATTCGGGAGCTATGAAGACTTTCGAAGATCGTTGCGACTTGAAAGGGAAAAAAGTTCTTATTATTGGTTCGGGGGGAACTGCAAAAGCTATTGGTTATGGAATTGTTGAAAAAGGCGGAGATTTGACCGTAACTTATAATCAAAACAAAGAACGTGGAGAGGCCTTGGCCTCGGAGTTAAATTGCCGATTGATCTCAAGTCGCGAAATAACGGCCCATACCTTTGAAGTTGTAATCAATTGCTCTCCTGTTGGAATGACGCCCGACGTTTCAAAAACGCCGTATCCCAAACATTTGTTAAAACCGGGCATGGTTGTGTTCGATGCCGTCTATAATCCATTGGAGACTTGCTTGATCAAAGATGCAAAAGAAGTAGGTTGTATTACAATTCCAGGAGTGGAATTATTTGTTAACCAAGCGGCAGAACAATTTGAAAAATGGACAGGACAAGGGGCTCCAAAGGAAATAATGAGACAAGTCGTGGTTGACAAGTTGAAATCGCTGGGTTGAGACTTTTGGGGAATATTTATTTTAGCTAAAGCCACTTGAATTTTAGGTCTGGTTTTTGTAAATTGATATTATATCCCTTAATTATCCTTCGGTATGGATCATGGCTGAACCAACGACCGCAGATTTTTCAAGATCTTTCGGTCCTGCGCAATTTGAATTGCCTGGGACTGCAGAACCTGCATTGTCTAATCTTGCCAGTATTTCAGCCCAAGATTTTGAATTTGCTTCCAACCCTGCCGATGACATTCAAGTTACGACATCTGTTAACCGATTAAACGGTCAATCGTTGGAAACCGAGAATGTTCTGCTTCAGCCTCCTCAGAACAGCCAACCCTCTGAGACCAGCGCATCCATAGCTTCTCAAGAACAAGGGATAGGAAGTTTCGCCGATGAGTTTGCTTAAGGTTTTTCGCTTGTAGATCTCATTAGCTGCAATTTTTTGAGGTTGTTTTCTGCGTCGAGATTTTTGGGATTTATCTCTAAAGCTTTCAAGAATGACATCTCAGCTTTTTTATATTCCCTCATCAGGCCTAAGGTAGTTCCCAAATTATTATGAGCCTCTGCAAAGTTTGAGTCTTGGTCGATTGCTTTTAATAGTTGCTGTTTAGCTTTTTTGTATTCTTTTTTATTCAGATAATAATTTCCAAGATTGTAGTGACCAATAGGAAATAAATCGACTTTTTGAAAAACAGCTAAATAGTCTTGCTCGTAATTCTCTAAGGGAGTTTTTTCCATGATACGAGTCAGATTTTCCAAAGCTGGCAAATATCTTGGATTAATCCTTAGCGCTGAAATAAATTGATCCTTTGCGGCTTCTCGTTTTCCCTGTTCGAGGAGATAAGCGCCCCATTCGTTATGCGGTATAGGATATGGTTGTTTAAAAGGAAGCTTCATTTCGTTTAAGTTTGCCGCTTTTTTAAAAAAGGCGAGCGCTTTTTGTTTTTCTCCCTGTTTTTGTAGGAAAGTCGCATAAGCGGTATTTGCCCTGATATTTAGCGATCCTTTTTCGGCGGCATCCTTCCAAACAAGCAATTCGCTTCCCATGATTTGATTTCTTTGCCAGGTAATTAGGCTCAATATAATCAGTATCAAAAAGCCAAATAACGGGAACGAATTTTTGTTGGATATTTTTAAAGCGACAAAGTTCAAAAAGAGAACTAAAGTTAAAACCCATCCAAGAGCGGGAAGATAGAGCCGGTATTCCACCATCACTTCGCTAATGGGAATGATGGTCGATTCTGGAATAAGCGCAATAAAAAACCACCCGATCGAGAACGCTAATAACGGTTGATTTTTTCGCGAAATCACCGCGAAAGCCAAAAAACAAAATAAAATTAAACCCGACAACCAAGCTCTATGGTCCATTAGATTTAAACTAATGGGGTAATCGTGGTCGATATTCAATGCTGCCAAGTTGGGCCAAATAACAATTTTTAAATATTCTATTAAGACGTTCCATTGCGTTATTACGTTGGCCCAAACTCCCCAATCTCCATACATTGTTCTCTTTAAAATAGGAGCGTTCACCATGGTTAGCCATGCCATACAGAGAGAAAAAATACAGGCGAGCGCTAACGGGGAAAAATATTTTATTCGTTGGAAACGGTTTTCCTTAGGCTGTAGAGTGAGCTCAAACCAAACGGCGATCGCTATAAAAGTGATTCCAATTTCTTTACTCCACGTCGAAAGAATATATGTAAAGGCGCTTGCCCATATCCATATTAGTTTAGGATTTTTATTTTTTGGGAATCCTTTGAGGAAAAATATAAACGTCGCTAAATAAAATAAAGTCGACAGTTCGCCATTACGTTGAAAAATATAAGCCACTCCGGATGTTAAAGCGGGATGAGATATAAATAGGGCGCCTGTGAAAAAGGTTATCCAGTGGTCGTTTGCAGATATTTGCAATGAGTCATCGGAATTTTTTCGAGTCCTGGATAATAATTCAAAAACGATAGTCCAGATGAGGCAACTATTTACAAAATGCAGAAATACATTAAAGGATCTAAACGCTAACGGCGACCAACCAAAAATTGAATATGTAATGGCGAAGCTTGTCGTGGAAACTCCACGCATTGGACTAATGGTTTGCCCTCCTTCGAATAGTTTAGGTAATTTGGAAATATCGGTTATAAACTCATTCTCAATTAAAAACCCGTCGTCGAAGTAAAATTCGCCGGGAAGAGTTGGAAGGTACAAAATAAAAGTAAAAGCCAAGTAGAATAAAAAAATTCGACTTCTATCAATTCTTGGTTTCATGATTGAGGGATAAGTTTCGATGAAAATAGGATTTGGCCAGACCGTATGAGCCCTAGAAAAATGCAAGTTTTCTAGTTAAACTTAATTTGATCCTAACGGGACCTTAGACGCTTAGCTAAAGAAAAACTTCTATTAAGCCGATTATAACCAATACGGTTTGTTTTAGGCGACTTAAGAAAGAAAATTTTTTAAAATGAACGACCTCGACGCAAGCGGACCGAGTATCCTAATAAAAATATTACTTTAAAAGTCGTGGCAAGCCGCAGGAAATTAAGCCCACTGGTGGATTAAAAGTGTCATAAAAATACAAAATTTCCAAAAACCTACCTTTATAATTAAGGGGTAGGCAATGGAAAGACGATAAACATAGTAATAATCAAAAACTCGCTTAATTTTAGTTTCGTATTATGACAATCGAAATTTTTACATATGCGGCAGTAACAGCAATAGTCGCCCTTTTTACTCGGATTCCTTTTTGGAATTTTCCGATGGATGAAGATTTAGCCACTTATACCTATCGCGCAAGGTTTGCCACAAGAGGATTGAAGTGGAAACACGATATGTATTCGTTTTATCCCATTTGGAGAATGCGAGTATTAGACGCTATTTATGGTTATCGACCAGAAAAAGGAATTTATAGGGTTCGTGTTTTTTTAACCATTTGTCATGTTTTTTCTTGTGTTGGAATTTTTGCAACAGTTTTAACTTTTTCTGGAAATGTTTATTCAGCTTTAATTTCTGGGATTTTATTCTCTGTTTTAGGTATGGCTCCGGCGTTTTCGGCAGATTCTTTTAATTTTGAGCAGGTGTTTTTACCTTTTGTAGTTTGGGGAACGCTATGTTTTGGTTTGGGGTTGGAATGGTATTGGGTTTCAGGTCTTCTATTTGGGATAGCCGCTGTCGCTAAATGCTCCGTTCCTGTATTTGCTGTTTTTTTGACAGGTTTGGCAATTTATGAAGAAGGGTTAGAATCGGCGATTCCTTTTGTAACTTTTGCTTTTATGCCATTAATTTTGTCTCATATTATTGAATGGAGTTTAGGGTATTTAGATGAAGAAGGGATAAAGCAGTTTAAACTCCGGCTTGCCGCAACTCTAAGATGTTCACAATTGAAGAGAATTTATGGAAGTGTTTTACACGATATAGCCACGATAGCAAAACAAACATTGCCTCTATGGTTAGTGGGATGGCCAAGTCTTGTATTTTATTTTGATCGACCACATGGCGTTTTAATATCTTTGGTCGTCGCGACAGCGGTATTTATGATCGTCTGTCAAAAAGGATTTTCCCGCTACCATTACATTCCGTTAACCGCTTTTTTAGCGATATCTACCGGGTTGGGGATGGCTCGATTCTGGGAGATTGGCGGGGCGATGGGAAATTTTGCAACGGTCGTATTGACTCTTTCGGCGATATGGGCAACCGCACAGATGTACCCATATTTATTTAGGGCAAGAAACGTAGAGGTTTTGTCCCGTTATGAGCAATTTGAACAATTTATTTATTTACCGCTTTTAGGTAAATCATTGCGAAGATTAATTCAAAGAAAAAAAGAAGAAAACCGGCGATTGTTTGTTTGGGGTAACTTTGTTCAGCTTTACCATGAGACTAATCTTCCCGCTTCGGATCAATTTGTACATTATTGTATTGGCCCTTGGAACGATCCTATATTGGCCAATTATTTCGATACTATAATTGGTGGATTAATACGACATAAACCGGTGTACTTTATTAAAACATATCCGAATTTTGATTTGAAAAAGTTGGAAGTTATAACTGGATTGAATTATCAATTGGTTAAAATTGCTTACGGTCGTTACCCTGTTTACCGCCTGGTAAGTCATGATCGTCAAATTGTGAATCCATTATCTTTTGCTCCAGAAGTGAAGCTTAGACTCATGGAGGAATTGACCGAAAACGCTCCAATGATTCCGATGGTGGACAAAACGGACGCTTATGTGGGACATTTTGCGCAAGGAATTAAAGAGTGTAGAAAGGCGTTGAAAGCCAACCCCTATGATGCTGAAATTGTTAAATATTTGGCTGAATTATACGATCAATCTGGAAAACCAGAAAAAGGTATGGAAACGATAAAGGCTTTAATAAAATTACGGCCAGAAACGAATCATCTACGTTTGGTTTTAGCGTCGATGAGCTTAAAGCAAAACAGAATTAACGAAGCGGCTCAGTTGATAAAAGAAGAGAAAAATCGTTTTGGTTTAAACGCAGAAACTGATTACCATGAGGGTTTGTTAGCTAACGCAAAAGGCGATAATCGACTTTCCGTTATCTTTTTCGAAAATTTTCTTGAAAAAAAATCATTTCGAATGGATGTATGGCTAAAGCTTGCTCAAGCAAAAGAAAAATTGGGAGAAGTTAATTGCGCTAAAAATGTTTATCTGGATCTTTGGGGACGAGCTAATGAAACTGAAGATGCCGACTGGATTCGGACACAATGCGCTTTAGCTTTAGCTCAATTAGACGAAAACTTGCAACCTCGTTCCCAATCGTTGCAATATTTTTTCCAAAAAGACGCCGGTAACGAACTATTGGCATACGCATATGCTTCCGCTTTAGAAAACGAAGGAAATAAAAACCAAGCTTGTAGTTTATTCGAAAACTTTATCCAGACTTTTAGACGATCGCATCTTTTAGCGGCAGTTTGGTTTCGATTGGCTCGATTAACCGAATCGGATGAAAAAGAAGAAATGCTTAAGAAGTGCCTTGAATTAAATCCTCTTCATTCAGGCGCCGAAAGAGAACTCCAGAATTTGGAGGAACGCTTTGCCGAGGCGTAAAAATAGAATTGCTATTTTTGCATCGGAACCCGTTACGGGCAAAATTGGCGGATTAGGGATTCGTCAATTAGAAATAGCTCGCGTTTTAAGCAGGTCATTTGAAGTTCGGTTACTCACTCCTTATGAAATAACGGAACATGAAGAAACATTTCCACTCGAAAAAATTTCCTACGAATATCCAAATACTTTAGAAAATCACGTTCGTTGGGCGGACGCTCTTTACGCGCATCATCCCGCCGTCGCCTATTACGCAAAAAAATATAAAACCCCCGTTGCCGTTGATTTATTAGTTCACGAGTATTTTGAAGGTTTGGAAAGAGAACCGTTAGAAAAAATGAAACGGAGAGAAAAAAACGTCCATTTTTCAAATTCGGTTTTAAACCTTTCTAGGCAATTGGCCATGGGAGATTTTTTTGTATGTCCAAGCGAGAGAAGTCGCGACTATTATTTAGGCGCTTTAACTCTGTCGGGCAAGCTTGATCCCGAAATATATTTAAACGATCCAGAGTTTAAATCTATTGTAGACATTGTCCCATTTGGTATACCCGGCGGAAACCCTAGAAAAGGAAAACGATTTTTTCGAGGGAAACTAAAAGGCGTTAAAGAAGACGATTTTATTATCTTATGGGGAGGTACCTTAGCGAATTGGTACGATGTCGAAACTCCATTGAAAGCCATGAAGCGAATCGCTAAATCGCATCCAGCAGTGAAGCTAGTTTTCACTGGGTTTGCAAACCCCATGCATTCCGAACCAACCGAAACTTACGTTCGCTCCGAAAAATTAGCAAAGAAATGGAAGCTATTAGATAAATCCGTTTTTTTCTATAAAGATTGGATACCGTACGAAAGTCGACAATATTATTTAACCGAGTGTGATGCGGGTATTGTTACTTTCTCCGATCATTTAGAAAATCGTTTTTCTCAACGAATAAGACTCTTAGATTACGTATGGGCAGGATTACCTGTTTTGACCAACCCAGGAAACGTTTTAGGCGATTGGATTCGAGAGGGTGAACTGGGGGAAACCGTTCCATTTGGCGATGAAAAGTCGTTGGCAAAAGTTATAGTGGATTGGGCAAAAAACCCAAAAAAAGCGCTCCAAATAAAAAAACGGGCGATTTCCGCCAAGGAAAATTTATCTTGGGAAAAAGTTTGTCGCCCTTTGGTTGAGTTTTTTAAAACCCCTCAATCTTTAGAATCTTTATTTCAAAGTAAAGAATCTTTGGATTGGGAATCTTATTTAAAAAATGAATCCACCACTCTTGATGAATTATCTCGCGCCACTTCATCTAATCCATTTTTGCGTCCAACTATTGCCAAAAGATATTTGAAAATAGGAAAGACAAGCCGCGCTAAAGAAATTTTTTCAGAACATACCAAGTTGTTTGGCGTTGGACTGGACAATCCTGTTTTCCGATTCCCATTATTTGGAATTGAGCCTGATTTGAATCGAGATGAATTGCTAGAAATTTGCAAATCTTCAAAGTTTCAAAATTTGTTAACAGCAAAGAACCTTATGAATAAAGGCGATTATGGTCAGGCTCAACATTTGATTGAGGAAGAGTTGAGATTGACTGGTGTAACTCCCGAAGCCCAGTTTTGTAAAGGGTTGCTCCTCCAGCAAAAGGGAAGTCATGCTTTAGCAATCCAGGTATTTAAAAAAATTCAAAAAGCTTTGCCAGAACGTTACGAATGTTGGTTGCCTTTGGCGGATTCTTTAGAAAAAACTGGAAAGCAAAACCTAGCTAGAAAATTGTATCAAACCGCTTGGAATAAAGCCGCAAATTGGAAAGATGAATGGGTTCGAACTCGAGTTGCTTTAGCTATGGCCGAATTAGATAAAGAAAAAATACCTATTTATCAAACATTAGAAGGTTACCGTTCTAGAGATCCTGAAAACGAAGGCCTTGGTTACGCTTTAGCTTCAAATTATGAAAGTGCGGGAAATAAGGAGGAAGCTAGGAAATTATTTACTGAGTTTTCCGAATCCTTTTGCGACGAAAAATTACGAGCTGCCGCTTTATTTAGGTTGGCGCGGTTATCTTCGAAAAAGAACCAACGTTTATTCCTAAAAGCCTGTTTGAGGCTAATGCCCGATCACGGTGGCGCAAAAAAAATGCTGAAAGATCTTAAAAAGTAATGAGTTGGGAAGTTTAATCGCATGATTTTTTAAGATTCCTACGTTATTTTCCGAAAAGAGTATAATGGGTCTTGTGCGCTATGACTTTTATACTTAAATCGCTTATTTATTAAAAAATAATGAAGATACTTGTTTGCAATCCTCCCGGTAGGTTACCGGAAAATCGCTATATTTGCCCATTTCCCAGCAGGTGGACAAGTATGTTTAGCGGGTACCCAGTTTTTATTTATTACCCATATGAATTGGCCTACCTTTCAACTCTATTAAAACGCGAGTTACCAAACGATCATGTAAAGATGGTAGATGGCGCTTGGATGCGATTTACCGCCGAAGATTATAAGCAATACCTTGACCTTGAAAAACCAGATTGGGTTATTTTTGAAGTAGATACAGTTTCTTACGCGGAAACGTTAAAAGTTGCGCGTCATGCCCGTAATAATTTAGGGGCGGAAGTCATAATGACAGGGCAATACCCCACTGCCTGGCCAGAAAAGGTTGTTGAAGACGGTTTTCAATACGCCTGCGTTGGCGAATTTGAAGAAACGGTCTTAGATATTTTAAAAGGTAACGACCCGAAATCAATCGAGGGTTTGTATCCCAAATCGTATCGCAAAGTATTAGATCTGGATTGGCTTCCCGACCCAGAAGACGAAGATATACGGAGAATTGATTACAGTTATTCCGGCGGACATCGTTGGACCAGATATCGCGAAATCGAAGTACATCCTTCAAGAGGATGTCCATACACCTGCGATTTCTGCGTAGCTGGAACGGTTTACTATGAGAATATCAATTGGCGGTTTCGCAAGACCTCTCGAATCGTCAACGAAATCGAGACGCTTCGCCGAAAATATCCTGAAATGGAAGGGTGCTTTTTCAATGAAGAAACCCACATAATTAGGAAAAAGGATATTTTGGAATTTTGCGACGCTTTAATTTCTTCCGGAAACAACGATCTCCGCTACGAAGCGATGGCCAATCATCAGCGTTTGGATGAAGAGATCCTAGAGGCGATTAAAAAAGCTGGCTACTACAAGTTGCGTGTTGGAATTGAGAGTGTCGACGAAGAAACTGGACAAAGTATCGGCTTAGTCAAGACTCGATCTGACGAACTAGAAAAGATTCTGGGAATCGCCAAAAAATTGGGTATTGAGATGTACGGCACTTTTCTTTTTGGAGCGTCTGGTTCTACTCCTGAAGGCGATCGTAAAACCATAGAATTTGGACAAAGAGTCATATCGAAAGGGTTGCTTTCCAGTTGGCAAGCGTCAATTGCCGTTCCTCATCCAGCGACTGATTTTTACAAAAAAGCGGTCAAAAATGGATGGTTGGTTACCGACGACCTCGATAGGTTCAACGGAATAAGCGATACAGTGGTGAACTATCCCAACTATTCGCGCGAACAGATATTGGAAACGGCCGATACAATGCGGCAAGCTTTTGAGGAAGCGCAACCTTTTGAAACGACAACGCGTCCCAAATCAGTAGCGCAAGAAAAAACCCGTATGCTGAAAAAAGACCGTGAACTCTCCGACAACAAATTGGATCAATTAACCCCACTCTTTCAGGCGGGAGAGTATGATCGGGTTTTGGAAGGCGCTGGAGAGATTTTTGAAGAATTTCCGCAAGCGTTGACTTGCCTTCATATAATGGGCTCGGTACATAAGCAACGTGGAGATTTAATAAAGGCTCGCCAACAATTCGAAACTATTGTGCAAACGGCTTACGACTACGAGGACGCTTTATTGTATGCAGCAGGCGGCCATTATCATTTGGGAACGATTTCTTTAGAAGAGGGAAAAAGCGAAGAAGCCCTGCAACATTTTAAAAATTGCGTGCATCTCAATCCTAATCATTCCTCAGCATGGGAACATTATTGGAAACTAAGGCAAGATGAAATGGGATCGCTTGGAATAGAAGAGCGAGTTTATTCTTCGATGTTTGCATTATTTAGTGTTGCTTCTCCGTTATTCCAGATGGGGCTAAAGCTAAAAACTAAAGAAGGTGAAGTTTCTTCTAGCGTTCCTTTAAAATACGAGATGGTACAGACGTCCAAGGAGAAGTCGGTTCCAAAAATTTCAATAATAATTCGTACATTGAACGAAGAAAAGTTTTTAGAGCGGACTTTAGAGTCTATCGCAAAGCAAGAAGAGACCGATTGGGAAGTTATCTTGGTTGATTCGGGATCGTCAGATAAGACTATTGAGATAGCAAAACGGTTTCCAATAACGATTGTCCGTATACCAAAGGAATCATTCCACTACGCGAAAACTCTTAATCTAGGAGCTCAACTGGCGCGTGGAGAAGTCGTGGTTAATCTCAGCGCTCACGCATCGCCTGCAAACGAAAGATGGTTAAAGTCTTTGATCGAGCCTTTAAACGATCCTAAAATTGCTGGGGTCCATGGTTCCGAAAAACCAATAGAAGGTTGGTCTAGCTTATTTGAGCGAAAAATATTAGCCGATACTTTTGGAGAACATTATTTGGAAAGAACCGAAGATAATTTTTTCTCCAATGCCAATTCCGCTATGAGGAGATCGGATCTTATTAATTATCCTTTTGACGAAACAGTCGATTGGGCGGAAGATCGTATATGGGCTGGCGACATGCAAAATCAGGGTTTTAAAATAGCCTATCAACCGCGATCTGCGGTTTTTCATTCGCATAATCTTTCGTTTCAAGGCCAATTTCACAGATCGTTAAAGTTTTACCGAGAGCTTTTTAAAACGCTCAAAAATGATTGCGTTGCCAGAAAAGTTGAAGAGTCTCATAAATCATTTGTAAAAAAATCGGCGGCATTCCGTAGGTTTTTGGTCGATCATGGTTTGAGTTCCTCGTTTTCCGCCTATTTGTATGCTCCTTTCTTCGAGTATGTTAACCATTTGGCTTTACAAACTGCCGCTGAAGAAATAAAACCTAAAACCAAACTATTGACTGAACCCGCAAACAACTTGAAGGATTTGAAAACTTCTACCGGCTATTAATTATGAAAGTTAGCGTTGTAATACCAAATTGGAATGGAATTCATTTAGTGGGTATGTGTTTGGATTCTATGGAAAAGTCCGATTTTGAGGATTTTGAGACTATTGTCGTAGACAACGGTTCGACCGATGGCTCAAAAGAAATGATCAAAGAGAAATATCCTTGGGTTCGACTCGTGGAGCTGCCGAAAAATTTAGGATTTGCTATCGCTTGTAATGAGGGTTACAAAGCCTCTAAGGGCGAATACATATGTCTCTTAAATAATGATATTGAAGTTGCCGAAGATTGGTTGAGCGAATTATACGCTGGGATGGAAAGACACCCAGAATGTGGTATGGGAACAACTAAAATGATGTTCTTGCACGATAGGGAAGCTTTTTATAATACAGGCGATTTATTCCATATTTGGTCTGCTGGAGGCGGTAGAGGGCAAGGAGAAAAAGACGTCGGTCAATACGATAAAGAAGAATATGTTTTTGGCGCTTGCGCTGGGGCTGGAATTTATCGAAGAAGTTTTTTTGAATCGATAGGTTTATTCGACGAAGACTTTTTTATTTTTGCCGAAGATGTCGACCTCAATATGCGCGGACAATTACGCGGATTAAAAACTGTTTATTTGCCAAAAGCCAAGGTTTACCACATTGGCACGGCAACCGTTGGATTGTACAGCGATCGTTACGTGTACTTGTGTAAACGCAATGACATGTTAGTTTTGATCAAGAATTATTCACTTGGTTTATTTTTTAGATATTTACCTACCATATTGAAACATCAATTCAAGGATATTCAATACTTTTGCTCAAGAGGGCAAGGTTCTGTTTTGTTTAAGAGCAAGTTGGGGGTGTTGAAGTTTTTGATGAGGATGTTAGTAAGACGCTACCGTATTCAATCGACTCGTACGATCGACGATTCCGAAATCGAAAAAATAAGTATCACCGCCAGTTCCTAAAGACTGCCGGCTCGCATTACTGGAAATCCTACCTTAGGCCTTTCTACGGTTTTTCCGACTATGACTTAAAGAAAGACAAAGCCATTTTTTTGATTTGGCTTGGAATGAAGGACCACAATTTAAAAAACCTTTCGTAATTTAAATCGTAGAACAAGACTACGAGCGATTTGATCGGGTCAATTTTTCGGAGAACGTTAAACCGGAACCATCGTCTGATTTTAATGATCTCGTCGGTGCTTAGGTGAGGATAGGTGACTGCCGTATCCATGAAGTAAGAAAAAGGGATGGGCTTGCCATTGAGCCAGTTATTTTTCTCGCAGATATCGTAAAGACCAGTACCGGGATACGGCTGAAACATAGAAACCTGGATAGAGCTGGGTTTTAATCGACGGTTTAATTTAATGGTTTGGTCAATGTCCTTTTTAGTTTCATAAGGGATTCCCACCATATTAAAAGACATCGTTTTTAAACCATATTTATGGGCTAGGTCAAATGCTTCAATAATGCGCTCGTTGGTCATTTTACGTTCGAGAACTTTGCGGCGTAACGGTTCGCTTCCCGATTCAATTCCCATTTCCAATGAAGAACATCCCGAGTCTCTCAAAAGCTGATAAGACTCTTCTCGCATTGCTTCAATACGGGCGTTACAGGTATACGGGATTTTGAAATATTTCTTATAAAGCGGCGCAAATTTCCGCAACCACCGAATGTCTATAGTGAAAACGTCGTCCACGAAATTGATGTTTGAAAATTTGAACCGCTTTTGCAGGTCGGAAATTTCGTCCATCAGGCTTTCCGGACTTCGGTAACGAACAAATTGTCCTTTACCTTTAAAAACATCCTGGTATGTGGGTTCCACACAGTAACTGCATTGGTACGGGCAACCCCTTCCGGCGATAAAGTCGACAGTTCCTGATTCTTCGATGTAAAGTTGAGTGTCGTGTAAATCTCTATCGGGAAAAGGAATATCGTCCAAATCCTGTTGGAGATCGCGTATTGGGTTTCTATGTATTTTACCGTCTTTTTTTATCCATAAATTGGGAATACTGGTATCGAGTTCCCCTTTTTCCATAGAAGTGAGTAGTTCAGTAGTGGCTTCTTCGCCTTCGCCAACGCAAATGATGTCGACACAATCAAGCGCGATAGTTTTTTCGGAGTCTATGGATGGATGCACCCCACCCCAAACAACAGTAGCCCCAAATTCGGCTTTAACTCTTCTGGAAACTTCGATGCAAAAGTCCACTTCGCCGCTTTTGACGGAAAGTCCGACAACTTTTGCTCCCGTTTCCCGAACTTTATCTACGGTTTTTTCTACGCCGCCGCCCCATGTATAGTCTACAAAACTACAACTATGGCCGTTTTGTTGTGCGTAAGAAGCGACATAACCAAGACCAAGTGTCACTCGTTCCAGGCGGGTAAGGTTGGGATAAACTAAAACGATTTCCATAAATGCCTATAAAAAGTTCTATGTCCTTTATTATTGGTAGCTTATCTATTCTTTTCGGTAGTTTAGAGGAAAAACTGTTTTACTTCCGCAAAAAAATAAATTTTTTTAAAAAAAATATTAAAGATCTTTAGAAATTTACCGATAGAGAAGTTAACCATAGTTGCGTAGTGAAAAATCTGGCGAGATTTTTTGCATAAGCGCTATCACTTTGATGGAGATTATTAAATATAATTGAGGGAAAAAGATGCTCGGGGAAACTACCGAGTTCGCTACATTCGAATCTGTCTGGGAGCGAGCTCAAGAAATAGGCTCTCCCCATTTGCCAAAGGAACACGCTAGGATTTTGTTTGAAGTAGCGCAAAATACTTTCGGAATTTCAGTTGAAATTGGTTCCTGGCTAGGGAGAAGTACCGCTTTAATTGGAAGCGGCCTTCAAAATTCTGGAGGTCGGCTATATTCTATAGACCATTGGAACAAAATAGCGGGAGGGGTTATTGAATCTGATCTCGATATTTGGGACCGCTGGAATTCAATGGTGGAAGAATGGGAACTTGAAAAATACGTAGTTCCACTTCGAGGTTTATCTCATGAAATTGCCAGTGGTTGGGATTTGGAGCGTAAACCGATTGAGTTTTTATTTATTGACGGTTTTCATGGTTATTTAGAAACCAGCCCGTTGAGGTTTCCAGAGTTATGGAAAAGAGCTTACGGAATGACAAGTTGGAAAATAGGTCGTCGGAAAATTCCGCTGGAAGATTACGCCCCTATTTTTCCGCGAGGAGTTAAGTTAGATTATGACGCTTGGGCTAATAAAGTTTGCGTTGGTGGAATATTGATCATGCACGACGTAAATCGCCCCGAACACCCAGGTTGTACTAAAGTTTGGCGTGAAGAAGTTATCGACTCAAAATATTGGAAAGTTTTAGTCGATAGCGATGGTTTTGGTATGGCACGCCGAAATTTTTAACTAAAATTAGGTTATTCGCTGAGTCCATTGTCGGCGCGTTTAGTACTTGGCGGATAACTATATGCGGGGATAGCTAAGAAACTCAGTCTTCTCGGAAGATTGAGGGATTCCGTATAGTTTTTATCGGGCTCTTTAGTCCGAATGAACTTTTTGGACTAGTTTCTTAGCCCGCATAGAAAAATTACGTCATGCTTACAAGTTTATTGACGGCTTTCTCAATCCCTTCCGCAACCTCCGATATGCTTTGACCTGACATATAAGCTGGAGTCGATACAATTTTGTTTTCTTCGTCGAAGACCATGTCGGTCGCTGCGCATTCTTGATGCTTGCTTCCCATTTGTTCAATTTTACTAGCTACATCTTTGTCGTTACCGATTGTCAGAGTTGGGGAAATCGATTCGCCATCAAATACTTTGGCATACATGGCGGGGGCGATACAACACGTTGCTTGAGGTTTTTTCTTAGAGGCAAATTCGCGAACGAGTCGGACCACGTCGGGATGAACTTTACAATTTTCTCCATTTACGGCGAAGTCGCTCAAGTTTTTAGCGGCGCCAAATCCTCCAGGAAAAATTAATCCGTCAAGGTCGTCAGTTTTCACTTCAGCGATATCTTTAATATCTCCGCGTGCAATTCGGGCCGATTCCACTAAAACGTTTCGTTTTTCGTCGGTAGGTTCTCCTTTGAGATGATTGATCACATGCATCTGATCTACATCGGGAGCCATGCAAATCGCTTCTGCGCCGGCGCGATCAATAGCTAGTAAAGTTAAAACTGATTCGTGAATTTCTGCGCCGTCAAAAACGCCGCAACCGGAAAGAACTACTCCAATTTTCTTTTTCATGGTTTTGTCCTTTATAACAGTGAAAAAATTTAATCGAGTTAAATTTTTGGCAACTTTTAAAATTAAAATTTGCCAAAAGCCTAGTTCTAAAAAGTATTTTTTGATGGAGACAATTTTAACGCAACGTTATTTAAAACGGAACAAAAGAAAAAACGTTCAAAAAATTTTAGTTTTCTTGCGGTGAGTTTATTTCAGTCTTCTTTTTAACCAAATAATCGTAGGTTAGTAATAGATAAAACGGTAAATATTCAAACCAGGGCAAATAGTATTCCAAGTGAGGTTTGTCTTGGTAGTCGAAATAAAATCCCATGTAATAAAGTCCAATCAGACCCGTTAGTAAAATCCAGGATCGAAACGGAAAAATACAAAGGAATGGAACGGTCCAGTTTAGATACCAGGGGTTTTGTACTGGGCTTAATAAAAATACCAACCCCATAATTACAAAAAGCGGCCAAAGACGGGAGCTTTCTTCCGAATTCTTTTCTTTTCGTAAAAGAAAAAATAATACAGTTCCTCCTAGAATTAAGGCAACCGTTGCCTTACTCAGTAAAGAAGCCAGATCGTAGGAAATGTAGACGTTGGCCTCTTGATAACTAAATTCCGTGTTCAAACCCAATATATTTTCGTAAAAATATAGAATTAAAGCGAAGATGCTATCGTTATTTTGCCAATACGTTGTAAAAACTTTTAACCCTTCAAAAGCTCCTTTGCCTATCTGAACGAATGGGAAATAAAAAATAGCTACAGTAAAGGCAAATACTAAAATGTTCCACGAAACAACCTTCCAAACAACTTTAACCTTGTCTTGTTTAATTAAATACTTGATGTTTTCCTTCAAATAGATCGGCAGTAATATGATGGGATAAAGTTTACCTACAACTCCCAACGCTAAAAATAAAGAGGCAAGCGTAAAGCGGTATCGAAGGAAAAAGTAAAGCGAACCGGTGAGAACAGAAATGCCAATGATATCTAAGTGAGTCGAATTAAAAGTTTCTTTTAGAATTAAAGGCGACCAAAAATAAATTAACGCCCAATTTCGACTCTTTTTGAGGGAGTCTAAAATTTTAACGATAAAGAGTAGAGTTATGAGATCAAAAATTAAAAAAACTAACCTGAGGACGGCAATGCTATCCGGTTGGAGAAAATGGGCGAAGCGAAAAACGTATTGGGCTAAAGGAGGGTATATTGTGGGTACGTCTGGATGATTAATCCTCTCATGAAATATCAGAGAAGTTTCATCATGCCATTTGAGATCATAGAGAATTAAGAGTTCTTTTTCATTACGCTCAGAATACCTGATTTGAAACTGTTCAGGGTTTTGTATTCGTAGTTTTTTAAATTCAGAAACTTCCTCTGGGGCGTATTCAAAAGGATTAATTCCGTGAGCGAATACTTTACCGTCCCATAAGTATCGGTAAATATCGTCTTCTTGAATTTGTTGGGATGGAATTAAAACGGCGCGAAACAAAAGGCCGCCGACTAACATGATTGGAAAAATACCTGAGCGACTTGGCCTTCTCCAAATACTTCGAATGGCTAATGCATAAAGTAAAAAAAGGTTGAAATAGATTATTAGGTAGGTGGGTATAGGCCTTTCTGCATAACCTTCTCCCCAATTAAACTGCCAAGAGATTTGGGAAATACATAAGTAAAAAAATAAGCTAACTATTGCGAAAAGGAGAAAGAGTTTATCCAATCGCAAAATGCTATTTTTTAAAAACCGCAATTGTTTTCCTGAGGTTATTGTTTTGATTGATTTGCTACCGATTCAGCGGCTCGTTTGGCTTCTTCTGGGTCTCCTAAATAATAGTGTTTTTGCGGTTTTAATTTATCATTCAACTCATAAACCAGCGGAATACCTGTAGGAATATTGAGGTCTGCAATTTCTTTTTCGCTAATTCCATCGATATTCTTAATTAGAGCCCGCAAACTATTTCCGTGAGCGCAGATCAGAATTTTCTTTTTTAACTTTAATTCTGGAACTATCGCGTCTTGCCAATAGGGCAGGAATCGGTCTACAGTGGTTTTTAGAGATTCTGTTCTTGGTAAAACGGAGTCTTCAAGCAATTGGTATCTTGGGTCGTCTAAAGAAAATCGTTCATCGCCATCTTCCAAAGCTGGAGGAGGAATATCGTAACTTCGTCGCCAAATATGGACTTGTTCGGCTCCATGTTTTTCGGCGGTTTCAGTCTTATTCAAACCCTGAAGAGCTCCATAATGTCTCTCGTTCAATCGCCAAGATGAATGCACGGGAATCCACATTAAATCTAATCCGTCTAGAACGGTCCAAAGCGTTCGAATAGCTCTTTTCAAATAAGATGTGAATGCCAAGTCAAAAGTAAAACCTTCTTCGCGAAGCAGTTGACCTGCTTTTCTAGCTTCTTCCAGGCCTTGTTCCGTTAAATCAACGTCTTTCCATCCAGTGAATCGGTTTTCCAGGTTCCATTGGCTTTGGCCATGTCGGATTAACACCAATTTCATAGTCTCTCCTTTTAACTTCAAGGGTGTGATGAATAATTTCGAAAAACTGAGATTTTCGAACAATCTCTTCAATTAACCCGTTTAATGGCAATCTTCAAAGCCGCTAACGGAAGAAAATTTATTTGCGCATCCTCTTTGTGAAAATATAACAGTAACACAATCGCTTTCACTCTTTAATTTTTGAGTCTGGCAAATTTCCAGAAAAGATAAAACGACTGTCATGCGGACGCAAGTTAAAAAAATGGGATATATCCATAAAAGGCTAATTATTTTTTCAAATTAAGCCGTAAGGCTAATTCGTAGGCTAATTTTTCCCGACTAGGATATTTAATAAATTAAGTCATTTTTAAGAGAAATTAACTTCGTTTTTATTTTAAATAGCCTACTAGTATCTCTTTGACTTAAATTAGCTTCTAGTCTAAAATTTTTATAATGGTTTCCCAATGAATGCCCACGTTCTCGGAATAACACGCAGACTTTCAAACTCTTCCATGAATTCGATCGCCCACTTTTACAGAGAAATCCAACCTGCTTTCCTTGATGCAAGATGGGAGCAAGGATTTGAAATTTACTACAAAGTAGATGGTGGCGAAGACGACCGTTTTCTTAAGTTCACCGACTATTCTCCGACTAATCACGAAAGAATTCTTCAATTGATGAATTCAGACGATTGTCAGGAGTTTTATATTCATGAAAATGACTTAATAAGGTATTACAAAGAGTTTGTTTTAAAGTCTCTTAAAGATAAGCTGGATGGAAAACAAACCCCTCTAGAAAATATTAAAAACATTTATATTGTTTGTAGGAATGTCCTTAAAGAATATTTTGTAAATATTGCTTCTACCAGAATTTTGCGTAATTTGGATGAACTGGTTCCAATTTTAGAGACTCAATTGCGCGAGGCTAATCTCAATTTCACCGCTTTATTTGGATTGTTAGACAAAGATCCACCCGTTTATACGCATTCGGCAAATGTGGGTTTTCTCTGCGCTTTTTTGGGAATTAAAGCAAATATGAATTCCGAATCGGTTCGAGAATTGAGTTTAGGGGGTATGATTTTTGATGTTGGGAAAAAAGATGTCCCCTACGATATTATTACTAAAACGTCGGAGTTATCTACAGAAGAATTTAAATCGGTGCGAAAACATCCCGCCGCTGGTAAAAAAATCCTTAATGACATGAAATGCTACAGCAAAAACATTCTTGCAATGGCAGTGGAGCATCATGAAAAGTTTGACGGTACGGGATATCCTGCCGGCATGTCTGGAGACAAAACTACGCCTTTCGCAAAAATTTGTTCGATCATGGATGTTTTTAGCTCGTTAACTTGCGATAGAGATCATCGCGATTCTTTCACTCCATTACAGGCCCTTTCAATGATGAAGAAAGAAATGAACGGTCATTTCGATCCTCAATTCTTGGAAGCCTTTATTAAAGCGATCACCGCTAGATCTTAAGAAAATCCAAAAAATATATTTTGCTAAGCCTAGCCCTATTAAGGGCTGGGTAATGGTAAGTTAGTAGTAACTTTAGATTGGATTTTTCCTCATCCGTCTCCTCCCTTTTTAAAATTATCTCTGGTTTCATCATTGCCTTAATTGACTTATAATAGGACATCAACCGCTTATAAGAGGCTGCTATGTTTTTAGAAGTTGAACCATGTTCTAATTGCCAAGAAAGCGTTGGCCGGATGTATAACGTTATTTCCGAACCTAGACAAATTTGTTCTCTTCAATACGAAAAGGACGGGAAAGAAATTGATGTTGCGGTTACGGGTTGGGATGGAGAAACAGAGACTCCATGCCCTGCATTTGCGCGTCGAATTGAAGAGTCTGGAGATGGCGTGGCTTTGCTAATTTTTGGAGGAAATGGCGGTATCCGAATGAAACCGATAAAAGACGACTCAAATTGGGATGTTAATAATTCAAACCAATGGAGCGAGAGCCATTTAGTCTACCCCCAAGATAGCGTGGTAACGTATTTAGACTGATTTCAAGGTTTATTAGATTAGCTACGCTTAGTTACCGAACCCAACATATCTAAAATAATTTTTGCCACTTCATCTGGATGACTGTGATGAAGAGGGTGTCCCGCATTTGGAATGGAAATTAATTTCGAATTCGCGACTGCCTCGTTGAGAGCTTTAGAATGAATTGTCGGCGAAACGATTAAGTCGTTTTCTGAAGCAATAATCGAAACCGGCGCTTTAATTTTTGAGTAGCTTTTGCTTTGCTTGGCTAAAAAAGGTTTTAATACGACCATATCTTCCGCATTGGCATAAAATTGCGTTGGCCTGAAAATTAATTCTATTGGAATTTTTTTATAATTTTTGGGTGGAGATCCCGGCCAAAATACTTCCTCTATATTTTTATCTAATACTAAAGAGCCAATGGGAGCGAATAGGAAATTTGCGATAGCTGGCCCCAGTAATGGTTTTACCCCAGCTTGATAAATCCAATCGATTGGAGTGGGCCATGGATAAGTGGCTCCATTGATAAATACCAGACCGGATATCGAATCTGGAAATTCTAATCCATAAGCGGCGGCGATAGATCCACTCCATGAAAATCCCACAACAATGGGGTTTTTAGCTCCGATTTGATTTAATAGTTTTTCTAAGAGTGCCGCTTGATCGGAGGGAGAGATAACCCTTTGAGGACGTTCGCTATATCCATAACCTGGTCGGTCGGGAACTATAACGCGGGCTTTTTTTGATAAATCCTCGAATATAGGACTGTAAGTGAAATCTTGTAAAGTGCTGCTCACGCCATGCAGTAAAACGATAGGAACGCCTTTCCCTTTTTCAACGTAGTGAATTTTTAAATCGTCAATTTGAACGAACCGACCGGCTGGAGGGAATTCGTTTTCTATTAAATAAACGCGAACATGGGTAAAACCTAGTAGGCAAAAAAGCAAAAAGAAAATGGCGGAGAGAAACCAAGTCATAATTTTATTTTTTAACTTTTCTAGAATCGATTGTCCCTCGGAGCAATGATAAAGAAGAAGCAAAATATCATGTTTTAGGCCCTAATTGAATATGTTAAACTTGGCGCCTTGCTATTCTTTTGGAATATTAAAGCGGTTGTGGTGCAAATAGCATTACGAAACATATGGAAAACTTTTTAGATTATATTCCTCATCGTCCACCCTTCTTGTTTGTCGATCGGGTTGTCGAAAAAACGGAAGACTTTATCGTTACCGAATGGTTGTTGAAAGAAGACGAGCCATTTTTTAAGGGGCATTTCCCAAATCGTCCTATAACGCCAGGCGTTATCATGTGTGAATTTGTTTTTCAGTCGGGCGCAATTTTAATGGCTGCGCGGGAGAACAATTCGGGAGACGATCATACGCCTGTTATTACGCGAATCCAAAATGTTAAACTCAAAAACCCTGCGTTTCCAGGTTATCTATTAAAAGCGGAAGTTAAATTGAAGGAACAAACCGGTGGAGCGGCTTATATGGCCGGTAAGATAACGTCGGATTCAAAGAAAATTTTGACTGTAGACTTTGCCGCTATGCTATTGGACAATTCGCAAGCGAATCCATAAGGTATAAAGAAACCACTTCGGTTATTTGTCCGATAGCTAAAAGCAAGACACGCAATTCCGCCAAAGCTTTTTTAATGGCGGAATCTTAGCGTCAGTAAGTTGGGTATTTAATCAGACTCGTAATAAATAACCTAAAAAATTCTATGAGTTTTCTTGATTTAGAAAATAAAAATATTTTAGTATTTGGCGTTGCCAATAAAAAAAGCGTTGCTTTTCATATTGGAAAAACTCTAGAAGAAGAGGGCGCGAACGTTATTTATGTAGTTCGTTCCAAAGCAAGAAAAGAAGCTCTTTCCAAAAAGCTATCCTCTTCCGATATCTATGTTTGCGATGTAGAGCGGCAAAATGAAATTGAACAGTTGAGCAAAACTATAGCAAGCGACTTCAAAATCATTCATGGAATGGTTCATTCCATCGCTTTTGCTAATTATTCGGCGGGACCAAAACCCTTTTACGAAACTTCTAAAGCGGATTTTTTACAAGCCGTCGATGTAAGTTGTTTTTCGCTTATTAATTTATCAAATGCTTTTAAAGATATTTTTTCGCCAAAAGCCTCTGTAGTTACCGTTTCGATTTCTACAACACGAATGGCGGCAGAAAACTATGGGTACATGGCTCCCGCAAAAGCGGCTCTTGATTCGGCAATCTGTTTTTTAGCAAAATCATTTTCGTCGTTTTCTGGAGTGCGATTCAATTCGGTCAATCCGGGTTTATTAAAAACTTCCGCTTCCGCCGGAATTCCAGGCTATTTGGATTCCTATTTACACGCTGAAAATTTAACGTTGAGGAAAAAAGCTGTCGCCACTCAGGAGGTTGCAAATACGGCGGTTTATTTGTTGAGCGAAAGGTCTTCTGGGATTAACGCCCAAGGAATTGTTCTCGACGCTGGGATGTCGATAAATTATTTTGATAGCGACATCGTGAAAAAATCCACCCGACCCGATTAATTTTTAACCATTCATGGTCGCTGCCCTTAACGGCGAATTTTGATAAAGTTTCAAAAGGAAATAATTTTGAAAACTTTGGAAAGCAAAAGGTTTACGGTGGATTGTAACTTCTGACTTTTAGAGTTCATCTTTTAAAAGGCGTTTCGGATGAACTTCCTCGGGGTTTTTTTAGATCTTCGGAGGAAAAGCTGTTGTGTTAATACCAGCTATAAGAGGTGCCGAGGGACGGAATCGAACCGCCGACACGAGGATTTTCAGTCCTCTGCTCTACCGACTGAGCTACCTCGGCTTAAAGGAATTTTACCTTAGAAAGCTTGCGAAATTAACACAATCCCAACATACTGTCAATTGTTATCGGCTATTTAAAAAACGGGTAGACCGTGTAATTGCCTGTTTTTTTGCGTCATGCTATAATCCGCCAAGCAAGGGAAATATTTCCCGTTCAACCCAAACTCTTTGGGAAAATGTATGCTCGTATTGACCAGAAAAATAGGCGAAAGTATAAAAATTAACGAAGATATAAAAGTCACGGTCATTGAAATAAAGGGGAAAAATATCAGAATCGGAATTGAAGCGCCAAAAGAAACCAAAGTTTATCGCGAAGAACTTTACTTCAAAATTAAAAGCGAAAATGAATTAGCTGCGGCAGCGCCCAAGATCGATTTATCAAAAGTTTCCAAATTATTCAGTTCTAACCTTAAAAAACCCAATTAAGCCGAACGCAAAGGCAAAACAGGCATATGGCTAAATACAACACAACTCGCTTTGGCGAGATCGAGCTTGAGGACCAAGACATTATCCAATTCCCTACCGGTTTATATGGTTTCGAAAAGGAAACAAAATTTGTTTTAATGCCTTTTGACGAGGTGGATTGCCCATTAGAATGGATGCAATCTTTAATCAATCCCGCTTTGGCATTTGTCGTGACCGATCCTTTTATTTTTGTGCCGGATTACGAGCCAATCTTACTCGATAGCGAAAAAAAAGAAATCGGATTGGAACCGGACGATCCTTTTGTCATTCGCGTTATTGTGAATATCCCAGAAGCCTATACAGAGATGACGGCTAATCTTGTCGGTCCCATAGCTATGAATCGCGAGACCCAAACCGCCAGGCAAATTATTCTGACAACTCTAAAGTACGATACCCGCCACTATCTATTTTCGGAAGAGCTAAGAAAAGATAACGTTTCTAAAGTTTAGTTTTTTTTAATAGATTCAAAACGGAGTCGGCGGCGGTTTTCCAGGAAAACATTTTCGAGCGCTCCAATCCTTTCTCAGACCATTCTTTTCTCAATTCAGGTTGTTCCGCTAATTGGACCATAGCGTTGGATAGATTGTCCTCATTGAGTGGGGAAACCTCCATGGCTCCATCTCCGGCAATTTCTTGTAGAGTCTCCGCATCTGTCCGAATTCCGGGGGTTCCGCAAGCTAATGATTCCATTAAGGGGAGACCGTACCCTTCATAAGTAGATGGATAAATAAAGCAATAGGCCGCTTGTAAAAATAAAAGCAAATCGTCTTCGTTTACGTAATCGAAGTATAAAACTTTATTTTCCAGATCTAGCGATTTAATCAAAGACGAAACCGATGGCGGAGCGTCTGCATCATTCCCAATCAAGACCAGTTTGTAGTTTTTTGATTTATTTTGAAATTTTTGAAACGCTTTCAACATGGTCGGAATATTTCTTCGCTTGAATAGACTTCCGACAAATAAAAAATAGGGATCATTGATGCCATATTTTTTATTCACTATGGCTTTTGCGGTCCCTTTTCGGTCGGGTTGGAATTTTTCTTCGGGAGCCCAGTAAACGACCTCAACTTTTTCCCCGGTTTTAACGCCATAGTATTTGGAAATTTCTTTTTGTCCTTGCGTTGAACAGGTAATGATTTTTGGCGCGCGGCAGGCTGTGAGCCTCGTTAATAGCCTCATTGCGGCCCCATGCCGAGGAATGAACCATTCCGGATGCGATTGAAAAGAGATGTCGTGTATGAGAGGGACAACAGGACAGGCGGCGATTAAGGGCGCTATATAAGCTGGCGAAAGAAAAACGTCGATATTATCGTAAAAAATCCGGTGGGAAAGCGCAAATTGTCCCCATATATGAAAGCGATCCAACAATTTCGGGATTTTTACAACTTTTGATTGAAATCTGGATATAGGAAGATCTTTGGCATATTCGTCGGAGTTTTTAAAATAAAGCATGAATTGGCAATCGGTTTCTGTTTCCGACCAAATCCGCAAAAGGTTTTTCAAAACGCGTCCCGGTCCGCGCGGACTGGATTCCAATTCGCTTCCATCGATTCCAATAAGTAAACTCATGACGAATGACCCAGCGAACGGTAAACTTCCAAGGTTTTTGTTGCCGTTTTTTCCCAAGTAAATTTGCTAATTCTATCTATGCCAAGGCGAATTAAATTTTCTCTCAAGGCGGAATCTTCTAACAGGCGAATCGTTTGTTTAGCTATTTCTTCCGGCTCTTCTGGATCGAATGTCAGGGCCGCTTCCCCGGCTATTTCTGGGAGAGAAGCGATATTAGAAATCGCAATAGGGACATTAAAGGATAAAGCTTCTAAGATTGGAAGGCCAAATCCTTCGTAGATTGAAGGAAAAATAAACGCTGATGCCCCTTTATATAAAGCAGGTAAATCGGAAGATTCAATATAACCGAGAAAATTCACAGAATTTTCTATCTGGAGTGTTTTAGCTTTTTGGTGAATTTTATCGCTTTCCCAGCCATTGCCTCCAGCAATAACTAATTTTTGATTTGGATGGCTTTTTAGAACAATTTTAAAAGCCTCAAGCGTTTTAAGGTAGTTTTTTCTTGGTTCTAAAGTGCCAACGCAAAAAATATAATCTCCTGGGATGTTAAAGTGTTTATTATCCTGCGCGTTCAGTTTATTTTTTCCTTCATGGGACAAAAAAAGATTTGTTTCTATTCCATGAGGCGCCACCTCAATTTTTTCCCCAGGCGTACCAAGAAAATTAATCAAATCGTTTTTTGTAAAATCAGAAACGGCTATAATTTTTTTTATTTTTTTTAAAGAGCGAGCTAATGATTTAGGATTTACTCTAAACTCAGGGGCGACAGATTCAGGAAATTTAACGTTGAATAAATCGTGCACGGTTGCGACTGATGGCAATTTTCCTGGGTTTTTTGGAATTTGCCCCGTAAAGTGCAAGATGTTTGCTCCATGGGTCAGTGTTTTCATTAGACTGCCGCCAAATCGGTTCCATAATGGATTCATGATCGCGTTAGGAAACCGATGATGGTTTATGGCGCAATTTTGTAATCCCTTAAGTTCCTCGATATCGAATGGCTCTTTAAAAGAATTTGAGAATAAAAGAAATTCTTCGTTGGCTTTTAGCTTAGCGAGAGATTGGATCAGGTTGAATACATAATTTCCAACGCCGGTGCGTTTATTTAAGACCGGTCTTACGTCTATTCCAATTCGCATCGCGGGCAGTGGCTTGAAAGATTAGTCATCATGGATTATTTTTAACAGAAAATTCGAAACATTGCACCTGAGTTGGACCCACATCGTGAAACCAGGCGAGGTTAACGATTCCCATTCCTATCCAAAATATATAATCCCCCTCTTTTTCTGGGGCGGTTATCGACGTTTCGAATTTTGCAATCTCTTCGGGAGCGACGATATCTCTAATCGATTTATAAATCCCCAAAACCGGTTTCGATTTCGGGCGTTGGCAAGAATGGATGTCTTTTTTTGGAAACCATTCTGCCGCCAATAAAACTGAGCCATCGTTGGTATCTTTCATCAATTTATTGTATTCCTCATTCAACCAATAGGCTTTTCCAGCGTTAAGTATTTTCGCATTGAGCAAAAATGATGTCTTAGGAGGAATAATGCCTTTTTCTGGCAAACCAGTTATTTTCAGAATTTTCGCCTGCAACTCACTATTTTTGTTCTGAGAGGTATTCGTTTTATCCAAAAAAATAATAGAGTTGGCGTCGATTTTAAAAGGTAGGATCTTGTCCCCGCTAAAATTTATTTGTTGGATCTTTTCTAGGTTTTTTCCCAAACGGGTAAATGGTACTGAAATGGGGGCTCCAGAAAGCGCGAAAGCCGGGGAAAACAACTTTTTTTCGGTAACAGTTTTTTTAATTTTTTCCTCTTCAATCGAATCGATGGTAATTTTGACCGCGTTTTTTTCCGGTTTTAAATTGTTCCAATGTTTGTTTTTTTCTAATGGCTGGAAAAATAATAAAGACAATAACCCTTGATCGTCCTTGGAAAAATAAGCGCGCACTATTTTTATTTTTTCTGTCAGCTCGGGTAAAGAATCTCGTTCTAATACTAGAGTATTTCCAATCTTCTTTGATGAAGAGAACCCGTGTTGCAGCCAATCAATTTTTTGCCAGAGTTTCTTTTGAATATTTGAATATTGTTCAAGATGAATGAGGATGGTTTTTACCGAAACGGCTTCCAAAAATTTAACGCAAATTTCGAACGGACAGTCTCTAGTAAACGAAGCCATTTCTCGGTATGCAGGAGGAGCCCATCCGCTTTTGCCATTTAATGTCGGTCGCCAGGAAGCGGTTTGGTAAAGCGGGTATTTATATTCCAATTTACCTTCGACAGGAAGCTCTAAATAAGGAACTAGAGGGTTGGTTTTAGCAAGGTATTGATAGACGGCAGGAAAATCCTTTTTCTCTTCCGCTTTAATTCCTGGGTAAAATTGGACCTGATAATCAAGAAAAAATAAAATCCCAAAGCCAAAAAATAATATGGATTGTATTGCTTTACCCTTTAATTGCGACCAATCAAAAAAATATTTAACGCCAAATCCCGCCAAGATTGCCATAAAAAGGAGCGCTAATTGAACGAACCGAGCGGGCGCTCTCATGGCCGCCGCGCCTGGAATGATATTGTGCAGTAATTGATAGGGAAGAGGGATTCCAGTGTTTTGTCCAAACCATTTGAGATAAGGACCCAACATTAAAACGCCCATTGCCAACGCGGCTATTAAATAACGACGCAATATTTTCTCTGAATTTTCTCCGGTAGCGTATGTTTTAGATTTTAAAGTCAAAACTCCAACCACCGCCAAAAACCAGGGAATAAAACCGACAAAGACTTGGGTTTCTCCGCCTGGAATTGAGTTTTTAAGTAGATTTCCAAGCCACTGATAATTTAGGAAGGAATTAGGGTAAAGAAAACTCAAAGGCTCTGCGGAAAAAAGAAAGTTTTCTGCGAAAGAACGAACGATATTCCATTTGGCCGCAATTAATATATAAGGCAAGCCTAGTGGGGCAAGACACAAACCGGCGATTAAAGTTGTTATTAATATATGCCGTCGTAGTTCTCGGTTTCGAAAATAATGCCATCGATCCTCTCTTGTCCTCTCTAAAAAAATGTGGATTAAGAAAAGAATGAACAAACCCGACGTCAACATGGCGCCCAAATAAATTGAATGATAATACTGAAAAACTGTGGCGGCAGCGATTCCACAAAAATGTTTATTTTGTGGACTTTTGAAGAATCTATGAGCAAACAAGATTGCCAGAGGGGCCCAAAAAAATGGCAGTAATTGGAGATGTGAAAAATGAGCCCAGCGGTAAGGAGAAAAAGAAAATATAATTCCTCCCACCAATCCGGCCCAAAAATTTCCCGTAATTTCTTCTATAAGAAGATATCCGCAGTAGGAGCAAAGAATGAATGAAATGATACCGACCATGTTTGACGAAAAAACCGGATTTTCCGTAACTAGATAAAATGGAGTGTAAATCCATAAATTAGCAAACATAGCTTCTGAAAGCGCCAAAGTATTTTCCATCGGGAAAAATTGAGGCGCATCCCAAACCGAAAGGCTTGAGTCAAATAAAGCGTGGTTGTTCCAATCCAGAATCCACATATTGATAAACGCGTCTCCCAGGTCGTTGAGTTTATCCCAGGAGCGGAAAATAGATTCCCACCCCTGAGCTAGGCAGAAAAGGAGCGAAGCCAGAAGAACCAATACATGTTTTTTATAAGAAAGATTCATTAATGGAAATTACTAATAGGTGGAAAGCGCTATGAAGAAGTTTCATGAAATAGAAACAAACAGCTATAATTTTTCATTGTTTTAAGAAAACCCTTAAACCTTCAAAGTTATTTATAGGCAATACCTAACATATCCTAAAAGGGAAGAATTTAAATTGTGGTGTTGGTTACTCAACTTTTACCTCAATACATTTGACGAAAGAGTTGGAAATTTGATCAAACCAAACGACCCGTTCGCTGACCATGCTCAGCATATAATAATAGCTTCCCGACGCCGAAGGAGCCTTAATAAATTCTTCAAAATGAATCCATTCATTAGGAGAAACGATGTCCCATAATGTTATGCGCGATTCCATAATTGATGGGGAGTTTGGTCTTTTACAGGTTTTAAGAGCGCTTTTAAAATACCATTGTCCACCCAAGGAAACGGCTCCATAGACATTTCCACTTTTAGACGGCGGAAGCCAATAGGAATAGCCCGCATTTTTGATCATTACTTTAATGATAAACGATGCATTGGGCTTAACTTTAATTTTTGGTTCGGGAGGTATAATGATCGCGCCTTTAGCAAAAAGACCTTCGTTGACCGTCAATGATTTTCTGCTATTAGGAAGCAGTTCTACAAAAGCGAGACGGGGAAAGTTTTTTAAAGCGTAAAAATATTGTTCCCAGGTTGGTTTAAAATAATCTATTTTCCCTTTCCAATAATTAAACATTTGTATGGAAACCAGTAGAGTGAATACCCAACAAAGTCCCGTTATTGGATTCAAAAAATATGGTTTTTTAAATGCGCTTAAAAAACCGGCAATTCCAATTGCAAAAAATGGATATATGTCGACAAATCCTCTGTGCCCATAACCTCCGCCAAAATGCCAAGTCCAAAATGAAGCGACCAAATAGGTAAGAAAACAAATATTTATTAAACTAAGAGCCGCAATTTTTTTTAGAGAACTCCTCAAGAGCAACAATAATCCTATGAATCCGATCAATAGGATTGGAGCCCAAATAAATACCCCCGCTTGGACCGAGGAAATAGTTTCGACAAGCTTGGGAGTTAACCAATTAAACCTGGCCCCTTCTGTTTTCTGATCGAGGTAGGAATACACGATAAAACTTCCAGCGTTTACTTTCCAAATTATTAATTGTGGAAGGATGGTCGCAAAAGACGTTCCTATGACCAGCGCTAGGGGTTTTGCATTCAGCAAATAAATTTTTTTAAATTCTTTTCCAAAAGGATATAAGAAAAAAAACGACGCTAGCGCCAAATTGTAGTTTCTTATTAAAAATAAAACTCCAATAACTCCGCCCAGTATGATGGCGTCTTTGAACGTTGGGTTCTGCCAGAATTTTTCAGTTAGGTATATTAATAAAACGACAAAGCAATAACTATAAATATGAGAAAAAATCGCGTCGTATGTTGCGTAATGAAATAGGCTGGTTCCAAAAGTGATAAATATTACGGTTAGAAAAGCGATGCGTTCGTTAAAAACGTTGGCAAGATATTTCGCTAAAAAATAAGTTCCCAGCAAATAGTAAAACCATGCAGCCGTTAAAACAGAAATCTGGTATAGAAGTGAATAACCGTCAGAGTTTAAACTTTTAAAAAATGAAGTGAAAATATGAGCGACTAAAAAAAATGGGCTGATTAATATAGCAACGCCCATTGGGTATTGATTGTGAAGCCTCCCAGTATTCTTATTGAGTCGAATACCTGTCCAATCGGGAAAGCCGTTCTGAAACCGGCTCTTTTCAATCAAAGAAAAATCAAATGACTTATAAATTATCATCGTAGGCAAATACGAGTAATAACCCTCGCCGTCGGATCGCACAGGAGGCCATTCAGAATGACCTTTATACCCGTAGATTCCCGAGCAAAACGCTAGCCCAGAGGTAATTAAAAAAAAGACGGCTAACTTTTTATTTAGAGTGTCAATTTTTAAAATAAAATTCATATTTTTCTTAAGATAGCGACGGTAAGCTCTTTTAAACCCTATAAAATAAGGTTGAACGCAAGTTCAAGGAAGAAGTTAGACGTGACAAAATTTACGGAGATTATATGATATCTTCGGACAGCGCCAAAGTGTTTTCTAGAGGTTAAAATGTAGGCGCGTTTCAAACTGAAAGATTTGGGTTTAATATAGCCGCCAGGTTCCATAAATTGATAAACGAGCCTGTAAGAAAGTTAAAGACTCTTACGAGAGAATAATAGAATTTCTGCCTTACCCAGCGAAAAAAATTTGGTTTTTTAAAAAAAATTAACCGTATAAATTTCCATTTCAGGAAGTTTTGTTTTACTTTAATAGGGTTTTAATTTTTTTACATAAATTTAAGTAAATGCCAATCCTCAGCAAAAGTTGAATTCCCTAGTTTTCCTTCTTAAATGAAAATCCAATTTAGATTTTTCCACGTTCTTGTAATTCTTATTTCCCTCGCTTTTTTCTTTATACAAGCGGGAGATTTTGGTCTTAGACTCAATACGCAATTGGCCGATGTTGGCGATTCGGTCTTAAATGCCTGGATATTGGCATGGGATGCTCATGCTTTGTTTAATCCCTCCGTTTCCATTTGGGATGCCCCTATTTTTTATCCAGTGAAAGGGACGTTAGCTTTTTCGGAAAATTTATTTGGAAACTTGTGGATCACGCTTCCTATTCAACTACTCACCGGTAATCACGTTCTAGCGGCCAATGGTTTGGCTTTGGTTTCTTTTGTTTTAGGTTCTTATTTTACTTTCTTGTTGGTTAAAGAATTAACCGGTAGTTCTTGGGGAGGATTGGCGGCGGGGCTTATTTTTTCGTTCAATCCCTATCGATGGGGACATCTAGCCCATTTACAGTTAATGCCTTTTTTCTGGGCTCCTTTAGCGCTGCTTTTTGCCAATCGTTTCGTAAATACTAAAAACTTTCGCGATTTTTGGAAAGCCTTATTATTTACGTGGATTCAATATTATGCTTCCGTTTACCTAGGAACCATGTTGTTAACTCTTTTGATTTCCCTTTTTCTGACGCATCTTGTTTTCGAATTAGGAATGAACGAGCGCTTAGATTATTTCCGGAATAAAAAGACCTGGGGTCATTTTTCCATGGGAGCTTTTGTAAGCGCTCTTATTTTGCTTCCCATTGGAATTCCCTATTTACAGGTTGCGTTGAAATGGAATTTTTTTCGCACCTTAGATGAAAACGCCCTTTATTCAGCTGAGCTTTTAGGGTTCATTTTTCCGCCTCATGGGTTTGCTAACTATAGCTGGTTAAAAAACGCGGTACTAGGTCATATAACCGCAGATAAAGGCGAGACGGCCGTTTTTTTAGGGTTCTTACCATATTTTTTAGCGATATTAGCTTTATATTTTTTGAAAAAAAAATACGCTCACTTCCCCCCGGACCAAAAAAAAACCGTTAAAAGATATGCCGTCGTTTCCGCCATGATGGCTTTGATTATGCTCGGACCATTTGCGTCTATTTCGAGCATTGATATGCCAATGCCTTTCCTTTTGGTTTATAAACTCATTCCAGGCGGTTCCGCTATGCGGGTACCGGCGCGATTCGCGTTTCCGTTTTTACTGACGTTGTCGGTTTTATGCGGATTTAGTATGGCGCTAATAATTAAAATTTTACGCGATCGATCAAAACAGCTACAGGTAGGCGTTTTTGGTCTTATGGTAACCATTTTTCTTTTTGAGTATCAGGTTGTCGATTTTGGCAGCGGTCATTTAAAAGCGGAGAATGAATTTCCTAAAGTTTACCAGTATATAAAAGAATCTCCAGAGCAAGGGCCCGTATTAGAATTACCCATAAATAGAATATCCAAATTCATGTATCTTCATTATCAAACGGGAAATTGGCGCCCAGCAGTGGGAGGATTTAGCGGGTGGGAGCCTTCGTCTTTTATGGAGATGAATCGGCGCGTAAAAAAATGTTACGACAAATCCTGCTATAAGTTATTAAAACTAATTCCTTTCCAAACGCTTGTGGTGCATTTGGATAGATTGGACTTTTATGGGAAGGGGGTTTGGAAAAAGGCGGACTTAAAACCTTATGGTTTCAAAGGACCTAAGGTTTTTGACTCGGATCTGGTTTGGGAAAAGGAAGATAAAGATTTGAGGCAAGAACCGCCAAAATTAAAAACGTCGCCTATTTTTATGGAGTCGGATAACTATGGAATCGTGCTCATATTAAATATTGAGCCCGATGAAATGATTGGTTGGCGAAGTTTTTTGCAAACATTGAAATTTCAATTTACGATCGAAACCAAAAACGGAAAAAAAGTTGGCGTCGAAAAAAATCTAAAAAACCCACATTATATTATTCCCAACGATCCCAAAGGTAAAATTACTGGAGTTTTTACGCGCTTTGGAGTGGAGCTGAAGGATGTAAAATCTATATTGATAGAAGGGCCACAAATTATTTCAAAAAAGTATGCGCGCGAAGATTTTATTTCATTCAATCCATTAACCCAATCTAGCGTCGACCAGATAAAATTAAAATCTAAAATAAGTTCCCTTGCTGGCGTTAAAAATAACGATAAGTTCAAACAAGGCCAAAAGCTAAACTTTGATATTTCTGTAAAGAATATGGGAGAAAGTAATTGGTTGGATCTTCAATCAAATGCCAAACTTTATGATACTGTAAACGGAAGCGTATTTCTGACAACACGTTGGTTCAAAAATGAAGGTAAAGATCTTTGCAGTCGTGCTGGAGCGCCGTTAAAAGAAATTAGGTTACCCATTGAATCTATGATCGCTCCGGGCGACAGCGCTTTTTTTAGGATTGGGGATAGAGCGCCCGATCAAATAGGTAAATATAGCTTGGTTTTTGGGTTGACGCTTAAAAGTCGACAAGGGTTTGACAATTTAGAAAGCGATTTCCAAAAATGCGTTTCTATAAACGTTGAAGCGGCTTCCAATCCTTATAGCTATGGAAATTTAGCGAGGTTTTTTAATAAACCTGCGACGGCACAAGGAAAAGCAAGCTTAGAAAAGTTTAAAAATTCACCTAGAGACAATCAAATTGACGATATCATCATCTCCACTGAAATTATTGCCAGCTCAGGCGGCCCGGAAGCTTCCAGGTTTAATCCTAAAGATTTACATTTGCGTAAAAAAGTTTTAGAAATTGCCGAGTTCATTAAAAATGAATTGGATCATGACTCATAATAGAAAATTCAAGCTTATCCCAGCTTCTATAGGAAAGTTGTTTAGATGACCAATCAGAATTGTGAGGAAACGTCCTCCAAGGAACTTTCGCCTAAAAGAGTTCTTGTAATAACCAGCGACGTTCCATTTGTCGAAGGCGGTCATCGCGTGATCGCTCGCGCCTTGTGCAAAGCTTTGCAAAAAGCGGGACACCAGAGCGAAGTTTGGACCACTCCTTCCAATCGGTTTGGTCATCAATTGAAAGCGTATTTAGCGACCTGGTTGACCGATATTTCCGAAAGCGGCGACGGTTTACCGGTGGATCATGTTATTTCGTTGCGTTTCCCCAGTTACGCCGTTCGTCATAATCGACATAGTTGTTGGCTCAACCACCGGATGCGCGAATACTATGATTTATGGGAGAAGTATTCAAAAAAATTATATAAAAGACAATTTATTAAAGAATCGATCCGCCGCAAGCTTATTTTTACCGCCGACCAATTTCTTTTAGGTCCTAAACGCATCCGCTTGTTCGCCCAATCCAAGAATATTCAAGGCAGGCTATCCCGCTTTGGCGGACACGATTCGGAATTGTTATATCCGCCGCCGCCGGAAAGAAATTACCGCGTTGGACAGTATTCCAAGACGATATTGAGCGTCGGACGCTTGCATCCCCTGAAACGACCCGAATTACTCATAAGAAGTTTTGGGCTCATGGATAAAAGTTGGAAATTGGTCATTGCGGGTCGAGGGCAAGAAGCGGCAGAGCTTAAAGAGTTATCCCATAGTTTAGGAGTCGCGGATAGAATCGATTGGAAACACGAAGCGGACGACGACGAATTATGCGAATTATACGCCAATTGTCGTGCGGTATTTTACGGTCCCGTCGACGAAGATTATGGAATGGTTCCCGTCGAAGCCTACGCCAGCGGCAAACCGGTTATTACCTGCGTTGATAGCGGCGGGGCTAAAGAGTGGGTGGAAGAAGGCGTCTGCGGTAACATTGTCGAACCCGATCCCAAATCGGTAGCGGCAGCTCTTGAATTTTATGCAGACGAAACCGTCGCGCGTAAATTTGGCGAAGTTGGCAAAGAGCGCGTGTCCAAGGTCACTTGGGACAGTATCATCAAGAAACTTTTATGGGAAGACGGTTACCAAAGACCGCTTTAACTATTTTTACCCGAATGACGTAAAAGCAAAAAAGATCTTGAACTGCAAAGAACGCAGAGAACGCAAAGAAAAGATTGAAGGCAAAGAGGGATGAAGGTTAAAAGTCAAAAGCAAAACTTTCAATTCTCATTTTTAATACGAGAATAAAATTAGAAACTGGTTTGTTATTTTTATTAGAACGATGTCGCCTTTGGTTTTGCAATTCAACAAATTAAGGATTCTGTTTTTGCATTTTCTCAAGAATTTGTTTTGTCTTTCTCTGCGCCCTCTGCGTCCTTTGCGGTTCAATCTTTTTTAAAGAATTTCGTTTTTTAATATTTAAATCTCAAATAAGTGTTGACAATTTATCTACCAACTAGTAGGATGTTTTTTAACGCATTGAAAAACACGGGAAACGAAATAACTTTTTTACTCATAAAAACTACCAATTAATAGGTAGAAAAAGGAGATCGATCATGAAAAATACATCGTCTGAATTAGCGCTTATCGTCGGAGGTTCCACGGGAATAGGAAAAGAAGCTGCCAAACGGTTACTTCAAAAAGGCGTGGAAGTCATCCTGTTGTCTAGCAATAAGGATAAACTGGATCGGGCTTGGGCTGAATTGGAAACTTTAGGAACTGTGCAGACGTTTGTCGCCGATCTTTATGATGAAAAACAAGTGAGTTACTTCATCGACCGCATCAAAAACGAAAACAGACATATTCGGTACCTTGTTAATGCGGCGGGGATATTCAAGCCAGCTCCGTTTCTGGATCACACGCCGGCCGATTACGACAGCTACATGGATATCAACAAAAGTACCTTTTTCATCACGCAAGCGGTCGTAAAGAATATGCAACAGCATGGCGGCGGTTCCATCGTCAATATTGGTTCCATGTGGGCCAAGCAGGCGGTCAAGGCCACGCCTTCCTCGGCGTACTCCATGGCCAAAGCGGGTCTGCATTCCCTTACGCAACACTTAGCGATGGAACTTGGCGACGACAATATCCGCGTAAACGCGGTTTCTCCCGCCGTTGTGAAAACGCCTATTTATGGCGGATTTATCGATAAAGACAAAATTGATGAAACTCTGGATGGATTCAACGGATTTCATCCCATCGGACGGTTTGGCACAATTGAGGATGTCGCCAACGTTATCGAAATGCTTTTGTCAGACGCAACCGGTTGGGTCACCGGAGCTATTTGGGATGTCGATGGGGGAGTGATGGCCGGCAGGAACTGAACGGCTTTTACCGCAAAGGCGTAAAAGCAAAAAGATTCTTGAACCGCAGAGGGCGCAAAGAAAGAGTAAAACCAAGATCCCTCGACAAGCTCGGGATGACGGGTCGTGGGGTTTGTTAGAAACCGACGTAACTGATTAACCAAAGAAAAAACTAAAGCGCGTCATTCAGACGACCAGCGGGAGGAAGAATCCCGAATTACGTTTTTGACTTAATCTTTTTTGCCCTTTCTTTCTCTGCGTCCTCTGCGGTAAAAGGGTTTAAGGTTGTGGCTTTACGGTTCAGCTTTTAAGGCTGTGACTCTTCAGGCTCATTGATCTCCACGATATCGAATTGCACTTCAAAAGGATCGACCACCACCGCGCCCGAAGCGGCGCTGTCCAAGGCAGCGTCTTGCACCGTGTTAGCCGATTGGCCGGAAGCGTTAGTCGAGCCGGTAGCGCTGGAGTTTTTAAAGCGGTTGTTAGAAAGTACTGCCTCTTCCACCACCACTTGCGTCATGGTTTTGCCCGTAGGGACTCCGCTAAATTCCACGAGGTCTTGCATGTCTCGGCCTAACAACTGGGTTTTGGAAACATCGTTAGTCGTCACGCGTTCGCCGCCGCGGATAAGGTCAAAAATCTCGGCGCGTGTCGTGCTTCCGTTGATATCAAAACGGTTTTTAAGCCCGGGAGGAACGACGGGTCCAGCAGGACCGCCCGGACCCGGGCCAAAACCTGGACCAGGCGTTGTACCCGCAACAGGCGGCGGTATGCGGTTGATGAGCCTTCTTATTCCGCCAGCAACGGTTGCGTTACCTTGACCAGGCAAGGTCGCCCCGGGCGCCCCGTCAAAAGAAATCGTCAAGTTACCAGGACCGGCCTGATTAACTTTCACAATATTCGTGGTGGCTCTTTCGAATAAATTGATATTCCCGGATGTCGTGTTATCGATGTCTACAGACTGTGTGTCTATTTTGATTGCCCCTGGCGTCACAATAACCCCGTTGCCATTAAGCGCTCCGATACTGCCGATTCCCGTTACCGTGTCGACCACCAACCGTCCGTCCGAGGCGACGATGTTACAGCCGGCGCTGATGGCGCCGCCGCAGGTTCCAACCACTCCGCCTTCCACGATCCCGCCCTCGGTGGAAGTCAACGTCAACGCCGTCAACGTGTTGTTCGTCGTTGCTAATTTTCCTAAAGTGATATCTTCGTCCGCGGCAAGCGCGATGGTTCCCGACCCGGCGTTGATAGTCGTTCCGGCGACCATGGTCAACGCTCCGCTCGCCACGCCACCGTCGTCGCTGTCCGCCGTAACCGTAATGTCTCCAGATACGCTGGTCACGTCCCCCAGCGCAGTGAAAACGACGTCGTTCACGGCGGCAAGCGTGATGTTGCCCGATCCAGTAGTAACGCTTCGGTTGACGTTGATATCGGTTCCAGCGGTCAAGGTCAACGCGCCGGTAGTGGTAGCAACTCCCGAACCGCCAGCGGCGACCGTGATCGTGCCTGCGGTTGAGGTCAGATCAATCGTCCCGGCGGCGACCGTATTCGATAATTGAATAACCGTTACGTCGTTCGTTTCCGTAATAGCGATATTATTGGACACGGTATTAGAAACGTTCAAGGAATCAACGGTGGTCTCAAGCGCATTCCCAGATCCGATACCAATATTCGCGGTCATCGTTACTCGCCCGTTCGCCGCAACCACGTCGACGTTGGTGTCGCCAGCGTCGGTGATCGAAGAATTGGTATTGAGAGTCACTGCGCTGTTTGTTGCATTAGTGGTGGTCAATCCGCTCACGTCCAAAGTCCCCGCGTTGATTCCGGTTGAGGTCAGCGTGATCGTTCCGCTTCCCGCGTTGATAACCGTGCCGTCCGCCATATCGACGGTATTGAAACTGTCGCCTGCGGCGTTGTTGGAATTCGCCGTGATGGAAACGTTACCCGCGCTGCTCGCCGTGATGTCGCCGCCCGCCGCAAAAATAACGCTGTCGTCTGCGGTCAGCGTCACCGCTCCGCCCGCAGCGGTGGTGATCGTGTTATTGATGTTCAAATCTGAATTGGTTCCGTTCGCGTCCAACGTCACGTCGTTAGCGTCGATGGTATTGGAGTAGGTTTGACTTCCCGCCGTGGTGGTCGCGGAAAAATTACCCGAATTGATATCGATATTTCCGGAAGTCGTTAAATTTCCGGTGTCTTGGGTCAACGTAAAATTCAGATTTCCAGCCGCTAGAGAAATTCCTCCAATGTCTACATCGGTTCCGCTATCGGTTAAAGTCAGCGTCAAGTTACCGCCGTCGGTGACTGTGTAGGTGTCCGCCGTCGAACTCGGATCGACCGTCAAAGTCAGATCGGTTATTGTCGTCGAACTGGCTACCTGGATACTTTGATTCGCTTCCGCCGTTAGATTGGAAGAACTGGCGATTTCCAAAACGGCGGATTGCCCAACCCCTTGCGAAGCGATTAAAGAAATCGATCCGGTCGTGGTGATCTTAGCGTTACCCGTTCCAGCGGTGTCTTCAATCGATCCCGCCGTCGCCGTTAAAGAAACGTTACCGCTTCCGGCAGCGATGGCTCCATCGACGGTCAAATTGATCGTTCCCGCCGCCGATAAATTGATATCGCCGTTCCCGGAACTGGAGTTCAAATTAACGATGTTGATGTTGTCCACTTCGGTTATAAAAATGCCGCCGGAAGTTGTATTATCGATGTCCACTGAAGCTGCCGTTAGCTCCAAAGCTTCGCCTGATGTTCCGACGCCGGCGGCGGCGTCAATCACCACGCCGCCGCTGGCCGCGACGAAATTTTGCGTCGTCGTGTTCCCGTCTAAGACAGCGCCCAAACCTGCGGTGACCGTGATCGCCGAACCCGTGCCGTTACCGGTGAGTAGGCGGCCAAGCGTGATGTCGCCAGAGTTGGCTCCCGTCGATGTCAGGGTAATGGTTCCCGAACCCGAGTTGATCAAGGAACCGCCCACCATGGAAATGATGTCGCCGGTATCGCCGTTGGTGGTCGCGGTGTTTGCCGTGATCGAAGTATTTCCAGCGCCGTTTGAGATGATATCGGCCGTCGCGGTTAAAAATTGAACGCTATCGTCGGCGGTAATGGTTACCGATGCGCCAACAACAGTGGTGACGACGTTACTAATATTCACATCCGAATTTGTTCCGTCGGCGTTCAAAGTTACGTTGTTGGCGTCGATGGTGTTGGAGTAGGTTTGACTACCCGCTGTCGTGGTGACGGAAAAATTGCCAGAATTGATATCGATAGCGCCGGAGGTTGTTAAATTGCCGGTATCCTGTGTCAGCGTAAAATTCAAGTTACCCGCCGCCAGCGAAAGTCCGCCGATGTTTAGATCGGTTCCGCTATCGGTAAGGTTAAGCGACAAGTTACCGCCGTCGGAGATGGTGTAGGTATCCGCCGTCGATCCTGGATCGAGCGTCATCGTCAAATCCGTCAACGTCGTTGAGCTGTTGAACCGGATGCTTTGGTTGGAGTCGACGATCATCGTCGCCGTGGTGACGTCAATCGAACCTCCCGAACCGATACCCGTCAAACCCGTTAAGGTAATCGTTCCCGATCCCGCGACGGCGTCCACGTGAGCTGCGCCTCCGTCGACGATAGCCGTGTCTGTGGTTACTGTAATAGCCGAAGCGGTTGCGTTCGTCGTCGTCAATCCGCCGAGTGTGACATCGCCCGCGTTAGCTCCGGTAGACGTTAACGCAATGGTTCCGCCGCCAGCATCCCACAACGCGCCGTCCGCCATTGAGATGACGTCGTTGGTGAGGCCGTTCAGATTGTCGTTGTTTGCGGTGACGCTGAGCGCCGCCGTTCCGGTCATGGTGATGTCGCCATTCGCATCGGTGATGATACTGTCGTCGGCAACCAACGTCACGGAGCCCGTCCCGGAAGAAATCGCCGCGTTTAGATTGATATCCGATTGCTGTCCGGACGCCGTAAGTGTGATCGCGCCATTCGTCGAGGTTACGCCCGAACCGCCCGTTGCGATCGTGAGCGACCCGCCAGCAGCCGTTAAGTCAACCGTCCCGCCGCTGGCCAGGTTCGATACTTTGACAACGGAAAAAGTGAAACTATCCGAGAGAGCGATATTATTAGAACCCGTATTATCGATATCGATGGAACTTGTATCAATTTCAAGGGCGGCTCCCGATCCCACACCCGTGACCGCGTCAATAACTAGGCGTCCGCTGGATACGTTAATATCCGCGCCGCCCGTATCGCCGCCATCGACGACTCCGGCGGCGGTAGTTAAAGTAACGGCGGAGTTGGTCGCGTTGGTGGTGATCAATCTACCAACAGTGATGTCTCCCGCATTGGTTCCGGTTGTTGTCAAAGTGATGGTTCCGCTACCCGCATCGATCTGGGAGCCGTCTCCCATAAAGATAAGGTCGCCGCCATTGCCGTTAGCGGTGTTAGCGTTGGCGGTAATGGAAATATTTCCCGCTCCGGCGGCGGTGATGCTACCGGTGGCGGCAAAATTGACCGTATCGTCGGCGGCGATGGTAACCGCCCCGCCTGATGCGGTGGTGATGGACGCGTTACCCAGTATGTTCACGTCGGAGTTTGTTCCGGTAGCCGTCAAGGTCACATTGTTAGCGTCGATGGTGTTGCCGGCATTTATTCCTATTCCTCCCGGCGTCGTAATCGATAGGTCTCCGGAATTGATATCGATGTTGCCGCTGGTGGTGGCGTTCCCCGTGTCCAGGGTCATCGTATAGTTTAAATTACCCGCCGTCAGAGTCACGCGCCAGGATATAGACGTTCCGGCGTCTACCAGACTCAGGTTCATGTTACCGCCGTCGGTGATGGCGTAGGTGTCCGCTGTCGATCCCGGATCGAGTGTCACTGTTAAATCCGTCAGCGTCGTTGAACTGTTAACCTGGATACTTTGGTTCGAATCGACAACCAAAGCTGCCGTGTTGACCTCAATGGAACCCGCCGAACCGATACCGGTAAGGCCGGTTAAATTAACCGTTCCCGATGCCGCGGCGGCGTCCACGAATGTGTCCCCAGCGTCTGCAATGGCCGCGTCGGTGGTCACATTTATGGCGGAAGCCGTAGCGTTTGTGGTTAACAGTCCGCCGAGCGTGATGTTGCCAGCGTTGGCTCCGGTTGTCGTTAACGTAATCGTGCCGCCGCCCGCATCCCACAACGCCCCGTCGACCATGGTGATCGCGTCGCCAGTGTCGCCGTTGGTGTTGGCGTTGTTGGCCGTCACAATCAAAGCCGCCGAACCGGTCATGGTGATATCGCCGTTGGCGCTGGCGGTCACGCTGTCGTCGGCGGTGATGGTTACCGAACCCGTTCCAGAGGAAATCCCCGCCTGAATGACAATATCCGAATTTTGATCTCCGGCGGTTAAGGTAATGTTTCCATTCGTGGAGGTAACGCCCGAACCGCCAGACGTAACCCCGATACTACCGAAATTGGCGGTGAGGCTGACAATTCCTCCGCTGGCCAGATTCGATAATTTTTGAACTTGTATATCGTTCGTTTCGACAAATTCGATGCCGTTCGATCCGGTATTATCGATGTCCATCGAAGATACGGTGATTTCAAGCGCGTCGCCAGATCCGATACCGCTGACGGCGTCAATCACCACCCGTCCGCTCGCCGCGACGATATCCACATCCGTGTTGCCGCCGTCGACAATTCCTGCCGCCGTGGTCAGCGTGATAGCGCTGGTCGTTGCGTTCGTCGTCGTTAACCCGCCGAGCGTGATGTCTCCGGCGTTGGTTCCGGTAGAGGTCAACGTAATCGTGCCGCTACCGGCGTTGATAACCGAGGCGTTCGCCATGGTGATAACGTCGCCGCTGTCGCCGTTAGAAGTATTGGTGTTGGCGGTGATCGAAACGTTACCCGCGCCGCTCGCCGTGATATCGCCCGCCGCCGTGGCCAATAAAACGCTGTCGTCGGCGGTAATGGTCACCGCCCCTCCAGAGGCTGTTGTGATCACGGCTTGCAGGGAAACATCCGAATTTGTTCCGTCCGCGTTCAAGGTAACGTCGTTAGCGTCTATGGAATTGGTAAACGTTTGACTGCCCGCATTTGTGGTGACCGAGAAGTTGCCGGAGTTGATATCGATGGCTCCGGAGGTCGTTAAGTTCCCGTTGCTCTGTGTCAGCGTGAAATTCAAATTTCCCGCCGCAAGCGAGATTCCGCCGATGTCAAGATCCGTTCCGCTATCTGTCAAGGTCAGAGTCAGATTACCGCCGTCGGTGATGGCGTAAGTGTCCGCTGCCGATGCCGGATTGAGCGTCATCGTCAAATCGGTTAGCGTTGTTGAACTGTTGACCTGAGTGGTTTGGTTCGATACCAGGACCAGCGCCGCCGTGTTCACCTCAATTGAACCGGCAAATCCGATACCGGTGATCCCGGTTAAGTTAATTGTTCCCGAAGCTGCTACTGCATCGACATGGGTATCGCCGCCGTCGACGATGCCCGCCGTGTCGACGGTCACCGTAATCGCCGAAGCGGTGGCGTTGGTCGTCGTCAATCCGCCGAGCGTGATGGTACCTGAGTTCGCCCCAGCCGAGGTCAACGCGATTGTTCCGCCGCCAGCGTCCCACAATGCGCCGTCCGCCATGGTGATAACATCGCCGCCGTTTCCGTTCGAGGTGTTGTTATTGGCCGTCACGCTCAACGCCGCCGTTCCGGTCTTGGTGATGTCGCCGTTGGCATCCGCAACGATGCTGTCGTCGGCAACTAAAGTCACGGCCCCAGTTCCCGAAGAAATCGCCGCGTTGATGTTGATATCCGAATTCGTCCCTGTCGCGGTGAGTGAGATAGCTCCATTTGTCGAGGTCACGCCCGAACCGCCCGTCGCGATCGTGAGCGACCCGCCACCCGCCGTTAAGTCAACCGTCCCGCCGCTGGCCAGGTTCGATACTTTGACAACGGAAAAAGTGAAACTATCCGAGAGAGCGATATTATTAGAACCCGTATTATCGATATCGATGGAACTTGTATCAATTTCCAGGGCCGCTCCCGATCCCACACCCGTGACTGCGTCTATGACCAACCGTCCACCCGTTGCCCTTACATCGACATTACTTGCTCCCCCGTCGACGACTGCGGCATTGGTGGCAATCGCCACGGCAGTCAGGGATGCGCTCGTGGTAGTCAATCCTCCGAGGGTAATATCTCCTCCATTGGCTCCCGTCGCGGTCATTGTAATGGTCCCGCTCCCAGCGTCGATAACAGCGCCGTCCACCATCGTGATTACGTCGTTCGTGTCTCCGTTCGAGGTGTTGGTGTTGGCGGTCAGGGAAATATTTCCCGCCCCGGAAGCGGTTATATCCGCAGCGAAATTGTTAAGCAAAATGCTGTCGTCGGCGGTAATCGTCACCGCGCCTCCCGAAACAGTGGTGATTCCCGCAGTGATCGTCACGTCCGAATTCGTTCCGTCGGCGTTTAAGGTGACGTTATTCGCGTCGATAGTGTTGCTATAAGTCTGACTGCCGTCTGTCGTGGCGACCGAAAAATTGCCGGAGTTGATATCGATAGCGCCCGACGTAGTCACGGCGCCAGTGTCTGTGGTCAACGTGAAATTCATATTGCCCGCCGACAGAGAAATCCCACCGATATTGAGATCTGTTCCGGAGTCCGTTAAAGTCAAGGTCGCGTTGGGATCGGTGATGGTATACGTGTCCGCCGTGGTTCCGGGATCGAGCGTTAGTGTCAAATCCGTCAACGACGTGGTCGAGTTGGCGATTTGGAGACTCTGGTTGGTATCGGCGACGAGGATTGCGGTATTCGTTTCAATCGCGCCGTTTCCTCCCGTTCCCATTCCGTCCAACCCGATCAAGTTAATCGTCCCCGATGCGGCGACCACATCCACGTGCGTATTGCCGCCGTCGACAATGGCCGCGTCGGCGGTCACGGTTACGGCGGAAGCGGTGGCGTTGGTCGTTAGCAGTCCGCCGAGCGTGATGTTGCCCGCGTTTGCTCCGGTAGTTGTTAACGCGATCGTTCCGCTACCCGCATCCCACAACGCGCCGTCGGTCATGGTGATGATATCGCCGGTATCGCCGTTTGAAGTGTTTGTATTGGCCGTCACAGAAATTGCCCCAGCCCCGCTGGCGGTGATATCGCCGTTAGCGTTTGCGGTGACGCTGTCGTCGGCGGTGATAGTCACCGCGCTTCCCGACCCGGCGGTCAACGCGGCGTTGAGATTCACGTCGGCGTTGGTTCCATTAGCGTCGAGTGTGATCGCGGCAGACCCGGCAAGCGCGCCGGATACAGTGATGCTGCCTGCGGTGATATCGGTATTTCCGACCACTGTGGACGCGCCCAGCGTAATATCGTTGGCGCCGTTATTAATCGTGGCCGCGCCGTTGTTGGTCGTAAGGCCGACCGTTCCCGAGAAGTTATTTCCGGTATTGCTTAAAGTAATACTGGCGGAGATGTTGGCGGTAATGTCGACCGTTCCGCTGGAGATCCAGGCGGCGCTTTGAGTGATGTTCTGTCCGCTAATCAAAGTCAACCCAGTCAACGCGGTACTATTCCCGATCGTGCTGTTTATGTTGAGCGTGCCGCCGGTTCCCGAACTCAAGGTCAGGGCCTGCGCTCCATTGATGGTTCCGTTGAAGTTTAGGTTGGCTCCGGCCGCCACGCCGAATGTGGTGTTGATCGAAGTGGCGCCGACATCCAATGTGATGGCGTTGTTGAATGTGATGACGTCGCCGGAGGTTCTAATGGTGACCCCGCTGAGAGTTGCCGCTCCGGTCACCGTCAACCCGTTCAATGCCGTGACGTTTCCCATATTGCCGTCGATATTATTCGTTCCGCCGGTTCCCGCGTTCAGCGTTAAAGCCTGCGCTCCTTGCACCGTGCCGACGAGATTGATATTGGCCCCTGCCGCCGCGCCGCCGCTGTTGGTCGTGTCGATGGACACCGCTCCCGTCGCCAGCGTCACGTTATCGTTGAGCGTGATCACCCCTCCGGAAGTGACGAGGGTGGTGGAATTTAAGGTAATGCCGCCCGTCGTGGCGTCCATTGTGATGGTTCCGCTAGAGGTCAGCGTCAATCCTGCGGCGACGGTGATCGCGTCGCCCGTATCCGCCGCGTTGTCCGAGTCGCCTTCCAAAACCAGGTTGCCCAATGCGGTGATGGTGTTGTTGATCGCCAGTCCGCTATCGGCTGTCAAAGTTACGGCGCTGGCGTCGATGGTGTTGGAATAGGTTTGACTGCCAGCCGTTGTGGTAACGGAAAAATTACCGGAGTTGACATCGATATTTCCGGAAGTGGTTAAAGCGCCGGTGTCTGTGGTCAACGTGAAATTTAAATTGCCCGCCGCAAGCGAAATCCCGCCGATGTCGGTAGCGGTTCCGCTATCCGTCAAACTCAACGTCAAGTTACCGCCGTCGGTGATGGTGTAAGTATCCGCTGTCGATCCCGGATCAAGCGTGATTGTTAAATCGGTCAACGTGGTCGTACTGGCCACCTGAATACTTTGATTGGCGTCCACCGTTAGGTTGGAAGAACTGGCTATTTCCAATACGGCGGACTGTCCGACACCCGCCGAAGCGGTCAAACTGATCGTTCCGGTCGTGGTGATTTTGGCGTTACCCGTTCCGGCCGTATCTTCGATCGATCCTGCCGAGGCCGTTAACGCAACGTTACCGCTTCCGCCGGCGATGGCGCCGTCGACGGTCAAATTGATTGTTCCCGCAGCCGATAATGTGATATCTCCATTGGCGGAACTGGAGTTTAGATTAACGATGTCGATGCTGTCCAGTTCAGTCAAAAAGATACCGCCCGACCCCGTATTATCGATGTCCGCTGAAGCTACCGTGAGTTCCAGAGATTCTCCGGAAGTCCCGACACCGGTAATCGCGTCAATCACCACGCGACCGCTAGCCGCGACGGCATTTTGGGCCGTTGTGTTTCCGTCCAGGACAGCGCCCACTCCTGCGGTAATTGTGATCGCGGAATTTGTGGAGTTGTTGGTGACTATCCGGCCGACCGTTATATCGCCAGCGTTCGCTCCGGTTGACGTCAGGGTGATGGTTCCTGTGCCCGAAGCGAATTCAGCGCCACTCGCCATGAAAATGACGTCATTGCTATCACCGTTCGTAGTGGCGGTGTTGGAAGTGATCGAAGTATTTCCCGCGCCGCTGTTGTTGATATCGCCGTTCACAGAGAATGTGACGCTGTCGTCTGCCGTGATCGTCACCGCGCCTCCGGAGACCGTTGTGATGGTGTTGTTAACATTGACGTCCGAATTTTGACCGTCGGCGTTCAAAGTTACGTTGTTGGCGTCGATGGTATTGGAGTAAGTTTGACTTCCGGAAGTTGTTGTGACGGAAAGGTTTCCGGAATTGATATCGATATTGCCGGAAGTGGTCACGGCCCCTGTATCCGTGGTCAACGTAAAATTTAAATTTCCCGCCGACAGAGAAATCCCGCCGATATCGAGGTCCGTTCCGCTATCCGTTAAGCTCAATGTCAAGTTACCGCCGTCGGTGATGGTGTAGGTATCCGCCGTCGATCCCGGATCGAGCGTGATCGTTAAATCGGTCAACGTCGTCGTGCTGTTGACCAAAATACTTTGATTGGATTCGACATCCAATGCCGCCGTGTTCACGTCAATCGAACCCGCCGAACCGATACCTGTGACGCCCCTTAAAGTGATTGTCCCGGAAGTCGCCACCGCATCGACATGGGTGTCGCCGCCGTCGATGATAGCGACCGCGCTGTTTACCGAAATCGCGGAGGCCGTGGCGTTGGTTGTCGTCAATCCGCCAAGCGTGATGCTACCCGCGTTTGCTCCGGTAGAAGTTAATGAAATCGTTCCGGCGGTGGCGTTGATCAACGTGTCGTCGTTCATGGTGATGACGTTGCCGCTGTCGCCGGTCAGGTTGTCGTTGTTGGCGATGATGGCAACTGTTAAGCTGTCGGCGGTAATATCCCCCGCCGCCGCAAAGATAACGCTATCGTCTGCCCTGATAGAGACATTGCCGCCTGAACCGGAATTGCTCATTGCCGCATTGACTAAAATATCTGAGTTTTGACCGTTGGCATTTATTTGAACGCCGCCGGCATTCCAGGTCACCGCGCCGTTGATAGTGATTGTCCCGCCGGCGTCCAGCCTGAGCGTTCCGGTGGAGGCCGTTTGATTATATTTGGTGATGGTGATCGCGTCGGTTTCAGAGATAAAAACATTACCCGTTGACGTGTTATCAAGATCGATGCTGTCGACGGTTGTTTCAATAAAATTGGATGAAGGTCCGATGTTGCTGCCGTCGATCACCAGGCCGCCGCTTGCCGCGACGATTTCCACATGAGTGTCGCCGGCGTCGATAATTTGACCGCTCGTTGTTGAATCGGTGGTGACGGTAACTGCGGTTGCGGTCGCGTTCGTGGTCAACAAACCGCCAAGCGTGATGTCGGTCGAGTTGGTTCCTGTCGTAACAAGCGTGATGGTTCCGCTACCCGCGTTCCATAAGGTTCCATCGGCCATCGTGATCAGGTCGTTACTGTCGCCGTCTGTGGTGGCGGTGTTCGCCGTGACAGAAATCGCCCCCGCGCCGCTGGCGGTGATGTCGCCGGTTGCCGTTGCGATGACCGAGTCGTCCGCCGTGATGGTGACCGCGCCGCCGGAAGCGGTGGTGATAGTCGATTGCAGGTTGACGTCGGAATTGGTTCCGTCGGCGTTTAAGGTGACGTTGTTAGCGTCGATGGTATTACTATAAGTTTGACTACCGCCTGTGGTGGTGACCGAAAAATTACCGGAGTTGATATCGATATTACCGGAAGTGGTTAAGGCGCCGGTGTCTGTGGTCAACGTGAAATTCAAATTTCCCGCCGCAAGCGAAATCCCGCCGATGTCGGTAGCGGTTCCGCTATCCGTCAAGCTAAGCGTCAAGTTACCGCCGTCGGTGATGGTGTAGGTGTCCGCCGTCGATCCTGGATCTAGCGTGATTGTTAAATCGGTCAGCGTTGTTGTACTGGCCACCTGGATACTTTGATTGGCGTCCACTGTTAGGTTTGCGGAACTGGCGATTTCCAAAACGGCGGACTGCCCGACTCCCGCCGAAGCGGTCAAACTGATCGTTCCCGTCGTGGTGATTTTTGCGTTACCCGTTCCGGCGGTGTCTTCAATGGACCCTGCCGATGCCGTTAAAGCAACGTTGCCGCTTCCGGCGGCGATGGCGCCGTCGACGGTTAAATTAATGGTTCCCGCCGCCGATAACGTGATATCGCCATTGGCGGAACTGGAGTTCAGATTAACGATGTCGATCCCGTTCGCTTCGGTCAAAAAGATCCCGCCCGACCCCGTATTATCGATATCCACCGAGGCAACGGTGATTTCAAGAGAGTCGCCGGAAGTCCCGACGCCGTTGATGGAATCGATGACCAACCGCCCGCCAGTGGTGACGGCATTTTGAGTCGATCCATTGTTGTCCAGGATGGCATTCCCGTTGCCCGCAGTAATCGTAATCGCCGTGTTCGAGGAATCGGTGGTGATCAATCGACCCAGCGAGATGTTCCCGGCGTTGGCTCCGGTGGACGTCACGGCGATGGTTCCGCCCGAGTCAAGTTTGTTCCCAGCCCCCATGGTTATGATGTCGCCAGTATCGCCGGCTGTGGTGGCGGTGTTTGAAGTGACCACAATACCGCCGGTTCCGTTGGCGGTGACATCGGCGGCGAATGAAACGCTGTCGTCGGCGGTGATGGTCACCACGCCGCCAGAGACCGTCGTGATATTGCCGTTCACGTTGACGTCAGAATTTTGTCCGTCGGCGTTCAAGGTCACGTTGTTGGCGTCGGTCGTGTTGGACCAGGTTTGACTACCTGCCGAAGTCGTCACGGAAAGATTCCCGGAGTTGATATCGATATTGCCGGTGGTAGCTAAAGCGCCCGTGTCGGTGGTCATGGTGAAATTTAGATTGCCCGCCGCAAGCGACAGACCTCCGATACTGGCGTTGATTCCCGTATCGGTTAAAGCCAGCGTTAAGTTACCGCCGTCGGTGATGGTATAGGTATCCGCCGTCGATCCCGGATCGAGCGTGATCGTTAAATCGGTCAACGTCGTCGTGCTATTGACCAAAATACTTTGATTGGAGTCGACGACCAATACCGCCGTGTTGACGTCAATGGAACCCGCCGAACCGATACCGGTGAGTCCGATTAAATTAATTGTTCCCGAGCTTGCCACTGCATCGACATGGGTAACTCCGCCGTCGACTATGGCCGCGTCTGTGTTTACTGTAATGGCCGAAGCGGTGGCGTTGGTCGTTGTCAACCCGCCGAGCGTGATGTCGCCCGCGTTCGCGCCGGTCGAGGTCAACGCGATCGTGCTGCCGGTGGCGTTGATCAATGTGTCGTCGTTCATGGTGACGACGTTGCCGCTGTCGCCGCTCAAGTTGTCGGTGTTGGAAGTGATGGAAATCGAATTGTTGTCGACGGTAATATCCCCTGCGGCGCCGAAGATGATGCTGTCGGCCGCATTGATATTGAGGCTGGTTCCCGAACCCGAATTACTCAACGCCGCATTGACCAGGATATCCGAGTTTTGCCCGAGCGCCGTAATTTGGGTAGCGCCTACACCCCAGGTGACGCCGGATTGGCCGGCGGTGATGGTGATGGTTCCTGAAGCTCTTAAGACGAGCGTTGAGCCAGTATTATTCAATTTGGTGACGCTAATTGCGTCGGTTTCATCGATTCTTGCATTGCCGCCATTGTTGTCGAGATCGATACTGGCAACAGTGGTTTCTATGAAAATGTTCCCGGTGATACCAACCCCAGCGGCGGAGTCTATCACCAGGCCGCCGCTCGCCGCGACGATATCTACATCGATTTCGCCGGCATCGACAATCTGACCAATGCCGGTCGTGAGGGTAACGGCGGTTGCGGTGGCGTTTGTGGTCAACAAACCGCCGAGTGTGATGGAGGTTGAGTTGGCTCCTGTGGTAACAAGCGTGATCGTGCCGCTACCCGCATCCCACAACGTGCCGTCCGCCATGGTGATTTCATCGTCGGTATCTCCGTTAGACGTGTTGGTATTCGCCGTTACCGAAAGCGCTCCGGCGCCGCTGGACGTGATGTCGCCCGTTGCCGTCGCTATGACCGAGTCGTCCGCCGTGATCGTCACCGCGCCGCCGGAAGCCGTGGTGATGGTCGATTGCAGGTTGACGTCTGAATTGGTTCCGTCGGCATTTAAGGTCACGTCGTTAGCGTCGATGGTGTTGCTATAAGTTTGGCTGCCGTCCGTTGTGGTGACCGAAAAGTTTCCGGAGTTGATATCGATAGCGCCCGAAGTTGTCAAGGCGCCTGTGTCTGTGGTTAACGTGAAATTTAAATTTCCCGCCGCAAGCGAAATCCCGCCGATGTCGGTAGCGGTTCCGCTATCGGTTAAGGTCAGTGTTAAATTCCCGCCGTCGGTGATGGTGTAGGTGTCCGCCGTCGATCCCGGATCGAGCGTTATCGTTAAATCGGTCAACGTCGTCGTGCTGTTGACCAAAATGCTTTGGTTGGAATCAACCACTAGCGCCGCAGTAGTCACGTCAATGGAACCTGCTGAGCCGATACCGGTGAGTCCGATTAAGTTGACCGTTCCCGAGGACGCCACCGCATCGACATGGGTAACGCCGCCGTCGATGATGGCCGCGTCTGTCGTCACCGTAATGGCCGAAGCGGTGGCGTTCGTCGTTGTAACGCCTCCGAGCGTGATACTACCCGCGTTGGCGCCGGTCGAGGTTAAAGAAACCGCGGCATTGGTAATATTGAGCAACGTGTCGTCATTCATGGTGATGACGTTGCCGCTGTCGCCGGTTAAGTTGTCGCTGTTGGCGGTGATGGAAAACGTATTCGTCGTGTCTACGGTGATATCTCCCGCCGCTCCAAAGATGACGCTGTCGGCCGCTAGGAGGGTGAAAACTCCGGTCGAAGTACCGGTATTGCTGATCGCCGCGTTGACCAGAATATCCGAGTTTTGTCCAGTAGCAATCAATTGGAATCGGCCTTGTTGATACGTCAAAGCGTTCGCGACGGTGATCGTTCCATTCGCGGTTACCAGGACTCTTGTGGTGGCAGACCCTTGATCCAACCGGACGAGTGTGATGGCGTCTGTTTCACTGATACGCACCCTAGCGTCGCTGTTATTGAGATCAAGGCTGTCGATAGTCGTTTCTATGTCGTTATCTGATGTAGCTCCGAACCCAGCCGAAACGACCACTAATCTGCCATTCGCGGCGTCAATATCGACATGAGTATCGCCGCCGTCGTCGATTATGCCCGTTGTTAAGGAATCGGTGGTGAGCGTTACGGCGGTGTTGGATGAGTTGGTGGTCAACAAGCCGCCGAGTATGATGTTTTCCGAGTTGGTTCCTGTGGCGGTCAACGTTATCGTTCCGCTACCCGCATTCCACAACGCGCCGTCTGTCATGGTGATGGCGTCAACGCCGTCGCCGTCCGAGGTGTTGGTGTTCGCCGTAACTGAAATCACCCCCGCGCCGCTGGCCGTGATGTCGCCCGTTGCCGTAGCGATGACCGAGTCGTCGGCCGTGATCGTCACCGCGCCGCCGGATGCCGTGGTGATGGTCGATTGCAGGTTGACGTCCGAGTTTTGTCCGTCGGCGTTCAACGTGACGTCGTTAGCGTCAATGGTGTTGCTATAGGTTTGACTGCCGTCCGTGGTGGTGACGGAAAAGTTGCCAGAGTTGATATCGATGTTACCGCCAGTGGTTAAATCTCCGGTATCCGTAGTCAGTGTAAAGTTTAAATTTCCCGCCGAGAGCGACAATGCGCCGATGTCAAGATCGGCCCCGCTGTCGGTCAAAGTCAACGTCAAGTTACCGCCGTCGGTGATGGTGTAGGTATTAGCTCCGCCGCCTGGGTCGACCGTCATCGTTAAATCGGTCAGCGTTGTTGTGCTGGCGATCTCGATAGATCCATTCCCATCGACAATCAGTTGTGCGGTGGTCACCTCGATGGCATTACCCGATCCGATCCCCGATGCGTTACTGCTGATCAGATTAACCGTTCCCGAAGCCGCCACAATGTCCACCGCTCCATCGCCATTGTCGACAATGGCGGTACGGGTATTAATCGTCACGGCAGCGGCGGTGTTGTTGGTTGTGGTGAGCCCGCCGAGTCGAAGGAATCCCGCGTTGGTTCCTGTGGACGTCAGCGCAATCGTGCCGCTACCCGCATCCCATACCGTTCCGTCGACCATGGTGATGCGGTCGCCCGTATCTCCATCCGAGGTGTTGTTGTTGGCAGTCACGCTAAACGCCGCCGATCCGGACATCGTGATATCGCCGTTAGCGTCAGCCTCGACGCTGTCGTCGGCGGTCAACGTCACCGCGCCCGCAGTCGTCATAATCGCCGCGTTGATCAGGATATCCGAGTTCGTTCCCGTCGCGGTGAGTATGATGTCCCCGTTCACGGAAGTGACTCCCGACTGCCCGGACGTGAGGGTCATGGTTCCCCCTGCGGATACAACGATGGACCCGGTAGTGGCGGCGTTATTCAATTTAGTAATATTGAGGGCGTCTGTATCGTTCAAGCGAATCGCTCCCGCAGTGAAAGTATCTATATCGACGCTGGCTAGGGTTGTTTCAATTGAGTTAGCGCCTACAGAACCCACCGCTCTCACATCGGCGACTAATCCTCCCGAAGCGGCGACAATATCGACATGGGTATTGCCGCCGTCGCCGATAGCCGCGTCGCCGGTGATCGTAATGGCGGTAGCGGTGGCGTTGGTCGTGGTCAATCCGCCGACGGTAAAGTTATTCGCGCTGCTTCCGCTATAGGTGATCGAGATCGTGCCGCTACCCGCGTCCCACAACGCGCCGTCCGTCATGGTGATGAGGTCGGTGGTATCGCCGACGGTATTGTTGGTATTGGCCGTGACAGAAATCGCCCCCGCGCCGCTGGCGGTGATGTCGCCCGTTGCCGTAGCGATAACGGAGTCGTCCGCCGTGATCGTTACCGCGCCGCCCGATGCAGTGGTGATGGTCGATTGCAGGTTAACGTCCGAATTGGTTCCGTCGGCGTTTAAGGTGACATTATTCGCGTCGATGGTGTTGGAATAGGTTTGACTGCCGTCCGTGGTGGTGACCGAAAAATTTCCGGAGTTGATATCGATATTGCCCGAGGTCGTTAAGTCGCCCGTGTCCTGTGTCAACGTGAAATTCATATTACCCGCCGACAGGGAAATACCGCCGATATCGAGGTCCGTTCCGCTATCGGTCAAACTCAACGTCAGGTTACCGCCGTCGGTGATGGTGTAGGTGTCTGCCGTCGTGATCGGATTGAGCGTGATTGTTAAGTCTGTCAGTGTCGTCGAACTGTTGACCAAAATACTTTGATTGGAATCCAGGACCAACGTTGCCGTGTTGACGTCAATCGAACCCGCCGACCCGATACCGGAGCCTCCGGTTAAGGTGATCGTCCCGGAAGTTGCAACCGCATCGACATGGGTCGCGCCGCCGTCGATGATAGCGGCTGCGGAGTTTACGGCCACATCCCCGGTGGCGTTGGTCACGCCGCCAAGCGTGATACTTCCCGCGTTGGCGCCGGTGGAGACCATAAAAATCGTCCCGGCGGTGGCGCTGATCAACGTGTCGTCGTTCATGGTGATAACGTTGCCGCTGTCGCCGGTCAAATTGTCTTGGTTGGCGGTGATGTTTAGGCTGTTTGCGGCAATGTCTATCGTAATATCTCCCGCCGCCGCGAAAATGATACTGTCGGCGGCTGTGAGATTGAGGCCGCCGCCTGAACCGGAATTGCTGATCGCCGCATTGATCAGGACGTCCGAGTTTTGCCCGTTGGCTAACAGGGTGGTGCCGCCTGCATCGAACGTCACGGCGCCAGAGACGGTGATCGTTCCTCCGGCAGTTAAAAAGAAAGTTCCCCCAGCGGAGGTCATGTTCACTTTAGTGATTGTGATGGCGTCGGTTTCAGTAATTCTCACATTGCCCGAGTTCAGATTATCGAGATCGATGCTGTCGATGGTGGTTTCGAGATTATTATCGCCGCCGCCATTACCGATTCCCCGGCCGTCGATCACCAGGCCCCCGTTTGCCGCGACGATATCGACATGGACATCGCCGGCGTCGTTGATAATAGAATCGGGCGTGCCCGGATCGGTGGCGACCGTTACGGCGCTGGCGGTGGCGTTGGTGGTCAACAAGCCGCCGATGAAGATGGCTCCGGAGTTGGTTCCGGTGGTGGTTACGGAGATGGTGCCGCTACCTGCATCCCACAGCGTGCCGTCCGCCATGTCGATGAAATCTGTGCTGTCGCCGTTCGACGTGTTGGTGTTGGCCGTGACGGATATCGCCCCCGCGCCGCTGGCGGTGATGTCTCCTGCAACCGTGGCGATAACGCTGTCGTCCGCCGTGATCGTTACCGCGCCGCCAGAAGCGGTGGTGATGGTTGATTGCAGGTTAACGTCCGAGTTTGTTCCGTCGGCGTTTAACGTGACGTCGTTAGCGTCGATGGTGTTGCTATAAGTTTGACTGCCATCCGTGGTGGTGACTGAAAAGTTACCGGAGTTGATATCGATAGCGCCTGAAGTGGTCAAGGCGCCTGTGTCTGTGGTTAATGTGAAGTTTAAATTTCCCGCCGACAAAGAAATCCCGCCGATGTCGGTGGCGGTTCCGCTGTCCGTCAAACTAAGCGTTAAATTCCCGCCGTCGGTGATGGTGTAGGTATCCGCCGTTGATCCTGGATCGAGCGTAATCGTCAAATCGGTCAATGTGGTGGAGCTATTGACCAGAATACTTTGGTTCGAATCGACATCCAGCGCCGCTGTTGTGATGTCAATGGAACCCGCCGAGCCGATACCCGTTGGACCGATAAGGACGACCGTTCCTGATGCCGCAACCGCATCCACATGGGTGTCGCCGCCATCAATAATGCCAGCGAGGCTGTCCACCCTGATGGCCGAGGCCGTAGCGTTGGTGGTTAGGAGTCCTCCGAGCGTGATGTCGCCTCCATTAGCTGAGGCATTTTGTAGCGTGATTGTCCCGGCGGTGGCGTTGATCAACGTGCCGTCCGCCATAGTGATGACGTTGCCGCTGTCGGCAGCCGTCAGGTTGGTGTTGGCTGTGATGGTAACCGATGTGGTGTCGACCGTAATATCTCCCGCCGCCGCGAAGATGACGCTGTCGGATGCGAAGAGACTGAGGGTGCCTCCCGAGCCGGAGTTACTGAGCGCGGCGTTTACCTGGATATCCGAGTTTAGGCCGTTAACTCTCAGGGTTATGTCGCCATCATTCCAGGTCACCGCGCCCGCGATGGTCATGATATTGCCGCCGATTAATTGGAGATTTCCAGAGGAGGCGGTTTGGTTCAATTTAGTAACGGAAATGGCGTCTAATTCACTGATATCCACATTTCCCGAGCCGATGTTGTCGAGATCGATGCTGGAGATCTGAGTTTCCAAAGCGTCGGCCGAGCCTATACCCGTCGCCGCGTCGATCACCAGTCCGCCGCTCGCCGCTACAATATCTCGGTCGGTGTCGCCGCCGTCGATAACGCCTGCGCTTGTGGTAATCGTGATGGCCGAGGCCGTGGCATTGGTCGTCGTCAACCCGCCAAGGGTGATATCGCCCCCTCCGACTCCGGTTGAAATTAAAGTAATAGTACCGTTCCCTGCGTCGATTACCGCTCCGTCGGCCATGGTGATGACGCCGTCGGTGCCGCCGCCGGACTCGCTGCCTCCGGCATCGTTTGCGGTAAAAGAAATAGCGGCGTTATTGGTGGTGACGTTTTGGTTGACGATGATGTCGTCCCCGGCCTGCAAGGTTAGAGTGATCCCTGCGGTGGAGATGCTGATGGCTTCGTTGATGGTGATGTTGTTATTGGCCTGAATGGTGACATTCGAAGCGGCAGCGTTGATGGTCGAGGCGTCAATATTTACGGTCGCGCCGGCGTCGGCGAATTGATCGACGCCGGTCAACGCGGCGCCCCCGCCGTTCACCACAACAACGTCCGTCGGATCAAGCAACCAGGTACCGATGTTGCCGTTCACCGCCAGGGTATTCACAAAACCTTGCGCATCCAAAAATCCTTTCCCCGACGTTTCGACTAAGCCGCCGTCGCCCGAGACCGAGCCGCCGGTAGCGGTGATAGTTCCATAGAAGCGGGCCACGTCGTCCGCCCAGACAATGACCGTGCCGCCGTCGCCGGTAGTGATGGCGTCGGCTTTCAACGTAACGTCTGTGCCAATGTAGGTGCGATAGGCGTTTTGGATGTTTTGATTCTTGCCTTGGAAATCGCCGCCGATCAGGATCGTCCCGCCGCCAGCGTCGCCTTCAACCGTGATGAGGGCGTTGTCGGTGATGCCGACATAATGGCCGAGGACATGAACGACCCCGCCAGTTTGACCTGCCATTAAGTTAGCGGCGTTTAAGAGTCCCGAGATATTGACGATGGTATCGCCTTCGCCTTCGATAAAAATATTACCGCCCGTCGAAGTGACGGTGGCGGTAGAAGCGACCGAAATCGCAGAACCGTTGATCGTAAAATCGCCGCCGCCGGTGTCGATCGACGCGGTTTGTACGGTCACGTCCGTGACCGCGTGTTTGTCTTTGGTGTAAGTTCCGCCGCCGATCAAAGAATGTTGTTTAGTTTTAAATTGTCCTAACGAAACCGCCCCGCCGCTGGTGGTTATGTCGGCGTTGATTTCGATTTTGGGTAGCGCTCCGTTCGATCCACAGATCCGCGCCGCCGGTGTGTAAGATCCCGAAATATTCGCCGGTAGATCGATCGAACCCGCGTCGGCCATCACCAATCCGCCGTTGGTGGCGATTGCCGCGTTGATAAAAATATCCGCGCCGGCGATCAGGTTGACGTCTAAGGTTCCGTTTGTCGATGTAATGGTGTCGTTGATCACGATATCGCCGTGCGCCGTTAGCGTCAGCGAGGTGTCGCCGCCCGACGATTTTAAAATCGCCGTCGAAACAGTGATCGTGCCTTTTTCTAATCCCTGGCCGCTGGTTATGATGTGAACGCTGGTACCGGCGTTCAACGCCGTTTCGATAGTTGTTACCGAAACCTGCGATCCGTCGCCGTTACCCGGACCGCTGACGATCTCGATATTGGTCGGATCGAGTAACCAGGTACCGGCCTTGCCGTTGGTCGCCGAAACGATAGGAGCTTTGGTGACGTCTAAAAATTTCTTACCGGAAGTTTCGACGAACCCGCCATCCCCTCCGGAACTGCCGCCTTTGGCAGATAGAGAAGCATAGACCTTGGTGGAATTCTCAGACCAGATGATGATTTTTCCGCCGTCGCCTTTGTTTATGGCGTCGGCTTTGATCGAAGACGATTCCGATACGATCGTGTTATTGGCGTTTTGAATATTTGGGTTTTGGCCTTGCCGGTCGCCGCCGACCAGAACCGTGCCGCCGCCGGAGTCGCCGGACGCGTTGACTTGCGCGCCATCTAGATTGACTTCGTTACCAAGAATGTGAATCGTGCCGCCTTCTTCTCCGTCGTCGAGTCCCGAAGCGTCTAACGTTCCCGCGACTCGGACCTCGCCGTTATCGCCGCCTCGGAGAACGATAACGCCTTCTTCCTCCTGGATACTTTGTACGTCGATGATGCCGTCGTTGTTGATCACTTGATCGACGATGCCTTTAGCCGCTTGCGCTTCTAAGATGACTGTTCCGGCTTCGGCGTAAATTTCGCCGCTGTTATTGACTAAAGCTTTCAGCGGAGTTCCATCCGGACCGATAACTTGTTGCGCGACTTCGCTATCGACTTCCAATTGAATCAATTCGTCGCCATAGAGGTCGACGGTAAACACTTCCCCCGAAGCGAGAGTTACTTTTCCGAGTTTGGCTTGGATGACGCCTGAGTTATCGACACCCGGCGCGACCAGCGCGACCAGTCCCGCTTCGGCGGCGGTGATTTGACCTTTATTAACGACAAACGCGTTCTTAGGCGATGGGATATTAAAGTTATAGCGACCCGCCATGAAGTCGTCGTCGTGGATATCGCTGGTGGAGGCGACCAGACCGTTGACATCGACGCGGGAAGATTGACCAAAGATGATGCCGTTGGGATTTATTAAAAATATATTGCCGTTAGCGGACAGTCTTCCGAGAATTTCGCTGACTTTAGAACCTTGAACGCGGTTAAGAGCGGTGGAGCTGGAAGAGGGTTGTTTGAATTCGACCCCTTCGTGGGATTGAATCGAAAAGTCTTCCCAATGGAGAATCGTCTTATCGGACGATTGCTGGATGACCAGTTCGTTAGGGGAGGGCTGTTGGATAACGGCGTCGCCGCCGACAACTTGGCCGTCGGAGGGCAGGGCGAACAGGTAGGTCGGGCAAACGATCTGCAAGAAAATCAGCAGATGCGCTACCAGGCTGTATCTTTTATGAAATTTAGACATAAGACGAAAAAATGAACTAGTGGTGTCCGAGCTTTATCTTAATGTCATTTTGCGTGCCAAAATGATTATTGAAACCTAACGGCGTCTCAATAGTTCTTCTGCCCCCCCTTCCACAAAAAAACCATTAGTTCGAAAATAAACGCTATACATTAGTGATTCACTTTTGTGTATGTAATTCTATCAGAGAATTCCGATTTTTTGGAGTAAAAAATACTTAAAGTCCGGAAATTCAATGCTTTGTGAGACTATTTTTCGGTCCTGGGATTAGGGGAGGAGTGTTTTTTTTGGCGAGGGCTAAAAAATTAACTTTTACAGCAACACCCAGAAATCTCCGTCGCAAACAAAAACAAAAAAGCTAAGAAGCTTGAACCGCAAAGGACGCAGAGAACGCAAAGAAAAGATTAAAAGCCAAGAAAGCTAAGAGGGATGAAAGTTAAAAGTCGAAAACAAGAAATTAAAATTCTAGTATTGGACAGTGGTTCAGTTATTATTTTTTGGGGGAAAACGGAAGGCAAAAGTTATTCACCGCAGAGAGCGCAAAGAAAAGATTAAAAGCAAGAAGTTCAATTTAAAATTCTATTGGGGTGTCTTGTAGTTTAATAGTTTAGTTTTCACGGTGTTGCCTTTACGGTTTTTGTTTTTACAATTAAGAATTTGTTTGGTTTTCTTTGCGTTCTCTGCGTCCTTTGCGGTTCAAGAATTTAAGAATTAAAGGTCGAGAGCAAGGCGTTCAATCCCATTTTTGAGTATCGAAACATTAAAATTTATCAAAAGACCCAACTTGCAACCAGTAAGTTTTAGGTAGGTTAAGACCTGAGCTGTATGAATGGGCAACAGTTTTTCAACAGCTTTGAGCTCAACAATGACCCGGTTATCTACAAAAAAATCCAAGCGAAGACCGCATTCGATTAACACGTCTTTATAAGAAATTTGTTTAGCTATTTCTTTTTCGAAAGGAATGCCCTGCAATTCAAATTCGCGCGCCAAACATTGCTGATAGACATTCTCTAATAGCCCTGGGCCAAGAGTTCGGTGAACCTCAATACAAGCCCCTATAATTTTATGAGACAACTCGTTTTCATCCATCTTGGCGTCCTATGCGATAAAGCCTCAATTTTTTCTCAAGAGATAGCGAGTATAGCTTAATGGGTTTTTCTAAGGCAATTAACGTTCAGCCTGATGATTTTTCAGCTTATTCCCTTTACGATTTTATGATTTCGTTTTTACAATCAAGAATCTGTTTTGTCATTCTCTGCCTTTATCTTTCTTTGCGTTCTCTGCGCCCTCTGCGGTTCAAGAATTTAAGATTTCCGCTTTTGTCTTTACGATTTTTGCTTTAACAACTAAGACCTAGTTTGCCTTTCTTTGCGTTCTCTGCGTCCTTTGCGGTTCAAGAATTTAAGATTTTG
>CAZMZH010000004.1:0-300906 GCA_964570665.1 uncultured Nitrospinota bacterium | reverse complement strand
TCTGTAGTCGTCCCTAGTTATTAACTCAAAGTAATATCTAATTTTACCAAATAGACTCATTTGCCCTCTCTAGATAACATGATATCTAATATATCTTGTTCGGTAACAGGAGCATAAGCCCATTGATCGACGCCAACATTGATCATTTTATTTTTTACTTTCCATGCATTATGGACATGCCCGTGGAGTAACCAATCTTTTCTAAATTCAAGTTGGTTACTCAATTTTCTATCGTCTAACTCGTAACCTTTATAAGGAAAGTGAGATAGGAATGCGGGTTTATAATCACCTATCTTAATAACGCTCCAGTCGACCACGGAATCAAAACCCATATCTATATACCTTCTATGGCATTCTTTATCGTGATTACCTTTTACTAGATGTATTCTTCCAGATAGTCCATTTATAAATTGCTCGGTCTCCTTCTTCTTTCCAAAAGAGAAATCACCTAGAACGTATGTATCGGCTTTAGGGTTGTAATCAGTCACGATGTTCCATCTTCTTGTTATTTGTTCATGCATCTCATCTAAATCAGAAAAAGGCCTATTACAAAAATCAATAACCGTTTTATGAAATAAATGCAGGTCTGATGTAAAGAATCTCATTTCGCCACCAACTCCGGAACAGGTTTCTTCTTCTTAAACTCATGAGCTCGTTTATTAATCTCGATGCATTGTCTACATAGAAACAATCGCGGGTTCTCTCTCGGATGAATGTAGCCTGTATTAAATTGATTGTGACACTGATTACACCGCACATTACTATCCTCAGGAAACTCGACAGGAACCCAAGCCAAACGATCAAACTTAACTCTGTCTTCCTTTAAGTAAGTTACAAAGTTATACGTGTCTAACCAGATAAATTTTTCATCTATTAGTCGTGACATTGTTTAATCTCTCGCGTTCATTAAGTTTTTAAACTTGCGACTGGTTCTATGCTGCAACTGTTTAATACTTTGCGGTTTGTAAAGCTCGCCTGTTAGAGGACTTTTCCCGCCTCTATTTGGAATTTCCTTAATATATAAAGATAAAAAATTAGGGAGCTCTATGTACCCTGCCTTAAGGGTCATATCAATCAATACCTGATTAAATATTTTGAAAATTACTCTTGATTTAGCGATTGATATCCCCGACCTCTTAGCAAATTCCCTGACAATTCTATTTATGGAAATCTTATTTTTTGTTATTTCTTTACCTATAGGGATTAATGGCATTAATATCTCCTGATACAACGATCACATTTCTTTTTTAAGTCAGTTCTGGCGGGGAATTCATCTCCGCACTTAGTGCAATTTTTTATCTTAAATAACGTCACACTCCTAGGTATATATCTCTGCCGCCAGCCTCTAACAGTCTGGGTTGGAATCTTATGCTTTAACGACAATTGGATATTCGTAAGAGCTTTTAAATCCGGAAGCATTGACTCATTATATTTACTTCTGGATGTAATGACTGGCCCACCTTCGCCACTCATAGTGTCCTTTAAGGTTCTTACCCGCCAGTTGTACTGGTCGTTTGTTACCCCTAAGCTCTTTAAGAATTCAAATCTAGTTAAAGCCCCGTCGCTTCCAATAAGGTTATAATGGTTAATCAATCTTTGGTCCGCTTCGGGAGTCCAGCTAAATTTAGTTCTTGGGTTCTTTTTCTCTTGAAGCTTATCTCTATGTTTTTTTGATAAATATTTACTCCGAGATTTATAGAAATTATCTTCTATACCAATTTTCATTAATTCCTTTTTAGTTAGTTCCGGTATCACTTTATTAGGCTTATTTTTATCTTGATACCAATCTAATCCAGCTCCTTTAGGTCGTTTAAATATACGTACCTGATGAAAACCAATTTGGTTATAATCTTGAGGTTTACTTAATACGCCCACATTACCCCCTGTTCTTTAGATTTATCTACGTCAACATGAATAAAGTTTTTATGAATTCCTATACGGCTAAAATCTGACATCAGAATTTCTAATAATCTAAATCTATCGACTGAGTTGTCGCATTTAATATCGGCAGCGGTACACTTGCCATCGCAGTTCTCAGGAACATGCGATGAGCCATCAGAACCGCCTATATCCCCATTGTGGGAAGGGCACCTTATACCACTATTAATTGAAATTGACTTGCCATAAACGGTCCTGACGCTTTGTAAACGCATAATAAGATCCGTAGATAAAAACATACGGGCCTCATCAGCAGAACTATAAATACACTCGCCGCAGTCACACATGAATTCTTCGGCACTAAAATTCTTAGTTAGTTGCATCTATCCTCACAAAATATTTTGTTGGTATTTTTACGATAGGATCTTGTCTACGTTCTTCCATTGCGTCTACCCAATGAACTTTAAATTCCTTTTGCGTATATCTATAGGCGTATATCCCATCTGGGAATCTGACAATAAAGTAAAAGGCTAGGTTGTTCTTTATCGAGAACTCAGCCCCCTTATTAAATTTGTCTAGAGAAAGGAATACGTTATCGATATCTTTAAAGTTTAAATTGGAGCTTGTCCTGTCTTTGATCTCAACCATCCCAATAACTTCGCCTGATGCGTTAACAATGGCTCTATCGACACGATATTTAACATCGGATACCTTCTTGAGGAACTTACCCCATGATTCACCTACGATATGAGCTATCTCAGCTTCATTGGCTAGATCTTCTTCAGTTTCGTATTTAGGCATTACTCAAAATATATTTCGATACCAGCGTAATTACAGGCTTTAATTAGGTAATTCATACGTTTTTTTAGATCGCTTTTAGGTGCCGTATATCTATCATCATAGTCAATATATGTCTTATGTTCTGAGCAACCACCGCCATTCTCTCTTAGACTCAATGGACAAACCTCACAATCTTTTTTATCTACAGCTAAATCATCAGCCGCACAAAACCGGCAACTTTCAGCAGGGTTATCTTGATAAGGCCTATTTTCTTGGATGGCTTCATGATAATAATTTATATTTTCTGCCATGAGATTCATCTGTTTTTGCGAAAACTTATATTCTTGAGCTTTTTTATTCATAGCACCTCAGTTAATATTCTAAAGTTATGAAAAGTATTATCTTTAACTTCCACCTCAACAGGCTTACCAACTAATTGATCAATACTTTCGACATTTGCCTCTCCTAATAACTTCAGCACCTCTTGGTTTATTTGTAAGGCTCTCGCCTTTTGATCATCTTCTGTGAACCGAGCTGTACCGGAAATGGGAGCCTGATTACCATGAACTTACCGCCACAAGCAATGGTCGACCCACCTCCCCCTAATGAAAAGTTTAGACTCAATCCTAACAAATACGGACGATCTACATCTGTTCCAAATCTAGCCCCAGATATTTTCCCAAGCATTTTTCGTATTTGGTCGCTCATAATTATCCTTATGATTTAACTTCAATTTTAGAAACATTCACTCTCACTCCTGTTTCGTTTGAATAAAATTTCTTTGATGTAAGGTTAGATATATTGGAATCCTCTTTATAAAAAGTTCCCTGAAGAGCATCCATGACAAGCTTAGTAAGGTTATCTATATCCGGTCTACTGATATGAGGATCGCCAGCTTTAGTTTTCCTTTTACTTTTTGGTATTGGCATCATGAACTCCACCTCAAACTTTAAAGCTCCTTCCATTGGACTCTCAGGTTTAAACTCACTGGCTAATGCTAGAAAATCTTCCTTATCTTTCTTAGATGGATCGACTGCTACCGTGAAAGAGCCGCGTCGATAGACTCGCGGTCTCTTTTGAGGAACCGGTTTAAATGGAATAGAGAAACTTACCGACGGTTCTTTGACAGACATTCCTTCTCCAGTAACTTAAAATCCTTATGATCGTTCCTAATAGCTTCAGCGATCTTTTCAACGTTCCATATCGCTTGTGGATTCTTAATGTTGAATCCAGTATCAATATCTTTAAAGGCTTCTTCAGCCGCCAACAGATACCAAATAAGGTCGTATACCAACTTAGGATGTCTCTTAGGCATTAGTTAGCCATCTCTTGAACTAATGATTCACCTCTAGTACCGGGACCGCCTAAGTACACAGCTTCCTCATGTTCTGTAGGAATTATTTCAATAGGCTCGATTCTTAGATATTCTTTTGTGTCTAAATTTTGAGTAACCGCATAGATATCCCATTCCCCATCTAAACGTGATAGCTCTTCCATTAATGTTTTAATTTTCATCAACTTCCTCCCGCTTAAATTGTTCAATACTCTTTAATACATCTGTTGATACGGCTACCGGCATTGTGCTAAGGACCAAATAAAGTTCCTCTACGCCATTTGTCTTAGATATAGTTTTTTGCATAAATTCAGAATTAGACAAGAGCCCATGCATGGCAGTTGCCACAAAGAATTCTAATTTCGTAATCCCATTAAGGACCGTAACATTATCTTTATCATTAACGGACATCAGCGGGTTAATGGTTGGGAATGCTGGCTGAGATATGTCTTCTAATTTTAATTTTTCTTTGCTATCCAATTATTCCTCCACTTAATCTTTATCGTAACTACAATCTATTATTGAAATATTGTTTTTGCTACAAATTGAAATCATGTTTCTAGTTCCTTTACCGCCGGGAAACGCGATGGCAAAATCAATATTTTTTGAAGCCATCAGTTTATTTCTTATTGGGCCAGCAGCCTTACCATATAAATCCCATTCAGCCTTATAAACCTCAATAGGCATATTGTTTTCTTTGCCCCATTCATTAGCTAAAGAATCAGCCCCTGCAGCTCCACCGTGAATAATGGTTATTAATCCAATATGGTCTGCCTCTTTATATTCATTTAAAATACGAAAAACCTTTTCCTTATTTTGGTAGGTCCTACCTCCAGTTATTAAAATCCTTACATCTTCTTTTTCTTTTTCCACCAAAATTTCCTTTCCTTAATTACTACCTTTTTAGTTTCTAAATGTATTTGGCAGTTACCCTCGTGGACTAATCTCACTGGCATTTCCGGTTTATATTTATCTACGAATACTCCACGGAATATTTCAATTACGTCCCTTAGGAGACTTTTATCTTTTTTTTTAATGGGATATCTTCTACACATGACTCATGTACTTTAATTTTTTCTTCATCCGTAAAATCCTTAAACGCTTTAAGTTCGTCTACCGAGTAGCTGACAAGATCGTCAGGAGCATCCATATATCCATTAGTTGAAGAATGGACACAATAAATATCTTTTAGTAAGGGAGAATAAATAACCACATATCCATTCCTGTATGCTTCAGCAAGAACAGATTCGCGATTCCCATAAATCGCGTTATCTGGCTCTTGTTCTAGCAATTGATAAATGTCATCATTCTTAGATTCTATTTCTTCAACCATCTCAAAATTTACCCCTTCCCTAGGAGCTCTCCACTTAAACTTCCCGTCTTTTATATAGAAAATAAAACCAGAATCAGATAATCCCTGTAGCCAGCTCTTTAAGTTCTTGCTCACTGAATTCCCTTTCTTGATTTCCATTTAATTCGGTAAAGATCCCAGTTTCGTGGCGGTATCTCAGTTGTCTTCTCCCCGGCGTTCCAATTGAATCAAAGCGAACCTTTTCAACTACAAAGTCCACAATATGTTTGTCGGGTCCCTCAGAATTCTTATGTGGCCTATTAAGAATAATTCCTAAGTCAGCCCCATCATTCCATACGCTAGATCCATTAATATCGTATAGCTTCGGTTCCTTATAATTTCCCGTACTGTCTTCAGGTTGTTTTCTTGGGTGGGCGACGATAAAACAATGAACTTCATTTTTAACAATAAAGTTTTGCACCCTCATTAAAGAATTACAGATGAAATCTTTATCCATAACGCTGATTGCATCGCCGGGTGAAATCTTATTCCATGGATCAATCAATAATGCATTGATGCCATTATTTCTAATTAATCCCTCAGCAAGTCGTAGAAGGTTATCCAATCGACGGTCTGATTCGAAATGGGTTAAGAACCAAAAATGTTTACTTATTTCTTTAACCGCAAAATTAAACTGGTCCAATGTCATACGATTAAAAGAATTTTGATTAAATGGTCTGTTCAGCCACTTCGCTGCCATTCGAGAAACATGTGATTCGACAGGATGATTTTCGGGAGATATAACGAAGAACTTCCAACCAGCTTTTTTTGCCAGCCTGATTAAAATATTATCGGCAAACGTGGATTTACCGGATCCGGGAGATCCGGTAATAATAGTTAACTGTTGCTTCTTAAAGGATACTAATTCGTCAACTGACCTTAGACCGGTAATTTCCCCACGTTTCTCTCCATTAATGTATAGATCTTCAAGAGAGCTGATGATATCGGTAGGTTGTACAACGGATTTACTATTTGTCTTACTGGTAGGGGTGGGTAGATTCCTCAACCTTTCAATTATTTGCTCTGGTGAGAGATCTATATTGGAGGCTATCCCATCAATAGTTCTGTCTAATTGGTATCTTCTTGATTTTTCGGCAATTAAATCAACGTGACTTTGGTGAGCATGGATCGTAGGACATGCGTCTGTACATAGATCTAAAAATTCAGTCCAACCTTCTGGGGGAGCTTCGTATTTATATTCAGAATTAAGATGGTCGGAGAGTTTGACTTCATCAATATCATTGCCATCGTCATTAAATTTTAGTAATGTTTTAAACAGCTTTCTAGCTGCGGGTTTACCAAAATCATGACACTTTAAATTTGTCTGATAAAGTAAGTCCGGTTGCTTTAGGATTCCTCCTAAAACGGCAAGTTCTGAATTGACCATATGTGCCAAGATTGTGCCAGTCTAAATCAATAACATCTAATATAGACAGGATAAACGCGCTGAGGGTGCGTCTATAAAGTTAATAAAAACAATAACTTTCAGTAATAAATGAGGAGTTCGAGTCTCCCCATCGGCACCAAGTCTTTATATTTTGTTTGACTCGTCTTTCTACATCAAAAAAATTTAAATTTTCGCTTAATACTTGAAAATATAGCTATTTATAGCTTAAACGCTAAAGAAATTCCCTTAAATTTCGTTAAATAAAAGGTGTCCTTTTTTAATAACAAAGGGAACTTCTTTTAGAAGCTTTCTAAAATCTATTTTTCAAATGAAATCCAACCGAAAAGTATTGGTTACTGGCGGCGCTGGCTTTATAGGGTCGCATACCGTAGATGCCTTATTAGAGCGTGGGGATGAAGTTCGCGTTTACGATAATCTCAATCCTCAAGTACACGGACCCAATGCGGCAATTCCTCGACATTTGAGCTCGGAAGTTGAATTTATTAACGGCGATGTCCGTGATCGCGATAGCTTAAAAAAAGCTATTGAGGGTGTAGACGTTATTATTCACGACGCGGCAGAGGTGGGCGTTGGTCAATCGATGTATTCGATAGATCAATATATTTCCGTTAACGTCCAAGGTACTGGTATTCTTTGGGATATTTTAGTAAACGAAAAACATTCCATTGAAAAAGTCCTTGTCGCTAGTTCAATGAGTCTTTATGGAGAAGGTCGGTTTGAATGCAAAGAGCACGGGAAAGTAACCCCTAAGCCCAGGTTGGAAAAAGACTTGTTGGCAAAAAAATGGGAAATGTTTTGTCCCGATTGTGGAAGCGTTTTAAAACCCACTCCGACAGACGAAGAAAAAGAGCTGGATTGTACCTCTGTTTATGCCCAGAGTAAAAAAGATCAGGAAGTGTATTCCATAATGATTGGGAAAGCCTATCAATTGCCGACGGTTGCATGTCGATATTTTAATTGTTACGGGCCAAGGCAAAGTCTCAACAATCCTTATACAGGCGCCGCCGCTATATTCTCGTCGAGCATAAAGAACGACAAGCCGCCTTTAATTTATGAAGATGGCGAACAGACAAGAGACTTTATCCATGTTAAAGATTTAGTGAGAGGAAAACTCCTTTTATTGGATTCTCCAGAATCAAAATTTGGGATCTTTAATATCGGAACTGGTCAACCAACTTCTATTTTGCAATTGGCTCAAGCTCTTATCGACTTATCTGGGAAAAAATTTGCTCCAAATATCATCCATAAGTTTAGAAATGGAGATATTCGACATTGTTTTGGGGACGTTTCTAAAATTGAAAAATTAGGATTTAAACCAGAGTTTTCATTAAAAAAAGGACTAGAGGATTTATCTAATTGGGTTGAGAAAGAAGCCGCCGAATCGCGGGTTGACCTTGCTCATGGCCAATTAGTAGAAAAAGGTTTAGTCGTTTAGAACCGCCGAAAGTGAAACTACTTCGGCTTTTTTGCGTATTTTTATTGTTTGTCTTAATAGGTTTAGTTAAGGCAATTCCTTCAAATGGACAGGGCGCCGCTTATCAGGTAAAGTTTTTCGGTATTAAAAATCCGGAATTAAAAAAGACCCTTCAAGCCTCCTCCAGCCTCATCCAATTAAAAGATTCTCCCCCCTTAAGCGTCACTGGATTAATTCGTCGAATCCAAAATGACGAAAAACGTTTCGATAAAGTCCTACAGTCGTTTGGTTATTTTTCGGGCAGAGTAAAAATCCGAATTGCAGGCAAACCCATACAATCTCTCCGTTCCATTTTGCTAAGAGAAGGAAAAAGCTTTCCGGTCGCCATTAAAGTCGCTACAGGTCCTATTTATAAATTTGGATCGATTCGAATTCGGGGTTTTGAAAAGATGAAACCCAAACCCATTGTTTCCCATATTAAATCTGGAGATCCTGCATTGGGTTCGGAGATCTTAAAAACAGAAAGCGATTTAATAGCTCAATTAAAGGTGAAAGGGTACGCGTATGCCGCCTTAGGAAGACGAAGGTTGGAAATAAACCACAAAAATAAGATTATGAACGTTCAATTGGTAGCCATTCCAGGGCAAAAGATTCGTTTAGGAGCGGTTATCCTAAAGGGTAATAAAGAAGTAAAGTCAGATTTCATTAAGAACAAGATTCTTTGGAGAAAAGGAGATATTTACGATCCCACGACAATTAAAAGTTATCAGAGCGTTTTGTCCAATTTGGGATTGTTTGCGTCTGTGAAAGTGCGGATGCCGGAAAGAAATAAACTCCCAAAAAAAATTACGAAGCCAGTTCCCGTAATAACGACAGTAGAAGAAAAGAAAATGCGTTTTGTGGGTTTTGGAGGGGACTACTCAACAAACTTTGGAGCGGGAATTTCAGCTTTTTGGGGACATCGTAATTTTTTAGGAAGAGGAGAAAAATTAAAATCGGGAGGTCGTGTCGATCGCATAGGAGAAAATGAATTTAGTAAAATTAACAAAAATTTGAATTTAGAATTTTCCAAGCCCGATTATAAAAGAATAGGGCAAGAATTATTAGCGGATGGAAGGATAGTGAGCGAAAGTTTTGACGCTTTTGATCGCGATGCGGTTTTGGGAGCCGTTGGTTTGAGCAGGACGTTTGGACGTTATACATCTTTTACCGGAAGGGCGGCAGCAGAATTTGCGGAAATTGACGACGATGGCGTTAAAAGCGAATTTACTTTAATCAGTGTCCCTATTGGATTGAAATTTGATAGCGGTAATGATTTATTGAATCCAACTCAAGGAATGAGGCATGAACTGGGAGTGACTCCATTTGCTACAGTTTCTGGAGATGGAGATAATTTTACCATTGGACGTCTTACCAGTAGGGGATATTTTGACGTTTCCGGTAGCGAAAACTTAGTAGTGGCCTTGCGCGGAAGCGTTGGAGGGATAATTGGAGATTCCACTATTGTAATTCCCAAAGACAAAAGGTTTTTTTCAGGCGGTGGAGGTTCTGTTCGCGGATATGAATTTCAAAAAGTGGGACCGCTTGACGCTGAGTTAGACCCAGAAGGCGGTAGGAGTTTAGTCGAAGTCAGCGCGGAACTTAGGTTTCGAGTGAACAAATACGGAGTTGTTTTGTTTATTGACGGCGGAAATGTCTTTGATGATGAAATTCCAAAATTCGACGAAGAGTTACAATGGGGAGCCGGTATAGGATTTAGATATTATGCGGGATTTGGTCCCGCTAGAGTCGATGTGGCAATTCCTTTAAATAAAAGAGATTTTGACGATTCTTTTGCGTTTTATATCAGTTTAGGACAAGCGTTTTGAAAAAAGTATTTAAAATTTTTCTGCGGTTTTTCATAAAACCTTTAGCTATCGTTTCATTTTGTTTGGTTTTGGCGATAGGCGCTAGCTTTGCCGCATTACAAACTAACTCTGGAAAACGATCTTTAGAGAGCTTTATTGGAGAGACGGTGAATTCTCCCGATTTGAAGCTCAAATTAGAATCTTTAGACGGGTTTTTGCCTTTTCAAATAGAACTGGGAGAAGTTCAATTATCGGATAAAAAGGGGGTTTGGTTAAATGGAACAGGTATTCGCTTGGAATGGGATCCATGGGCCCTTTTAAATCCAGAACTAAATATTGTCGAAGTTTCAGGGAAAAGTATAAGCGTAAAAAGAGCTCCTTTATCGACGGAACCTCCCGTTGAAATAAAAACGGATTCGGACACAAGCGGAAAAGCGTTTTTTAAAGGCATTCCTATTCCTGTTGTATTGCAGAAATTAAAATTTGAAAAAATTTCTCTTGGAAAAGAACTTTTAGGCGAATCGGTTGTATTAGGAATAGAAAGCGATGGCGAATATCGCGACCTGAGTAAAGGAATTGAATTCAATGCTTCGGTGAATAGATTAGACGGCGTGCCATCTTTTTTAAAAGCTAGTTTAGGATTTAATCCTATTAATGGTCAAATAAAATTAAACGTCTTAGCGGGGGAACCAAAAGGAGGAATCTTAGTAAAAAAATTGAATCTACCAGGGCTCCCAGCAACAGAGTTTCGTATCGAAGGAGAAGGCACTTTAAATTATTGGAAAGGAACATTGAACGCGAAAGCGGGATCAGAACTTTGGGCAAAGGGGACAGCCTCGATAATTGCCGTTAAAGACCCTGTAAAATACGACGTTGAACTAGGTCTTCAAAGTGATTTTTCGGCTTTATTAGAACCAAAGCTCCGACCATTGGTCGGGAAAGTATTGCAATTGGATACAAAGGCCTCTATCGATCCCTTAGGAGTTGTTGAATTAAAAAAACTAAATATCAACGCTGCAGCGGTAACAATTAACGCCTTTGGAGATTTTGATTCTTCACAAAATATTGGCAATGTAAAGTTTGATATCCAAAATAATGATCCAAAACCGTTTGAACAATTGGCGCAAGGAGTGAAATGGGAATCGATTTTGATTTCTGGCGAAGCGCTGGGCGATTTATCGGAACCAAATGCTTATGTCAAACTAAACATACAAAAACCGAGCTTTGAAAACAACGTTATCGATTCAGCGACTATTATTGCCACTTCTAAAGGGAAACTAGATCAACCCAATATTGTCGTCAACGCTTCAATAATTAATCCACAAGCGTCGGGTTTTTCTGCAAAAAATATAGATTTGATAGCTAGCTCTACGGGCTTTTTAACTGCTCCTAATGTTTTAACTAACTTAAAAGTAAAAAGCCCTCAAATTCAAGATATCACTATTAATGAAGTTGATTTAAAGACAAAAATTATTGGAGATCTTAATCAACCAAATATTAAAACAGAGTTGTCAGTTTTTAATACTTTTGCAAAAGGATATCAGATTGAAAAAGTTTCTCTAAAAGCTAGCGCTGTCCCAGATGGACTTTTAAAAGGGGAGCAAACAAATTGGATATTGAATACCGATGGTTCAGTTTTCTCAATAAAAGGATTAGAGCCTAAATTGGCAAGGTTGATCCCGAATGCTCGTTGGAAATTTAATGGCCGAATCAATCCCGTTCAAAAGCGAGTTCGAATAAACAATTTGGAAATTCACTTGCCAACGGTTCATTTGGTTACGAATGGGAATTTGGAAGAATGGGGTAAAAAGGCGATTGTTAATGCCGATTTGAAAATACCAGATTTGTCATCGTTTTCGCAAATTGCAAACACTCCTTTACGCGGAATGGTTTCTTTAAATCTGGGAGCTTCATCAAAAGACTTTGGAAATGAGTTAGATTCCCAATTGTCATTGCGAACTGCCGGTTTAAAAACTGGAATTGAAGTAGCCGACGAAATTTCTCAAGGGAGTATAGAGTTTCAGGGAAATGTTCAAAAAAGTACCGATGGTTTTATTCGCTTAACGGAATCGAAATTAATTGCCCCGATAGGTTCCTTAGCTTTAAACGCAACTCTTAAACCTGACGAAAAAATTATGGCTAATTGGACATTAAACGTTCCGCGATTAGCCGGCTTATCCAAACCTTTAAAACAAGACATCCGCGGAAATTTGATTTTGAGAGGTCGCGCTTTTGGTTCCATGAAATCGCCACGTTTATTTATTAATACAGTTGGCAATAATTTGGGATTTGGCGAGACAGAAATAAAAAGTCTAAATGTTAATACAAACGTTCGGAATTTGGCGAAAGCTCCAATGGGTTCGATTGATTTAACGGCCAACTTATTAGGGCAAAGAGGAACTTTCTCGACTGGTTTTTCGCTTAACGGTTTAAAAAATAAATTGAGTTTGAAAGAAGTTAATCTTGCGGCTTTAGATACATCGTTAACTGGCGATTTAGAAATCTTTCTTAAAAGAAAATTAATAGAGGGTTATTTAAAAGGAAGAATCGATAGGTTTGATAAAATTGGAAAGTTAGTAAAAAAAGACCTATCCGGAAAATTAGATTTTAACGTTTCGTTATATAGAGATAATGGGCAATCTGCGCGTTTTTTAGCGACGGCGAAAGATCTTGAACTAAATGATGAGATTAAAGCGTCATTAAAGAGATTAAAAATTAAGGGAAGCGTTTCCGACGTTCTTCGAACGCCTAAAGTAAACGCAAAAATTTCTCTGATTGAAGCAAAGCAAGCCGATAAAATTATTAATAAAATGAAAGCTGAATTAGAAGGTTCTTTAAAAAGCGCACGGTGGGATATTGATCTTTTAGCAAATGTAGGAAAACCCGTTTCTTTAAAAGCGGCTGGATCTGCAAAAATAAATGATAACTCAAAGCAATTATTATTGAATCGACTAGAAGCGAATGCCGCCAGTATTCCAATACGATTATTAAAACCGGCAAGCTTTAGTCAATCTGCCAAACAATTAGAGTTAAAGAATCTGGTTTTAGGTATCAAAGACGGTAAAATTATAGGAAATGGAAAATTCGGAGGCAAAACCTTCGATGGAAGATTGAGTATTAAAAAATTGCCCTTAAGCTTAGCGGGGGCAATAGATCCTACTTTGGCGTTTACCGGTAATTTAGATGTCGACGCAAGTTTAAGCGGTTCAACCACAGCGCCTTTAGGCAATGTCCAAGTGAAGCTAAGAAACTTTCTCGTCCCAGGAACTCAATCCACTGGACTTGGCATGGCTGGGGCGGATTTAAATGCAAATTGGAAATTAGGGAAAGTTCAGCTAGAAGGTTCGGTCTTTCAACCTAAGGTTGGGAAACTCAATTTAAAAGGAGGCGCTTTCTTAGAATTAGACCCTGTCACGAATAAAATAGATCTTCCAAAAACGAAACCTATTTCGGGGAGTGTCGAAGGCGCTTTTGATTTATCCTTTGCGAACGAAATTTTATCGGCTTCAGGTAATAGGGTGCAAGGCAAAGCAAAAATCAAAGCCGGAGTTTCTGGTTCTATAAGCAAGATAGATTTTCAAAGCGATGTTTCCTTACAAAGGGGACGATTTGAAAATACTGAATTTGGAACGTTAATTAGCGATATCAATTTACTTCTAAAAGCGGACACTAGCGGAGTATCGGTAAACAGGTTTACGGCAAAAACTCCTAATAATGGATTGATTCGAATTTCAGGCTCTGTAAATAGGGCGTCAGATGGAAAAATTTTGACAGATATTTCAGTCAATTCTAAACAAGCGCAACTGGTGGCATTGGATTACCTGACCGCACAAGTTAGCTCCAAAATAAAAGCTCAAGGTCCGTTAGACGAAATGAAACTAGGAGGCGTTATCCAAATTGACAGGGCAGAAATAAGAATACCGGAAAATTTACCTCCTACCGTGGTTGCTTTGGAAGTAACTGAGCAAAGCGACAAAAATCTCAATGAATTAGAAATAAACCAGGGCGTCGTAAAAGAAGAGGCTCCATTTATGGCGGCTTTAGACTTACTAATTAAAGTTCCTAGAAGAATTTTTATTAGAGGACGCGGTTTAGAAACTGAAATGCAGGGAAATATTCGCGTAACCGGTACCACTAAAGATCCTAATGTGAATGGTGGCCTTAACATGCGTCGCGGCACTATGGAATTGTTGGGAAGACAATTGAGTTTTAATAAAGGGGTCGTGAACTTAGATGGAGTTCCCAGATTAGAGCCAACGTTAGATTTTAACGCTGATATTGCCGCAAAAGAATGGATTATCCATGCCGGCATTACCGGACCCGTTTCGCAACCAGGTATTGCATTAAGTTCCACTCCAGAATTACCGCAAGACGAAGTGTTAGCGCGTTTGTTATTTGGCAAAAGCGCAGGCGCAATGACTCCTTTAGAAGCCGTTCAACTGGCAAATGCAGCGGCGGAATTAGCGGGTTTGACTTCATCGGGACCCGGGATAGTAGATCAAGTTCGAGGAGCGTTGGGGCTGGATACATTAAAGTTTGAAGGAGGGAAGGGTACGGGTACCCAAGTGGAAGCTGGTCGCTATGTCGCCGAAGGAGTTTACGTTGGCGTTAAACAAGGGGCCGATCAAAATTCTACGGGAGTGGTTGTCCAGGTAGAAGTTTCGGATAAGGTGAAGTTAGAAAGCAGTATGACAAATAACGATTCCAATGTTGGCGTGAATATGGAATGGGATTATTAATAAACCATTTAGTAAAATTTTGCGATTAATACACGTGGCGATAACAATAGAAATTAAAAATATGGATTAGCGTGATGGTTAATACCTTGGTTGATATTTTTTGAACTGTGTACTGATGGAATACGATTTTATAGTTTATAACTATTTTTAAGAGGATGGTTAACTTTCTAATACTGAATTTAAGATGATCTAAAGATCGGAGTTTTGTCAAAAGTACCGACTAAGAGCCTCAAACAATTCTTTGGTTTGAATAGGTTTTGCCAAATGTTCTGTAAACCCCGCTTCCATACACTTTTCTTTGCTGTCGTCTCCCACGCTGGCCGTTAAAGCAATAATAGGAGTTTCTGAAAATTGCGGCATAGCCCGCAATTTACGCGCTGCCTCCAGTCCATCCATAATTGGCATTCGGATATCTAATATGAATAGCTCTGGATTGCTGGACAAAGCGAGATCAACGGCTTCTTGTCCATTTTTGGCGACAGTGACGTTGTGTTTCTGAGCGCTCAACATATCCAACAACATTGCCAGATTGACATCGTTGTCTTCGGCGACCAGGATGCGGCGATGGGTTGAGGGAGTTTGTTCCGAAGTGATTTTGACTTTGGTTTGAGTTTCTGTCGTGGCCGATAACTTTTTTAATGGGAGATTAAACCAAAAATTGCTTCCGTTGGAGTCGCTTTCGACGCCAATTTCTCCTCCATGCAATTCAACCAATCGGCGTGTAAGGGAAAGACCGATCCCCGTTCCTCCCAAATTTTCGTCCCGTACCTGATCGACTTGATGAAACTCAGAAAAGATTTTTTCCTGCTGGTCTTTGCTGATTCCAATTCCCGTGTCTGCGACAGAAATTTGAATAGAATTTCTTTTTTGAGACGCGGTTACTCGAATCTCTCCCTCTTCCGGCGTATATTTAATAGCGTTTGATAACAGGTTCAACATAATTTGTTTACAACGTCGCCGATCCCCCGTCATAGTTGCCGGAGCTGAGGTAAGAATTGACTCGACCTCCAATTTTTTTTTCTGAATGGTGGGTTTAACAATTTTTAAAACCGAATCAATCAACTCGCCCGGGGGAAAAGATTCCAACTGTAATTCAACCTTCCCAGCATCAATCTTGGATAATTCCAGTAAATCAGTAATCAGTTCCAATAAATGTTTGCCGCTTGCTTCTATCCGCGAAGCATATTCGGTCTGTTTATCATTCAACGGACCAAAAAAAGCGCCTTTGAGAAGATCGCTATAACCAAGAATGGCGTTCAAAGGAGTCCTAAGTTCATGGCTCATATTTGATAAAAATACAGATTTAGCGCGGTTTGCATTTTCAGCTTCGTCCTTGGCTTTCTCCGCCTCAACCTTGGCTTTAAGTATAGCTTCATCGGCCAAAATTCTGTTGGTAAACTGACCTATCTGATTACCTAAATAAGATAATTCATTGGTCACATAATCATTAGGTTTTGTTATTTCTTGAGTAAAAACTTCAATGATACCGGTGATGTTTTTCCCAGAAAAAATCGGGAATCCAAAACCGGAATGGATGTTAGCTTCATGGGCTGTTGGCAAACGAGGAAAATTTTTGTCGTGATCGATATCGTCGATCCAGGAAGGTTTCGCATTGGCCCAAATTCTACCAGGTAACCCGATTCCTTTTTCGAATCGTGTTTCGAAAGAAGTTTTCTCGAATTTTTTAAAAACCGAGTCGAGTATATGGGGCGATCTCCAGCCGAAAGCGCACTTGAGATTATTATCTTCAGTTTCAACGTTCCAGAAAAACGCGATATCCCAATGCAAAAAATTACCGACTGTTTTCAATATTTCTGGCATAGATTGGTCGAGTGTTTTAGATTCGGCGAAAATTCGTTTGAGAGTGAAAAGCATTTCCTGACGAGCTTCTTCCAATTTTCGTGCGGAAATGTCTTTGATGGTCACCACCGCCCCGACTAACTGATTGTCATGCCTTATAGGCGCGCTAAAATACTCTACTGGATAACTTTTTCCGTTTTTTGCCCAAAAAACTTCGTTAGATTCCAAATGTTCGAAACCTTTTTCAAGGGTGCCATGGACTGGACATTCTTCTTTTGGGTACGGATTTCCATCTGGTTTGCTATGGTGTAACAGTTCATGCAAGGAACACCCAATCAGTTCCGGTAATTTATATCCGAAAATTCGCGTTGCGGATGAGTTACAAAAGGTGATGTTTCCCTCTAAATCCAAGCCGAAAATTCCTTCTCCAACAGAATTCAGAATCAAATCTTTTTCGTTTGTTAATTTTTCCAGTTCATTTTCTTTAGTGAGAACTGTTTTCATGACCCGGTTATATTGACTAGCGATTTGCCCAACTTCCGTATGGGGTTCAATGGTTACCGGGCTGGAGAAATCACCGCTTTTTTTTTGCGAATCCATTTCCGTAAGGAGTTCTTGCAGGGCAGTACTTGCTCCGTGTTCGGAAACATTTAACCCCGCAATTTCATCTTCAGGGTTGACCCGCAGAGGGGTCAGTCGATCCATCAGTTTGATCAGGATAAAGCTCACCCCGAAAGCCCAAAAAAAACAAATCGCCACTCCTTCCGCTTGAACGGCCAATTGCCCCCAACGGCTCAGACCCGTGCCCCATGATTCGGGATCGCTCATTAAGGGAATCGCGAGCGTTCCCCAAACGCCTCCTCCACAATGGACTGGAATGGCTCCCACGACGTCGTCGATTTTTCGTTGTTCTAGCCAGACGGTCAATAAGACCGAAATCAATCCTGAAACGCCTCCAATAATAGCCGCAAATCCTGGTGTCACGATATTACAGGATCCGGTAATTCCGACTAACCCGGCGAGAGCTCCGGTCATGGTAATGACCATTTCTGGTTTGTCGAGGTACTTGCAGGACCATCCAAACGCCACGACAGCGCCTACGGCTCCAGATAATATAGTGTTGGTTATGATGAGAGGTATTTTTTCCGTGAAAGCTAAGGTGCTGCCGCCATTGAAACCAAACCAGCCGAACCACAATAGAAATACCCCTAAAGTGGCTAGAGGAAGATTATGACCTTGGATCAATTTACCTTCTTTATTGAACCGGCCCAGTCGGGGACCGATGACCAGTACGGAAGCTAATGCAATCCAACCTCCCGTAGAATGAACTACCGTCGCGCCGGCAAAATCGATAAAGCCCTGACTGGCGAGCCAACCCTGCGGGTTGCCCATGCTGGCGCCTGCCCAAAACCAGTGGCCTTGAATCGGGTAAATCAAACCCGATGTGAGTAACGATATTATGACGTATCCCTGAAACCGCATCCTTTCTGCGACTGCCCCGGAAACGATGGTAATGGCTGTTCCGCAGAAGACCAGTTGGAAAATGAAAAACGTCAATCCTAGGGGGTTTCCGTTACCGGTAAAAATAAATCCAGAGGAACCGATCCATCCTCCCTGAGTCGCTCCAAACATTAACGCAAAACCGAAAATCCAAAATATAAACGCAGCGATGCAAAAATCGATCAGATTTTTGAATGCGACATTAATGCTGTTTTTGTTGCGTACCAATCCAGATTCAAGACAACAAAAACCTCCCTGCATCAACAGAACAAGGGCTGCGCAGATTAAAACCCAAAAAATATCTTGCAGGCCGTGCGATTCAATCATGGTTTAACCAAAGTAAAGGGGATCTAAATTCCTATAGAAGGTCACCGTCCAGATTAATTAAATTGTCTTATCGATAACGTTTCAAGGCTAAATTCAACTCCCAGGTTGGGACCCGTTTGGAAAAGTGTTCGTTGCATCCCGCCTCAATACATTTTTCTTTATTGTCTTCTCCTACACTTTATGAACTAATGACTTAATGGCCTATTAAAATGGGATTAAACATAAAAATAAACCTATCCCATCAGCCCATTCTAAAAGAAATTAATGTTTGCCTATTTTGCGTTATTTATATTACCATAGCTGAAAATTCAATTAAAAAAATTGCCGAAGTTTTGTTGACATAATTTTAAATATTCCCTTAGGGTTCAATATTATTCCCAATAACCTAGGGTTTATTAAATTCTTATATTTTTTAGAATTCCCGATTATTCTAAAGATTATTGAAAAATTTATGGAAGAAAACAAACCCACAATATTAATTGTGGACGACGTAGAGCATAATCAAGTTCTTCTCCGTGATTTTGTCTTAACTCTAGGTTATCCATCCATGATTGCAAATAATGGTTTGGAAGCTTTGATGCTAATCAAGGAGACCCTCCCCGATCTCATCTTACTAGATGTAATGATGCCCAATATGGATGGTTTGGAAACTTTAGAAGCTTTAAAGAGCGAAGACAAATTTTGTAAAATTCCGGTCATCATGATATCGGCCATGGATGAAATGGATACGGTCATTGATTGCATTAAAAAAGGGGCCATCGATTATTTGTCTAAGCCTTTCAACCCAATCCTTCTAAATGCAAGAATTGAATCCGCTCTTGCAAACAAAAAACTGCAAGATAAGGAGGACGAATATAAAAAGAAAATTGAAAATTATAACCTTCAATTGGAATCTGATATTTGGAAACAAAGTCACGATTTGACACAAGTTCAATTGGGATTTATTCATCGTTTAGCCAGCGCTTCCGAACATCGAGAAACTCAAACCGAATCGCACGTGGTCCGAATAAGCCATTATTGTTCTAAATTGGGCGCCGCTCTTAAGTGGGATAAAAGCCGCTGCGATTTAATCTTTAAAGCAAGTCCTATGTACGACGTTGGAAAGTTTGGAATTCCCGATAGGGTATTATTGAAACCTGAAAAATTAGACCATGATGAATGGGATATTATGAAAACTCATTCAACCATTGGAGCCTCGATTTTAAAGGGAGGGAGTTCTGAAATTGAGATTATGGCCGAAAATATTGCCTTGACCCATCATGAGAAATGGGACGGCACTGGATACCCTAAGGGATTGAAAGGGACCGAAATTCCTATAGAAGGTCGGATAGTTGCCATAGCGGACGTTTTTGACGCTTTGACATCCGAGAAGCCTTACAAGGATGCATGGACTGTGGAGAAGGCCATGAAATGCATCGAAGAGGGTAGCGGAACTTTTTTCGATCCCGATTTAGTTCAACACTTTAAACAAATTCTCCCGGAAATCATTCAAATCAAAAATCAGTTTTCAGATCGTCCTACGTCGTAAAAATTCAAATATCTCGCAAAAAACAGTAAACTAAACGCCAAAATAAAAAGGGTTTCAAGGAGGATACTCAAAAACCTTTTTCAGATTAGGTAGAACTAGGGGATCAAGCTTAGATTTGTCAATAGCTCAATTAGTACCGGCAAACGTATTTTCTTTGGCATGAATATGTAATGGGATTATTAGAAAATTGGTTTAACCCAGGTCTTTAAAGGAATGTAAGTTCAAAGGGAGAATAATTTGAATACAAAAGCTCTTAAAGAAGCTGAAAAGCAGTTTCTTAAAAAATACCCGGGCGGTTTTTACAATATCGAAATGGTTGAGCTAGGAAAGAAACATAAAATGGAGAAGTTAGAAATGGTGGCAAAGGAGAGTTTTAATAAGAAAAACTTTAACGACGCTGACTTTATCATTTCTGAAATGTCTAAACTTGTAAGTCGGTCGACGATGATTTCTATGTTTGAAAAGCCAAAGTTTAAAAGTATGGTTACAGGTCTTTCCAAAAAAGAGAAGGGAATATTTGCGGAATCTATTTTCGAACTTTTACATGGAAAAGAAAAAATGGGGTTCGAACTTCTAATATCGGAGTTGCAAAAAAGAAAAATGGCTAAATGGACGTTGGCGACGGTTGTTCAAACATACTATCGTCCACAAAAGGAAGTTTTAATTAAACCATCCACCACAAAACTGATCATTGAAAAATTAAATTTAGAGCTTGTGTATAGACCGACTCCAACCTGGGACTTTTATAGTAAGTATAGAAAAACTATTAAGGATTTGAAGACAAAAGTAAATGAGAATCTAGCGCCCAACAACCCTGCTTTTTGCGGATTTTTAATGATGAGTCTTGGAGAAATGCTCTAAATTAGAGGTTAGAGATATTTGGTACTTTTATGATAAGAGGTAATGCTTTTATTGATTTTATATTAAGTGTTTAATGAAAATGCTCTTTTGGAAAAAACTATTTTTCGATATGTAATAAACCATTATCAATCATTTGGATCATTAGAGATTTAAGATGTTCTAAATACATTTCCAAAACTTGATCTTCATTCATAATCATTTTGCTACTGGATCTAATCGCTTCATCCGAAAATTGGCTGGTTAAAACTTGGTTCATTGTCTTTTCCTCGTTTAAATTAATAACACTAAAAACAAAGCAATTAGTGTGCCAACTTTGAGGTAAGAAGTTTTATACTCTATAAAGCATTAAAAAATAGGGAGTTATATTTTAAGAAAATTTTGAGAGGGTTGTGGGGTAGAAAAATTAGGACAAAAGCGCCAAAAATGTGAGTAAAATTTTCCTATTAGTTTTTGGGAAGTAACAAAAAAAGCGACGCCCTTTCTAGGACGTCGCTTTTTATAACTGTATTCTTTAAACAAAATTAAGCTGTTGTATTAATTCCACTAGAATCTCCCACCAATTTTCCTTGTCTTTCAAAGGGTTGTTCGACAGCGTTTTGAACGGCAAAGCTAACAGGATTGGTATTACTGACGATTTCTCCAACAACTGTAGGGGGGGTGGATCCCAAATCGTCTTCAACTCGAGGGACAGTTCTGTTAACTCCTCCTCTTAAACTTATCCGGTCGGCAGTTGCTTCTAGGTCGCCATTACTTTCTGAAAAATCTCGAGAATCTACAGGCGTTGCCTCAAGAACTCTTGAAGCGGCTGTATTTCTAACCCCAAATGAACGGGCTGCGTCAACAGCATTAAATCCTTGTACGTTTACGTCTACCATTTTTCTACCTCAGGAAAGGGTTTTGGTATTTAATCATAATATTCCATACGCACTGAAACACTCCCTTCCCTGGGTATGATAATTATATCTAATTTTAAATACTTTTGTACAGAAAATAAAGCTTTTTTTGAAGCAAAAGAGTATTGGAAATTAAGAACAAAAGTGTAGTTTAAAAGGTTTTTTTAGTGAAAAAATGATATATTACTTCCAAATATCGATTATGAATTGATATTTATGGCTTTTCGCTCATTATCACTAAGGTTTATTCTTCTATTTTTAATTCTTTTTTGTTCCCCAATTGATTTCAACGTTCCTTTTAATTTATTAAAATTTACATGTTTCTTATGATAATCAAAAGAAAATTTCTTTTGAGCATTTAATTGGTTTAACCCTCCAATAATGTCTTTATATTATTTTAAAATAGGATTTCTTTTTTAGTTTATTTTAGCTATGGATAAAAAAAAATTTTGGGAAAATAAAATACAAACCTGGGAAGAAAAGCGGTATGGAAAAGGAGAGGATAAAAATAGTTCCATTGCAGGATCCTCTTTGCAGTTTAGATTTGAAAAAGCCGCAGAACTTTTAAAACCCCATGTAGAAGGGAAAAAAATTCTTGATTTAGGATGCGGTACAGGAATTTTTTACGAGGAGTTACAGAAAACAAATTTTTTGCACTATACAGGCGTTGATTTAGCCGAAAGCGCTATTCTTGAAGCAAAAAAGAAAATTGAAGGGACCGAAAAAGAAACAAAGTGTTCTCTATTTTCAGGTAATATTATCGAGTTTGATTTTCCTGATACGGATATAGTCGTTTCTTTGGGAGTTCTGGATTGGTTAGATAAAAATGAAATAAAAGATCTTTTCAAAAAAACTTACCCCAATAAATTCCTTTTTTCAATTTCGGAGAAAAGAGCTTCTCTTACTCGCTGGGTTCATTCTATTTATGTTTTTATTTCTTATGGATGGAAGTCGGAAGGTTATGTTCCGAAATATTATACTACAGACGAAATCATAGAAATTGCAGAAGAGGTAGGATATAAGGATGTAAAAATATTCCGGCACCCACGATTAAGGTTTGGAACCTTCCTTTATAATTTTGAATAACCCTATTTAGCCAAACTTTTCTTCCCCCAAACGTTCTTTCTTTAGATTAAGTTTATATTTATGTCGTCATATGAAAATTACTTTGATGATCAAGCGGGAAAATATCTTAAGAGTTCCGAGAAGGGCTTTTGGTTTTTTTTACGTAAAAAAGAAAAAGAAGCTGTATTGAAAGCTTTAGAACCTTTTAAAGGTATGAGATGTATCGATTTAGGATGTGGCGCTGGATATTATACTCACCTGTTGCTGAGACATTCCCCTGCGCTAATGGTAGGCGTAGACCGCTCTTTTACTATGTTAAAGCAATTAAATCACAAAAGTATCTTGATAGCCCAGGCAGATATTCAAACTGTGGCCTTTCGTAAACCTTTTGATAGAGTCTTATGCGCTGGCGCTCTTGAATTTTTAGATAGCATAGACCCATTTCTTGAAAATGCAAAAAAGCTTTTGGCGCCAGATGGTTTAATGACAATTTTATTGCCCAGAAGAGGAATCTGGGGTTTTTTTTATAAATTATTTCATTGGTCTCATTCTGTGTCAATTCAGTTATTTGCTTATAGAAAACTAGAAAATAAATTGAAAAAATGGGGATTTAAGCTTGAAGAAATTACTTCTCCAACGCCAATGACATATGTCTTAAAAATTGCTCATAGGTAGTTAAGATGAATGAGAAAAAGATTTTATTTTTAGCTAATGGTTTGGGTATGGGGAACTCTACCCGTTGTTATGCCGTTATAGAAAGGCTTGTTGAAAAAGGCGCGGTTGTCGATGTAATGACATCGGGAAATGGTCTGAAATTCTTTTCTGAAAAGCAAGGAAAAGGAATTAACCGTTTGATTGAAACTAAAAGTTTCAAATATGGAAAAGATTCGAGCGGTAAGTTGAGCGCATTTAAAACTCTATTGAGTATTTTTCAGTTAGCGGCTGTCTATATAGCAAATAATAAACTTGTTAAGAGTTATATAAAGGAAAACCAGCCTTCCTTAGTAGTGACCGATTCTGAGTATGTTTTTTTACCCATGTGGTTTTCCAATATTCCCATTGTCGCTCTTAATAATTCCGATATGGTGGTAACGTCTTTTTTTAAGTTTCCTAATAAGCCTTTTTCAATATATCCGCAGTTTTTTTTGGTCGAGTTTTTTGACTTTATGTTTCATCTAATTGTTGCGGATAAGGTTATTAGCCCGCGTTTAGATTGTTCAAAATCGTTTGGAAAAAAATTCATAAAAGTTCCTCCTATAGTCAGAAAAGACGTTACAGGGGATCTTCTTGAAGGAGTCGTTAAAAATGGAGTGATTATGTTGAGCGGTTCTACTTTCGGGTCCAATGTAGATCTGCATGGAGAGAAGTTTCCATTTCAAATTGACGTAATCGGTCGAGAAGGGGAAAACGACGAAGGTTTGTCCTTTCATGGGAAATTAGTTAATAATCTTCATATATTAAATAAGGCTGACTTTCTGGTCATTAATGCGGGTTTTAGCGCCGTTTCGGAAGGGGTATGTATGAGAAAACCCTTAATTGTAATCCCGGTGGAAAACCATGCAGAGCAGTATATTAACGCCAAGATGGTTGAAGGGCTTGGTTGTGGTTTTATGGCAACCGCAGAAGATATGGCCGATTCAATTAAAACGATTACCCAAAAAATCGAAGATTTTCGCGAGAAATGTAAACTACTGGGCTGGGAACAGAGTGGAGCTGAAGAAGCTAGCAGGGTAATTTTTTCTTTAATCAACGATAAAAAATAAATTACAACTCTAAGAATTCTCGCGTTAACAAAAGGTTTCGGTGACAATTAATATCGATAAGGAAATTATTATTTGCGTAGATGATTTTGGGATTAGCCCTGGCGTATCCAAAGGAATTCTTAAGTTAGCGGAAAAAAAAAGAATATCAGCCACCAGCGTAATGGTTTGTTATGACGACTGGAAACAGGAAGCTAAACCGCTAATCGATTTTCAAAACCAAATTGACATTGGGCTTCATTTTACGCTGACTGGAGCTTTACCTCTTTCCGACCCTAAAGAGATTCCTTCTCTCGTAAATTCCGATGGTAATTTTGTTAGTTTGGGGCAATTTATCAAGAAATGTATCCTAAGAAACATTGATCCGAATGAAGTAAAGAAAGAGTTTTATAAACAATTTGACCGCTTTGTAGAGTTTTTTGGTTTTACGCCTCATTATATAGATGGTCACCACAATGTTCATCAATACGCGATTGTTGACCAGGCTTTGTTAGAAGCCTTAAAGGAAAAATTTAAAGGACAAAAATATTACGTTAGAAATACTTCCGTATCGTTTGAAAAAGCCATTCGACAAGGGAGTTCTTTTTTAAAAATTTTTCCTATAACGTTATGGGGAACGCCTTATAAAAGTCTATTAGAATCAAATGGAATTCGCACTAATTCTAGCTTTATGGGGATTTACGATTGGAGACGTCCGGAATTATTCGGACAAAACTTCAAAAGATTTTTACGAATGTCCTCTTTTGAAAATGGAATTATAATGACCCATCCCGGTTTGCCGGATGATGTACTCAAAAAAAGAGATGGATTTAATAATGGTAGAGAGATGGAATTTGATTTTTTAAATAAAATGAAGCCAGAAGAAATTTTTGAGTCTATAAAAATCATTCCCTCCAAATTTAAATATTAATTTAGATCTATTTTTCGACGATCGCTTGAAGGTATTGGCCTAAGAAGGGCGAGGTTTCTTCAGTATTGATTTCGTGCTCGGCAATGGATTGAATTACTTTTTCTTCAGCGCCAAATTCATCGTGAAAAAATAAAGACGGGCAAAAATCCCAAAAATGATTGGAACTACTCACCTTCGAAACCTTTAAACCCTTTTCTTCCGCTTGGCGATGTATAGTTTGAGCTGTAGCGGGAACAGCTTTAATAGTAAACACCGTGCCTTTGTATTCGACGTCTAAGGTGTTATTAGAGGGATTGATCATGATCGGAAAGGCGTTGGTCCAAGGACGCCACCATTTGTTGGCAATGGCCTCTTCATTATAAAAGCTTAGAAACGCCTTACCGCCTATCTTCAATACTCTTGAAGTTTCCGCAAAAATGTTTGACGAAACTTCGGACGCCGAGCCAAAATTAGCCAAAACTAAATCTACAGAATTATCCTCCTGAGGAATCCCATTTTCTAAATCGACTTCTATAAACTCTGCGGAAGGTAAATTCTTTTCTTTTGCAATCGATATAAATTCGGGACTGATGTCGTAACCGATTACGCGTTTAAAGTTTTTAGACAACCATTGTGTGGAGTCGCCGTTGGCGCATCCCAGGTCGATTGCCAAATCGTGTTTTTCTTCTGATTTCGAGACCTTAAAAGCTTCTTTAATGCATTCGCGTTCGCGATTAATTATATGGGTTGTCGCGGTCCATTCTTTATCGTAGGAGTGGTAATGTTTTGCTACTTGTGCGGTAAGTTTTTTTAAATTATTTTTGAGCGTTTCTGGGTTTTCCTGGTTGGTGTTTAAATAATCTTTTCGGTTTAAAATTTTGCCTTGTTCCCATTTGCCAAACGACATCAATTCGCCGATTAATAGTTCTACCATCTTCGCGTTTATGCCTTCTTTTTTTGCTTTCTCAACGTATTTATTGATTAAGTTAACCTCTCGTTGGTGTTGGAATATGGGTTGCTCATCGCCTTTTTGACTTTTGGCGTCGGCAATTTCACGCATCAATTTTTGTCGTTTAAAGAAGTTATCGATAATGATGTCGGTAACTTTTTCAACTTCAACGCGAGCTTGTTCTAATTTGTCCTCCCAAGCGGGGTCTTCTTTTCCGCTCATGATAATCCTACCTTTTCTCTCATAGTCGCCAAGGTATTGCGAACCACTTCGCCGGCTCTTTCTTTTCCTATCGTTAATACATTTTCGATTTCGTCTTTGTTTTCGAGTAATCGCGCAAACTCTTTGCGTGCTGGATCAAATTTTTCGTGAACTTTGTCCAAGAGTTCCGCTTTAGCGTGTCCATAACCAATCGATCCTTCTTCGTATTTCTTTTTTAAATCTTCAATTTCGTTTTTAGAACCGAACAGTTTGAACAGTTTGAACACGTTGCAAGTTTCCCAGCCAAGCGGTTGTCCTTGATCGATCGGTTTTGTGACGATACTGTTGACTTGTTTTTTTAGTTTTTTATCTGTAGGAAATAGGTCTATGGTGTTTCCATAACTTTTGCTCATTTTTTGTCCGTCGGTACCGGGGATAACGGCTATTTCTTCGGGCGTTTCAACTTTAGGAACTTTAAACGTTTTGCCGAAAACTTTGTTAAACTTTTCCGCTAACTCGCGGGAGATTTCTACGTGTTGTTTTTGGTCTTTTCCAACGGGAACCACGTCGGACTGAACGCAAAGAATATCGGCTGCCATGAGCACGGGATAGGTGAACAACCCGACGCTTGCGTCTATACCTTTGGCGACTTTGTCTTTATACGAGTGCGCGTTTTGAAGACGGCTCATAGAAGCCTGGCAACTCAAAATCCAAGTTATTTCTTGAATTTCAGGAATGTCGGATTGCCTATAAAGAGTGGTTTTATCGGCGTCTAAACCAAATGCCATGTAGGCAGCCACAATTTGGAGTACGTTTTTTCTAAGTTCGTCCGCTTTTTTTATGGTGGTTAAGGAATGCCAATCGGCGACAAAAATAAAGAGTTCGTCGCCTCTATCCTGTCTTTTTTTAAATTGTTCAATAGCTCCAAAATAGTTGCCGAGATGTAAATCCCCGCTAGGTTGGATACCAGACAAGATTCTTTCAGACTTTTGACTTTCCATTAAAACATTTACTCCAATTCGATTTATTTATATAACTAAGAAATTTACGGATTATATCATTAATTATGAGAGCTTCTAATAATTAACGTTGATACCTTTGGCTCATTAGGAATGAGTGGGGTTATGGAGCGAAGCAGTCGTGATACCAGAGGATTTCGTCTATGATTTCAGCTTTTTCGTAATTGAGTAAGGTTTTTTCCCACATGAAATGGATTTGAAAGGTGGCTAACTGCTCCTTCTCAGGTTTCCCTCTATTCCAAGATCGACATATAAATCTTCCATAATTTAACAGTTGCCTTTTCGAATCGAAACGAAATCGGGTCTCGTCTAAATATTTTCTCCATCTTTCGGTTTTGTAGGTATCGACAAGATACTTGGGACGCGAAAAGTCGGTTTTTCCTTTTTTCTTTCTTGTAACATCCACTGCGCTTTCGTCCATTAGCTTTCCAGAAATTAGATACCAACCGCTATGGTCATGGGGTTTAGGGCCATACATATTCCAGTTTTGTCTCAACCCCAAAAAACGTAATGTAGCATCCATTAAATTAGGAACCTTATAATCTATTTGGGGTAAGGCCGATATATTCCAAATCATTAAAGAAATGAAAATAACGAATGAAAATGATTCGGCAAGTTTCCGAAAACGAGAATTATATTGTTTTGTCGGGGTATCTGATTGCAAGTTTAAATTGGAAAATATACCGCGTAGCCAATTTGAAATTTTGATGAAAAATAAGTTCTTTTCTAAAATATCCCAAAAAATTTTAGGAATAAAAAGGATAGGCGTTAACATATTTACAAAAGGAAATTCTCCAATCGCAAAAAAAAGAGCAATCCCAAAGTTGAACGCGATTAATACTCCAACCATAGTTAAACGGATTGCATAATTCCAACAAGTAATAAAAATTAAAATAGGGACAAAAAACTCAAACAATAATGTCGCGAAAGTTCCTAAATACAGGATAGATTCGAATTGGCGAAACCATACTCCCAAGTGCGTTACGTTAGATCCAATATGTAATGCGTAATAAAGAGCCGTACCGTCTGGATACCATTCCGTTCCGGTTTTATAAAAAAATGAATAAAAGTAAATGATCACACTTAGTATGAGCAGCGCCGCCCCAGCAAAAGAAAGATGAGCGTTGTTTGACTTTGATGAGTTTTTGACGTCTAAAGAATCTAACGAGTAGCGCGCTCCCAGCGGAAGAAAAGCGGACCAAAATAATAAAATAATTTTCAATCCATCGACGCCGTTTAAAAGCATGACGTTTCGGTTTTGCAACGACATGAGGAGAAACCAAATAGCGATTGTGCAAAATCGTGTTTTGAAACCCGTTACATAACCTATCGTAAAAATAAAACTCAGAATAAATAAAACTGTTTGAAAGAAAAGACTGCCGCCTGCCAGATGTATGGAAATAGCATAATCAACAAGCGTCTTTATTGCTTCAATTCTTGGAAGGACTCCGAAATCCGTGTAGTGGTTTTCGATATCAAGACTTCTAATCGCTAAATCGAAAATTAATATAATCCCAAATCCAATGCGAAAAAGCGCTAAACCTCTTAGATCAATTTCGAATGTTTTTTTTAATATGTTTTGCATTATATTATTGAACCGGAAAGGCGAAAAAATCTTGAACCGCAGAGGGCGCAGAGGGCGCAAAGAAAAGATTAAGAATGAAGGATTCGAAAATTTAAAAACCAAAAAATATCCGTTTTAAAGTAAGGCTTCTTATTCTTATTCCTTTTTCTTTCTTTGCCCTTGTCTCTCTTTGTGTTGTCAACCTGTGAGTGTTGCGGTTAAAGATTTTAGATTTTTACTTCTTAGTCAAAGTGAATACTCCATTCCAATCTATTGGCGGTGGTTCGTTTGAAAAGTGGAGGCAACGCTCCAAATAAGTTAACGACGGACCGTCGTTAGGGTCCAATTTTAAAACTTGATTGAAGGTGTCCATCGCTTCTTGCCATCGTTGGTTTTTATAATGCTCCAATCCCTGATTGAATGGCGGCAATATTTGTTTAAAATTTTCGTTGAGCTCTCCCTTTTTTGCTAACAATTCGTAGATGACCACAGGAATTTTTCGTCCTACAACTTGAATACGATCTAATTCGCGAACTTCTATATAATCTTTCGCTTGCTCATAGGTTGATTCGCTGATGATGCTTTGCGTTCGGTATTGTTTATTGACGCCTTCTAATCGAGCGGCTAGATTAACGGAATCTCCGTTCATGCCGTAGTTCATCCGTTTTTCGGAACCAAAGTTTCCGATAACCATGTCTCCAGTATTGATACCGATACGAGTCTGAAATTCCGGTTTTCCTGCTTTTTCCCAATCAATTCTCAGTTCGTTGAGCCGTTTCTGCATTTCAATACCTACCCAGCAGGCGCGTTTGGCGTGATCCTCAAAATAAACGGGGGCTCCAAAAAACGCTTTGATGGCGTCGCCGTCGTATTTGTCCAGGGTGCCATCGTGTTTGAGTAAAATCTCTGTCATTTCTGACAAGTATTCATTTAAATAGGAAACGAATTGTGTCGGCGTTAGTTTTTCAGCTATGGTCGAAAATCCTGCAATGTCGGAGAAATAAGCTGTCAGTTCTCTTTCTTCGCCGCCTAATTTGAGTTCTTCGGGGTTTTCAATGAGATCGTCGATAACCTTTGGAGTGACGTATTGGCCGAATATATCTCGGATATATCGTTTTTGTTTTTCGTCGGAGGTATAGCGATAAATTATTAAGGAGGCGGAGACTAGCAAATGCTCTAATTGAGGATATAGATTAGAAACCCAGAATCCCTTTTCTGTAAAAAACCAATGGTTGATTCCAAACAACATCGCTGAAAAACCAATCCAATAAACTGGAGCGTGCGCCGGTTTGATATTTATATAGATCAAGGTAGAGGCGATACCAATCAGGATCATAAAACAGATTTCGGCAAATTCCGCCCAATCCGGTTCGTAAATGAAGTTTCGCTGAAGTATGTTGTCGATGATAGTGGCATGAATCTCGATTCCTGGCATCACGGGATCGAATGGAGTCTTTCTTATATCCAGGAGTCCTTTTGCGGTGGCGCCAATTAGAACGATTTTACCTTTTAGTTTTTCAGAGAGATTTCCGTTAGGATCGTTTAAAATTTCCGATATTGAATAATTCGGGAACGTTTTTTGCGGACCTAAATAATTGACGCTAAGCGCACCCTGGGCGTTTACGGGTATAACTATAGGTTCTTCGGTGTCTATTAAAACTTTTTCCACTCCCATTTCATTCACCTTGAACAACATGGTTCCTTCTAAAAACTCTTCTAATATCCTCATGGAAAATGGAGGGAAAAATAAGGGTTTCTTTTTTAACTTTTTATGAGACTTAACGACCAAAGGCAGTTGGCGTATAGTTCCGTCGGGTTCGACGTCGAAACTTAAAAAACCGGCTTTTTTATATTTTTTTGAAATTGTTGTTATATTGGCTTCAATTCCATAAACCGTTCGAAGGGGAAGGGTGTCTAAATCGAGTTCGGCGTTTGATTTTAAGAAACCTCGAAATCGAGACGATTTAATATTTTTTAAACTTTGTATTTGAATTGCTTCGTCTATGATTTTGGATTCTTCCTGGTTGTGATTGAGAAAATAGCCTAATACGGTTCTATTGGAATCTCTTATCGCTTTTGCAAAGAGTTCGTCTGGGTGGGGTTCGTTTTTAATCTCTTCTAGTTGTTTTTCAATATTTTGAAAATTAATATTATCTTTTTTAAGTTTGTACTCTAAATTTTTTACGAGTTGTTTTTGCGGGAAGTTCTCAGGAGAGGAGAAGACGACGTCGAATCCAACGATCTTGACTTGATAATCAACTAACTTTTCTACCAAACGCGCCATGGTTTTTCGCGACCAGGGCCAGCGACCAAGATCGTCTATACTTTTTTCGTCTATAGCCGCGACGACTACTTCAGATCCAGGCGAGATAGGCCCGCGCCATTTGAAGTGGGCGTCTTGAAATATAAGTTCAAATGTGTGGAGTATGGGAGGATCGGCTTTCGCTACGATCAATGAAAAAACGATGAGAAAGGTAGATAGCAGCCAACAGTTTTTTTGTTTGAAGGCTTTCATTTCTAAACTTAAAAATTGATTCCAATACTTACAAAACCTGAATTTTCTTTGAAATCTACCGACGATATATTTGATTTAGCTTCTACGTGCCTATAATTAGCGTTCAAATACAATTTTTTATAGAGCGGTTGATAGTAGCTAATTTGAAACGTTTGTCTATCGTCTTGCCGCTCGCCGCTGATACTTTCGGTTATGTTTTTATAATCTCGCAGGAAAAACGCACAGTAAAAACGAAATTCACTATCGAAAGGGCCGGGAATTTTTATGGTTGTGTCGGTGTGGTGATTTGCGTAATCGAATTGAGAAGCTCGGGTGTTTTCATCGGAAAATCGATATCCTAAGGACCAGAAGGCTTTGTTTTCCATAAAGAATAAAAAGTTTAAGAAACCAATAGAATGATTCATGCCGTCGCGATTCGAATCGGTAAAAAAAGTTTTACGCTGAAAACTATAGCTTGCGTTTATATATTGTTTGGGGTGAAAAGAATGGCCGACGCTGGGAGAAAAAGTTTCGATTCCTAAAAATGAAATTTTATCCAAGAAGCTATATGTGTACGAAGAATTCAGTCGAAGATCCCAGTCGTTCAAGTCATAATAAGCTGAAAGACTTCCAGTGTGAGCCTGATAGTTAAATTCTTTGGCTTCGTCATAGATGCTTTGATAAAAATTGTATCCTCCTTCCAACTCAAAATTTTTCCTTTTAAAAAAAGTGTAATTTCCACTTCCCTGGAAAATATATATTCTATCGGCAATATTACTCACAATATCTTGCTCTGAGCGGTTAATGTTATCGTTCCATTCATAACCTGCGCTCATGTTGACGTTCCAGTTTTTACCTGCGCCGCTTGCTTGTTGTTGCTTGATAATATCGATGAATTGATTAGCGTCTTTGGCGGTGTCCGAAGTTGGGTCAAAATCGGCGGTGCGTTTAAATAAATCTTTAGCGTAATCTATTTGGCCAAGTTTGTAATAACCCAGCGCCTTGTAAAAAAGGGCTAGTTGTCGGAATTCTTCGTCTAAGGTTTTAGCTTTGTTGAAAGAAAAAAGCGAATCTTGATATTTTTCCAAAGAGTGTAAAGTCAGTCCTTTAAAAAAATGGGACGACGCGTCTTCTGGGTTGGCTTCTATAGCTTGATTTAGAGCGTCTAAAGCTAAGTCGTATGACTTGGTTTTATAAAGCGAGATTCCTAAACTTAGATAAGACTCTTTAAACTCAGGGTCTAATTCTAATGCCTTTTGGAATAAAGGAATTGCTTTATCGTGATTTTCAAGTTTGAAATGAGTCAGACCTAAAAAGTAAGTCGATTCCACATTTTGAGGATCGGCATCAACTATTTTTTGAAATTCTATTAAAGCTTTTTTGTAAGCGCCGCTTTGAAAGAGTTTTAGTCCGTTTTCAAAACTAACTTCTGGTTGCTCCGGTACGGTTTCATTTTTTGGCTTTGTCGACGTTTTTGTTTGGGGCTTGGCTTCTGATTTTTTGACTGCTATTCCTTGAGCAATTAAAAAGCCTATTGGTTTGGAGATTAAGTTTTTAAACTTACCATTTAGTTGGGAAATTATAGAGGGTGTACTTGCAACTGCAATTGAAGGAGAGAACAGAAGGCCCGAAAAAATGAGAGAGAGCAATATAAAACTAATAGCTAGCTTTTCAGTAAGAAATCGCATCCGTTCGACTTTTGGAAACCATCTTTTCTCCTTATTATTAAAAGGATTAGGGATGATAACTCAATAGCTAGAAAATTATAATTTTCGGGATTTAGAATTAGTTCATATTACCATAAATTTATTAAAAATTGAATGATTTTATTGTAACTTTTAGCCGTTAGTTAGCGGAATTAATTACCATTTTTATTACCATTTCCACCGCTACTGCTACTTCCGCCGCCATTACTGCTGGCTGCATTACTACTTCCGCCGCTACTGCTACTGCTGCTACTACTGCTGCTACTACTGCTACTGCTACCACCGCCATTGCTGCTTGCTGCGTTACTGCTTCCACCGCCATTGCTGCTGCCAGCGTTACTGCTTGCCGCGTTGCTGCTTGCTGCGTTGCTGCTTGCTGCGTTGCTGCTTGCTGCGTTGCTGCTTGCTGCGTTGCTGCTTGCCGCGTTGCTGCTTGCCGCGTTGCTGCTTGCCGCGTTGCTGCTAGAACCGTTTGAGTTACCATTAGCATTAGAGTTTTCTGCGGCAACTGTTTGCGCAACAATGGTTACTTGCTCTCTAGCTACTTGGGAAGCGACTTCGGTCGCCGCTTCTTGCGCGGCTTCTGTTGTAGCCGCTTTTGCGGCCGCTTTTGCGGCTGCTTTAATAGCCCCTTTGGAAGCTTTTTTCGCCATTTTTTCCGTCGCTTTTTTAGCGGCGCCTTTAGCCGCCGATTTAGCGGCTGTTTTGGCTACGCCTTTAGCGGTTCTTTTGGCGACAGCTTTTGCCGCGTTTTTCGCGGCGCTTTTCGCCGCATTTTTTGCCGCGCCTTTTGCGGCTTGAGCGGCGCCTTTAGAAGCTCCTTTTCCTGGATTGCCAAGACCTGCTACTTTACCTGGACCTTTTCCTGGATTTATTTTGGCTTTTGCCGCCGCAGATTTAGTCGCTCCCAGTCCATTAGCGGCGCCTAAGGTGGCAGCGTCGTTAACATTAGTTAAAGCCGCTTGCGTTATCCAATTACTTTTAGCGGCGGATTGCGCTTTTTGCGGAGTTACAGGTTGATTAGGATTGACTCTTTGCGGAGTCGAAGTCTGCGTTTTTACATTATTAATCAAACCTGGCGGCGCTTGCGTTACCGGTGTGGCGACTCCATTTTGCGCGATAGATCGCATTTGCCCTGCCGCAACGATTTGTTTAACGCCTTCGGTGCCGTCTGGCAAAATAGGGGTAACTTCGATTTGGTTTTCGATACCCACAAATTGGGTTTGGCCGTCTGGTTCTACAACGGTAACAAACTCCGTCCCGAGCACCCCCGCAGTCGCCGTTGGAGTGACGACTTTAAACATGGAACCTTTGCCTTTAGCCTTGGAGACGACAAACCGCACCATACCAGAAGTAACGTTGACGACGGTTTGTCGGAGACCGTTGTCCGGATTGTAAACATGTTTAGTAATTCTGACTTGGGCGTCTTCGCCTAAAGTTAATGTGCTTTGATCGTCGAAAGTGAAGGAGATATTGGCTTTTTCTTCAGTTTCAACTTTGTCGTTTAAGTAAACGGGGCTGGCAAGCTGAACTTTATAAGCCGCTCTATCGCCTTTATGAAATAAGAAAGCTTGCCCGTCTAAACCAGTGGTTAAACCAATGTCTGCCGTTTCCAACAACCCTTGTTCTTTTAGATATTTTTTTTGCTCGTATAAAGACTTTCCTAAAGGGGCGCCGGATAAAGCATAAGATACGCGTACAAATTCTAAATTGCTCATAGGTTCGTCTAAACTTTTATCGTTTAGAACCTTTATTCCTCGTTCATTTAGTTTTTTAACTGTTTCGGTATAAAGTTGATCTTTAGAAAGTTTTTTATGATTTTTAGGGAGAAACGGATTGGTCGGTTGGGAATCCGAAAAGATTTTGATAAATTCTCCGCGATTGATTTGATCCTGAGCCATTGGCAAGGATGGAACAAAAGCCAGGACAATAAAAATAATTCCCAAAGTTAATCGATTTATTAATCTTTGATTTTTCTTTTTTATTTTGCTCATGGCTTTTGGGGAGAATTCAATAAAAAGTTAATCATATTAAAAATATGCATAAATAGCAGGCTGTTGGAATATAAATTTAATGCATCTTAATATTCTAGCAATAATTATTTTTAATTCAAATAAAGCCTAATAAAACCCTCCATGCAAAAGGGAAATTTGCCTGTAGGAGGTTATTTATGCGTTAAAATGAAACTCTGTTTTCAGATAAGTTTAATTTTTGCCTTTCCCATTACCACCGCCTGAATTTCCAGGCGAACTTCCAGAGTTTCCTGGCGAGCTTCCAGAGTTACCTGGCGAGCTTCCAGAGTTTCCTGGGGAGCTTCCAGAGTTTCCTGGGGAACTTCCAGATTGTCCGGGTGCATTGCCAGAATTGCCTGGGTTGCTGGATAGTCCTGGAGCAAACTCGGATTTGCCGGCTCCATTAGAAGCAAGAATTGCGGTTGTAGACGCTGCTTGTGCTTCCTCTTCAGCGACAATGGTTACTTGTTCTCTAGCGACTTGACTGGCCACTGATTTAGCGGCTTCCTGAGCTGATTGCTTGGAAGTTTCTGTTGCGGCTGATGCGGCGGCCATTTTAACTGCGTTTTTAGAGGCATTTTTAGCGATTTTTTTACTCGCTCCTTTTGCGGCTCCTTTTGCAGCCGATTTCGCGGCGGTTTTCGCCATGCCTTTCGCGGCTTTTTTAGCCAAGGATTTTGCCGCTCCTTTGGCTGCATTTTTCGCGGCTCCCTTGGCGACTCCTTTTCCTGGTTTGCCGCCGACAACGCTTGCGGCTTTCTTTAAGCCTTTTCCAGCGTTTGCGGCAGCCTTCGCTGATTTGGTTGCGCCTAATCCATTGCCAGCGCCTAAAGTAGCGGCGTCGTTAACGTTGGTTAAAGCGGCTTGGGTGATCCAATTACTTTTTGCCGCCGATTGAGCTTTTTGTGGGGTAACAGATCGATTAGGATTGATTTTTTGAGATGGCGAGGTTTTAGCCTGCATAGTGGTTATCAACCCTGGAGGAGCTTGCGTAACATTCGTCGCAACACCATTTTGGTTGATGGATCGCATTTGACCGGCAGCAACGATTTGTTTAACGCCTTCGGTACCGTCCGGTAATATTGGAGTGACTTCAATTTGGTTTTCGATACCCACAAATTGGGTTTGGCCGTCTGGTTCTACAACGGTAACAAACTCCGTTCCAAGCACTCCCGCAGTTGCGGTGGGAGTAACAACTTTAAACATTGATCCTTTACCTTTAGCCTTGGAAACCACAAAACGCACCATTCCAGAAGTAACGTTTACCACTGTTTGTCGGAGTCCATTATCTGGATTGTAAACATGTTTGGTGATTCTTACTTGAGCGTCTTCGCCTAAAGTGAGCGTGCTTTGATCGTCGAAGGTGAAGGAAATATTAGCTTCGTCTTCGGTTTCTACTTTATCGTTTAGATAAACGGGACTGGCTAATTGAACTTTATACGGGGCAGAATCGCCTTTATGGAACTGAAAGGCTTGTCCGTCCAAACCGGTGGTTAAACCAATATCAGCCGTTTCTAATAATCCTTGTTCCTTCAGATATTTTTTTTGCTCGTATAACGATTTACCTAAAGGCGCCCCGGTTAAAGCATAAGAAACGCGCACAAACTCCAAATTGCTCATCGGTTCTTTGGAGTTTTTACCATTTAATACTTTTACGCCGCGTTCGTTTAGTTTTTTAACCGTTTGAGAATAAAGCTGGTCTTTAGAAAGTTGTTTGTGCCCCTTCGGAAGAAACGGATTGGTTGGTTGGGAATCGGAGAAGATTTTGACAAACTCTCCTCGATTAACTTGTTCTTGAGCTATTGAGCTGATGGGCAAAAGCGTTAATATTAGGGAAGTTATCCCCCACATCGAAAGACGAAGTAAATTAAACATTGTCATTTTACTCCTTAAAAAAGTAGGAATTCCATTTAAAAAAAACTAATTACTATTGGTTATGATTTAAAAAACTGCTTTGTAACTTTTTCCGCTGGTAGCGGTTTATAGAAAAAGTAACCTTGATAAATATCGCATTTTACCGATTTCAAGTATTCTAATTGTTCTTTTGTTTCGACCCCTTCGGCGACCACTTCTAAGCCCATCACTTTACAAATGGTAATAATTCCTTCGATGATGGCTTGATTGCTTTTATCTTTATAACCACGAATAAACGATTGGTCTATTTTTAACGATTTAACTGGAAACTTTTTTAGAAAACCTAAAGAGGTGTAACCGGATCCAAAATCGTCTATTGAAGAATGGACTCCAAGTTCTTTTATTTGACCTAGAATTTTTATAACGGCGTCAATGTCTTTCATTACGGCTGTTTCGGTAACTTCTATTTCTAAAAAAGCTGGATCTATTTTTGTTGTGTCTAGTATTTCTTTTATATCTTTGACTAAATCGGTTTGTTCAAATTGTTTGCCTGAAACATTTACCGCTACCTTTATGAAATGTCCAAACTTTCCCCCCCACTCTTGAATTTGCTTGCAGGCTTCTATCATGACCCATTTGCCTAGAAGCGTAATAACTCGGCTTTCTTCGGCAATGGGGATAAAAACGCCGGGCGAAATCATTTTGCCGTCGGGTTGAGGCCATCTAATAAGAGCTTCTAAACTTAAAAGGGTCCCCTTTTCATCAACTTTCGGTTGGTAATGAAATTTCAATTCGTCATTGTCCAGAGCTTTGCGGAGGTTTTGCTCCATGGTCATGCGTTGGTTGATTTTTTCGTTCATCGATTGGGTGAACAGTTGATAGGTGTGTCCTCCCATTTCTTTGGCGCGATACATGGCGATATCGGCATTTTTGAGAAGGGTGGCGATATCTTTTCCGTCGTCTGGGTAGTACGATATTCCGATACTAAAATTAGAAAAAATTTCTTTATTTGAGATTAAGAAAGGAGGGTCCATTACGTTATTAATTTTTTGAGCTAGTTGGGTCGCTTCTTTTTCATCCTTTAAAGCTGGAAGCAAAATGATAAACTCATCTCCGCTTAAACGGCCGAGCGTATCGTCTTTTCTAAGACATTCTTTTAATCTTTTGGTGACAGACTTTAAAAATTGATCGCCGGCATCGTGTCCTAGATTATCGTTAACCGCTTTGAAATTATCCATATCCATAAATAGAACTGCGAATTTTTTGTTACGTCGATCTGCATGAGCTAACATGAGCTGCATGCGATCTTTTAGCAAATTACGGTTTGGAAGCTCGGTTAGCGTGTCGTAAAAAGCTAGTTGTTTTATATGGTTTTCCATAGCTTTTTTAGCTGTAATGTCTTCCACAATCGCGAAAAGTTGAGCGGGTTCTTCGGTGTCTAAATATTGAATACGAACTTCGACAGGGTAGGTTGTGTTGTCTTTTCTTTTAAGTTCACCAGTAAAAGAAGCTTGAGCTTGTTCGTTATTTAAAAGTGTTTCAATATGCTTATTAAGATCGTCCCAAGAGAAGTCGGTAAATAATTTGTTAAAGAAGAAATTTACAAATTCCTCCGAGGAATAGCCAAGGTTGGTAGAAGCTTTTAAATTAGCTCTTGAAATTTTATAAGTATTTGGATCTAAAATATAAATTTCATTAACGGTGTCGTCTAAGATTCGATTGAATCTTTTATTTATCTTTTTTTGAGTTTCTAGTTCGCGGTGTTCCGAAGCTAAAATTTCCAGTTCTTCTTTAGAGCGAAGGGCTAAGGTTTTAATTAGAGGTAATAGAGCTTCGGGATTAGTAGTTAGAAAATCTATAAAAATATTTTTTTTTATTTCTATCGCCTTAACGGCAGAAGTGGCTTTTATGGAAGCGGAACGAGTTTGATTGCCTAAGAGGGCCATTTCTCCTATATATTCTCCCTTCGAACGTAATGCGATGGTGCGATTTTCTTTAATCACCTCAAGACATCCTTCTGTAATAACGAACATAGATTCGCCTGTTTCGCCTTCTTTGAAAAGAAAATCGTTAGGAGAAAGGTTGGAGAGATCGCATTTTTTTGCCAAGCTCTCTATGCCTGGAAGATCTTTCAAAAAATCGATTTTTTTCAAATATTGCATTATGGCTTGTTTATCCATTTAAAGCGTCCAGTTAGAAAACAGCTCAATAATAGGTTTCAGATTCGCATAATGGGGAGGGAATAAATCTGAACGCTTGAACCGAAAGGAGTTTGGAGGAGCGATGACTTTTTGTGGTTTTAAACTCGCTCAATGGAATTTTTTCATCCTTTTAAATTTACAGTTAATTATAGTCTTCTTGAGGAGAAAGAACAACCTTTATTTTTATATAGTTATGATGGATTTGAGATTAATAAATTCTAAAAACTTTGGAAATAATTAGAGTTTTGAAAGGGATTGATTATTGAGATATTACAGCTTTGTGACACGATTAATTTTCGGAAAAGTGAGGTTTTCGGAAGGGAAAATAAAGATTTGATATTTTATTTTAAAACTAAATTAGAATGGAGGTGGTAGTAAAAAATTAAAATAAATTTAAGATAATTTTATTGTTTTAAAGATATTTTTCAATTAAATCCATAAATATTGGAACGTCGATTGGTTTAGTAATATAGTCGCTGAATCCTAATTGTTTAGCTTTTTTTATATCGTTTTTCATAGCGTCTGCGCTAAGAGCGAGTATCGGTATGTATTTGGTTTTTTCCGTTTTTTGCAGTTCTCCAAACGTTTCGCTTCCGCTCATATCCGGAAGATTCATATCCATTAAAATGAGATGAGGTTGACGGTTTTGCGCTAATTGAATACCCTCTTTTGCAGTTTTCGCAAATATATATAATATATTTCTTTTAAACTCCAATATTTTACTAACTAATTCTATATTAGCCTCATTGTCTTCTATGTATAAAATTAATTTTTCTCTAAGATCTTTTTTAGTTTTAATTAAAGTTGAGACGTTTGTTATTTCTTTTGACGAAACTTGTTTTTCTTTGGAAATCCCTAGCTCTACAAAAAAACTTGTGCCTTCTCCTAAGACGCTTTCAAAATAGATAGCTCCATTCATCATTTCGACTAAGCGTTTTGTAATGACCAGGCCAATGCCAGTGCCTTCAATTTCCGTAAATTCTGTTCCTAATCTTTCAAAGGGGGTAAATATGTCTTTATGTTTTTCCTTGGGAATGCCGCGTCCAGTATCTGATATTTTTATAAGTATAATATCCTGATTTTTTAAAGAACACTCCGCAAACACTTCTCCATTTTCTCGATTGTATTTTATGGCGTTAGAAATTAAATTTATCAAAACTTGTTTTAAATGAATTTTGTCGGCTCTTACATAGATGTTGGGATCAATTATAAGTTTGTTCAATAGTTGGATGTTTTTTTCTTCGGCGATTGGCTTCAACAAATTGAGAATTTCGTTTATTAAATCTGAAATATTGACCGATTCTATTGAAACCTTTAAATTGCCAGATTCAACTTTTGATAGATCTAATACTTCATTAATCAAATCAAGTAAGTGGTAACCTGATTTTAAAATGTGGTTTAGACTATCCAAGTTGATTGAGTCGTTTTTCTTACTTGCTTCCCTTTTCATTATTTGCGTGAAGCCTAAAATAGAGTTCATTGGAGTTCGTAATTCATGGCTCATCCCCGCTAAAAATTCAGATTTAGCTTGGTTGGCTTTTTCTGCTTTTTCTTTAGCCTCTATCGCTTCTTTTTTGGTTTTTTCAAGTTCTTTTGTCCTTTGTTTAACTAATTCTTCCAAGCGATAAGAGTTTTCGATTATTTTTTCTTCGGACTCTTTTCTTAAAGTGATTTCTCTGGCTATTAGTTGACATCCCAGGCATTTTTTTTCTGTATTTTGTTGTTTTACTATATCTTTTGATACATCCCATAGGCCAGTGGAGTCCACCAAAAAAAGCAATTTTTTGAAACCGCCTGGAAATAGAAAACCTTCATTAATTTTAAACCAGACTTCTAGATCTTTTGTCGACCTTAATCCTATCCGTTGCGTGATGAGTTTTTCGAGCGTTTCTTTTTTATTTTCTTTGTCCAGGAAACGTCTTAGGGGTTTCCCCAACATTTCTTTTGGCGTGTAACCTAGTAAATTTACGGACGCGTTTACGTACGTAATTATTTCATCCGAAGAAATTCTTATAATGATATCCGAAACAGATTCGACAATATCTCCAAAGTTTTCTTGAGATTTTTGTAATTCGCCTACGCTTTTATTTAAGATGTTTAAATCGGAACGGCTTCTTTCCGACAGGGTCTTCATGATTTCTAAAACAACACTTGAGTGAGGCGCTATAAAACTTTTGAAACATTCTTTCGAGATTTCTAATAAGCAGGAGGGAGATGTGGCTTTTATATTTGCAGATCTAGGCTGGGAATTTATAAGGCCCATTTCCCCAACCATACTATAACAACCGCGTTGTGCAATGAGTTTATTGTTTGTAAAAACTTCGAGCAACCCTTCTAAAACAATGTACATCGTTTCTCCTGGGTCGCCCTCTTTGAATAATAGTTCTCCTTTGTTTAATAGAATTAACGGGCAAACTTCGCAGAGTTTTTCTAATTCATGTTTGTCCAAGTCGCTTAGAACTGAAAACTCTTTTAATATTGTTACCGCAGAATTAGTATCCATTAATTAAGTTTTTAACTTTACTAAATAAAAAGTTTTATTTTGGGAGGAAAATAAATCCAAACGTTTTGCTAGTTGTTTAAAATTTTTCGATCACCAGAATAACATTTATGAGGAAAATATTATTTTACGTTTATGTGACAATTTTTTTATTGGGACTGAATAGGAAAGGTAGAGAGGATCGTGTAATTAAAAGTTATGATTTTAAATTATAACCGCATATAGGAAGTATATAAAAAGTGGGTATTTAAAAATTTTCTTGTAATTATTGCTACAAAAGCGGTTGTAATTCGGTTTTAGAGTAAGAAAAGTTTAAAGTATGAAATTTATGGAAAGAGTTATTTGCTAGAATGTAAATTAATAAAGGAGGGAAAATGAAAGATGGTTAATAAATGATTAGAAATATTGTATGTTTTTAAAGATACTTTTCAATTAAGTCTACAAATAGAGGGACATCTATAGGTTTGGTGATATAGTTTTTAAATCCTATTTTTTTGGCGTTTTCTTTGTCGTGTTCCATAGCGTCTGCGCTCACCGCAATAACTGGAATGTTTTTTGTTCTATCCGCTTCCTGTAGTTTTTGGAAAGCTTCCTTTCCGCTCATTCCAGGAAGGTTGATATCCATTAAAATAAGATCCGGACTATGGGTATGAGCTAATCCAATACCTTCGATCGCGTTTTTCGCAGATAAGAAAATTGTGTTTTCTCGGTTTGCAAATATTCTTTTAACCAAATTCAAATTAGCTTGGTTATCTTCAATATATAAAATTAATTTTTTTAGCGATCCTTTTTTTTGCTCAATGATATTAGAGGTTTTAGATTCTTTAATTGATTGTATGTGGTGTTCTTGCGCTAATGGCAGTTCGATAAAAAAACTAGAGCCTTCGCCTAAAACGCTTTCAAAATAAATACTTCCATTCATTAATTCGACAAGTCTTTTGGATATAGTGAGCCCGATTCCGGTACCTTCTATTTCTGAAGATTCGATTCCAAGTCTCTCGAATGGCAAAAAAACTTCTTTATGTTTGTTTTTTGGAATACCTCGTCCCGAGTCTTTTACTTTAATAACTATTTTATCAATATTTTTCTGGAAGTATTCTACAGTAACTTGTCCATTACTTTGGTTGAACTTAATGCCATTGGAAATTAGATTTATTAAAATTTGTTTTAATTGAACGCGATCGGCAAGGACATGAATAGTAGGATCTGCGGATGGGTTGTCCAATAATATGATTTCTTTTTTACTAGCGATTGGTTTGGATAAATTTAGCACTTCGTTTATTAGATCAAAAATATTGACTGCTTCTAATGATAAATTTACATGACCTCTTTCAACTTTGGTGAGGTCCAAAACTTCGTTGATCAAATCTAGTAAATGGTAACCAGAGTTTAAAATTTGATCTAAATCGTTGAGTTGAGTTTCGTCGTTATTTTTTTTTGCGTCTCCTCTCATTAATTGAGTGAAGCCTAAAATAGAGTTCATTGGAGTTCGTAATTCATGGCTCATTCTAGATAGAAATTCAGATTTAGCTTGATTGGCTTTTTCGGCTTCTTCCTTGGCTTTTTCTAGTTCTTGGGTTCTTGTTTTTACTAATTCTTCAAAATGAAGGGCATTTTCAAATACTTCTTCTTCAGCTTTTTTTCTTAAAGTGATTTCTCGAGCAATTAGTTGACATCCTAAAAATCTTTTTTCATTAGTTTTTGCTTTTACTATTTTATTAGAAACGTCCCATAAACCTGTTGAATCCACCAAAAATAGCAATCTTTTGAAGCCGCCAGGGAATAAAAATTCTTCGTTAACTTTTAACCAAACCTCGAGGTCTTTTGTCGCTCTTGTGCCGATACGTTTAGTAATTAGTTTTTCAAGTATCTCTTGACTATTATCATCAGCGATGAAATCTTCTAGTGGTTTACCGATCATTTCTTCCGGGGTATATCCTAGTAAACTGACAGCGCCATTTACGAAAGTAATTAGATTTTTAGAAGTAACTCTTAAAATGATATCCGAAACCGATTTAACGATATCTTCATAACTTTCTTTAGTTTTATGAAGTTCGCCAAAACCTTTGTCTAGGGTACTTAGGTCGGAACGACTTCTTTCCGACAATGTTTTCATGATTTCTAAAATGGTTTTTGGATGCGGAGCTATAAAGGCATTAAAGTTTTCTTTTGATATTTCTAAAAGATGGGTGGGAATGGACGCTTTTATGTTTGCCGATCTGGGTTGAGAATTGATGAGGGCCATTTCTCCTACCATGTTGTAGGGACCGCGCTCGGCAATGATTTTATTTTTCGTAAAAACTTCAAGCAGACCTTCCAAAACAATGTACATTGTTTTTCCAGGATCGCCTTCTTTAAATAGAATTTCGCCGCCGTTTAGATGAACAAAGTTGGAAACTTCGCACAGCCTTTCTAAATCAGGTTCGGATAAATCTTCAAGGACTGAAAATTCTTTTAATATTTTTACTGCAGACTCAATTTCCATTTTTCAAATTAAGATAATTAAATAATGGTGTTTTGCGACTGAAATTGTAATTAAATTTTTTAGATCGGTATCTATTATAAATGATTCATTAATAATAAGTGTAAAAAAAGTGAGTTAAGTTTAGGTTTTACTAATTAGGGTGGCTTTTTCCTTATGGTTATGGGGTCTTATATTTTATAAAAATTTATAAGTATTTACTAATAAATGACTTATGCCAATAGTTTTCATTTTTGTGGACTATATGGCAAATTTAGAATGGAGTAAATTTTTAGTTATATGGACCAAGTCTTATGGAATTTATTGTTAATTACTTCGGATAATTCAACTTTTATCATTAGGAATCATAATTTTTTTAAAACTTCGGAAGAGGTCAAGATTTAATTATTAAACTTCGTCAAATTAACTTTTTTAAAAGTTGACACCTATTTAGAGTAAAAAGAATTTTCTAATTTCTAATGATACTTTACTCGTCAATAATATTCGCAATTTTCACCTTAATACCAATTTTCTATGTAATTAAATGTGTTTTTTGTGTCTTGTTTCGGCTATAATTGTCACGATTATTACAAATTATTTTTTATAATTCTTTTTACGTTTGGTTTTATGTGTTTTTCAATCGTTTGAAGATTTTTTGTCCAAAATTATACTATTTTTAATACAAAAATAATCGATAAGTGAACCCCTTAGATATAAAAAACTATTTCTCATTTGAAGGCTTGGACGGAATGTCGATCTTAATAGTGGACGACAATCCCGAAAATATAACTCTATTGAGAAACTTTTTTATGGATTTAAATTTAGAAATTTTAGTTTCAACAAATGGTAAATCGGCTATTGAAGTTGCAAAGAAAGGTCTACCAGATTTGATTTTGTTGGATATTATGATGCCTGGTATAAACGGCTTTCAGGTTTGTACGGAACTAAAAAATATAGAAAAAACAAAGGATATTCCCGTTATATTTCTAACAGCTAAGGTGGAAACCCAAGATTTAGTGCAGGGATTTTTAGTGGGTGGGGCTGATTATATAAAAAAACCTATACAGAAAGAAGAAATATTAGTAAGGGTTCAAACGCAATTGTTGTTAAGAAAATACTCGAAGGAAAAAGACGAATTAATTCTAAAAACAATGGAATCAAGTCGGGCTAAATCTGAATTCATGGCTAGAATGAGCCATGAATTACGAACTCCTATGAATGCTATTCTTGGGTTTAGCCAATTATTGATGTTAGACGCTCAAAATGAAAAGGCGACTGCCCGGGAAAAAGATATAAATCGTATTTTAAAAGCGGGAAAACATTTATTAGAACTTATTAACGAAGTTTTAGATCTTTCTCAAATTGAAACAGGCGATTTGAAAGTTCGTTTGGAACCTATAAATATTTACACGCTTAAAAATGAAGTGGTTGACCTTTCTATGTCCTTAACTCAAGCAAATGGAGTTCAAATTATAGATGAGAATAAGGAAGAAAGGGCTTTGTACATACTAGCGGATAGGGTTCGTCTAAAACAGGTTTTGATTAATTTAGTTTCCAACGCAATTAAATATAATAAAAAGGAAGGAACCGTTACTTTAAGTTATAGGATCGATGAAGATCGTTTGAAAATGTCTATAATCGACACGGGGAAGGGAATTCCTCCAGAACTTAAAGAAAATCTCTTTAAGCCATTTGAAAGACTTGGAGCTGAATTAACGGAAATTCAAGGAACTGGTATCGGATTAACAATTTCTAAAAAATTGATTGAGTTAATGGGGGGCGGTATATCATTTGAAAGTCAAGATGGAGAGGGGAGCTCTTTTTTTATTGAAATTCCATTAGCCGAACAACCTGCCGGATTGTCAGATAAATTAAAAAAAGCTCATCCGGATCTTGAAGAAAACTTTAAGCCCCCTCATAAAACAATTTTATATATTGAAGATAATCCATCCAATCTAGAACTAGTTAGACGCATCCTATTGGGAATGAAAGATGTAAAACTTATTTCAGCGATGGAAGCCCAACCTGGAATTCGGTTGGCGTCGACCGAGTTACCGGATCTTATTTTGATGGATTTGCACTTACCCGATATTGATGGATTTAGTGCGTTTGAGAAGATTAGGTCTATGGAAGAGACTTCTCATATACCCATAATTGCTCTAAGCGCGGACGCAATGGCCGAAGATAAAAAGAAGGCTTTAAATATGGGGTTTCATACCTATATTACCAAACCCATAGAGATGGATAGTTTTTTGGAGGAAATAGGAATTGTATTAGAAACTTTGCAATAAAGACTTATAAATACCCGCCGTATTGAACCCACCCTTTTAAAATGCGACAATCAGTCGTACATTTCAAAATTATTAAGCTCAATTAGAAATTTATTATCTTAGTTATTTTTTAATCGTATAAAGATTTTATAAATGGCTTTCCATTAAGTTGCGATTAAATTCAGGACTTTCAAAATAAAACTATCTTTATGAGCGCTGAAAAACGGCAGCTTTTTTTTCTACTTGCGATCATGATTTTGATTGCGATATTAGTTACCGCTACCTCAATTTTCGTTTTGTATCAAACGGCTTTTGAAGAAGAAAAGTCGCGATTGGTGGAAGCGGCGCAAAGTCAGGCTCGCCTTATGGAAGCGGTTGCCAAGTTTGATGCGGAGTATAGCTCCGATTTTCCTGGAGGCTCAAAAGCGGCGACGGTTAGCCAAATTAAAAAGTCTCATGAAAGTTTTAAAGGATTTGGAAAAACTGGAGAGTTTACCCTTGCAAAAATAGAAAATAAACAAATAATATTTATCCTCAGTCATCGCCATTCCAATCTTACCATTCCAAAACCCGTTCCAGTAAAATCGACGCTTGCAGAACCCATGCGAAGGGCGCTTAAAGGAAAGTCTGGAACTATTATTGGAATGGATTATCGGGGAGAACGCGTTCTAGCCGCATACGAACCAGTTGCGATTCTAAACCTCGGCCTTGTTGCAAAAATTGATATTTCCGAAATTCGGGCGCCATTTTACAAAGCGAGTTTGGTTGCAAGCAGTGTAGCAATGATCTTAATTTTTATTGCGATCCGATTGTTTTTGAAAATCAGCGCCCCAATTATTAAACGCTTGGAAGATCAAAATGTCTATTTGCAAAATCTTGTAGAAGAAAGAACAAGCGAACTCCAAGGCCTTAATGTGAAGCTGCAAGAGGAGGAAAAAGAATTGGCGGCGGCAAAAAAAGAAGCGGAATCGGCAAATAAAGCTAAAAGCGATTTTCTTGCCAATATGAGCCATGAAATTCGAACTCCGATGAATGCCATCCTCGGCTATGCGCAGATTTTGGTTCGCGATAACGATCTTGAATCTAAATTTAAAAAATCCGTTAACTATATATTAAGTAGCGGCGATCATCTTTTGGAATTGATAAACGATATTTTGGACCTTTCAAAGATTGAAGCGGACCGTATGGAAGTGAGTTCAATAGATTTTGACCTCGCTAATTTCCTTGATGGGTTGTCTCATATGTTTCAAATAAAGTGTCAAGAAAAAGGGTTAGCTTGGGAAGTCGATGGGATTGGGAGCGAACCGATTTTAGTGCATGGAGACGAAACCAAACTACGGCAAGTATTGATTAATCTTTTAGGTAATTCCACCAAGTTTACCGAAGCGGGCGAGGTTGGGTTATCCGTTAAAATTCAGGATAATGATTTTTATCGATTTGAAGTTTGGGATACTGGCAAAGGTATTCCAAAGGAAGTTCAAGATAATATTTTTAATCCTTTTCAGCAAGATCGAGAAGGTATTGATAAAGGCGGTACTGGACTTGGGTTGGCGATCTCAAAGAAATATGTCGAACTCATGGGTGGAGAGATGGGGATTGAATCCGAGGCTGGGCATGGAGCCTTGTTCTTTTTTAACCTCAAACTATCTCCCGCTAAGGGTCCCGTTAAACAAGATGTTTCCGAACATAAAAAAGTAGTTCGATTATCTGCGGGACAGCAAATTCAGGCTTTGGTTGCAGATGATATAGAAACCAACCGAAATATTTTAACCAAAATTCTTGAAGATGTGGGTATCGAAACTTTAACTGCAGTAAATGGAAAAGAAGCGGTAGAACAAGTAAGAATTCATCGTCCAAATATCGTATTTATGGATATGAGAATGCCTGTTATGAATGGGATAGAAGCGACTAAGATTATTAAAAATGAATTTCCCGAAGGAAGTATAAAAGTTGTTGCCATAACGGCTTCTGTTTTTAAACATCAAATTGATAATTTAGGAGATGTTGGCTGCGATGAATTTATTTTCAAACCTTTGAGAATAGAACTCGTTTATGAATGTATTACTAAACTGCTTGGCATTGATTTCGAATATGAAGAAAATACAGGCAAAAAAGAATCTTCGAACGAAGAGGATATTGACTTTTCACAATTTTCGCTTCCAAAGGAATTATTTACGCGATTAAAAGAATCTGCCGATACTTTTAATCTAACCGATTCTGTGGCTGTGATTTCGGAAATTGAAAACTTGAAAGGAAATTATAGTGGCTTAGGAAAAGTTCTTAGAGAATATTTGGAAGGTTTTGAAATGGAGAAGATTCTCAGCGCTTTGGAAAAAGTAAATCAGGAGTAAAACCCATTAAATTTATTACTGTTTGTTAACGACACTTTGTTGGAACCTTAATTAATTTAAATTTACCTGTCGCTTAAAACGAATCAATTTAAATATATTTTCTGTGGAAAAACGCTCCACAAGTAAGTTCTTTTGATTATGAAGGTGTATTAAATATAATTGTTGAGGTTAATTATGACTGATGTCAATCCTGAACTAATTGGGATGAATGTTCTTTTAGTGGACGATACTCCAGCAAACTTGGACGTGTTGTGGAAAACATTAGAGGCGGATAATTATAGAGTATATATTGCTAAAAATGGCGAACAAGCCATTAAAATGGCATTTCAAATTAAACCAGACCTGATTTTGTTGGATATTATGATGCCAGGTTTGGATGGGTTTGAAACTTGTGAGCAATTAAAATTAAATGAAGAAACCAAGAATATCCCCGTTATTTTCATTACGGCTAAAAGCGACCATGAAGATATTGTTAGAGGATTTTCACTTGGAGGCGTCGATTATGTTACTAAACCGTTTCGACAAGAAGAAGTTTGCGCGCGAGTCCGAACTCATTTGCGCCTTAAAAAAGCTTTAGAGGAAAAAGAAAATTTGATTGAAAAGCTAAAAATTTCTTCAAAAACCGATCCTTTAACTAATCTTTTAAATAGAAGAGGGGTTACCGAAAGAATAGAAATTGAAATGAAAAGGTTTGAGCGTAATAAAAAATGTTTTTCCATCATATTGTCCGATATTGATCATTTTAAAAATGTAAACGATACTCATGGACATGAAGCGGGCGATCAAGTTTTGATTGAAGTGGGGATAATAATAAAAGAGAACTGTAGAAAACAGGATGTAGCTAGCCGGTGGGGAGGAGAAGAATTCCTCGTTAAATTACCCGAAACCGATTTGGAGGGAGGGAAGCTTCTGGCTGAAAAAATTAGAAAAGAGATCGAGCTACATGATTTTATTTACCAACAACAGAAAATACCCGTGACTATGAGTTTTGGTATATCTGTGTTTACTGAAAACGTCAAGAGTATTGAAGATTGTATTCGTCAGGCGGATAATTGTCTATACAAAGCAAAAGAAACTGGCAGGAATAAAGTAGTTATAGAAGAAGATTAAAATGATAATAAATTAACAACCTTATAACTTAATTAATGATCCTGGGAAAAAGTTCGGTTTAGATATGGCCGTTAATTTTAGGGAATAGTATGTAATATGCATGAATTATTTTATTGTAGCTTCGCAGTAAAAGAAATGTCTGAAACAGATATTTTAGATATTCTGGAGATTGCCCGAAAATTTAATTCTGATAATGGGATAACCGGTATTTTGGTTTATTGGGCAATGACAAGACAATTTATGCAGATATTAGAAGGCGAAAAAGAAGCGATTTTTAACCTTTTGGATAAAATAAAGCAGGATAGCCGTCATACTGGGCTTAATCTAATTTACGATGGAGAGGTCTCAGGGAGAGGTTTTGCGAGTTGGAGCATGGCTTTCCGAAATTTTGAATCAATTGATAAATCTCAGTTGCAAGGATTTTCGAATTTTGCCGAGAAAGGATTTACTGATGAGTTGATTAAAAAACATCCATCAACAGCCATCAATCTTTTTCAAATTTTCAAACAAATATTGCCTTAAAAAGCAATATCCTGCCATTGCTAGAACCTAAAATATTCGATACGAAACCAATTGTTTTTCAAAAAAATCTTTCCTGTTTATTATGTCCTATTATTTAAATCATGATTACGCTTCCGCTGGATTTTCACTGGAGACTTCTTTCTTTTTTACTTTTTCGCGGATGGTTTGGACAAGGGCATAGAAAGAGGGGACTAGTAATGTTCCAACAACGGCGGAGGCTAACATTCCTCCAAAGATAATGATTCCCAGAGACTTCCGGCTTTCAGCCCCGGCCCCGGTTGCTATCACCAATGGTATGACGCCGAGGATGAACGATATGGCTGTCATCATTACCGCTCGAAATCGCAGCCGCGCGGCTTGCATAGCGGCTTCAAAAATAGATAACCCGTCTTCTCTTTGAGCTTTGGCGAACTCGACAATGAGTATGGCGTTTTTGGACGCCATTCCTACCAACATTATCATGCCGATCTGGGCGTAAATATCTAAAATATGTCCCGTCTTAACCATAATCAGTAAAGCGCCTCCTAAGGCGATAGGTACTGAAAACATAACGCCTAGCGGAATGGACCAACTTTCATATTGCGCGACTAAGAATAAATAAACCAAAATTAACGCTAGCGCGAAAATGATAGGGCCTTGCGAGCCTGCTCTTATTTCTTGAAATGTCATTCCGGACCATTCGTATCCCATACCCGCCGGCAGAACGCGTTTAGCGAGTTTTTTAACAGCTTCTATTGCCTGACCGGAACTGTATCCCGGTCCCGGACTTCCGTTAATTTTAGCGGCGCGGTACATGTTGTAACGTGTGAGAGTTTCGGGACCTAGCATGGAGGATGTTTTGGTTAAGGTGCGCAATGGGACCATGGTGCCGTCGGAACTTCTGACGTATATCCTTCCTATGTCGTCGGGATTGTCTCGGAAACTGGATTCGGCTTGTAGAATAACTCGATACACGCGCCCGAATTTATTGAAGTCGTTTACGTAGAGCGATCCCAATTGGGTTTGTAGGCTAGCGAAGATTTCGTTTATGGGAATGCCCAATGCTTTTGCCTGGAGTCTATCGACTTCTAAGGAAACTTGAGGAATCTCTGCGCTGAATGTGCTAAATACGCGATTTAATTCTGGCGTTTGGTTGGCTTCAAAGATAAAACCGCGCATGGCTGCCGAGAGTTCTTGTGGCTCGCCGCTTCGTAAGTCTTGTAGTTGCATTTCAAACCCGCTGGAGTTTCCAAGACTTCGAATGGGTGGCGGAGTGAAAGCTATGGCCCGAGCTCCCGGCACTTGGCTCATCATTCCCCAGACACGTCCGACAAGCGCGCCTGCGGATAGGTCTGGCGTTGGACGTTCTTTCCAGGGTTTTAGAACATTAATCACTGTAGCCGAATTAGATTTCATACCGCTTATCAGTCCGGTTCCGATTAAAGAGATAACATTGTCGGTACCGGGCAATGTTTTCATTAGAGCTTCCACTTGTTTCACGACGGTATCGGTTCTATTTAAGGACGCTCCATCGGGTAATTGGATATCTACAAAAATAACCCCCTGGTCTTCTTGGGGTAAAAATCCGGTGGGCGAGTTTTGAAAAATCCAATAAGAGCCGCCAATAACGGCTGAAAATATTAGAACTGTGAAAACAAACCGTCGTACGATCATCTTGACGGAAAATAAATAAGTTGCGGTAATTGCGCCAAAAATAGCTTCGAACCAACGTAGCGCAAACCAGGGACGTCCTGAACTTTTTCGTAAAATGATTGAGCAAAGCGCTGGACTTAAAGTCAATGCGTTCAAAGAAGAAATTGATACGGCGACTGCGATGGTTACTGAAAACTGTCTATATAATTGTCCTGGAATTCCTGCCATAAAAGCGACTGGGACAAATACGGCAAGTAACACAAGGGTTGTCGCTATAATGGGGCCAAACACTTCTTCCATCGCTTTGCGGGTCGCTTCTTTACGATCAAGACCTTCTTCCAAATGACGTTGCACGTTTTCAACTACCACAATGGCGTCGTCTACAACGATCCCAATAGCTAATACGAGAGCGAATAGGGATAACGTGTTGATGGAATAACCCAAAGCGAGTAGCAGCGCAAACGTTCCGATTAAAGAAACGGGAATGGCCAAAGCCGGAACTAATGTAGCTCGCCAATCTTGTATGAAAATATAAACAACCAAGATGACCAGTCCTAATGCGATGAATAAAGTTTCGATGAGTTCCGCTAACGAATTATCGATGAACTTTGTAGAATCGTAGGGGATGATATATTCGACATCATCTGGGAATCTCTCGGATAAACGCTCCATCGTTTCTTTGATTCTTTCCGCAACTTCCAAGGCGTTGGCGGATGGTAGTTGATAAATCGCAAAGTTAACGGTAGGGGAATCGTTCAGTCGCGAAAAGGTTTCGAAAGTTTGAGAACTGAGTTCGGTTCTAGCAATGTCTCTCATCCTAACAACCGAACCGTCCGATTGAGCGCGAATGATGATGTCTTCAAATTCTGAAACGTCCTTTAGTTTTCCTTTGGCTTGAATTGTATATTGAAATTGTTGGTCCGGCGACGAAGGGGCTTGTCCCACTTGCCCTGCGGCGGCCTGTAAATTTTGATCGCGTATGGCCGTGACCACGTCGTTTGTAGTAATGCCTAGATTGACCATGCGGTCGGGATTCAACCAGATTCGGATGGAATAATCGAGCGCGCCAAATATGGACACTTTACTGACGCCGGCGACTCTTGATAAAACGTCTTTAACGTTTATAGTGATGAAGTTACTTAAAAAGAGTTGATCGTAGGTCCCCTTTGGAGACGAAAATGAAATGATCTGTAAGAATTCGGGCGATTGTTTTTTAACTGAAACTCCAGAACGGGTGACTTCCTCCGGTAGTTTGGGGGTCGCTAACGAAACTCGATTTTGAACGTTTATTGCCGCTAAGTCCGGGTCGGTTCCTATATCAAACGTGACGTCCAATGTGTAGTTGCCATTGTTGGAACTACTGGAAGACATATACAACATATTTTCGACCCCATTGACTTGCGCTTCAATGGGCGCCGCAACGGTACTTTCGAGAACCGATGCGCTGGCTCCTGGATAAGATGCCATAACTTGTACTTGTGGAGGCGAAATATCGGGATATAGGGAAACTGGTAGCTGTGGGATAGATACCAGACCTGCGATGACAATAACGATGGATAAGACAAATCCAAAGCGCGGTCGTTCTATAAAAAAATTGCTAAACATTCTTAGCGTGGTTTGTTAAAAGTTTCATAGTAAATCAAAATAGAAATATTGAGCCGACCCCATTGCATGTCTTCCTGAAGCGATCTTCCTTTGTTGAGCCTGTGCAGAGTACTTCGACAAGCTCAGCATAAACTCTGTCGAAGTAGTGAAGGATCTCGCCTCGATTTAATAAAACTTCTACTTTTATTTTACGCTCTTTTCTAATTACCTTCAGTCTTCGCTGGTGGCGCCGAAGCGACTTGAACGGTTATTCCAGGTCTTACTTTTTGCAATCCTTGCGTAATAACCATTTCTCCAATTTGTAGTCCTTGTTTAACGATCCATTTAATTCCAGTTTTTTCTCCAACGGTGACCGTTCGTTTTTGTACGTGGTTTTCCGCATCGACTACGAGAACAAACTTTCCGGTTTGATCTTCTTGAATGGCTACTTGAGGAATGACTACCTCTGAAGCTACGTCGTCTCGTCGAACCAGTACTTTTACAAATTGTCCGGGCAATAAAAGACGCCGACTGTGGTCTAAATTATTTTGACCGGGAAGTACATTAGTACTGGGATTCGGAAAAATAGACCGAATCGTGATCGTTCCGGTTTTTTGGTCTACGGTGTGACCGACAAAATCTTCAGTTCCTTCATAAGGATATAGAGTGCCGTTTGATAATTGGATTTTTGGGATGAAGGTGGTGGCTCTACCTTTTTCAATTTGTTTTTCAAATTCAGTGATGACGGCGGCTTCGCTGACGGTAAAAACTACGTAAACGGGGTCAAGTTGGACAATGGTCGCCAAAGTACCGGTTGTTGGAGAAACCAAGTTGCCGATGCTGACGGCAGGTCGGCCAATTCTTCCGTCTATTGGAGAACGGATTTTTGTGTACCTTAAATTCAATTTTGCTTCGTCCCAGTTGGCCTTAGCGCTCAGTAGTTGGGCTTTTGCTCTTAGCTCTTCGCTCCTAGCTTTATCTAGATCTGTTTGGGAAACGGCTCCCTTTCTGACAGAACTGAGGCGTCTTAAATATGTTTGAGCGTTTTGCAAAGCCGCTTTTGCGTCGGCAAACCCAGCTTTTGCGGCTCTAACTTTGATTTCATAGGGTTCTTGTTCGATAACAAATAGGAGATCGCCTTTTTTGACGTCTTCACCCGCTTTAAATGTTCTTCTTTCTAAATAGCCCTGAACTCGGGCTACGAGATTAACCGTTTTTTTAGCGGCGGTTCGCCCAACTAACTCATAAACTTTGGTAACGTCTTCTTGGACAACGGGAGCGACTGTCACCATAGGAGGAGGGCGGTTTGCTGGAGGAGCGGCCATGCTTTTTGAATCCTGACAACCCGATCCAAAAAGAATAATTACAACTCCAAAAATGTAATAAAGGAGATTTAACCGTTTCATTAAAATTTCCTTTTGTGCGTTAATTGGTAAAGGCACTTGAACAATGCTGGTTACTATTTGGGAAAAAAATAAGGCAAACCCTTTTTACCGCAAAGACGCAGAGAACGCAGAGAATTAAAGGTCAAGAGCAATGCGTTCAATCCCATCTTTCAGTATGGGAACATTAAAATTGATTAACAAACCCAGCTTACAACTTGTAAGTTTTAAATAGGTTATGATCTGAGATTTATGAACTGGTAATAGTTTTTCAACAGCTTTAAGTTCGACAATTACCTGGTTATCTACCATAAAATCCAAGCGAAGACCGCATTCCATTAAAACGCCTTTATAGGAGACTGGTTTAGATATTTCCTTTTTGAAAGGTATACCTTGCAAAGAAAATTCGCGTGCCAAACATTGTTGATAAATACTCTCTAATAACCCGGGGCCAAGGTTTCGATGAACTTCAATACAAGCTCCGATGATTTTATTAGACCATTCATTCTCATCCATCTTTGCCTTCTTTGCGTTCTCTGCGTCTTTGCGGTTTAATGCAGTAAAAAGTATACAATTAAGAAGTAGGAACTTTAGCTTGCTCGTTTCCGCGAATTGGTTCCCAGCCGCCGCCCAAGGCTTTATAGAGCCGGATTAAGTTTGAAACCACGGCTCCCTCGCTTACCGCCAGTTGATCTTGGAAAGAGAACAACGATCGTTCGGCTTCAAGAACGCTTAAAAAATCTTTGAGACCAGAAACGTATAGTTCTCGGGACAAATTTACAGCGCGTTGCGAAGCTTCGGTAGACCGGATTAAGGCCTGTCTTCTTATTTGTTCGTCGGCATAAGCGATTAGAGAATTCTCAACATCGTTAAGGGCTGTCAGTATTGCGGCCTCATATGAGATCAAAGCTTGTTCCTGTTTAGCGTTTTGAATTTTAATATTGTTGCGGACCCGGCCAGCGTTAAAAATGTTCCAGGTTATTTTAGGGCCGATTGAAAAAGCCCCGGCTCCGCCAGTGAATAGACTGCTCATTGAAGTAGATTCTAAACCTACCGATCCTAATAATTGAAGTTTGGGATAAAGCTCTGCTGTTGCCACGCCAATCTGCGACGTTTGCGCCGCTAACTTTCTTTCCGCTTGCCGCACGTCTGGCCTGCGTCGCATGACGTCTGCGGGAACGCCAACGACAACGTCAATGGGAGTGACGGGGATGCGCTTGAATTTTTTCAACTCATCGTTAACCGTTCCTGGAAACTTTCCGAGTAAAACGGAAAGCCGGTTCTTAGCTTGTTCAAATCCAATCCTTAATGTCGGAATTTGTGATTTTGTGTTTTCGAGATTATATCTAGCTTGTTCCAGCGTAAGTGTAGTTGTGATTCCCGCCGCTAATCTGTCTTGAACTAATTGAAAGGTTGCTTCCTGTGCTTTTTGATTTTTTTGAGCGGCTTTGAGTCGGGCTTGGAAGGTTCGTATTTCGACATAATTAAGAGCGGCTTCTGAGACCAGCGTAACTAAAGTATCGTTGAGGGCTTCTTGAGTCGCTTCAACTGTGGCCGTCGCCGACTCAACCGAGCGTCTAATTCCGCCAAATAAATCGGCTTCCCAAGTGGCGTCGAATCCTGCGTTATATAAGGAATTGGTTTGTCCGGGAAAGCCTGTTTGGTCGCTGGTTTTTTGCCGTATCGCTCCGCCACCGCCAGTAACTGTTGGAAAACGGTCTGCTCGCGCAACGCCGCGTCGTGCGCGTTCTTCTTTTACGCGAGATTGAGCCAATTTGAGGTCCAGGTTTCCTTTAACGGCGCGTTCGACCAAATTCGATAAAAGAGGATCGTCTAAAGTTTTCCACCATTTGACCAAATCTTTGGGTTCGACCAATTTGGGTTTTTCTTTTTTTTCTGGTTTTGTTGTTTCATTTTTTGAATTTTCAGCTTCGGCATTTTTGAAGTTTTCTGGCGCTTTGTTAAATTTCTCGGGCATTGCCATTTTTGGAGGGACATAATCTGGGCCAACGGTTGTGCAACCAGAAAATAAAAGGCTCAATAGGAAAAAAATGGTGTGAATGGATGTTATTTTTGAATTCAAAATTTTATGTTGGTGAAGACTATTCAGTAATTTGTTTCTTTAAGGTTTTGAATTTAATTTAGTAAATAGCTTTGAGTCTCCATATTAAAGGTAGTTAGAAATATAATCAAATATTCCGAAAATAAAATAAAGATCATGCTGAGGCTCTCAAAGCATGAATATTGTTAGCTATCTCAGCGCAATTAAGTTACTTGGATATAGTAAATCACGGACGAATAAAAACAAGTAGTCACCTAAAGGTAACCCTAAGTAAATTAGGAATATGAGGAAACTAATAGGTTAGGTTTGCGAAAGAGGTTAGTTAAAGTTTTACTGGCAATAACCCAAAGAAAATACCTATTTGGACAATACCTAAAAGGATTCCAATGATTCCTGCTGTTATACCGCTAATATTTGTAATTATTTCTAAGGAAGGTTTTTGTGAAGTAGACTTTGAACTTGTTGTCGGTTCAGATTTCTTATGCGCTAATTGGCGATAACTTCGATCGGGGTTTCTTTCCCCTCCGCTATAAATTTTATTAAGTAATAGTTGTTCCTGCACATCCAGAGAAGAAAGAAACTCATTCTTCTCTCCTGTTTTTTCCTGTTCCAACTTAATAGTGTCTAGACCCAATTTTTTTTGCGCAAATTTTTCTAAAGATTTTTGTTGAAGAATTTGAAGGCTTTTCCAGACCATCCAACATATGAGAAGAAGGATTACCCAAATAGGAATATTAATAATCTGGTTATATATTTCTGAAATAGTCATCATTATTTATAGAGGAAAAAATAACCCACAATGAGATTATAAGTCTTACGAATGCTTGAATCGTATAAAAGTTAAGCATTATAGATCTTTCACGATTTTTAACCAAATTTTTTAGGCATCGTGGTTAAATGGTGAATATCATTATCTTTTTTAATATTGGAAAGCGTTATGGACCCGCAAGAAACCGTTTATTTTCTCGAACCTAATGAAGCCCCTTCGTTTGAGTTGAAAGGAATTCGAATTGAACAATTATTGCCACGCGAAGCGTGCAGGCAGTTTTCCGCTTACGTGGTTTATATGGAACCTCATCAAATTAAGAAGCCGAGTTTTCATAAAAAAGGAGAGGAGTTATATTACGTGGTTTCCGGTTCCGGCAAAGCTAAGCTGGGAGATAAGGAATATCAACTAACGGCAGGTTGTTTTTTCCGCGTGCCGCCGGGTATGGTTCATACCTTTACCACCGAGGAAGAAAGTCTCCATATTCTAAACTTCCACAGCCCACCGGTTTTCTCTGACCACGATACTTATTTTGTGGAGTGATAGTTTTAATAAATTGGTTTATAAGGTTGATGAAAAATAAAAATCGACTTTGAATAAAAAAGTCCCCTTAGCGCGTCATCCAGGTCCTTCGACTTCGCTCAGGATAAACTCCGTCGAAGGATCTCGCTTCGAATTCTTAGATACCTTAAATAGCGTTAAGTTAACTCTTTCTTCAAACCCATATGTTAAATACCGGTTGCGAGGGCGGTGGAGGGAATTAAAGGGGGATTTTACGAAAAAGCTTGATCAATTATATTCATGATTTTAGAGATTCTAATTGGCTTGGTAATATAGTCTTTAAAACCCATATCCAGGGCCTTTTGAATATTGATATCCATGGCGTCTGCTGTCAATGCGATAACAGGGATATTCTTTAGAGTAGTAATCGTTTGAAGCTTTTCGTAAGCCGTAAACCCATCTATATCTGGCAAATTCATATCCATCAGAATTAAATCGGGTATTTGAGTCTGGGCTATTTTGATTCCTTCCATACCATTGTGCGCCGAGATCAACTCTAGATCTTCTCTGTCCGTTAAAATTTGTTCAACTAAATAAATATTTGTTTTTATGTCTTCAATATAGAGGATTTTTTTTATTCCATTACCCCTCGGAATAGATTGAATAGAATCTATTTCCTTTTCAACTCTAATAGGAGCGCAAGGCTGTTCAGAAATTGGAATATCAATATAGAAAAAGCTTCCCTCTCCTGAAACGCTTTGAAAGCCTATAGCGCCATGCATTAATTCAATCAACTGCTTGGATATGGTGAGTCCAATACCGGTTCCTTCGATATCGTCTGCATTCAAATCGAAACGCTCAAAAGGTTTAAAAATTTTGTCTTTTTGGTCATCGTTAATCCCATGTCCAGTATCCTTTACTCCAATACGTATTTTCTCAGTATCCAGTTTTTCACAAAGAATTTTTACCGAGCCGTTTGGTTTATTATATTTAATCCCGTTTGATGTGAGGTTTAAAAGAACTTGTTTTATCCGGAGGGAGTCAACACTTGCGATAAAGCTATTATCAGGAATTGGAAGGCTTTCAAGAGAAATCTTTTCCTTATCGGCCAACGGCTGGGAAATAGAAATAACTTCATTAATAATAGGAACTATATCGACAGGCTCAATGAATAATTTTAGATTTCCAGATTCAATTGTGGAAAGATCTAAAATTTCATTAATTAGTTCCAATAAGTGTTCTCCTGCAGAAGAAATGAATTGCAAGTTTTCCTTTTGAATTTTGGATAATAGAAGCTTTTTATCCAAGTTTAAGATTTGAGCAAACCCGATGATGGAATTCATGGGGGTACGCAACTCGTGGCTCATTTTTGAAAGAAAATCTGACTTTGCGCGATTGGACGCTTGAGCTTCTTCATAAGATTTGACTAATTCTTTTTGAATTTGTTTCCGCTTTTTGACTTCCATCTCAAGCAACCTGTTTTTTTCCTGTAAAACTTCATCTCCCTGTTTTAATTGAATGGCGATTCCAGCTAAATACGCCGCATGTTTAACCATTTGAAATTCATTTTCCGTAGGCTCAAATGGTTTTTCATAATATGGGCATAAAGTACCTATAACTTTTCCTTCAAAACTTCTAATGGGAGTAGACCAGCAAGCTTTTAAATTGTGGCTTAGAGCTAATTCCTTAAAACCTGGCCACCGAGTTTCAGTTTCAATATTTTCTATTATAACGATTTCATTTTTAAATGCTGCCATGGCGCATGGACCGATATTAGGACCGACAGGTAATCCATCAATTGCATCGCAATAAGTACTGGGTAAACTAGGGGAGGCCCCTTTGCTAAAATATTGGCCTGTTTTATCGAGAATAAGAATGGAACACCGAGAATGAATCAACTGAGATTCAAGGATTGTGACCAAACTGTCCAGAGTTTCGGTTAAGGATTTTCCCGAAGCCAACAATTCAAGAACATGACTTTGTCCTTTTAGTATTCCTTCAATTTGACCGGGTGAAATTGTTTCTTTCGCCCACTCATAATTGTTGATGTTGGTAAACATACTTTTACCTTTTGGGTGAATTTAAATGTCTTCTTTTTATTACATTCTTGTTACAGATTTGTTACGTTATTGTAACATGGCTGTACATGTTAATCATCAAATTCATGAAAATAAGTTGAAAAAAAAGAGATATATAGCTTTTTCAATACAATTTATTCTAATGAAATGGAATATTAAAGTGTTGATCTGACTAGGAATAATTGTAGATGGCTTTTTTTCGTTTTTGGTCCTTGGGCAAAAGCTTTGGACAATTTTTAATTTTTCTTTAATCCCATTCGTTGGATGCGGGTGGCGAGCGTGGTGGGAGGGATGTCGAGAAGTTCAGCCGCTCCGTCATTGCCAAAAATTTTCCAATTAGTCTTCTCTAGCGCCGCTAAAATATTTTCCCGTTCAATTTCTTTTACTTCTGCGAACGTTAAAACTTTATTTTCAGATAGGGAATTCCCACCCTTACTTGGGGAGGATAGAGGCTTAACGTTAGAACTTTTATCTAGACTAAAAATTAATTTAGGACTTTGCGCTGTGATCACTGCGCGTTCTATCACGTTTTGTAATTCCCTCACATTTCCTGGCCAATCGTAACCTTCTAAGTTTATAAGATTATTTTTAGAAAATTTCGCTTCTGGTCGGTTAAAGTTTTTCTTTGCGAGTTCCAAAAAATGATTGGCTATTATGGAGATATCTTCTTTTCGTTCTCTTAACGCCGGTACTTCCAATGGAAATACGTTTAACCGATAGTAAAGGTCTTCGCGAAAATTTCCATTTTCGACTTCTTTCTTTAAATTGCGATTGGTCGCGGCAATAACTCGTACGTCCACCTGTATCGTTTTTTCGTTGCCGACCTTTTCAAAAGTTCCTTCTTGAAGAACGCGCAGTAATTTGCTTTGCAGATCTAGCGGAATTTCGCCCACTTCGTCTAAGAAGAGGGTTCCCCCGTTGGCTACTTCAAACCGACCGACACGGTCTTTGATGGCTCCGGTGAAAGCGCCTTTGACATGACCAAAAAACTCGCTTTCATACAGTTCTCTTGGAATCGATGCGCAGTTGACACGGATCATGGGTCTCTGTTTTCTTTCACTGCGGTTATGGATTTCGTGAGCGATGAGCTCCTTACCGGTTCCGGATTCCCCGGTTATGAGGACGTTGGCTCCGGTTGGCGCGACCATTTCAATTTGCTTTAAAATATTTTGTAGTGCATAGCTTATTCCCATAATACGTCCAAAGGCTTGAAGCTCTGCCATCTCTTCGTATAGGTACTCGTTTTCCAATTCTAACTGCTTGCGTAATCGTTTGATTTCTTCGAAAGCTTTGGTTTGTTCTTCTTCCATTTTCTTTCGTACAGAAATGTCCCGAGCAAAACCAACTGCATATTCCCCTTCGCCAAATTTGATGAAATTGGCCGTTACTTCAATGGGTATTACTTCGCCGCTTCTTGTGTAATGGTCGTCTTCAAAAGTAAGGTTTTTGGATTTCCTAAGTTTATTCCAATATTTAGTCCATGTTTTTTTATTTGAAGTGGGATTGATGTCTTGAATGGTTAAACCGATCAATTCTTTTTCAGAATATCCAAGGATTTTACAGGTCGCTTTATTGACATTGAGTATTTCGCCTCGGCAATCATGAAATATGATGGAATCGCCGCAATTGTTGATGGTGAATTCAGCGAGTCTTAAGCGTTCTTCTTTTTTCATAGCTTTATAACTTTTCAGAGTTATGGAAAGGTGGTCGTGCTTCGACAAGCTCAGCATGACATTATTTTATATCTTGATATTAATATTATACGAATTTGAGTAGTTAATCTACGAAAATACGTAATAAACGTAAGTGAGTAGTATTTGAAAGATCCAATAAATTCACAGAAAACCTTATGGAATAATGGGTTATTGCGCTTAGCATGGTTTGGCATGGTTCATGCTCTATATGGGGTAATAGTTAATCAAATCGTTAATTAAGGAGAGTTCAAATGGCTTATCAAAACAAACCAACCGTTTTCGAAGAAACCGAAGGAATTAAGTATTACTGTGCCTGCGGCGAGTCGGCGAATAAACCTTATTGCGACGGCTCCCATGAAAGGCTAGGAGTGGGGGCAAAGTCTCCGACTCAGTTTGTAATAGCCGAAACTAAACAGGTTGCGATTTGCGATTGCGGCAAAACGGGTAACGCCCCATTTTGCGACGGAACGCACAGTAAATAATTTAACTGATTTATCAGGGAAGTTAGCTCTTTAAGGAGAGGAAAAATAAAATGAGTACTGAAAGTATGACAACAAAACCAAAGATTCAACTCAAGGGAATGAACCATTTTGGACTGAATGTAAAGGATATGGCTCGTTCGGAGAAATTTTACAGCGAGATTTTAGGTTTCCCCGTAATTTATAGAACGGCTACTAAAAGCGGTAACAAGCATATTGAAGTGGATGTGGGGAACGTCGCTATTGCTTTATTTGAATCTCCAGATTTAGATTTTGAATCCGCCCAAAAAGTTTTTACTGAAGAAGGATACTTACACTTTGCGTTCACAACGACTAAAGATAAGTTTGAAGGTATTCTTCAAGAGCTTAAAGACCAAAACGTCAAAATAGACGGCGACCCTAGGATATATGGAAGCGGAGCTTCAGCTTATTTTTTTGATCCCGACGGTCATCATTTAGAAATTCATTATGATGAGTAAGGTAGGGATTTATTGAATCGAGGCGACCCTTCGACAGGCTCAGGGTGACAATCATCGAACTTAAAAGTTCGCTTCAGGATGACATGCGAGAGTGAATGGTGAAACTTTGGTTCTATTATTAATTTGCATAAAAAGCAAGACTGTAAAGTATTGAGGTGAGTGTTATGAATAGTACAACCACAAAATTAGATATTAAGTTATATCCACCAGAAGCGCAGGGGGCAGGGCAGTTTGACGGCGGTCGGATTACAGAAACAAAGCCACTTGGTTTCCCAGGCGAAGGTCCAGAAATTCCAAACACGGGCCCTTTGTTTTATTGGGCTTGGGCCACAGCAGAAGGATACGGGAAGGTAGGGCTTCATCCTCATCAAGCTTTTGAAATTATGAGTTATGCCCTTGAAGGAGAAATTGGGCATTACGATACATTAGGAAATAAAAGTCGAGTGAAAGCTGGCGGCGCGCAGGTATTGCAAACGGGTTCAGGCGTTTCTCACGAAGAAGAGACTATTGGCGATCGAACCGAGTTTTTTCAAATTTGGTTTGACCCTAATTTTAATGAAACCATTACCGATATACCGACTTACCGAGAATTTTCTTCCGACGAATTTCCTACTCATGAACAAGATGGCGTTGTCGTTAAATCGGTGATTGGAGAATCTGGCCCTGTTTCTTTAAAAGCCGAGGCGATGATGAAAGAAATTAAAATTTCTTCCGGTCATCAATTTCTTTGGGATCTAAAAAAAGACCGTTCTTTGGCGGTTGTCGTTATCGAAGGAGAAGGATTAATTACAGACGAAGAAACTGGAAGGAAAGATCATATAGATAAAAAAGATTTTGCTCTTATCCATGCGCAAGCCGATAGCACAGTTTGTTTGCAGGCAAAAATGGAAGAACCGCTTAAACTGGCGATTATAGAAGTTCCAGCAAGAGTTAATTATCCTTTATATAGGGATCGGCTTTCAGCCACTCGACGATGATATGGAATCGATGAATAAGAGAATTCTAGTCAATCCAAAATACGATTGGTTAGAGAAGGGTCTTAAATTCTTTTCTACTAAATGGACGGCTAGAGTTATACTTTTTCTTTCCGAGAAGCCGCGAGGATTTGGAGATTTAAGGCGAAGCTTGGGAGGCGTTTCCGCCAAGGTATTGAGTCAAAGATTAAAAGCTTTAGAAACTGCAGGTGTTGTGAACCGCTCCGAACAACCAACAAATCCTCCGCGCGTCAATTATTCCCTAACAGACGAGGGGCGTAATTCCCTTTTGGTTATGAACGGGTTCCTTAAGATTAAAGGAAAATTAAAAATATAAGGTAAAGCTCCATTATGACTATCCATTCTGCATGGAGTCCCCTTAAGGAACCTGTGTTCCGCATGTTATGGCTTGCTAACGTATTTTCTATGGTCGGAACCTGGGTGCACGATGTGGGGGCCGGTTGGCTTATGGCTACATTAGCGCCTTCCCCATTAATGGTTTCGCTGGTGCAAACGGCTGGAACGTTGCCCATGTTTTTTTTAGCGCTGCCAGCGGGCGCGTTGGCGGACATCGTGGATAGAAGAAAACTCATGATTGCCGCCGAAGCCTGGATGAGTTTGACGGTCTGTTTTTTGGGTTATATAACTTCCCGCGACGCAATTCAACCGAGTGACCTTCTTATTTTAACTTTTTTACTTGGGGTTGGAGTCGCTATTGCTACCCCTCCCTGGCAGGCTGTGACGCCTGAATTGGTTTCCAAGGAAGAATTAGCGCCGGCTTTGGCATTAAATAGCGTGGGTATCAATATTTCAAGGACCATTGGTCCCGCGCTAGGCGGTTTAATTATTGCTTCGTTTGGAATTCATTCGGCATTTCTTTTTAACGGGTTTTCTTTTATTACGGTAGCGGTTGTTTTATGTTTTTGGAAACGGCGAGTTAAAAAAACTTCTTTGCCGGCGGAAAAATTTTTTAGCGCGATGAGATTGGGTTGGCGTTTTACGAAGAATTCGCCAGACCTCAAGTCGGTTATGCTGAGAACGGGAGCGTTTATATTTCCAGCAGGAGCTATGTGGTGTTTACTTCCTTTGGTGGTTAAACAAAATCTTCATGGGGATTCGTCCGACTATGGTTTTTTGCTGACTTGTATTGGGTTAGGGGCCGTTTTGGGCGCCGCATTTTTACCTCGTTTAAAGAAAAACTATTCCATAGACATTTTAGTGGGAGCGAGCATTTTTATTTTGTCGGCCACCATGAGTCTATTAGGCGCAGCCCCAAATTATTCTTTAGTTTGCGGCGCTATGTTTATAGGTGGAGCCGCTTGGTTGACGGTTTTATCCAGCTTTAATGTGACGGCGCAAACGGTTATTCCTTCTTGGGTGCGAGCGCGGGCGATGGCGATTTATTTTATGTTGGTATTCTTTGGAGGTTATGCGAGCGGCAGTTTGCTTTGGGGAGCTTTGGCCAATCAAATTGGTATTCCTGTAACGCTTTACTTAGCGAGTGGAGTTTTAATAGTAGGCTTGGCATTGACATTCCGGCATCGTTTGGGCGGCCGAGATAGCCTAAACTTGTCGCCTTCGCTCCATTGGCCGGCTCCCACTGTTGCGATAGATATGGAAAACGACGACGGTCCAGTTTTAATAACGGTAGAGTATGAAATTGATCCAAAAAATTTTGAAAAGTTTAAAAATTGTATGCATGAAATGAAGCTTGCCCGACTGCGAGACGGCGCGTTACATTGGGGATTATTTCAAGATGCTGAATATCCTGGTCGAGTGATTGAAAACTTTTTAGTCGAATCTTGGGCCGAACATTTGCGTCAACACGATCGAGTTACTGAAGCTGACAAATCCGTTCAAGAAAAAGCCTGGTCGTTACACATAGGCAATTCTCACCCTAAAGTATCTCATCAATTAAACGTTCTCTAACGACATTTAAAAGAGTACAACCCCCACCGTTTTCTATTTTTTAAAATTTGTTCTATCTGTAGTTTGGCTATTGAATGTTTTTTGTAATCAAGTTAGTATATTTTTCTATGCCAAACATTTCGATTTTTACAATAAAAAAATTCAATTCAATCTTAATTTTTTTGGCGCTATCTATTTTTATTGGTTCTTGCGCTCCGGCGCTTGGTTATAGCTCTAAAAACTATGAAAAAGTTTTAGATACTTGGGTAGGAGAAAAAATAGATGCATTTGTTGAAAGTTGGGGGTACCCACAAAGGAAATTTGTCGATCCGAATGGCAGAAAAGTTTACGTTTATGAGAGAGCTCGAATTGTAAAATTACTTTCTGAAAAGAAAGGTTCGTATTCAGAACGAGCAAGGAATTCTTTTACTAATGCGGCGGCAATGCTGGCTAGCTCTGGTCAAAAAATTAACGGTAATAAATTATTTTTCAAATGCACGACATGGATTGAAACTAACGACGCAGGCGAAATTGTAAACTGGAGATGGAAGGGAAACGAATGTATTGCCGGAGAATTAAAGTGAGTTTCCAAACTATAAAAAGAATTTTAATTGTCTTAATTTGTTTTTTTTCATATTCGTTACTTCAATCCTATTTGGTTGGAGAGGTAAGCCTGGTTTTTGCCCAAGATACATTTAATGGAAAAGCAAGGAAATTGAAAAGTGAAGGCGACGAATTATCAAAAGCCGGTAAATATCGCGAAGCGATAGAGAAATATGAAGAAGCTATTGGAATAGAGCCCGATTATTGGAACGCGCATAATAATATGGGGAACGCTTTTTTGGAGTTGGGGGAAAACTACGAAGCAATCAAAAAATATGAAGATACCATTCGCCTAAAGCCGGATAGCTTTATTCCATATAATAATATGGGTAACGCATATACTGCGCTTAAGAAATATGAGAATGCGCTGGTTTCCTACGAAACAGCGGCGCGTATCAAACCAGATTTGTCCGCGATACGAAATAATATGGGGAATTGCTACATTGAATTAAAAAGATTTGAAGAAGCGGTAGGATCTTTGAAAGAAGCTCTACGTTTGGATAAAAATAATTATGACGCCATGTATAACCTAGGCATTTCCTACTATGCGTTGGAACGTTATAGCGACGCCATAACGGCTTATAAAAAAGCAATTAAATTAAATCCAAATGATGGCGACGCCTATTTAAACATGGGGGATAGCTACGACAGAGTGGAGGAAGGCGTTCTCGCGATAAAATATACCAAGAAAGCCAAAAAGATTTTTGCGTCAAAAAGTCAAATGAAAAAAGTTAGCAAAGCCGGCAAGAATTTGAGACGCTTTTATAATAAGTATGGCGATAATACAAATCCTAAAAGAGTCCAAAAACCGGATGAAAGGGAAAAAGTACAAGGAGAAGAACAAGAACAAAGCAAAGGTTCAAAAGGAACGGGATTCTTATTAGGGCAGTCTAAATACGTTATAACAAACAATCATGTTGTTGAGGGAGCTAACTCTCTTTTTGTTAATTTTTTTACTGGAGAAAAAGTCAGAGCCAAGATAGTCGCTCAGGATCAAAGGAACGATGTCGGTATTTTAAAGCTTGCCAGGAGGCCGAGGACGGCAATGGGCAATATAGTTCTTGGAGACTCTAACAAAGTTGAAATGGGGCAAAAAGTATTTACGGTTGGATATCCAATGAGTCAACTTTTGGGGAAAAAACCGAAATATTCCGAAGGAACAATTAATTCTACTACAGGATATTTTGACGATCCGGGGTTATTTCAAATTACCGTTCCGATACAACCAGGCAATAGCGGCGGACCTCTTTTTAATAACGATGGAGAAGTGATTGGAATCACGACTTCTTCTTTCACTAATATAAAGGCGGTTGAACTAACTGGAACCATACCGCAGAATGTGAACTTCGCGGTAAAATCTCTTTACGTTCGCGCTTTATTGCAAATAGTTCCGGATTTTGACGTTTTGAAGCTAGGAGTAAAGCCAGTTCCCGTTTCTCCAAAGAACGATCTCTCCGGGTTCATTAAAAGAGTAAAAAATAATATTGTTCTAATTGATGCTAGTATCGACAATTCGTTGCCTGAGTTTGTCGAAGAAGAAAATGAAAAGCCAACAGTCACTGTTGATAGGTCGGAAACGGATTTAGAAGAAAAAATCAGATTGGCAAAAGCCAGGCAAGACGAAATAAACGATCGCTTTAAAACGCTTGAAGAAATGGAAAAGATAGAGGAAAGTATTTTTCCCGTTGACGAAAAGATAAAAGCGGTTCAAAAGTTTTTAGAAGATTATCCAGATAGAAACCCAAAATTGGAAGAAGCGCAAAATATGTTAAAGCGCTTGATGAAAAACAATGCCGCCAAAAAAAGGTTTATTCCATTCTCAGTTCCACAGCTGAATTAGGGATGGCATAAATAGTTTTAATTTCGCTTCGTTTATAAAAGCTGTGTAGAGAAGAAAAGGTGGCAACATCGCAATAATTGAAGTTACTAATTTAAACTTATTGAAGAGTCTCTTAGGAGGTTTGTTTAGTTTTGTTTAATATCTCGATAATTTTTGGAACATCATACTGCAGTAAATATTTTCTAGCTATTTTACCTATTGTTTTACCGTCTTCGCTGTAAGCGCTTAAATCTTTTATTAAACTTTCGAGTTTCGTAAAGTTGTATGTTTCGGCCGCCGTCAAAATTTCTAAGCGTAACTTATTAGGAATGGACATTTTTGATAAGTTTGCCTCTTCACTGACCTCCTTTTCAATCATGGCATTGAAACTTTGAATGCTAGAAATCTTGCTTTCCATGTTTTCTGGTAAAACAATCTCTTTTTTAGTAATGGGAAGTTCAATAAAAAAACTGGATCCTTTTCCAACTTGGCTTTCAAAGAATAGTTTTCCGTTTATTAATTCCATCAATGATTTAGAGATACTTAAACCTAAGCCAACGCCTTCTTCAAAACTAACCAGTGGAGTAATTGCGTTGAACGGTTTAAATATTTGAGTTTGTTTTTCTTTAGGAATCCCAAAGCCTGTATCTTCTATTTTTAGGCGAACGGTTTTTGAGTGGTCAAATTCCATCGATAGTTTGATATTGCCATTAACTCGATTATATTTAATTGCATTCGTCAGCAGTTTTATAAGAACATTTTTCAGATGTGTTTTGTCGACCGATACCCAAACTTCTTCATCTCCAGGTATATTGTCAATAAATTGTATTTTTTTCCTCTTTGCTTCCCGTTTAACATTTTCAAAGGCTTCTTTAATCATATGATTTAAGCAAATTGTCTCAAATGTGATCGGTAATTTTCCGTTTTCAATCGCTCCCAGATCTAGTACATCGTTAACTAGTTTTAAAATATGATTTCCTGAGTATATTATTTGCTCTACTTTTTCCTTTTGTAATTCGGTTAAAGGATCGTTTGAATCCGAGTTTAAAATTTGACTGAATCCTAAAATTGAATTTAACGGCGTTCGAAACTCGTGACTCATCCTGGATAAAAATTCGCTTTTTGCCTTATTTGCAACTTCAGCTTCATTTTTTGCTTGGATTAGAGAGTTTTGATATTCTTTTATTTTGGTAATATCTTTGGCGATGGCAGTGAGGATTTCTTTTTTATGACCCAAATTTTCGTTATAGGAAGGATTAATAAATAAAAATTTCATTAAATCTGGAGGGGGAGCCCAAATTTCATTGTCACGGTCTTTTACTAATTGATTAAAATGATCTTGTTTAGCTTTAAGATTTTCTTCTATTTGGTATCTGAGAAAGCTTAATTCAATAGCGGCAGTTAATTCTTGTGGTCGAAAGGGTTTGGTTAAAAAACCATGAGGAGCAGTTTGCTTTGCCTCTTCTAAAATTTTGCCATCTCCATAAGCGGTGAGGAAAATGACAGGAATATTTGAAAATGATCTTATTTGATGGGCTGCTTCAATCCCATTCATATGGCCTTTTAAGTTAATATCCATTAAGACTAAATCTGGATGATACTTTTTAACCTCTTCTTGGACCTTTTCACCATGAGTAACATGAGAGGCAATTTCATAGCCAATATTTTCTAAATGTGTTTCGATTTCTAGGGCAATCACAGTTTCATCTTCAACAATTATAATTTTTTTGTTCAAATGCTTCATAAATTCCCCATCTTTTTAAAAAGATATAAAACCTGGTACACATTTCTCCCTATAAACTTTTTCTCATATTTTTGTTATTAATAATTTTGGTCAAGAAATAAAATTCCGCTTAACTGGTAATCGTAAAAAATATTTAATTAGATGTAAGTGTAATAGCTTAATTTAAAATTATTCTTTGGAAAAGTAAAGTCAAAATTTTATATTATTAAATAGTGTAACAAACTTTATATCATTGATTATTATTAGTATAAGTTTTTTTTTTGATACTTATATGAGGTATTTAATTGATATAAAAAGCTGGGAAAGACGGGCAATTTTAGAAGTAATTTATTAAAGCGGTTTTTTAATGAACCCAAGAGTTCCCAAGAACTTTTTATCGGCATTTTTTTGGTCAATCAAATCCTTAGGTTGGTTCCAAATTCCAAATGAATCAACCAACAGAGTAAAAAATTTGCGTTTGCTCCAAATAGGAGATTGCTCATTAATACAGAATTGAACTTCTAAATTTTGAGTTGCGCGTTCTCCAAAACGTTTGGTGGATAGTTGAGGTATTATTTCCTCTGGAGAGACAACATTGATTAAATTTTCTATTGGAGTTCCTATGATTTCTGGTTCTTGGAATCCTAAAAGAGAAGAAAATTTTGAATTGCAGGATATTATTTTTTTATCTTGATCCAATCGGAAAATCCCATCGGAAGCTTTTTCGCTAATGATTTGATATTGGTTCCTTCCATCTATAAGTTCGTCGTTTAAATCCACTAATGTTTTATTGAGATCGTTTTGAGTTGTCATCAGTTTGCGTATTTTTAAATGCGTTGCTACTCGCCTTAAAACTTCTTCATAGTTAAATGGTTTAGTTATATAATCGACTCCTCCTAATTGAAACCCATTGACGACATCGTTTTTATCCGACTTTGCGGTTATAAAAATAATTGGAATATCTTTTGTTGAGGTTTTACTTTTAAGTTTTTTGCAGGTCTCAAAACCATCCAAGCCAGGCATCATTACGTCTAGCAGAATTAAATCTGGAACTATTTTATCGATAATTTTTAAAGCAATATCGCCTGAAGGGGCCGCAAAAATGTTATACCCCTCATTGGTTAAACTTTTTGATAAAACGTCAATATTTACGGGGGTATCGTCGACCAAAAGTATTTTCATTTTTTCTAAGGAAATCTCATCATTCATTGTTTTTTACCTTTTCCGTAAAATTTAAAAAACCCATTACATCGTAATGGTTTTTAAGAGAAGATAAATACGCCACTAAGTTTTTATCTTCTACGGTTTTTTGAGGAAGGCCGTCGATGATTTCTTCCAGTTTTTTAAAATTACCGCTTTCGGCTGCGTCGTAAATATTATTTAACAAATTAACGGATAGTTGGATTTTTGAATAATTAATGTTGGTTTCTTTTGGCGTTTTAATTTTTTCTTCACTGTTTTTACTTACATACTCAAATTCAACGTTCAAAAGTCTAGTTAAGCAATCGAAAATGGCTTCTGTTCGAAATGGTTTTGGAATTACATCGTGGCACCCCAAACTATAATATTGTTCAATCTCATGCCTCAGAACTGAAGCCGATATAACTACAATTTTTATTTGTTCTGGACCAAATTCTTCAATAATTTTTTTTGTGGCTTCCAAACCATCCATAACAGGCATCCGAACGTCCATAAAAATAATATCCGGTTTACTTTTGTGTACAAGCTCCAAACCGATTTTACCGTTTTTAGCTTCTTCCGTTTCGACGCCAATACATTGCAAAATTTTTACTAAAACATCGCGATTTTCCTTAGAGTCGTCTACTATTAGAGCGTTTACGCCGTAGCCTTCGGCGAGTTTAGAAATTTCCAAATTGCGGGAAGATCTTGGTGTGACATCGCGAATGGCTTGTTTCAATGGAACTTTTAAAAGGAATTTAGATCCTTTACCAACCTCCGATTTGACGAATAATTCTCCGCCCAATAAATTGGCTTGTTTTTTTGAAATGGCTAGTCCCAAACCGGTACCGCCTTTTTTAAATCCTTCCTCAGCTTGTCGAAAGGGCTCAAAAATTGTTTCGAGGTCGTTTTCTGGAATTCCTTTTCCTGAATCGCTAACTTCGAATAAAAAAATCCCTTTTTCGGGCGACGATGCTTTTAAAGAAATTTCTCCAATTTCGGTAAACTTGATTGCGTTGCCTATAAGATTGATGAGAATCTGTCGTAATTTCGTTTCATCCGCATATGCATAATATTGTTCTTCCAGGTTTTTAATGTACCAATGTATATTTTTTTCATAACAGCGAGGCGCAAATAATACCGAAAGGCCTTCTATTAGATCGTTCAGATCAAAATTGGAAAGAACAATCTCCATCCTATCCGCTTCGATTTTTGAAATATCTAAAATATCGTTTATAAGTCTCATAAGATGTTGCCCACTTTTATCAATTGTCTCCACGGCTTCATGGACGCTAGGGGATAAATCTTTATTGCGTAAAACTATTTGGGAATAACCTAGAATTGCATTCATAGGGGTTCGAATTTCATGACTCATATTGGCGAGGAAAGCGCTTTTTGCCTGATTAGCTTTTTCCGCCGCTTCTTTGGCATACGCTACTTTTTCTTCTATGTGTTTTCGATCCACAAAGCTTCCTAGCAACGACCCAACATTATTCATCAACTCCAGAAGGAGGTGGTTTGTTTTTTCTTTTTTATTGGAAAAAAACTCAATTACACCCGTAACTTCTTGGCCAATTAAAATTGGAAAAGCAAATCCTGTTTTCAAGCCGCTTTTTTTTGCAAGCGTTGTTCTTGGAAAGTTGGGATCGAGTGTCACGTCTTCAATCCATTCAGCTTTTGCCGAGGCAAATACTCTTCCAGGCAAACCAACTCCTTTGGCAAATGTTATGGATTTAGTTTTATTTTTAAATAATTCAAATTTCTCTGAATCTTTAAAATGCCAAATATCAGAGGGAATGAGGAGTTCTGGGTTTTGACGATCGACTAAATACATATGACCCACAGGCCAACCAATTCCTTCGCAAATATGTTTTATCGCCATTTTCATAGCTTCTTCGAAGGAAAGGTTTAAATTGGTCGAGACCGCAATATTTTTATGAAGTTCGGAAAATACCGTTTTGTTTCGTAACTCTTGAGTTCTTTCGTCGACTTTTTTTTCTAGTTCGTTTTTTAAATTTTTAAGGATTTGAAACTTTTGGTGGGTGATGGAAGCTGTGAGCGAAAGTCCTAAAACCGTGAGAGTAAAAAAGGCTATGATTATGGCTAAGGTATCTCGGTCTAAGTCAGTGGAAGGCATAGCTTCGGTTAATGTTGGATCGGGAATAAATTCGACCGCGGCCATTCCTGTATAATGCATTCCCGCAGCCGCTAACCCCATAAGTAAAGCGGTGAATGTTTTTAGTGTTTTATATTTTTTGAGATTTGATTCTCCTAACCAAAGAGCAAAAAATAAAGCTGCGGAAGAGGCTACCACGGCGACAACAATAGATATTGCAACAAGTTTAAAGTCGTACTTGAATTGTGGCGCCGATTCTAATGCCAACATTCCGGTATAGTGCATACAAACGATGCCCATCCCCATCATTGTTCCCCCATAGGCTATTTTTGCTAAAAAGGGATTTTCTGAGTTTGCGAGTTTAGCCGCATAACTTGCGGGAATTACCGCCATAAATAAGGATAAAAAAGTAATTGCTGGATTGAATCCGACAGGTATGGAAAATTTATAGGCCAGCATTGCGATGAAGTGCATCGACCATACTCCTCCGCCTAATACAAAACCAAAAGCCGGGATCCAATAGTTATTATTGGGATTTTGGGTTTCGCGAATGCACACCGAAATTTCAAGAGCCGAATAGGAGGCAAAAACAATCATTAAATAGGAAACACATACTAAATTAAAATCGTAGTTGCTCAAGAACAGAATGATTTTTGCTTGTATCGTTTCCATAAAAAATGAATATGGACGTTCAAAAATACTTTTTGACGACCGTTTTTATTTTGGAGTTTATGTCTTTCCTATATTAGGAGGGCAAGCCATATAAAAAATTCTTTAAAATTTTGAATTTGAATTTAATAAAATTGTAACAGTTTTGGTAGTAAAGTAAACGGATATATCGGCTTGGTTGTTCGATGCCAAAGGGTAGGGAGCAATTAAATGATTTCATTTTTTACGACACCTTGTTAGGCATGAAGTCAAAAACTTTTTTTGAAGCAAATAACCAAAGATTGAAAACATCGGGGGACTGAAATCAAACATATTAGGGGATTAGGACTATTTTCCCGGTATGTTTTTTGGATTCATATAATTCGTGAGCTTTGTTTGCCTCTTCAAATGAGAATTGTTGTTCATGAAGGACCGGTTTAAGATTGCCATCATCCACATGCTTGGCGATTTCATATAATATTTTGCCTTGTCGTTCGCGACCCACTCCGGTGAGCAGCGGTATCGACATATTTTCCAAATGAATCGTAAGACCGCGACTAAACGCAGGTGCCAAATCATGATTATTGAAACCTAAAATATTGATTACTTGCCCTTTGTTGCGAGCGGCCACAAATGAGAGATCAAGGTTTTTCCCGCCAATGGTGTCATAAACAACGTCAAATCCCTGTCCGTTAGTCAAGTTTTCGACATACTGATCCACAGTTTGTTCGCGATAGTTAATTATATCGTCTGCTCCAAGATTGCGAACAATATTGGCTTTTTCCTCGCTCGAAATCGTAGTGGCAACCCTGGCTCCTCCAATTTTAGCCAGTTGGAGCGCTACATGACCAACTCCTCCCGTGCCGCCATGAATGAGAGCATGCTGACCTGGTTGCAAATTTGCGCGATCAAAGAGTCCCTCCCAAGCTGTTATAGAAACCAATGGCAACGCCGCTGAAGAAGTAAAATCTAGTGTACGCGGTTTATGCGCGACTAACCGAGCGTCGGCAATCATGAATTCCGCTAATGCGCCACCGTGTCCTTTGAAACCGCCTGCGCATGCATATATTTCGTCGCCATTCTTGAAATTATCGACGCCTTGGCCAACGGCGGAAACAATGCCAGCAACATCTCCGTGAAGGACAGCGGGGAGGGCTGGGTTCATGCCAATATCGTTTCGGAGAAACATATTATCGACAGGGTTCAGGCTCGTGGCTTTTACTTTGATAAGAATTTGACCCGAAGCGACTTCTGGAATGGGAATTTCAACTGATTCAAAGCTGGCGTCTGGTCCGCAAGTTCGCGTGATATATGCATTCATGGTTGTCATAAAATTTCTCCAGCATTTTCAATTTTTAAAAAAGATATTTAATGGATAGAGGTTTTATTTAATTATTTTTTATAGTTGAGTAATGACATATTAGGGGTTCGTTTTTTGTGAAAAAGAGATGCGGGGCTATTAATTTAAAATTTTTTAAAAAGATCTAGGTCTTTATCAAAAGCTTTAATTTTTTTGTAAGAAAGATAGGTTAAATCTATATTGGGGGATTTTGAAACGTAAAAAATTAAAATACTAGTTATTGTTAATGGGAGTCAAAGTAGTTTTGCGGTTGCTTAAGTTGGGATGATCTCAGTAATTGAAAAATTCGCTAAAGCGCTTTTCCTTTTCCCTTCTTTTTTAATAATACCATTTCTTCTTCATTGAACAATAACCACATAATGTTGAGATTTGTCTTTTTATGAATCATTGCAATTGTTTCTACTGAGGGATAGTTTTTATTATTTTCTATTTCCGAAAGTGGACCTGGTGTACAACCCATCATTTTTGACAATTCTACTAATGTAAGTTTTTGAGATAATCGCCATTTCTTCAACCGATCTCCTAACTTAGGCGATATATTGGCGTTTCTTTTACCCATCATTCTTACGCTCCTAGAGTTTTAAAAGTTCGAGTTTGTAGTACCTTTGTATATTATCGAAATTTAGACGGCAGGGTTATAATAATTTGCGCTGGAACGAAAAAAAAAATAATGAGGTAGGTTTTCATATAGCTAATTATTATTTGAAATAACCGAATCTTTATTAGGGCATACCGTAGAAAATTAAACGATATTAAAATCGATTGTTGGCTTTAGGAAGGTTTTTGATAGGCGTTAGTTTCAAATTAATAGCTTTTAAGTCTTACTCACAGCATTGGCTAAGCTTGAAATAATTCGTTAAACCTTGTCAATAATTCGGAAAGAGATCAAATAATTTTTTAGGGGGACTTGACTACAAATTGCTTCAAAGTCTCGAAAAGCAAATTATTTTTTCGTAGTTAAATAAACAATGCCTGCCGCCTTCATCCCTCGAAATGATTATTTCGAAGGATGGGCGACAACTATTGTTAGGTTTTAGGTCAATCAATTCAAGCCGGGCGGCTCGCGTTGATTCCAGACCTTTTGGTGTTGTTCCGGCGTTGTTGAGCTGGGTGAAACCGGTTACCGCCAGGCTTTCGACTCCTCGCAGTGGAGGATGACGATTTGCCTTGTTTACCAGGCGATCTGCTCCAAGGACGTTTCCTGCGTCCGTCTTTAGACGAATTTGTCGATGGTTTTTTTGTCTTCCACATGGCTGCGACAGCTTGGGAATGATAAGGATGATCTTCGATGATAGTAACGGTGCTTTTCGTAGATTTTTCAATGCTTCGCAAATAACCGCGCTCTTCGTTATCGCAAAAAGATAAAGCCACTCCAGAAGATCCAGCGCGAGCAGTACGGCCGATGCGATGTACGTAGCTTTCAGCTTCGTTGGGCAACTCGTAATTGATCACATGCGTAATGCCTTCTATATCAAGTCCGCGGGAAGCAACATCGGTGGCGACTAGCACACGGGCGTTGCCCGAACGAAACTTTCTCAAAGCGTCAAGTCTCGCGGATTGAGATTTGTCGCCATGCAATGCTTCTGCCTTAATTTTTCCCTGGTTAAGCTTTTTGGCGATGCGATTTGCGCCATGCTTAGTTTTTGTAAATACCACGGCTCTCTTAATAGATTCGTCCGTGAAAACAGAAGTAAGTAATTCCGTCTTGAATTCTTTGTCTACAAACATTACTTGCTGCTCGATATTGTCGGCTGTTTTGGATTGTGGAGCCACCCAAACTTTAACGGGGTCTATTAGAAATTGTTTAGCGAGAGACATAATTTCATTAGACATAGTCGCCGAAAAAAGCATTGTTTGTCGTTGTTCTGGAAGGATCGCAAAAATTTTGCGAATATCCGGTAGAAATCCCATGTCTAGCATGCGATCGCCTTCGTCGAGGACAAAAGTTTCCGTCTTATCCAGTTTTATATAGCCTTGGTTAACAAGATCAACCAATCTTCCAGGGGTAGCGATAAGCACCTCTACACCCCTAGACAAGGCTCGAATCTGCGGACGATAACTAACGCCGCCATAGATGACGGTGTGTTTTACGTTTAAATAACGACCATAAAGTCGAAAACTTTCGCCAATTTGGGCTGCTAACTCGCGAGTTGGAGTGAGAATCAATGCGGAAATCCCTTTAGGGCCGGTAATTTTACGTCTCTTTGCCAAACGCTGAAGAATGGGTAGAGCGAAGGCTCCAGTTTTTCCTGTTCCAGTTTGGGCGCATCCTAGAAGATCGCGTCCTTGTATAAGGTGCGGAATGGCTTGTGATTGGATCGGAGTGGGTTGAGAATAACGTTTTTCCGCGATCGCCTTGCGGATAGAGGGATTAAGCTCTAAAGAGTCGAATCCGCACTCGTTGGCGGAAAGATTTGATTTGATCAAAGTAGGTTCCTTATTTTGTAATTTTATATACCGCGTCCTTTCCCTATGGAAATGGGTGCGGGTATTCATAATGGTAGAGGATCAGCCTCTGCCATCTGCTGGTAGTATTTCGGTAAAATTTATTCTTTTGCGAAGAATAAGTTTTGGGTCGGAACTTCCGGAAGAATTAGGACGTAGCGATTTCTTAACGGGTATTTCCGTTGGCGCCACAAGAAAGCTCTTCTTGAACATCATTGGAGATAGAATAACTCTCCATCAGTTCATTGGCCGAAATAACTTATTAAATTTTGCCGGAATTTTCTTAAACCCGGACCTCATGCATTTGCCCTTTTCAGGACTTATAAAGCCCTGGAGCTGGGATGGATCCCAAGGAGGAGTTTCAGGGCAAAAAAAAACAGCCAAGAGGCGGTTTGGGAAATATAAAATTCTAATCTTTGCTTGAATACCCTCGGCGAAATTCCTAATCGAATTTGCCAAATATTTCTTTTAATCCATCTTAATTTAAAACACTATAACATACTTATATGAACGATGCTACAAGGATGATAATCAGCGCAGTGGAAAAGCGTTTAATTTAACAAAATAGAACTTGCTTTGAAGGGGGAACGTTTTTTTTGTAATAACGTAAATCAAAGCTTTTGGGTCTATTTATTTTTGGTTTTCTTTTTTAGCATCTCGCCTTCATTAAACAACAACCACATGACATTGAGATTGGTTCTTTTATGAAACATGGCGATAGTTTCAACGGTTGGATAGCTCTTATTATTCTCTATCTCAGAAAGAGGACCAGAGGTGCCTTTAATCATTTTCGATACGTCGGCTAGCCTAAGGCTTTGATCCTTCCGCCATTTTTTTAACCTTTCTCCTAATTTTGGCAATATGTTGGCGTTTCTTTTTCCTGGCATTCTTATGGCTCCTAAAATTTTCAAAGGTTCGAACAAATAGTTCTTAGTATAGTATCGAACTTTGGAGCAAAGAGTTATAATATTTTTAAAGGTTTCAAGAAAAAATAGCGCTAAAGGTCTTCGTGAAGTCCTTTAATAAATTTAGTAACCCAATATTTTATAGGGCAAACCCTGGATGGTTTAATTATAGCAAAAATGCTTTTGGTTTTCATATTAGCTTTTGAATAGAAATATTTTTCCATTGAGACAAAAAAGCCCAGCGCATTGGGAACGCTGGGCTTTGATAGGGGAATTAAAACGTCGGATGGAACTTAATTTCCCCTCTCCGTTCATAAAGATTCTGAGTTTCATTATTTATTCCATTTTTTTGTTTGTATTTAACGTTTCCTATAAAAATTGCAAAGCTCTTCCTCCTATTAATATAATAGAAAAATTTTACTTCTCTTATTTTAAGCAAACAGTGGCTTATGAAACTTGATGGCGTTCACCATATTGGTATGAATGTTCGAGACTTGGACCGAGCTGAAAATTTTTACAGAGAAGTTCTTGGCTTTTCAGTGTCTCAACGCTATAACGAAAAAATTCGACATTCTATGCTGGATACCGGAAGTTCAACTCTGCATTTATTTGAATGTCGAGAACTTGAAATGACAGACGCTATTAATTGCATGAGTGAAAAGGGGTACGCTCACATTGCCTTTGGGACGAATAGAGAACAGTTTCCAAAGATTATTGAAGAGTTGAAAAATAAAGATATATCGTTTCAAGGACCCTTAATATTAGGAAAGGGCGAGTCGGTTCATTTTAAAGATCCGGATGGTAACCATCTCGAAATTCGATGTCCCGCAGATTTTTAAAAATAATTTAAGGATTTAATCTAAAAATATGCCGTATTTAAAAACATATCGTTTATTCATCAGCCATGCTTGGTCGGTAGACGCAGAGTATAACCGTTTGCTTGAATTGTTAGGAAGTATCCAAAAGTTTAAGATTGAAATTCATAGCCTACCTGAATACGAATCTTCTATTGACCCCGAATCGTCTATAGGGATCCAAAAATTAGAAGGACTAATGGAATATCAAATCCGTAGCGTTAATTGCGCTTTTATTCTTCCAGGTTTGTTTGTGTCCGATAAGTTTTGGGCCAAAAATGCGATACTTTTTTGTCAGATCTTTGGGGTAGCTCCGTTGGCGATGGCCTTCCCGAATGGAGAAGAATTGCCTGCTGAGCTATCAATTAAAACGCAAGCCGTAATTGATTGGAACGTGGAGGCCATAGAGGAAGGGATAAAAGCCTTTTCCACAACCCGATTTGGCGCCACTTAGTCAAAAAAATTAGAGTTCGAGAAAGTTACAAAGAAGTAAAAGTATAGATTTTTTATTAAACCTTTTTTTGATTTACCCATTGGAACCAAAATCTTTGATGTAACTCATATTTAATTTTACATAATAATCATTCCAACTTAAGCCAATCTGCGCGGATTATAATTTTTATAGGATGGATACGACGCTAATAGTGGCAACGTATTTAAACTGTGTGATTTGAAAAAGGGTTTTAAAATTAAAATAATTCTAAAAAAACTGGATTAAACTGACAAATGGTCTTATTTATATATAGGGCGTTCTATTGATTTTTTTAAATAGTTTTTCAGAAAAGGCTAACGAAACTCTAATGCCAGCATATTAGAATAAATTACTTGCCTGAAAGATCAATATAAAGAAAAGACCTAATTAGGCTAACGATGAAAATTTTATTCGTATCTTCGGAAGTTTTTCCATTTGCCAAAACCGGTGGATTGGCAGATGTGGCTGGAGCCTTACCTTTGGCCCTCAAAGAGTTAGGGCACGATGTCCGCGTCGTAATGCCCAAATACAAGGCGGTCGAAAAATATTCCAATAGTATAGATGATCTCAATAAACACATTTTTGTGCCAGTCGGTGCGGAGACCAAAGAGGGAAAACTATTTGAAGGCAAACTATTCGAATCCGTTCCCATCTATTTTTTGGACCAACCAGAGTATTACCAAAGAGACTACTTATACGGCGAACATTATCAAGAATATCCAGATAACGCTTCGAGATATATTTATTTTTGCAGAGGCGTCCTGGAAGCCAGCAAAGAGCTTGGTTTTAAACCGGATATCATTCACTGCAACGATTGGCAAACAGGTCTTATTCCGGTTTATCTGAAAACCTTGTATAAAGACGACCGGTTCTTTCAACGAACCCATACCGTATTCACCATTCATAATTTGGCTTATCAAGGCAATTTTTGGCCTCTAGACATTCCTTTGGCCAATCTGCCGTGGGATGTTTTTCATATCAATGGAGTTGAGTTTTACGGTAAGTTCAGTTTCTTAAAAGGAGGATTAATCTATTCAGACGTTCTTACCACCGTTAGCAAAACTTATAAGGAAGAAATTTGTACCCCTGAGCATGGGTTCGGCATGGAAGGCGTTTTGCGAAGCCGAGAAAAAGATCTGTTCGGTATCTTAAATGGAGTCGATTACACGAAATGGAATCCGGAGATCAATCCATGGATAAAAAAGAACTATGGGTTGGAAAATTTAGCGGGTAAAGAAGAATGCCGTAACGATCTCATTAATGAACTGGGCTTAAAAGTAAACGCATCCACTCCCATAATTTGTTTTGTCAGCCGCCTTTGCTATCAAAAAGGATTTGAGCTATTAAGGCAAGGTATGCAATATATAATGAATCAGGGGTTTGCTTTTGTTGGCGTTGGCACGGGGCAAATGGATTATCAGAATTATTTTCGCGATCTGCCAAAACGTTTTCCGGGAAAATGCGCCACGTTTGTGGGTTATCAGGAACCAATGGCTCATAAAACCTTGGCCGGTAGCGATATGCTACTGCTTCCATCTCAATATGAACCGTGCGGGCTCACGCAGTTATATGCGTTAAAATACGGAGCTGTGCCCATTGTCCGTTCGGTAGGTGGACTTAAAGACACTATTCAAAACTTTTCCCTGAACTCCCAAAAAGGCACGGGGTTTAAATTCCGCGGTTTTGCCTCGCCTCATATGCACCGTTCCATTAAAAAAGCGGGTGATATTTTTAAGGATCAACCCTTGTGGAAAAGGTTGATCGTCAACGGAATGAAAAAAGACTATGGCTGGAAACGTTCGGCAAAGGAATACTTGAAATTATATCAAGGAGTATTAGATAGAAAAAATTTAAAAAGTAATGATACGCCTTTAGATGAAAATCAGTCTTTAATGGCGGACTGCCCTCATTAATCAAGCTCTGAATGGACGATCATATTCCAGGAATGAATAAATCCACTCCACCACATTCAAGCGACTCAAACCTTGAGCAAACTTTTTCCCGTTTTACCGACGAAGATCTTTATTTATTAAATGAAGGCAGTCATTATCGGTTGTATAAAAAATTGGGCGCCCATTTAGACACCGCAGACGGACAAGAAGGCGTCGGTTTTGCCGTTTGGGCGCCCAATGCCGAATACGTATCCGTTGTCGGGGATTTTAACGACTGGAACCGTTCCAGCCATAGCCTTTCTCCGTTAAAAGAATCCGGTATATGGGAAGGCTTTATTCCTGAAGTGAAAAAAGGAACCGTTTATAAATTTTTTATCCGCTCCCAGCATAATGGATTCGAAACTGAAAAAGCCGATCCTTTTGGCTTTTATAATGAAATATCGCCAAAATCTGGGTCCGTTGTCTGGGATCTGCAATATTCATGGAACGATCAAGAATGGATAAAAAGTCGCCACAAGCTCAACGATTTTCACGTTTCGCCCATAAGCGTTTACGAGGTTCACTTAGGGTCCTGGATGCGCGATTGCGAAGAAGATAACCGTTTTTTGAGCTATCGGGAAATAGCTCCGAAACTGGCTCAATACGTCAAAGAGATGGAATTCACTCACGTTGAATTAATGCCCGTTATGGAACATCCATTCTACGGATCGTGGGGATACCAAACTACTGGCTATTTTGCTCCCACCAGTCGCTATGGCAATCCTCAAGACTTTATGTACTTCGTCGATTATTTACATGGCAACGGCATTGGAGTTTTTCTGGATTGGGTCCCGTCTCATTTTGCCGTGGATGGACACGCGTTGTCCTATTTTGACGGAACGCATCTCTTCGAGCACGAGGATGCTAAAAAAGGTTGGCATCCCGACTGGGGAAGCATGATATTTAACTATGGAAGGCGCGAAGTCGTTAGTTTCATCATCAGCAACGCTTTGTTTTGGCTAGACGCTTATCACGTCGATGGAATCCGCGTGGATGCTGTCGCCTCTATGCTTTATCTCGATTATTCCCGCAAACCAGGACAATGGGTCCCCAATGAGTTTGGCGGACGCGAAAACTTGGAAGCTATCAGCTTTCTAAAAAAATTAAACGAGGAAGTTTACCGCGCCTACCCGGATGTTCAGACTATTGCCGAAGAGTCCACCGACTGGCCCATGGTTTCTAAACCAAATTATTTGGGCGGACTGGGGTTTGGTATGAAATGGGATATGGGATGGATGAATGATACCCTGGAATTCATGCATCAAGATCCCATTTTTAGAAAGTATCACCATGACCAACTAACTTTTCACCTGCTATATTGCTATCACGAAAACTTTATATTGCCATTATCCCATGACGAGGTGGTTCATGAAAAAGGATCGCTTTTGAGGAGAATGCCAGGAGACGATTGGCAAAAATTCGCCAACCTCCGATTATTGTATGGACATATGTTTTCCCAACCCGGTAAAAAACTGTTGTTTATGGGATCGGAGTTTGGTCAATGGGACGAATGGGATCACGAATCAAGCTTAGATTGGCATTTATTGGAGGTTGAAAACCATAAAGGTATACAATGCTGGGTCCGGGATTTGAACCACGCTTATCGAACTTATCCAGAATTTTACGAAGGCGATATCGATCCCAAAGGATTTGAGTGGATCGACTGCGGCGATTATCAGAACAGTGTGCTAACGCTCTTGCGCAAAGGAAAGCATTCTGGAAACGTATTAGCGGTCGCTCTTAATTTTACTCCCGTTCCCAGATATGATTACCAAATAGGTATTCCCCTCAGCGGTTATTGGAAAGAAATTTTAAACAGCGACGCTAAAGAATATGGAGGTAGCGGAGTTGGCAATTTAGGCGGCGTAACCGCTATCGACGAACCGTTTCATGGTCGTCCCTTTTCTTTAAAAATAACCTTGCCTCCATTGGCAGCGGTTTTTTTCTCTCCCGATTATTATTAGAAGTTGTCTAAATAATTTTGCATTTTATTTTGAAGGGTAAGCGCTAAACTAAAGTAGATTTAGTTTTTAGGTTTAACATTGCCCATCATAATTAATTAAAACTGTCGCTAGAAACCTGTCTAGAGTATTTCGATAAGTTTAATTTAAACTCTGCCGAAGAAACTCTCGAAATGCGACTTAACTCGCAAACTCTGCGATGACGAACGAATTGGTCATATCATGAACCTCGCCAACAAAAAATTCGTTTGCATACACGCGCATTTTTACCAACCCCCGCGCGAAAACCCCTGGTTGGATGCGATTGAACCGCAGAAAACGGCCGCTCCATTCAATGACTGGAACGAACGTGTCTCGGCAGAATGTTACGCGCCCAACGCCTACGCTCGCATCCTGAATGAAAAAGGACAAATTGAAAGAATCGTCAACAACTACTCCAAAATTAGTTTCAATATTGGCCCTACCTTATTGGCCTGGATGCAACAAAAAGCGCCAGATGTTTACCATGCCGTTTTAGAAGCGGATAAAGAGAGCCAAATACATTTTGGGGGCTATGGCTCGGCTCTCGCTCAACCTTATAACCATATAATTATGCCGTTGGCAAGTAGGGAAGATAAAATCACGCAAACGATATGGGGCATTAAAGATTTTGAATACCGGTTTAATAGGAAGCCCGAAGGTATGTGGTTACCAGAAACAGCGGTGGATTGTGAAACGTTGGGAATTATGGCCGATCTTGGAATCAAGTTCACTATATTGGCGCCGCGGCAAGCCAAAAAATTCCGCTCTTTAAATCAAACCGAATGGATAGATACTCCAGAGGAAACAATCGATATCACTGTACCTTATAAAATTAACTTACCGTCGGGCAATAGCATAAATGTCTATTTTTATAATCACAGTTTGGCGCACGACATCGCCTTTGGCGACCTTTTAAAATCCGGAGATCATTTTGCAAAGTTGATTATCGGATCTTTTCCTAAGAAGTCGCTAGCGGAATCGCAATTGGTCCATGTTGCCACCGACGGCGAGACTTACGGCCACCATCATAAGTTTTCGGAAATGGCGCTGGCTTACACGTTAAATGAGATACAAAGTTCTGAAGATTGTCAATTGACCAACTATGCGCAATTTTTAGCGGAAAACCCGCCGCAATTCGAAGCGCAGATTGTGGAAAACTCCTCTTGGAGCTGCGCTCATGGCATAGAGCGCTGGCAAAGCGATTGTGGATGTCATACTGGAGGCGAACCTGGTTGGAATCAGGCTTGGAGAAAACCTCTAAGAGATAGCTTGGATAGGCTTCGGCAAAATATAAAGCCACACTTTAGTAGTCTAGGAAAAGAACTGTTGATGGATCCTTGGGACGCTCGCAACGATTATATACATGTTGTATTAGATCCGTCGTCCGAAAATAGAAATAATTTTTTTAACCGGCATGAAGTAAAATCTTTTTCAGAAACGGAAAAAAGCGCCGTTTTAAAATTAATGGAATTACAACGCCAAAGTATGCTTATGTTCACGAGTTGTGGTTGGTTTTTTAACGACATATCGGGAATCGAAACAATACAGATATTGCTATATGCAGGTAGGGCGTTAGAACTGGCTCAGGAATTGTTTGAAGATCCCAGAGAAAAAGAGTTTTTGGAAATTCTAAAAACCGCTATCAGCAACGATTCCAAGGAGAAAAACGGACAGAATATATACCGTCGAGCGCTGGAAAAATCAAAAGTATCCGCACAAGGCTTATGCGGATCATTTGTTGAACTCGTTCTTTTAAATCCTAAGAACGCCCCTAATAAATTATTTCACTATTTAGTGGAAACTTTCAAAATTAAATCTGTTAAAGAAGAAGAGGGCGCCGTCGCCTACGGTTATGTACATCTGCAATCCGAAATAATCTGGGAATCAAATCTTTTCTTTTTTTGCGAAATTCAGGACAAAAAAGACTATAAGATTTTTATCAAACCTTGCAAAAACGATTCGGCTTATAAAAAATGTGAAACTGATTTTAAACTTTGGTTAGAAGAAGGTGTTGGTAAAACATTGAATCGTTTAATTACGGATTGGTCGGATTTGTTGTACGTACCCTCGTCTGCCTTTGCTTTGTCGGCGGAAACGTTAATTCAAAAAGAATTTAAAGAAAAGATATCCGAAATGGGTAGACACTTCGAACCTTTATCCGCAATGATCAACGAGTTGAACCAACGTTATAGAGAGACTAAAGAAGAAATGCCAAAAAGTTTGGGGCCCATCGTCGATTTAATCCAGCAAATTCAATGGATGAGTTTTTTAGAAAACGACCAGTTGACGTCGGCTCAGATAGAAACTTTTTTAAAAAATCACGATCCAGAAATAACGAAGTCCGAAGTATTCCAAGAGCCGCTCAAAAAAAAATTGGAAAGACTGACAGACCAGTTAAAATCCAAACCTGATAACTTGGACAATATCAAGAAGCTGGAGATTTGGTTAGACCTTTTATTGTCAGTGGAAACAAAAATCGATTTATGGAAAGCTCAAAACGCGACTTATGTAATAGCTAAAGAGCGCTATGTCGACATGAACAACCGCGCCGCCAATGGCGACAAAGTCTCCCAAAAATGGATAATCTGTTTCGCTACTCTTTCGCAAAGTCTCAATATTCGACTTCCTCAAGAATAAATTTTGGCAACTGATTCGTGATCAATAAACCGGCGGTTCAATTCCGCTCGTCGACTCAAGTAAAATAAGAAATTTATGGGAATCCTATCAAAAGTGAAAATACCTTTTATGAACAAAAGAAAAAGCGGCGTTCTGCTCCATATCACTTGCTTGCCGTCTCCTTTTGGAATCGGTGATTTAGGACCAGGAGCTTATAAGTTTGCGGACTTTCTCGAAAAATCGCAACAAAGCGTTTGGCAAACGCTTCCGTTAAATCCCACGACTATTGGGAATTCACCTTATTACAGCCCTTCTGCATTTGCGGGTAACCCTCTATTAATAAGTCCGCAGAAAATGATCGAAGATGGGTTTCTTGATAATAGCGATATTAAATGCGTTCCCGAGTTCTCAAATGCTTGTGTGGATTTTGGACAGGTATATGTCTATAAGTGGGAATTGTTGAAGAAAGCGTTTAATAGGTTTCCTGAGGATCATTCCGAATTTTTTGAGTTTTGCAAAAAAAACAAATATTGGTTAGACGATTATTCTCTTTTTATTTCGATTAAAAATCAATATGAAGGCAAAGAATGGTTCAACTGGCCAACGTCTTTAAAAATGCGCGAAAATAATGAATTAGAAGCGTCGACAAAAAATTTATGCAAAGAGGTTCTATTCCAAAAATTCGTGCAATTTGTTTTTTACCGGCAATGGTTCCAATTAAAAGATTACTGCAATCAAAAATCCCTTCAAATATTTGGAGACATTCCTATTTACGTAACTTTTGATAGCGCCGACGCCTGGGCGAATCCTGAAATTTTTAAATTAGACTCCGAAAAGAAACCTACGGTTGTCGCCGGGGTTCCTCCCGATTATTTTAGCGAAACAGGACAATTATGGGGAAATCCTGTATATGACTGGGATCGCTTAAAGAAAGATTCTTATGGGTGGTGGATGGATCGATTGTCTTTTAATTTGGAAATTTCCGATATTGTTCGCATTGATCATTTCAGAGGATTTTTAGGAGCTTGGGAAATTCCCGTCCATGAAGAAACGGCGGTAAAAGGACATTGGCAGCCGGTTCCCGGCGCCGAATTTTTTTCGCAAATTTTTGAGCGCTTTCCTACAGCCGCAATCATTGCCGAAGATTTAGGGCATATAACTCCGGACGTTAAAGAAGTTATGGATCGGTTTGGGCTTCCGGGTATGAAACTGCTCGTGTTTGCGTTTGGCGAAGACATGTCTTCCAACCCTTATTCTTTACACAACCATATTCCTAATTGCGTGGTTTATACCGGCACTCATGATTGTAATACTATGCGAGGATGGTTTGAAAACGATATATCTAACGTAGATCGGGAGCGATTATTTCAATATCTGGGAAAGGATTGTTCCGCCGAAGAAATTGCTGGAGAAATGATACGACTCGCAATGATGTCCACTTCTCGCTTGGTCGTTATTCCAATGCAGGACATTTTGGGGTTGGGAGCCGAAAGCCGACTTAACTTTCCCGGTACTTTAGAAGGAAATTGGGAGTGGCGGTTGACCGAGGATCAAATAAGTTCCGATGTAGAGAAAAGATTATCTGATACGACGTGTTTATTTGGTAGGGGTAGGTAGATTTAACTTGTTTCGCGCTTTTACGTTCCAAATATCGCGCGCGTACTCGGTAATGGACCGATCGCTGGAAAAAAATCCCATATTAGCGGAGTTGAGAATGGATTTACGAGTCCACACTTCGACATTTTGATATTCTTGCGTAACTCTTTCCTGACACCGGATATAAGATTCGAAATCGGCTAAAAGTAAGTATCGATCATTTTCATTTAAAAAGTAATTTATTATGGGACGGAATAACTCTGGGTTTTCGGGAGAAAAGAATCCATTTCCGATTTGATCTAAAATTTCTTTAATGTCTTCGTTGTTCTGATAATACGCGCGTGCGTTATAAGCGGGCTGTTTTGCTTTTACTTCTTCGGCTGTTAAGCCGAAGATAAAGATATTTTCGGTTCCCACTTCTCTTTTTATTTCGATATTGGCTCCGTCAAGAGTTCCAATAGTTAACGCTCCATTCAAGGCTAATTTCATGTTTCCAGTACCTGACGCTTCCATACCGGCTGTAGAGATCTGTTCCGATAAATCGGCAGCGGGAATTATTTTCTCGGCGACTTTGACGGAATAGTTTGGAATAAAGACGACTTTTAAAAGATCCGAAACGTCTGGATCGTCGTTTATTTTCTGGCCAACCGAGTTAATAAGTTTAATGATTAATTTGGCCATGGAATAGGCTGGAGCGGCTTTGCCTGCAAAAATTTTGGTTCGAGGAATAGATACGCTTCCTGGATCTTTTTTTATTTGATTATAAAGATAAGCTGCGTGCATAACATTGAGTAGTTGCCGTTTATACTCGTGTATCCGTTTTACCTGAACGTCGAAGATGGAGTCGGTTCGAATTTGAATTCCAAGTTTTTTATGAATATAATCGGCTAAATTTTCTTTATTACTGCGTTTGGATTGTCTCCAACGTTCCTGGAACTGGGGGTCGTCCGCTTTTGGGATCAGTTTTTCCAGTTCCCATAAATTTGTGGCCCACCCGTCGCCAATTTCTTCCATGATGAGTTTAGACAAACTTAGGTTGCACGTTTTCAACCAACGTCGTTGAGTGATGCCATTGGTTATATTTTTAAAGCGAGTTGGAAACATTTCATCGAAATCGCAGAAAACTTCTTCTTTTAAAATATTGGAATGAATTTCCGCAACTCCGTTAGTGGAATGACTGCCTATAATCGCCAAGTGGGCCATCCGAACAGATTTAACAAATCCTTCTTCAATTAGTGACATCCGCCTCAATCGCTCGTGATCTCCAGGAAATTGTTTTTTAACTTGTTCTAAAAACTGGCTATTAATTTCGTAAATTATTTGAAGGTGTCTTGGCAGCAATCGGCCTAAGAGATCGACCGACCATTTTTCCAACGCTTCTGGTAATGTTGTGTGATTGGTAAATCCAAAAGTTTTTACCGTAATGTTCCACGCTTGTTTCCATGGAATTTTATTTTCGTCTATTAAGATCCGCATAAGTTCGGCTATGGCCAAAGCGGGATGAGTGTCGTTAAGCTGAATCGCAACTTTATCCGGAAATATTTCAAAATCAGTATGGATTTTTTGAAATCTACGGATAATGTCCTGAAGAGAGGCCGATACAAAGAAATATTCTTGTTTGAGTCTTAGTTCTTTTCCTTGCTCTATCGAGTCGTTGGGATAAAGCACTTTGGAAATGATTTCGGTTTCTTGCTTGTCTTTTAGAGCTTGAATATAATCCCCGACATTAAAATAATCCAAGTTCAACTCGTCGGTAGCGCGGGCGCTCCATAGCCGGAGATTATTCACAATTTGATTTTTGTAACCCGGCACTGGAAAATCATAAGGCATGGCCATAATTTCGGAAGAGTTCGACCATTTTGCGGCTAGTTCCCCATTTCCATTTTGATGCGTTTCTACATGACCGTTAAAGCGAACGGGATATAGGAACCGAGGGCGCGGAACTTCCCATGGACTGCCGCGTCGAAGCCATTTATCAGCTTCTTCAATTTGGTATCCATTTTTTATTTTTTGATAAAAAATTCCAAATTCGTAACGGATTCCATAGCCCCATGCGGGAATGCCTAAGGTAGCTAGCGATTCCATGAAACAAGATGCCAAACGTCCTAATCCACCGTTTCCCAGACCGGCCTCTATTTCCATTTTTTCCAAGATATCCAAGTCGAGCCCTAAGTCGTTCAGAGCATGTTGAAATTCGTCGTAAAAACCCAAATTGATCAAGCTGTTAGTTAGCCAACGGCCAACCAAAAACTCCATAGATAGGTAATACACCCGCTTGGCGTCTTGATCGTAATATAAATGTTGGGTTTGCAGCCATTTATCGATTAATCGATCTCTAACCGAAAGGGCGAGGCTGTGGTAGAGATCCATATTTGTGGCAGATAGTCTATCGTCGGCTAAGGAATATTTTAAATGAAATTCGAAGGACTGCTTAAGGGCCTCAATACTAGTGCTTTTTGCCCATAAATATTGGGTTTCGTCTTGCATAGGCTGGCTTAATATTTTTTAGAAGATAAAACTAAGGATTTAAAATTAGGCGGATTCAAACGATTGGAATGATTAACCAAGTACTTCCTATAAGAATAGCTCATAAGGAGTTTAAAATCCACGAGATTTTATAGTCTAGCGAATAAGTTAAATAGCTTTAGCGGATTTAAGTTTTTGCCGACAAAAATTAATTGTGGGACCTATTCTAGTATTAGTTTGTTAGTATTTTAATTGAACCGCTATGAATAGGTAAAATAAAGAGAGCCAAGCGCTAAAAGATGAATGCTCGACTTGATTAACTCTTTTTTTGGGTAGTATTAACTAAAATATTTATGACAAACAAAGGAAGAAAAATAACTAATTCAATTGTTTGTTTTTGGTTTGTTTTAATTTATTCCATATTTGTTATTAACGAAAGTTTTGCGAAATGCCCAGTGCGTATGGGTACCGAGTTTCCTCCGAAAAACTTTTTAGTCGTGGCGCATAGAGGGGCGGCTAGCCAATTTCCAGAAAATACTCTACGCGCTTTTCAACAAGCCTTAGACGATGGAGCCAATGCCTTACAAGTCGATCTCTCTTTCACTCAAGATAAACAAATCATTCTATGGCACGATTGGAACCCAAACGACTCTATTGCTCTCATTAGGCAAGAAGGTAGGGAGTCAGTCGTTAAATTCAAACCTTTTGCTCCTCCCAAAAATTCTCAATGGCGGAAAAAAACCAGCAATCTCCCATTGAACGAATTTAGAAAACGCTACGGTTATGTTGAAAAAGAATCTAATTTTAAATCTAAAATTTCAATTCCAGTTTTTAAGGAATTTATAGAATGGGCGAAGCGTCAAGGCAAACTTAAATTTGTTTTTTTCAAGTTAAAAATTCCAGAGGATGAAAGTCGGTTGGTTCCTTTTATGTTTGATGCCATAAAAAAAATACTCAGTAAAACGCATCCAAAGCCACAGTTTCAAATAGTATTTTCAATTTCAAGTAAAAAAAATTTGTATTTAGCGAAGAAACAGTTTAATGAGTTTGATTTTTCTTATGACAGAGAAATCCCACCCATTGGCGTAGTGAACTACGACCAGTTCACGACCATTCCTACCGCGATGGATTTAGATAATAAGTTTTCTGGTATTGGATTACCAATTTATAGACAATCCTCTAAACCATTTAAACCAGACCCTTGGATAGTGTACCGGTTCATATTGACGCGTGATTTTAAATTAAGAGATAACTTCAGAAAGAGCGGTTCTCAAAATATAAAAATTTTCAGTTGGAATTTTAACGACGAAAATAAAATGACGTGTTTAATTCGTTTGGGAGTGGATGGAATTGTGACCGATAAACCAAAACTACTCCGCAGCATTGCATTGAAGTTAGGAAAAAATTTAGATTTAAAGTAAATGTCCCGTCTAAGAGAAAAGAAAACCCTTAATTAGTACTCCCTTTCTATAGCCACTTTAACTTGTCTTAAGTTGCGTCAAAGGAACTTTCGAATTGTGACGCATCCACTTTTATTTAAAAAAGATTGCTGGTTTCATGGAATAACTGATTAGTCTGAAGAATCTTATATATAGGAGGCATTTTTTAGTTAAAGCAGAAAGGAATTGATGAAGTCTGATTTTATTGTCATGAAACTCCATTTGAAGTTTTTAGCATAATCGACAATCTTTGCAAGGAGGAGATCGTGATTAATTGCGGAAAAAACACAGGAAGATTCTTAAGAGTCATTGCTGGGGGCTTACTTTTTATAATTGGGATGTTGATTCCCGGAGAGCTTGGTATGTTTATAGCTGGTCTTGGAGCCTTGGCAATAGGATTAGGATTAATTGAAATGGCTTAATTGGGGAATTTATTTAACTATTGAGGTGTTCATCGATGAATTTTCAATCGTTTAATATTAAAAATTATATTAGAAAAATGTTTCCGATATTTTTAACATTTTGTTGGTTTTTACTTAACGCATCGTTTGTCAACGCTAAAGCGTTTTCTCCATATACTGGCGATAAGAGCGGCGTTAAAATTGATAAAGAATATGAAAAATTGGTACAACGTTTTAACTTAGAAGAAAACGGTATGGGTGTACAGCAGGATAATACGTTCGATAAAATGGATAAGGCAATTAATCAAATGGAGAAATCGCTACAGAATTTGCGGGAATCTTTTGAGAAAATTCAAGGCGAAGCGTCAACGACTCAAATTAGAGGGAAACGGGGAAACGGAAGTAGGCATACAGGGATGCATGGAATGAGGCATGGCAGGAGGGGAGGTATGCGACACGGAAGAATGCATGGCGGATATTCCATGGATGGATTGGCGTCTGAATGTCCTCAACCAAGAAAAACCATGAAAGTTCCCGAACCTCTTTATAGCCAAACCAATCCGTTGAAAAATACTCCAGATAATATTGAAATGGGACGTCATTTATTCCAATTAGAAGTCCAGCCCTCGTGTACGATGTGTCACGGATCGGGGGATGGTCGGGGTATCATGGCTGGAACCTTGAATCCTCCTCCAAGAAACTTTTCCTGTAAAGAGACTATGCAAGATATCCCAGACGGTCAATTATTTGGGGTCATCACTAACGGGTCTGAAGGGTCGGGGATGCCTGCATTTTTGGATTTAAACGACGACCAAATATGGAAATTGATACTTTACATCCGAACCTTAGCAAAATAAAAAATTTAATATGATTATAAAAAAAGGCCCAGCGGTTAGGGAACGCTGGGCCGGGGAAGAGAACCTTTCTGTTCAAAGGACGATGAACAGAAAAGTCAGGGTAATCGTCATGATGAGAAACCAAAAAACTCGATACAATTGATGGAAGAAATGCTCTTCCTTTTCCAGTTCTTCTTTATTCTTAATTTTAGTAAAGTATCGAATGCTCATGGCGACCACCTTAGTTTAGGTTGACCTTTTACCCTCCCTCTATTATTTAGATGTTTTAATCTTTCAATTTATTCCCAAAATTCGCCGAAAAATTGATCAATTTTTTTTTTATTTTGAACTGAATGAACAATTGAGACTAAAAGGATCTTAACGATTTAATTTGCTACAATGGTTCCCGGTTTAGGGAATAACTATCCTGATAATTTAAACAACCGCTTTGGAAATAAACTCGTATGAAGTTTTCCTATTACGAACCTGAAGAGTTTTTTGACGAATACTTTGAATCAAAAGGCCGACCTTGGCCTTGGGCGGAAAAGGTTATTGATCGGCTTCATCAACTCTCAAAGAGCGAATTGGTCAGCAGGCAAAAAGCGGCCGAAGCTGCTTTTATGCAAATGGGGATTACCTTCGGTGTTTATGGGGATCAAAAGGGTTTAGAAAAAGTTTTTCCCTTTGATATTATTCCGAGAATTGTGAACGCTAAAGATTGGGATTTGATTGATCGCGGAATCAAACAACGCGTTTACGCTTTAAATAAATTTATTGACGACGTTTATAACGAGCAAAAAATCATTAAAGACGGGATTATTCCCAAAGAAATGATTCTTTCCTCAATAGCATATCGTAAAGAATGCGAAGGTTTAAAGCCGCCCAAAGGAATTTGGTGCCATATTAGCGGTATAGATTTAATTCGCGATAGAGACGGACAATTTTACGTTCTTGAAGATAATCTACGCTGTCCTTCTGGCGTTTCCTACGTATTGGGAAATCGTCGAGTATTGAAACAAACTCTTCCCGTAGTGTTTGAAGCGCTTCCAATCCGGCCTGTCGAAGACTATTCGAGCCGACTCGCCGCAACCCTTAGACATTTGATTCCGGAAGTTATCGAAAAGCCGAACATAGCCGTTTTGACGCCGGGTATTCATAACTCGGCATATTTTGAGCATTCTTTTTTAGCGCAGCAGATGGGAGAAGAGTTAGTCGAAGGCCAAGATTTAGTGGTGATGGACGACTTTGTTTATATGCGAACAACCAAAGGGTTCGAACGGGTAGACGCGGTTTATAGAAGGATCGACGACGATTTTTTGGACCCAACAGTCTTTCGTTCGGATTCAATGTTAGGCGTTCCAGGTATTATGAAATCGTATCGAGCGGGTAAGGTTGCGATGGCTAATGCGCCCGGCGCCGGTATTGCCGACGATAAGGCAATTTATGCCTTTGTTCCCGAGATTATCAAATATTATACCGGCGAAGAGGCGTTACTACCCAACGTGCCGACTTTAATTTGCGAAAATAAAAAAGATCGGCAACAAGTTATCGATAACATCAAAGATTATGTCGTCAAAACCACTCACGGTTCTGGCGGGTATGGAATGTTGATTGGTCCCGCTTCTTCTCTCAAAGAACAAAAGCAAATGGTAGAAAACATTAAGGCCAATCCTCGGGATTATATAGCGCAACCGGTAATCATGCTTTCACGGGTTCCGGTTATTGAAAAGGATCGTTTCGAAGGACGGCATATTGATTTACGTCCTTTTGTATTATATGGAGAGGATATTTATGTTCTACCCGGCGGGTTAACGCGAGTCGCCCTTAAGAAAGGTTCGCTGGTTGTTAATTCTTCCCAAGGGGGAGGCAGTAAAGATACCTGGGTGTTGAGCGATATCAATAGTTCGTCAATGTTTAAACCATGAATTTTGAAATAAAAGTAAACTCATGTTAAGTCGAGTCGCCAACTCTATTTATTGGATGAGCCGCTATTTAGAAAGGGTGGAGAATACCGCTCGTTTAATAGACACTCAATTGAATATGATTTTGGATCTACCTCCCATGCGCGACGACCCGCATGCTTGGCGGCCTCTCATCAGTATTACAGGGGATGAAGAATATTTTAAAGAACGTTATGGAGACCCCACGCGCGAGAATGTGATACATTTCCACACTTTCGACGGGAAATATGGGAATTCGATAAACTCCTGCCTTACCGCAGCTAGAGAAAACGCAAGGTCGGTCAGAGAAGTAATACCTTCAGAAATGTGGGAACAAATAAACAGGCTTTATATTAATCTAAAGGGAACGGGAGCGAGTAAGAAAGCGGCAAAAGAACCGCACCAATTTTATACCGATATAAAAATGGCGTGCCATTTGATTTCTGGGATTGGATATTCGGCTATGTCCCACGGAGAAGCCTGGTATTTTGCTCAGCTGGGGAAGTTTTTAGAACGCGCGGATAAAACATCGCGCATACTTGACGTTAAATATTTCATCATATTGCCGCGATTGGATTATATAGGGTCTACTTTGGATAATGTGCAATGGACGGCATTATTGAAATCTACTAGTTCATTTGAAATGTATCGCAAAAAATTTAATCAAATTAGTCCTCAGAATATTGTCAGTTTTCTGGTGTTTGATAAAGAGTTTCCCAGATCCATTTTGTATTGCGTTATGCAAACTGAAAAGGCGATATTTAAAATAATGGGGACTACTCCAGGACCTTACAAAAGCGATTTGGATCAAGAAATCGAAAAAATTTCTTCCAAGATTGCCCGTTCCAGCGCTAACGAAATTATGATTGATGGACTACATAATTTTTTGGACGATGTGCAATCAGACCTGAATGGATTGGGTAATAAGATTTTTGAAAATTTTTTTGAACCGAAACCCATCTCCAATATCCGAAGTTATGGATCGCAGGCGCAATAGACCTTGTGGCGTGAGTGGGGAGTGAGAGCATGCTTTTTTTTGGAGATTCTATTGAACGCTAAATCAAAAGAGTACCTTTGCGTGTCTTCCAAAGGCGATATGTAGGTCCTTCGACAAGCTCAGGATAAACTTCGGATCTCGCCTTGATTTAACAAAACTACTCCCCTTAATAAACAGGGCTTCGTCTTAAATCCAGTGTGTAGGGGAAGTCTTTATTGTTTTCCGTAGCGGGAATAATGCGCTGTCCGGGCGAATGACCCATTGCTTGGAATCGGGAAGAAAGTCGGGATTCGGCTTCGCTTTCGTTAACGGGGATTTTTTCGTAATGCCTCCCGCCTGGATGAGTTACGTAGTAAGTACAACCGCCAATAGATCGTTCGTAACGCCTGTCGATTATGTCAATAACTAACGGCGTGTGTATGGGCAAGGTAGAATGCAGACAAGATGGCGGAGCCCAAGCTTTATACCGGATACCCGCCACATAAACCCCGTTTTGTCCGGTGGATCGTAAAGGAACCGGGCGGCCGTTGCAGGTGATTAAGTAATGAGAGTCGTTGTACCCTTCTACTTTGAGTTGCAATCGTTCTACCGATGAGTCCACCGATCGACTTACCGACCCTTGATACATTTCTTCGCCAAGCACGTTCCAAGGTTCTAAAGCCATCCTCAATTCAAGTTGGATTTGGTCTATTCGGGTAGACCCATAATAAGGAAATCTAAAATCGCGGAAGGGAAGAAACCAATCGAGTTTAAAATCATAACCGGCGATATTTAAAGAATTGACAACATCGCTCAAATCTTCCCATAGGTAATGCGGTAGCATAAACCGGTCATGTAGTTCGGTTCCCCATCGAACGGGTTTTTGGCGGTATGGCGTCGTCCAAAAAGCAGAAACGCAGGCTCTCACTAAAAGAGCTTGCAATAAATTCATCTGCGGATGCGGCGACATTTCGAATCCTCGGAGTTCAACCAACCCCAAGCGTCCTCGATCGCTATCTGGGCTGTACAACTTGTCGATACAAATTTCGGCTCGATGCGTGTTCCCTGTAATATCGACGAGTATATTCCTGAACAACCGATCCACTAACCAATAAGGAGACTCGCCAAACTCTGGCGTTTGTTGAAACGCAATTTCAAGTTCATAAAGCGAATCCAATCTCGCTTCGTCAATGCGCGGGGATTGACTGGTCGGGCCTATAAACATCGAAGAGAAAAGATAAGAAAGCGATGGATGATTTTGCCAAAATGCCACGATACTGCGTAACATATCGGGTCGCTTCAGAAAGGGGCTATCCTCAGGAGTCGACCCGCCGATAGTAATATGATTGCCGCCTCCGGTTCCTACGCGCCGTCCATCTAGCAAAAACTTATCGGTCGATAGTTTAGAGAGGCGAGCCTCTTCATAGACCGTATTGATAATGTTTTTTAATTCCTCCCACGAGCCTGATGGTTGCACGTTCACTTCGATAACCCCAGGGTCTGGAGTGACTTTGAAATTTGATATCCGCAGATCGTTTGGCGGTTCGTACCCTTCCAATACAATAGGGATATCCAGGCTTTTCGATGTTTTTTCAATGGCGGAAACTAAGTCTAAAAAATTTTCAACGAGAGTTGTTGGCGGTAAAAAAATATGGAGCAGTCCATCCCGACTTTCGACGCATAAGGCAGGGCGAATCAAGCCAACTGTTTCGTCTTTTGGATGAGTGATTTCTAGTTCTTTTTGCTTTTTTAAATCGGGCGCTTGCGAAGAGTCTTTAAAAGTTGGGAGGTCGGGAATTAATTCAAAAGGACTTCTCTCAGGGGGATTTTGTTCTTCAACTACCTTTTTTTGCGTCAGGCTATTAAAAGGCAATCGCAATCCCATAGGGGAATCGCCCGGCGTTAAGATTAAACGGTCGTTTCTAAAGTTCCAGGAACTGCTGATCCAGCGTTTAAATTTAACAGAAAACAGCAAAGGCAGTACATAGCCTATCGGTTCGCTGAGATTTTTATCTAACAATTTATGCAGTCGTTCTCGTTCCGTCTTTTCAAAAAGGTCCGCCTTTAGAACTTCTCCTTCTTGCGGCAAGCGGTTTTCTTTCCAAAGATGATAAACCGCGTCTTCGCGTGCGGGTATGATGAAATTTGAAGGAATACCCAATTGCCGCGCTAATTCCAAAATAAAAATTTGAGCCGTTTCTGCATCGTGGTTGTAATTTTTATCGATATCTGCAAGAAGAGAGATGTTTCCCCATATGGGCACTCCGTCTTTTCTCCAGAAGCAATTCAAAGACCAGCGCGGCATGATCTCTCCTGGGTACCATTTACCCTGACCAAAATGAAGAACGCTTCCAGGGGAGAATTGGTCTCTTAATCTCAACAGCAAATCTTTACCAAGTTTTCTTTTATTCGGACCCATCGCGGTAAAATGCCATTCTTCCCCCTCCAGATCTTCCAGAGAAACAAAGGTGGGTTCGCCGCCCATCGTCAGTTGAACTCCCTTAGCTGCTAGGTCCTGATCCACTTGTTGACCAATTTGGTCGATTTCGTTCCATACCCGTTGGGAGTAGGGTTTGGTTAACTTTAAATCCTCTTTGATTCGAGTAAAATGCATCTTGTGCTCAAACGTAGTCTCGCAAGGACCCAAAACGCCGGTGATAGGAGCGGCGCTTGAAGGATTAGGCGTACAGCAAAGAGGAATATGGCCTTCGCTGGCAAGATTCCCGGAAGTTGGATCCAGTCCAACCCAACCAGCGCCCGGTAAGTAGACCTCCGTCCAAGCGTGCAAATCGGTAAAATCGGTAAAATCAGTGTCCGATCCCGCAAGGGTATCGAGCGGCAATTGGTCGGGTTTCAATTGAATTAGGTAGCCGGAAGTAAATCGGGAGGCTAAACCTAAATGGCGCAATACTTGGCATAAAAGCCAAGCCATATCTCTACAGGAACCGCTTTTTAATTTGAGGGTTTCTTCGCAAGTTTGAACGCCAGGTTCCATCCGCACAATGTATTTAAGCAGTTTATTTATTTTTTGGTTAACGCTTACTAAAAAGGCGTTTGTTTCCATTTTTTTGGAGTCGACAGTTTTTAAAAACTCAATCAGCAGTTTGCCTTTATCCTTAATTTCCAAATAAGGACCTAATTCTTCGGCCAACGACTCTTCATATTTGAAAGGAAATTTTTCGGCGTATTCTTCATGAAAGAAATCAAAGGGATTAAATGCCTGAATTTCAGCAACTAAATCGACTTCTACCTGAAATTCTTTTACTTTTTCAGGTATTAAAATACGGGCTAAATAGTTCCCAAATGGATCTTGTTGCCAGTGTAGAAAATGCTTTTCGACATTAATCTTGAGGGAATACGAATTTATGTGGGTACGCGCGTGCGGTGCAGGGCGCAAGCGGACGATTTGCGGGCCCAGTTGAACCAAGCGGTCGTATTTATATTTAGTTAAATGATGGAGCGCGATTTGTGTTTTCATAGAATAAGAGCTAAATTAAAAATAACTAAATATTACGAATGCGGCTAAACACACGATATAAAACGCTAAAAAGGCTTTTATTATAGTCTTGATTTTATTGGAATTCATCTAGGTTTCTATTTCCTATTAAGTATCGGATAAACCGTCGTTAAAATTGGTTGAAGTAAATAAAAATTAGCCAAACCAAAAAAGTGAAAAATTTTGAAAAATAATAAAGAAATAGGGTTTAAAAATCCATTAAATGAAGTAAATTATCAGGTAAAATTTGTTATCTGTACGCTAATAATACCTTAGAATCAAAAGGAAAGACAGTCGGCTATTGAATATAAATCCCACAAGCGGATTTTGTCTATCGTAGCTTGTCATATTTTTAAAAAATAGGTTTTATGTAGTAGGAGACTCCCGATCGTTTAAGGGAAGGGTGTTTATTTAGGAGAAAACTTTGAGCGACATATTGGCGTTAAACTCAGATTCCTTGAGTTCGCCATCGATAAAAATTAAAGCGTCCGTAGAATCGGGAACCATCGATTCCATTGGTTGGGGATTGGGATGGTACCCAAATAACGATAATTCGGCGGTCATTATAAAAGACGCCGTATCGCGCGATACGCAAGATATGGTGCAAGCGCTAACCGATTGGGACAGCTTTAGGTTCACGGTCTTATTGTGCAATTCAATTGGAGCGGCAAAAAGGCCGACACAGCACGATACTCAGCCGTTCCGACGCAGTTTTTCCGGAACCGATTGGCTCTTCATCCACGACGGCGAGTTCAACCGCGACGATCTTGAAGATATTCACGATCAGGCCACAGGTTTTCTTGAACCTTTAGGCAAAACCGATTCCGAATTGGCTTTTTGTTTGATGCTAGGTCGAATCCACGCTTCCGGTTCTAAATCCCTTAAGGAAGCGAGAGGCAAAAATTTATTAGAATGGTTTGGGGAACTCGACGGCCATGGTAGCGCAGACATAATTTTAACCGATGGAAAAACGTTGGTTTTTTACCATGGGAAAAACTCAAAGAAACCAATGTTTTATAAACGGTTTTGTCCTCCCGACATGGACCCGACACTTGATTCCATTTCTTTATCTTTGAACCTAAGCGATCCAAGAGATCTCTATAGAACGTTTCTGATGGTTTCGACCGGACCGTTTCAAGGAGAAGATTGGGAGGAAATGGAATTGGGGCAAATGATCATGGCTCGAAGAGGAGCGGTTGTTTGGAATAGCCACGGCGCCAAACCGACTCCATATCCATTATCAAATATTCAAAGCCAAAGTCAAAGTTCAGTAGCCCCAACGGAATCGGCTGTAGAAGAAAAAATTTCATTCAGTTCTTTACAAACAGAACAAGCTTTGACAAACGCCGTGGCGCCAGAGGCCGAGGCGGTAGCTCATACCGCACAGGAAGAGCCCCTGGCGTTTAGGCTTTACGACGTGACGCATTTGACGGAATACAAGTATTCCGAACCTGTAGAGCATAGCGAACATGCCTTTCGGTTAAGCCCGTTGGTCGACCATGATCAAATAATTATGGAAGGAGGCGTAGAAATTTCGGTTCCGGGTGCAAAACTCCATTTTGAAGACGTCTTTGGAAATGAATCAATCCATTACTCCATCAGTCGGCCCTATACCGAGCTTCGAATAGAAAGTCGACATCGGGTTAAAATTTATGCTTCCACCCCCGACGAATACACCTCCTCAATGCGAAGAACCTCCATTCCGTTGATTTGGATGCCATGGCAAAGACAAATGATGCAGTCGTATTTGCTTCCGCCTGAACTTCCGGAAACCCAATTACGGGAACTTAATGAATACGCCATGAGTTTTGTAGAAAGAAACGATTACCATTTACTGCAAACCGTCATGGATATGAATATCAGAATTTATGAAGACTTCGTTTACAAACAGGGATCGACGAACCTAGAAACCACGCCATTCGATATTTTTACGTCGCGAACTGGAGTGTGTCAGGATTTTGCCAATTTGTTGATTTGTTTATGCCGATTACTGAATATTCCAGCGCGATATCGTGTTGGCTATATTTATACGAATGCAAATTACGAGAATAAGATTCAGTCCGAAGCGTCCCATGCTTGGACGGAAGTCTATTTACCGTTTGTAGGTTGGAGAGGATTCGATCCGACTAACGGATGTTTGGTGAACCAAGATCATGTGCGAGTCGCGTGCGGCAGAAACTATCGCGATGCCACCCCCACCTCCGGCACGATTTTAAAAGGCGGCGGCCTTGAAAGCCTTCTCGTCGACGTCAAAATGAAAGAAGTCTCTTAAGCCAGACATTCATCTATGTTTATTTTTGTCTTTGCGGTAAAAAAAATGATCAGGAATACGCCAATTCTTGGTTGGCGATTGATCCATATCATTTCTTAATCAATCCAACGATGAAAAGGAGAGCGATCGCGCCTATTGTAGCGGTGATGATGGAGCCAATAAGACCGCCTGCGCTTATTCCCAATACTCCAAACATAAATCCGCCCAAAAAAGCGCCAATGACTCCAACGACCATATTTCCGATCAACCCAAAGCCCTGACCTTTCATCAATTTTCCTGCAAGCCATCCAGCAATTAATCCAATTAAAAGAAATGAAATTAATCCTGTAGATTCCATAGCTATCTCCTAATCCAAAAGTGCGTATTTTGGAAAAGTATTTTAGTTATCCATAGGTTAATTAAATGGGATACTAGTTCTCTTCCAATGGAGGCGAAACTGGCTGCAACTTCAAAACCGTGATGATCGTCCAGTTGTATCAGTTTGCGGGTAAAGTTGCTACTTATTGATTGGGATTAAATTTAAAAATTCAGTTTTGAAGATACTAGGGGTATTTTTAAACTTTGCTTTTTTTGAATGTAGGCGCTAAATAAAGAGTTTTGATTGGATAAATGCCACTGAGGCCTAAACAAAATTACGGACAATAATATGATATTAGAATTCATCAAGAAAAATAGCGTCATGATCGTATCGTTAATTCTTGCCTACGCATTCGTTAACTATACGATTGCATATTGGCCTGAATGGATCTATGCGTTATCCGGTAAAAAGGTCGATTGGGATCTTTCTAAGTATCGATTTCCTATCGTTATTGTGGCATTTATAATTTACCCAATCCTTTCTTGGATCAAAAAGAAATTGGAAATGTAAGGAATAGCGATCGCCCTTCGACAAACTGAGTGAGACATTTTTAAATGTAAATCTCACAGGATGACGGCAATATTTACTTACGATATGGAGTCATAGGTATTGTGAAAATATTTTTTGAGATTATATCTTTTAAAGACATACCAGGGTAGCGATACAAATGAAAAAACAATTTGGTCTCTGGATATTTTGCTTTGCGTTTTTTCCGGTATTAGTTTTTGCCGCTGATATTGACCCAGAAATACAAACCCACTGCGATATGATTGCCGAGAACGATTTGAAGGTAAAAAAAACGTGTGTTGAAGAACAAGAAAAAGCCAAGGAATGGTTTGGGAGTCGTCGAATCTCAAACGAGATTCTTTTGGACTGCGGAATGATTGCGAAAGGGGATTGGTCGATCAAAAAAGCTTGTGTTGAAAAACAAGAAAAAGAAATGTTTGATACGGTTTATGAAGGTTCTTTTTCATCTAATTAACGCCATGACTAAAAAACTAAAAAATCTCTTGAGTGAAATTAAGGATTGTAGATTATGCGAAGAACATCTTTCTTTTGGACCGCGACCAGTTGTTCAAGCCGATTCTAAAGCAAAAATTCTTGTTGCAGGTCAGGCTCCTGGGCGGAAAGTGCACGAATCGGGAGTTCCGTTTGACGACGCTAGCGGCGAAAGGCTAAGGGATTGGATGGGAATTGATAGAAAGATATTTTATGACGCTTCCAAAGTTGCCATTGTGCCGATGGGTTTTTGTTTTCCGGGAACTGGAAAATCTGGAGACTTGCCTCCGCGTCCGGAATGCGCTGACGCTTGGCACGAAAAACTTTTTTCAAATCTATCCAAGATAGAACTCACTCTTGTTATTGGTAAATATGCACAGGACTACCATTTAGGGGTCGATCAAAAAAATAACTTAACCGAAACAGTAAAATCCTGGAAAGAGTTTTGGAAGAAGGGATTGTTACCGCTTCCACACCCCAGCCCACGAAATAATATTTGGCTTCGTAAAAATGCCTGGTTTGAAAAAGATATTTTACCTACTTTGAAATCTAAAGTTCAAAAATTGATTTGAAAAGAAAATTGAATTGTCGAAATAGGTTTAATAGGGTCTTAAGCGTCCAAACAGTTTTCAAACTTTTTTAACAATAATGGATTCCCTTTGGCTTTTAACTTTCTAGTTAAGATAGACCAAAACACGGATGTTTCTTTATTGACAATTTTCAACCAGGTTTCTGAATCTACCGTTAAAGAAATATTTGGGTTTTTGTGTTGACCTCGTTTCGCTTTTATTTTTTGATTGACGATTTGAACGAAGGCATTGACATTTTCTTTTCCGTAAAATGAAAACTGGATGACGAGGTCTAAATCTTTGGCTTTTTCGGGATTGAATTGCAAGGAAGCTCCTCTGAGAAAAAAGTCGATGTTTTGAGGACGGTACGGAGACTTTATATGTCGGATTTCTTTTGTGGGGTTTTTAACTGCAAAACGTTCCGCTCGCGAACCTTTTCGAACATAGACGTGTTCTTCTTTTTCTTTGAGAGGTCGTACGATATCGTTAACAAAACCTTTGCTGTTTTCTATAAACGGCGGGATGACTTCGTCTCCAGCAGGACATACAGCCATGCAATAAGCTGCCTTGTAATTGGCTCCAAACGATAAAGATTGCCACATAGACGCGGTTTCGCTATCTCGGAAACTCTCTCGATATTCTTTTACATTTTTTGAAGAAACAAGCGTTTCCGACCATTCCTGGAATCCTCCCATGAACTCGCGATAGTTATGATCCATACAAGCCATGAAATTAAAATCCCCATTTTTTTCGATAGCTCCAACAGGACATGACGTTACGCACAGGTTACATTTAACGCATGGATTGTATTCGATAGAGTTGTCATAGCGGTCTACTTCTGTGTCGATCAAAATGGTTTCCAGCAAAATAAAGTTTCCAAATTTAGGATGGATCACGTTCCTGTTTTTACCCATTTGCCCCAATCCGGCTTCTACGGCAATGGGTTTATGGCTGATATGCCAAAGCGCTCCTTTACCTAAGGAATCCATATCCATAGGAAACCCGACGGTAGGTACAACGCCTCTTATATTCAAATTATTGAGTCTACGAAGGATGCGACGCGCGATATCGGTAAGATCGTCTATAGTGTGGTGGAATTCTACATTAGCGGCATACCGAGCGGGAGTTTGGATATTCTCTCGATTCATTTTCTTGATCAAAGAAATGGCGGTTTTGGTTTTGGGGTAAACGGTTCTTAGTTCTTCTTTTTGATTTTGAAGGGCAGGTCGATTGAGTTCGACAAATCCAATATCGTCGGCGCCTTCTTCTAGAGCTATTTGCAGGATTTCATCGGCGGTGATACCTTTCTTTTTAGTTTTAATCGGAAATTCGACACTATCTGATTTCATATTAAAATTCATTTCTTTCGTTTGCGTAGTCATTGCGTTCTCCAAATATATGTATATACACTCTTTATCGATAAAAAATTAATATGGGTTTAATTTTTGTACTACAAAGGTTAATTGATTCAACAATTCTTCCCACTGTTTTTTTCCCAATTTTCCGACGACTTGTTTTTGAACTTGGTTCCAATAAAGGGTGGCGTCGTTTAAAACTTTTTTACCTGATGAGGTAATGGATAAGGTTTTGGTTCGTTTATCCTCTCCTGGTGAAATTTCTATCCAGCCATTTTTTTTAAGAGGGTTTAAATTTCGAGTCAGCGTGGTTCGATCCATGATGAGGGCTTTGGATAGTTTGGTAATAGTGGCCGGTTGCGAAAAAAATATAGCGTTTAACAAAGTAAATTGTGTTGAATATAGACCACAGGGTTTTAGCGCTTCGTCAAACATTTGCGTAACGGCTCTAGACGCCTTCCTTAAATGGAAAGAGGTACAGTTTTGGACTTGTTCGCTTTTTTTTGAAATATTCGTTTTCTTATTATCGATCATAATAAGAGTATATACACATAAAAGTGTTTTGTCTAATAAAATTTTGTTTTGATAATTAGTATTTTTTATTCTTGGTGTAAATAAACAATTATTTAGGGAATAAATTTGAAAAATGAAGATCTACATTATGAAAAACTGTGATGTTTTTTTGAAGTTAAGATATTGAGTTCCATGTGAAAGGAATCTAGCTTAACGCTTTTCTTTTCCTTAATTATATGATGGGGGGAGTGCAATGAAATTTAGTTTGATATCAAAAGTTGTCTTTTTATGTGGTTTATTTATTTCAAGTCCGGCTATAGCGGTTGATTGGGATTTTCACGGTTCTTTAGGAGAGGGACCCACTAAACATAAGCGATACGTGCCGCCAGTTGCAAACCCACTATTTAACGAAACTCCATACATTACTACGGAATTACGTTTAATCCACCAATATACGGATATTGCTCCTACTTTTGCTTCCACGGGTGGTAATATTAATTTATATGCGGCTGAAGTGCGGGTTGCTTTAACGGAACGGCTTGGTTTTATCGCTTCTAAAGATGGATTTGCCAATGCCAACTTTAAGGCCGGATTGGAAGACGAAGAGGGGCTTGCAAATATTTCATTAGGTTTTAAGTATGCTGTCCATTCGGATGCGAAAGCCAATAGCATATTTACCGTTGGCGTTGAATACGAACCGCCTACAGGTACTTTAGTGAGCAGCGGCATCAGACTTCAGGGGAATGGTTCGGGTTTTGTAGATATATTTGCTACAGGAAGTAAAGCCTTTGGTAAATTAGGTTTGCAGGGAAGCTTCGGTCCTAACATTGCTATAGACGGCGATGATAATAGTTCTTTGTTTCATTATTCCGCCACGGCAAATTATGAAATTTACCCAAACTTATTTCCAACCATTGAATTTAATGGATACGCCAATATTGGAAACGGAAACCGCACCGCCGGCGATTTTGAAGGCGCTGATATTTTAAATTTTGGATCTACCGATTCCGGTAATATCGCCCTAATATCTGCTGGAGCTCGCTACGTGGTTAACGACAATATTCGGATTGGCGGTAACTATGAAGCTCCTGTGACGGATAGAAAAGATTATATTGATTGGCGAACTCACTTAGATATGATTATTAGTTTTTAAGTTTATTTTTGCGTTTTAAGTTTTGTGAGATTATCTGCCTCGAATTCCTTATAGGAGTTCGAGGCATTTTATTTTTACGATAAAAATTGAAATTTAACATTTTGATAATTGTTCAGGTTCAAGGAAAACGACATATAACGAGCAGTCGGACTTGCTTGCCGGTATAGTCTTGGGAATTATTTTTTTTACGGCCGGTATAGTTCGAAGATAAGTTATGAGAGATCGAATATCTTCTTCATCCCAATTACTAGCATGATCCCAGATCATACCTTGCCAATGTAGCGTTCTTCCATCGGGAGTTATACCGCTACGAATTGCGCGACTAATTTCTCGGTCGCTCCAACCTCCTATGCCAGTTTCTAAATCTGGTGTTTTGTTTCGAATCCATTTAGAACCAAAACCAGATTTCCAATATTCATAAGGGTTGACGTATCCAAAACGTGCATATATTGAACGGCCTAGATCTAGCGCTAATAAGATTAAGATAGTAAATAGTAAAAGCCGGTTTTTGGAATTTATTTTTTAAAAAATTTATTAAAGAAAAAATGCCAATTTGTATTGCTAAATAGGCTTCAGCATGGATACTAGAAAAACGATTGTTTTTTTAAATGATTATAGGAAAAATATTTTGTAATGTTTTCGATTAAATTGAGACAGCATAATATATAACGAGTTTATGCAGTTAAAAAAGAGGTAGGAAGAAATGAAGGATTCCATTTCATTAAAGGATATGAAGGTTTTACTTGTAGACGACGCTCCGGCAAACTTAGAAATTCTTTCCGCAATGATAAAAGAGCAGGGCTATAAAGTATTTTCGGCAACATCGGGAGAAGAAGCTCTTAAGTTTTTGGAAATTGATATTCCAGATTTAATTCTACTAGATATTATGATGGATGGAATAGATGGTTTCGAAACTTGCAAACAAATCAAAAGCAATCATGCCACTAAAGATATTCCCATAATATTTTTAACCGCTAAATCGAACGCTGAGGATATATTAAATGGATTTCATTTAGGAGGGGTGGATTACATTACAAAATCATTTAATAGTGAAGAAGTCTTAAGCCGGATAAACGCTCACCTTAAAATTAGAAAATTGCTTCAGGAACATGAAAGACTAAATACGAAACTTGATGAACAAAATACTGTAATGATCGAAAGTAATAATCAGTATCGTGTCATTCTTGAAAAGTCTTCAGATGGTATTTTTCGACTGGATTCAAAAGGTAGAGTTTTACACTCAAATCACAAGTTTTGCTCCTCTTTAGATTTTAAAAAAGACGAAATAAAAGAGAAATCTCTTAAAGATCTAATATCCTTCGAATCCAGTTCTCATGAATTGGTTCAAATCGCTACCAAAAGGTTTGGTGAAAGAGCCACATTTGACAAAAAAGTAGACTTTCGTGTAAATGAAAACTCTTCCTCTAATATGAAGGATCATACGCGCTCTTTTTTGATCGATTCGTTTGGAATTTGGAATCTTCCTAATAATGTGATTATGGAAAAGGGAGCAGATAAAAAATTTTTGGGAACTCTTTGTATTGTTAAAAAAATTAATTACCTCGATAAATAAAGTTCGCCTTTCCTCCTAAAAATATCAATAGAGACTTGTAATAAATTGATAAATATTCAAAAAAAATCAGTTTTTTCTTCTTCGTTAGATTTTCATTTACATCCTTGATTTTCATTTTCAAATTGACTCTATGTCGTTATTTCGATAGTATTTCCATATAATAACCCGAAAAAATCTGATTCTTAATTAGTCCTTGTAATTTTGTTCGCGGCTTAATTTGGACGTACAGCCTTAAAAGTAAAATCTATGGCTCATATCGAGAAAATTAAAATAATTTCTGGCGTTTATTGGATTTCCATAAAGGAGGCAGATTTCAATTGCCTGTGTGGTTGTCCAGAAGACATTATGAAGCATCTGATTAAAAAAGGGCTTATTAAGAATATTGAAAAAAATGGGCGTTTATTTCAATCGGGACCAAACGCTATTTTGTTGTCTGATATTTTGGTGCAAAAAGGTCGTTTCTCTAATTTGGCGGAGTTTCCTGTACTACAAATGTTGTATATGCAGGGTATGGCCATTCCGGATCATCCAAATAACACCGGTATCAAACCCATTTTAATTGGCGAAGAAAAACAAGTTAACGCTCAGATGGAATACATTTATCGAGGAAACTATGGACTGATTTCCAAAGAGGAAATCATGGATGCCGGAATAGAGGAAGAGGCGGCAGAGGAAATGATGCGGTTAAAGCTTAAATTTGCTTTTGGCCATATTGGGCAAACCAAAGAGCTCCTCGATTCAAAAGTAGTTAACCAAGATTTAGTTGAAATAAGAAATGGGATAACGATTAAACGCAAAAGTTTTAATCGATATGAGTTTAATTATAAAGGCGAGTCGATTGAAGTAGATTTAACGTTATTTGAGGATGAAGATTACGAACCAGCTTATGAACTTGGGTTTTACCAAATCAAACCAGAATATTTTTCTGTGATTCATTCCGGAGACGGCGACGGATGGGATATTAACCGGCCGTGCATGTCCAGCGTTTTAGTTTTTCAAGAAAAAATATACCTGATTGACGCTGGACCAAATATATTAACAAGTTTAACGGCTTTAGGGATTGGAGTGAATGAAATCGAAGGTATTTTTCAAACCCATGGTCATGACGATCATTTTGCAGGACTTCCGACCCTTTTACGCGCCGATCACAGGATTAAATTTTATTCCACCCCTTTAGTGAGAACCTCCGTAACTAAAAAATTGTCAGCCTTATTCAATTGGGATAAAGACCGCCTGGGCAACTATTTTGAGATTTGCGATTTAGAATTTGATGTTTGGAATAATGTTGAAGGGCTTGAAGTAAAACCAACATTGTCTCCTCATCCGGTGGAAACAAATATTTATACTTTTCGAACCCTCTGGGAAAAAGGGTATTGCACCTATGCCCATTTGGCGGATATTGCGGGTTTGGACATTTTAAAAAATATGATGACAGACGATAAAACCGAGCCGGGGATATCGCAACATTTCTATGAGCAAGTGAAGGCAGAATACTTAGAGCCTGCCGATATTAAGAAGATTGACGTTGGAGGAGGATTAATCCACGGAAACGCTGAAGATTTTTTAGAAGATAATTCGAAAAAAATTGTTTTATCTCATAAATCTGAAAAACTGACCGTTCAAGAAAAGGAAATTGGCTCGAGCGCTCCCTTTGGGATGGTTGATGTTTTAATATCGAGCAATCAAGATTATACTATGCGAATAGCCGCCCAGTTAATGCGGGATTATTTCCCCGACGCTCCTTCCGAAGATTTACGTATGATGTTAAATTTTCAAGTAGAGTCGTTTAATGCGGGGACTATATTGATTAAAGCTGGCGAAACAACCCCTTTTATTTATTTGATATTAACTGGGATGGTGGAAACAATTCATTCTAAAACGGGTAGACAAAGAATGATTTCAACCGGTTCCTTAGTAGGCGAGCTTTCGGGACTTATGAATTGTTCTTCAATGGAAACGGTTCGCGCAGAAAGTTATATAAGAACGCTTCAAATTCCTGGCTCTTTTTATAACAAGTTTATTAAACGAAATAAACTATATCAAAACTATCATACAACCATAGACAACCGGGAATTTCTGCAAAATACTTGGTTGTTTGGTGAAATGGTTTCTTACCCAATCCTAAATAAAATTTCTCAACAATTTGAATTGAAACAATATCCAAAGGGGAAAACTCGTTTAATAGGCAGTAAACCCGAATTGATATTGTTAAAGAGCGGTGAATTAGAGATTCTGTCAAAAGGCGAAGCGATAGATACCATAGAACCTGGTGAATTCTGCGGGGAAGATTCGATCATTGGAGATAAGTTTGAATCATTGGAAATCCGTTCGTCAAAACAATCTAGCGTTTATGAAATAGACGGGAATTTTCTTATGGATATTCCAATAATTCTTTGGAAGTTACTGGAAATATCCGAACGTAGATCTAAGATAAAGAGCGTTTGATTAAAAAAGCGGGTTTTTATAAAAGGGTTGGTTAAAAGGTTCAATGGTCAACAAATTCTTGAAACAAAAAATATTGGTCGCCGACGATATGTCGGTGAGTACAAAAATACTTTGCGAGGCGTTACAGCATTTTTACGAAGTGATTGTTGTAAACGATGGAGAAAAAGTTTTATCGGCTGCGAGGTCGGAAGATCCACCCGATCTAATTCTTTTGGACACCCAGCTCCAAACAGTAGAAGGATATGAAACCTGTAAAAAACTTAAAAGGGCCGAAACAACCCAGAATATTCCCGTTATTTTTATATCGGCGATAGAAGAAGAAATTAAGGGATTTGAAGCTGGTTGTGTCGATTTTATTATTAAACCTCTTAATATTCCGATAGTCGTTGCCCGCATCAAAACACATTTAAATTTAAAACAAAAAAGCGACATGTTGGAAAATTTATTATCTATCGATAGATTGACCAATATTCCAAACAAGCGTAGGTTTGACGAAACCCTTGAAATGGAAGTGGGAAGAGCTAGACGTTCCAAATTACCTATATCTATTATTTTTATAGAAGTTGATTTTATTAATAGCTTTTATGAAAACTATGGTTTTTCTGCGGGAGATTTTTGTCTGGATAATGTCGCAAAAGTTTTAGAGCAAACGATTCGTAGACCGGCTGATTTTGTGGCCCGCTATGGACAAGAAAAATTTGGGGCAATTTTACCCGAAACGGAGTTACAGCAAACTTTAACCTTGGCCAGCAAAATTGAAAGCAACATTAAAAAGTTAAATATTCCCCACTCCCATTCGCAGGTTTCCGATGTGATCACCCTTAGTCAGGGAGTCATAACTTCTGTTCCTAATGACGAGTTATCCCCATGGGATTATATAAAAGCTGTAGACAACGCTCTCACCCAAGCCAAAGAACAGGGATACAATCAAATTAAAACTGCCTCAGTAGAATAAATTTTCAACCTGATGGTTTTTCTAAGGTTTGATTTGTCTTAGTCTCTTGATATAATTCCTCACCTCTTGACGCTTAAAGCGGTCATCCCTATTTTCTATCGACAATTATTTAAAATACAGTCAAATAATTTATGGCAAATCCCGAACATTTTGAAATTATTAACAAGGATGTCGAAGACTGGAATGAATGGCGGGAAGACAATCCCGATATAAAACCCGATTTATCGGAAACTAACTTAATCATTCCAAGTCTTGCATTGGCCAACTTAACGGACGTTAATTTTTATGGAACGGACTTAACGGGCGTTGATTTCCATGGAGCCGATTTGGAGGGAGCAAATCTCGAAAATGCGAATCTTTTGACGGCCGTTTTTGACGAAGCTAATTTACAAAGGGTTAACTTTACCAACGCCAACCTTAGACATGTCGATTTTATGGACGCTAATTTGGAATTAGCAAATTTCTTTATGGCAGATCTTAAATCTACCGACTTTTGTAGAGCGAACCTAATATCGGCCAATTTTTTCAACGCAAATTTAAGAGCGTCTAACTTTATGTGGTCGAAGCTTTATGGGGTCAATTTTACTAGGGCAATTTTGATCGGCACCAATTTTGAGGAGGCCGAAATAAAATCGACAATTTTTAGCGAAAATGATTTGTCCAAAACTAAGGGGCTAGATAAAGTGGTTTCTTGCGGGCCTTCTACCATCGATCAACAAACTTTGATTCGATCAAAAAATATACCGGAAAAGTTTTTAAGAGATTGTGGGTTTTCAGATCCTTTTATAAATAACATCCCGACGCTTTTACAATCGCTTAACTTGGCTCAAAAACATTCATGTTTTATTAGTCATTCAAAAGAAGACGATGTGCTGGCAAAAAAAATTCATGGCAACTTACAAGAAAAAGGTTTGCGATGCTGGTTTGTTCCAAAAAGGGATAAAGAAAAAAATTGGTATGAGGAAATATGCGATAAAACGGTTCGAGACAACGAGAAGCGTCTGTTTTTGATTTCGGAAGATTCTGTTAAATCAAAATGGTTAAGAGGGGAGGTAGAAAAAGCTCTTAAAAGAGAACACAGAATGAATTTGGAATTGCGCGAAGAATTAAAAGATCAATGCAAATATAATTTTGACGATTTTCAAAAAGCTAAGATATTATTTCCTATTATTGTAGATGGAAAAGGTGAAGAAGCCTTTGAAAGTTGGGTAAAGGATTTAAATTTAGAAAGCGCTTCGATAGACTTCAGCGGATGGAAAAGTGGGGGGGATTACCAAAAAAGTTTTGCAAATTTATTAAATGAATTACAAATAGAATATCCAATTGCAAACTTTGACCAAAACTGACTATTCAATCGGGATTTTTTGAGGCGGAGCGATTTCCTTATTTTTTAGCGGATTTGACGACGCTTAGTTGAATTTCCTTTAGGAGCTCTTGCTGTTTTTGAATTGGCGCCGTTAGGGGGCCATTTTCGAGTTCTAGGTTTTTGGCCTTATTGAAATTTTTGGTCGCTTCGTCAAGTAATTGGATCATAGCTGCCGGTTGAAGAGCTTCCTTTTTACTTTCAGTTGCCTTAATTACTTCCCTTAGTTGAGCCTTGCCTATATAAAGATAGGGAATAGGATTTTTGTCCGCTGTTTTTCTAATTTCTTCATAACGCCTGAGCGAGGAATCGTAAGGAATTTTATCAGACCATTCAAAATACAACTCAAAACTTTGCACGGAATCAATAGTCATTTTCTGCCAATAAATACCGGTTTTTTGTTTTCTATAATCTCTTAGTATTTTTAGCCAGTTCCTTGATTCGACAATTTTACTTTTGATGATTTCTTCAAATTCTTTGTCGATATCTGGATCGTTTTTTTGAAACGAGGCTGCAAAAGCGGTTTCGGCTTTTTCTAAGCGCGCGACGATTTTATTTAAAATATCGTAGGGGACTGTTGTGTTTTCCGGCTCTTTAAATTTGGAGAGCTTACTTTTCATGGCAAATATTAAATAAGCTTCGGCGACAAAGAACCGCTTAGTCGAATTATCCGGGTTACTATCAAGATCGATAATATCTAAATAATCTTCAAGCGGACGGTTTTCCATTTCGAAAATTTCAAAAATTCCTCGCATCCCATCGCGGTTGTTTGGATTATTTTTAACTGCGTCCTGATAGCATTTAAGAGCCTCTTCAATTTTTCCTAGTTTGAAATACAAAAGTCCTAATAGCGCATTGGCTTTGTCGTTGCCATTTAATTGAATGGAATGTTCTAAATGTTTTAAGGCTTCCATTCTCTTGTTGCGTTCCATTTGAATTTTGCCCAAATAGAAACTAGCTTCGGATTCGGAATTAGAAAGGTCTAAAACTTGGCTCAAGGAGCATTCGCTTTCTTTTAATCCAATTTGCGCTAAAGCGGTTACATAATTAAAAACTTCTTCCGCTTTTTCGTAGTCTTTTTGGTCAAAATAATGAATTCCCAAGTTTCCTAGGGTCGCCAACCGTTTTTTCTCTCCAAATAATTGCTCTATTTTTCCGGCTCTTTTTGCGAGTTCTGCAATTTTTAAAAGTCGGGCAAATGCTTTTCCAGAAATTTCGTAATCGCCTTTATCGTAATAGCGCAATCCCATGCGAAAAATAGTTTCGATATTTGATTTATCTAATTTAAAAGCCCGGGCTAAATTTTCTTCGGCGCGCGCTGCGTGATTTTTTTCATCAAAGAGAAGCGACAAAAGATGATAAAACTCAACGAATCGATCTTTAAAGGAGTCAAGGCTTCCTTCTTTACTTATGATGTCTTTAGCTAAATTGGCGATACGTTCGTCAACATTTACCAACTGCTCCATAGTTACGTTCTCGCCGCTTAAATGGTAACGGGTCAATTCATTGTGGATTTGCGAAACAAGGCGGCCATTTTCGCTTTGAGCTTGTGGAGTTTCAAGATCGAGAGCGGACATAATCTATGAAATTAATGATTAGTATTAATAAAGCGAATAAGAATTCGCAATTTCGGCTAAATGAAATTTATTTGATCGGCAGATTATTGGTCTGGGTAAGTTTTAAAACTGGGAAAAATCGTAGAATAATCAGCCTTAATATGTAAATCAAATGCGCTACTACTATTATCGGCATTTTTTGCTAGATCACAATAGCCCAATAAAAAGTGTAACACAGACGTTACATATTATAATACAATTTTTGGCGTTGTTTTGGGGTAAATTCGGAAAGGAGAATTTGGGGGCGGGGTTTTTATGAGTGGGTTAAATTTTTAATATTGGGTGAAAAAAATTGAAAAATCAGGGCTTATTTCATTACATCCATTTTATTTTTTATCCGCAAGAAGTATTAGTTTGGTAAACCTTTAAAAATCTTCTTCTTTATACTTTTTTATAAAAAAAGATAGTTAGCGGCGAGATTGTCAATTTTGCGGTCTCAAATTTAATCTAATCGCCGCTATTTTTGGAGTAATTATATCGGTCGACACTTTCAGCTTTATAGGATGTGTTTGTTACATTGCGGTCGACGTTCTTTGAAGATTTGCATTTAGGGCATTTGACTTTTTTTACTCCAACTTCGGATATTTTCATTTCCACAACAAAATCTTTTTTGCACTTCGTGCATGTGTGGTCGTAACTTGGCATGTTCCTTTTCTCCTAAAAGTTACCGGAGCTTTCCCAATTTTGGCAAAGCCCCGGTTGAATAAAATTAAATTCTTAAAACTCAATAAATTTTCTGCAAAAAGCTAAATCTTAAGGTCCCGGTATATCGGAACTTTCTACGGGTCCGGCTTTTCTTTTAATGAGCAATTTATTGATAGCGTCAATATATGCCTCGGCGCTTGCCTCTAGCGTATTAAGGCTAGAGCCTTTACCAAGCGACTCTCGGGTTTCATTTAACACCAAAACCGTTACCTCGCCTTGGGCATCTTGGCCTTTGGTTTTTGACATAACTTGGTAATCCAAGAGCTTGCATTGCAAGCCCGAAATTTTGTCGATACAGTTATAGATTGCGTCGACAGGACCGTCGCCTTCGGCTTTAGCGGAGAAGGGAGCGCCATCTCGGCCAATCAATTCAACTTCCGCTTGCGGGGCCGCCCCCGTTTCAAAATTGCATTTGAACTTACCAAGCCGATAGGTGATTAAGTTATCGTCTTCTAGTTTTTGTTTATGTATAAGCGAGACAATATCCTCGTCGAAGATTTCTTTCTTTTCATCCGCTAATACTTTAAATTCATCGAATAATGTATCGAGGTCCTCCTGCGACAACTCATATCCCATCAATCCTTTTACTTTATGCGCCAGAGCGCTACGTCCGGAATGTTTACCCATCACCAACTCCGATTCGTCTGCGCCGACGTGTTTTGGATCCATAATTTCGAAGGTATCTTTCTTTTTCAAAAATCCGTGCTGATGAATACCCGATTCGTGAGCGAACGCGTTTTTGCCAACAATGGCCTTGTTGCGTTGCACAAAGAATCCCGTCAAGCTGCTGACCATTTTACTGCAAGCCATGATGTGTTTCGTTTCGATTTGACTTTCCACTTGGTAAAAGCTTTTCCGGGTTTTTAGAGCCATCACAATTTCTTCCATCGCGGCGTTACCGGCGCGTTCGCCAATGCCATTTACGGTACATTCTACCTGCCGCGCTCCAGCCCTAACTGCGGCGAGAGAGTTGGCGACAGCCAGGCCAAGGTCGTTATGGCAATGCACGCTAATGATGGATTTATCAATATTTGAGACATTTTTCTTAATGTAAGAGATTAGGTCTCCAAACTGTTCTGGAATGGCGTAACCCACCGTATCTGGGATATTCACCGTGGTCGCTCCCGCATCGATCACCGCTTCTAATACCGTTGCCAGAAAATCTTCTTCGGTACGGGAAGCGTCCATAGGAGAAAACTCTACATCGTCGACATATTTTTTGGCCATTTTGACGGCGTCAATGGCCATGGTCACAATTTCTTCCTTCGCTTTTTTCACCATATGGGTTCGATGCGATTTTGATGTGGAAAGGAAAACGTGAATCCTAGGCGATTCGGCTTTTTCCAGCGCTTGCGCCGCCGCCACGATGTCTTTCTCATAAGCGCGAGCAAGACCCGCAATGGAAGCGTTGCGAATTTCTTTAGCGATCGTTTCAACTGCTTGGAAGTCTCCCGGTGACGCTACCGGAAAACCCGCTTCGATCACGTCGACTCTTAACAAGGACAATTGCCGCGCAACTTCAAGTTTTTCCTTGATGTTTAGGCTGGCGCCTGGGCATTGTTCCCCGTCCCGCAGGGTCGTGTCGAATACAATCAGTCTTTCCGGTTCCATTTCAATCTCACTTTCAAAATTTAAGCTTTTATATTATAGATAACGCCGTGTTTATGGAAATTGATTAAATTTATTTTTAAGAGCGCTAACCAACGGTTCGGTTGGTCATTTTGGTCAATTGATTTAGAAACTAATTTTATGCAAATCCCTTCGCGTGTCATCCTGAGCAAAGCGAAGGATCTCGCCTCGATTTAATAAAAATAATTCCATTTATTAACGCTCAATATTTCAACAACCACCTATTATATCAATAAATTGGCTTAGTATCTATTTTGGAAAAAATCTAAAAAAGAATAGTGGGCGATGTGCCCATTTTGGTCTATTGGAAAGGGGGACCGCCCCGTTTCAAGAGAGCTAAAGCGGACAATAAGGGAAGGGTCGAAACAACTTGCGGAGTGGTTTCTGGTCTTTGTTCGCTCGAATGTTGGTCGAAGTCGATCATTTAAAAACAAAAATAAAAAATTAATGATTTTTTCATGATAGCAGAAAGTTAATTTTAAACGCCAATTTATTTTTCACTGGCTTTATTTAATTCCGCGACCGCCTCTTCGGTCCACCCCGATTTGATGGCTTCAATAATTTGGGGGGCAAGCCATTGTCCCATTTGTTTCCAATCGTATTCCGAAAAATGTTCCTGGGTCCGTCCCAAGCTTTGAAACGCAATATCGATTTTAGGATCTTTGTTTTTAGCAAGATGTTCAATTGCCAATAAATAGTTATCCTTCATGGATTGCCATTGTTTTTGATTTTCATAAACATATCCCAATTGATGGAGAATCGCCCCATAAGTCGAATCAGGATCTTCGGGGGAGGCCAGTTCTAAACTTTCTTTAAAAGTTTCGGCGGCTTTATCCCAATTGCCGATGTTGGAATAAATTTTCCCCTGAACGCCTAAAGCAAATTGTCGACATTTGTCGTCTATCGAATTATGGGCCAATACTTCGTTTAAGAACCCTTGGGCAAACGAGAAGAGTTTGAAATTATTTAAGTCCTCGATAACTCTTAAGACCATTTGCAAATCGTTGGGCGATTTGGCGGCTTTCAACCCAACTTTTGCGGTGCGCACAAAGAAATCCGCCGCAACGTGTCTGAAAATGAACCCTTTAAAACCGGCTGAAAAAATTTGATGAATAGGATTGATGAATTTCAGTTCTTTTAATAAAAGCGCATATTCATACCCATTGGCAAGAAAACCAAATGCTCGCTCTTGATCGGACATTTCAAAATGCTTGAAATGAGCAAGAAAAAATTGGACGATTTCTTGATAAATAGAAGCGACACGATCAAAGGGCATTAGAAAGTCGCCGTCGTTTTCCTCAAGCAGCCGCATTCTAACTAAGGGATGAAGCTGAGTTTCTTCTTGATTGGCGTCAAAAGCAATCAAGCCTTTGCCGGCGATTCCTTGAATAAAGGTTTCGAAATTATCAAAAGGTTTACCCGCTTTTTTTCTTTGAAACCCCCAGAAGAGTTCGGTAAGTTTTTTATTCAAATGTTCTTTCCGAAATAACGTCTGGAATTGAAGCAATTCTAATTCGTCATCCGATAATTCGCCGAGATAATAATCCAGCGCGGTAAAATCGCCAAACTCTTCGCGTTTCGCGCAAATAGCTTCGGCTTGTTCAGTCGATGCGCCTTCAATTTTTGCCAACAAACCGATTTCGTAAGGGTGTTCGCCAATGTCCTGCGCCAATTGCAACTTTTCTGCGGGCGGTTTATCGGCAAGTTCAGGCTGCAATTTTATTGCGGATAATCGTTCGTTTACCGAGAAGGGTTTTAGGGAAATCCAAAGAGGGTCCAGTGTGTCCGCTTCATGTGAATTGAAAGAAAATCTATAACGCGATGTTAACAAAAATTTTAAATTACCTTCGCTCATTTGAACTAAGGTGAAAATAAATTCGTATAACCGGTCGTCTATAAAATTACCGTCTTCGTCAAGCCACGATTCCAGATTATCAAAAACAAAAAGAATGTTGCGTCCCTGCAAGTCTTTGATCAGTTCAACGGCGGTTGCTTGCGGAGAGTCGTCTTTTTCAAAAAAAGTTTGGGTCAATCCCAGTTCATTATACAGCTCGCATACTTGAACGAACTGACCCAGAAAAGAGTGGTAGGTAGCTCCCAGTCCGTCGCGACCGTCTATAAAAAATACTTTGTCGGTTTTTAGATCGGCCTTTTTGCTATCCAATAAGTTTTGAGCGATTTTAACGGCGGCAAAGGTTTTACCCATGCCGCCGATACCGTCAAGCCCGACAATTTTTTGAACGCCGAGGAAATTTTTTTCCACTTTCGCAATAACGTCTTCGCGTCCAATGAATTGATCGATTCTGGCAAAAAGGGATGCGGTTGCGAAGGCGAAATTTTGCGACAATCCGCCGATTTCAGGTTCTTCTTTAGGTGCTTCGGATTCCATATGTTTTTTGCTTTTCGATTAATGAATTAAAAAAGGAAAGGTATTATAAAGGATAAAGGCATTTTTAGGAAACTGCCTAAAAAAACCTTTTAGCCACGGAATTTCACAGAAAAACACAGAATGATTTTAAATTAACGGAGTTCTAAACTTTACAAGAAATTGGATGGATAGAGACCCCATTGCGCGTCATTCAGACGAAGCCGCTTGAGCGGCGAGGAAGAATCTCATTTAGAAACTTTTTTTCTTAAAAAACCTAGGTTATTAGTTTCCAACGTAATCTTTAGTTTCATAACAAATCTGTCAAAGGGGCGCCTCGATTCAAACGTCATTTCGAGCGCCAGACTCATTTCACGCGTTGATTGAAAAAGGAACTAGAGTTGCAAAGTCCTCACCGCATGTCATCTAGGTCCTTCGGTGGAGTTTATCCTGAGCGAAGCCGAAGGACCTGGATAAACTCTGTCGAGGGATCTCGTTTTTTAAACCGGTTATTTCCTCTAGTTCCTTAGGAGCTTGTCGAGAAATCTATGCTTGGTAGAAGCATGTCTCATAGAAGGTTCTCTATGGATCTAGATTTTAAATAGTCAAAAGCGAACTTCGGGATTCTTCCTCCCGTTAGTCGTCTGAATGACGGGCGGGGGTTTTAGACTTTGTCAATAGTGAGGGTGGTTTCTAACAAATCCCAGGATTAACCTGCCCTGAGCAACGCCGAAGTATTCTTCTGTGGCCAATTTTTAACGCGGCTCGCCATGGTTGTGATGAGATCATTCCCGCTCTCCTCTACTGCGTGTCATCGTAACCTTTTGTATTTGGCGCCTCCAGTCACGTTCCTTTCTTCCCCAGTAGAGTTTATCTCTTCGCATTTGGCATAGCACAAGCATTCATATGTCTCTTTATATGTACCACTACCGCCGAAGGCTGTATTGCAAGCGGTTTTTTCATTCCAACCTGCCCTTTTCCCATATGTTCTCACGTTATACCGGCAGACGTAGAAAGTTAAATTTGGGGTGACAGAGGAGTCTGTCCCAGAGTTTACCGCTCCAAGCAGGTTATCAGTTCCCGTTTTGCAAACAACGCCACAGCTTGTCTTTGATGTCGATTTCCATACTATGCAATTAGAAGAAGAAGTCGCTTCCTGAGCTACTGCGGTGGAATTAATAATTACAACACCAATGACAAATAGTAGGCTGATGACGCTTTTATATAGAGTAAGCTTCATGTATTGACCTTCCTTTATAGTGGCATGTTTGAATGACTCAGCTTTTATGATCCGTTGTATTTATCATTACAGAGTTTATTATGCTTTGGTTTTTTTAAATTGTGATTTTTCGTTTCCTTACCCTGAAGCGTTCAGCAAAGATTACGTTGTTACTCATCCTTAGTTTATAAAGTCGCTAGAGACCGCACATCAAGCCCTATTTAGAGTCGATCGGTTATCGGGTTTCTACTCTACGCCGTACTTCAATACTATGGTTTGGTTATCTATTTTTTTTCATTCTCCTGGCCCACGCTACAGGTATCTATACACAAGCAATCAAAATTACTGCCGCCCGTCGAAACTGATCCATAGTTTACGCTACAATTAGCCATATCCTGTGAATTATCCTCATTCCAGCCTGCTCTTTTCCCCTTACTTTTTGCGTTATACCGGCAGATGTAATAAGGTAAAGATTGACCGTGAGGGTTTAAGTCGATCCCAGAATCGACAGGATTAGTGCAAACTTTGTTGCAAGGTTCACCTGTAGAACTTTTCCAACTGATGCAACCTCTTAGACATTCTTCAGGAGCGTTACCTGAAATATTTCCACTGATTTGACCGCCGCAGTTGTCGATAACGCCGTTGTTGGCGATTGCGTTGCTGTTGGTAATAGTTCCGCCGGATTCGTTGGTGATGGTTGCGCCAGAGTTGTTGGTGATAGTTCCATTATTGGTGATACCGCCGGAATTGGCGATACCGCCGGAGTTGGTGATAGTTGAGCCGACATAGCTTTCGATAGTGCCGGAGTTGGTGATGGTTCCGCCGGAATGGTTGGTGATAGACCAGGAGTTCGCTAATGTTCCTGAGTTGCTGAATTTTCCCCCATTTTTGTTGTCTATGGAGCCACTATCGCTGTTGGTAATGGAGCCGGAGTTATCTAATTTTCCTGAGTTGTATATGTAGCCTTTGATGTTGTTAATGGAGCCGGTGTTGTCTAATTTTCCTGAGTTGGTGATATGGAAATTGTTGTTAATGCCGCCGAGGTTGTAGATGACGCCGTTTATTTGGTTGGTGATAGGGCCAGAGTTGGCGATAGCGCCGGAGTTATGTAGTTTTCCTGAGTTATCTAATTTGTCTGAGTTGGCGAAGGTTCCGTTGTTGATGATATTTGCGCCAAATTTGTTGGTAATGGAGCCGGAGTCGGAGTTGGTGATAGTTGCGTTGGAGTGAATGGTGATAGTTGCGTTGGAGTGATTGGTGATAGTTGCGCGAGATTTGTTGTTGATAGTTGCGCCAGATTTGCTGGTAATGGAGCCGGAGTTGCTGATAGTAGCTTTATCGTCGTTGACGATAGTTGCGCCGGGGTTGTTGTGGATATGGCCGTTGTTGTTGATAGTTGCGCCGGAGTTTATGAAATAGCTTTTGTTGTCGGTATTTGGGCCTTCGTTGTGGATATCGCTGTTGTTGGTGATAATTGCTCCGGATATGTTGGTGATAGTACCCAAGCGGTTGTGGATATCGCCGTTGTTGGTGATAGTTGCTCCGGATTTATTGGTGAAAACGGCGCGGTTGTTGACGATAAGGTTTTTACTTCCATTGTTGATGGCGCCTTTTTTTTTGTTGGTGATAACACCGTAATTGTAGATGATTTTTAGGATATGAGGGCCGCCAGAGTGGTTAATGACGCCGTTGTTGATGATGCCAGAGTTGTTGGCGATAGCGCCGTAGTTGGAGATTTTTCTGTAATTATTGACATCGCCAGAATTGTTAATGGCGCCGTGATTGTTGATGGCGCTGTGGTTGTTGATGGCGCTTTTACTATCGTTGTTGATGACGCCAGAGTTGTTGATAAGGTCGTAGTTGTTGATGGCGCTGGATTTTTTGGGGCTTTTACTTTCATTGTTGATGGCGCCAGAGTTGGTGATGACCCCGTGGTTGTTGATGGCGCTGGATTTGTTGATGGCGCTGGAAATGTTGGTGATGACGCCAGAGTTGTTGAGGGTGCTTCCAATTTCGTTGGCGATAGCGCCGGAGTTGGCGATAGCGCCGGAGTTAGTGAAATGGCTGTTGTTGGTGATAGTTCCGTGGGAGTTGTTAGCGATAGATCCGCTTGCGTTGTTGGTGAAGGTGGCGTCGTTGTCGATAGCGCCGGAGTTGGCGATTTCGCCGGAGTTGACGAAATCGCCGGAGTTGGCGATTTCGCCAAAGTTGTCGATATCGTTACTTCCACTGATGATGCCGGAGTTGGCAATAAAGCTGAAGTTGGTTATAACGCCGCTTCCACGTATGATTCCGGAGTTCGTTATGGTAGCGGTGACGATTCCAGAGTTATAGATGTTATTGATAGCGCCGTTGTTGATGATAACGCCGGAGTTGGTGATAGCGTTGTTATTGGTGATGGCGCCGTTGTTGGTGATAATTCCGCTGGAGTTGTCGATGGCGCCGTCTTCGATAGTGAGAGTGTAGTTTTCTGGGATTAGGAAAGTGATATTTTCTATTACAATGGAATTTTCTTTTGTAATTTTATGATTATCATCGGGTGGACTACAGCTTGGTGGTTTTTTATTCCAATTAAAACCTGCTGTGCCACAAGAAGATGCATCAGAAATTGTAAACGACTTTGCAAATGCAGCCTGACTGGAAAAAAATCCACAAGCCAAAACTACCAAAGCAAAAAGATGTAATAACCTCATGATAAACCTCTTGTAATGGTTTATTGGATAAAATGAAACGGCCCATAAATTCCCCCTCTTACTTGCGTTCACAAAAGGCGGGATACCTTTACTCCGTTTTTAATAAAGCGTTTCGGTTGAATTTTATTTTGTTGTAAGGAATTATACATTAAAAATTTTTATATATGAAATTTCTGAAGTCGAAAATGGTTAATAAAGGAGATTTTTGGAGGAGTAACTCAACCTCCAAGCGTTTTTTAGAGATATCTGCATTCTTTTTTTTAGACCTTCAGGGATTTTTCGCCTAAAAAACGCAAAATCAAGTTCTCTTAATTTTTATTCAAATTTGAACGGACTAACCTAAATATAATGGGTTTATTTATGCTCCACAGTACCCCGATATTTATTTTTCCGTATAAACCGGGGAGGCCAATCCAACTTATAAAAAGAAGTTATAAGGGTCGTCGGGTAACCATTTTAACCTGATAAAACCTTGCTTATTTAAAACTCACACAGTTTCTTTATAACCGGTCCAGATTTTAATGAACGGCGCGTTGAGTCGTTGCCACATTTTTCCGTCTTGCCAGTTTTTTGACCGCCTAGATGCCCACGCGTTCCTAGACAACGATTTTAAACGTTGGCAACTCTTTTCGGTCAGGCGCTAGTTAAAATTAATCTCCATCAGAACACGGCTGGACAATAGGCGGGGATGAAATTGGATTTCCAGGAGTGGTGCCACCACAAATATTAAATATGGAACCTTTATTAGTTATTGTGCCTTCGTCGTCTATTTTGGCGTAGTTATTGATGATGCCGTTTGAGATCCCATTAGCTTTTGCGGCTCTGTTGTAGATAAATGCTTTGCTTTGGTTCTGGATATTGCCGCCAACGCCCTTAGTATCTTTATTAGCATTGTTGTTGATAATGCCGCCTCCATCGTTGAAGATTTTGCCGGAGTTGGTGATAGTTCCGGTTTTGCTGTTGATGATAGTGCCTTGTTTGCCTGTGGCGCTAGTGGGGTTTTTGTTAGTGGGGTTTAGGATTTCTCCGCCGAAGTTGTTGGTGATAGCTTTGTTGTTGGTAATCGTTCCGCCGGATTCGTTGGTGATGGTTGCGCCAGAGTTGTTGGTGATAGTTCCATCATTGGTGATACCGCCGGAGTTGGTGATAATTCCGCCGGAGTTGGTGGTTTTTCCGCCTGATTTTGTGGTGATGGCGGAATTGGTGATAGTCTCGTTGTTGGTAATTGTTCCGGTGTTAGTGATTGTTCCGCCAGATTGGTTAAAAACGCCGTCGTTGGTGAGAGTGGCGGAGTTGGTGATGGTGCCCTTGTTGGTGATAATTGAGCGAGAGCTGTTGGTGATATCGCCGTTGTTGGTGATAGTGCCGCCGATGAAGAAGGAGGATGAGCTGAAGGTTTTGATAGTTCCGCCTAAGTTGTTGGTGATGGCGCCGGAGTTGGTGAAATGGCCGTTTACGATGGTGATAGCGCCCGAGTTGTTTATGCCTGTCTTGCTGCTGTTGGAGAAGGGACCAGTAGAGGTGATAGTTGCGTCCTTGTTGTTGGTGATAGCGCCCTTGTTGTTAAAAATGGCGTAAGAATTGTTGTCAATAGTTGCATCCTTGTTGTTGGTGATAGCGCCGTTTTCGTTATTGGTGAAAAGGCCGGTTTCGTTGGTGATTTTGCCGGAGTTGTTGATGTTTTTGAAGTTGACGAAGGTAATACTGCCAAGGGTAGATTTCTCCATGAGGATTTTGCCAAAGTTGTTTATGGTGTCTTGGTTGTATAATTTGCCTTGAGAAAGGAATTTGATAGTGCCTGAGTTTTTGATAGTGCTGTAGTTATAGATTATGCCCCCATCGATGATAAGAATGTTATTTTTTGGGATTAGTAAAGTGATATTCTGTATTACCATCGGATCATTAAATGTAACTTTATATTTATTTGGTGGACTACAGCTTTCTGACGATGGATTCCAAGTAAAATTATTTGTTGTGCAAGTATGTTTACTAGTAATTGTAACCGGCTCTGCAAATTTAGCCTGACTGAAAAAAAATCCACAAGCAAAAACTACCATAACAAAAAGACGTAATAATCTCATGATAAACCCCTTGTAATGGTTTATTGGATAGAATGAAACGGCCCATAAATTCCCCCTCTTGCTTGCGCTCACAAAAAGCGGGATACCTTTACTCCGATATTGACAAAATTTTTCGATTGAATAACATTTTGATATAAGAAATTATATACCAAAATTTTATTCTGTGTTTATTATATTTGAAAATAATTTCTTAAAAGGGATTTTGGTGGGTTTAACTCAACATTTGAGCGTTTTTTATAGATATATTTGTATTTTCATTTATTTGACCTTTTAATCTGAATAATATAGAAGATATCGTTGAGTTTTCTTAGTGGTCTTTTTTTGTTAAGAGTAAAAAGTCAAAACCGAACTTCGGGATTCTTCCTCCCGTTAGTCGTCTGAATGACGTAAGTTAGTTTTAGGCTTGGTCAATAGTGAACGTAGTCTCTAACAAATCCCACGATTAGCCTGTGCAGAGCTTGTCGAAGTATCATCCAGAGGAGAACCTTTAGGTTCTGCGAAAGATCTCGCCTCGATCTAAATGTCATTCCGGTTATTAGGGCGTTTCTCAGCACAACCTCCGTCAAGGAATCTATGTTTCGGAGTTGTATGTCTGCCTTTTTCGGTTTTCTTCTGTGTTTTTCTGTGTTCTTCTGTGGCCAATTTTTAACGCCTCACCTTTTCACTTCCTTAAACGTTGGAATTTTATTCCTTACAAGCTTTTTATTAGCGACTTCCAAATCATAAGCCATTTGCAACTTCATCCAATATTCGGGAGGTTTCATAAAAAACTTCCCCAACCGGCAAGCCGTATCCGCAGTGATCGATCTTTTTCCAAGAACTAAATTATTGATCCGTGCGTAAGAAACGCCAATCGTCTTTGCCAACTGACTTCCAATCAATAACTCGAAAGTTCAAATCCTTCGCAGGTCAATAGTAAAATCTATAAGTTATTTGTCTAAGCAGATTTCCGTTTTATTTTTCCCTTGGCGTTAATAACGCGAAGCGTTAATATATATTGTGATCAAGTCTTTCAAATGCCGCGAAACAGAGAAAACTTTTAATCGAGAGTTCTCTAAAAAGATTCCTAAAGGAATCCAACGCACTGCGCTGAGAAAATTGAGAATGCTCAATCGATCTGTTACTTTAAACGATCTTCGTATTCCTCCTTCCAATCATTTAGAAGCGCTGAAAGGGAACAGAAAAGGCCAGCATAGTATTCGAATCAAGATTCAATGGAGAGTCTGCTTCGTCTGGAAGGCTGGGGACGCTCACGATGTGGAAATTGTCGATTATCATTAGGAGAAATTTATGGGTAAAAAGAAAATGCCACCGATGCATCCTGGCGAAATTTTGCAGGAAGAATTTCTAGTTCCCATGGAAATTAGTCAATATGGATTGGCTAAAGCCATAGGCGTTTCTCCCAGGCGAATTAATGAAATTGTTCATCAAAAACGAGGAGTAACCGCCGATACGGCAATCAGGCTGGGAAAATATTTTAAGATGTCTCCGCAATTCTGGTTGGGGTTGCAAATGGACTTTGATTTGGATACGACTCAAGACCAGATGGAAAAAGAAAGCAAACTACAAATCCAACCCTATGCCTCATAACTTTACCCATAGAAACTTTGTGCGAAGTTATAGAAGATTTTTGATATTTAGGGATTTATCAATAACAAGCGGTCCCAGTAACTAATTTATTAATATCCCCCCTTATCATTAAAATCTTATATTTGAATACTGGTTGGTGAGATTGGTTGTGAACCGACGTTACTGTGGACAAATTCTATTATTACCTCGCGTCATCCAGAAGCGATCAACTTTGACGAGCTTACCCTGAGGTTCTCGAAGTGCGACCACCTTTAACCGTTTCTACTTCTTCACTTCCTTAAACGTTGGAATTTTCTTCCGTGCAAGCTTTTTATTAGCGACTTCCAAATCATAAGCCATTTGCAATTTCATCCAATACTCGGGAGGTTTCATAAAAAACTTCCCCAACCGGCAAGCAGTATCGGCAGTGATCGATCTTTTCCCAAGAACTAATTTATTGATCCGTGCGTAAGAAACGCCAATAACTTTTGCCAATATATATTGAGTGATCTTTTTCTTTTCAAGAAACTGGACGAGCAGAATCTCGCCCGGTTGGAGAGGGGATTTTTTCTTTTGTTTCATTATTTTCTCTAAGGGGATTCACTATTCGCGTCAAATGATATCAGACTATATCGTTTGATGATGCAGTCAAATGGTTTCAATTAACGACGTTTATTAAATGAGATAGGAGAGTGTGGCAAATTATTTTTGAGTTAATATGACCCTGCGATTGGAGATATAAAATCCCTTAGAAGCCTGAGAGAATTCTCCGTGTTTATTTTTCCCCAGATATTTACACCGCACAAACCAGCCTTTGTCCGTTTGTTTCATCTTTGCGCAAGATTCCAATTGGATGCTATCCGGATCGACGGCCATTTCCTGCAAATACTGCACAACTTCCAAATAACTATGGTTTGACTCGTTAAATATGGGTTTTGGGCCGTGTTTAGCAACGAATGTTTCCTCTGTTGGGTTGTTTTTCCCATACAGAAAAAACATGAATCCAAAAAGAATGAGCAGAAAAGTTGCCATCGTATGATATTTAAATAAGAGTTTTAGGAATTGCATAGAAACTAATTTGTGGTTAAGAGGACAGAACGATCCTGCGGAACGCTGAGATCTCTCGACTAGACTCCTAAGAAACTAGATTGGAAATATTTATTAAATCGAGGCGAGATCTTTCGACGGAGTTTATCCAGGTCCTTCGGCTTCGCTCAGGATAAACTCCGCCGAAGGACCTGGATGACTATAAAATCGAGGTCTTTTTCAAGCAATGGGAGCTATCGTGGTTTATCGGCGTTACGGACGAGTTTGGTTCCATGGCGTTCTTTAGAGAACTTATCTACATATTCGGAAGTGCCGTCGCGTAGGTTCACTCGCAACGCTTTTCCTTCTTCATTCACGTCGCTTGTCCATAAATAATGAATTCCTTTAGGAACAAATACTTTATGGATATGAATGGTTTCGCCTTCAAAATCTACGTTCATATATTCTTTGTCGAATATACTTTCGCCTTCTTCTTTGGTAGGCAATCGGAAATCGGCGAATCCGCCTGGGTAGCAGGAGTTCATAGTACGCGCATAACCCACGGCCTCGTCCCAACTACACCATTTACCTAAATCTAATTTGCTGTCTTTAGGCAACCAACTGAGGTTCAATTTTTTATCGGAAATGATTCCGTTGGGATTGTCATGAAAACGCTCTTCTGGATCCATTTAATTTCCTTTATTTATTGGTTTGTTTGCAGCGAAATCTATCATTTTTTCTTCAATTCTTCAATGGTTTTAAAAAACGCTTCGCGCAGACCGTTTGTTACCTCTCCGGGCCGGCCATTGCCGATTTGAAAAGTGTCCGCTTGCGACACGGGTAATATTTCTATACCGGTGTTTACGATAAAGATTTCGTCCGCTTGATAAAGATCTTCAACAGTTAATTGAGTTTCTTCGGATTTCATTTTATTTGTCGCTGCCAGTTCCAAAACGAATTGGCGCGTTATGCCGGGTAGAATGAATGAGGATAGGGCAGGGGTCTTTAGTTTCCAATCTTTAACGATAAAAATATTGCTGAGGGTTCCTTCCGCTATAATTTGCTCGTTTTCTAAAACAATCCCTTCAAAGGCTCCCTGACGCTTGGCCTGTTCTTTAACCAAAATTTGAGAAAGGTAGTTACAGGATTTTATTTGTGGATCTAATGTCGCGGTTTGAGACGTTGAATTGGGAAACGTCGCTATCTTTACGCCATGTTCGTAATATTTTTTGGGCAACCTTGTGAATTCTTTTGCGATTACGACGACCGTAGGAGACGGATTTTCCGGTAAAGTTAGGCCGGGTGGACCTTCGCCGCGCGTGACAGTGATTCGAACATACGCTTCTTCTAATTGGTTTTTTTTGAGAGTTTCATTGACGATTTCTATCAATCGTTCTTTACTAGTGGGAATCTCCAAATATATTTTTTGAGCGGATTCGAATAGTCTATCGAGGTGATCTTCTAACCGAAAAACATTACCGCCATAGGACCGTAGGGTTTCGAACAGCCCGTCGCCTAGAGTGAAACCTCGATCCAGTATTGAAACCGACGCCTCTTTTAGCGGTAAAAACTTTCCATTTAAAAAAACGATTTCGTTTTTCATAAGCTTTAACTTTAAAAAAAACCTTTTTACCGCAGAGGACGCTGAGAACGCAGAGAAAGACAAAACAAGTTCTTGAGAAAATGCAAAAACAGAATCCTTGATTTGTTGAACGGCAAAACCAAATCCGACATTCCTCAAAAAAAAATAACAAGCTAGTTTCTAATTTTATTCACAGTCTAAAAAGAAGAATTGAAAGTTTTACTTTCTTTGCCTTAAATCTTTTCTTTGCGCTCTCTGCGTCCTCTGCGGTGAATAGCATTTGTTTTTGATTTTGGAGAAAACATGAATGGATTATTCGTAACGCAACGCTTCGATAGGATTTAAGTTTGAGGCTTTGTTTGCGGGATAATAACCAAAAAATACGCCAACGGCTACCGAAAACCCAAAAGCCAGCAAGATGGATTGCAGAGATATGACGGTATCCCATCCTCCCATTTTAGAAACGGCTTTTGAAATTCCAATTCCTATAGCAATGCCGACACCGCCGCCCATGAAGCTGATAAGAATAGATTCGATTAAAAATTGCTGGAGTATCTCGCCTTTTTTGGCGCCAATGGCTTTTCTAATTCCAATTTCGCGCGTTCTTTCTATTACCGAAACCAGCATGATATTCATGATACCGATGCCGCCAACCATTAGCGAAATAGCGGCTATACCGCCCAATAGAAACGTAAACGTTTTTGCTGCATCGCCCCAACTATTGAGCCACTGGGAAGAGTTGCTGACATAAAAATCGTCTTCTTTGCCTTCGCGGATATCGTGTCGGCGGCGAAGCAGTTTTGTGATCGATTCTTTTACGGTTTCTAAATCGTTTATGTCTTCTACTTGGATGTCTATAGATTGAATGTGATTTTTGCCAAATAGACGCTTTTGAGCGGTCGTGATGGGAACAAATATTTGATCGTCTGGGTCCCACCAGCTTAGAGCTCCTTTGGGTTCGGTTGTTCCTATAACCAGGTAGTTGTCGCCATCGACTTTGATGAATTGTCCAATGGGGTCCTTATCTTCAAATAAGTTTTTAACTACCGTGGCGCCTAATATGCAAATTCGCTTTGCGCCATTGGTTTCTTCCTTATTAAAGAAACGTCCTTTTTGAATTTCGAAATTGGATAGGCGGGGGTAGTCGGCCGTGGTCCCCCGAACCGTCGAATTGGAATTCTTGTTTTCGAATTTTAATTGAGCGCTTTGATATATTTGCGGGGCAACGCCGGTAATAAGATCAACGTGTGCGTCGATTGCATATGCGTCATTCAATATTAAGGTAGTCACTTTGCCGGTACTGACATGTCGGGTTTTCTTTTGACCGGGTTTAACGGAAATTATATTGGTTCCAAACTTGGCTATGGTTTCCAAAGTTTGTTTTCTGGCTCCTTCTCCTATGGATATCATAGAAATAACGGAGGCGACTCCTATGACGATTCCAAGCGCCGTTAAAAAAGACCGGAGTTTATTGGCGATTAAACTCCTTAAAGCCATTTTGAAAAGATCCCAAATTAGCATTCGTTTTCTCTATCGGTCGGTGTATCGCTTAATATTTTACCGTCTTTCATAGCGATGATTCTTCGGGTACGTTCGGCAATTTCTTTTTCGTGTGTCACTATGATTATTGTAACTCCTTCTGCGTTTAGGTCGTTAAAAATACGCAGTATTTCTTCGCCGTTGGCTGAATCGAGGTTGCCTGTGGGTTCGTCGGCTAAAATGATTGCGGGGTTATTGACGATGGATCTGGCAATGGCGACTCTTTGGCGTTCGCCGCCGGAAAGTTCATTGGGTCTGTGTTTTGCTCTTGGGTCTAGCCCCACTTTTTCTAACGCTTTAAGAGCAATTTCTCTAGATTTTGGGATACGTCCATAAAGAAGAGGCAATTCTACATTTTCTAATGCAGTGGCGCGGGGCAGTAAATTAAAACTCTGGAAAACAAATCCAATGCGGCGGTTCCTAATTTCAGCTAGTTTATTGGAGTCTAATAACTTAACGTTGACGTTTTCGAGGAAATAATCGCCTACGGTGGGTTGGTCCAAACAACCCATCAGATTCATTAAGGTGGATTTACCGCTGCCGGAAGGCCCTATAATGGCGACAAATTCCCCTGGGTTGATTTCAATATTGACTTCTTTTAAGGCGGGAACTTCAACCGAACCTAAATTATAGGTTTTCCCTAAATTTTCAATTTTTATGATTGCGCTCATTTGGCTCTTAAAAACCAAATCATTTTACGAAACGAGCCATTATCGTTTTTGGGATTAAACAGAGCTTCAATTTTTTCCCAATCGCCAACGATGACTTCTTGTTTATTTGTTAAACCAGATATGACTTGCGAATAGATTGGGTTTCGAATCCCCACTTTAATGTGAGCCTTTTTAGGTTTTTCGTTTTCTAAAATAATGGCAAATTTGCCTTTGTCGTCTTTATTGATGGCTTCTCTCGCTAAATAGAGAGTGTCTGGGATTTTATCGGATATGATTTCTACATTAGCGGTCATCATAGGTTTTAAAAGGGAAATGCCTTCGCCGGTGACTTCAATTTTTACTTTAAAAATTGTTATATTATTTTCGACGACGCCCTGTGGAGCGACTCTTTTGACGGTTCCCTGAAAATTGCTAGTAGGGAAAGCGTCGGTTGTTATTATGACTTCTTGATCGACGGAAATAGAGCCGATATCGGTCTCGTCAACGTCTGCGGTAATGAATAAACGGTCCATATCGGCTATAACGGCAAGGGCCGTGCCTCCGCTTACATTAGAAATTCCCGAAGAGATAATCTGTCCTTCTTCAACGGATTTTTGAATGAGAATTCCTTTAATCGGAGAGAATATTTCCGTTTCTTCCAACCTTTCGTCGGCTTCTTCTAAGGCAATATCAGCTCGCTTAACGTCGGCTTTAGCGAGTTTAATTTCGCTTGCCCGTAACTCGATATCAAATTTTGAGTCAATGGCGGCCTGCAATTGCGATTTGGATTGGATGAGTTTTTCCTGATTGACTTTGAATTCGGTTTCGGCCCGAGTGAGCGATTCTTGCGAGGCAATTTTTTGCCGAAATAAATCGCGTTGTCTGCGAAGCTGATCTTGAGCTTCTATTAAATTAGCTTCTGCCGCTTTTACGGAAGACTTTGCCGTTTTTAGATCGTTTCTATATTTATTTTTTTGTAGGGTTAGGGCGGTTTGGGCTTTGCTTAGGTTTGCTTGAGCGCTGGATAGGTCGGCCTTCGATTTACTGACGTTACGTAATTCGTCTGATTTATCCAGGCGAAGGAGCAATTGGTCTATTTCCATCATATCGCCTTCTTCGAAAGGAAAGTGAATGATTTGACCGCTGGCTTTAGATTTTACCTCGACTTTATAATTGGGTTCGACAACGCCGGTGGCGGTGATTTTAACCGCTAATTCGCCTTTTTTGACATTGACCGTTTTTAATTTCGGTTTTGCCGAGGCTTCGCGTTCTTGTTTACCCCAAAAAAAAGAAAAAACAACGCCAATAGCTAGAACGGCGATTAGGATTCCTACTTTTTTCATTTTGAAGCCAATATTTTTACGCCGTGTTCTTCAAGTGTTTTACCGATTACCTTATTCAATTTTATTTTTGATTTTTTGTAATCGATAATGGCTTGTATCTCCAGGCTTTGACTTTCCGCTAAGTCTTCCTGAAATTCTAAAACGTTAAAACTGGTAGAAAGTCCAACCTCGAATTTCTTTTCTTCCGCCGCCAATTTTTCTTCGGCTAGTTTTCGCGCTATTTTAGCCGCCTTAATTCTTTTAATATCCGTTTCAATTTGACGAACGGCTTCTCTAACGTCGACGATGATGGAGCGTTCGAGATTTTTTATATCAAGAATTGCCTGATGAGACCTTAAACGCGAAGCGGCCAATTTACTTTTGGCGGAACGATTGCCTAACGGGTAGCTTAATTTGAGTCCAATTTCCCAGTTAAAGAAATCGGTATCGGCTAAATTATCAAGAGTATCTCCATAGCCGCCATCAAACCGGCTTTGAGAGGTGGTTCCGTCAAAGTTTAAAATTGTTCGAGCGTCGCCGGCCAAACCGTTTAAACCAAAAGTTCCGAATAGGTCTACCGATGGATAGAGCTGGTTTTCGTCAAATTTTACTTGGATATTTTTGTTTTCTAGATCTTTTCTTTTTGATAAATAATCTGGCCGTTTGAGTAAGGCTACATTTATCGCTTTACTTAAAGGCATTTCAGAACCAATTTTAAATGTAGGGCGATCCATAGGAATGATATCCATCTGGCCAAAAGGACTGTTAAAGTTTACGGTCATGCTATTTTTAACTTTGTCTTGATTATCTTGAATTATATTTTGGGAATTTAGTAATAGTTGTTCCCTGGACGCCACTTCAGCTTGAGCTTGTAACGTTTCCAGCGGAGCCATGGAGCCGACGGCTACTTGCGCTTTTACTCGACGTTCTAAATCTTTAGCGCGTTCGAGAGATTTTTCTTTTACCCTTAAATCTTCAATACTGAATACTAGATCCCAATAGGTATTTTCGACGTCCGCTAAAACCTCTATAACTTTTGTTTTGAAATCTTGATCGGAAATTTTCTTGTTATTGCTGGCGATGTAAATATCTTTTTGATTGATATCCAGTCCGAAGTTTTTTAATAAGGGTTGGTTTAGCGTCAGAAATAAATTGGAATTGTATTGGGGGTTTAGTCCGGCAAACAGCGAATTCGTTTCGTTTTTCTGATTTGTGAAATTTAAGGAATAATCGGCGCCTGTTTTTAATTTTTGGGCTAAACTCAATTCCCATTTTGTAGTTTCGTTCTCGGTTACATCGGGAGAAGCAAAAGCGGAAGAGACTTGATCCGCTCTATCAGAAGTAGAAACCTGACCTTCTAATTTTGGATCAAACGTAGACTCTGCATCGGTGATACCCTGTTCATTGATTTTGGAGAAATACCGCTGGACAGAAATTTCTACATTATTTTTGATCGTTTTTTGTATCACCATTCTGAGAGAAAGTTGTAAACCATTAGAAATCTCCTCAGGATCTCCAGTTTTAACGTCTTTTGCGAAAACGTTGGCTGAATACAATAAAACTAAAAGGCTTAAGAGCCAAAACCTTAATCGAAACATTGTCAATTTTTCTCCAAAGCGGTATAAAAGTTAAAAATCCGCGTTTTTTTTACCTAATTTCCCTAAAATAGGTGTTTAGCGACAAATTTATATGTCCGGAATCCAGAAACTATTATAGTGTAACAAGTTGAGAGTTCAAAAGAGTCCTAATTGTCAAAGCAATAATATCTATATCTCGCTACGAATAAAAAACTTTCCTTTTAAAAAGCCTTAAAAACGCCTACTTTGATAAAATAAGATAGGTTTTTAGCTATTTTTGATAATTTTTTGGTCTCTTTAGAATTACATAAACGTCTTTATTTTAAAACTTATTGATTATATTGACTTTTCGTCATTTTATATGAATTACATGAATATTATTCGTTCTCAAACCCGATTATGTGGCGAAATTCTCGAAAAAGTGGAAGAGGGTGTGTCAAATGGGGTTCCGGCAGACCAGCTTTTATCCAAAATCGTCAGATCTAGAAGAGAAATTGGCTCAAGAGACAGAAGACTCATTAACGATTTAGTTTTTTCATCTTTTAGATGGAAGGGATGGCTAAAACGTTTTGTTGGGTATAGTCAACAAGAGTTATATGCTTTAGCCTTATTGATGGACGGTAAAAATAAGTATGAAATATGTAGGGACTGGGGAGAAAGTTTAGAGATTGTTAAAAATGGTATGGATTCCTTAGATTTTGATCAAGGTTTGAATGAAAAACTAAAAATTTTTTTTGAACGTCCGAATAACGATGAAAATTTTGAAATCATCAAAGAGCTCTTTCCATCCTGGTTAATGGATAGAATATTATTTCCGAAAGAAATAGGGTCTAAAGAAAAATTTTTTATGGATTTTGCCGCTACTTTACAAATGAGACCTCCAAGTTGGTTTAGGACTTCCTTAAAAAATGGCGCTAGATTTTCGTCAATTTTAGAAAAAGCTAATGTAAATATTATCGGACATCCGGTCTTAAAATCAGCTTGGGCTGTTACAACACCTGTCAACTTGAATATAATTAAAGAGATAAAATCTTTCCCTTATGAAACGCAGGACTTGTCATCGCAAGCGGTGGGCTTGGTTTGTGCGCCTAAGGCAAAGGAAACATGGCTTGACGCTTGCGCTGGTTCCGGCGGTAAGACGCTTCACTTAGCCCAATTGCTAAAGGGAAAAGGAGAAGTGATCGCCTACGATATCCGTAGAAATATGTTAAAGAAAATAATAACTCGATCCAAAAAGTGGGGTTTGAAAAACATTTCAATTTTTGAAACCCGAAAGAGGATTTTAAAAAATTTCCCAAAAGGTTTGGATGGCGTTTTGGTCGATGCCCCATGTAGCGGTGTTGGTACATGGAGGCGAAACCCTGACGCTCGCTGGAGATTGACTGAATCCGAATTAACAAACTATTCGGAGTTACAATATGAATTGCTCGTTAATATGAGTTTTTTGGTGAGGGCAGGGGGTGTTTTGGTTTATTCGGTTTGTACTTTAACCCAACAAGAAACTAGAGACTGTATTCAACGTTTTTTAAATAGCTTCAAATCTTTTAAGCTACAAAAGTTTTCTAATCCTATTACGGGCGAACAAACCGATGGGACGCTGGAAATTTGGCCACAAAACTACAATTGCGATGGAATGTTTGTCGTTAAAATGCAAAAATCAAATTAATTTGACAAATTGTCTACGCTTTTTGGTAAGCTTTTTCACATAGTTGAGATAAATGTGATATAACTGTGACACTTTAAAGTATGATTAAAAAAGCTTGCTAATTTACATTCACCGTGTAATAATTGAGTCCTTAAATATTAAACTAACCAATTCAACTATTCCGAAAATTTTGCTATGACAAAAGTAACCGCAGCAGATATATTAAAAGATGTTCCTATCACCAGAAAAACGCTTTGGCTTTGGCAGAAAAAATATCATTTTTTTCCAGATCCCGAAAAAAAGGTTCATCCGGGAGGAAAAGGTATTGTCGGTTATTATCCAAGTTGGGTAAAAGAGCGTTGTGAAAAAATTTACGCGTTGCAGAAAAAAGGCTATACCGTAGCCATGATAAAGGAGATTTTGCAAAAAGAAGCTGTTGAAAAATCTTCTAAAAAAGTTTTGATTGTAGACGATGAAAAAAAGTTCGCCAATTTACTGCAAAAGTTTTTTAAGAAAAATGGTTATATTGTAGAAGTCGCTTACGATGGGTTAGAAGCCGGATTAAAAGCCGCAGATTTTTTACCTTCCATTCTGTTACTTGACATTGCGCTTCCTGGGCTTAATGGGATAGATGTTTGTAAAAAATTAAAGGCAAATCAAAAAACAAAGAATATTCATATTTTTGCTATGTCCGGTAATTTGAGTTATTCGGAAAACTTGTTGCTAGAAGCGGGAACCGAAAAATTCTTCAAAAAACCTGTCGATATTGCGCATATATTAAAAGAGTGCGACGAATTGATCGATAAACAAGTTACTATGGGGGATTCTTTAGATTCTTAATGTTTTCGATCAATAAACTAATCTTTCCTTCCTAAATAATTACTTTGTTTAATTAAGGAAATATTGTATATATAGTACCTCTTTTAACGCCTATATACTTTATTTTACTCTATGGAAAGCTCTACAAGTTTCGTGGTAAGCGATATTGCCGAATTACGGAAAATATCGAAAGAATTAAGACAAAAAAGCCTTGAAATTATTTATCAAGCGGGTTCTGGACACCCTGGTGGGAGTTTGTCGGCGGCAGATTTAGCGGCCGCCATATTTTTTGGGCAAATGAAATTTGATCCCAAAAACCCTAAAGACCCAAATAGGGACCGTTTTGTTTTAAGTAAAGGCCATTGTACGGGTTTGTATTATTCCACGCTTGCTAAAGCTGGTTTCTTCGATTCTTCCAAATTGTCCGATTACAGAAAAATAAACAGCGAACTGTTTCTATCGGGACATCCACACCCCAAAACCCCAGGAATTGAAATTGCCTCCGGTAGCTTAGGTCAAGGACTTAGCGTTGGGAATGGCATGGCGTTGGGGGCTCGGTTAGACGGCCTGGATTATAAGGTTTATGTTTTGATGGGCGATGGCGAGTTGCAAGAAGGGCAGGTATGGGAGGCGGCCATGAGTTCGGTTAAATTCAAACTCGATAATTTAACCGCTATTGTAGACTATAATAAGCTGGCGCAAGATAGCGCGACAAAGGATTTAAAAGATTTAGAACCTTTAGAAGACAAGTGGAAATCTTTTGGTTGGAACACGATACGGATTGATGGCCATAATATGGAAGAAATCGTGGACGCTCTTAATAGAGAAACTCCAAAAGGGCAACCAAAAGTAATTATTGCAGATACAGTTAAGGGCAAGGGAGTCAGCTTTATGGAGAACCAGACCTCTTGGCATGGCGTTGCTCCATCTACTGAAGATTACGAAAAAGCTATAAAGGAATTGGGATGAAAGCGGGAGCGACAAGAGACGGATACGGGGCAGCCTTAGAAGAATTGGGCGAGAACTCACGAGTTGTGGTATTGGATGCTGGCGTTAGCGATAGCACTCGAACAAAAAAGTTTGGCCAAAAATTTCCTCATAAATTCTTTAATATGGGAATTAGCGAAGGGGATATGGTGTGCACTGCGGCAGGATTGGCCACCACTGGGAAAGTGGCGTTTGCCACCGGGTTTGCCTGCTTTCTTTTAGGAAGAACAATGGATCAAGTCCTGGTGAGTTTAGCGTATTCCAACACCAATGTTAAATTAGCGGGTACTCATGCCGGTATTGCGGTAGGCGAAGACGGCCCTACAGCTCAAATGATTGTCGATTTGGCTTACACGAGAGCAATGCCTAATATGACAGTTATTCAACCTGCCGATTGGGAGGAAGCCTACCAAGCTACAAAAGCGCTCGTAGAGCACGAAGGTCCAGTATATTTCAGACTTGGAAGGCCAAAAGTTGACGGGATTTACGATTCTTCGAGCAAATTCCAAATTGGTAAAGCTAACGTTATAAAGCAAGGGAAGGATGTTGTCGTCTTTGCAACGGGAATAATGGTTCAAGAAGCTATTAAAGCCATAGAAATTTGCTCAAAAAGCGGAATCGACGCAACTTTGGTTAATGTTTCAACTATTAAACCGCTTGATACGCAGCTCATTATTGAAGAAGCCAAAAAGAATGGGGCGGTTGTTACGGCAGAGGATCACAACGTTATTGGCGGATTAGGCGACGCGGTATTATCTGCTTTAGTGGAGAACAAAGTTTATGTTCCATTCAGAAAAGTAGGCGTAAACGACACTTTTGCGGAAACTGGAACCGCAAAAGACCTATTTCAAAAGTACGGTCTTTCGGCAGAGCATCTTGCTAAAGCTATCCAAGATACCCGCCAAGAAAAACCTTAGTTTTACCCGTTTCTAATTACGACTTTTCCCGATTTTATTATTATTTGGCACCCCAGCCGATAACCTTCATCAATTTTACCTTGTCCTAATACGTCAATTTCATCGTCAATAACGTCTTCTAAGTTTTCCATTCCTTCAAGTACCAATAGTTTACAAGCTCCACAACTTGCTTCGCGGCAACCAAATGGTAAACTTGCCTGAACTTCGTCCGCAACTGTGGCAATTTTTGAGCCATCTGGAACTTCTTTGGAAATGTTATCCGATTCAAATACTATTTCTGCCATCTTTAAATTATCCTTAAAAAGTTGAAAGAGGTTAGTTCATTTTTGATTCACAATACCCATTAAAGATTCCTGAGAATTAGTTAACATAATATATCTTATGGGAACTTATGGGTTTGGATTTAGGATTTGCCTGTTTGTGTGATTTCACACTAAAATAAGGCTTTTTAATCTATTTTTTATTTTTTCACAACTATTTCTATTGTTCAAAACAATTTATGTGCGGTATTGCCGGAATAATTGATTTTAAGAAAAGTGGTAAAAGTCAACAAGCGTTAATTCGAATGATGAACGCATTAGAACATCGCGGTCCCGACGATTCGGGTTCAACTAAGTTGTCGTTTGATAATGGATGGGATGTTTTTTTGGGGCACCAACGACTTTCTATTATTGATCTTTCGCAAAATGGTCATCAGCCAATGCCCAATCACGACCAAAGTAAATGGATCGTGTTTAATGGCGAAGTTTATAATTTTAAAGACCTTAAACAAAATTTTACCGGAAAATATCCATTCAAGTCCAACTCCGATACTGAAGTTGTATTAGCTTCATTTCAACAAAATGGTCCAGATAGTCTCGATCAATTTCGTGGAATGTATGCATACTGTATTGCAGACGTAAAAAAACAAACCCTCTTTTTTGCTCGAGACCGATTAGGAAAAAAGCCTCTATATTATTTTAAAAACGATGAATTTTTCATATTTTCCTCGGAAATTCGCTCTATTTTAGCCTCTAAGCTAGCTGATTTTTCTATTAATCCTTATGGAGTGTTAAATTTTCTGGCTTTTGGTCGATCTGAGCTTCCATATTCAATTATTTCAGGGATTAAAGAGTTAAAACCCGCCCATTTTATGGAGTTTTCTCCAAATGGGCAAAAAGAAATTGAATATTGGAATCCATTTAATCAAAGTTCTTCATTATCTAAAGATGTTTCTATAAATGAAATTGTTAAAGATCATTTAGTGGAATCTGTTCAGTATCGATTAGTCAGCGATGTTCCCGTTGGATCGTTTTTAAGTGGAGGAATTGATTCAAGCGCGATATCCAGTATAGCCTCGCAACTATCGGAAAATAAAGTTAAAACTATATCAATGGGTTTTGTCGATAAAGAATATGACGAGTCCAATTTTGCAAAAATGGTAGCGGAGAAATTTCAAACAGATCATATACCCTACCCTTTAACTGAACTTGATTTATTAGATTCTTTGGGAAAAGCGGTTAAAGCGATGGATCAACCTACTGTAGATGGAATCAATACTTATCTTATTTCTCGTTGTGCCAGTCAATCGGGTTTGAAAGTTGCGTTATCTGGAATTGGTGGAGATGAATTATTTGCCGGTTATGAATCTTTTTACGCCATCCCCAAAATTAAAAAAATAGAAAATTTCCTTTCTACATTTCCTATTCCTTGTATGAATGCATTTGGAAAGCTTTTTGATCTTCCCCTTTTAAGATCAGATAAATCGACAAAGTTTTCTCATTTGATTCGAGGGAAATACATTAGCGCATATTATTTAGTGAGAGCCTTATTTTGTCAGGAACAAATTGAAAGTTTGGCTAAAGACAAGAATACTTTTTCTAAATTTTTAAATAGTTTTGCTCAGCAGGCGGAAAATACAAACCAACGGTTGGTTAATATATCGGAAATCGACCAAATTTCTTATCTTGAATTAACTCATTACATGGGCAACATGCTGTTGCGAGATACTGATTTTATGGGAATGGCGCATGGGTTGGAGATTCGCGCTCCCTTATTGGATCATAAGTTGGTTGAATTAATGTTTCAAATTCCAAGCGAATTAAAGATGCAAACCTCTAAACCCAAGCCTTTATTGTTGGATTCTTTACCAGTGAAATTACCGGATGAAGCGGTTTTTCGGAAAAAAATGGGGTTCACTATTCCGCTACAAATTTGGATGAAAACTCGGTTAAAAGAAGAAGTAGAAGGTGCTTTATTGACTCCCGTCGCTCAGTTGGAAGGTTTTCTTGAAGAGAAAAAGATTGGGGAAATATGGAATGGTTTTTTAAAGGGGGAAGTATCTTGGTCAAGACCTTGGGCGCTATATGTACTAAAAAAATGGGTATCTACCAATTTACCGGCTTAAACGCTTCTCAGTTAACTTTTAAATTAAAAAGTCTAACTAAGAAATAATAAAACTATCCGCTTGCAAATAGTAAAATGGATGAAAAATTTTTAAGATCTTTTCAAGATCGGTTAGGATATTAGCTTCAGATAAAACTAAGGTTATTTCTTTTTGGGAACGTACCATCCCGTTCGCATAAAGTCTCCATTCATTTTAACCGATTCGTCAATGTTTACATTGTTGTCTTTACATTGACCGATATCCATTTTTTCGAGATTTTTATAACTTTGATCTTTCGTTTTTTTGGATAAAACGGCAGTTCTTTTTTTTCTTGGAGTTACGGCCTTTTTTTTTCTGCTTTCTTTAAGTCGGTCTAAATCCCGATGGGACATGCCAATGATCATACAAATCTCCTTTCGATATAAAGTAAGATCGTCTCATTCTAATACAGTTACCTGTTCTACAGCAAGTAGCTTAGCGTTATTTAGAAAAATAATTTAAATAAAAGGGATTACCTTCTCTTAAGTTTCAAATTTATTGAATTTTTGATCCGACATTATGTTTCTAAAAGAATTAAAAACTATCGTTGAAGATACTGAGGCTACGGAAGAGTCTTTTTCTAAATTCGTCAATTCAAACGATCATTTCGAAATGGCTCGTTTAATTTTTGAATTTCCTATAAAAGAAAAAATACGTATTTTCCATGTTCTTGAGGATCGAAAAAAGCAACAAGATCTTTTATACGAAACGGATCAAGATAGTCGAGTTGAAATATTAGACGTATTAGAGAACGATTTTGTCGCCGATTTCCTTAAGGAAATGCCAGAAGACGACGCAACCGACATTATTAAAGACCTTTCCGAAGAACGGCGAAATACCATCTTGTCTTTAATGGCTCCAAAGGTTGCCAGCAATATTAAAAATCTTATACGTCATGGCGAGGAAACTGCCGGAAGCTTAATGGCTTTGTCGTTTAATAAAGTTATGCCATCGGATACTGCAGCAAAAGTTTTAATGCAATTTAAAAATACGAATCATTCCGACACGCCGCCCTACTTTTACATTACGAACGAACGCAATGAATTGTTGGGCTTTTTTAAATTGAGGGATTTGTTAAACGTTCCTTCGAATTGGCAGGCGAAACAATTCATGAGGAAGAACAATCCAAAAGTATATTTGGAAGATGGTTGCGAGAAAGTGGCTAATATAATGGATCATGAAAAAATCAGCGCGGTACCCGTCGTAAACGAAAATAACATTATTCAGGGAGTTATTACGTTTGACGATGTGATCCATGCCATAAAAGAAATTGCGGACGAAGACATTTTCACCATGGTGGGAACGTCAAAAATCGATCCGTTTGCTAAAACGACTATGAACAAAGTCTTTGCCCGGGCTCCTTGGCTATTGACGACGTTTATCGGCGGAATTATGAGCGCATTTATATTGCGACATTATTCCGATATTCTGCAAGATTTTGCGACAGTGATTTATTTTGTCCCATTTGTTATTGGTCTTGCCGGTAATGTGGGAATCCAAGGAGCAACCGTTATTGTACGCGGAACGGCTACTGGCGATATACAGTCGGATAATTTAAAGACAGTTGTAATGAGCGAAATTGGCGTTGGGATATTAAATGGCGTCATTTTTGGAAGTCTATGCGGAGTGGTCATCGCGCTTATTGCAGAACCCTTATTACATTCATCTCCTCTTATGGGATTAACGGTGGGTTCTGGGATTGTTTTAGCGGTTAGTGTTGCGGCTTTTGTTGGTTCCTTGGCTCCTCTTGTGCTTATGCGTTTTAATATGGATCCGGCCATAAGCGCTGGGCCTTTTATTACCGTCGCAAATGATATTATCGGATTGATTATATATCTCGCGGCAACTGGAATTATTTATTCTTTTATATAAAAGCTAATAATTAAAATTATTATTTATTTCTATCTTTAATATTTTCCCCTTTAAAAATAAATAATGTTATTTAACTCTCTCACATTCGTCGTGTTTTTTCTGGCGGTTGTGATTCTTCATTACACGATTAGATCATGGCAAACTCAAAAAAGGATTTTGTTGTTCGCCAGTTATATTTTTTACGCGGCTTGGAATCCTCCATTTGTTGTTTTGTTGTGGATTTCTACCTTGGTCGATTGGTATGTAGCTAAGGCTTTAGATAAAGAAGAAAAAACGGGTCAACGCCGCATTTTGTTGACAGTAAGCTTGTTGGTTAACCTTGGTTTATTGGGATTTTTTAAATACGGCGAATTTTTATTAGAAAATTTTATCGGAGTTCTTAGTCTTTTTGGAATCGATTTTCAAGCTGCCACACCAAGTATCATTCTTCCTGTTGGGATATCCTTTTATACTTTTCAAACGCTTTCTTACACTCTGGACGTTTTTTTCCGGAGAGCTAAACCCAGTAAATCGTTTCTCGATTTTGCTCTTTACGTAACCTTTTTTCCTCAACTCGTTGCCGGTCCAATTGTTAGATCGACTGACTTTTTACCTCAATGCGAAGAGCCAAGGCGAGCGACTCGAGACCAATTTGGCTGGGGACTTTATTTCATAACCTTAGGTTTATTTCAAAAAGTGGTATTAGCTGATGGAATGCTTTCTTCGGCTTCCGACACTATATTTGGACATTCAGAAGGTTCTATTTTTATCTTGGATGCCTGGCTTGGAGTATTGGCTTTTTCGGCTCAAATTTTTTGCGATTTCGCAGGTTATTCAACCTGCGCTATTGGAGTCGCTCTATGTTTAGGGTTTGTACTACCCGATAATTTTCGTTCCCCTTATGCGGCCATTGGGTTTTCCGATTTTTGGCGACGATGGCATATGACCTTATCTTCCTGGTTGAAAGACTACCTTTATATTGCGCTTGGAGGTAATCGCTTTGGTACCTTTCGAACTTTAATCAATTTAAAGATCACAATGCTATTAGGCGGTCTATGGCATGGAGCTTCCTGGACTTTCATCGCTTGGGGAGCGCTTCATGGAAGTTATTTGATTGCCGAACATTTACTCCGGCAAAAGTTTGGCGATTGCGATTGGGTAAAAACGGTGGTAGGTCGGTTTTTTCTTGGCATGCTTACCTTTATCTTAATTAGTTTGGGATGGGTTTTCTTTCGCGCTAGCGATTTTTCATCAGCTTGGTTACTTCTTAACTCTCTATTTAATTTTTCAGGAATTGGATCTCAGCTTTTACCTACTTTGGAAATGATACAAGTAACCGCGGTGGTTTTAGGGCTATTAACTACGCATTGGTACCTCCATGAAAAACGTTTAGAGCATGCAATGCAAAACTTTCCAGCATGGTTTGTCGCGACTATTTGGACAACAATGCTCTTTGGTATAATTTTGATGCAAGGAGGGGCAAATGCCTTCATCTACTTCCAGTTTTAAAACTTACCAATTAGAACGAATTATACCGTGTCGCCCTTGGGCAAACCTTGTATTAGTCGCCCTTTTATTAACTTCCCTATTAACGCTATCTTGGGAGTTTTATTGCCGAAGTTTGGGCTATGCTCCCACGTTAAACGACACAAAAGACTTATGGGCAAGCCGCCGAACTTTAATAGAAGAAGATCCAAGCCGAACCGTTTTAATCGGGGCTTCGCGCACCCTTTTTGATTTTGACATGAATGTTTTTGAAAAAGAAATGGGTGAGAAGCCTCTTCAGCTTGCAACCGTTGGTACTAATCCAGGGCCTTATCTGGAAGATTTAGCGAATCATCCTAAGTTCTCTGGTTCTGTGATCGTAGGCGTTGTTCCTAGCCTTTTTTTTGCTCCAGGCGGTCCGCCAATGAAGAGCCCCTTGGATCATTTAAAGTATTTCCAAGATTGGGGGCCGAGCCAAAAACTAGGTCATTACTTAGGGATGTTTTTAGAAAGTAGGTTTGCTTTTATCAATCAAGAAGATTTAACGCTAAATCAACTCCTATTATCGCTTAAAATTCCTAATCGGAAAAAAGCTAAATTTCATCCCGAGCTGCCGCCTTATTTTTATGAAGTGGACGAAGAACGACAAGGAGGAATGACTGAATTTGCCGCAAAGGATTTAGCCCTTCAAAAACGCATTCAACAAATTTGGATTCCTTTATTTACGCCTCCCCCAAACAAAAAGAAAATGAGCCCATCGGAAAAAGAAAAACAAAACAAAAAAATGGTAGATTCTGTTTTAGAAAAAACCAAAAATTATGTTAAAAAAATTGTTGATCGAGGCGGAAAAGTCGTTTTTGTTAGGTTTCCATCAACTGGAAAATTGAGAGAAATCGAAAATAAATATACCCCTAGAGAAAAATATTGGAACCGAATATTAGAAGCGACTCAATCGTCTGGAATTCATTTCGAAGATCATATTCAACTTATGGGTTTTAACTGCCCGGAATGGTCTCATTTAAATAAAAAAGACTCTACTGAATTTACAAAACGCTTAATTCCACTCCTTAAAGAACTTCGAAAGGAAAATAAATTTTAGCCTTTTTAATACTGCTTTCCATCGAAATCAATAAACTTTCGTTCAAAAAATCAAAAATAATGATATCCATTTAGCTTTAGGAAAATTATTTTTATTGATCCGAAACTTACCCTTCAGCCTCAATTCCGCATATTTCAACACTAAGTACCTAATTTTAAATAGGTTAATGTAATTCTAGCGCCAAATTTTGGTGTTTACTTTAACTAAAAACTGTTATAAACTTAATAATTGACACATTCCTGTGACATTAGTATTCTTTAAAATTTTGTCAGCAAAAGTAAAACGCTTAATATTCGAATTAATTTGATATTTAAGCTTTTTAATTAATTAGGTCTTATCCAACAAGAGTGGTGACAATGCGTAATCTCTCATTATTGGAAGAAAAATTAGTAATCAATCAATTTCCCAAACTTGAAACTTATTTTACAACTGTTTTAGAGAACTCAACAGTTGGAATTATTACTATTGATCTGTCTGGAAAAATTTTCTTTTTCAATTCAAGCGCAGAAAAACTTTTTGGTTATATAGCCTCCGAAACAACTGATAAAAATATTAACTATTTAATACCAGAGCTTTTCAAGGGATTTAATATTGATGAGATAAAAGAGTTTTGGAATTCGTCTAAAAAAATAAAATTTGGTTCTGGATTAGAAGTTTCAGCTTTACGTAAAGATGGTACTACCTTCCCTGCAAATTTAACCTTTAATGAAGTTTGGAAAGAGAAAGAACGTTTTTTTTCGGTTATAGTTCGGAATATTTCTGAAAAAAAAATAACGGAAAAAAAATTAAGAGAGGCTCAAAAGCTTAATGAAATATTTTTTGACCACGTTAAAGAAGGAATTTTAGGGGTTGATCTTGACGGTAAAATATCATTTGTCAGTTCTACAGGAGCCTCGCTATTAGGATATGAGGTAGAAGAGTTAAAGGGGCACTCTTTTTATTCCACTATTTATCATTCGAAATCAAAAACGCCTTTTTCTTTTGATGTTGATAATATTGTTTCAAATGCGCTAAAGGATGGAAAAACTAGGGTAGAAAACGACCAAATATTTTTGAATAAATACGGTTTATTTGTTTCGGTAAACCTTAAACTATCGCCTATTATAAATGACAATGAAATTCAGGGTTTGGTCATAGCTTTTAGAAATAATGAGCTTACTGTAGATCCCGATTTAAGGGAGCGCATTTTTTTTGAAATGTCAAAGGTCATTTCCCAATCATTAAATTGGGAAAATACTATCCAACAAACCCTTCAGATCATTGGAGAAAATCTTTCATGGGAGTTGGCCAATTACTGGGAAATAGATCTCGAAGAAAATAATTTAAAATGTGTAGAACAATGGAGAGCTTCTTTTTTAAAATCCGAAACAATTTCAAATTTTCAAAATATTTCTAAAGTTATACGTTTTAGCAAAGGGGAAGGCCTTCCGGGAGAAGTTTGGAGCAAAGGTAAGCCCGTTTGGATTTCGCAAATTTTGGGCGAAAAGAACTTTCCAAGAGAGCCTTTTGGCGTTAAAGCCGGTTTGCATTCTGGCTACGCTTCTCCAGTTTACGCAGGCGAGGAAATTATAGGCGTTTTTGAATTTTTCACCTCGACTCCCCAAGAGCACCTGGATCCTAATCTAACTCCCCTTTTAGTTGGTTTGGGCGGTCAACTAGGTCAATTAAAGAAGCGTTTAGAAAGCGAAAAAGATTTAATTGTGGCAAAAGAACAGGCAATTAAAGCGGATAATTTTAAATCCGAATTTCTTTCCCAAATGAGTCATGAGCTTCGTACTCCACTAAACGCCATCATTGGGTTTGCCCAAATACTAGTTCAAAGTAAAAAACCTGTCTTAGATGAGAAACACGTTTCAGATGTTAATTTGATTTATGAGTCTGGAATGCATTTATTGAGATTGATTAATGAAATCCTCGATTTATCTAAGATTGAATCTGGGAAAATGTCGATTAGTATTGAACCTATTAGTCTCAATAAATTACTAACAGAAACAATAGCGTCTATAAGGCCAATGGCGCAAAAGGCAAATATCACTCTAAAAGAATTCATTTCCGGTTCGGAAGACATTGATGTTTTGGCCGATGTATTTCGCTTAAGGCAAGTCGTTCTTAATTTAGTGGCTAATGGAATTAAATATAATAAGCTAGGAGGTTCAGTTTCTATAAGTCGCGAATTGAAAAATAATGATTATGTTCGAATAAGTATCCAGGATACAGGGAAAGGAATTCCAGAGGACTTTAAAAGTAAAATATTTAATCCTTTTGAAAGAGGTGGAGAGGAATTTTCTAATGTTGAAGGCACTGGAATCGGATTGTCAGTCACTAAAAAGCTTGTCGAATTAATGAATGGGGAAATTGGGTTTCAGAGTGTCGAAAATGAAGGGAGTTGTTTTTATGTAGATATTCCCTTGGCGCCAATTGATAGTTTACCTACAACTTTTTCTGATTCCAGTTCCAATTGTTCAATAAAAAAATTAAATGTAAAAAGAACTGGCGCTCAAAAAACCATTCAAGTTTTATACATTGAAGACAACATAAGAAACTTGCAATTAGTTAAAAGAGTTGTAGAAGGTCAAGAAAACATAAATTTATTTTGTGCAGAAGATGGATTGTCTGGCTTAGATTCTGCAATAATAAATTTACCAGATTTGATTTTACTGGATATCCATCTTCCCAAAATGAATGGCTTCGAAGTCTTCCTTCGGTTAAAAGAACTAGAAACGACTAAAAATATACCCGTCATTGCCGTAAGCGCCAATGCAAGGAACGAAGATATAAAAAAGGCGAAAGAGATGGGTTTCAAAGATTATTTAACCAAACCGTTAAAAATTGATTCTTTGATAGAAGCCCTTAATAGTCAAAAAGCCTAGCTTTTTAAGCAGATTTTATCTTTCACGTCCCTCCTAAAAATCCCATCGTTATAGGTATGGCTTAAGTTACATTTTTTTTCAGTTACAACCTAGCCTAATTTCCCCCAATTTAAAAAATAGAGATATTTTTTCAATATCGAAGAGGTTTATTATAAAATTTAATGGCCTATTTGGATTTTATTGAATTGTCCTAAAAAAATAAATTCAATAGTAGACTAAACCATTTTAATTTCGTCGCATTGGGTTTTTAAGTCATGACACCCGAAAAACTAGTTTCTCAAGATTCTGATATTGCGTCGTTCCCTTTAATCCTTGATCTTTTAATTGAGGCTATCAATGACCCCAGAAGTACTGTCGATCAATTGGTCAATATTGTTATGTACGATCAAGACTTATGTAGTCGACTTATAAAAATTGTTAACAGTCCAATTTATAATTTTCAAGAAGAGATTGATACGATTGAGAAAGCTTTAAATGTTATTGGAACAGAGCAACTTTTGAGCATAACGCTAGGATCTACGGTTTTATCAAAATTCGATAAAGTTCCAGAAGATTTGGTAGCGTTAAAAACATTTTGGCATCACGGAATTGCTTGCGGATTAGCGTCAAAGGCGATTGCCAAGCTTAAAAATGAAAAAAATCTTGATATTTATTATGTCGGAGGAATGATCCATGATATTGGGAGTTTAGTTATTTATAATCAGATTCCTGAAAAAGGCAAATTAGCTCTTGTTCAATGTAATGAATGGGGACGCAGCCTTATTGACGCAGAACAAGACGTTATGGGATTTAATCATGCCCAGGTAGGGACGGCTTTAATGAAAAAATGGAAACTTCCTGAATGGTTATGTCAAGCTGTGGAGTTTCATCATAACCCTAATGACACTGAAATTTGTCAAATTGAAACGGCGATCATGCATGTGGCGGATACTATTGCCGAAGGTAGTTTTTTTGGGAGCAGTGGACAAATAGAATCTCAAATATTAGATACCAAAGCATGGGGAAAACTAAACTTACCAAATCGGTATCTAACCACAATTTATGCGGAATTGTACGAAGGCTTTGAAGAAATGGAAAAAATCTTTTCTTAAAAAGAAAACCTACTTGGAGTAAAAAATGTTTGAAGGAGCTATTACGGTTGCAGATGAACTTAACGCAAAGATTTCTACTCTAAAAAATCAGAGAGATACTAGGAAAATTGGAATCTCCGCTCTTTTTGAAAAATTTGGAACCAGTATCGAGAGACTGATAAAGGCTATTGAAGCTGGTAAACCCTTAAAAAGAAATATAAGAGAGTTAGAAATGTCAGTGAAGGCCGTTCCAGGTACTGTAGGAGATATGATTGGTTTTGAAAAAACAGACGAATTGGCCGCAATTCTAAAGCAGACTTTTAGTGAAGAAAACTTTGGTAAATTATCAACTTTAACAGAGGAAGAAATAGCGTTTCATAAAAAAACTTTAAAAGATGCTTCAGATAAATATTTGGATTTATGGGAAGCAATGGACGAATAGTATATAAATGACTTTAAGGCGTAGATGAAAATTGATGAACGACTTTTTTACTAGCGAAAACGCCCCGGTTGAAGTTGTCCTAAAAGACAAAACTCTTATAATAAATCTCTCCGAATCCAGCCCTATTATTAGTTGGGCTCCTTTTAATGGCGGTTTAACCGAAGCCAATTGCATTTTTAATCATGAATGCGAACATTTTGAGGAAAATGACCTAGGGGAAATATTTGACGATATAATTAATCGCTATAATTTACCCTATAACGCTATTGGTCTTATAACAGGCGCAAATGTTTCTCGGTATCAGGAAGCTTTTTTACAAAGAGGCTCTTTATGGGTCCATGCAATTACAACGGTTGGATTAAATAATGTTCGCACCGCAGGAGACTCGGCAGACGTTGCTTCAGACCCGTTGGTTATTAAGCCGGGGACTATTAACTTAATTCTTTCCTGTAATGCCCTACCCCATGTTTCTGGACTTATCGAAGCTGTTCATTTGGCTACCATGGCCAAAACCTCTGCGATCATAGAAGCCGGAGTTAAGAGTAAAAAATCAAACCAACCCGCCACTGGAACTGGAACCGATTGTGTTGTCGTAGCGGGTTCTGGGGAAGTCAATGAAAACTATTGTGGAATGCATACCGTGTTAGGAGAAATGATTGGTAAAGTCGTAAAAGAAATAATTTCAAAGGGAATTCAAAACTGGCCTGAATAATAATTTGAATTTGATATACATTTCTAAAAGTTTTTCATAATACTTTACGTAGATTCAATTTAGGAGACCTCTAAAAATTGTTTTTGGCCACAAGCAGCCCTTATGAAATAAGGGCTTGCGAGTTGCCACAAGTAAAAATTTTGAATTATTAGAGATTCCCTTAAATCTCTTTTAGTATCTAGATCTCCTCAATTTTGTTATACTTTCTTTATAAGCAAAGAGTTTCAGTCGTATTAGCTCATTAGAAACTCCTTCCATTAAATCTCTCCTCCCAAACGCTTTCCTGCATGGATAAAAATGAAAAAGTAAGCCGCGCCGCTGGTTCCATCGGCACGATGACTTTATTTTCGCGGATCTTTGGATTCATTAGAGATTTAGTGATTGCTATGAACTTTGGATCCTCCGCCGCTGCCGACGCTTTTTTTGTTGCGTTTAGGATTCCTAATATTCAAAGAAGAATTTTGGGCGAAGGCGGTATGACTGCCGCTTTTATACCGGTATTTTCCGAATACTTAGCGACTGATAAAGAAAAAGAAGGTTGGGAGTTTTGCTCTAAATTATTTTTATTATTAGGTATAACTCTGGGAGGGGTTAGTTTATTTATTTATGTTTTCGCTTCTCCATTAATTTCTATATTGGCCCCCGGTTTTGTTGATGACCCCGATAAATTTCAATTAACCGTTCATTTGACCGAATGGATGGCAGGCTTTCTATTTTTTATAGGTTTATCAGCCTTTTTTACGGCAATATTAAACACAAAAAAGATTTTTGCTTTGCCCGCCGCCGCTCCTGTTCTTCTAAATATTTGCATCATTATTTCCGCAATTTGGATTTCTCCTAAAATGGAACAACCCGTAATGGGTTTAGCGATAGGAGTATTGGTTGGAGGTTTTATTCAAATAATCATGCAATGGCCTTTGGCTCGATCAAAAGGTTTGCGTTTTAAGTTTTCTTTTGATTTTAAACACCAAGGAATTATTAAGTTTGGCAAACTGATGTTGCCGGCAGTTTTAGGGGTCGCCGTTTATGAAATTAATATTTTGATTGATACTTTGTTGGCCTCCCTTTTACCGGGCGGATCTATCTCTTATTTATATTATGGAAATAGATTGGTGCAGCTACCGTTAGGGGTTTTTGCAGTGGCTTTAGGGGCGGCTATATTGCCTACTCTTTCAGATCAGGCGGCAAAAAATGATCTTGATAGTTTTACAAAGACGGTTTCATTTGGAGTGAGGCTCGTTCTTTTTGTCACCATTCCCGCAACTTGTGGATTAATAATTTTAAGATTTCCAATCGTAAACACTTTATGGGAAAGAGGCGAATTTTTACGTTTGGCTACCGATGGGACGTCTCAAGCTATTTTATGTTATTCCATTGGTCTTTGCGCTTTTGCTGGATTGAAGATATTAACCGCTGGTTTTTATTCTTTGCAAGACGCAAAAACGCCGGCAATTATTGGCGCCTATTCCATGCTCTTGAATGTTGTTTTAAACCTTATTTTAATGGGGCCTCTAAAGCATGCAGGGTTGGCGCTTGCGACGTCTTTAGCCGCAATTTTTAATTGCCTGGTTCTTTTATATATATTGAAAAAGAGATTAGGAAGATTGGAAGGAAGCAAAATTTGGTCGTCTACTCAAAAACTGATAGTAGCCTCTGGAGTAATGACTTTGGTCGTTTATTTTCTAAACGAATTTTTGTTTAATCCAGCAGATTCTTTATTAGTTAAATTATCCGTTTTGATTTTTTGCATCACAGCTGGAGTTTTCTGTTTTATTTTTGTTTCCCGGATGTTAAAAAATGAAGAATGGGATTTTATTAGGAATTTAAAAAGTAAACAAACCCTAAAAGCTTAAAAGAACTTCCGTAAAACTTTAGGGAAGCCAATATTTTTAGCAATACTTAACAGATTTTTGAAGGAGTTTTAAATGATAGCTTGTTTGGATTTAGAAGGCGTGTTGGTTCCAGAAATTTGGATTGCGTTCGCCGAGAAAACTGGAATCGAAAAACTAAAATTAACGACACGCGATATACCCGACTACGATGAGTTGATGCAAGGCAGGTTAAAAATATTGGACGAGAATAATCTGAAACTTGACGATATTCAAGATGTTATTAAGGGGATAGAACCTTTACCAGGGGCAAAAGATTATTTGAATAAGTTAAGAGAACAATTTCAAATAATAATATTGTCGGATACTTTTTATGAGTTTGCAGCGCCATTAATGGCCCAGCTTGGCTACCCTACTCTCTTTTGTCATTCTTTGGTTGTCGATGAAAACAAGAATATCGCTAATTATCAATTGAGGCAAAAAGACGGTAAGTCTAAAGCGGTCGAAGCATTAAAAGGTTTGAATTTTAAAGTAATCGCTTCCGGAGATTCTTATAACGATACAGGAATGCTTAAAGCGGCGCATAGAGGAATTTTCTTTTGTCCACCGGATAGTATAATAAAGGAATTTCCGCAATTTCCAGTGACCCGGAAATATGACGAATGTTTTAACCAGTTCATCACTTTCAAAAAAGAATTGGAGACGGATTAAATAATAAGATATAGGTCTGGGAAAAGTCTTTTTTATTAGAAATATTTAACTAAATATTTTCAAAGAATTAATTACTCTTTTTTTTTAAAAAATGAAGCTTACCTTCGATCCGAATGTTTTTTGGAATGAAGTCGATAAAGGTAACTTTGCTGAATTTGTCGCCTTTAATATCTGCCAGCGTTGAATTTATAAAATAGGAGTTTTGTAAAATGCCTTCTCCTCCTCTTTCCCAGCGCCATTTTTTTCTATAAGAATTGTAAGCAATATTGTTTTCTGCAAATTGGTTGTTTGTAAGCTCAACCTTTGAACGATCCTTTACCGCTATCCCAACATTGCATTGGTAAAAATTTGAACCGACAATTGTTGTTTTTGTTCCCTCACCGGCACTAATACATTTGTCGCCACTTTTTTCAAAAAGACTTTTGGAAATATGTGCCGTTCCCATGCTTAAATCAAGACCGTCATTACCTGAGTTTCGAAAAATACTGTCAGAAATCTTTCCATCAACTAAATCCCAGTCCATAGAGTCGCTTCGAGCATTTTCAAAAATAGAATTATTGATTTTAGTTTTGGACCGCATTAAATGAACCGCATCATCACCGATAAAGTTTATTCCAAAACGGCTGTTAGAAATTTCAATATTGGGACAATCATGAACGGAAAACATACCGGTAAACTCTAAATTATAACGTCGATGAACGGAGCCACCTTGAATGTCTAAATAATGAATTTTACTTCCTTTTGTTTTTTCACCAATGATGGCTATTACCCCAAATGGTTTTTTAGGATCTTTAGGTCGGATGGTAACCGGTAATAATTTTGTACCTTCAATATTTAAGGGACCTTTAAAAATTAAAGATACTTTAGAGTCAAGAAATATTTTTGTTCCCGCCCTTATAGTAACATTCTGAAGAATCCCATATTCTTTAGTAGATTTTATAAATACTTCGCCAGGCCCAATAACAACTGGTTTACTATTTTGTTTTGGAAAACTTAAGGGGATAATTCCAGCTAATTTTCTATGATTAAATAAAAATTTTGGTGAGGTGGAAAATTCTACCTTTTGCTTATTCAATCGATGGTAAAAATTATAGTCATTTGGCTTACCTGGAATTTTATAAAATGCGTAAGGGGTTTTTAAATCATTTGGTATTATTTTTACTCCTGGCAACGCGAAGTTGGCTTTATTTAGAGGTGATTTATCCTTTGTTCTTACTTTAAGGGGAATAGATGGGAGTAAAAGCGGTTCAACTTTATTTTGTTGAGATCCAATTAACCGAATTAGGTTTCCATCTTTTCTCTTTGCGCTGAATCCAGAAAGACCTTCAATAAAAATTTCAAAATAGCCTGGTTGAATAGAAACAATTGATATTTTGTCCCTTATTAACTCTGATTTAATCCAGTTAATTCTTGAATGAATGAAATTTACCAGTTGTTCGTAATCTTGATTTAAATTGGGTATAGCCATCAAATCTCTTGGGTTGCCCATTTTACTTAAATAAATATCGGCGGCTAACTCTGGATAAATTTCATTCCATTTATTCTTAATAAGTTTCTCTGTTTCTTTTATTGTTCCAAAAGTAAGAATCAATTCGTTTAATTTATCTATATATAACGCTAAGTTTCTAGGGTCTCTTAACCAGGCTCCTACAAAAGCTCCTGTCCTTTTAATAATAGGTGTTTTGAAATTGGTTTTGTTCAACATTCCATAACCATTTATATCTACAAGAATAGGGGAAAGTTTTCCGGAAGGGACATCCAGCCAAAAAGCATTGTTGTGGATATCGTCTACATGTTCTCCAGACCCATGCGAAAGTAAAGCGAGGTATTTTGCGAAAGAATTTCGATCAATATATTCATTTAACAAATTGAATTGATCGGCTACTTTTTGAGGTTTTCTGAAGGGTTTTAAATTCAAATGAATATCTTGCGCTAATTTTGTGAGATTCGATAGCAAGGTATACTTTTTATTTTCTGATTCGCCTTTTATGTCCCAAGCCGAGGGAATATACCAATTTTGTTTAGCTCTCAAAAAATCTCTTTTGCTGGTTAATTCTAATCTTAATATAGGTCCCGGAACTTTCATTTGATTTATAAAAGTAGACTCACCCAATCGCCAATATCTTGTATAAACCCCCATATATTTATTATTGATAAACAAACGAGTAAAGTGTTCACCATAATTAAGCATTCCCCAGGTTTTACTTAGCTCGGTAGAAAGCCAATTTCTTAATCCAATTCCATCTTCAGGCGCAATTAAAATATGGTTTCTATAACCGTCTGAAATTCCAGATTTTTTAAAACGTATTCTAATGGAGGGTTTCCAAATTTGATGGTGATGATTACCGCTTCCACGTATATTAATACTAATTGGCAGGGTACCCTTATTGTGAGTCATAAAGGTTCCTTGAATTTTAGGTCTTTTTTCGATAAGTCCAAGTTGAAATAAAAAGTTTTTACTATCAAGGCTCTCTAAATCATTGTTAGAAATATAAATGTTTATTGATGATATCTTACTTTTTATAGAAGGTTCTTCTGCATAAAGGACGTTTAAAATTCCAAAATAGTGGTTCTTCAATATCATTTTAGAATTATTAATAAAAAAACTTTTAAATTCTGGAAACCAATCTTTTAAGCCAGAGCTGTTTCTGTATAAAGCCCATGGGGAATAAGCGCCCAATGTCCATAAAATAGTAATTACTAAAAAGAAGATGGCCAATGGAAAGAGAGTAGAAGCTTTAAAATTCAGATGTCTGAATCGTCTACTTCGTCCACGCATATCGGAGTCAATTACTTATGTTTAGAGTAATGGGAATTAAATGATGGGATATATTTTTTGATTGGATATTTAGGGACATTTTGGTGGGTACTAAAGTATTTGGATTTACAAGAAGAGATGCTCTTTAAGGGCGAATAAATGGATCGTTTTGCTAAGAATGCTTTTACGAATAGTATCAGAAAAAAAATTATTGTGGTCTTCAAAGATTTTAACTGATTAAAGGTTCAAGGTATTTTCAAAATTAGTATTGAAGTAAAATAATGTGGAAAGAAGAAACTCTTTGTGGGTGGGAAAATAAAAATAGTTGGTATATTGTGTGAAAAATTTACGTAAAAAAATTAAGAAAGTCTCAAAACTATCTAAGAACTATAAACTTCTTTAAGAATTTTATCGGCGCCCATAGCGAGAATTTCTTTGCCAAGATCTTGGCCAATATATTCTGCGTTTTCAATCAATCCAATTTTTTCCGACTTAATAATTTTCTTACCGCTTAAATCGCCCACAAGACCTTTTAAAGTCAGTTGATTTTCTTGAATGGTTGCATAACCGCCGATTGGGACTTGGCATCCTCCTTCTAAAACTCTGAGGAAAGCCCTTTCGGCTTCTAGCGCATAGTTGGTGTCTTCGTGGTCTAACGCGACAACAGCTTCTATAACGTCTATATCAAAATTTCTTGTTTCTATTCCTACAGCGCCCTGGCCAATTGCTGGCAATAGTATTTCCGTATCTATATATTCGGTAATTTGATCGGCCCAACCCATTCTTATTAAACCGGCCGAAGCTAGAATGATACCGTCTAATCCTTCGGTTTCTAATTTTTTTATTCGAGTATCGATGTTCCCTCGTAACGGAACAATTTCAAAATCGGGCCGATAATTTAACAATTGGGTTTGTCGTCGCATACTGCCCGTGCCAATCTTGGCATTTTGTGGCATATCGGCAAGTTTAATTCCATTTTTTGAAATTAGCGCGTCCCTGGGATCTTCTCTTTCAGTAAAAGAGGCAATACATAACCTTCTGGGTAATTGAACGGGCACGTCTTTCATACTATGAACGGCTATATCAATTTTGTTTTTTAAAAGAGCGTCTTCTATTTCTTTTAAAAAAAGCCCCTTTCCTCCTATTTTGGCCAATGGAGTGTCTTGAATTTTGTCACCAGTGGTTTTAATAATGGTCAATTCGACTTTTAACCCTTCGTGAGTTTCTTCCAATTGGTTTTTTATCCAATTGGCTTGCCACAAAGCGAGAGGGCTGCCTCGGGTTCCGAGGCGAATTTTTTCTATTTCTAGCATGCTTTTTAGTCGTCTAAATGAAAGAGTTGGCGTATCGAATGAAGAAAGTCTCGACCATCTTTAGATAAAACTTTCTTTTTTAGATTGACGGTTGGTTTGTGGAGGATTTTATTGATAATAGAGGTCGTAAGATATTCTATATTGATAATATCTTCTTCTGAAAGATGCTCCATTTTTTTTAGAGTTTTGTTGATTTCCGCAATTCGAATCCTTTCGGCTCTGTTTCGAATTTCTACAATGGTAGGAACAGCGTCCAAAGCTCCCATCCAGTCGGTAAACTTTGAAACCTCATTTGTGACAATTTCTAACGCGCTTTCCGCTTCTTTTTCTCTTTCTTTTAAATTGGCTGTGACAACTGCTTGGAGATCGTCTATGTCGTATAAATAAACGTCTTCCAACGTATTTACCTCCGGTTCAATATCTCTTGGAACAGCGATATCGATGAAAAACATGGGATTGTGTTTTCTTTCCTGAATGACCTTTTCTACCAACTCTTTATCGATAATAAACCTTGGCGCTCCTGTTGAAGTAATAACTATGTCTGCACGGTGCATTTCCTTTTCCAGTTCGTCGAATGCAAGCGCACACCCGTTTAAAGTTTTTGCTAGGCCGGCCGCCCTTTCATAGGTCCTGGAAACCACATAAACCGTTTTAACGCCATAAGAAATTAGGTGTTTTGCGGCAATTTCAGCCATTTCACCTGTTCCTATAAGCATTACCGTATGGTTTTCTAAATCTTCAAATATCTTCCTGGCTAATTCAACGGCGGCATAGCTAATAGAAACGGCATTTTCGGCAATTCCCGTTTCTTCGCGAACCCGCTTGGCAACATTAAAAGCTTTTTCAAATAACTGATTTAATACGGACCCTGTAGCGTTTAATGTACGAGCATTTTCGTAAGCGTCTTTTACTTGGCCTAATATTTGAGGTTCGCCAACAACCATTGAATCTAGGCTAGAAGAAACTTTAAATAAATGCTCTACCATTTGGTTACTGCGATGACTATAAAAATAGCCATCTAATTCCTCTAAGGGAACTTCATGCGAGGAGCAAATAAATTCTTTTAACCGCTTAATACCCAAATCAATATCTTCAACACGGGCGTATATTTCTACTCGGTTGCAAGTGGAAACAATTATATGCTCGATAATTTCTGGGATTTCGGTAATTCTCTCCAAGGACTCTTCAATTTTCCCTTGAGAAAATGCCAATTTCTCTCGAATTTCTACGGGGGTGCTCTTGTGATTTACCCCAACCATTACTAAGCTAGATAAAGGCATACCAAATGTCTAATTAATTGATATCTTCTTAATAAAACTATACATGAAGAACAAAAGTGAGAATTACCGAAATAAAACCCAAAATTGCTCCTTGAGCGGCTTTCTTTCCTCGCCACCCTTTAAGCAGTCTTCCAAAAAATATAAGGCCGTAAACCAGCCAGCATAACACCAAAGGCCAAGTTTTCACAATATCCCAAGAAAATATGGCGTCCTTGATTTTAGAATTAGCTAAAGTTCCAGTCATGAACCCTAAAGTGAACAAAGGAAAACCCAGGGTAATGACTGTAAAGTTGAATTTGTCTAATAATTCAAGAGAAGGCATTCTGAAGTACATAATGCCTAACTTTTTATTTTTCAATTGGTTTTCTTGAATAAGATACATGACGCCAGCCACAAAAGCCATAGAAAAAGCGGCATAACCCACTATTGAAAGAGATCTATGGAGCGTCATCCAAATTTTTATTTGGCCGGTGGGCGCTTGGTTCCCCTCTTGCGCTAAAAAAAAGGAATATAGAAGAATTAAAAACGCTAGAGGGATAACAAACGCTCCTAAATCTTTAATTTTGTATTTCCATTCGGCAAAAAAGTAAGCGAGAACAATCATCCAGGAACAGAAAAAGGCGACTTCAAACGAGTTTGTGTAAGGACCATGTCCTGTATGACCAGACCGAATGGCCATAAAAATGGTTTGACTAATAGCCCCGATACCTACCGCACAACTTGAGAAAATAGATACAGGATGTTTTCGATATATTAAATAAATAAAATAGCCGAGCGATGCAGTGAAATAGCTAAATAATGAAATGTTGTAGGCAACTTGTTCCATGGCGGCATAGGTAGGAGAAAATTGAATCATCCTAACATTTTGTAATCAACGATTCAATTTGAAGGGTTTAGTTTACCTTATTTGAATAAAAGCAACAGTCGCATTCTGTTATTTTTATTCATAACGATTAAAAATATTTCAATTCAAAATTCATTATGGATGAAGGAGATACGATTGAAAACCGTCAAAATAACTTGATTTTTCCATTAACCGAAAACCCACTAAAAATTGATGAATATCTTTTTTTAAAGGAGACAAAGAAAAGTGGATTTGCCAGTAAAAATTTGAATCCATTTTATTTTTACCCATTGAATTTGCCAAATAATGCGAAAATGGATGTACTCTTTTCCAAAATAGTTTTCCTTCCTTGTCTTCAAGAAAAACCCCTTGATAGGTGTTTAAGAAAGCCGAAGGAGCATTAGGTTGTTTAAGCGAAACTAGATTTGCGAATGAGCTATCGTTGAATTTAAACCGCGTTGCAAAGACAAAAAGAGAATAACTGTCATCCGAAAGCGTTTTAATCATCTTAGCAACCGGCGAAAATATATACATAGGTTTATTTTTATAAAGATTAGATTTTTCGATCTTCAATGAGGTTTTACCGACAATATGGGGTTTTATTTGCCTATTTATTTGAAGATAATTCTTCGTATACTGCTTTGCGATTGATTCACTGCCAACAATTGTTTCTGCATCGTATTGAAAAGCTAAAACGCTCTCATAATCCGGATCTTTATGAATGGATAAATGCTTGTTTATTTTGGATGAAAGTTTATGAATGCTTAGCTGACCGATTTCTGAGACTTTCTGGAAATGTTTTTCTTTTAACCACGAACATTCGGTCTGACAATCTGCAAAAGGTATTTTATTGGGAGGAATAGATTTATGGCCAATGAAGGTTATATTCTGTATTTTGTTATTTTTTATAATATTAAGCATCCGGTCAGAAACTTCTCTTCCTAAATAGCGGCGTAAAACCCTATCTTTATATGGAATAACAATAAGGTCAAAATCCGAAGACTCTTTTTTAATAAGATTTAAAGTTTGAATTGCATCGGATATAAGGGCTCCCTTGATTTTATTTTCGGAATAGTAATAGGTTTTAAACTTAAAGAAAGGTTGAGTCGTCAAACCTACGGCAAATAAAGCGAATATACAAGAACGATTGATTGAAGGGGCAAACTGGGTTATTAACGAAGTTAACTTAGAAATCCCATGAGCCCCTAAAATCAGAATAAAAGGAAGCCAGTACAGATAAATCCTTCCCGGCCCCATTACTCCTGAAATAGACATCAATATGAAAGGCGGAACGAATAGACATAGATAGAGTATTCCAATTGGCCTATTTTTGCGCCAGCTAAAACATCCGACCAAAACCAATAAATATAACCATGAGCCCCAAGGGGAAACGAATAAAAGAAAGATTTCTTTTATTCTATCCAAACTCATATTTAGGTTATCGCCACCGTGGAACAACCTATGATAATTTCCTGCGGTAACGATCCCTATTTTAAGGTCTTCAAAAATAATAAAAAAATAAGCGCTCACGCAAAAAAGTAAAATAAAAAATGGGGCTAAATCGTAAATCCAGTTTTTAAAAGAAGAGTTTTTGGGTCTGTTTATATAAGTTTGAATAGCGAAATAGGTTCCTAATGACGCTAAAAAGTAGACGTTACTGGGGACAGTCAAAACAAAACAAATCCCAAATACAACTAACGTAACCCCCCATAGGAAATCTCTTTTCTTTTTCAATAAATTGAAAACAACGATCGTTAGTATTAAACCCAAGGTCAATGAAAGACCATGACCCCGGCCATCTGTAGAAAACTTTAGATGAGGAAATGAAAGCGTTAACAGGAGAGAGGAAATAAAGGCCGTAAAAATACACTTTGAAATTTGGAAAGATATCTTATAAATAAGCGGAATTGCTAAGATTCCGGCAAAGATGACAGGTAACCGAAAACTAAATTCGCTTTCTCCAAATAAAGCTACACAAATTTTGGAAAAAATAATAAAAAAGTTGTGATTGCTAGGTCCCGTGTAGGAAAAAAGTAAAGTTTTTAGAGGGTAATCAAAATTCATTAGGAACGATGCCGCCTCGTCCCCAAGTATAGGTATATTAAAAAATGGATAAAGAATGGTTAAAAAAAGAATTACCAGGGAGGCTATTTGGAGTAAAACTTTATTTTTTCTATGACGGGTGGTCAATATAAGCGGAATGTATTATCAAAAGTTGTAAATAGAAAAGGCCGATTAAGCTAATTTATAGGCTAAAATAGATTCTAAATTATTTAATCGACGAAAAAAAATTATTAACTCTCGTTTATTTTTATTGTTTATGGATCGCCTATTTGTTTGTGTTTTAGGATATCCTGGAGTTCGTTCATAAATTCGTTGACGTCTTTAAATGAACGATAAACAGAAGCAAATCGAACATACGCAACATCGTCTAAGGAATATATCTCCCGAACAACTTTTTCTCCAATATTGACTGCGGAAACCTCTTTTTCGCCGCTTTCTTGAAAATATTTTTCAACTAAAGCGACAAGGTCTTCCATTTTCTCTAAACTTATCGGTCTTTTTTCACAGGCTTTTTTAACGCCAGAAAGTATCTTAGTTCTATCAAAGGATTCTCGTCTTCCATCTTTTTTAATAACAAGAGGCATGTTCAATTCGATCCTCTCGTAAGTCGTAAAACGATCGTTACATTGAAGACATTCTCTACGCCTCCGAATTAAGTCGCCTTCTCTATTCATACGGGAATCAATGACTTTATTCTCCATATTCCCGCAACTAGGACATTTCATGAAATGATCTCGGCTTAGTTTTTATATTGCAATGACAATATAACTCAAGAAAAAATATAAAGGTTAGATATAAGAGTTTTTTAGTGATCAAAGGGAAACTGAACACAAAGTTCTTTTATATTTTCTCTAGTTTTCTTTAGAAAGGATTCATCTTTGATGTTTTGAAGAATATCAATTATCCAATTCCCAATAATTTGCATTTCTTTTTCTTTCATCCCTCTAGTCGTCAAAGCGGCGGTTCCAATTCTGATGCCAGAAGTGACAAATGGACTTCGGGTTTCAAACGGAACTGTATTTTTATTGACGGTTATTCCGGCAAAATCTAAAGCTTCTTCGGCTTCCTTACCGGTGATGTCCTGAGGTCTAAGGTCGACCAGCATCAGGTGGGTATCTGTTCCTCCGCTTACGAGTTTAAACCCATTTTTAGATAAGTGATCCGCTAAAGCTTTGGCGTTAGTTATGACTTGTTTTTGATAGTCTATAAAACTTTCGTGTAGAGCTTCTTTAAAAGCCACCGCTTTTGCGGCTATAACATGCATTAATGGACCGCCTTGAATCCCTGGAAAAATTCGTTTATTAACTTCTTTGGCATATTCCGCTTTGCAAAGAATCATGCCTCCCCGGGGACCGCGAAGAGTTTTATGCGTTGTCGTAGTGACAAAGTCTGAATATGGAACGGGTGAAGGATATAGTTTGGCGGCGACTAAACCTGCTGGATGCGCAATGTCGGTCATTATTTTTGCGCCTACTTCATCCGCAATTTCTCTAAACTTTACCGAATCAATAACCCGAGGATACGCGCTTGCTCCAACGACAATCATTTTGGGTTTATTTTCCCTGGCTAGCTTGGCTACTTCTTCATAGTCTATGAGTTCAGTTTCTTGGTTTACCCCATAAGCAACTACTTTATATGAATATCCAGAAAAATTAACTGGACTTCCGTGCGTTAAATGTCCTCCATGAGAGAGATTCATCCCTAGAATAGTATCGCCTGGTTGCAAAACTGTGTGATATACAGCCATGTTGGCTTGCGACCCGGAATGGGGTTGAACGTTTACATGCTCCGCTCCAAAGATTGTTTTTGCTCTTTCAATGGCTAAGTCTTCAGCCACATCGACGTACTTACAACCGCCATAATAGCGTTTCCCTGGATATCCTTCCGCGTATTTATTCGTCATGACAGATCCTTGAGCCTCCATGACTTGTTTACTAACAAAGTTTTCTGACGCGATCATTTCCAAAGTAAAGGATTCTCGATCGGCTTCTCCTTGGATTGAAGCTGCGATTTCCGGGTCAAATTCTGACAATGTGGACAATTTATTTTTCTCCTTGTTTCGTATTATGGACATTTTCGATTTTATCTAAGCGTCTTTGATGACGTCCGCCTTCAAAAGGCGTATCTAACCAGGTTTGTACAATTTCATCGGCAAGCGTTATACCTATCATTCTACCCGCTAAAACCAATAGATTAGAGTCATTGTGTTGTCTGCTCATTTTAGCGGAAAGAACGTCGGAACATAGTGTCCCTCGGATTCCTGGAAAACGGTTGACCACAATACTCATTCCCAAGCCTGTACCGCAAATAACGATGCCGCTATGGGATTCTTTACTCACTATTGATTGGGCTACCATTTGGCCGTAGTCGGGATAATCTACAGAATCAGGACCATTGGGACCAAAATCGATAATCTCAATTTTTCTTTTATTTAAAAGGATTTGGACAGATTGTTTTAGCTCAAAGCCTGCGTGGTCAGAGCCAATGGCAATTTTTATCATAGTTGAATAATTTTTAGCGCCTAGTTAATAGATATCCCTAAAACCTTCAAAGCCATTTGGGGGGTAAAGTAAGAATCTTAATTGGTCGGATGAAATTTTTGAAATTCGATAGTAAAAAATATGATTTCGCATGTCAACCTCAATAAATTACCTACAATTGTTGAAAATTCAATTAGTTTCGAAGATAAATTTAAAAATTTTATATTGATTAATGAAATTAATGTTTTATAATAAACCTAATCAAAACAAAGGTTTTTTAAAATGTGGAAGAATGTTTTTATAGAAGCCACAGTAATGTCGCTAGTAATTTTTGGCGGATTCTATTTTAACTCTGCTTTTTTAAAGAGAGAAATAGCTGGAAGCCAAGAAAAGATTAGATTGGACCAAATGATCCAATCTAACTCAAGGCCCATTCATTTTAGTGGAAAACTGTTTTTAAATCCGAATCCAAGCAATTGGGCAAATATTAGCGGTCATTCCTTTAATTCAAAAACGGCCCCTTCTATCTCCGGAGTTAAACAATTTCCTGGTAAAAAAAGAGTTCCAAGTCACGTTTCTGGAAATAAAGCTTAAATTTAGAACCTAACGCTCATTTTGCGGATTGAACTTCCCTCCTTAATAAGTTTTAAGCTTTCCATTTTAGTTTTAATTCTATATTTTTTTTTATTTATTCCTTTTTGGAAGTTTCTTTTCAGTTCTTCAAATCCTTGGTCAAATTTTTATTTTGAGAGCTTTTCTTTATTAGCCTTTGTTTTCCTAATTTATTTAAAAAAAATAAGACTAAGTCGAGAATTTGATACTAGAAAGATTTTTTTTCGAAATTTTTTTATTGGTTTGGGATTAGGAAGCTTACTGATTATAACGCTTCTGATCTTAAGTTATTTATTTAGCTTAACAGGAGTAAGCGAGAAAAACTTTATAGTTGAGAAACCGGTTTATCCAATAATTGGCCGCTATTCTGAACTTGTCCACTGGATCAAAAGTATAGTTTTTTCAGTTATAGATCAAATAGTTTTTTTAGCCGTATTTGCTCAACCCTTGATAAAACGTTTTAATTTGATTTTGGCAGTTTATCTGTCGGCTATTTTATTTTCCCTTTTAAATTTAAAATTAGCTTTAGGTTTATTTGGAACGGGATTAATCTGCTCCGCTTTATTCGGTTTGACAGGGTCCATGCTACCGGCCATTTTGTTTCAGCTGTTTTCGGTTTTAACCAAAGAGCTTTTGTTAAACCAATTTTCCCAATTATTACCATTGCTTACATTGATTAATCAAATGTAAGACTTTAATCTATTTTTAATTATCCTGTAGCTGTTTTTTTTGTTCGTTTTTTTTGAGCTGGTTTTGCTTTTTTCTCTTTGGCGGCTTTTTTGGCTTCTCTTTGAGCCATGATGTGCCTTACCGCTTCTTCGCGATTTTTTGGGTCCTCAAAGAAATAGGAAACAAAAATTCCAAATTCATATAGTCCATATAAAGGAACCGCTAGTAATACTTGAGTTATGACATCAGGAGGAGTTAAAACAGCAGATAAGACAAAGCATCCTAAAAATGCCCATTTCCGATAAAGCCTCATTTTAACCGTACTAATAATCCCAAGTTTAGTCATGAAAACTAAAATTAATGGGGTTTGAAAAGCAAAAGCAAAAGCTAAAATAAGTTTTAAAGTAAAGGAATAATAAAGGCCAATCGTTACCTCCATTTTCCAATAAGTGGAACCAAATAAAAGAAGGAATTTCAGTCCTAAAGGCAAAACAAGGAAATAACAAAATACCCCGCCAAAAAGAAAAAAAGCCGTTCCAGAAAGAACAAAAAGCATAGTTATTTTCTTTTCGCGTACCTTAAGTCCAGGAGCTATAAATTTCCAGATATGAAATAAAATTACTGGCATGGAAATAAATAGCGAACCCATTAAAGCTACTTTTATTGCTGTAAAGAATGGTTCTGTTGGGGAAATAAAAGTTAAATCTTTAAATTGGGTCGGAATTGGCCTTTGAAGCCATTCAAGTAAAAAGTCACGAAAATAAAAACATACTCCCAGAAAAAAGAGGACAACTCCTCCAACAATGATAAAACGATCCTTTAATTCTTTAAGATGGGAGCTAATAGGGACTTGCTGGGTAAACTTAACTGTTTGTACCACGGGTTCTCTCGGAAATTTATGAAAACTTAATTAGAAGAGTTCTAAATATCTAATTATAAAAAAGCTTTTTTCGTCTTTTAAATAAACAATTATACAATAAATTAAATCAGCGAGGTTATTCTTACTAAAAATTTAAATACCTCTTGATAAAAGAGGGGATTATAACTAGGGATAACTTAATTAGCTAGAAATATTTGATTCGCTTTGGGAAATATTGGATAATTAAATTCCCAAAAATCAATTAAAAGTTTGGTTTTGGGGAATTTTTTTAAAAAATTTTATGCTTATTGGGGGAATCCGAATTATTGGTTTGAACCTTGAAATTCAAGGCGGGAGTAGCTCATTTGACAGAGCGTCAACTTCCCAAGCTGAATGTCGCGGGTTCAAGCCCCGTCTCCCGCTTTCTAAATAGAAAAAAGTAAAACATTTAGTAATTGGAAAGTAAATTTATTATGAGATTAACTCAAAAACTAGTGGATAGAATTTCCCATAGAATTGCGAATGAATTGTTGAAAAGCGATTTGATTATTTGGGAAGAACCGCCAGAAAAATTATCAGTGGTTATTAATTCTATCATGACAAAAGATCTTATGGTGGAAGATCAATTAAATGAAGAGGTAAAAACTCTGTTGGAAGCAAAAACTCAAGAATACGAACGCAGCATGATGGATTATGGCCGAGTATTTCAAATGGTTAAGTCAAAGCTTGTTCGAGAACGAGGTTTAATTCTTTAATCTTATAAAATTGAAAACTTAATGAAACTTAGTAGAGATAAAGTTAATCATATCAGTTCATTAATCGTGAAGAATTTTGATGAAATGGACGATTTCGATTATAAAGTTCCACTTAATGAAATTCGACTAGAAGTCATGAGAATATTTTTGGACGAATTAAAAATTGACGATCAAGCTGAAATTGAAGTTAGAAAAATACTGTCATCATATACCAGCAAGCCTCTAAGAGAAGGAACCTCTGAATGGGATGTGCTTTATGAAAAACATTATAATGAGTATCTTGCCAAGCATGGGTTATAGTTAAAGTTATTAAATTTTAAAAAACGACACCCAAAATGTTTTAATGAATTTTCCTTCCTTTTTTTTGTTTTTCTTTTATTTCCCGAATAATGTAGTAAAATTTAAATCATAATTTTTCAAGTACTTATTGGTTTAAGCTGAAAGTAATAAATTTTAGGCCTCTCTTAAATAGCGATGCATTAATTAGGAGTGGAAAGCAAATAAATTAGAAGACTTTAATGGGATTGGTCGATTGAGGTTCATTATCTTTTTTAAGTCTTGTTCCAAAATAATTAAATAAATTGGAAAACTAATTAGGACATAACATGAATAATGAAGATTTAGTGGGTAGCTCTATTCTGTTAGTTGATGACACTCCAATGAATATCGATGTTTTGCGAAAAACTCTAGAAATTGAAAAGTATACGATTTTCGCAGCGCCAAGTGGAGAAATAGCCCTTAAAATTGTTGAAAAGAATCCAATAGACCTGATTTTATTAGATGTCATGATGCCTAACGGAATTGACGGTTTTGAAACTTGTAAACGATTAAAATCGTTTGAAAATATGGTAAACGTCCCCATATTATTTATTACAGCGAAAACAGAAACTGAAGATATGCTAAAAGGCTTTTCTTTAGGGGCCGTAGATTACATTACAAAGCCATTTAGACAAGAAGAAGTGTTAGCCAGGGTCCAAACCCATTTAAAGCTTAAAAAGGCTTTGCATAAATTAAAAAAATATAGCGGTTATTTAGAAGAAGTTGTTGAAGAACGGACTGTCGATCTTATTAAAGCGAACGAACAATTAAAATCAGAAGTTCGCCAAACAAGAAAAGCAGAACAAAAATTAAAAATGTATATGGGTAACCTGGAAAAAATGGTTGAGGAAAAGACAGAAGAACTTATTAAAGCCAATGAAAACCTGAAAAACGAAATTGAACAAAGAAAAGAAATCGAACATAAATTAAAAGAGGAATAGTTATTTTATAAGCTTAGGTTCATTACTTTATATTATTAAAATTTCTGGATGATAAAATATTGAGTACTTTTAAAGAATATAGTTCAAAGAAAGTTTTTTATTCATTTTCCTTCTTTTTATTTATTGGTTTATTTTTTTTAGCTCAAATCAATTCAGCCTATGCTGCATCAGTTAAGGAAATTGAAATTGGCGTTAATGAAGCTTTGAAAAGTTTTTATAAAGAAGTCCCTGGCGCTGAATCCTTTTTAAAAGGATCTAAAGGAACTTTGATTTTTCCACAGGTAATAAAAGCGGGGTTTGGAATTGGTGGCGAGTATGGGGAAGGCGCACTTAGGATAAATAACAAAACTGTCGATTATTACAGCACTATAGCCGCTTCTTTCGGATTTCAGTTTGGGGCTCAAGCAAAAACAGTCATCCTAGTTTTTATGGAAAATAAAGCTTTAAATGAGTTCAGAAATAGTGAAGGCTGGAAAGCTGGCGTCGATGGTTCTGTCGCTTTAGTTACTCTAGGAGTGGGCGATTCGCTAGATACGACTAATGTTAAAGATCCCATCGTTGCTTTTGTTTTTGGTCAAAAAGGTTTGATGTATAACCTGACTTTAGAAGGCTCAAAGTTTACCAAATTGAAAAAGTAATCAAATTAATAAAAAGTTTATCTTTAGGGGTTTCAAAGGACTTTGTGAGAATTGGGGTAATATCAGACACGCATAATTTGGTAAGATCGGAAGTGTTTAGTGTTTTTGAAGGAGTGGATTTAATAGCTCACGCTGGAGATATTGGCGATCAAGATGTTTTGATTGAATTAGAATCGTTGGCTCCTGTTAAAGCTGTTTTGGGCAATAACGATTGGGGGTTACCTTCAAAATATAAAGAACAATTAAGTTTTAAGTTATACGAAAAGAATATTCTAATCAAACATATAGTTAAAGATATTCCAGCGCCGCATGAAGAGGATAACGTTAAAATACAAAATATCGTTATTTTTGGCCATTCTCATAAACCCCTTAGCCAACGAGTAGGCAAAACCCTATACTTCAACCCAGGTAGCGCAGGGCCAAAAAGGTTCGATTTACCAATTACGGTTGGTTTATTGCAATTGTGTGACGAAACTGTTAAAACTGAAATCATCCCTTTGATTAAGGGGTAAAATATTTTATAGTAAGATTTTAATAAAATTTTATTTCAAAATAGGAATTAAATTTTAGATTTACTAATATAGTAGTTTAGATTATTAGATAAAAAAGTAGGAGGCAATAATGTCTGAGGAGCCCAAAGAACATTTAGGCGATTATATGAAATCTCCTGTTACGAGTATTGACTCAAAGGAGACAGTTCAAGCCGCCGCAAAATTAATGGAAGCAGAAGGCGTTAGCGCAATTCTAATTAAAGTAGATGGTGAGTTTACGGGAATTGTTACCGAAAGAGATTTTACAAGAAAAGTAGTTGGATCTGGTTTGTCTAATGAAACTCCAATTTCTGAAATAATGAACGTCCCAATTTATACGATGGATAGGCACCAACATGTTTTACAGGGTATTGAGTTTATGACTGACAATAACACAAGGCACCTTACCATTACAGATGGTGGGGAAATTGTCGGGATCATCACCGTAAAAGACTCCTTTTCTTACTATATGAGGTTATTTGGGCTGGAGGAATAATCCTTTTAATTTTTATAGTTATTCCTCTTCATTAGTAATATTTTATTTCTTCAACACTTTCTTCATATCCATCCTAGAAAAAATCATTTATTTTAATTTTCCTCTTTATTAGGATTTTTGTTTACAGGGTTTCTAGTTAAATGTCCACATGCACAATAGAAAAACCTTGTATTTTTGTGACCTCGGCAGGAAGGACTGCTACCCGCTTTATATCCGAGTTGATTGAACTCGCCATACCAGACTGCTATTCAGATCAGGAACCTGATGTTTGGAGGCTTGATTCTGTCATCATTGATTTTAAAAAAAATTACCCTCAGTTTGCTCGAAAAATAAGAGATTTTGGTTTGCTTAATATGACGTTAGGCAAGCTAACGCCTTTAGGAAACCCAAGAGGACTATCAGCCGCGAGACAAATGGGTAAAATTTCCGAATCGAAAGCTTCGAAACTTTTATTTAATTTTAGAAACCAGTTTTTATCAGGACTTGAACATTCCGTTTATGCGGAATGCAACCTTCAAATAGTAGGGTTAATAGATATTATCCCAAAAGTGTTTCCAAATTCCAAAACTGTCTTTATTATTAGAGATGGCAGGGATTGGGTTCGATCTTCAAGTAATGGGTATTTTGCGCCCTATTCTATTGGAGACCCGGTTCGTTTTTTTCCAGGAAGTAGAGCGTCGGCTAAAAGATGTGTGGGCGATCCCTTTAGCGATCGTTGGGAATCTTTTACACGGTTTCAAAAGCTATGTTGGTATTGGCGTAAACATACTCAATATGCTTTGGAGACTTTGTCCAAAAACTCAAATTCAAAAATTATTAAATATGAAACCCTTTTTGACAAATCAAGACATTTAGAAGAAATGACGAGTTTGTTGCAGTATTTAACGAGTTTTCCTAACGGTACTAAATTAAACTTTAAATATGACGGAGAATTAAAAACTGCAAAGTTTCATGAATCGCGTAAAAACACTTTTCCAAAGTGGAAAGATTGGCCTCAACAAAAAATCGATCAATATCAAGAAATTTGTGGCGATGTAATGGGCCAATTGGAGTATGGACGAGAGCCAGAATGGCAAACGAAACTAAAATGATAAGTTAAAATTTGAAAAGCATGGCAAATTCTTCTCTAGTTTTATGGTTTACAGGAATGTCGGGGGTTGGCAAAACGACGATTGCTGAAAACACTTCGACTCGGTTGCTTAAAAATAACCTAAAACCATTAATATTAGATGGCGACGCTATACGTGGAAGTTTACACAAACATCTTTCCTTTTCTAAGGAAGATATCATGGAGAATAATCGATTGATCGCGGAGCTTTGCGTTCAAAAAATGCCAGATTTTGACGTCATCATTGTCCCAATTATTTCTCCGTATAAAATTTCAAGAGAAAAAGCTAGAAAAACTATTGGCGTTAAGTTTTTTGAAATATATATTGAAGCTCCTTTGGATATATTGATAAAAAGAGATAGCAAGGGGTTGTATCAAAAAAGCCTGGAAGGTAAGATAGACAATTTGATTGGATTTTCAAAAAAAAATGTTTATGAAGCGCCTGAAAACCCCGACCTTATTATAGATACCGCCAATCAAGCGATTGAAGAAAGCGTCCGCAAGTTAATGGATCACATTCGACAATGGATGAACTGAAGAGATTATTTTGATTAATTGATAAATTTTCTTTTCAATTTATTCCCTTCTTAATTCCTTCCCTTTTGGAAATATTTTTTAAATTATGAGTTTGGAAATCCTTTGTACCCTTGGACCGGCTTCTCTAAAGAAGACTGTGTTAGAACGATTAAACGACCTTCCTGTCAATTTGTTGCGTATTAATTTATCCCACACCGCGATCAACCAATTATCGGAAGTGATAACTCTTATTCAAAACGCTACACCTAAACCCATTTGCATAGATACCGAAGGCGCTCAGGTAAGAACGAGTAAAGTAATTGGCGGCGAAGTGTTTCTTTCGGAAGGAAGTTATTTAAATATCTACGATAAAAAAATTCCTGGAAACGCTCAACAAATTACTTTTTTCCCGTCTGTCGCGGTCGATCAAATTCAAACTTCCGATCTTATTGCCATTGACTTTAATAGTGTTTTGGTACAAGTGATTGATAAACAGCCAGGACAAATACGAGCAAAAATAGTTACCGAAGGAATAATGGGTAGCAATAAAGCCGTTTCGGTTAATAGACCTATTTTAATGGAGCCTCTCTCTTCAAAAGATAAAGAGGCGATCAAAATCGCTAAAAATTTTGGGATTAAACATTTTGCGCTTTCATTCGCTTCAAGGGTCGAAGACGTTCAACTTATTCGTAAGTTGACAGGTGAAGATAGTTTTATTATTTCAAAAATAGAAAATTCTTCTGGCGTTTCCAATGCGGACGCTATCGCAAGCGAATCGGATGCGGTTCTAATTGATCGAGGCGATTTATCGAGAGAAAAGCCTATTGAAACCATTCCTTTATTACAAAAGTATATTATCGAAACCGCAAAAAAAAGAAATGCAAAAGTTTACGTAGCCACCAATCTTCTTGAAACCATGGTGACCCAGGCAAAACCAACTCGAGCCGAGGTTAATGACGTTTTCAATACTCTTTTAGACGGAGCCGATGGGCTTGTTTTAGCGGCGGAAACGGCAATAGGAGTAAACCCGATAGGCTGCATTAGCATGATTTCTAGGCTTATTGGGCAATATGAGAATTATTCCCGTTTTGGAATGGATATAAAGCGTATTGATCAACAGTCATTATTGATTGAACCTCATGGCGGAGTTTTGATAAACAGAATTTCTGAAACTAACAATTTAGAGGAAATTGAAAGACTTCCCGAATTAAAAGTTGGAGAACGGGTTTTATTGGATTGCGAACAGATAGCCGATGGAGTGTACTCTCCTCTGCAAGGGTTTATGACGCAAGATGAAATAGAGTCTGTATTAGATAAATATAAATTACCCAATGGGGATGTATGGACGCTTCCCATTTATCTCCAAATTCCAGGATCCGGCGCCAATCGATTCCAAAAAGGGAATGTCATAGCCCTTACCCATGAAATATCAGGAGAGCGATTTGCAACTTTAAACGTAGAAGATATTTTTGAGCTAGACCTCAAACAGTTTGCAAAAAAAATGTTTGGGACAACTTCAAAAGATCATCCCGGAGTTTCCCAATTAATAGCGGGAGGCAATGTATTTTTAGGGGGTAAGATTGAATTAGTTAAGAGACTTTCCAAACCTGGAGCGATTAAACCCTATATTTTAAAACCAAAAGACACTCGCGTTATTTTTGAGCATAAAAACTGGTTTCGCATAGTCGGTTTTCACACCCGCAATGTTATTCATAAAGGTCATGAGTTTATCCAATTGAAAGCCTTGGAAGATTATCATTGCGACGGCTTATTTGTTAGTCCTGCCATCGGCCCTAAAAAGAAAAGCGATTTTCATGGCGAAATCGTTTTACGCGCTTATCAAGCGATGGTTGATTATAACTTGTACCCAAAAAATAAGGTTTTAATTGGAGCGTTTTCATCTTATTCAAGGTATGCGGGACCGCGAGAAGCTGTATTCACCGCTCTTTGTAGAAAAAACTTTGGTTGTTCCCATTTTGTCCTAGGACGAGATCATACCGGAGTTAAGGATTTTTACGCTCCCGATGCAGTATCTAAGCTATTCGAGACTATCGGCGATATTGGAATCATTCCTGTTTTCTATGGCGAAGTGGCTTATTCTCCCGAAACAAAATCTCATCATTTTGTAGAAGATAAAACGCCTTCTGAAGTTTTTAAAATAAGCGGTACCAAAGTAAGAGACTTATTATTAAAAGGCGAAGGGCTTCCATCTTGGTTACTTCGCGAAGATGTTTCTGAAACCCTTATGGAAGCCATGAAAAATGGAGAAAAAATCTTTGTCGACTGATATGCGGGATGATATTAATTAGTTTATGTTTTACTCTGATTTCCGGTTATCTGCTATCTGGAATTTTTAGTAAAGACTTGCCTATACCAGAACGCTTGTCTTTAGCATTCCCCATAGGGATTGCTCTTACCACTTGGTCTATTTGGATAGCTCTTTGCTTTAAAATTAGGGTTCATCCAATTCCTTTTTTATTTTTCCAAGCTTTTTCCTTATTTGTTCTTTTTAAATTAGCTTCAAAAAGCGATCGATTAAAATCCTGGCTTGTACCAGAACTAAAGTTTAACGGTCCTATTCTATTAATCGGATTGCTGATTTTACCGTCAATTATTTTTAATCTTTTTTATCCCGTATTAACTCCAGATGGTATTTATTACAAAGCTCTAGGACAGGTAACCCTTCAAGAGTCCAATATTATGGCTTTTCATAATGGAACGTTTGTAGAGGACCAGAACCGAACCTTGGGTTTTCACATGATTTCCTCTTATTGGAATTTGTTTGGCAGTCCATTCCACAAATTGACGCAATCCTTTTTTTATATAAGTTTTCTTGGCATATTTTATTCGCTCATAAGGAGATTTATTCATCAAAAACATGCTTTAATAATTCTTTTATTATTAGCCACTTCTCCAATGATTTGGTGGCATTCATTCTTATACTTAAATAATTTACAAGCGGGTCTCTATTTTTTTGCGGCTAATACATATTGGTTTATCGCATACCGTAAAAAACGACCGGATATACTGTTTTTATCGTCTTTCCTATTCATGTGCGCCCAATGGACTCGTTATGAACTCACAGTTTTATTTTTCGTTCCTTTAGCCATTTCAGTTTATTTTTTAATTAAAGAGAATAATTCTAAATGGTTTTGGAATTTGATTTCATTTCCATTAATTTTTTCCGGTATCTGGGCGACATATAGCCTGATTTTTTTCCCAGAACAAAAACATACATTAAAATTTATTTTTATATTTGTAGTTTTTGTTTTATTTACTTCTGTACCTGTCATAGCCATTCGGTTTAAGACATTGTTGTATCGCTTATGGCCTGCGATTTTAGTTCTTATACCGATTGGGTATTTTTTAGGAATTTTTATAATTTTTGGGATCGAAAAGGGAACGCTAATATCGGAAGTGACTTGGGCAAAGGCAATAAATAATGTGCTTTGCCAGTCGGTTTGGGGGCTTGGTATTCTTTTAACCTTGGTTATTCCGTTTTATTATTCTAAGTTTGACGATTTAGAAAAGGCTATCTTTTTTAATTTTTTAGGAATCTTTGTCGGATTTACTTTTTTATTTTCTGTTTTAGTCAAAGGACACCCGATGATGGACCAATCGACTTGGCAAAGAGTCATATTCTTTTTTCAAAATCCTGGTCAAATTGCCGTTAGAACTTCTAGCCGTGAATTTTTTATACTATTCCCAACGCTTCTTCTTTTTTTAGGAACTCTTATTTTTGAGGAAAGAACGCGTTATGGAAAACAGATTGTTTTAACCAACTTGTTTAGTTCTACCTCTATTAGAAATCCTCTTAAGCTTTTCGTGGTAGGAAACTTTGTCGTTATTTCTATTTTTTTTCTGGGTCCAAGGGTTGACTTTATGACTAAATATTGGGATCGGTCTCCGGATGATATATTAATCACCGAGGGTCCCAAAGATCTCCGAAATTTATATATAGATACCTATCTAATCGCGGACGCGGTTGCAAAAGAGACTCCTGCAAACGCTACCATTTACTTTCCTTATCCTTTTGGAGCGTTAACTTTTAAGAAGAAGCCCTATGACTCAATTGGAGTTTTAATGGCTATGGATGCGCTTTATCCGAGATACCTTTACTGGCAAGGAACCGAACAGAAAATTCGAGAAGATTTGAAAGGACGCCCTAAATTTCAAGTAGCGTTTGAAGGTTGGGAACATGATCAATGTAAAGAAAAGATTCCCAAAAAATCATTAGGTCATCATAATTGGCAGATTTGTAAACTGGATTAAGGTTAGTTGAAATAAACTCATGGAAGATCCCAAAAGCGACAAAAAGAAATCATACCTAACAAAAATTGGTCTCGTTTTAGGTCTATCGGTTGCTTTTGTTTTTATTGGTAATGCAATTCATAAAAATTGGAATCAACTCATAAAGTTAGATTTGAGTTTTGACATTCTCTATTCCATTACGGCTGTAATCGCGTTTTCAGCGGCTTATTATGTAGCCTTTTTTGCTTGGAACGCTATTTTAAAAGCCATTGGACTTTTATTATCAGTGCGGTCGGCTCAATATAATTGGTTTGTATCTAACTTATGGAAATATGTACCTGGTAAAGTATGGACCGTTTCGAGTCGAGCCATTTTACACAGAAAACAAGAACATTCTGTTGAAATGGTTGTTTCTGCCACGCTGTTAGAAGCTTTATTTTCTTATTCCATTTCAGTTTTGGTAGTTATTGGCCTTATGGTTTTACTAAATGATATGGGAGAATATTTTTTACCATTGATTGGGGTATTCCTAGTTTTCTGTTTCGCCTTATCTCCAAAAGTTTTTACAAATTCTGTGAATTTTGGGTTGAAGATTATAAAAAGAAACCCTATCCAAATTGAATTATCCACCGGTTCACGAATTTGGATTTCTCTCTTATATATAATTTTTATCGGCGTGCAAGGAATTGGTTTTTGGATCTATATAAAATCTTTATTTCCTGAGTTATCTCCCAATTACTTCTCTATTTTATTTGCCCTGACCTTTTCTAACCTAATTGGGATGTTAGCATTTTTCGTTCCAAAAGGAGTTGGCGTACGGGAAAGCTTTCTTGTATTATTGCTTTCTCCCGTTATTTCAGAACCTAAAGCAATTATCGTATCTTTATCCCTACGACTTTGGTTAATCGGTATAGAATTAGCCGTAGCGGGTTTTCATTATTTTGTTTTAAAACCAAAAAATGCGGATACAGAAATAATTTAAAAATAAAATAGCTTATTTAGCTATTGAATCGGCGTGAATTTTTTTTGAGAGTTTATTGTGCTTGTAGATTTTCTTTCGTGGGGATGAGACGAACGCGGCCTTTTCCGTTAACAACCAGGCCTTTTTTACCGTTTAAAATTTCCAAAACTGTTTTGCCTATTAGTTCATTGCGCCAGCCATAAAAAAGGCTATTGCCATCAAGCGGTTCATTTTGTTCAAATCTTAATACGATGTCATGGATTAGTTTTCGATCCGCTAAAACAGTCGCTTCTATTTTTAATTCTACCGCGCGCATTTGGACATAGGCGGCTAATAACTCTTCCACTCCAGGTTGGGTAGAATAATTTTTAATCTCTGGGGATTTTGGGATTTCATCTTCTGGAATTTTCTTTCCTCTTTCAATAGCGTCTAAAATCATTTCGCCGCTTTTATGAACTTCTTTTTGGTGTAAGCCGCGAATCGATTCCATAGCGGATGAATCTTTAGGCAAAATTCTTGCTATTTCCAAAAGAGGTTCGTCTCTCATAATGCTCCGCGGGTGACAGTCGCGTTTGCGCGCTTCTAATTCCCTCCAAGCGGATAACTCAATTAAAACAGCCAAATTCCTAGGTCTCAGGTTTCGAAAGTTTTTGATCCTCATATACTGTTTTCTAGGATCGGGCAAATCGTAATTTTTACTATCTTCTAAAGGAGAAAACTCGTCTTGAAGCCACTCTAATCGGTTTGCTTTTTTTAAGTGTCCAAGTAAATTTTCATATACTGGAGCGAGATAACGAACATCGTCTAAAGCATATTCTATTTGATTGGTACTTAACGGCCGTCGGCACCAGTCGGTGTATGTTTCTGTTTTATAAATTTTTTTACTGATTGTTTTTTGAACTACTTTGGCAAAAGATATTTGAGATCCCCAACCCAACAAAGATGCGGCTACTTGCGTGTCAAAAACGGGTGAAATTGCCATCCCGCAAAGTCGGTTTAATATTTCTAAATCCTGCTTCCCGGCATGAAAAACTTTAAGAACGGACTTTTTCTTAAAGACTTCCATTAAACAGTCCAAATTTTTAACGGCTATGGGGTCAATTGCCGCACAGAGGCCGTTACCAGAAACCTGAATTAAACCTAAATGGTGATAATAAGACTTTTCTCGCACAAATTCTGTATCAATAGCTAACCACTGGCAATTTTCAATCTGACTGCAATATGAGGTTAGCTGTTCCTGGGTGGTTATATACATGAGATTCTCCTAAAGCGCTTAGGGATCAAATTGAGACGTTAAAGGGAAGGGAAAACAAGATGTTCCTTATATTGGGAGGAAAACTTTATTCAAGGAAAGTTAAATTAAACCATCAATAATTCCACACAATATAGTTTAACTTGTTATTTGTCAAGTATTTACAATAAATTGACTAAATAAATGAATATTGAAATAATTAAAAATCATAAAAAATGAATAAGTCTTTAGTGGTTTTAACCGCCCTAAATTGAAGTGTTTTTAATTGACATTTTCCAGGTAAATCACTATTGTACATACAAACAGTTGTAGCACAGGAAATACACTCAAAATTTCCAACTTTGGTACTTATTGATGAGAATTTTGGTAATTGACTCATCGATTCCGAAAGGGAGCGTGGCTCTTCTTAACCAAAGCGGTATAGTTTATCAAGAGACCCTAGCGCCCAATTCCTCATTTTCAAAAAATATTCTTCCCAAAATTCGAGAAATATTGATTAAATTTGGTCATGAATTGAACCAAATGGATGGATTTGGATTAACTTCTGGTCCAGGTTCATTTACGGGCTTAAGGGTTGGAATGAGTTTGATTAAGGGGATTGCCTTAGGGGTGAATAAGCCGGTTGTTGCAATAGAAACATTATTGGCAACAGCTTTACAGGTAGAATCCTTTGAGTTTCCAATTTGCTCTATCCTGGACGCAAAAAAAAAGCAAGTTTATGCGGCCATTTTTAAACGAGAAAACGAAGGTTTAGTTAAGCAATTGCCCGACACGGCGCTATCTCCCCAGGATTTGATAAAACATATATCCGAACCAACCATTTTTGTGGGACAGGGTTTGGAGGTTTATGAGGATTATTTATCCGATAACTTAAAATCACTTTTTGTTAAAAATTATAAGAATAATTTTAACTCAGTAGCCGGAAACGCTGGAATCTATGCTTTAAATAATTTTGAAACGCTAAAAGAAACAAATTTAGACCGGCTAACTATTAAATATGCACGTAAATCAGAAGCAGAAATTAAATTAGAACAATTAGCTGTTAGCTAATTAAGAATGGGAAAGAAAAAGGAGGCAACATGGATATTGAGCCAAGTCTGTTAAACAAGCTAGTGTCTGAAAATACAGAATTTAAGAGTTTATACGATGAGCATAACGATTTGAAGAATCAAGTAGACGAATTAAACAACCGAAAATTTTTAACGCCAGAACAAGAAATTGATAAAAAGAAATTACAAAAGAAAAAGCTAAGTACTAAAGACAGAATAATGGAAATTGTTGGCGAAAACGAAGCGTCGCCGAACTAGTTTTATTGGGAGCGGAATTCCGCTCCCTTTTATCCCCCTCTCCGACTTCCCTTCTCTAATTTTTTCTCCCCAAAAAACAACCCTTATCGGCTTATTTCACTTTAAAATTTTCCAAAGCAACTATTTCTTGTTAAAATAAATGCAGTAATTATAGGTAACTAAGCTACCCTTTAAATCGTTTTAAGCGTTTAAAACTAAATTGAGACCTACTTCCTACTTAGCCTTATTTATTTTTTTTATACTTTCTCTCCAAGCCGTCAATCCTGTATTTGGAAACCAAACTATTTCCGGAACCGTTTCCGTTCAAGGAAATAAATCGCTTTCAAATGTAATTGTATATTTAGAAAATAAAGGCGGGAGCCCTTCGGCTAGTTCGACAACACATGAAGTCGTTCAAAAAAGGCTTCGCTTTCGACCGGGATTAAATATTGTTGTTCAAGGAGATTTAGTTAAATTTTTAAACGCAGAAAACCGTGAAATTGACCATAATGTTTATTCCTTGAGCGGAATTAAAAGTTTTGATTTGGGGCTAGCCGAAAGAGGCTCTAAATTGCAAATTACTTTTGATAAAACGGGAGTCCTAAATTATTATTGTTCCGTCCATAAGCTTATGGAAGGAAGAATGGTTGTTTTACCAACTCGGCATTATGTCAAACTTGAAAAACCGGGAAAGTTTGAAATAGCTGGGGTTCCTTCAGGAAATTGGACATTGAAAGCGATTGTTTTTCATCGTCGTTATAAAGCTAAAACTCTTGATTTATCTATCGGCAATAAAGATCTAACTAATTTAAACCTTTCCATAGTAAAAAAATGAGGAACCTCAGCAAATGAACAAATTTGTTCCTGTTTGTTTGATGTTTATTTTTTCTGCCTGCGCTTCTATTCCAGTTCCTGCAATAGTCCCGGGAAAAGGTTCCGTTTTTGGAACTTTAACCGCCCAAAGTCACGAAAAAATAATTGAAAAAGCCAAAGGCGGAGCCAAAGATCACGATTATATTGGACCAGGAGGAATTATTTTTAACAAAGACATGGTCAATTATCGAAACTTAAAAGAGCTTTATGCTTGTTTAATTGATTCTGGTTATAAAGGCGGCAAGAAAATTAGTTTGACCGCAAACGAATCTGGTTTTTCTCCTCGCTCAACCGCTTTAAGTCCTGGCGATATACTTTCGATAAATAATGCAACTAGCGGCTCATTAACGTTTTTTTTAGCCGATATGGGAGACGCTTTTCAAGATTTAGGAAAGATTAATTCGGGAGAAACGCGTTCTTTTACCGTAAAAATACAAGGTAGTTTAGAGCTCGGAACCGACGAAAACGAACGTCTTAAAGGGATAATATTTTCACAAAATGGCCTGAGAAGTAAAATGGTTGCTAGCGGTGAATCATATTCATTTGAAAAGTTAGAACCTGGAAGCTATGAGATGATTTTTTGGTTTTGGAGATTAGGTAAAATAGATAGACAAATTCAAATAAAGCCGGGACAAAATACCGTCGTTAATGAAACGCTTTCTGTCAACACCGTTATGCGGTAAATTTACAAATGAGCCTAAAAGGAAAAATATTCCTTTCCTTCTCCTTAGTAATCCTCCTTTTACTCGCCAAAATTCTTTATCAGGTAAATAATGAGACTGAAAAACTGGAAGTGTCTCGTATTACCAACGAACTAAACTCCGCTCAAATCCAATTCCTCGTCCGTTTAGAAGAACAGCAAAATAACATTTCAAAGCTGCTTCAAACAATCACGTTAGACCAAAAATTTCGTTCTTTTCTGTCCAAGATAAAGGAAAATTTCTATTCGTTTACGGAAGAAATAGCTAACGACACGCAGGGAGATATCGTTTTTATGGCTGACGACAGCATGAAATTAAGAGGAGTTTTCCCGCAAGATAAAGAAACCGAAAAGTGGTTGGCAAATAATTTAAATAAGTTTGCTATCGAAAAAATATTGGATAACGGTTCTCCTTATTATGAAGTTTTAGCTATTGGCGGTTCCTTATTCAGCGTCATATATTCTCCTCTTAAAGAATCTCTTAGCGACGATTATGCTGCGGGGGTTATCGCCGTTTGTAAAAGAATTGATAACGCCTGGGTAGAATGGTTACTCGGCCCCAATGGGAGTTCTTATAGATTTCAGATCGTTTTTTTTATCGATAAAATGTTGATAGCCGCAAATATTCCTTTATATCAGGGTTCAGGGCTTTTGAACGAAGCCATACAAAATTTGGATAAGAGCGAATCTTTTAAAGTAAATGGAGATAGGTTTTTAGCCAAGTACCATCTATTTTCGACTTCTGGAACCCGTTCGGGTTTTGTCATAGGATCGAATTTGGATGAAGCGCTTGAGCCATTTCAATCATTAGAAAAACGTATACTCGTGGTGGGGCTTCTAGTATATGCGATAGGAATTTTATTCACTTTGTTTTTCTCCAACCGAGTTGTCAGACCGCTTCGGTTATTGGTCTCAGGTGTTGAAGAAGTGGAAAAAGGGAATTTCGATTTTAGAGTCTCTTTTAAGTCAAAAGACGAAGTCGGACAATTGTCCGGAGCCTTTAACCATATGGCGCAGGGTTTAAAAGAAAAAGAACAAATGCGAAATACGTTTGATAAATATGTGCATCCATCAATCGTCACTGACATATTAAACAATCCAGAAAAACTAAAATTAGGAGGCAGTCGCGAAATACAAACCGTGTTATTTAGCGACGTTGCTAACTTCACAACCTTTAGCGAAGGTATGCCTCCCGAAGATTTAATTCTTCTCTTGAATGATTATTTAGGCGCAATGACGGATGAAATAATCGAAAGACAAGGAATATTAGATAAATATATTGGAGACGCAGTAATGGCATTTTGGGGAGCTCCCTTTTGCAAAGGAAATCATGCTCTCTTTGCCTGTCAAACGGCAATCGGCATGCAAAAAAAACTTACGGAGCTTCGGCCTATTTGGAAATCTGAAAACAAACCTGAAATCAATGCTCGAATAGGCGTTTCAACAGGAGATATGATCGTTGGAAACTTAGGATCGGAACACGCGCGGGATTATACATGTATAGGCGATACGGTAAATTATGGCGCTCGGTTGGAGAGTTTAAATAAATATTACGGTACAAATATAATCGTAGACAATTATACGAGAATTCAAGCTGCAGGAGGAATTGAGGTACGAGAACTTGATACCGTAGTCGTAAAAGGACGCAGTAAAGGGTCGCCCATTTTTGAGCTTATTGGAGAGCAAGGAGAAATCACTGAGGAGAGAATTGAATTGAACGTTTTATATGAAGAAGCCTTAAGAAAATATCGAGCGGGAGATTTTGGAGACGCAGAGAACAAGTTCATCGGCGTCATTGAAAAGTTTCCTCACGATAGGCCTTCCAAGGTTTTACAAGAAAGATCTTCCCACTATATTAAGCATCCTCCAAAAAATTGGACGGGCGTTCATGAAATGGATCAGAAATAGATATTAAAATCTTTTTCCCCTAATGATCCATAAGTAAGAATAATGTCGATTTCCCCTACTCTCTTTTTACCGCTAATTTTGCATTTGAAAAAGTTGTCAAATAAAAATAGATTGGGAAAATCGTTGAATTTAGCCTTCTAATCCTGTTCCTATTCCGAAAAAATAATTTCGTCCTGTAAAATACACACCTATATATTTTTTAATCGAAAAAATGTTTGATTTTAAAATTGTATTTTTTCTTGGAGGGGGAAATGAATTTTAATATAAACAATAAACTTGGCTACAAACTGTGTTTTAAAACCGGAAATATTCTATTATTAGCGTTTGCACTTATTATATTTCAATTCACCATTAATACAGTTTCTTCAAATCCAAATTTAATGGATGTTGCTTACGGTCAAGGCAATGGTAACGGTAATGGTGGCGGCGGTGGAGCTATTAATCAATTACAACAAAGAGTAACCGATCTCGAAATAGATACTTCCGCTCAGCAATTAGTCATTGATGCAAATAAGACCGCTTCGGATGCCAATACGGCGACTAACTCCGCGCAACAATTAGTGATTGAAGCGAACAAGACAGCTTCGGATGCCAATACGGCAACCAACTCCGCTCAGCAATTAGTGATTGACGCGAATAAGACGGCTTCCGACGCTAATACCGCAACAAACTCCGCGCAACAATTGGTGATTGATGCCAATAAGACGGCTTCCGACGCTAATACGGCGACTAACTCCGCGCAACAATTAGTGATTGACGCGAACAAGACGGCTTCCGACGCTAATACGGCAACGAATTCGGCTCAGCAATTAGTGATTGACGCCAATAAGACGGCTTCGGACGCTAATTCGGCAACAAACTCCGCTCAGCAATTAGTAATTGACGCGAATAAGACTGCTTCAGATGGGAATACGGCAACGAATTCGGCTCAGCAATTAGTCATTGACACTAACAAGACGGCTTCCGACGCTAATTCGGCAACCAATGCGACTCAACAAACAGAAATCGATGACAACGGTAGCGCTATTTCAACTAATAACGACAATATCGCTGTTTTAGATGCTGAAAATAACGATCAACAATTACAAATTGACAATCAACAAAACGATATAACTCAATTGAAATTGGACACTACTGATCTTGAATCTGAAAACGCAACCCAGCAATTGGTGATTGATGCTAACAAGACGGCTTCTGACGCCAATACAGCTCTCCTTGCAGTTCACGAAACGAATTTCGACTTCATTTCTGTAACAAATAATTCTCAACAATCATCTATCGACGCTAATACAGCGGCTTCCAGCGCTAATTCGGCGCTTAACTCCGCCCAGCAAACGAGTATTACTGATCTGCAAACTGAAAATGCAAATTTGCAACAACAAATATCAGCTTTGCAATCAGGTTCCGGTAGAGACGACGTTGATGGGGTGTATATGGTATTCGCTAGAGATTTCATTGAGAATAATCAACATTTAGTGGATATTAACGGAGTGAATCTTTTTGCCGATGTTAATACAGCTCCCTTTCTATTTGTTGGAGACAGCCATGACAGCGCTAATCTAGCGCTCACCGTCACTAGTCAAGCCGATATTACAAACACGACTTTGCAACAAGTGATGGCTGAATTACCTGCCAATATTATAAATGGAACGCACAGACTAAGTTTGAGCAATACTCTTGGAGATTCGGAATTTGAAGTTCATATTACGGAAGCTTCCAACGGAGGAAATACTACATTTCCAGAAGATCATAATGGCGTAAATTGGGAGCAATTTACGGACGCTCCTTGGGACCCTAGAAACCAATTTAATGCGTTGGTGTTTGACAATAAAATTTGGGTAATGCAGGGATATATTGAAGAAGGTTCAGAAAATCAAGCTGAAGATATCTGGTACACATCTGATGGGGAAAATTGGACAGAAGTTCCGCAAAACCCAACTATGCCTTCTAAAAGAGAACGTCCTGCGGCGGTTGTATTTAATGGCAGGATGTATGTTATGGGAGGAAAAGCAAATGGCGGTCTATTGAACGACGTTTATTCTTCGGAGGATGGAGAGAATTGGACATTGGAAACTGCAAGCGCTCCATGGTCTCCAAGAGTAAATTTTAATGTAGTAACATTTGATGGAAAAATGTGGATCGCAGGTGGCTTAGTAGGCGCTAGCGGAATTAATGACGTGTGGTCTTCAACTGATGGAGCGAATTGGACTCAAGTTACAGGATCGGCCCCATGGTCGGGGCGGTATGGGCATGTTCTATCGGCATTTAATAATAAATTGTATGTTATTAACGGGTTGTCCCCCGATGTTTGGTCAAGTACCGACGGAGCTTCATGGACTCAGGAGACTGGAAATACTCAGTTTGCCAATGGTTTTCGCTATGGTCCAGCGTCGGTGGTTTATGATAACAAGATGTGGATAATTGCTGGTCAAGACGGCAACAATGGCGTATTTGACGAGGTCTACAACAGCTCCAATGGAGCTACTTGGACTTTGGTTACAGACACACCACCTTGGAGCGCAAGATCCCATTTTCAAGCCGTCGTATTCCAGGGACGGATTTGGGTTATCGGCGGTTATAGAGGTGGGCCAGCCCCATACTTATTAAACGATGTTTGGGCTACCACAGATTAAATTTATATAAATTCTTTAGGAAACTTTTTAGCCCTTAGCGACTTAGTCGTTAAGGGCTTTTTTTTATAAAATTTAATTAACGTCCATCGCTTCGCGCATTTTAGATTCGGTTAATTTATATTGCGGAGAGAATATTCCAAGAAGAAATTTAATCAGAAAACTTAATGATACGGTATTTCTAGCAGGATAATAATCTCCGATAACTCCAACTATTTGGTTAGCTAAGGAAGGATTTTGTGAGAGTGTTTTGACAACTAAGTCGCATAATCTTTTGTTGTAAATAGCTTTTTGAAGAATGCGACTTAAAGTAAATTTAGCGGAAAACTCATTCGACCTGGCTTGATCGTATTCCGCTAACTTAATTTTTGAAAAGTCTTGTTTTTGGAAGGCGGAATCCAGCATTTGAGCCGCTAACTGGGCGCTCCTTAAGGATAGGTAGATCCCCTCCCCTGTAAATGGATCGATAAAACCAGAGGCGTCGCCGACTAATACCAATCCTCCACATTGTGGCGCTTTAACGGAAAAGGCAAGCGATTCGACTGTTCGCGGTTCTTCGGCAAGTTCTGCGCCAGCTAATAGTTCTCTGCGCTTTATATTTTGGGTAATGCCATTTTTATAAAACTCAACGATGTTTTGTCCTTTTACTTGAGACGTTCCGGCAATCATGACAGCATTAACAGAATCGCGATCTACTTGCGCTATACCGGTATAACCGGGTTTTCCAACATGCATATAACAATAAGCCTGAGGTAGCTTAATATTTTTCCAATGCGCCGCAATGGCTATTTTCCCTTCGCCTTTAATATTATTTTTTAAATCCAATCGTCGTAAGGAAATAGCGTTGCGGCCTCCCGCGTCGATAACTACCTTTGCAGCCAATTCTAATTTTTTATTTTCAGAATCTCTGGCTTTGACTCCTGAGACATTTCCAGAATCGAAAATGAAATCGTCAACGCTATGTTGTTCCAGAACTTCAATGCCAATATCTTTTAATCGTTTTAATAATAGGTTATCCAATAAGAAACGAGGAACCGATAAGCTGGTTGGCCTCTCTTGCCCTTTTTCTATTGGAGGATAGTCGATACCCAATTCCGCTCCCTCATAAGATGAAATAAATACCCCACGAACTCGTTCTGGATTTTCTTTTTCGATGGAGCTTAAAACTCCCAGGTCGTTCAAAATGGAGTCTGCCGCCGGGCTTATAAACTCCCCGCAAACTTTATCTCTCGGAAAAAGAGCTCTGTCTAATACGATAACTTGATATCCAGCGCGATGTAAAAATAAAGCGGATGCGCAACCGGCAGGACCGGCTCCAATAATTATGGCGTCGTAAGATTTCATAATATTTTAGGAAATTGAATTGCGAATTAAGGCAATTCTATAGGGGAAATGTCGATGAATTTGAAATTCCTGGACGCCTGCGTCTTGAGCCAATTGTTGCATTTCTGATGGGGTAAAGGCATTCATTACGGAAACGGGAGCGTCGTAACGAGTCAGCCGGTTTTTAGTTAGGATCCGGGTAAGCATAAATATGGCACAAAATGCGACGCGGCTTCTATGTAAATCGTTCACTATAAATCCCAACTTACCTAGTCTATCCAAAGCCTGAATAATCGATACTGCATTTGATTCGGAAAAATGGTGGAGCGCTAACGAGTTTATTGCTAGGTCGAATGAATTATTAGTAAAAGGAAGGTTAAGAATATTGCATTGGATAAAGGAAATCTCGGGAAACTGATTGGATTCTTCTCGCGCATAATCGAGCATTTTACGATTGATATCAATGGCAATAACCCGGATTGGAACTTTCAAACGTCTAGCTAAAAGAACGAGTTCCGCAGGCTGATCGGCAGACCCGGTCGCTAAATCAAGAACGGTAAATGGACGTTTTTCGGAATGGTTTCTTAAAAAGGGTTCCGCGTGTTTTAACAATACCCGGTAACCGCTTAGATAACGGTTGACTCGCCGCACGTCGGAAAGGCTATCTTTGACTTCTTCAAAAGGAGCTTCGTCTAGATCAAGTAATTCATCGCGTAAGTTTCGTGGAGGCGCTGAAAACGGTCCCATAAGTTAAGAAGAGGATTAGTGATTTCGTATTTCAATCTTTAAAGAAAAAATAAAGTTCGCCTTTGTCGATCTTTCTATTGACCCAGGAAAGAGTGAATTCTTTGAAAAGCTCACGTGTAGCCGGAATTAAAATAAATAAACCAACTAAATCTGATACCGGTCCGGGAGTAATCAGCATAAAACTAGCGGTAAGCATAACGGCGCCGTTACAAACTTCTTCGGAAGGTTTGGTGCGAGATTTTAAATGCCACTGCAGTTTTTCATAAAACTCTTTAGTATAGGAACGCGTAACTACAATACCGATTAAAAATGAAAGCATAATAATAGACACTGTATTTAAGGTACTGATAGCGTCGCTCAGTTTTAAAAGTCCGAATAATTCAATAGCCGAACCAGCCAAAAAAATCACAATCGTAACAAGAATCATAAATTGCTCAATAGAAAGTATTAATATTCGAAAGTGAAATTATGACGGGTTCTAAGGGTGAAATCAAAATTTTTATTGAGCTATTTTTTTGGAGATACCCTAAAAAGATTACTATTTAGCCTTCTCTTCTTCGGAGTCAGTATTGGTATTGTTCTTACTTCCTACCAAACGATCCCACATGTTGCTTACTTTTTGTTGGAGGGCTATTTCCGAATCTTTATTGTCTTCGGGTAAACTTTGCCTAGAGGTTGTGGAACTGGCAACCAATGGATTATTTGTTTGCGGTATTAGGGTCTTATTTACTCCCGGTTGGAAGGCTTGTCCGGAAGAGATATTATTTACAGGTAAATTTTGTCTAGCTTTTGCAGAACTTGTAAATAAAGGATTACGGACTGGTTGGATCTGAACTTTATTTACTCTTTGCTGGAAGGCTTGTCCTGAGGAGATATTATTTACGGGTAATTTTTGTCTAGCCGTTACGGAACTTGCAACCAACCTATTTCTTATTTCTTTTATTTCGTTATCTATTTTTCTGTTTTTTTCGGCAATTACTGCATTGATTGCTAACTGTTCAGGAGTTTCTCCAAATTGGTTTCTTTCGTTTGCGGAGATTGAGCTAGCCAATTGAGCGCTTTTATTTTTTATAGATTTTGTAGAATTCGTTTGGGTCACGGCAATATTGGGAGTTGAATTTCCAGAAATTCTTTGGCTAACAGATGTCGCGATATTGGAGTTAATAGAAGGGCTATTTACTTTTGTCACGTTATTCGAATTATTAGAGGAGCTGGCCGTTGAAGATCCCGATAAATGTGCATAATACGAAAAATCCCTATTACTAAAACCCTTATTAATTTTAGTATCATAAATATAAATGCTTCCAGATTTTTCATCAATTTTCCTCAAGATATCAAATTTAGCTGCGGTAATACTTAATTGTCCAGTTTTGGTGTATTTTTTACCTTTTGCTATTCGAAAGGCCCCAATACCATCACTATCGGAATCGGCGTCAAAAAGGGGAGCATTGGCTCCATAACCATTCCCTAAAGCAGTTGTGGTCATATTATCCAGTATCTCAATGCCATTCTTCGCTCTTACAGAAAAATTACCATTAAAGTTAGATCTCCCCAAAAACTTAACCGTGGACGAACTAGAAACGTAAAAACTTTTAAAAGGTCTTAAATTTCCTATTTCATTAAAGGTAACATTTCCTGCGTCTAGGAAAAAACTTAATGTAGGGTTTCGCAATTCATTTTTATTTTGAAAGCTACTATTTAAAGAGGAATTGAATAGGACTTTTCCATTTTTTGAGTTAACCACAAAAATGCTTGAGGCTAAATAGACGTTATCTCTAAAAGCTACACTGCCACCCTCGGAATCTAATATAAAACCTCTAGAAGATACCGACAATTTATCTTCAAAATTTATATTCCCTCCACCGGTATTTATCCTAAAATCATCGGAATAAAATGTAAAATTTGGAAGTCCGCTAAGGGTTCGTTTTTCGCTATTTACATCTGCTACTACCTTCACTTTGTCCTTAAAGGTAACGTTACCGCCGGATGTTTCAATATGATCTTTAACAGTAAAAGTCTTATAGGTAATTTCTTTACCCTCTTCATTAATATATGTTTTCTCAATAACTTTTCTTTTATCAAAAAATTCTCCGAGGATAATGTCATTACCATGATTCGCGGACGCGTTAGTTTTATTTTGGTTGCCGCTGATGTGTACAGCGCCCACTCCTGGAGAACCAGACACATGAGCTACTGCTCCTTGCGAAACGCCAGATACATGAGTGGATTGAACGATGTTTTGACCGCCCGGGTTTACTGAATTAGGGCGAATAAAGGTTTCATTTGAGTTCAGCGTTACAGAACCGCCATTTAGATCTAGAGATTCATTTAATACAACCCCCGTCGCCGCTATCAAATCTAAAGTTAATGCGCCTGCTGAGGAAGTAATGGATTTATTGATGGTGATACCGCCAGCCGCATCCAACGTTAAAGTAGAGTCGCCGCCAGATGTTTTAACGATAGCAGATGAAAGAAGGATATTACCTTCTCCTTCCCCGTTGTTGTTGGATTGAATTTTTACGCTGGTGCCGTTATTGAGCGCGGCGTTGATGATGGCTACGTCTATTTTGTTGCCGCCCGCTAATTTAGCGTTGTCCAGACTGTCGACAATCTCGATATCAAAGGGATCTAATAACCACTCCCCCGCTTTGCCATTTGGAGCGGAAACGTCTGCCGCTTGTGTCACCACCAATCTTTCTTTACCCGATGTTTCGACAAATCCGCCATCGCCGCCTACAGATCCGCCTCGGGCATATATCTTTCCCAAAGCGTCGGTTCTTTCATCTGCCCATAGAATGATCTTGCCGCCATTGCCTTCATAAATAGCGTCTCCGTATATAACGGATTCGGTGTCAAAATAGGTGTTCTTAGCGGTTAATACCGATCCTTTGCCCTGATAATCGCCACCCACCAATACCGTACCGCCGCCATTAAACCCTGAGGCGAAGATTCGAGCCTTTTCCAGTATTACTTCGTCGCCTAAAACATGAACCGTTCCCCCAGTCTGGCCGTTTTCTAATCCCGAAGCGTCTAAGACACCTGAAACTTTTACTTTGCCCTCGTTGCCGCCGTTTAAAATAATCTGGCCGCGTTGTTTGACAGCTGTCTTTGCTTCGATGATCCCAGAAACGTTTATGGCATGATCGACAATATCGCGTGCCGCATTAGTCTGTAGATAAACTTGGCCGCCTTGGGCGTTGATAGTTCCCGATTGATCGACTAAAGAAGATATCGGTTTGCCATCTTCTCCATAAATTTTTTCTAAGACCTTGCCTTCGATTCCTATAGAGATCAGGTTATCTCCATAAAGATCCAGAGTGAACTGATTTGAAGAAGCTAATCCCACTCTCCCTAGTCTCGCGTTGATGATGCCGTAATTTTGAACTCCTGGCGCGACAAACGCCAACAGACCGGCGTTACCGATATTGATGGTTCCCCGATTAACGATCATTGCCGATGGATTGCCGGGAATATTGAAATGAAATCGATTGGCAAGGAAATCTTCGTTTCGGATATTGCTGGTAGTGGCTACGAGTCCGTGTACGTCGATTCTGGAGTTTTGGCCAAACACCACTCCGTTGGGATTGACCAGCATCAACTGACCGTTGGAGGAGAGTTTGCCAAAGATATCGGATCGTTGACCGCCAGTAACACGGCTTAAATTAATAGAATTATTCGAAGGTAATTGGAAATGAGTGTGTTCGTCTTCGGCGATATTAAACGACTGCCAATCAATGATGGCTTTGTCGGAAGATTGATTGATGTCCAATCGTTTAGGGTCGATCTGGTTGATTTTAACGTCGCCAGACTGAACCGTGCCATCTTGAGGTAAGGCAAATGTGATGGAGGCTAATAAAAAGGTAATCGTGGTTAAAACTAAAGAACTGGAGGTAAGCTTACGATAGAAAGATGAATTGCCATGATTTTGACTGAGATTTGAATTCAGATGAATCCGTTCCATTTATAAGCCTCACCTTATAAGTCACATATTCAATCTTATACAGCAAAACCGGGACCAATATTATTTAATTTTTAACCCTTTTAAATTCAAGTAGTTATATTAGAGTTATTTGTCATTCAAAAAAAACGTTACCCAAGTGGTAAATAGATGGGTAGCCCAATACCCATAATTTGGAGTAGCGAAAACAGGAAGTTATCTTAGAACTTAAGAGAATTTTCGGAGAAAGAGGTTAAAGAAAAGAGAATTAGTTTAGGTTTTATTCTTTTGAAATATAGTTGGAATTTATCTTTTCTCCAACTACTCGGTTGTGTAAATCGTTCATTCTCTTTTGGAGGGGTTGTTGAGAATCTTGGGTTGATAAGGTGTTTTGCTCTTCATCATCGCTTCTGGGAGCCAATCGTTTTCGCATTTCTACCATTTGATTATTTAAATCCTGAATATTGGCAGAAGATTCATTGTTCTTCAAAGCTGGAGTATTGTTTGCAGGTATACCCATCCTGGCCGAAGTGTTGTTATACGAACTGCTGGGAAAATTTCCTGTAACCTTTCCAGAATTTATTTGATCGTTTCTATTTTGGTTAGAAGTCGAAAAATTTAATCCTACATTAGAAAAATTATTTTGATTGTTGACTCCGCCATTGGAATCGACCAGAACGTTAACCGCTCGAACGCTTCCACTAGAGCTTAATAAATAAGTCGCAATTCCTCCCCCAATCGTTCTAATCGTTCCTAAAGATTGGCTTCCAATGGGGATTCTACTTTCAAATAGGTTGTTCCCTAAACCAAAAGATCGGAATTGAGTATTTTCAATGATCGTATTTGGTTGAATAATTTGTGAAACAGTGATTGTTTGCGCCAAAGATTCTAGTCCCAGATTAGAAAATTTAGTAGAAGGTTCTTGAGTTTCCAGTTTATTTTTGTTTATTCCTTGAGGGAAAATTCCTGTACTTAATGAACTTTTATTTAATGCATCTAGAGCAAACAAGTTTCCAAATTGTGTATTACTAGTATTCTCATAATTTGTGGTGACGCTTGCCGCTTGAAATAATGTCTCGCTATTTGTATAAATTCCGTCTGCAAAAGTTGCTTCAATTTCAAAATTTTTATCTAAATTGACTTGAGAATAAAGGCCTTTATCTAAATTGTTATTATCTAACATGTTTAGATCAAATAGGTTTCCTAGCTGTAGATTATTAGTAGAAGTCGCTGTGGGTTTTAATAACGAGAAACTTTGAGAAAAGACATTAGCGACCAAAGGTTTCAAGGCCGGGACATAACCACTAATAGCTCCTATTGGGCTAACGCTTGTATTAAAAACTGGAGAATATGACACTAAACTATAGGTGTCGCTGCTGGATCTGAAGGTACGGGCTGTTGTTACTGTAGTCAGGCTTTGACCAAAGGATTGAGAAAAATTTCGATTGGCTAATACAAGCGGCGAACTGAAATCTTGTGATAAAAGTATATCTAATGCCCTGCTATCAAATTCCATTGGATTTTCAAAAGTTCCAAATCCTCCTTCAGCGGAAACAACTAAAGTTCCATTGGGAGACGATATATCCTGCGATCCATCGGTATCGGCATCTCTAATACCACTAGTTCCAGCAGTTAGGGTAATTGCATTATCGCTTGAGTTCGTAGTTTTTAATAATCCTACAGTCATTCCTTTTGAAAAATTAAGATCCATCTTTCCTGGGCCGCTATCTAATGTAGAACCAGAACTCATGTTTAAGGTTGTTCCGGTAATTTCCATTGAAGCCCCAGTCCCACCGCCGCTGCCAATAAAAGACGTTGTAAGACTGCTATTACCAAGAAAGTTTAAGTTCGTAATTTGATCTCCAACAATTAACCCCGTTGCTGTAACGTTCGTTGAAAAGTTTACGTTTTCACCTCGAAGTGTTAATTGGTTAAATGCTGAAGCGCCATTTGCAAATGTAATTGAGTTAGCGCGAAAATCGACTTCATTATTTAGCTTTTGAGCGTTATCAATAAGAATGGTTCCGGTATTTGTTCTAAAAAAGGCATTAGTATCGGTTAATTGAAAATTACCGAGTCTGCCCAGTTCGTCATTATCTATTCTTGAGTCGCCTATAGCATCTCCAATACCCATTGTGTTTCCTAAAGAAACCCAAAATAAATCCAAAGTACTACCGGTATGAGAGCCCTGAAAATCAAAATCGCTTGCAGTTATAGATAGATTGCTAGAATTTGCTAAAGAACCTGAGCTACCTAGTGAAAATATACCGATTCCATTCGTGTCAGAATCGCCATTTAAAGTTCCATCATTACTAGTAAAAATTCCATTAACGGTAATTCCACCTTCGGATCCGACATTTACGGTTCCACTAAAATTCGAATCAGCATTAAAAGTAGTAAATCCCGAACTGCTTATATTCAAACTCGTTAATGACGTCGATCCTCCAATAATTCCATTAAAAGTTACGTCTCCTGTTCCGGCAGTCAAACTCAGTGATTGAGCGCCATTAACGGTTCCGTTAAATGTTATGGCTCCATTACTGGAAGTTACGATTGAATTTGAAGTTAAAGTGACGCCATCCTGAAAGGTTGCGCTGCCTCCTCCAGTTGCTACCGTACCTCCGGACAAAGTAATAGTCGAATTGTGGCCTGCAGAAGTGTTTGTCGTATTTTGGTTACCGCTTAAATGAACCAGTCCTCCCGGAGTTCCGGAAACATGAGCCGCCGCAGGCAAGGCAGCTCCCGACAAATGACTGATCTGAACGATATTTTGTCGACCTGGATTTTCAAAATTGGTCCGACTAAAAGTTTCGGCGGAATTGAGCGTAACCGTACCGCCGTTCAGCGTTAAATCATTATTTATGACAACGCCGGTTGCGGCAATAAGAGCTAGAGTTAACGCTCCCGAAGTAGAAGTTACCGTATTGTTAATAGTTATACCGCCGGCTGCATCTAAGGTTAACGTGGCGGCGGTTCCCGAAGTTTTATTTATGGCAGACGTGAGAAGGATGTTGCCTTCGCCTGGCCCATTGTTGTTCGATTTAATGGTAACGCTGGTGCCATTGTTTAAAGCGGCATTGATGATGGCGACGTCGACTTTGTTACCGCCGGTTAATGCTGCGTTACTGAGGCTGTCCACAATTTCGATATCATACGGATCTAATAACCATTCTCCCGGTTTTCCAAATGGGGCCGATACGTCTGCCGCCTGGGTCACTAACAATCTTTGTTTGCCGGATGTTTCGACAAAGCCGCCGTTGCCTCCAATGGACCCGCCCCTTGCATAAATCCTACCTAAAGCGTCGGTTCTTTCATCGGCCCATAAAATAACTCTACCGCCATTACCATTGTGAGTAGCGTCTGCAAAGATTTGGGAGTCGACATCAAAATAGGTGTTTTTGGCGTTTAATACGGAACCTTTACCCTGATAATCGCCGCCTACTAACACCGTACCGCCGCCATTAAATCCGGAAGCAAATATACGGGCTTTTTCTAACAAGATTTGTTCGCCTAAAACATGAGCTGTGCCGCCAGTTTGGTCTGAGTTCAGACCGGAAACATCCAAAACACCCGCTACTTTGACTCTGCCTTCTTTGTTGCCATTTAATATAATTTCGCCGCGTTTTTTTTCCGCTGTCTTGGCTTCTATAATTCCCGAAACGTTGATGGCGTGGTCGACAATGGATCTTGCCGCATTAGTTTGTAGATACACCTGACCGCCATCAGCATAAATGGTTCCGGATTGATCTATCAAGGACGATATAGGTTTGCCGTCCGGGCCGTAGACTTTTTCCAAAATTTTTCCATCAATGCCAAGGGAGATTAAATTATCCCCATATAGATCCAAGGTGAATTGATTGGAGGAGGCCAACCCAACGCGCCCTAACCTGGCATTGATGATTCCGGAATTTTCTACTCCCGGAGCGACAAACGCTAATAAACCCGCCTTACCAATATTGATTGTTCCTCGGTTGATAATCATCCCCGATGGATTACCGGGAATGTTGAAATGAAACCGATTGGCTAGAAAATCTTGATTGTGAATATCATTTGTGGTGGCTACCAATCCATGGACATCGATTCGTGAGTTTTGACCAAACACCACCCCATTGGGATTGATCAGCATCAACTGTCCGTTGGAAGACAATTTCCCAAAGATATCGGAGCGCTGACCGCCAATGACTCGACTTAGATTAATAGAATTATTTGATGGTAATTGAAAATGGGTATGTTCGTCGCCAGCGATATTAAATGATTGCCAGTCGACGATGGCTTTTTCGGAAGATTGATTGACGTCTAGTCGTTTTGCATTAACTTGATTGAGTTGCACGTCGCCAGAACGAATGGAACCATCCTGCGGCAAAGCGTTTGCGGTCAAAGGAAATAAAACGGAGACCCCAAAATAAACAAGATATGTTGTTATAAACTTATTATATAAAGAAAGTTTAAACATAATATTGTTTAAGGCTTAAATTTGAATAGCTAATAATCATTTTAATACATTTGTTTATTAAGAAGTAAAAAATCGAATTACTTTGTCATTTAAAATTAATTGAACCTGGAAGCGACACTGAAAAAGAACCGTGGATCTTTATTATCTTCTGAGCCTATTCTTCGGGCTAAAGGTAGATCTATTTCGGCATATCCCGAAATCATTTCGTTTAAATTAAACCTAATTCCGGTACCCATTGCGTCTATTCCTTCCCGCGCTTTTGTATTATCAGCGGGGTCTTTATTCCAAACGGTTCCATAATCGTAAAAAATGTAAGTTTGATATCCTGGATATAGTTCTTTCCCATCTTGAAAACCATACTGCAATTCAAGTTTAAGAGCTACTCCATGTTCCCCCGTTATTTCTGAAGAATCATATGCCCGGACAAATTGAGCCCCACCCACTCCAAACTCCTGCGAAGATAAAAGATTATCTAAGGAATATTGCCAACTCATAGCTCCGAGAAATGATAGACCCCCTTTTACATTTTGGAGTCTAGTTAACGAACCAGAAATTTTACTAAAATCCGATTCCCCATCGGCCCGGGATAGATTAGCCGAACCGGTTTCATTGGCGCTTAAAATATCTAAACCTTGGCTAATATCTAAAGTTGCCAGATTAATTCCCCGAAACCGATCGACAAAATCAAATGATGTTCCTAGTGTGAGGATGCGTAAACTATCGTCTGCCGAAATATTTCCTAAAATATCGGTTTCGGAATCTTGCGCTGAAAAACCAAAACTGAGATTTAGGTTCATTTCTCGAGATCGAATGACTGGATGAAATAACGTTCCCGATATATTTAAACTATCGCCCTCAATATCCAAAATTTCCAAATTCGACCCGGGTTGAGAAAAACTGGATGTCACCGAAGCGACAAATCGAGTTCCTTCATATGAAATTGCATCTTGGTAAGTAAAATTGAAAAACTGCAGCTCGTCTAATTGGGTTGTAAAAATAGATTGAAAACCAAATTGACCCGTTTCTCTAATGGGAGAGTAAACGTTCGCCCCTGCGGAAGCTTGGAATGGTCCGTTGAATCTGTTTCCTCGATTATCCATTCCCAAATTTGCGTCCCAATTCTTTTTACTAAGAATAACTTTTAATTCAGAAGCGCCCGGTTGGTTTGGAGACGGAGTAATGACCGTTTTTACGGTGATTCCTGGTAAGTCTCCCAACAATAACAGGTAACGTTCCATAACCTGGGCTTTTAATGGCCGTGAATTTAAAATTTTCTTGGAATAAACATCAAAGATCTTACGTTTATTGTTAAAGTCGCCCTCTAAGTTAATTTTGCTGATATAACCTTCAACAATCTTGATTTTGGCGATACCATTTCGGATATTTTGAGCGGGAACGAAGGCTCGAGATAAAATATATCCCTCATTACGGTATTTTGCGGTGATTTTATCGGCTAATTTATATAGCGTGAATAGGGATATGGTGCGTTTTCGGTAACGTTTTTCGAGCTTTTTAAATAAAGTGTCTCTATATCGGGAATACCCTTCAAATTCGATTTTATATATAAAGAACTTAAATTTTATTAAATCGTCGCGAGCGGCTTCGGTTTTATTAATGGGGGTTTGAGGAGCCTGGAGCTCCGAGCTAGGCGATGGTGGAACCTTGAAACGTTTTTGAAAACGGTCCGGTTCGACTGTTTTTGGCACAATCGTTTGGGCATTGGATATATTGATTCCTCCCAATAGGAATATGGCCAAGAATAAACTAATTATTATTCCAACTTTCATTAAATATATTCCGTTTTATTCATAAATCAAAAGAGGACCACAAATTTAGCAAATTCTATGGGCCTTAACGGAACCTAACGGCATAAATATTAAAAAGCTTAGTATTTTTTTGAAAATAATTAAAAAATTGTTTTTTGCGCTAGGAAAAGGTAGGAGAACCAATCAAGCCACTTAACTTGTAAGTGAAGTGGCTTGTAATTTGAAAGGGATAACGAGAGGGAACTAAAGAATATCTAAAAAAGAACTAACGTTCTCATATTAGGTAATTTGAGGTTTTGTTCTAAGTTAATGGCTTCATCATCGTTAATTTTATTGCGAACACCATCTAAAAACTCGAGTTTTTGCAGGTTTTTTGATTGAAGTATGGCCATCATTCCTTTTGAGGTAATTTGATTTCTAAAAAGGTCTAGCCTTTTTAAATTGGAAACATACGGAGAATTTGCTATCGCTAAAGCTGCTTCGTCGGAAATATTAGTAGTACTAAGATCCAAAAAAGTAAGATTTTTTAAATTTCCAGACTTTAATAAGGAGATAACGCCGTTATTGCCTATTGGATTGCCCGCCATATTTAACTCTGTTAAATGGGAAAAATTATTTGAATTTGAAATCAATTTTGCCCCTTCTTCTGTAATTTTATTGTCCCAAAGAGATAGACGTTCTAAAAACTTGAAATTCTTTGATTGTGATAGGATTTTGACTCCTTCATTGCCTAAATTATTTGTTTTGAGAGCCATATTCTTAACTTCATTTAACGGCGGATAGCTTGCCATAAATTCCATGCCTTTTAGACCAACTTGAGAATTATTAAGATTAACTGCAGTACCAGCAACGCTCCAATCGCCGCCTTCCATCATTCTTTCAATTATGTGTTTAGGAATATCAGCTGGGGGGCCCATAGGACGGCCATAACCATGATGTCCGCCATGACTTTGAGTTTGATCTTTTCCTTTTTCATCCTTTTTTAGATCGTAAGGTTTGCTAGCGTCATAAGCTTCAATATTTTGGGCGGGAATTAACATAAGAAATGAAATTATTACTACGAACAATTTTTTTTTCATTTGTATTTCCTTAATTTGATAGAGATTAGATTAGGTTTCAAAACTTTGAGGTTTGTGTAATTTTTTTGAACTAATTAATAGCTTTTTGAGGCTTTTGGCATTTTTCATCAACTTCCTGTATTCCATATAAAATTTGCATGATAGCCATATACAAACATCCAAGCCGTTACCCCTAATCCTGCACACATGCATAAAACCCATGCTTTTCTGCTATTTTTATCCAAGTTATTTTTGGTTTCATAAACAAAGGAAGAATGGATTAGCATTCCTAAAAAAAAAGAAATTATTAAATATGAAACAAATAAAACGAAAATAATGCTTGGAGTTATTTGCACGGCAAACGCTCAGCTTATTGGGTTTGTAGAAAAAATTATTAAATTTTTTATTTAATTTAGACAAAAAAGCAAATTTTGTCAATATAAATTGGATATTTATTAATATTTCTGGGGGATAACTAGACGGTTCTGATAAAAAATTATAAGATAGGAGTTGTGACAAAGATGGAAACTGAGTATTTTATTTATAATCTTGGTTGACAGATATCTCCGAACTCAAATTGTTTCATAGACTAAAGACATCAAACTTTATGGAGGGATTAGCTTTATGAATTTTTTACAAAAAAAATTATTTATTTTTACTATTTCCACCTTTCTTTTATTTTTTTCTCCAGTAAATGCTGCAGAAGAAACAAACCTGCGATTAGAGGTATTACAAGTTGGGAAAACTCTCCCCGACGCATTACTTTCCAGACATGGGCAACCTGATGTTCGCCTAAGCAACTTAAAGGGAAGAATTAAGATAATTAGCGTAGTTCCACAATTAAACACACCAACTTGTGACGAGCAAACACACCGGTTTAGCGAAACCAATGGTGGATTGGATAAACATATAGATATATTAACAATAAGCACCAACTCTGCAGAGGGTCAGATTAAATTTGCTAAAAAAGCTAACATTAAAAACTTAATCTTTCTTTCAGACACGCCCAACTATGATTTTGGAAAAAAAACAGGATTACTAAGGGAAAGCTTCAATTATCTTAAGCGAACCGTTTTAGTTGCGGATCGGGACAATATTATTCGTTACGTAGACTTTGTACCTGGAGGAGGACTGCCCAATATTGAACAAGCATTAAAGGAAGCAAGAAAAGTACTTAATGAGGTAAAGGGATAGCGTTTGGAAAATGTGAAAGCTGTTTAGAACTTTATTTCTTAAATTTAGACTAATAGTGTAAGAATTTTCCCATTTTTTGCGTATTTGTTACCCTAAAAGCGTTATATCAGAACTTTTTAGGCCGGCTTTAAATGGTGGCTTTGAAACGTCTTGACTTTACTTTCCCCCTATGATATTTCTCTCCCCTGGTTATGCAATAATTGATAAAAAATATATCCCTATTTCAGAGGTTTTAATTTTTTTCTGAAATGTTTCATTTATTAAGGTAATTAGAGGTATTCCGTCAATGGACAGGTCAATCAACCAGCCCCAAACGACTCCCTTCTTGAAGGTATTGTCTGCCTTTTTATTCACGTTTTTTCTAGTTTTCTTCAATTTTTCGACTGTTACGTCGGTTTTTGATTTGGACAACTCCAAATTTGGTCCTCAATTAGTATTTGCCGAAGATGATGAGGACGAAGAAGATGAAGAAGATGAAGAAGACGAAGAAGATGAAGATGAGGAAGAAGGCGAAGGAGAAGAAGGTTCTGAAGAAGGCGAAGCCGAAGAAGACGATAAGGCTTATTTATTAGATATCGGTCCAGCTAAAGACCACAATATTGAACAATTTGTTTTCCCATGGTTAGGCAATCGTAAGGCAGCCTGGGTTGGCGCTCAACTTCATATCCTGTTTGCTTCTTTTATTCTGGGTTGCCCCATGTTTGTGGTCATTATGGAGGTTATGGGAGCTAGAAGAACTAAAGGAGTCCGTCAAGCCATTGTATTCTCCAACCTCTTTTTGGGCGTATTGATTGGAGTTGTGATTGGAATTACCATCGAAGTTATATTAAAAGTCCATCATGGGGTTTTGTATGGGTTATGGGCTTGCGCTTTTGGCGCGTTAGTGGTCAGTTTCATGAATTACTTCCACAAATTATTAGACGCAAATATTTCTGGAGTTGTCGGAGCCGCTACTGGAGGTATTTTTGCAATTCTTCTGACCGGTTTCCATGGTCCGGGTGGAGCTATTTTAGCGGTTGTTTCTGGTTTTGTGGGCGGATTCATGTCAAACATGATTATGTTTGCCGAATCAGATTTTAAATTTGAACGACTTGCCCATGAAGTGACCAAGGTTATTGGGATATGCTACAGCTTTACGGCGTTAACGGGCGGTTTATTCCTATTTATTATATTAGTAGCTTATAGCGATTTCACTTCTTACCTGGTGGCAAACTTTCCAGTGTTATTTATGATCGCCTACCCTACTCTTTTCATTTTGGAAACCATAGTGATGTACATATATGTGTACTCCTGGGATCCTTTGAACCAATCGAATAAAAAAGGACGCCATATTGTTTGTGGCGTTGTTTTAAATATTTTAGGTTTAACTCTATTATGCGCTTTGGATGGACCTGCAACTTTTATGCAAACGCCTCCAAAACCTGTCGCAGATATAGCTAGTATGAGCGAATGGTCCAAAATAGCCACAGCTGTCTGGATGCCCCTTAATTATCATAGGTTGGTTGGTAATGGCACCTTTGGCGGTTATATGGTGGGGATTATTGGCGCCTATATGTACCTCTGGTCCAATTCAAAAGAAGATAAAGAATATTATGACTGGGTTGGTTACATTGGAAACATCATTGGCGTTGCTATCATGATTCCATTGCCAGCTATGGGTTACATCTTCGTTTACGAAATTTACCAATACGACGCTTCCATTGGAATGTATATCATGTCTGACCGAGAATCTATGTTCATGTTGGTTCAAGGTTTATTGGTAGGTACTATGTTTAGCGCGAGTAACCTCTATATGTGGGTCAGTATGAAGCGCATTGATAATGCGCAAAGATTCTTTCCATTTATGAAAATTGGATTTGTGCTGATGATAGTAGCAGCCACAATTTGGTTCACGCCAAGAAGGTTCTTTGCCACGATGATGCCAGAACCGGGTATGAACCCCGATATGGTACTGCCGGATAACCTGGCTTTCATGGCATTAATGATTTCGAAAAATACGGCCGCTTTTGCTTTGGTAACGATCACTTTCATCAATTACGTTTTCTATACGATCGCTACTAAAACCGGCAAAGTTCATTACGGAAAAATCAATCCACTCGGAATTTATGTCCTCATATTTTTAGGATTTGCCGATATTTGGTTGATGAGTTGGATGGGAACGATTCGCGAGTTATCTCGAATGAATTATCATATTTATCGAGTATTTAAAGATGTGACACCCGAAAAATACGCTCCAATGCTTGCCGATGCGGGTATGAATGTTACCCAAATCGTTTGGACATTTTTCATAGTTATGACAGCCGTTATTTGGATTGGAATTAAATATCCAAAAACGGGTAAGAAGAAAAAAGTGGCCTCCGCCGCTACTGCGCCTCAAATGGCTGAGTAATTCTTTAGGGAGTAACCGATGTCAGAACAACCAGAAAAAACTTTTATTCAAAATATCATGGTCAAGGTACCAATTTGGGCTGTTGCCGCTATTGGAATTTGGTTTGGAGCGGGAAAAGCGGGTTTTCCAATTTGGTGGCAGATAGAGTTTATTGTCTTCTCTTTCTATGCCCTATGCTTTTTTATTCTTTTGGATTTGCCAGCTTTGAAACCCGAAAAAGGGCAAGGCACCGCTATCCTTCGACTATTTGTAACTTATGGGTTTGCTTCAATTCTATTTATAGGTATTACTAAAAACCTTCCTCAGTTTAATCCTGAGGTTGAGTTAGAAAAACTTAATAGACCTCCCGTAAACTTAGCCAGTTTGGCTGGTCCCGAAGTTATTGCCGCTGGTCGTGAAATTTTTGAAGAAAATAAATGCTTTAACTGCCATAAAGTATTCTGGGAAGGTAACTCAGATCGTGGTCCTAATTTAGGCACCAAACAAATTGGACTTTATCCTGAAGATTATATTAAAGAACAAATCTTGGAGCCTCGTAAAAAACAATCGCCAGGATTTGACGATCCTAAATCTAAAAAAGCTATGCCTACCTACTACGGCGAAGATTTAGACGATGATCAAATTGCCGCTTTAGTGGCTTATTTAAAAACGCTTCGTGATCCTGAACATGTTCCGGTAGAAGGCAAATTTGGCGCTCAATGGACTTGGTGGGACGATCAGACTATTGTTTCTGAAGGTCAAAAAGTATTTGAAGGTTTAGAACCGGCTACAGAGGGTTTGAATTGTGCTGTTTGTCATGGAAAAGAAGGTATCCCGCTGATGTCTGGCGCTCTCGATTTTAGAGACGCTAATCGTATGGATACCGAAAAAATGGCAGACCGGATCGATGGAGTTCCATTGAAAGATTGGCCCGACGCTTTATGGTATAGACGAGTGACTCGTGGGGTAGATGCGACTCCAATGGCTCCATGGGGAATGATTTTTGGTCATCTTTATTTATGGAAAGCGGAAGCTTATGCAAAAACTTTTCATAACCCATTGCCACCTGAAGGCAGAGCGAATAAGTATCCCGTTCCTCCAATTCCAACCAAAGAAGATATTGAGCGTTGGACAAAAGATGGGTTGTTTTTAGATCCATTACTCTAAATTGTTTTTAAAAAAGCCGGTACCTTTTGGGTGCCGGCTTTTTTTATTTTTAAATAATAATTTGCCCTCAAACCTCTTTAATTTATAATTTAAAAGATAAATTAATAAAAGCATTACCTACTTTAAAAGAATAGGCAGGTATTTAAAAATGGCTAAACCGAATAGAATTGATCAATTAATAGAAGAAAATATTTCCGAAGATAGAACGATATTGTCTCTAAAAGATAAATATATTGGATTGCGAGGATCAATGGAAATCGCTAATAAACCCGCTTTATCAACTCTAAAGGTATTTGTTTATAGCGGTAATCAATGTGGTGATGAAGGGGCGGAAGCAATCGCAGATTCCCCCTATCTTGGAAACTTAGAGACTTTGAATATTAACCATAACGAAATTGGAGACGATGGCGCCATTGCTTTGGCTAACTCCAAGAATTTGCCTAAGCTTTCATCGCTCTCCATGTTTGGTAACGTTGTAGGAGATGTTGGAGCTCAAGCTTTTGCAGACTCTCCAGAAAGCAAAAAGTATTTGAAGCTTGATCTTTATAAAAACCAATTTGGAAAAGTTGGAATTCGAGCTCTAAATGAATCGGCAAATTTAAAAAATTGTGAGGAATTAGAGTATTACACTGAATAGGTTTTGAAAGTCCCTGCAAGTATTATTATTTTTCCCATTCGTCTGGCGTCATGGTTTTGATTTGGAGAGCGTGGATTAACTTGGGTGTGGTTGGCGTTCCAGCAATTTCGTCTTCTAAAGCTGAATAAACCATTCTTCTTTGATCTAATAAGTTAACGTCTTTAAATTGGTCGCTTATTACGGTTACGGCATAATGACCTCCGCCTCCGGCAGCCTTATGGCCTTTATGCAAACCGCTTTCGTCTATAATTTCAACATGAGTGGCTTTAAGTTTATCTTTTAAAATACCGACAATAATGTCTTTGTCTGACATAATTTCTTTCCTCTTAATAACAAGTTAATTGGGGTTATTTTTATCTCAAACCAATGTCTGGTAAATCCATAAAATTTTTTAAATTTTTACCATATCTGGAATGGGTTTCATTTTCTTCAAGGTCAACTAAGGGGGCTTTACATTTTGCGCAAATGGGTAGCTTGCTAGAGTCGTACGCCTTAATACGGTTCTTTACCTTACACTTTGGGCAAGTTATAATGATAAATTCTTTTTCATGCATTAAATATATTAAATCCTATGATTTTTTATCAATATGATTCAAACAAACCGATGCCTCTAAAAACAAAACTAGGCCTAATTTTTGGAATCGTTGTTGGTTTAGCCATTTTAGCCGTTTTTGCTTTCACTTTTTTTATAGTAGCTTTAGCGGGAGGTCTTTTCTTATTTATTTTTAATTTTTTTCGTCCCAAGAAAGATCAAGTTATCGATATTCCAAATCAATATGAAAGTAGATCGTATAAAAACCCATCAAATAACGACGTAATAGATATTTAATGATAAATTAAAAAACTATTTTTTATTTAGTCCCAACAATCAGCGTTCCTAAAAACTTTTTATCGACTCCCTTCTCTTCGATAATATTATTGGGTAAATTCCAAAGCCCAAAACAATCAATTTTAACTTTAATCGTACTCTTTGGATTTTTTTGAAGTTTAAACTCTACGTTTAAATTTTTAGTGACTCGTTCTCCAGACCGACGAGTTAATAATTCAACCGGCGATGTAGTTGAGCTTGAATGAACCAATTCCGTAATTGGTTTCCCTTTGATGTCTGAGATTCTATAGCCTAACAGTTTTGAAAACGATGGATTAATTGAAGTAATGTTTCCATCTGGGTCCAACGTGATGACTATCTCTGAAATTGTTTCTATAATATTTTTATATTGATACTGACTTTCGCAAAGTTCGTCGTTTAATATTTGGAGTTTTTTGATCAGTCGATTTTTTTCGCGTAATAAATGTTGAGCCTTTAAATGGTTTTTTACCCTAGTAAGGACTTCTTTCCGATTAAACGGTTTAAATACATAGTCTGAACCTCCTACCGAAAAACCTTCCATAATATCTTGTTGGTCTGTTTTAGCCGTTAAAAAAACGATGGGAATATCTTTCGTTTTTTCGTTTTTTTTCATTTTGCGACACGTATCGAATCCATCTAATCCAGGCATCATGACATCCAACAAAATTAAATCGGGAGGATTTTCGCAAGCCAATTTAAAGGCAAGTTCGCCGCCAGTAGCAAAGGAAATGTTTAATCCGTTATTTTCTAAAGTTTTCCTTAAGATATCAATGTTAGCGGGGGTATCGTCCACTAATAAAACGCTCATATTTTCTAAGGGAAAATCAGTATCCATGAATGCTAATCGTTTACTTTTTTTATAAAAACTTTTAATTGGTAAATTTTAACTTTTTATCTTAGATTCGTCCATATACGACTCTAAAAAGTCATTAATATTATTTTTTAAAAACATGGGTAGGTCTTCCAAGAAAAAGTTCGGCGGCTTCCATCAATGTTTCGGAAAGGGTTGGATGAGGATGAATGGCGCCCGCCATATCTTGAGCTGTCATCCCCATTTCAATAGCTAAAACCCCTTCTGCAATAAGTTCCCCGGCTCCAGCTCCCACCATTCCAACGCCTAAAATTTTATCGGTTTTGGGTTCGACAATAAGCTTTGTAATACCTTCGTTCCTACCCAAAGTAGACGCTCTTCCGGAGGCTCCCCAAGGAAAGCTAGCTGTCATGATTTCTTTGCCTGTCGCTTTTGCTTCTGTTTCTGAAAACCCAGCCCAGGCAATTTCTGGATCGGTAAATACTACAGCAGGAACTGCTCTGTTATCAAATTCAGAAGCTTCTCCCGCCAATACTTCTACCGCAACTTTAGCTTCCCGTGATGCCTTATGGGCAAGCATAGCGCCTCCAATAACGTCGCCAATTGCAAAAATTGAAGGATCGTCTGTTTTTTGAAAACTATCGGCCTTAACGAATCCATCAGAATCCACATTAACGCCAGTATTTTCTAGCCCTAAGTTTGAACTATTTGGTTTGCGGCCTACCGAGACCAAAGCGCGGTCAAAACATTGTTCTTTTGATTCTACTTCTCCATCTAAGGTAACAGCCACTTGGTTCTCTAAAATTTTTAAAGAAGTAACTTTTGTATTTAAATATATATTTTCAAAATTACGCCGAAGTTTCAAAAATAAAGGTCGTACCAAGTCTAAATCAACTCCGGGCAATAATCCTTCTGTCATTTCCACCACTGTAACTTTAGAACCGAGTGCCGAATAAAAGGTTCCCATTTCTAAGCCAATATAACCTCCCCCAATGATCAGTAACCGATTTGGAATTTCCTCAATATCTAAAGCGGATGTAGAATCCATTAATAAAGGGCTTTTTGCCTCAAAATCTCCTGGCATTAGCGGACTTGAACCGGTGGCCAATATTGAATAGTCAAATTCGATGACTTCGTCATTATCGATAATGACTGATTTGGAGTCTTTATAAACGGCTCTTCCTGTTACATGTCTTATGCCTCTTTTTTTTGTCAATGTAGTCAAACCGCCAGCCATTTTTCCGATTACTTGGTTTTTCCAATCGCGTAGTTTATCTAGGTTGATAATGGGTTCTGGAAATTCAATCCCCCATTGTTTTGCTTGTTTGGTTTCCGAGATAAGTTTTGCGACATGGAGTAGAGCTTTGGAAGGAATACAGCCTCTATGTAAACAAACACCTCCAGGTTTAGGACTTGCGTCTACTAAAGTCACCTTCATTCCTAAATCTGCCGCTAAAAAAGCGGCTGTATAACCCCCTGGACCACCGCCAATAACTAATAAATTTTTTTCGCTCATAATTCCGTTTTAAAGTGTTCTTATTATTAGGGGGTTTATTATAAACTCCCTGGTATTGAAATGTAATGAGATTTCAAAATTTTTAAAATTGATTTAAGTTAAAAGTAATAATTACTTATGACGTCTTCGACTCAATTGTTCCCATTCTTTTGGTTTTCCTTTTTCCTTTATTTGCGGAAGAATATGTTGAAATAAATTTTTAGCGTCTTCTTTTGAAACGTTAGCGCCTCTTAAAATAGAAATATACTTGTTTTCCAATTCCAGAAAAGGAAGCAATTGTTTTCCGACTTTTTTCACAATTTGAAGATTGCTCAAATCCGAAGCTTTTCCAGGGGATGAAAATAGCGATCTTTTAACAGGAGTGGTCTCGAGTTTTTCTTGTAGCATTTCGGGTGGGTTTTTGGGAATGTATTCTTTCTGGTTAGAACGTAAAAAATAACCGATAGCAAATCCATTTTGTGTTTTTGTCTCTTTATCTAATATTTTTAGAAAAATATCAGGAGTTAATGTTTCGTCTAAAATGGCATTAGGGGTATTTGAAACAAAGTAATTATTTGGAGGTGAAAATGATAAAATTTTTAGGTCGGTTAAATACCGAATAAAACTACCCGTTAATTTAAGATCTGCCTCTTCATAGAGTACCCAGTTTTGAAGCCAAGCAGAAAGACTTGCGAATGGAATTAATTGAGGGTTCAACTTTTCCTCTTTAATAATCGTTTGCGATATCCTCGTTTCCAATCTTCAGACAAAAACTCCAAGGAAAGCGCTAATTCCATTCGGTCATAATCTCTTTTTTCTTTGCGAAACATCAAGTCGTTAGACTCCGCTATTGTAAACTCATGATAGCCCTTTTCTAAAAGATTAAGTGGAGTTTTGGGTTCTACAATACCAGTTTTTAAAACTCGAAAATAAAAACCAGTGAATCCAGTTTTTTGAAATTTACACGCCATATCCTTTTTATTGAAAATTTTATTCAGCTTATGGCAAGGTTCTCGAGGCAAAGAAATTTGAATGGTCGCTTCTCCTAAAGAATAAATATCACCCAAACAAACCCTTTGTTCGTCCAATCCTGAAATAGTTAGGTTTTCTCCAAAAGAGCCCGGGGAAAGTTTTTTAGAAATTTCTTTTTCCCAAAACTTATAGTGGTCAAAAAAATAAGCACAGACAGCTTTATCTTCTCCGCCATGAAATCTTTTATCAGCCGAATCGTCATTTTCAAAACCGAGTTTTCCTAGATGAATAGGTCCATGAACGGGAGTCTTTAAGATTCCCGAATACATGGTTTTTGAATCTCCAATGGGTGTTTTTTTAGGGAGACCAATGTTTATGGATTCTATTTCAGCCATAACTATTCCAGGTATTTCAGTAAACGAATCTATGTTTTAATGATTTTTCATTTTTGGTGAATTGAAAAGATAATTTGAAGTTTCAATTCAATATTGTTACGGAGCCCATAAATATAAAAATACGGGATTAAAGTCTAGCGATGGGGATAGTTTCATATTAAATAAGTTAATGTTTGTTGTTTTGTTAAAGGAAGAATAAATATTATTTTTATAGTTTCCAGGTCGAAAATAAGTTATTACACTCATGGTCTCCAAACCTAAATCTTTTTGAATTGAATCTATGGCATCATCCAAATATCCAATTCCATCTATTAGGTTATTTTCAAGAGATTTTTGAGAGTCGAATATCCTACCATCGGCCAATTTTTTAACTTGATCAATTGATAACTCAGCTCTGTTTTCGGCAATTATTTCAACGAATCGTTGGTGAAAACCATCAATGGTTTCTTGAAATAATCGTCGCTCTTCATCCGTGAAAGGCCTCCATGGAGCCATAAAATCCTTTTTATCCACAGATTTTACCACATCGACGCCAACCCCCAATTTGTCCATAAGGCCATTTACAGTTGGTTTAAGAGCTATGACGCCAATACTTCCAGTAATGGATGTTGGATGAGCAATTATTTTGTCCGCCGCCATAGCTACGTAATAACCGCCAGAAGCGGCAAGATCCATAACAACTGCGTAAACCTTTATGTTACTTCTTTCTTTAAACTCTTTAAGTTCATGGTAAATTAAATCGCTTGCTGTAACTGTTCCTCCAGGACTATTTATCCGTAGGATTAAACCTTTAATATCGTCGTCATCTTCGGCTTTTTCTATAATCTCCCGAAACTTTGCGGGCATTCCTGTTTCAACTATTGATCCAAGAGGAGATCTACTAGAACCAGTTGAAATGGTACCTTGAATATCTACCAATAATATTTTGTTGGAGCCCTCTCCATAAACCTGTTTTTCTTTTAATGCTGAAACGGTAGGCGTTAAGTTGACGTTTAGCAGCGTACAACTATTAAAAATTACTAGTGAACTCAGCATTAAAGTCAAATAAGTTTTTTTTGACAAAAAATGCTTTGAACGAAATTGGATCATTGAGTTAAAACCATTCAAGCAAGGGCTTTATAGCTTCAAGTCGTTCATCTGCTTCTTTGGTTAACTTGAGAAATTCTACTAAACGATCAATATGTTTTAACAAAACTTCTTGATTCCTATTTTCAATTGGTAATGTTGCATAATTTACTAAGGTTTGAATTGTCAAAATGACATTTTTTAAAGCGCCTTTATCATAGTATTTTCCGCAAAGGGCAATCGTTTTTTGAATTCCGTCGGCCACAGGTTTAAAATCGCCGGAAATCTCTTCAAAGGTAACGTTAATCTGTTGTAAGGGATCAATTAGTCTAAGCTCAATAAGAGTTTGTTCTTCAATTCCATATAAATTTACTAATTCTTTTGGCTCAATTTTATTTGAGTTTTCAAGTTCTGTGTTAATTTTTACAAATAGTTCGTCAATTTTATTTTCAACTTCTGTTTTAGCGAATTTTTCAGACTCTATTATTTTTTGATCGAAAGTTTCCAATTGGCCCATTTTTTGATAGTTGAGTCTGCATTCTTCGATCATTTGTTTTATTATAGGATCTATTTCGCTATGAAGATCTGCAATTAAAAACTTCTTTCTTTCTTCCGTCATCGGTTTTAAATATTTTAATCGAACGGTTTTTTCGTCTCTTAACCATACTTTTAAAATATCTTTTAGTAATCTTTCAAACGTTTCATAAATCTTATCTATTCTTTCAATAGATACTCTTTGATTTTGGGTTGTGAATTGTACGTTTAAATTTCGTCTCTTATAAGAACTTTTGGCAATGCAAGTGGCTAATTGTTGCTTATTCATTAAATCAATAGTTTGATCGATATCTTCCATAGTTTTTCTAGCAAAAATTTACCGTTCTATAAAACGCTAATCTATAGAACATTTAGTTAGTTTTTAGAGGGAGTCGCTGTTTTGGCGCATCGACAACCAATGCCATAAAAATCCTGACCATCATTAAAGCCATATCTTGCTTTGGAACGTAAATAACCTGGTAAACTATTCCAAGCTCCGCCTCGGATCACTCGATATTTACCAGATTTGGGTCCGCGCGGATTTGATTTAGGACTTTTTGAATAATAATCTCTACCGTACCAGTCAAAAACCCATTCGGCGATGTTTCCGGCCATTTCAAATACACCTTCGGGAGTTTTTCCTAATGCAAAAGTTCCCACTGGTTTTAGAACCTCCCCTTTCATAATAAAACAACAATTGTTAAAATTGGCCCTCTTTAAGGATGGCGGTTGATCTCCCCAAGGATATTGTCTTTCATTTAAGCCTGCGGCAGCCCGTTCCCATTCAGCCTCGGTTGGCAATCTTTTACCTCGCCAATTGCAATATTTTTGACAGCGTTTCCATGAAAGCCCAATGACTGGAGAATCTTCTAAACTAAACCTTACTTTTCTACCATGCCAGCCTGTAATTGTAGGGTGTTCCTTTGGGAACTGATTTAAAAAATCTTCAAATTCCTTTCCTGTAGTCTCATATTTATCTATATAAAACCCATCCAAAAAAACTTTATGTCTGGGATTTTCGTCGTGTCTTCCTTTACCTTCTTTACTGCCCATCCAGAAATCGCCAGGCGGGAAATAAATCTCATTAGATTGGTTATTTGCAAGGCTTGGAGTGGACACAAAGATAATAAAATAAATGCCCAAGACAACTGAAATTGTTTTAAAGTATCTAATAAAGAAAACGCCTAAACTAAACAATAATTATAAAAAAAGACTTTATTATACCGGAAGTTATGAACTTTAAGAAATATTTCCCAATTATGTTTTCTTAGTTTTTTATGAAAATATTCAATTCAATTGACAGTTGGATAGCAAAAATTGAAAGCTTTTTGATTGTTTGTACGCTTTCAGTAATGATACTCCTTTCCCTTACTCAAGTGATTCTTCGTAATACTCTTGAACAAGGGTTACCTTGGGCAGACATTTTATTAAGGCAATTAGTTCTTTGGGTGGCTTTTTTAGGCGCTTCGTTAGCGACTCGAGGCGATAAGCATCTATCTATCGATTTTTTAAAGTATTTTTTACCTACAAGATGGAATAAAAGAATTGCTTTTATTCATTTAATAGCTTCGGCAATTATCTCAATGTATCTTTCTTATTTTGCCTGGGTATTTGTGCAATTTGAAAAAGAAGGAGGTTCTATTCTTTATGGAGATACTCCAATTTGGATATTTCAATTAATATTGCCAATCGCCTTTGGAATGATTGCAATACGTTTTTTTTCTAAAGCGATAGAGTGTTTATTTAATAATTTTCAGTTTTCTACTCAAACGCCAAAGAAATAAAGGATTTATTTAACCTCTATGATATTAGCCACAATAGTCATTGGGCTAGCTCTAATAGGAACCCCTTTATTTGCCGTTATCGGTCTTGCGGGATTGGTTTCGTTTCATAATGCAGAAATAGATGGATCGGCAATTTTTATTGAACTTTATCGAATTGCCAGTAATCCTACTTTACTGGCAATCCCGCTATTTACCTTTGCCGGTTTTGTACTAGCCGAAGGTAATACCCCGCAACGGCTCAATCGGTTATCGCAAGTAATGTTTGGCGGTCTTCGAGGCGGCGTTCCATTAGCAGTTTTGCTGGTTTGTGCATTATTTTCCTCATTTACCGGCGCTTCAGGCGTCACCATCATTGCTCTTGGCGGTCTTTTATTTCCTTTGTTAATAAAGGAAACAAAATCAAAATCTTTTTCACTGGGATTAATTACGACTTCTGGAAGTTTGGGTTTATTATTCCCTCCTTCTTTGCCGTTAATATTGTATGGATTAATAGCGCAAGTCAGCGTAGATAGATTATTTCTTGCAGGAATTATTCCGGGTTTTCTAGCCATTATGGCAGTTTATCTGTATTCCTATTTTAAGGGAGATAGAAAACCTCTAAAGAAATTTGACTATAAGAAAGCGGTCGAGGCTATAAAGGAATCTAAGTGGGAAATTCCTTTACCATTTATTATCATGGGCGGCATATATTCTGGGCTCGTCACAGTAACCGAAGCGGCTACATTAACCGCGTCTTATACCTTATTTATCCAAATACTTATTAATAAAGAAATAGAATTGGTTAAAGACCTTCCAAAGTTGATTTGCGAAAGTATGATTTTGACCGGTTCAATATTAATCATTTTGGGTACCGCATTGGGTTTTACAAGTTATTTAGTAGACGAGCAAATTCCTATGCAAATTTTGGGTTACATGCAAACTTATATCCATGATAAATGGACTTTTTTGCTGGTCTTGAACATTTTCTTATTAATTGTTGGATGCATGATGGATATTTTTTCGGCAATTGTAGTTGTCGTTCCACTAATTATTCCAATAGCAAAAAGTTTTGATATCAATATGATTCATTTAGGGATTATTTTTTTATTGAATTTGGAGATAGGTTATTCAACTCCTCCCGTTGGTATGAATCTTTTTATTTCAAGCTCCCGGTTTGAGGAACCTGTAACAACGCTATACGCATCCATTTGGCCTTTTATTTTTATTCACTTTTGCGTTTTATTACTTGTAACTTTTTTTCCGCAAATAAGCTTGTTTTTGCCCAAAAATTTTTAGGACTATCTGATTAATTAAATAAGAAAATAATAGGTTAACTTTCTAGGAGTGTTCGAAATCGATATCATAGTTTCATATTTTGATCAGTATTTACCTCAAATTTTGGCGGTTATTTGGGCTTTTGTATTTGTTGCAGTAATACTTCTTTCTTATTTTGCGTTAAAAAATAAAACTTTAGTCCCTAAATATTCATTTGAACGTTTTAAATCTTTTAAAAAAATTCGCCAGGGTGGCAAAAAAAGACCCGATTGGATTAGCGATCTAAGAACAGAGCATTACGAAGATTATTATAAAGCCTTTAAAGGCCTGTTTTTAGTTCATACTTACGAAAAGCCTAAAGAAGACAGTAAGCATTATAATATTTTTATATACATCTCAGGAGATGATTCTAAATATCTACCCCATATTGCGCGCGCTGAATTTATGTTTGGTCCTACTTGGAATAATCATATTTTTCCAGTAACCAATCAGGGGGGAATTATAGGAATATCAACTACGGCATCCAAACCTTTTTTATGTACTTGTTGCGTGGTTATGCGAGACGGTAGAAGATTATTTATGGATAGATACATTGATTTTGAAGTGGGTAAATACTTTTAAACTTTAGACCGCAAATCCTTTCTGTTATTGCTTGTGTATCCCAAAATAAACAAAACTTCTATAACCGCAATAATTTTATTTCTATCAACTTTGTCGTTGGTTACGGTTGGGATTTCTGATGTAGGTATCGTTTGGGACGAGCCTAATGCGCATTTTTTAGGAAGCGAGCTAGTAGTTGAGTGGCTAGATAAAGTTAGCGATAGATTGAAGCATGGGGATTGGAAAGCTTTAGTTGACAAGCAACTTCTTCAAACCTATTGGCCTCCCTCTACTAAAGAATCGCAAAGCGTCCTTGGAACCAACGATCATCCGCCGCTTTCTAGGTATCTTCCTACTCTCACTTGGTTTTTTTTTCATAGTTTGTTTGACGACTTATCTGCTTACCGTTTCTCTTCTGCTCTATTATTCTCTACTGTTGTTTTAACTTTATTTTTAACCATAACCAAAGAATTTAATTTTTCCACTGGGCTATTTAGCGCATTGTCTTTACTCCTAATGCCTCGAGTGTTTGGTCATGCTCATATTGCCGCTACAGATATGCCAATGATGGCATTTTGGTGGTTTTGTATTCTCGCGTTTTACAAAGGGTTGAAAAATCCAAAATGGAAGTATGGTTTTGCATTTTTATTAGGTTTCGCTTGGTTAGTAAAATTTACAGGATTATTAATTCCATTTGGTTTGATCTTGTACTCTCTTTTTACAAAAGATCTTAGGATTCTTAAACTATTAAAACCTACTATCCTGATTAGTCCATTTGCATTATGGATATTAAATCCTACTTGGTGGCAAAACCCGATAAAGGTATTTTATGAGAATTTTTTGAAGTTGTTTGTCACTCGTAGTGACTTTGCTCCCCTTCCGGGTTTCTATTTTGATCAAACATATTCTTTTGATCTACCTTGGCATCAAGCGTTGGTTTTAACTGCTATTACTGTACCTATAGGAGTATTGGTTCTGTCCTTTCTGGGTATAGGTTTAGAAGCCAAGAATTTATTGCGTCCCAAATTAACTTCTATATTTTTATGGCAATTAATTTGGTATTACATCGTTATGGCCCTCCCCTTTACACCTAACCACGATGGCGTCAGATTGTTTTTACCAGTTTTTCCTTTTATTGCTTGTTTTGCCGGAATTGGATTTGAAAAATTTATAAGTAAAATTTATCCTATATTAATATCAAAAACTAAAATTCGTCTTTCGGAGTTGGGTTTAAATTTAGGATTGGGAGTAGTTATTTTATTGCCTTGCTTTATTAACTTGGCGGTAATACATCCGTATTATTTGGAATGGTATAACGGTATAGTCGGTGGAGTTTCTGGCGCTCGAAAAGCTGGTTTCGAAACTACTTATTGGTTAGATACACTATCGAAAGATGTGCGTCGAGATCTGAATTTACTTCCAGATAATGCAAAAATAGACCCATACCCGAATAATGAATTCTATTTTAAATTTCTTCAAAATAGAGGACTTTTAAAAAAGAGTTTTGATTTCAAACCAGATAAGGCGGAATATATAATTCTTTTTCCCAGACAAGGGATGTTTGAAGATTGGGTTTGGAACCTTTACCTTCGAGGGAAACCAATATATCAAGCGACGCTGGATGGAATCCCACTATTTCTAATTTACCAGCTAGAGATTAATAAAGATTAGACATTAATCGGTTAAAATTTAGTCTGCATGTTATTATATTGGCTTCAAAATTTATATTTCTGAGGATTCAAATGGCAAACGAAGAGCATTTAGCTTTATTAAAAAAAGGTTCAGATAGTTGGAACCAATGGCGTGAAGAAAATCCCGATGTGAAACCGGATTTTATAAAAGCCGATTTGAGGGGCACAAAATTACAAAAAGCAAATTTATCGAATTCAAATTTGGAAGAAGTAAAATTTCAATTTTCTAATTTAAGTGGCGCTGTTTTTTCGGGAGCAAATTTAAAGAAAGCGAAATTCCAAGACGTTAATTTATCAAATGTTAAATTGGATAATGCAGATTTACAGCAAACCAATTTTTTTGAAGCTAATTTACAACATGCGGATATGGAAAACTCGAACCTACAGGGAGCGCAATTTAACGAAGATACAACCCTGTTTCAAACTAATTTTAAAGGGGCAAATTTGATTGAAGCTTCTGGGTTAATGGAAAATCAGATTAGAGATTGTTTAGTCAATAAAGAAACTAAACTACCCGATTATTTAGACGAAGAAACCGACGATGATTTTTTGTTACAGATGTAAATTTGCTCTTCCTATCGAATTAATCTGTTAAATAATTTTAAAAATTTGATTTGTCAGTGGACGCTAAAGAAGCTTTAAATAAAAAAATAAACGAACTCGTCGATCAAGTAAAAGCTAATCCAAAGGATGAATCGCTTCGAAGAGACTTAGGTCTTGCCTATATGAATGCGGGGCGTTATCAGGAATCAGTTTTAGAATACCAAGAAGCGGCAGAAATAAATCCAGCAACGGCAGACAGTTTTCATAAGTTGGGTATTATCTTTGATCGTTTGGGTCAATATCAAGAAGCCATTGATTATTATTTACAAACTATTAAAATCTCTCCAGAAGAACCTGAGGTCTTAATGGATTTAGGTTTAGTATACGATCAAATACAAGACTATAACGGAGCTGTAAATACGTTTAAAAAAGTTATTGAACTGGATCCTGAAGATATAGACGCTCACTTCCATTTAGGATTAGCCTACGATTCTTTGGAAGATGGAGAAAATGCGATCATTTATACGATGCAGGCAGAGAAATTAGCGGACAAAAATAATCATGTTCAATGGAACGCTAGCTCTAAAAAAAGTTTACGTATTTTGTTTAAAAGATATGAAATGGACCCCAAAGATTTTGAGTGAAAATCAATAAACCTTTCAAAACCTTCCCAATAATATAAAGCTTTAACTAGTATGGTTTAAACAGGTTTTTTATCTTTGATAAGAAGTTAGTATTTTTAGTTTAGGCTTAGACTCTTGATTTCTTTTTTAAGATTCTTAAAATGAAATTTTTAATTGTTTTATTCCTAATCGTTTCAAGTAATCATGCATTTGCGGAAAATGAAATCGGATTTCAGCGTTTTAAAGAGCTTATTCAAGAAAATGTATCGCAAAAAATTGAAACCATAGAACAAGATCCTCTGGATGCTGAGTCCTACTTTAATTTAGGTTTAGAATATATGGCTTTAGGAAGAACCCATCAAGAAATTGAAGCTTATCTTGAAGCGATTCATCTGTATGAAGACTATTCGAAAGCTCATTATAATTTAGCGGTTTCTTATGATCGATTAAAGGAAGGCGGAAAGGCGATCAAGCATTTACTTAAAGCTGAGGAGATATCGCGAAAACAAAACCGACCTGTCGCCATACGTAGAATTCAAAGAAGTTTAAAATTGTATTACCAAAAATATGGAATAACCCAAAAAGAATACTTTATTCAAAGAGGCTCCGTCGATTAAAAGTTCCCTACGTTTTTGAAATTTTTCCGAAGCAGGAAATATTCATTGTAAGGATGATCGTCTGTTATTCTAGCTTGGTTTTTAGGATCTATAATGTCTTCTAATTTTAGTCTTTTACTCAAAATTAATTTTATAAGTTCCAAATGGTAATCTAACAAAATTATTTCTTTTGTTGTGGGCACTTGATAATAATCTTTGCGAATAATTTCCATGAGATCCATTTTTGACTTTTTTGTAAGGCGAGAAGAAAATTCTTCGGGAGTAGGAATCTTAATAGGATCATTGGATCCAATCATATGGAAACCATAACCAGGAAAAAATTGAAAAATTTCTACAAAAGAAAATGATTTATTAAAAGATCTAATGACGGGTTGAAAGTCTTCTAACGAGCCTGGAAACCAATGAAAAAATATCCCATTTGGCTTTAAACGTTCTTTTGCAACTTGATAAAAATCTTCAGAATAAAGAAGCCCTGTTCCAGCCGCATAAATTGGAGGAGGTGGATCGATAGTAATGACGTCAAATTTTTCTTTAGTTCGAGTTAAAAACCGTCGCCCGTCGTCAACAATGATCCTACCTTTGGGATTATTTAAATATTCTTCTGAATCGGAATAATAATCGCTAAAGGCGTCAACAACGCTTGGTACTAATTCCACAGCCGTGGCTTCTATATCCCATGAAAGTAACGACCTATAGGTAGTTCCCATTCCAAAAGCAATTACAACGGCAGATTCCGGTTTATGTTGTAAAGTCGCTAATGGAAAATGGGCCATTATTTTTTGTGCCTGATTCACTCCCATAGTCATCTCCTGGCCATTCACCAAAAGACCTTTATTAGAAGGACCAATAATGTAAGAAATAACGGTCGCGGTATGATCCCTTCTTATATTAATTTTTTGGTGCGTTGTTCCTTCTTCATAACTTTTATTTTTAAAAAATGAAAAGTTTATTCCTATTAAAAAAAGAATTGTAATAATGGACGTTTTTTTTATATTTATTGCTTCTGAATTTCGAATAACGCCGATTAAAAATAAAATAAAGAACACTATTATTAAAAAAATAATAGATTTCCGTGAACCAAATAAAGGCAATAAAATATAAGCGGCAACAAGAGGACCTAAAATGGAACCTATTATATTTAGAGAGTACATTAAACCTGCCGCTTTAGATTGACCCAACGAATATTGATCAATAAGCATTGGAGTTAAATATCCAAGAGTCAAACAAAATGGAAATATGCTGGACAGAGTGAAAAAAATTTTTAAGTTGTGATCATCGTCTCCAGCGGTTAAGGGATTTAAAATTAGAGGGTCCCCTGCAAAAATGGGTAAAAACGCAAATGCGGTCGAAAGTGCGATTAAATCAGAAAGAGTGGGTTTCCAAGAAAAATGTCCAATCTTTCGATAAACGAGAGATCCTAGCCAGGTGGCAAACAAATAAACAGTTAAAAGTCCAGCAAATGCGTAAACAAAATTACCAAGAATTGGAATAAAAGCCCGTGTCCAAATGATCTCAAATGCCATAGCGGCAAAACCCGTAAAAAATAAGATAAATCCTAAAAACCATGGTTCAATTGTTTGACCTAGTATTTCTTTTTCTGTTTCCTTTTTTTCTATTTGATAAGAGGAAGCTTGATAATTTGGAAAATCTTTAAAATAAATAAAACAAATAAATGCAATTAAAAAGTTTAGAATTCCTGCCACTAAAAGAGTGTTTTTAAAGCCGATTAATTCAAAAAGAACAAAACTCGAAATTACCGCTCCAAGCATGGCTCCAATTACATTTGCGAGATATAAAAAACTAAAACTAGTTTTTTCCTTCTTATTGATTTGTTTTATAAAAAACATTGCAACAGGAATTGTTATTCCCATACAAAAACACCAAGGAAATAAAGAAATAATGATGAGAACTGAAGAGAAAAAAAGATATTTGGAGGAATCCATTTCGTTAACTGAAAGTAAAATAGAATATCCAAATTCGAAAAGACTTGGAACGACGAAGGCTCCAACTCCTATTATCAATTCCGCCAATATGTAAATAAAAATTGCGGAACGCCCCATGAAACGAGATATTTTATAAATCCATTTACCTCCTAACCAATTTCCTAGCGCAAGACCAAACATAAATGCCGACACCACAACTGACGCGATTGGGGTAATTACGCCAAAAAAAGAAAGCGCCAATCTCATCCAAACAATCTGGTATAACAATCCACAAAATCCAGAAATAATAAAAATAAAGAAAAAAGCTCGGTAAAATATAGGCGACATTTTTTAAATAGTTAGTTAGGTTAGCAAAAGGTTTTCATTATATAATCCAATAGTTTGAATTGTAAAATTTTAAAAAGCATTAAAGAAATATAGATAATAAAGCTTAGGAAAAGTTAAAAGAAAGGCGAAGAGAAATTTATGCCCTTTGATTTGAATGTAGCCCTAGTGGAGCCAGAAATTCCTTTTAACACAGGATCTATAGGTCGAACTTGCTTAGGGACGGAGTCTAACTTACATTTAATTGAACCTCTTGGTTTTGAAATTACAAACGCTCGATTAAAAAGAGCGGGTTTGGATTATTGGCAACATTTGGAAGTTTCTACTCATAAGAGTTTAGAACAGTTTTTAGACACTATTCCAGCTGGGGCACCCAAAGCGTTTTTAAGTACAAAAGCAATAACGCCTTATTATGAGTTTAATTTTCAACCGGGAACTTATTTTATTTTTGGAAAGGAAACAAAAGGCCTGCCAGAAGAGCTTCTGAAAGAAAATTGGGAAAATTGTTATAAAATTCCAATTTTTGACGATAGAGTTAGGTCTTTAAATTTAGCCAACGCGGTGGGAATAGTTTTATACGAGGCGATAAGGCAATTGGGCGCAAAAAAAATATAAATTTAACTTTAAAGGAAAATTTATTCTTTTTCTTCCGGTTTTTCTTCGCTCTCTGTACCTTCTAATTTTTCAATTCTTTCTCTTAAGAGATCAATTTGGGTCTGCATATCTGGAATTAAAGAGAGAAGAGCCGTATGCATAATTTTGAATTCTAGTTCAGAAATATCAGAATCTTTAACGTCCTTAATAAATTCTTCATCTAATAAAGAATCGCGGAACTTTTTGCTATTTTCTTCCCATTTTTTTACTAATTCCTTGGGTGGTTCTTTTCTTTTATTGTATTTGTCGTTAAATTCTCGTTCAAAATCCTCAAAATTAAAGTCCATAACTCCTCAACCTCCTGAATAAAAATAAATTTTATTTAACTAAGACTACCTCGACTTTTTAAGATTCCATGGCCCATCAGGAAAATAAGCAATTGAGATTTCTTAAAAAGTTTTTTTGGAGGTTCTATATCCAAATTTTCTATAAATAAATTTTTTATCGTTGTTAGATAGTTGTCATGATTTGACCTAAACGCTTTGTAAGCTTCATGTTTTCTTCGTAATCGATGTCTAATGTGATAATTGCAGGTTTTCCGCAAGCAAACGCTTCTTCTAAAGCGGGTTTGTAATCCGCAGATTTTTCAACCTTCTTTCCCCAACATCCAAAAGATTCCGCCAGTTTGACCATATCTGGGTTTGTAAAATCCAGTTTTGAATGTTCATTAAATGAATTTTGCTGTTTCCATTTGATTAAACCATATTCACGGTCTTCCCAAATAACCACAACAATGTTTATTCCATATCTTACGGCAGTTTCAAGATCTTGGATATTCATCATTCCGCCAGCATCCCCGCAAATAGCCAAAACATTTTTTTCAGGGTAAATTAATTTCGCCGCTATTGCTCCTGGTAATGCAAAGCCCATTGTACAAAAACCGTTAGAGATCAAACATGTGTTGGGTTCATCGCATTGATAATAGCGAGCAATCCACATTTTATGGGCTCCAACGTCAGAAAGTAAAATGTCGCCTGGCCTCATAACTTCACGCGTGTCCCACAATACTTTTTGCGGTTTAATTAATGGAGCCGCGTCGTCGTCCTTGTGTTCGGCAAAATCATGTTCCATCGCCTTACGTATTTCTGCGTAGCTCTTTGGATCGACAATTTTAGGTTTATCTTTAAAATGTTCGTTCAACTCCCAGAGTGAAGCCGCTATATCAGCGTGGATATCTACTTCTACAAAATAATTTTCATCAACTTCGTACGGTAAAAAGTCGATATCTATTATTTTCTTCTTATTGCCTTTATTCCACAAACTAGGGTGATACTCGACCATATCAAACCCAATGGCAATGACAACGTCGGCTTCTTCCATTTCGATAGAGATATGGTCGCGCGATTGCAATCCCATAGTAAACAAACAATGTTGATCGGTTCTAGGAATAGCGCCTTTTGCCATAAAGGTGTTTATTACCCCTATACCGGTATTTTCGACAAAATTTTGTAATTGCTTAGAAACGCGTTTACGAACACAACCGTTACCAGCAAGAACAATGGGTCGTTTGGCAGATTCTATCAACTCTATAGCAGATTTTATGGCTTTAGGATCTGGATAAGGTCGGCGCGTTCTCTGAACTTTAATTGGTTTTTTGTCAGTCTCTAATTCGGCAATATCCTCTGGAAGCTCAATATGCACGGCTCCTGGTTTTTCCGTCCGGGCAATTTTTACTCCTTTTCGCATGATTTCGGGAATATTATTTGGGTGAGCAATGGAAGCGCTCCACTTTGTAATTGGTTGAAACATATGAACAACATCCATAACCTGATGAGACTCTTTATGGCAGCGTTTTGTGTCTGCTTGTCCCGTTAAAGCGATTAAAGGCGCCCGATCCATATTGGCGTCTGCTACTCCTGTCACCAAATTAGTCGCTCCCGGTCCTAAAGTTCCTAAACAAGCGGCAGGATTTCCAGTTAAACGGCCATATACATCGGCCATAAATGCGGCAGCTTGTTCATGTCTGCATAATATAAATTTTATTTTCTCAGATTTTTTTAAAGAAATCATGAAATCAGCATTCTCTTCTCCAGGTATCCCAAAAATATATTCAATCCCCTCTTCTTCTAAACATTGAACCATTAAATCAGAAGCCTTCATGATTTCTCCCTTTTCTTTTATTATTTACTTTTGAAAAATTAAACTTACAGGTTTAAAAAAATATTATTAAACCTTTGTTTATCATTCTAATAATTTCGATTTTGAATTCAATTTATCAAATTGGATGAGGACCCCGAAATATCTCTCATAAAATTACTTTTTGAATAAAATGCTTTAAGAGCCATGTCGGGAAAGTCTCGATCGCACAGGTTTAAATATTTTAAAACTGCAATCGGCCAGTTTCCTTCTTTCGGAGTTTGAATAACGGCAATATTATCTGATTCGTACTCTCTAGCAATCATATCGAACGATTTTATTCCTCCTTCTTCTTTTCTTTTTTCTTCAATAACCAAAGGACGCAAAGGATTGATTTGATAAACTTCTAAACCTAGATACTCTTCGGGTAAATCGTCTTCTATTAATTCTTCTATAGGAATTCCATATCCTTCATTAAGAGCTGGATCTCCCAATGAGGCAATATAAACTGGAGTTCGTTTAATTGTCGATTGTTCGGCGTAACCTTTTCGAATTACAACTTCATTCTTTTTTCCACAGCCAAATACGACAAAATCCCACCTTCCAATCATTAAAGATTTCTGTCTTTGGATGATTTCTGTATCCTCTATGGTTTTTTCAATCAATTCAAGAGCTTTTTGGTTTTTAGCTTTTATGCCCATTCTTGGCATGGACCTTCAATCTCCCTATTAGGTTAAATTAAAATCATGAAAATCATTATAATAAAAGGAGTTTCTGGAGCCAAGTTGATTTTTAATACTATATTCCTAGAAGATAATAATAAATTGATATAAAAATCTAATCGACAAGCCTAGGTAGTTTATAAATACCCTTTTTTAGGGCTAACAATAAAGTTTTATTGGCTATTTTTTGTTGAGGAAAGGCCAATCCTTTTTTGGTTTCCTTCCAATTCTTTATTCCCTTAATCATCTGAATTTGATGTGTTTTAAGGTTGAATAATCCAATTTCAAAAGAAAAAAAATAAAAAGTTATTGAAATAATAAAAGAGAAGGTTAAAAAGGTCTGATTCCATTTTTTAGAGGAAAAAACCCATTCTGCAACAAAAATATATAATGAAACTGATAGTAATATAGAAATAATTTTATATCGTGGCGCTAAGGCCTGTTCAATGCCAAACCCAGAACGAGTCAAGGCTGCTATGAAACCTGTGAGTATGAGAAAAGCTATAAATAAAAAAAGAGATGGTTTCTTTAAATAATATTTTTTAATGGTTAGATATACAAATAAAATAAAAAAAGTTAAACCGCAAAAAAATGCTAATTTTTTGCTAAAAAATATAATTCCACCCAAAAACATAAAGAAATATCCCCATAGTTGAGTTTGGTTTTTTAAGGATTCCAATATACTTGGATGGGTTCCTGGTTTTTCATAACCCATGAAATAGAAAGTGACCAGAATAAAAACTCCAATCAGCCATATAAAACTTTCTTTATATTTTTTTATGGCCAGTAAATAACACCAAAAAACGGGTAAAATCCCCATACCGCTTCCTTGTGAAAAAACGGCCAAAAACGTAAATAAAAACCCCAAACAATAATAATTAATTTGGTCTTTACTAAGAAAATAGAAACTAATCGCGGCAAAACTCAAAACATGTAAATTGGAAAGAGACGCTATTGTCCAAGTCATATTCCTCCAATTTTGCAATTGGAATAATGCCCAAGCGATAGGGATTAATAGGAATAGCTTATATTTAAAATTGGAAAGGTTTTTAAAATAAAATAAAAAAAGGAATATTAACGCTGAATTTCCAATGAGAGGTAGAAGTTTAAAGTCTATTTTTTGGAACAAAAGTTGAAATAAAACAAAAACCATTCTGTTAAAAGCGATTCGATGTTCGTTATGCTGTCCAAATAATATGGAAGTTTGTTTACTAATATTGTCGGTAGAAAAAAAATTAATATTTTGTTTTAAGGTATCGTAATCATCCCAAAACGGAATATTTACGCCAAACCAATAGACGCAAAAATAGTAAAGTAAAATGGGAGCGCTAATAAAAACGTAAGAGAAAACAGTTGGGAAAGATATTTTATCCAGAGGTTCTGCCATTCGATATATTACGATTATTAGATTGATTTCTTAAGGTATTTTAATTTGATCTTAATAATATTTTAATATTAAAACACTATCATTATGGTTAGAGAAAGTTTAAAACTTTGCCCTCATCCTGTTAAAATATATCAAGCATAATTGAACTGACTATTTTATTTCCTGTTTGGAGATTGGATTTCATGAAAACTTGTTTTAGATTGGTAGTTTTTTTTCTAATTTTTACGGCTCAATCGGCTTTTGCGGGAGCTACGCATGGTTTATCAATTTATGGGCCTACCGGTTTGAAGTATACAGCCGACCAACCGTATGACTTTTCCAATCCAAACGCTCCTAAAGGGGGACGGCTGACTTTAAGCACCTATGGGGCTTTTACCAAATTAAATCCTATGTCTTTAAAAGGACTTGTCGCTCCTGGAATTAGAACTCTTGTTTTTGAAACTCCCATGGACAGCTCAAGCGACGACGACGAGCCATTTTCTCAATACGGCAGTTTAGTTGAAAAGATTGAAATGGCAAAAGACCGAATGACCATGATTTATCACATTCGTAAAGAAGCTAAGTTTTCAGATGATCACCCTGTAACGGCTGATGACTTTGTTTTTTCATTTAAATTGATTAACGATCCCGAATACGACCCATTTTATAAGCAATACTTTAAAGACATATCTAATGTAGAGAAAATAAATACTCATAAGGTGAAGTACACTTTTGCCATCTTTAATCAAGAGTTACCGCTTATCACGGGACAAATGCCTATATTGCCTAAACATATATATGGCGAACCGGGTAAAAAGTTCGGTTCTGATTTTGACGAAATGGCCGTTGGTAGCGGTCCTTACATTGTCGAAAAATATGATTTTGGTAAATATATTACGCTTAAACGCAATCCTAATTGGTGGGGAAAGAATCTTCCTATCAATCGGGGTCGGTATAACTTTGACTATCTTACCTGGAAGATCTATTTAGATCCAATCGCCATTCGCGAAGCATTTAAAGGAGGAGAAGTCGACGCTAATCAAATTACGAGTTCAAGAGATTGGGCCTTAGACTATAAAGGAGACTTTGTTAAAAAAGGATATTATATCCGAGATGAGATTCCACATGAGCGAGTTGCCGGAATGCAAGGATACGGACTGAATCTGAGAAGCGACTTTTTTAAGTCGCGCAAAATCCGCGCTGCAATTGCCATGGTATTTGATTTTGATTGGAGTAATAAAAATTTATTCTACGGACAATATACGCGCAACGATTGCTATTTCGATAACAATGATGAAATGAAAGCGCAAGGAATTCCTCAAGGAGAAGTTAAAAAAATCTTATTAGCTTTAAGAAAAAAACATGGTTCCGCTATTCCTAAAACAGCGCTCACCAAACCTGTTGGGGCTCCGGGTCAAGGTAATCCGCTTAATAAAAATATAGTAACGGCAAATAAACTACTAGATTCTACAGGATGGAAAATTGGCAAAGACGGAATTCGTGAAAAAAATGGCAAAAAATTTGTAGTTGAACTTCTTATAAATAATCCATTATGGCAACGGATCTCCGAACCTTATAAAAACAACCTTAAAAAAATTGGCGTCAACCTTAATATAAAGCTCGTTCAACCGGCAGAATATGAAGAAAGAGTTCGAAGTTTCAAATTTGATATGATTGTGACTAGTTATGGACAAAGCCGTTCCCCTGGAAATGAACAACGCGATTTATGGGGAAGCGAAGCTGCAAAAACACCTGGTTCAAGGAATATATCTGGAATTTCAAATCCTGCGGTGGACGAATTAATAGAGCTCATAATCGCGGCGGACACACGGAAAAAGTTAATTGACTCGGTTCAAGCTTTGGATCGAATTCTTACTCATCAATTTATTACGGTACCGCATTGGTATATTTCATACGATAGGATGGTTTATTGGAACCGTTTTTCTAGACCTAAAAAGAATCCTTCTCAAGCCCCTACCCTCAACAATATTATAGAATGGTGGTGGGAAGACCCTAAAAAAGCTAGCGCTCTGAAAGAAGCCAGAAAGACCGGAAAATCTTTGCTTTAGTTTTTTAACCAAATACCTTCGAAGTTTCCAACGGCATTTTAAATGGTCAGTTATATAATTCGTCGATTATTGTTGATGTTCCCTACCTTGATTGGAATTGTCACCATTACCTTCATCATTACACAGTTTGTTCCAGGAGGTCCAATAGATCAAATCAAAGTAATGCTAAAAGGCCATGCCGGAGCGGCATCTGAGGCAGGCGGCGCTGGTTCCATTAGAGGAAATAAATCTGCTCAAGAGATTGACCCCGAACAACTAGAAAAGCTTAAGAAGGTTTATCACTTAGATAGACCTGTATTGGAACGTTATTTACGAACATTTTTATGGTATTCCCCGAAAAACCCGGAAGCGCCCTTTTCAGAAAGAGTATTAAACTACGATAATTGGGATGGCTTTCTTGTTTTTAAATTTGGCAATTCATTTTATCGTAATAAAACCGTTTTAGAATTAGTTAAGGAAAAACTACCTGTCTCATTATCTCTAGGCGTTACTAGCTTCTTTATTTCGTATTTGGTATGCGTTGTTTTGGGTATCGCAAAAGCTGTAAAAAATGGCGAACGCTTTGATACGGTAACAAGTGTAATAGTATTGATTGGATATAGCGCTCCAGGTTTTGTCGTTGCAATTTTCCTGATCGTATTTTTAGGGCCGGGCGATAATGCGCTTGCGCATCTTATACCTCTCTCTGGATTGACTTCTGCTGGTACGGCTGGTTATGAAAGTTGGTCAAATTGGGAAAAGTTGTTGGATTATCTGCACCATCTAGCCGCCCCATTATTTTGTTATATGCTAGGTAGTTTTGCCACCCTCACTATGCTAACTAAAAACTCTATTTTAGAAGAAATGAAAAAGCAATATGTAACAACCGCGAGAGCAAAAGGGTTATCTCAAAATACGGTTTTATTCAAACATGTTTTAAAAAACTCACTCATACCTCTTATTACGGGATTTCCAATTGGGTTTCTGTCGATGTTTTTTACAGGTTCCCTATTGCTAGAACAAATCTTTACCCTTGACGGTCTTGGACTATTGTCATACCAAGCCGTTATTCAAAGAGACTACCCAATCGTCTTAGGTTCTTTATTTGTTTTTACTTTAATAGCGTTAATCGGGCAACTGCTTACGGATATCTCGTATGTAATAGTGGATCGAAGAATATCTTTTGAAGAATCTCAAGGATAAATTTTATGCGACTGAGTAAAGATATTCGATCAAAGATCGAGAAATTTAAAAAGGATAAAAGAGCCTACCGCAGTTTTTTAATCTTATTTATCGTTTTTATTTTTACGTTACCGACGGAACTTCTTTGCAACGTACGACCGATCATTTTATCTGTGGATGGTTCGCTTTACTTTCCAATTTTTAAAAGATATAGCGAACGAGATTTTGGCGGTTCGCTGCCAAGCGAACCGGATTATAAATCTGAAGCCTTTGCCAGGTTATTATCTGGAGACCAAGAATCTAATAAAATTTCAGCTCTAACTTCTCAAGAAACCTCAACAACTATAGAAATGGATGATTTTGAAGAGGACTCTTTATCAATAGGCGTTGATGACTTTGAAGACGATTTGGCTCTGATAGATGATAATTCTTTGTCTTTGGGTATGGACGACTTTGAAGATGAAAACGGGTCGACCGAAAATACATCTATTTCCAAACTAGAGCTAACCGAAAAACCAATGAGTTCAAAATCTCGCGATTATTGGATGGTTTGGCCACCAATTCGATACGATTATATTTATATACCTAGTGAAAGCAAAACGGGTGTTGTTGCCCTGGCGGCCCCGTATAAAACAAAAAGCTATCAAGAAGACAAAACAATTTTATCTTCTTGGGAAGATGGTCACTATTTAGGAACCGACGATCGTGGTAGGGATGTTCTAGCGCGTTTAATTTATGGGTTTCGGATATCTTTAATATTTGGTTTGAGTTTAGCAATCACGGGTACCATTGTGGGATGTATGTTAGGTGGAGTGCAGGGTTATTTTGGAGGTTGGATAGATTTAATTGGCCAAAGATTTATTGAAATCTGGGGTTCGATGCCACGTCTTTATTTGTTAATAATTCTGAGTTCCTTGTTGACCCCTTCTCTACTTCTATTATTTTTTATTTTAAATCTAACCGCCTGGATGGGAATCGCGGCTTATATTAGAGCTGAGTTTTTAAAGTCTAGAAATTTAGAATACGTTAAAGCGGCAAAAGCAATGGGCGTTTCGAATTTCGAAATTATGAGACGCCATATTTTGCCTAATTCCCTAACTCCCGTTGTTACTTTTTTTCCTTTTGAGGTAACTGCTGGAATATTGGCTTTAGTAAGCCTTGATTATCTGAACCTGGGTGTTCCTAGTCCTTCTCCAAGCATGGGAGAACTATTAGCCCAAGGGAAAAACAATTTACAAGCGGATTGGATTATTCTTCCTACTTTTCTCACTCTCACCATTACATTGTCTTTACTTACATTTGTTGGCGAAGGAGTTCGGAACGCTTTCGACCCGAAAAAAAATTAAATGCTCCTAACCGTCAATAATTTAAAAACACATTTTCGCGTTGGCGCCGACAAGGTTGCCAAGGCCGTTAATGGGGTTTCTTTTGAACTTCGTCCAGGAAATACATTAGCCCTTGTGGGCGAATCGGGTTGTGGAAAAAGCCAAACAGCTTTTTCAATTATGCGGTTGATTGCCGAAAATGGTTTTCATCCTGACGGAAAAATTATGTTTAACCGTCAAGATCTCATGAAGTTTTCCGAAGACGATATGAGAAACATTCGCGGCAACGATATAGGAATGATATTTCAAGAACCAATGACTTCCTTAAATCCTTTATTTCGAATTGGTAATCAATTAGAGGAGCCTCTTCGATTACATCGTAAATTAGAGAAAGGACCCGCCCGCGTCCGCGCTCTGGAATTACTACATCAAGTTGGAATTCCCGACCCTGAAAATCGAATTGATAATTTTCCACACGAACTTTCTGGCGGTATGAAACAACGGGTTATGATCGCTATGGCTTTAGCGTGCGAACCAAAAGTTTTAATTGCCGACGAACCAACTACGGCCCTGGACGTTACGATTCAAGCTCAAGTATTGAGGCTTATGTTAGATTTGCAAAAGCAAACCGGTATGGCAATTCTCTTAATTACGCATGATTTGGGGATTGTTAATCAAATGGCCGACGAAATTTGCGTGATGTATGCGGGTAAAATTGTCGAACAAGGTTCTAGAGAGCAAATTCTTAAAGAACGGGCTCATCCTTATACACGTAAATTATTTGATTCAATTCCAAAACCAGACGACTCTGACTTTTATTTGAATACGATTGACGGTATTGTTCCGCCCGCTACCGAGTACGGAGAAGGATGTTTATTTTATGATAGATGTTCTGAAGCCATCGATAGATGCAGGGCTAACGAAAGTCAATTACATCCGATTGCTAAAGGACACCAAGCCGCCTGTCATTTATTGGAAGACCTTCAATCTATTGAGATAAAAGAAATTGAAAAAAAACTTGCTCCCAAAAGGAAAATTCTACCTGAAGCATTAATCAAAACTAAAAACCTAAAGACATGGTTTCCAGTACGACGGGGAGTTTTTCGTCGAATTGCAGCATACGTTAAAGCCGTCGACGATATCAATTTGGAACTCAAACGAGGTTCGACTTTGGGGCTTGTCGGGGAGTCTGGTTGCGGAAAAACGACATTAGGTGAATCGATTCTTCGATTGAATAGTCAAGCCAAAGGCGAGGTTTTATACGACAAAATTAATATTTTAGATTTAGATACGCCGAAGCTAAAGCAAATCCGAAAATATCTCCAAGCGGTTTTCCAAGACCCCTATGGAGCGCTTTCGCCTAGAATGACTGTTGAAGAGATAGTGGGAGAAGGATTGCGCGTTCATTATCCTAATTTGTCTCCAGCAAATAAATTGAAAAAAGTGGAGAACGCGTTGGCCGAAGTTGGACTTCCGGCAACGGTAGTCGAACGTTATCCTCATGAGTTTTCTGGAGGTCAAAGGCAACGTATTGGGATTGCGCGAGCATTAATATTGGAACCTGAATTTATTTTATTAGACGAACCGACAAGCGCCTTGGATGTTTCGGTACAGGCACAGGTGTTAAATCTTTTACGCGATTTGCAAAATAAGAAACAACTCACTTATTTGTTCATAACCCATAATTTAAATGTAGTGCGTTATATAGCCGATACTGTAGGAATTATGTATTTAGGAAAGATCGTTGAATACGGATCGGTAAAAGATATTTTTGAAAGACCTAGACACCCGTATACAAAATCCCTATTAGAAGCAGTTCCAAGTTTAACCGAGAAAAAGCGTTTCGAACCCCTAGTGGGCGATGTTCCCTCCCCGCTTTACCCACCCAAAGGTTGCCATTTCCATCCCCGATGTCCCATTTATTTGAATGAACCTGATGGGTCTCCGCTTAAAAATAAATGTCATTCAATTTATCCTGAAGAAAAAGGCACAACGTCTGACTATGCACGTTGTCACGCTATATAAGTAGATTTAGGTATTCAGATCAGTATTTTAAATTCATCTTCAGTTAAAACTTTGACTTCTAGTTTCTTTGCTTTTGCGAGTTTAGATCCAGGGTCGGTTCCTGCAACAACATAATCGGTTTTTGCCGATACGCTTGAGGTTACCCTACCCCCTAGCTCCAAAATTTTCTTTTTAGCGGCGTCGCGTGTCATTGTTTCTAGGGTACCTGTTAAAACAAATTGTTTGCCCTTCAAACTATCGCCAACCTGGCTTTTAGTAGCCTTGGTGTTTAAACCTTTCTCGGATAATCTTATTAAAGCGTTTTTATTTTCTTCATTAGAAAAGTAAGCGTTTAAACTCTCGACAATTTTGGGACCGATTTCATCAATAGATTCCAAATCTTCCGTAGAAGTTTTTGATATGTTTTCTAAGGTTCCAAAGTTATCCGCCAAAACTGCAGCCACCCTTTGTCCGACAAACCGAATTCCTAAACCATAAATCAACCGGGTTAATCCGGCTTCTTTACTTTTTTTAATGGAATCTATTAAATTTTGAGCCGACTTATCGGCTAATCGTTCTAAGGGAATTAAATCTTCTAATGTTAAATTGTAAAAATCAGAAGGCTCTTTTACCAAGTTATTATCGACTAATTGTTCCAATATGGCGGGGCCAAGATGATCTATATCCATAGCGTCGCGGGAAGCGAAATGTAATAATCGTTCTTTTAATTGGGCCGGACAAAGAAAATTGACACACCGCCATGCCGCCTCGCCTTCCTCGCGAATAATTGGATCGGAACATTCGGGGCATGTTTTAGGCATTTCAAATTTGTTGCCGCGTTGGCCATCTTTTTTTTCAATGACACTTATGACTTTGGGAATAATTTCACCCGCTTTTTTAACGACGACTTCATCCCCAATTCGAATATCCAGTCTTTTAACTTCATCTTCGTTATGCAAAGTGGCTCTACCAACTGTTGAACCGGAAAGAAAAACGGGTTCTAAAAGCGCTACGGGAGTGATGGAACCGGTTCTTCCCACCTGACAAATGATATCTTTGACTGTGGTAACTGCATGTTCCGGTTCGTATTTATAAGAAACTGCCCATCTAGGGTATTTATTGGTAGCCCCTAATCTATCTTGGAAAGCAAACGAATTGACTTTAATTACTAATCCGTCTACGTCGTAACTGATTTTATTTTTTCGAGTTTCCCATTTATCGATAACTTCAAAAATTTCTTCAAATTTTTTGCATAAAATAGTTTCAGGATTAGTGCGAAAACCAAATGATTTTAAGGTTTCTAACGATTCAAAATGAGATGCGAACCTCTCTCGCTCTCCCACATTATAAATAAAAATATTCAAAGGTCGATTAGCCGTTATGGTGGAATCAAGTAACCTAAGCGAACCCGCCGCTGCGTTGCGAGGATTGGCAAACATTGGTTCGTCATTTTCTTGGCGAGATTTATTTAACTTGTCAAATGCATCTCGTTCCATATAAACCTCGCCTCGTACTTCCAATTTTCGTTTTTCTTTAATTCTCAAGGGTATGGACTTTATGGTTTTTAAGTTTGCTGTAATGTCTTCGCCTACTTTTCCATCGCCCCGAGTCGCTCCTTGAATCAATATTCCATTTTCATAAGTCAAAGTAACTCCTAGACCATCAATTTTAAGTTCGACAACGTAATCAATTTCTTTTTCCGAACCTAAGTTTTTTTTCATACGTTCGTGAAATTTGTTTAACTCGTCAACGTTATAGGTATTGTCCAAACTGAGCATTGGATATTGATGAACAACGGGAGAAAATTTTTCGGAAGCTTTCCCGCCAACTCTTTTTGTGGGCGAATCGTCGGTCACCCATTCTGGATATTTATTTTCTAGTTCTTCTAACTCCTTATTCATCCGATCATAATCGCGATCAGATATTTCAGGGTTATCTTCTACATAATACAAACGCTCGTGTTTTTGTAATTCTTGACGTAACAACTCCAAACGTTTTTTATCGTCATCTGACATTGAAATAAAAATCCTTGCTAAATGCTTTTTTTAAAATTGACAAATTAATTTGGGAATTAATTTTAGGTTGGAAAAACAAAAATAAAAAACGTTTTTTTGATTAATAAATGTTTTTAATCAAAAAGATAACTATTGGAGTGGATAATAATATTAATTTTGCGGGGATCAAAAGGAAATATAATCCATTATGAAAATTAATAATGGATTATATTCAGAAAGCTAAGTTATCAGCTATTTCAAAAACCTTTTTTTAAACTAAGAGCGCTATTTTCTAATGATGATGACCGCCGGGGCCATGAGCATGACCATGTTGTAATTCTTCTGCTGTCGCTTCTCTCATTCCTAAAACTTCTATCGAAAAATGAAGAGTTTTACCAGCTAAAGGATGATTACCGTCAATAAAAACTTCGTCGCCTTCAATTTTTTCAACTTTAAAATTTTGATGTTTTCCATCCCCCAAATCTGCGGTAAATTCCATTCCAATTTTAACTTCAACGTCTTTAGGAAACATTGACATCTCTGTTTTAATTTTTAATTGAGGAACGAAGTCGCCGTAACCCTCGGCAGGAGGCACCACTACATCTTTTGTACTACCTATTAATAAGCCGTCGATGGCTTTTTCTAACCCTGGAACGATTTGCCCTCTTCCATGAAGATATTGCAAAGGATTACCTGCATTTGCGCTGTCAAGTTCTTCTCCTTCAGGGTTTTTTAAGGAATAAGCTAACGACACGACCATATCTTTTTTTACCATGTTTGACCTCTTAAAAAAATTATGCAAAAAAAAAGCCTCAAAAACCACTTGTTTGGGCTTTCCCATTTTGCTCCTATTGGCTCATTGGGGCTTTTGTTTTATTAACGCTTTGATTAACAGTATTCGACTCTAACGTAAATAAATACAAATATCAACAGGGAGGCTAAAACCCATTAAAAGATTATAAAATCAATATGAAGACAATCGATTAAATCGATCAATTTATTATTCACTTAATACAAATATTTGGATTTCATCAAAGGTACTAATTTTACTCCTAAGATCGAATCCTAAGTAAAAATCATAATCTCCTAAATACACGGGATAAAGAATAGTATTTATGGTCCATGCCGTTTGGGGGCGATCTGTAAAAATCATATTATAGTTCCGGTGGAAAAACTCAAAAGGTTGTTCTTCAATTCGTTGTAACGTACCTTCTTTAATATTAAAAATAGCGTTTGAATGATTTAGATAAAAACCATATGGAAAATGGTTTGTTAAAAAAGGAACTCCTTTTACAGCATTGGAATGCATTGCCTTTCCAGTAATTGGAAAACCTAAATTTTTCTTTGAAAGCAGGATGGGTTCTGAGAATTGATTATAAGATTGAAAGTTTACTAACAAAACAAATTTCTGTTGATTTCTAAATTGAAATGGCAATTTCGTGGGTGAAATTGCGAATATTAGATCGTCCGTATTTTTATGAAATTTAAGGCTCTCTTTTCCAAGGAGTTTATTAGAAACTGACGATTCAATTTTAAAATCTGGTAAAGAGGGGAAACTCAACAAACTTTCAAAATCCGTTTGAGAAGGCCTTGGAAAAACTCTTTCTATCTTTCCTTTATAATGAGATATCTGGACATTGCCAATAGTTTGCTTTAATTCAAAAATGTGATCGCTAAAATTAAAGTTTTTAGCCATCAAGTTTTTTCCTACAGTAAAATTTTTTAGAGAGCCGTTTTTAAGTCCAATAAAAGACAATCCCTCGACATGACCTGTTTTTAAATTGGAAAAATTATTCTCTAAAACTTTTTGTCCAATATAGTGGGATAAAATACTTTGTCCCTTTTCCAGGAAAATTAAATTATTAGCGGGAATATTACTATTTAAAATTTCCAGAACATTTTTTGCTTCTGATATTGAAACTTCTTCTTTGGAAGATAATTCATAATGATAATTTTTAAGTTTAATTAAAGCTGGGATGGCAAAACAGACCGCCATCAATAGAACAAATATTAATTTTCTTTTTAATTGAAAAGTTTTTGAGGCTTTTTCATATAAGTCTATTAAGCCCACCGCGGAAATCATAAAAACAAAAGGCGACCAATACAGATAATTTCTTTCATAGCCCATAATTCCGCTGATACTGGCCAATATTAAGGGGGTAAAAAAAATAATCGTGAATGTCCAGTGTCTCCTACAACGAAATAACAGAAACCAGCCATAGAAAAAAAATATTAAAAACCAAATGCCCCACGGTTCTACAAGGTATTCGCAATACCACAAAACTTTTTGAAGGCTAAAAGAAATGGTCTTACCCGCCCCTTCTGCATAGAGGTACGACAACAAAACACCTTGTTTTAAATCAGAATAAATTAATAACAAATAAACAAGCGTTGATGCCGACCCTAATATAAAAGGAATAAACCGCTTTTCGAAGCAAGGAGAAAAAAAAGATGCCTTGTCTCTTTGCATTTGAAAGGAAAGAATTAAATATAATATTACTGAAGAAAAAATTAAATACGCATTACTGGGTAAGGCCAATATCAGGGCAAAGGCTATAAGTGGGTAAAGACAATTCCATAGTTTGAGGTTTTGTTTTTGGACTAACTGGATGACTCCATAAATTAAAGTCATGCCAAGAAAAATATTTAGAGAATAAGATCGCCCATTTTGAGAATAAAAAATTGGATGATACGAAAAACAGAATAGTAAGGCAGAAAATAATGCTGTTGAATACGAGTTTAGTAATAAAAGCGCCATATTAAACGTTAAAGGAACAGCAAGTACCCCTGCAATCAAAATAGGAAGGCGAAATGTGAATTCACTTTCACCAAAAATTGCCATAGATAAACGAGCCAAGGCAATAAAAAGAGTATGTTGATTCGGGTCAGAATATTTGAAGAAAAGTTGTTCCCATGGGATGAATGAATACCAGGTAAAGTTAGGAATTTCATCCCCATTTAAATAATTTGTAATACCCGGCAGTCGTAATAGAAGAGCCAATAAAAATAAGCCGAGTATAGTAAGGGAAATGTTTTTGCGGGGAGAGAAAGAAGGGTTTTCTTGGTTACCCAATAGATCAAATCGCATTATTTCATTTAACTAAGTGGATTAAAAAGGATTACGGAGTGAGGCCCCTCTTTTGTATCATTGCATGAGTTTGATTAAATTCCCGGCGGCATAGGCTCGCACTACGGGTAATGGATCAAATATCGAATTCAATAACAAAGGCCAGGCATCCACCCCTCCCATCATTCCAGCCGACCGTACAGCTGAGGTTCTTACTCGTGAATTAGGATCTTTAATCGCTTGCGCTAAAAGCCTTCCACGGTTTTTTAAATTTGTTTTTCCGAGTATTCTAGCTGTTGCGCTTCTCACTCCATAATCGGAATTCTGTAAAGAATCTCTAAATACATTTTCACAAGCGGATTGCTTATCCGTATCTAAGGCGGCAGCGGCGGCTAAGCGTACTAGCGGGTCGGAATTATCGCAAAATTGAGAGAATAAACTCATACCTGGATGAGTCGATAATCTCCCTAATGCCATTATGGCTTCTCTTTGAACAAAAGGATTTTTATGTAAAGTTAGCCTCGCCAGTTTCTCCAACATTTTTGGAGATACCTTATCTCCAATAGCCTTCAAACTATAAAAAACGATTTCGCCTTCTGGATCTTCTAATAAACTGAATAAGGTATTTATAGATGGTTTATTCGCAATTTTCCCTAAATAACCGATGGCCTGATACCTTAGGGCAACATCGCCGCTTTTTGATGCGTTGATTAGAGTCTTTATATGATTTCCTACATTTAATTTCACTAGGGATGCAATGGCTGCAAACTGAACTGTTGGGTCGGCTGCTTTTAAATTAGATTTTAGAATTGGAATGGCATCTTTTTTCCCAAGTTCTCCCAAAATTTCTAGAGCTTCGGCCCTTACCCAAACATCGGTATCTTCATGCAATTTATAAGCTAACTCTAAGGATTTTTTTGAAGAAATTTTTCTGTAACCTTTTAGAGCAAAAAGCCGGGCGGTAGGGTAAGGATCTTCAATACCTTTATCTAAAATTGGCAGCGCCAATTCGCTTTCTGACTCCCCTGCGGCTCTAATTGCGGCGCTACGCACAAATGCGTTTTCGTCTTCAATCGTTTCCAGTAATACTTTTAAACAGTCTCTACGAATTTTATTAGCTGTATCTGATGGACGGTCTTTCACTTCTTTTTTTGCCGTTTGATCGGCAAAAGAAATTTCTTGTTGAAATGGAGACAAATAAGCCAGCAAAAGGATAAAAAATGAAATTTTTAATGTTTTATTCAAGAATATCACTATAAATTTTAGAAATTATTTGGTTAATAACTCGGTCAAACTACCTTGGATAGATTTTTTTTCGGCAGGTTCAATAGAGCATCCCGTCAATGATTGAAAACGGTTTAAATGTTCTTGGTAAATTCCAACTTCTTTAATTTTATCCCTTTTTTCAAAACCTTTTATCAGGATTTCACATTTTTTTATTAACATCATTAAAACCGCATCGGATTGTGTTTTAGATAAAGTTTCAACGCTTAAAAGTTTAGCCAAAGAGTATACTCGGAACCGATCCATCCCCCAAAATTTTCTAGATAATTGGTCGGCATGCCCGCCATATTTAATTAAAAGTTTTTGATCAATGTAACCAAATTTAAATTTAGAAGACATTCTCAACCACATGTCATAATCTTCGCATGCTGGTAAATTGAGATCAAAGCCTCCAATTTTTTTTAAAATTTTAGCGCGAATCATTACTGAACTGGGGCTAACGATACAAAGAGGTAAACTATTTAAAAATATATCCCCAGCATATTTTTTATGTTTCTCCATGGGATTTACGCGGACTCCATTACGAATCCATATTTCATCGGTTTGACAAGCGGCAATTTCCGGGTGTTCTTCCATCCATTTTGTTTGAATTTCTAATTTTTTAGGTTCCCACAAATCGTCAGAATCTAAAAAACAAATATAATCCCCTTTAGCTAGTTCAATGCCACAATTTCTAGCACAGGAGACCCCCTGGTTTTCCTCAAAAATAATCGATTTTAGTGATGGATATTTAGAAAGAAGATCCTGTGTTCCATCAACAGATGCATCGTCAATTACAATGATTTCAAAATCCTTAAATGTTTGCGACAAAACCGAATCTAATGTTTTATCCAACAAATGAGCTCGATTAAATGTTGGGATAATGACAGAAACTAAAGGGTTTGTTTTCATTTATTTTTACTAAAATCTTATAATTTTTTAAAAAAATCCTAAAGATTTAATAATTAAATAGCAAATTAAAATAAAAAATCAAAATTTACCCATTCAAACGAGGTGATTTATTTTGGACTGCCATTTATCCTTTAAAATGCAAATGGTTGTCGTTTACTCTCAAGTTCAAAACTGGCCATAAAAGGCTTGACAAAGAAGCTAATTTTCACGATAGTAGGGGTTTCGCTCTAGAAAATGAGAACTTACCCCCATCGGGATAATTAATTCCCGTACCTAAACTTTATAATAATCCTGTACTTTTGGACTTTGAACGGAATTATGGAATTTAGCGAAGCAACGGCTCTTTTTAAAGATGACCTTAAACGAGTAGAAAAGGAAATAAAGAAAAATATTCAATCTCAAATTTCTTTAATACCTCAAATTAGCGGCTACTTGATGGATGGTGGCGGTAAACGCATCCGCCCCCTATTGGTTCTTCTAAGCTCAAAACTATGCGAAGGCGAAATTACCGATAGAACAATAAAACATGCCTGTTCTATTGAGTTTATTCACGCTGCAACCTTACTTCACGACGACGTTGTAGATGAGACGACCCTGCGAAGAGGCCGAGAAACCGTCAATACAAAGTGGGGTAGCGACGCCAGTATTTTATTGGGCGATTATCTTATTTCTCAATCGATTCTATTAATCGCATACGATGCGGACCCAAAGACCATTCAAGCAATAGCCGAAGCGGCTAAAGAATTGGTTGAAGGCGGAATTAAAGAATTCACTTCAGCTCGCAAACTATCTATTACTGAAGAGCAATATTTAGATATTATTTATAAAAAAACAGGTTCTATCATTTCTGTTAGTTGTAAATTGGGAGCAATTTTGTCAAATGCGAATTCTATGACCGAAAGGTCTTTAGTTGAATTTGGAAAAAATATAGGAATGGCTTTCCAACTGGTTGACGACGTAATGGATTACGATAGCTCTGAAGAGATTCTTGGAAAACCTGTCGGGAATGATTTTAAAGAAGGTCATGTTACCCTTCCCTTGTTATATTTGTATAGAAATTCAAATTCGTCTTTTAAAAGGGAAATTGAAGCGTTTATACAAAACGACAAAATTACCGATGAAGAATTTTTCTATATTCAAGATAAAATGAGAGAAGGAAAAGCCATTGATTATTCTCTTGAATTGGCCCGGGATTATATTGACAAGGCAAAAACATTTTTAAATCCATCCATGTTTAAAGATTCGGATTATTTAGAAGCCTGTTTTGCCATTGCGGATAATATTATAGAGCGTCATTTAGCCACACGTTCAGCTTTAAATCAAACATAACCTCCTCCTTAATTTATCAATTCCTTCCCCCATTATTTTCTCGAAAAAATTAAAATTTAATCTAAAATGCCTCATTCGACGGTAAATTTAGCGATAGAGGCTGTAAGATATTATTTGACTAACGGAAAGACGTTACCATCTCCTGAAAACCTGAGTTCCGACTTCGAAGAAAAAGCTGCAGTTTTTGTATCCATTAAGGAAAATAAAAAACTTCGTGGTTGTATTGGCTCTATTACACCCAAGACTTCAAATTTGGGAAATGAAATTATTTTAAACGCGGTTAAAGCCGCAACAAAAGACCCGCGATTTCCTCCAATATCAAAATTGGAGTTACCTAATCTGACCTTTTCAGTCGATGTTTTAACGCCTTTAGAAGCTATAATGGACCTGTCGCATAACCCTAAAGACTTTGGGCTAGTTATTAGGCAAGGTAAGAATTCTGGGCTTTTGTTACCAGATTTGGAAGGCGTGAATACAGCAAAAAAGCAGTTTGAAATCTGTAAAAAGAAGGCAGATATCAAGACATCCGTGAATATAGAAATGTTTCGCTTTCAAGTAAAACGATATTTTTAGCTAAATAAAAAAGCCCTTCCCAACAATGTTGAGAAGGGCCATTTTTATTTAATTTTAGCCTACATAAGCGCACTTACTAGCCGGAGTCCGTGTATCCATATTTTTACCCCGGTTTGTGTGGTCATCAATTTCAGCGGCACAACCAATCATTCGGCCAAATAAGAAAGTAGCAAAACTCGCCGTTTCAATATCGCTATCGGCTAGCGTCCCCGCTTTAAAATCTTTCCAAACCATTTTCAACAAAATCACCGCGATTACGGCATCAACGTTTACGCAGTAAACATTTTTGGTGACTTTAGCTTTAAAAAGTCCTTGAACTAAATGGTGGTAAAAGTCCAAAAATACGTTATAAAGCCCCTTTTCTTTAAAGAGCTCGCTAACAAATTGCTCTCTTGGGTCGTAGTTAACGTCTTTACCTTTAAATACTGGGTGATTAACGCAAGGAATTTTACCGTAATTTAAATTACCTATCGCTTTTTGTGACTTCTTAAACTTCCCATATTCCGTAGCATAATCAACGGCGATTTTTTCAAGATCGATTCCATGATTAGGATCGGATGGATCGGTTAAGGAGGTATCCTTAAATTTTTCCATCAAAAATGCTGCCGCTTCGTAGCCATTTCCGCCATGAGCAAAACCGGTGTGGGTTAAAAAACCAATAAAAGCTTTATTTAATTGTACTCGGCTTGGATCTTCGGGACCATCAGCGCTAACCGCGCCTTTAGAACCTTGAGCTGAAATTGTTCCAGGACCGTTTGTGATAATTAATCCAAGCAATACTTGGAATTCATATAACTCACCTTCAGAAGGGGCTCTGCCAAGTAATGCCATAAAAGCCGTTTTCGTAAACGACGTGGTAGCTAATTCTGCCATTCCTACACCGCAGAAGTTGTCGTCGCCATGTCGAGAAGATGGAGCGTTTACTCCAACTAATGAACTAAAGATTTTAGAATTCCATGGCAAACGAACGAGGGTGTCTTTCGTAATCTTCTTGCCTCTTAAAGGAGCCCATCCAATTGTGGTCCAAATAGCGGCTAAGACAGTGTCTTTGCCAACATGACCGCCATGTTTTTTAGCCATGTCTTCGCAAAACTTAGTAAAAACAGAACCGCCTAATTTGTTGATGGCTTCCAACATGCCTTTAGCGCAAGGACTTTCTTCAGAATCTACCAATGTGTCCTTATGGGAGTCGGCAGAACCTAAAATTTCAGAGTAATCAAAATCACCAGTCACATCGGTCAATGTGGTGGATTGGAATAGCTCTAATAAAGCTGCAGAAGCATTCATCGCTTTTTCAGCAGTCTTTTTGCCAATTATTCCTAATCCGGTAGCTACAACGGTATTAGGAGAGTTGCCGTTTTCCTTAGAAGCCTCTGCGGCGATTAATGCAGGATGCCCTTTCATATTAACGTAACCGTTAAGAGCAATATTGGCTAAAGCCTCGCCAGTTTCACAAGTTCTTTCGCGAATTAAGGAAAACACCAGATTAGACTCAAAAGTGCTTTTTGAAGCGTCTAAAATGGATTCGCTATGAATTTTAGAAACTTGGGTTTTAGGGTCCATCATGGAGGCGCCGCTAGTATCTTTCAAAGTTTCCCTTGAAAACTGGGCTCCCACTTGTTTAGCTAAAGCTGCAATTTGTTGATTGTATGGCTCTGCCGCTTCGACAGTTTTAATGTCTAATTCTGCAGGAACATTGATTCCATTATTATTCGCAAACCAACATTTCAAGTCTAAATTGCCAGTAGGTTCAAAATCTTTTTGTTGACCATTTAATTCCATGACTTTAGTCAAAGCTTCAGGAATATGAGCGATGTTAGTAACCAAAGCTCCTTTTTTGGAAACATGTTGGTCGTCTTCAGGAGTAAAAATTCCTTCAGTTCCAAAATATTCCATGAACCATTTTTCTTTGGCAAAAGCGTCGTCGCCAGAACCGGCTAATGAACCGGCATGTCCGCAAGCAGAGCTTAACTTAGCTTTCCAACGTCCAACAACACAAGCAATGATTGGCTTATCCGATTGGATATTGTGCTCATAATAACCACCAGGTTCGCTGTACATAACGCCAACCTTTGAGCGTTCGTCGTTATTAAACGCGTATAAAAATTCTTTGGGCCCATATTGGATGTAAACATCTTTACCGCTGGAAACAGACGTTGTAGTTCCCCATCCGGAAGTCGCTAGATATACTGCGATCGTGGTGGTAAAGTTTCCAGAGTTAGAAAATAGAGCTACGCTTCCTTTGACCAGGGATTCTTCAGGAGAATTACCGCCTAAAGCTCCGCCCAACCGGATATGGTTCCAGGAGTCGGCAAAACCTAAGCAGTTGCCGCCAAACAAATCTACTCCATTGGTTTGACATATCGCGCGCATAACTCTGGCATCTTTTACGGATACTTTTTCGGTAAGAATAATGACTTTTTTCAAGTCCGGGTTACAACGGACCGCTTCGGCAACGCCGTCTTTTACGCCAGATGGTGGCAAATAAACAACGCAAGTATTAAATTTATGGCCTGCCGCCATTCCTTCTTTAATCGAGTTATAGCAAGGAATTTTGCCGATTTTTGTTGGCAATGACTTACCGCCTTTTCCTGGCCCCGTGCCAAACACGATATTTCCGCCGGAATATTCGTGGCTCACGGGAGTTACTCCAGAACTTTCTTTACCTAGCATATTTAAAACAACAACCTTATCGTCTTTTGTAGCTAATTCAGACAAGGAATTAATTCCTACGTAATATGGAAACTCTGCTACACCCTGTTGATGCATTATGAAACTCCTCCCAAAATTCGGGTAACGACTAATTATTAACCTGGCACTAAAATAGACGACAACAAACTAGATATATCTAAAAGGAGCAAATCAAATAATAAAGATAATCTAATCGCTTTATGTCGACTTTTTAGTCGGTCTCGTTATATTTATATTTTCAGTTTAGTTTTAATTTCTTCTTTTCCGCCCTCAAGCATCCATTTATTGATCTTATGGACGTAATTGATGACTTCCGACATAGCGCTGTCATGACCAAAAAACCGGTATGGTAATCCTAAAGAGTCTAAAATATCTCTCAAATAGGCCATTCCACGGATAAGGTTTGGACCGCCACGGCCAACTACAACAAAAATTGGAACCGGACCATGAGTTTGGAAATAGGATTTAACCCCGTCTCCAATAGCTCGAAAAGTCTCATAAATATCTGTATTATTTGCTTTACCGCCAATGATAAATAGAACGTTGGATTGTTCAAGCCAATGTTTAAAAGTAATTCTGGAGATATCATTCATTTTGGCGTAAGGAGGATTGCCACCGAAATCCGAGGAAATTGTGGCGTAATCCCCTAATAATTCAGTAACCATAGCATTCGCGCCGCCACCAAAAGTGGGGGCTGTAATAGTGCCTTTATCGTTGATTACGAAAACATCGCTTTGACCTTGATAAGTTCTCAACTGATTAATTTCTTGTTCAAATTCTGAATAATCAGAAGCAAATAAATGACCGGGTAAATGAAGTCGTTTCCAGGCTGGATCGTCTTGATCAAACGCGCATTTAAAGTCACAAGCTACTGGAACATATCTTCCTTTAACATTTTGCATTCGAATTGGATTCAATTCCAATTGCAACATTCCGTAGTTATTGTACAAATCCCACAGTTTTGGAAGATTCTGAACCAAGGGGCTGATAATTGCGGGTGGCGCGCCTAATTCCGTTAAAGCATTTGAAACGTGAAATGCTTTTAAGCCAGTCAACGGATCAAAAGGAACTTCCATTATTTTATCTTTTTCTAATTCTTCGATATCCACTCCGCCATGATGCGTTATGGTCATCGTAGGAGCTCGGTAGACGGTACTTTCGGAAATAGAAAAATAAACTTCATAATCTGCCGGAACACCGCCTTCAAAGGTAACTCCGTCGGCTTTTGCCTTAATGAAGCCAACTTCATGTGTGGCGAAATAAAGTCGTTCTTTTTCTTTTAAAGCGTCGGTAATGTTATCCACTCTTCCTAATAACCCTGATTTTCCTTTTTTACCAACGCCACCTTTAAATGCAGGTTTTACAAAAACGCTACCATGCTTGGTAATCAAATCTTTAATTTCGTCAACACTGGCTTCGGCGCCTAATACCTCGGATCGGGGAAATTCCACTAAATCCAAAAGTTTACCGCCCCAGAGCATTCCGGTCAGTTGCATTTCCTACTCCTACCTAAAATATTTTATTTATAATTTGACACTATTGGAATTTGTTTCAATAAAGACGAAAAGCCTTTAATCCGGCGGGAATGTATAAATTCTTATTCCATTTGGGATGGGATATTATAATTTAAAACAGGAGATTGTCAACACGTTAAGCATATGAAAAGAATAGAAAAAAGATCCAAAAATTAATTTAATCTTTCTTGGATTTCTTTAGTGCGGCAACTTTCTTCTTCGCGGGAAATAAATCCCATGGAATGATCGTTTTTTAACGCTAAAACTTCAAAGTTTAAGGCTTCAAAAACCGATTTCTGGTAGGTTTTGTTAGTATTTACGTCAAAAGTTATAAGGCGAGTGTTAAATTTTTGGGGTTTAATTTGTTTTAAGACATCGTCAATAGAGTGAATATTAATCCCGCCTCCAATTGAAACGGGTATTCCCTTAAACCTTATTTTTTCTACAGCTTCTTTTACAGCCTGAGTTAGATTTGAATCTTCTAATCCACAATTCATTGACTTTGAAAGATCTTTTCTCCCAATTGTGATTTCATCAATAAATTGAATCGATTCCGAGTTTAATATTTTATCTAAATTTTCTAGAGCGACAGCCGTTTCGATATTAATGTGTTTATCCAAAGTTTCAAACCGCATAGGAGTTGTATAATCTTTTAAAGCATCGACATAGTTGTCCAACCCATAAACTGATTCAACCATTGGAGCGATCAAACCTTCAACTTCCAAGTTGATTAATTGCTTTATGTCGTTGCGTGCGTTAGGACCGCCAATTTTTACTACAACGGGAATGATATCTTGGCAAATCGCGCGCCATCGCCGGATTTGTTCGAAACTCATGGCGGCATCTTCCGTAGATAATTTTACGCTTGTCGCTCCAAATAAAGTCTGTAATCGGCGTAAACTTTCGCGGATGCGAGTTTGGCTCGCTCCTTTCATTCCTTTTAATACTTTGAGTCGTTTCTCTTCCATAATTAAGAAGCTCCTTTGGATTTGCGAGCGATTATCGATGGTTCCACCTTTTTAACATCGGCAGAACCCGTTAGAATCATTGCTTGCTTAAGTTCTTTGCGCTTCTCTTCAATAAAAAAACGAACTCCTTCCCTACCCGATCCAAAAGCCGCGATACAAATTGGCCGGCCAATCATTACGGCGTCGGCCCCTAGAGCCAACATTTTCAAAATATCAACGCCCTCGCGAATCCCTCCATCCACAAGAACTTTAATTCTGCCGCCAACAGCGGCGGAGATTTCTGGTAATACGTCGGCAGTCCCTGGCATAAAATCCATCACTCTGCCTCCATGATTAGAAACTACAATGGCATCCGCTCCAGCTTCAATCGCCAAAAGAGCCGTTTCGACATTCATGATTCCTTTGAGAATAAAGGGAACAGAAAGATGCGATTTTAGTAATTTCAAGTCTTCAAGGGTTTTAGGGCCTACGGTTTGTTTCTTCAAAGTCATCGTTTTGAAAGAAGCGGCGTCGATATCCACTCCAACGGCAATAGCTCCGGCTTCTTGTGCGGCTTCAAAACGTTTAATGATTTCTTGATTTTCCCCGCGTGGTTTGAAAATGGGGATGCCCAAACCTCCAGATTTTTTAATAGCCTGTAAACCTACGCGATATTTTTCTGGACTCGCTCCGTCTCCAACCATTCCAATAACGCTTGAATCCAAACAACCGTTTATGACGGCATCGGCATACTCTTCTTCGCTCATACCACCGCCTAAATTTGTTTCCATACCGGTAATTGGAGCCGCTAGCAACGGGATACTCAGCGTGTGGCCAAAAAGTTCGGTCGTCATATTAGGAGAGCGAACTCCGTGGATAGTTCGAATATTAATTAAATATCTATTTAAAGCGGTTAGGTTAACTTTGAATGATTCCCCCGTTCCGATTCCGCCAATCCCGGGTACTCGACCAGCACATTCATACCCATCGCAAATAGGGCAAGCTTTACAAGCGACATAGAATTTTTTACGAGCGTTATTCCGAATGATATCCCATGTTAAGTCGTCGGCGGGACCGGTCTCAATACGAATTGTTTCTCGAGCTATATTGTTAATTAAAATAGCTTCTTGTCTATCTTTAGCGGCAGTAATTACGTAGCCCACTTTTCCCATATTGCTTTTCATTTCTGAAACCATGTCGCCAGGTTCTTTAAGCAATATCACTTCCGCAACACCCTTTATTTTTCTTGCTTCGTCAACTCCTTTAATGGATAAAATTTTTCCTGGTTCAGCCACTAAAGCGCGTTCCGCTGAAACCCAGTCTTTCTTGGGTTTTAAGAAACTGGGTTTACCGCCCAAAATAATTTCAATAGCCGCTCTATAAAGATTTACGCCAGAAGATAATGGATATGTATAAGCAGACATCCAACCGCCACTAAGGCGCGAGGCAACTTCAACAATTTTGGGTCCCTCAGATGTTAAGCGTATATCGCCTTTCCCGGCGCCAATGGTCACCCCTAAAGCGCGAAGAGAAGATTTAAAGACATCGATAGCTTCGTCCAATTCAAACTGGGGGCGAGCGGAGGGCATGGTGTGACCCATTTCCACAAAATAAGGCGGTTTTTCTATAATACGATCGGCAACGCCCGTAATTTCAATTTTCCCGTTATGTACCAGGGCGTCGATACTCAACTCAGGACCGTCCATATATTCTTCCAAAATGATATTACCGCTTATGGAGGATTCCTTCGCTTCTCTAAAAGCGTTTTTGAGTTCTTCCGGTTTTGATATCTTTTTAACCCCGCGCGCTCCCATGTTATCGCAGGGTTTAACCACAATCGGAAATGGCAATTCAGCCATAGCTTTTTCGGCTTCTTCATAAGACCACACCGCACGAAATTCTGGAACGGGAACTCCAGCCTCTTGTAAACAGCGGCGCATTTTTATTTTATCGGTAGCCCGTTCGGCAACGGCAAAAGGAATACCCGGCAGACCCAGGGCATTCGCAACGGCGGCAACGGTTTGTGATGCGTCTGTGCCAACTGTCATCACTCCACTAAGAGGGCACGCTTGATGGAATTCTTTTGCGGCGTTAACGGTAAGGTTTAAATTGCGGGTGCTGACTACAATGGGATGGTCGGCTAAGAGCATACCAGGAGCATCGGCTTGGTAATCTGTAACAACAACCTTAACTCCCATTTCTTTGGCAGTTTTAATGCAGGGAACTTGAAAAACTCCTCCGCCAATCACCATCAAATATTTTGCTCTTTTCATATGAGAGATTTTTTAAATCTATTAGTTGAAAAAAAAGTCTGCCCTTTTCTATCGGTAAATTCCCAGTATCCCTTTAATTTTTAAAGTAATTGAGTACTTATTTTTTAAAAATCAAATTCTAATAACTTAACATTATTAAAGGGTATTAGAAATGGTTTAACTTAATTATTAAAGAAATATTGGTAATGATTTATACAGAAAAATTCAAGACGCTAAGGTATACTTCAAGACCTTAAATAATTAAAAAATGGGATTCTAAATGGGAAATATTATCGGCGCAATTGGCGTTTCAGGATCATTCGTTGAAAACGATCACAAAGTGGCAGAAGCAGGAGCAATTGCAGCTTTAGATTAACTTTTTCTTTGTATTTTCCAATATTAGAATAAAGTCAAAATATATTAAGATTTCCCATTACGCCTTTTTTTATATTCCTTCCAAAATAGTTAGCTTTTAATTTCAGTCATGGCTTTCATTTTTATTCGAAGTTTTTGAAAAATGTGGAAAACCTCTACATCCGTAATAAAAAAAATTTTTAAATTAAGCGTTGCATTTATTTTGGTAATTTTAGTTTTTGAGTTATTAGAAACATATTTATGGAATGATAATAATGTTCCCAATAACTCAAAAGGATATAGAGACCGAGAATATTCTTTCGAAAAACCAGCCAATATTTTTAGAATTTTAGTTTTAGGGGATTCTCAAACTTTTGGCCAGGGTTTGAAAAGCATTAATGATACTTGGCATAAAAAATTAGAATATTTAATTAACCTTGGTTTTAAGAGTCCTAGGTTTGAAATAATTAGTCTCGCCGGTAAAGGTTGGAATACGGATACTCAATTGTTCGAACTATTTAGAAAAGGATTTAAATATAATCCAGATTTAATCCTTATTGGCTTTAATCTTAATGACCCTCCCGCACCCCATTTTTTTAAATGTAACCACCAGGACTTTCAATTATTCCCATATTCTAAAAGCGTTACTTGGTTAAGAAATATATCAAAGGTTTTTCAATTATTGGAATTCCGTTTAAATCGTTTAATTGAAAACTTTGAACAAAAGCCAAATTATACAGAGTGTATAAATCAGCGTTATGAGTCCCGAGGTTGGGATATGGAATTAGTTTATCTAGATACTATTACAATGGCCGCACAAATAAAAAACATTCACCTAATGATAACAACGCTACCAATGCTATATAAACTCGACGATGATTATCCTTTAAAGAAACCTCATTTAAAAATCAAAACTTATTGTAAAGAAAGAGGATTAGAATGTTTAGATTTATATGATAAAGGATTCAAAGGGTTAAGCGCGGCGCCACTATTGGCTTCTATTACAGATCGACATTTTAATGAAAATGGGACAGAAATAGTCGCTCAAACTTTATTTAAAAGATTGCAGTCTTTGAAAATATACAAAAATTTGGCGAAATTTAGCGGCGTTTTTGGGTTAAATGAGCTATTAGATCAAAAACCAATAATCGTCAAGTTGGACGATAAATTTTCAAAAATTAAAGAAACGGAAGGAATGATTACAGTAAACCTCGGAAGCGAAAAATTAAAAGTAATAAATAAAAATAAATCGTTTCAATATCGTTACTCCACCGTAAATGCCAAAAAACTTTTAAGTAAAAATATAACTTTAGATTCTAAAGGAAACTTTATCAATAGTTCTATTGCTTATAAAAGAGATAATTTCAATTCTTACAATATTGACAAAAAACGAAAAAATGGAAACCACCTAATTCGAAAATATTTCATTAACACAACTAATGAAACTATTGAAGAGCAAGAAACTTTGTATTATTTAAAAATAAAAAATAATGTGCATATAGATATCACAAAAAATTATTTCTTTTGGGATCCAAAGGTTTTTGAAAAAAATATTTTTTCACAAGGTATTCAGAGGGGACCCGAAACAGAAAAGAAAATATTTGAAGGGCTTAAGTTTTATAAAATTTTTAATTTTAACAACTTAAATCACAATAATTATTTTAACAAAATAGTAGCTGAAATCTTGAAAAAGAAACCTTCTCTAGCAGCCGTTCGAGCAGTCAATAGAATTCAATCTCAAAAAAATTTATGATGAGTAGTAATACTTGTTTTTAATATTTAATTGAATAATAACTTTAGAGAAATGAAAACTTTATCGGAAGCCGGTAAAATTTGTATATTAAAAAGACCACTTTTGCCAGGGGCATTTGAGTTAGAAATTTAGGCAAACTCTCACAATTCAAACGCTCTTTAATAAAGATGCTTACTCATTTTCCCTTATAATTAAATGGGTTTTCCTAAATATTAAATTCAACATTGTCGCCTGGGTCTCCAGCTCCAATGGGTAGTCCGATCCCAGTAAATCCTTGAGTATTTCTAAAAGCCTTGTTTCCTGAAAAGAAATTAATAGTTCCTGACGATTTCAGGGAATTAAATAATGCCTATTAACTCTCCTGGGAGGATCACTTTAAACTTTTAAATCTAATGGAGTAGACAGCCGAAAAAAATACCGTCTCACTAATCACGAATCAGGCGCTCAAATTCTGATCTACGTCGGCACGGATATTCGGCAGTACGATCAAATAAACGGTTTTATAAAAATTGGGCTTTTTTATTCAAATATACTTTGTTTTTGTTTAATCCTTAAATCTATTTCCCCATTTACTTTCATCTTCTCCAAATTGTTTCCCAGATAATTTACAGAGCTAAATTTATCGCCTGATATAGCTGATTTTTTAGAATTAATAAAATCTGAATTTATAATTTTACCTTGGCCACCCATTTCCCATCTCCATTTCTTCCTGTAAGAACTCCAACCTACATTACAACTATCTATTAAAGAGTTTTTAAGAATGGCAAAAGATTTATCTTTTACTGCGATAGCTATATTACAATTTTGAAAATAAGAATTTTTTATTTTTGTTTTGGCGTTTTCTCCAACACTGATACATTTATCCATGCAACCAATAAAACGATTTTTAATGATAATTGTATTTCCCATACTCAAATCAACGGCATCATTTCCTGGGTTTAAAAAATGATTATTAATCAATTTCCCATCCACAGAATCTAAATCTAGAGCATCGTATTTAGAATCTTTAAAAGTGGAATTTTTTATTGATACTTTTGAATTAATAATATGAACCGCATCATCTCCGATATAATTTTTACCAAAATTACTATTTGTAATTTGAATATCTGGGCAATCGTGAACAGAAAGCATACCCGAAAAACTTAAATTATAGTGTTTCCCAACGGAACCGCCTTTTAAGTTTAAAAAATTAATTTTGGACCCTGTTGTTTTCTTTCCGAGTAAGGCTATTACCCCAAAGGGAGCTTTAGATTCAATGGGTTGAATATTTACGGGATTTTTATGTGTTCCATCCATTATTAAAGGTCCTTGGAATATTAGTTGAACGTTTTTTCCCAAATAAATATCCGTTCCAGGTTTTATAAATACGGATTGTCCAGGAGCAAATGTTTTTGATTCTTTGAAAAAAACTTTGCCAGGACCGAAAGTAATGGGGGAAATATTTTTTTCTTGGAAGTTTAGGGAATTTAAGCCTGAAAAAGTTTTCATTATATTTAAGTTAAAATTCTTTCCGGAAGTATTAATTTTTATTTCTTGTTTAGATAACCTATGAAAAAAAACGTAGTCCTTGGGTTTCCCTTCCAAAAAATAAAATGAATATGAATTATGAGATTCAATATTTTCTATTAAATTTGACGCTGAGATAGTAGGTAATAATTTTATATTTTTAACTCCGTTTATTTTTTTCAACCTATTTTTAAAGTTTTGGCCAATTCCAACTTTAAACTCTTTAAACTTTAAATAAAAAATTTTCCCATCTTTTCTTTGTGTTTCAATCCCCGAAAATCCCATAACAAGAATCTCAAAACCTTCTTTATTCTTTCCAATTAAATAAACGTTGACGTTATCTAATTCTTTTCTTATCCAATCAATTCTTAATTTAATATCGACTATTAATTTATCAATCTCATCGTCTAATTTATGAATTGGGAAAAAACAACGCGCAGGAAAACAGGCTTGACTAAGGAATGTTTCCGATTGAAGTACAGATCGAATTTCTTTCCATTGATTCCGAATCATTTTTTCCATACTTTTTTTGTTCCCGATGCTATTAACTAAGTTATTTAATTTTTCTACATAGATTGCTTGATTTAATGGGTTTTTAAACCATGCTTTTACAAAAGCTCCTTCGTTTTTAATTATAGAATCTTTAATCCACTCTTTCTTATTGGTTAGACCGTATCCATTTTGGTCGTTTATTATAGGTTCCAATAACCCTAAAGTTGGATTAAACCAAAATAAAGCATTATGATTATCTACATAATGCTTTTCGCCGCCATGGGTTAGAATAGCTAAAAATTTGGCGAATTGTTCGGAAGAAATATAGTGATTGAGCCGGATAACTGATTCCAGGAAATTAATACTATCAATATCATTTTTCCATCTTAAAATTCCTTGGGAAATATTTATGGGGGGCAATATCAAATTTTTTTTTGATGAGTATTTTTTTTCGGTAACTTTCCAGGCAGAAGGTTCATACCACTGTTTTTTCCAAATATAAAAATAATTCTTTCTATAAAAATTAAAATTTAAAAATGGTCCCGGAAGCCTACGAGAATGAATCAACAACGATTCATTAAAAGGAGAAACTTTGTTATAAAGACCGTAATTTTTATTATTAATATAAAGTCTTACAAATCCTTCTAAATTATTTAATAAACCCCATTTATAGCCTAAATTAGCGGAAATCCAATTTCTAAGTCCAATAACATCTTCAGGACTAATGAGTACTTGATCGCGAAAACCCTCATACAATTTCTTATTTTTTAAACGAATTTTTAAAGAAGGTTTCCAAACCATTTGATGATTGGGACGGGTACCTCTGATATTTACCCTTGCTCCATAAGTTTTCTCATTAAATCCTTTAAAAAAACCTTTAACTTTTGGCTTATTTTTTCTTAAAAATAAATTAAAATTTAAAAGTTCATAATTCATTTTTTCTAAACCGCCGTCCTCAATCCAAATTTTTAATGTTTTAATTGAACTAAAAATTTTAGGTTCTTTGGCAAGTAAAACATTTGTGGCCGAAGCTATATTTTCATTTAGAATTCTTATTTTGTTTTGTAATACAAAGTTGTAAGGATTGGGAAACCATTCTTTTAAGGCCTTCATATTTTTATTAAAAACCCAAGGGGTATAGAGAGGCAAGGCAATAAGGATAAAGAAAATTAAAAAAAATGGAGGGAAAATTTTTAAATAAATTAAAGTTCGAGGTTTAAACTTATTTCTTTTATTTTTATTCTCAAAATCCATGTACAATTATTTTAAGGAATATTTATTACCTTATTGCATTTTTTATTAAGTTTTTTACGTTGAAATTTGTTGATACTAACTTTTACGATTTCCAATTTGGTACTGGTTTAAAGGGTGAAATCGTTTCAATTGTGATTTTATGATAAACGCTTTAAATATAAGAAAACTTGTTAATTTTGAATATTTTACATCAAAGGAACGAAATCAACTTCCTATTTAACATTTATTAAAAATAGCGATTAGAAAGAATTCTTTCTTGATAGGGAAAGTGGTGGCGCTAACGAGGTACAACAAATAACTATTAAATTAAAATTGTGTTCCTGTCCCAATATTTACATGATTTACTTCAGAAGTGGCACGGGCCGTAGTCCCAAAAATATTTCTATAAATTTACTCTGACAATGGGGGATTAGGCGACTCTTTCGTTTTTATACGCTTACTATCCTAACATTAAACCCTAAAGGTATAGCCCCTTAATTTTTATTGGAGTATTTTAAAGTTTTTAAATAGGTGAGAATATCGGAGGTTTCTTTTTCTGATAATAGCGTTTTGAAATTATCCGGCATTAAAGGTTTAAGGGAAAAATATACGAGTCAGATCCAAAATTTTAATTTAAGGAAATAACGCTATTATTTTTATTTTGGAAATAACGCCCTTTTTGATCGACATCCGTTGTTTGCATCGATTCCCAAGCTAGTTAAAAAAATATTTTTTCACAAAGTATTCAGAGGGGGGGCGATACAGAAAAGAAAAACAACTAAAAAAGGCCTCCGTTGCCAGAGGCCTTTGAGTCTGAAGTTTAGTCACATGTTCGCAATTAGCCCGCCTTTTATTTAAAAAGCGTGATCATGTTTCATGTGATTTAATGAGTTTCCCTAATTATTAAATTCAACATTATTACCTGGGTCTCCCGCTCCTGTGGGTAGTCCCGTCCCGGTAAACCCTGCGGTATTTCCAAAAGCCTTGTTTCCTGAAAAGAAATTATTAGTTCCTGCCGCCGAAGTAAAATTTATTCCTTTTTCAGAATTATTCAATAAGTTATCCTGGATGGCATTACCGCTACCGGAAACAAGCATATTTTGCGACAAATTTTGGGTGACTTGATTGCATTTGATCAAAGTATTTCCGGAAGCTACGATACCTCCTTGGTTTGCCGTATTCCCCTGATTATTACCGTAAACCGTATTGTCGGCTATTGTAGATCCAGCTCCTGCGCTTATTCCAGATCCGCTATTCAAATAACAAGTGTTGCCTTTTACCTTTGTTGCAGGTCCGGAAACTATACCCGTTCCAGTGTTGTTGTTCACGGTATTTTCTGTCAGTGAACATCCATTATTGGACGTAATCCCATCGCCAGTATTTTCATACACGGTATTTCCCGATACCTTTACGTCGTTATTAACAACGATCCCATTTACCGTATTTCCGAAAACATTATTTCCATTCACGGTAGAACCGTTATTGGTTGAAATTCCCGACCCGGTGTTATTGTTCACAGTATTGGAAATAATAGTGGACGAATCTTCAACAAAAATTCCTCCAGCCAAATTATTAGTTATCGTGCTGTTGGTGACCGTATGCCCTTTGCCATTTAAGAAGATTCCATTCTTGCCATTGGTATTTACTCCAACGTTTTGAATGTAAACCCCTTGGGCGGTGAGAGCTGGATCATAAATTCCATATCCCGCAAAATTTTGAATATTTCCATTCTTTATTCTCACGTTAGAACGGCCTCCAGTCGAAATACCGTCGCAATCGCAACCGGCAGTTTGTCCAGGGCCAATCAAACTATAACCATTCATATCAATAGTCACGTTATCGGAGTTAACTGTGATACAACTTCCGTTGACAGGATTATTGTGCACCAAGTTACTGTCAAAAACATAAGATCCCGGAGATTCAATATTAAAAGGAAGCGAATTAATAACAATTCGATTGTCTCCACTTCCACCGGTAGAAAGAGGTAAAATAATAACGTTTTGAATACAAGAATTGGTACTCACGTTATTGGCGGTATCTGTTACTGTCCAATTTACTGGAGTAGTTTGGCCTTCAGGGAATCCGCCTGATGGTGCTGTATTAGTAGTATTGGCTCCATTTATAGGTTCATTTCCTGTGGCTGTCCCAAGATTTTGAATTATTGTAAATTCACCTGTAGCTGGAATATTTACTTTATCCGCTGGAGGAGTACAAATTGGCGGGGTTGTATCTGGCGCCGCAGTGATATTCACAATTCGAGTTACCTCTGTTGCTGGGTTTGGAGGGGTAGCGTTGTCCGTTGCATTGTAGGTGACTGTATAAAAACCTTCAACCGAGGTATTGACCGTATCTCCTCCAACAGTAGCTGCGAAAGTGCCGTCAACGTCATCATCTGCAGTTGCGCCCGGTTCTTCATAATCCGTTCCTACTATTAAATTTAAGACTGCGGGATCGGGTTCGCTACCAAATGGAGTTATCGTTATAACTGGCCCAGTTGTATCTTTTACTACTACAGTTTGAACAGCCTCATCCCCAACAGCATTTCCTACATTAAGAGCCGTGTCTACAGCTTCCCAAACAACCGTGAACGAGCCCACGGGAAGATCCACTGTATTATTTGAAAAATTAGTAATCGATAAATCCTCTAATACCCGAGCAGGAAAAGGAGTGATGATAAGAGGGTCTGTTTCTTCGGTAGCTGTCGCTACCCCGGAGTTTCCTGCGCCCGTCACAGTGTTTTCTAAGGAAACTGTTGTGAACGGTCCCGTGGCTTCCACAAAATCAATGGTGCCTGGAGCCGTCACGACGGGAGGGGTTGAATCGGGCGGTGTCAAGATGACCGCATCGGAAAAGGCGGTAATGACGGAATCATAGTTTCCAGAAAAATCGCTCTGAAATGCGTTTAGGGTTGGATAATCGGTGGAAAGAGTTAACCCAGCCAAATAAACATTGTCGTCGAAAGTAGCCATATCCAAAGTTTTATCCTGGTTCGAACCGCCTATATAAGTGGAGTATTGGAGAGTTGAACCATCGGCGCTTAACTGCAAATAAAAGCCGTCGGTAGATCCACCCGAACTAAGCTGGTAGGCGTCGGAAGTAGTTGGAAAATCAGAGCTGCCGGTCCATCCCGCGATATGAATGACTCCGTTAGTGTCCACAAAAAAATTGCCGCCAACGCCTTCCTGATCCAATCCTCCTAAAAAAGTGGAAAATACGAGATCATTAGTCCCAGTACCGTCAAGATTTAATTTGGCGACAAATTTGTCGTTGTAACCATCAAATGTATTATCGTATGCATTTAATATAGGAAAACCTGTACCGTCGAATGTATGTCCTAAAATGTAAACGGACCCGCTGACATCAACTTCAATTTTTTCAATATAATCGTTCCCAGCTCCTCCAAAGTAGGTGGAATATAGCAAGTTAAATGAGGAATCCATTATAGCGATATAACTGTCTATAGGAGCGGAGCCATTAAAACTTTCATCATAAGCGCCAGAAGTAGCTATATTACTCAATGACCTTGTAATACCTGCAAGATAAATATTGCCAGAATTTAGTGTTATAGCCAAACCTTCTTCGGAATTGTCTCCGCCAAAAAGGGTACTCTTTTCAAGAGAGCTAGTCCCGCTCAATGTGGTGTTTATTTTTATCAGGAAGGCGTCACTACTGCTGCCTGTAATATTTTCCTTGTGAACTCCCGTGGTTGTAGGAAAATTAGAGGTGGTAGTATATCCCGTTATATAGACGATTCCGGAAGAGTCTGTGGCTATTGCTTGGAAATTATCACTCCCTGATCCTCCGAAGTAGGTGGAATAAAGTAGGGAGGAGCCGTCAACACTCAATTTTAATAAGAAGGCGTCACTCGATCCACTCAAGGCAGCTTGGTAAGCATTTGAGATTGGAAAGTTAGTGGAGTTGGTATTACCTGCTATATAGACACCTGTCGCATCGACCGCAATATCTATGGCATCATCGCCTCCACTTCCACCCAGAAAGGTGGAATATAACAACACATCGCCTGTGGCATTCAATTTAGATAAAAAAACATCTTGACCATTTATGCTGCTATCATAAGGATTGACGGCGGTGGGAAAGTCAAAGGAATTGGTGTTCCCAGTTACATAAACCTCTCCATTAGCATTAACGGCGATTGCATTAGCCAAATCGTGTGCAGTTGCACCTAGATAAGTAGAATAATGTAAAACAGGATCGATAACCAGGGGGTATTGGGGATCGTAGGAATTTACTTGGAATTGCACTTGGTTGTTTTGCGCCAATAGATAAGCGCCTTGCAAAGTTATTCGTTTGCCGTCGATTTCTTGGTACACGATGGGCGCTTGCTGAATCACTTTTCCGTTGGCCGTTACTAATACCAGGTTGCCTTCGGCATCCAGAGAGATTCCTTGCGTTCCTTCAAAAGCTAACTGAATAGAATGATAGTCGGCTCCAGGTTGAATGATAAAATCGTATTCTAGTTTTCTTTGATTGCCGTAATAAACTACATCGACACCTGGATAAACTCCTTTGTATTCCACCTTTGAATAATTTGGGATATTACGCCGCCATTTAGTGGGATCATTTCCATTTAAATAATGGGTGCGTGTGATTGCCTTTTCCAATCCCGTTCCTTGGGGGGATGGATTAGCGCCTTCCAATTTCATGCGAATCCGAGTCGATTCAAAACTGAGTTTGTCTTTTTTGATTTCGGACTCTGAGGTTTCTGGCGGATCCGCGGGCTTGCTTAAAGTCATGACAGATCCGGTAGGACCGATCCAGAGTTGATATCCAGAGCCTCGCGCCAGAAAACCGTTGCTATCGGAATGGTCTTCGAAGGTTAGGGGAATTTTGCCAAATTTATTTTGTATTTGGATCTTCTTATCTGTCTTCGCCATATTTTGAGTTGCATCGTAATATCCCGAGATTCCCGGGTCGACAACCTCGGCCATGACCGTTTTTGACAAATAACAAAAAAACAGAAACATCATTATAAGTTTAAAAAAACGCATTGACTTCCCCTTCATGAAGAAATTGGCCTTATTGGAAAACTATTTAAGAAGTTGGGTAATGTGAAATTAACAATATAAATTTTTTAAAATGAAAAATTATTTTGAATTTTACTCTTTATTTGAAATTATTAAAAGCCAAATTTATTTTTTTTAAGGCATAAGTGCCACCGACTAAGCCCTAGTGCTTAACGCATTTATGGTTTTTGGTATATAGTTTTTTAAATTATATTTTTTCTTATAGGGAATATCATTGAAATATTTCGGAAGAGCAAAAAGGAATTGAGTTAAATTATCACAGGTTAATGGGGATATCGATTGCCATTAAAAACTAAAAAAAAATTAGAGGTTTTAAATAAAAATAGTATGGAATTGAACGCAAATTTTAAAAACTAACTCTAGATTATCCCTAGAAGGAAAGTAATCCAAAGGAAAAGAGGAGTTTTTTATAAAAAATATTTTAAGAAGAATGGATTGATGTGAAAAGTTGAATTTAATTTTTTTGATAAGTAGTCAAGCATGGCTTTAGCAAATATTTGGTTTATGATTTTGAGGGTAACTTATATATTACCATTTCATAACGGCGAGGTTTTTCTGCGGTGGGTATAAAAATTTATTAATTTTTATTGGAGTATTTTAAAGTTTTTAAGTAGCTTAGAATATCGGAGGTTTCTTTTTCTGATAATAGCGTTTTGAAGTTATCCGGCATTAAAGATTTATCGGAGAATTTAAATTTATTTACGCGATTCCGCATTATGGATTCTACTTTCCCAGTTTCGTCAACCAAATCGAAGGATTCAAATTTTTCGTTTTTTTGAACGCCAGTATAAAATTTTCCGTCTTTCGTAATGACTGACACCGTTGAATAACCCGAAGTAAGCGCTTTACTTGGTTCTAGTATCGATTCTATTAGGAAACCATCGGTCCTGCTCGATCCCACAAAACTCAGGTTTGGCCCTATTTTCCCGCCTTTTTGATTTACCGAGTGGCATTTGGCGCATTTTGCTTTCCCTTTAAGATCAAAAAATAATTTTTCGCCATTTTTAGAATTTCCCTTTTTGGAAAGGGTACTAAGTTCTTCTTCATCCTCTCCAACTAAACCCATTAGAAAAGAAATAATAGCTTTTACTTCTTTTTTACTCAGTCCTTGGTCGGGCATTTTAGTATTGGGTTTTATTTCTTGAGGGTTGTTTAACCATTGGAAAAGCCATTCCGGCGAATATAACAAACCGGCGCGAGTTAGGTCTGGACCCAATACGCCACCCTCGTCTTCAATAGCATGACAGGCAGGGCAACTTTTTTTATTATTGACCAGTAGTTCTCCGAATCCTGAGTCGTTATCCAACCCGCCAGCTTTTTTCCAAGCCTTAAAATCATCCCAGTCATTTTTTCCAATTTGTCTTCCTTTAGGCTTCTGATCGCCTAATTCTTTTGGGAGTTCTTTTAATTTCCCGCCAGAAAGGGTTCTCACATATGCGGCAAGCGACCAAATTTCTAAATCCGATAACGTATTCCCAAATGAAGGCATCAAATTTGACTTTCGAACCTCCGGGCCGCCCTTTTTAATAACGCGATAAATTCTGCTGTCTTTTCTTTTAGCCATAAACTCTGGATCGGTTAGATTGGCCGGTTGACGGTCTAAATAATCGGCGTTAAACCCTTCTCCATCTCCGTAAACCCCGTGGCAATGGGAACAATAATGAACAAATAAAGGTTTTCCTTTTATTGCCAAATTATTTACGGTTATTTCTTCAGCCCAACCGTAAGAAAATGAAATTAACTGCAATATTTGGAAATAAAATATAAAACGAAAATTAAATGTAGTCACAGACAGTCTCGCGAAAACTATTTATTAATGGGTCTATAATGATATCAATTTACCGTTGATATTATAAGGAAACCTAAGATGACCTTCAAAGAAACAATGGCATGGTTGAAAAAAAATGGTACCGAGCAAAATATCAAAGTTTATAAACGCCATGGAGCCGGCGAAAATGTTTTTGGGGTCAGTTTTGCCAATATTAATTATTTGATTAAAAAAATTAAGACCGATCATGATTTAGCTTTGTCATTATGGAAAACAGGAAATACAGACGCTCAAACGTTGGCATTAAAAATAGCCGACCCTCAAAAATTTACAAAATCATTGGCCAATCAATGGATAAAACAAATTTCCTATAGGATATTGGCGGGAGAGCTAGCCGAGCTTGTCGCAAAAACCTCATTCGCCTCAGAAAAAATGGATCAATGGACAAATTCTTCCAAAGAGTTTTATCGTTATTGCGGCTATTCCATGTTATGTGAAGCGTTAAAAGAAAATAGAGTCACTCCTCAAAAATGTATTAAGTATATTTCGGTCATAGAAAAAGAAATTCACGAAAGTCCAAATTTGGCCAAATATGCGATGAACATGGCTCTAACTGCCATTGGAATTTACGCATTTGAAAAAGAAGCTATAAAAGCGGCTAAAAGAATTGGTAAAGTTCATGTGGACCATGGCGAAACGGGTTGTAAAACTCCGGACGCAGAGGCTTATATAAAAAAGGCTATTTCGCGCAAGAATACATGATTATCCAATTAGCGTTTTAAAATGGTAGCTTATCCTTTTTTTAAGGAACTTCCTTTCCTACTATCCCAATGAATAATTTCTGGGCTAGAAACTTGTTTAGCGGAAGCGGTCCAATAATCGTAATGGGCGTCTATCTCTAGGATTTGAACGCATTCGTCTAAACCATGAGATCCTGCAACATGCGCTCGCAGTTTATTTAGGTCGTTTAAAAATTTTCCGTGTTCAGACTTATATCTCTCTTGTCCTTCGGCAATATTGGCCAAGGCGCCCTCTGCCTGGGCGTTATAAGTGAAAGTTACTCTTCTGATTTGGTCGTAATCAACCCCGAATTTCACGTACCCAAATATCGCTAGAGGTATAAGCGCTAAAACGGCTACGGCAATTTGAAATTTTTTAGAATTTAAAAAAGTAGAAAGAAAAACTAAAGCCAAACCTCCAGCAAGGGAGAAATATCCTATCCTTTCGTAGGTTTCAATTGGTGTGATTTTTTCTCCACAATTTCCAACGACAGCTCCCACTGCGAGTAAATTTATTGCGTAAGTTTGGAGAATACTTGCGAACGCTTCTGAAAAAAAGGCCAATAAAAGGAACAATGCAACGCCGAGCGTGAATACGCTAGTTTTAAATTTTTTGGAAAACCCCATTTTATCTCCCTTATTGAGCCTAATATCTATGTTTAAATCCCAAAAATGGGTTTAAATTCCAGTGTTTTATCGCGTATTTTAAAATAAATTTATATCAGGAGCAATGGTCGCGTTGCTCGTCGCTTTGAGGCGAGGTTGCTCATTTAAGTTTTCTAACAAATTTTTAGGAAAAAAACCAAGAAATTCTTATTTTTTCTTATTTTCATAATATTCACTTTACCATTTTCAAAACAGGTTATTTTCCGATATGATTGCTTTTTCATATTAGCTATTCATAGTAAAAATTTTTACTTTATTGCTATTGCCTAGTCCTTAAAACAAACTTTAGGTCCTTGGCAAATTCGAAAATTTAGGAATTCATTAATTTTAGTTTAATTTTATATTTTAAGAGTAAAACATGAACGATACCGCTAGGTTTATTGATAATGGAGACGGAACTGCAAAAGATTCCGACACGGGTTTGGTATGGAGCTTAAAAGATTCCTGGCAAATTGAACAGGATTGGTTAGATTTTAACGAAGCAATGGCATTTGTGGATAAAATGAATAAAGAGGCTTATCTCGGATTTTGGGATTGGAGAATTCCAGAAAGAGAAGAAGCGGAGAAGATATATATGCCTGAGTCAACAATCATGGCTAGATCAAAAGCCGAGATACACATCGATCAGATATTTGAACCGGGTGGCGGCAACGGCAGTTGGTGTTTACCTTTTGACCAACAGGCAGCTTTTTACTTTTCATACTCTAGCGGAATAGCTCAAAATTTCGATAAAGACTTTTCCCAAGGATATGTCAGGTTGGTTCGATTATACGGGGATTAATTAGATCGAGTTAAACAAGAAACAATTTTAGGCATTTCCTGGGGAGGTTTTATAACTTGGCGGATTGTAACGCCTTCTTCGCTGTAATCGATTAAAGCAATTTGGTAACGTTCGGGGTCAAAATCTGGTTCTTTGCCCAAATATTGGATAATCCCAGCGCGTAAAGCGGACCATTCAAGATATAAAAAAAATCGATCTTCAGAATCTTTTAACTTTAAGTTTTGGGATAACGATTCAAATTCAATTTCAAGGATCTTTTCAGCGTTCGTCCCCTGACAATACTCGCTAAACCCTGTGCCGCCTCCAATTTCCTTACTACAGGTGATTTTAGAAAAATCAAAATTGACTAAACACTCGTTAGTATCCAAATAGATTGCGCATTGTGACGAACTATCCTTGCAAGGCATTTTATTATCTCTATAGTTTAACCTGTCTAAAATTATACCATTTTACCTTTATCAGTTTATTATAAAAAGTTCATAGATATATCAGCTGCCTTGGATGAATGGGTGAGAGCTCCTATCGAAATAAAGTCGAGGTCAAGTCCAGATAGTTGTTTCACAGTTTCTATATTGATTCCTCCTGACACCTCAATTTCAGCTTTTTTGTCGATTCGATATATAGCTTCCTTCATTTTTTCTAAACTCATGTTGTCGAGCATAATCCTATCAACCTTACACGAAATAGCCTCCTCCACTTCGTTCAAGTTGGAGACTTCAACTTCAATTTTATAAGTTTCGTTTAAATTTTTTCTTATTTTAGAAACCGCTTCTTTAATGGAACCAGCCGCTTTTATGTGATTATCTTTTATCATTACGGCGTCAAACAACCCAAAGCGATGGTTTTCTCCGCCTCCACAAGCAACTGCATATTTTTCAAATATTCTTAAACCTGGAGTCGTTTTTCTAGTATCTAATATTTTTATTTTGTCCGCTAACTTCACAAACTCGTTGGTAGAAGTCGCAATTCCGCTCAAACGTTGCAAAATATTCAAAGCGGTGCGTTCGCCCTTTAATAAGACTCTGGCCCTACCCTTTAAGCTTAGGATTTTTTGTCCCGACTCAATCAAATCCCCATCTGAAAAATAAGATGTGCAGATAGTATTTACGTCAAGGGCCAAAAAAGTATTTTTAAAAATCTCGATTCCACAAATAATGATAGTTTCTTTCGCTATAATTTCCGCTTGCCACACCAAATCATTGGGAACTATATTATCTGTAGTGATGTCCCCTTCTCCAAGATCTTCTTTAAGACCTTGTTCAATCCAATTGCGAATTTGTTTTTGATTTGGAACGTATTTCATCAAAATCCTTTTAATTGAGATATCTATTCTATCTAAAAATGAAAAATCAAATTAGCATTGAAAATATGAAATAACCACTGTTTAATTAATTACATGAATATCAAATTACCCAAAAAATTAGAAGCTGAAGAACTTGTTAAAAAAATGGATGACAATCCATTTTCATCGCAAAGAATTCCAGAAAATCGTTATCGTTTATTCGACCCAGCAAACGGTCAAACTTGGGGTTATGTGATAGTAGACCATACAGGACGCGGTCCAGGTCTAGGCGGAACCCGTATGGCAAAGGATATTTCAATCCAAGAAATATCGCGTCTCGCCTATATAATGACTCACAAAAACGCTGCGGCGAATTTGTCATTAGGTGGAGCCAAAGCTGGCTTGATTGCCGACCCCGATTATTTCAGAGAAAACCCAGACTTAAAAAAAGAACTGATGACTATATATGCGGACGTTTTATTCCCTATCGAAGATTATATCGCTGCGCCAGATATGGGGACCGATGAAGGCGACATGCAGGTAATTTTTAATAGATTTTCCGATAAGTTAGGCACAGAGAATCATATGCGCGGAGCCGTAAGCCGCCCCTATGCATCGGGCGGTATTCCAATAGACGATTGGGGCTTGACCGCTTGCGGTTTATTCGCAGCTGCAGAAACTTTGGAATCCCTAATAGATGATTTTACAATAAAAGGTTCAAAAGTAATCATTCAAGGTTTTGGAAATGTAGGAGCGGAAATAGCGATTAAGCTTCAAAATTTTGGCGCAATAGTAGTAGGCGCTTCGGATATTAATGCCGCGCTCTGGAATCCTTCGGGATTGAATGTTTCAGAAATGAATGCCATCCGAAAACAACCTAACGGAATAGATAATTACTCCTCTAATGTCGATAAAAAATTTACAAAAAAGAATATTGACCGCCTACTCGAAGCGCCATGCGATATTTTAATCCCCGCTGCCCGCCCCGACGCTATTACTGCAAAAAATGCAGATCGTATTCAATGCAAATACATAATTCAGGGAGCAAACACACCCAGCAATAAAATGACAGAATACTATCTGCAGAATAGAAGAAATATTCTTTCTCTGACAGACTTTATTGTAAATGCGGGCGGAGTAATTGGCTGTGAAATGGAATTAAAAATGACTGCCGATAAAAACTATTGCGAAGAAAGAATTGCGGAAGGACCTCAAAAGTATTTGGAAAATTTAATTAGCGAAACTATATCTAAAAATATTAGAGAAACTTATCAAATAATGCTCGATCATAAAAATAAAGATTTGATATTCAGAGAGGCGGCATTTATTCTTGCTGAAAAACGTATTCAATCACCAGATACACTCATTTAAAGTACAAATTGTTAATTTTTTAGATTGGATGATTCGTTTCAACGTTGAATATACGTTTAAAGGAAAAACATTAATGATGAAACTTTTTGTTATATTAACATCGTTAACTATTTTATTTAATTCTTCGGAAGTGTTTGGGGCAGAAGCTCAAATTGAAAGATTTTGTAAAAAAAATTATGGGAAAAAGCTCACCACTTATGAAAGATGCGTTCTTTCGCAAAAAGGGGCTAAAAAATATATAAAGAGAATGAGAGTCGACGATTCCATCAAACAATATTGTGAAAAATTGAAAATGAATCGGAAAAACTGGGTCAAACTAAAATACTGTATTGTCACCCAAGAAAACGCTAAAGCAAAAATCGAGGCAAGTAACGCGAATTTATTGTTAAAAGATTCCTGCAAAAAATATCATGGCGACAGTTGGATTTCACAAAAGAATTGTGTCTTTTCAGTCATGAGGTTTATTAAAGAAAACAAATTCTAACCAATATATTAAAGACGTCCTTTAAAATTATCTTAAAAGGTTGGGTTAAGATAATTTTATTTTTCTATTTTTAGATCGTCTAAAATGTCTTTGATATTATCAATATCATAATTTCTCAAAATTACACTTAGGTGATCTTTTAACTTACTGCAATCTTCATTAATTAAACCCATTTCATCTAAATTTTTTTCAAGTTCCGTGATGTTACAAACCTCAATAGAATCCATAAGCTTTTTGTGAAGAGACTTTGAAATTAAAATATTTTCAAAGTTTAAGTTAGGTTGACTATTTTTATTTTCCTCCTGCTCTTCTACGTTTGCATATTCAAAATCCACGTCAAGAAGCGTTTTAATGGCAACGAAAATTTGTTCAATTTCAAATGGTTTTGAAATGAACTGGTCGCAACCCAAGTCCAAATATATTTTTGCCCGCTTATCAAAGACAGAAGCCGTTATAGCGACAATTTTATATTTATCTTGTCCGTATTTTTGACGTATTTTTTTTACCGCTTCTTCTCCCCGCAATACTGGCATTTGCATATCCATAAAAACAATGTCGGGAGATTCCTTGTCAACTTTTTCTATTGCCTCTTCTCCATTATTTGCAAAAATGGTTTTAATGCCTATATCGTTCAATACGCTTGCAAGCACATCCTGATTTTCCTTTATATCGTCTGCAATAAGAGCTGTTATTGAAGTATCATTTTTGAGCCCAATTATTTTTCTGTTTTCGGTAAAAACTTTAACCCCTCCCGAAGCGGGAGTTAGAGTCAAAGTAAAATAAAAGCGAGAACCCTTTCCAAGTATTGACTCAAATCTCAAATCTCCTCCCATAAGATCAATTTGTTGTTTACAAATTGCTAAACCCAATCCAGTGCCGCCTTTTTGAGGTCCCTTCATGTCTTGTGTAAAAGGTTCAAATATTGAATTTTTAATTTCATCTGATATGCCATAACCGGTATCGTTAATTTCAAATTGAAACTTATCCTCTTCTAATGGAACAATTTTAAAACTAATTTCTCCCGATTCGGTAAACTTTACCGAATTGCCGATAATATTAACCAAAACTTGCCTTAATTTATTTTCATCCCCATAAACTAAATATTCTTCACCCGGACAATGAGTGTTCCAATCTATATTTTTTTCTTTGCATGGTAGATCAAACATTCGAGAAATGCCGTCGGCAAATTTATTTAGGTCAAAATTAACTGGCTGAAGCTCCATATGTCCCGCTTCAATTTTGGATATATCAAGAATTTCATTGATCAGGTTAAGCAAGTTTTTTCCGCTACTATTTATGGTCTCAATGGCTTGCCTTTGATCTTGATCCAATTTATTCCGCCTTAAAAGGATTTGAGCGTATCCTAAAATACCATTCAATGGAGTACGGATTTCATGGCTCATATTTGCCAGAAAAGCGCTTTTTGCAAAATTTGCCTTTTCGGCTTCCAGCTTGGCGTTTCCGAAGTTTTCATTAGATTCTTCAAGACGCTGTGTTTTATCTGTTAGTTCCCGATTTATTAATTCGGCATAAGCGATGGCTTTTTTATTGGACCTTGCCAGCAAAATAAACAAAATCAAAAGTAAAGAATCTATAACAATTCCGCCAGATAAGATCACTAATGGTTGGTTATTCTTTGAAGCCTCCCGAAATGATTTACCGCTTTGAATATTAAAAATCCATGTTCTTCCGTATAGATCTATTTCGGTAGTTTTTTGAAATAAAGAATGGCTATCGAAATCATTATTAGAATCTAAAAGTTCGTCATATAGAATATTGTTGCCGTCTTTAATTCTAATGCTCACACGGCGTTTTTCTTTCTCCAATACGCCTTTCATTAATTTTTTCACTACAAATGGGGCGTAAACCATACCTGTAAAATTATTTTTTCGATCTTCTTGAGTTTTGTATACTCCTCCTTTATAAAATGGAGCAAAAAATAAAAATCCTGGCGTTTTTCCCTCGTCTTGAACTAAAGAAATTGGCCCTGTAATTTGAGCTAATCCCGTATCGCGGGCTTTTTTAGAAGCTGTATAACGATTTGTCTCATGGGCCATATCCAGCCCAACGGCTTTAGCGTTTGTATTGACGGGCTCAATGAAGGTGATAGGAAAAAATTCATTTTCATTGTGTTTCGGATGAATTTTATAATTTGGACGATACAATCTTTGCTCAGACAAATAGGAGCTTAATCTTTTCTTGGTGATATGATGGATAACTCCAATCCCATTAATTCCTGGATATTTAACGTCTATTCGTAGACTATTGGCAAAAGTAAGCCAATCTTTATAGGAAATATCTCCACCTTTAGCCTGGATTGCGGAAACGCCTCCCCAAAGCCCATCCTCATACTTTTGCATTCGTTCAGATATAAGCTCGATTATTTGAGAAGCTTCCCGGGTAAATTGATATTGGATTTTATCGTCAATTTGTTTTTTTGAAAAATACCAAGCAAAAAGAGTAAGGAAGATAGAGAGAAGCACCACTAACCAGTGAAACCAACGCAATGATTGAATTGGGGCATTGATAACGTGTTTTAGCTTTCCATCCTTCATATTAGATTTACCCTAAATTTCTATATATTTTTATTATAGCCGCGTTTTAAATATTTGCATCCAGAAGTTGTCACAATTAGGTTAAATAAATTAAAAACTTCAAAATAATTAAATGGAAACCTATTTGGTAGGATTTTTTCAAGCGGAAACTAGTTATATATCATTTAAATATTCAATAGAGGGGGAATTTTGTTAATATTCTTAAAGTCCTGTCAATTCCCAAAAAGCTTTTGTGTCTAAATTAGCGGCATTAGATTTTGAATAATCTTCCCCTTTTAATATAAAAGTCTTCACTCCGACATCTTCAGGAACTACTACTTTTACTGCAGCGTGTTTTGTTTTTTCAAATCCGGAAAATAAAGAGGCGTTTGTTTTGGCAATTAATTCGGTCGAAAAGCATCTCGCGATGCGGGACTTTCCCGTCTTGTCGTGTAATTCCACGCACAATTTATTACCATCTATCCAACGTTCTAAAGATTCGTCTTCATTTTTACCAACAACAAAATAGTTTTCGTCCACCTTTATTGCGTATGTTGGGCCGGATGTTCCTTTAAACCAAACTTTTCCTTCGTCTATGATCTCTGACATTATTAATCCATAAGGCGTTAAGTTATTAGATTTTTTGACTAAAATGGGTTTTTATACCATAATTTGACTTACTTAAACATAAGATTCAAACCTTAACTTTTAAAATAGCTTCCTTGGAAAATTTAGTCGAGCGTTTACAACGACAACTTGCCGACCGACGTCAAAAAGGCTTATTTCGGGAACTATCTCACTCTATCCCTCATAAGTTGGATTTGTCGGCTAATGACTATTTTCAACTACGTAAACATCCCAAGGTAATTACAGCGAGCGAAAATGCAATTAAAACCTATGGGACTGGGTCTGGAGCGTCTCCGTTAGTAACTGGTTTTCTGCCCTGCCATTCTCAATTATTGGACAAGTTATTAAGATGGAAACATAAACCTTTTGGGATGTTGTTTAATTCTGGTTTTATGGCTAATCAGGCTATTTTTAAACACATACCTGGAGATAAGGATTTAGTTTTAGCGGATAAGTTGGTTCATCATTCCATGCTGCAAGGAATGACATTCGGAAAGGCAAAATTTTTACGTTATCCTCATTTAGACTTGGGGAAATTGGAAGAATTACTCATCAAAAATAAAAATAATTTTAATACTATTTTTGTGGCGACAGAAAGCGTATTCAGTATGGATGGAGATTATCCCGATCTTCATCGTATGGCGGCCTTAAAAAAGGAGTATGAATTTGTATGGATTCTTGACGAAGCCCATGCAATCGGTTATTGGGGCCCGAATGGCGAAGGTTTAGCTTACGATAAAGAAATATATGACCAAGTTGATATTATTATTGGAACGCTAAGCAAAGCATTGGCGAGTTCAGGGGGGTATGTTGTTTCCAAAACTAAGGAATTTATCGATTATTTAATTAATTTTTCTGGAGAGTTTATTTACTCAACTTATTTGGCTCCCGCCCAAGTAGCCGCTGGACAAGCCGCTATCGAAGTTATTAAAAATGCTGGAGAAACTAGAAACCGTTATAAGAAATTAGTCAATAGCTTTCGTACCCAATTGACGGAAATAGGACTGGGGAAAGACGAGTTTTTTTCCCAAATTATTCCTATCATCATTGGCAATACTGACGATACGATTTCCTTAAAAAATCAATTAGGCAAAAAAGGAATCTTAGTGGGCGCTATTAGGCCGCCAACCGTTCCAAAGGGAACGGACAGACTGAGGATTTCTATTCATTCCGAAGTTCGAGAAAGCGACTTATCTGAAGTGTTGGAAGTGTTAAGGATATGGAAAAAACAAAAAAAATAACCGCAATTTGTGGTTGGGCCGTACCTTCAGATTGGTTTGAAGAAACTGTGCAATCATTTTTCCCCAAATTCACAGTTAAAGCCGTTTATCCCAATGCTCCGAGAGATTCGAATGAAGCTAAAAAAATTTTTTACGAAACGGCAAGCGATATCTACATTGGATATTCTATGGGGAGTTTATGGCTTTTGCATCATCGAGAATGGATCCCCGATAAAGCTATTAAAGCTATAATCGCTCCAATTCTTTCCTTTGTTCGAGAAGATAAAAGAGGTGGTAAAACTTCTTCTGTCCAATTATTATACTTGTTAAAAACTCTTCAAAGAAAACCGGAGGAGTCTGAACCTATAATAAAGTTTTTTGCTCAGTGCAATTTATCTAACGGAAAAAATCTTTTAGGGAATATCCCCAAAAATGATATTTTGATCAGGGGTTTAGAATTTTTAAGAGATATAAAGGTCGAAGGAAATTCCACGAAAGGTTTTTTGAGCTTTTTGGGCGATAATGACCCGTTTTTAGGAACAGATTTAAAAGATTTTATTCCACATTTAGAAGTAGTGGCCGATTGCGATCACGCTCCTAACAAAATGTTAAAAGCTTTAGCGGATCGGTTTAAATAGAGTCTTCACAAATTTGACGGCCATTTAATGATCAATGATAAGTTATTATAAATTTGCTATGAAAGTATTTGGTCTTGATTTTACCAGTTCTCCTTCCCCCAAAAAGCCCTTAGTTTGCGCTCACGGCTATGGTCGATCTAAATCTGAATTGATGGTTTCAAAACTAGAGCGATTTACTAATTTTGAGGAATTTGAAGAGTTTTTATCTCGGAGCGGTCCCTGGATAGCTGGTTTTGACTTTCCCTTTGGATTACCAGTCACTTATTTAAGGGATAATAATTTCCCTTTAGAATGGAACGATTACGTAGGTTCGGTTGCTAAATTTACAAAGAAAGAACTTGAACAAAAGGTTCTAGATTATAAAAGCTCCCAGCCCAAGGGACTTAAAGATCTTCCTCGCATTACCGACTCAATTCATCAAGCGCAAAGCCCATTAAAAACCGTCAATCCTCCTTTAATTAAAATGTTTTATGAAGGAGCAACCAGATTGGCAAAATCGGGCATTTCCGTTATCCCTTTTAATCATCCTAAAGACAACCGAGTTGCCTTTGAAACCTATCCTGCCTTATTAAGCAGATTATTTGCGGATTCGTACAAATCAGATTCCTCCACTCAAAATAAAGAACAATTTCAAGCCGGTCGCACCTCTATATTAAATGGAATATTATCGGATTATTTATTAAAAAACTTAGGTTTCTCTCTGGAAATTGATGAAGATGTAAAAAAACAACTTCTTGAAGACAATTCCGGAGACTCGCTTGATTCCGTTTTATGTTGTATTCAAGCCTATTGGTCTTTTTTACAAGGTTGGCCGCATTTTGGAATAAATTCCAAAAACCATTTTACGATTAAATCCGAAGGTTGGATTGTTTCGCCCCACTTACCTCCCCCAGAAATTATCCCTGACGGATCGGATGGTTTAAGGAAAAATTCTCTCAAAACCGAATTATCAGAAACGCACGATGCGTTAGATAATTTAAGGAACGAATTAAAACGGTTTTCTGATATTGGTCGGGCTTTATCGCGTGAAAGCAATATCGAGATTCTATTGGAAATGATCATCGACAGGGCCAGAGATCTCACCAAATCGGACGGAGGAACATTATATATTTTAGAAAACAAAACTCTCACTTTTAAAATTGTTCAAAACGAAAGCCTCAATATTAGAATGGGCGGTTCCAGTAATGTCAAAATAACATTTCCTCCCGTAGAATTGAATAAATCAAATGTATCGGCCTATGTCGCTTTAACTGGCGAATTGGTTAACATTCCAGATGTATATAATTTCAAACCGTTTGATTTTACAGGCCCCAGGAAATTCGATAAGCAAACCGGTTACCGCACAAAGTCCATGCTGGTAGTTCCGATGAAAAACCATCAAAACGAAGTGGTGGGGGTTTTACAACTTATTAACGCAAAACGCGCAAAGTTAGCCAAAGAAGTCACTCCTTTTCTACCAGAATATGTGAGCTTGGTCGAAAGCCTTGCCTCCCAAGCCGCTGTCGCAATTACCAACGTTCAATTAATTTCCGAAGCTCAAAAAATGGCGTCGATGCTGAGGGAAAGCGAAGCGAGAACTAAGGCGATAATGGACGACGCTCCAGATGGGATTTTAGTGCTGGACGAACTTGAGACCATAATTTCATTTAATAGAGCCGCCGAAAAGATTTTTGGATATCACCCATCCGAAGTAGAAGGAGACAAATTTAATAAATTATTTCCAGAAAATTATACTTTAAGCTCTCAAACCGCGTTAAAACAATTTTTAGATTCAACTTCTGGTTCTGAAGCGGGGTTGCTAAGCGAAGCCATCGGACAAAGGAAAAACGGTGCGGTCTTTCCTTTAGATGTTTCTGTGAGCGAAGTGACGGTAGGAAAATCTAAATTATTTTCCGTGATCTTGCGCGACATTTCCAAACAAAAAAAAGTAGAAAAGGAAAAGTTGTTATATAGTCGGGCTTTTGAGTCTACGGCCGATGCCGTTGTGATAACAGACTCAAAAGGTATAATTCAAAGCGTCAATCCTGCTTTTACGACTATTACAGGATTTAATTCCTCAGAAGTTATGGGCCAAACCAATCAGATTTTAAAATCCGGTTCTCACCCTCCAGAGTTTTATAAAGAAATGTGGGACGTAATAAATGAAGGAAAGGTTTGGATAGGAAACCTGGAAAACAAAAAGAAAGATGGCTCCAATTATTTTGCAGCCTTAACCATTTCGCCAATTCTTAATATAAAGGGAGAGAATGAAGGATTTATAGGCGTGCATCGGGACGTTACCGCGGAAAAAGAAGCCGAAAAGAAAACACAGGAAGCTAATAGACATTTAGCTCATGCCAGAGATGAGGCTTTAGAGGCAAGTAAAGTTAAAAGTAGATTTTTGGCCAATATGAGTCATGAATTGAGAACTCCTATGAACGCTATTATTGGATATAGTGAAATCTTACTAGAAGAACTAGAAGATTTGGATGAACAAGAACTGGTGGGCGACGTAAAAAAAATCCATGGCGCAGGTAAACAATTATTAGGATTGATCCAGGATATATTAGATCTATCTAAAATTGAAGCGGGAAAAATGGAAGTTCATTTGGAAACTTTTACTGTTTCCGATTTACTTAAGGAAGTCGAAGATATCATTCAACCTCTTGCAAGTAAAAATAAGAATGAACTAAAAATTACCGTTACCAAAGACCCTGGCAGTATGTTTGCCGATAGCGGCCGTATTCGACAAACTTTATTAAACTTGCTCAGCAACGCTTGTAAATTTACCGAAAATGGCGTAATTGATTTGATTGTTAATAGAACTAAAAGAGATTTGGATACCATGGACTGGCTTTCATTTCAAGTTAAAGACACCGGAATGGGAATGGATGGCGAACAACTTAAAAAGCTTTTCGATGAATTCACTCAAGCTCATTCAACAAGAAAGTTTGGAGGAACGGGTTTGGGACTTGCCATTAGTCGCCGTTTTTGCAGAATGATGGGTGGCGACATTTCTGTTAAAAGCGTATTGGGAGTTGGGTCCACATTTACCATTCGTCTTCCTGAAAAAGTAGCCTCTCAAGAAGAAAAAACAAGACGTAGGGCCCAAGACGATAGTAAAAAAGGCAACTAAGTTAAAATATCAATTATTCCTTTCATGTTGCTTCTTAGATTTAAGAAAATTTATAATTAATTACATTTTAGTTTGAAATCCACTACCACTTATATTTAGTGGATAGCGTTGTGAATTTTGGATTTCTTTAAAACCTCCTTAAGTTTAATCCAAATCAATTTTTGATCTGTTATATATGTCTACTCTTTCCTCTGAAGAAATTACTGGAGATTCAATAGTTTTTGATAGCTTCTCTAAACATGCGAAAACTTACGACCGGAGAGCGTTTTTACAAAAAAATATGGCGGAAAGATTAGCCGCTCTAATTCCAGATACACAATTTAATAACATTTTAGAGATTGGATGTGGAACGGGTTTATTTACTCGGCACCTCTTAACTCTTTCCCCTAAAAACTTTATTCTGAACGATATTTCCTCTGCTATGATTGATTGTCTTGTTTCGCAAATTGATTTGCCCAAAACGGTAAAAATCCAAATTGGAGATGCCGAAAAATTACATTTTCAAGAATCAAACCTTGTCGCAGCAAATGCCGTTTTTCAATGGCTGAATAACCCCGAATTAACTCTTAAAAAAATATATAATTTACAACCAAGGGGTGGAAGAATTTTATTCAGCGTGTTTGGTCCAAAAACTCTTTTTGAACTAAGAGAAATGGCTTCTATTAAAAGCGTTTCAAAGTTAATTTCATTGAGTGGGTGGAAAAAGTATTTAAATGTATCTGGTTATAGAGTTGTCAAAGCCGAAAAAGAAATTAGAAAAGTATTTTTTCCTTCTACTGGAGAGTTGATTAGAAACCTCCAACAAACCGGAGCTTCTCCATTTTCACAACTCAAAGTTGGGGCTTTAAGGAAATTATTGAGAGATTACGATTCTACTTTTTATACATCTCAGGGAATTTATTCCACTTGGGAGCTTTGTTTTATATCGGGCCAAAAAATATAAAATTAGTCACTGCATAATCTTTTCCTCGCGACATAGATGCCTAATCTTATTTTTACAAAAAATACCGTTTTAATTGAAAAAAGGTTTCCTCGTTTATTTAAGAATTTAATGACAGCGACGTCTTCTGATAGCTATCAAGTTTCCTCTGCAAAATCTGGTAGCCCAACCCTTTCTTTTAAAATAGGAGACCAACCTCCTAAATATTTACATAGCGCTTATCGACCAGAAAATGAGGCTGAAAAATTAATAGACGGTTTGCCGATAAACGAATATCTGAATTTTGTAATTGTAGGTTCAGGTTTGGGTTATAGCTTATTAGAATTAACGAGAAGAGTATCAAGAAAAGCAAAAATTTTATTAATTGAAAATAACTTGGAAATTTTTAAATTGGCTTTGGAAACTTTTGATTTAACCGAAGCCTTGCAACACCCTGGATTATCTTTATTGGTAGCTCCTGAAGAAGCTAGCGTAAAAGAAGCCTTATCGCGCGAGGCGCCTGCTCTAGCTATGAATGGGTTTTTACCCATCATTCATAAACCTTCTATGAGTTTATTTCCTAACTTTTTCAAAAAAATTGACGGCCTTTTAAAAAAAACCATTCAAGAAGCAGAGATAAATTTAAAAACCCAATCAAAATTTTCCCGAATCTTTTTTAATAATATTATGGAAAATATTCCCGCGGTTATTAAAAGTCCTGGAGTATCGAGTTTGAAATCTCGAATGACCGGAACCCCTGCCGCCATTGTCTCTGCCGGTCCCTCTTTGGATAAAAATATTGAACTTTTAAAAAATGGAGCGGATAAACTCATTGTCATCGCCGTTTCCACAGCCTTAAAACCATTATTGCAAGCGGGTGTGTCTCCGGATTTTGTGGTTGCTATTGATCCTGACGATATAACGGTTAAAGGTTTTGATTTAAAAAATATTCCAGGAAAACCATGGTTGTTATTTGATCCATCGGTACCTTGGGTTATTCCAGACGCTTTTGAAGGTAGAAGGTTAGTTTTAGATTCCGAAATTTATTTTTCTAAATGGATTGCTCAAAAAAACGGCCCCAAAGGCAACTTAGGAAAATCTTTATCCGTTGCCCACACGGGATTGTTACTCGCTAAGCATTTAGGTTGTTCTCCGGTTATATTGCTCGGACAGGATTTGGCTTTTTCTAAAAATAGAATGCACTGTTCAGGCGCTTATTATCAAAACGACTTTTTAGAATTGGCAAGAAACGACATAACTCCTAATTATTTAGAAAAGGAAAAGTTTAAGCGGCATGCATCTTCTTTAAAAGAAACTTTTGATGTGTTTGGGCAAAAAATTAATACCACCATCGCTTTAGAATCCTATAAAAACCTTTTTGAAAGTGAAATTTCAAATATCCCTCATGTTATAAACGCTACAGAAGGCGGTCTACCTATACAAGGAACTAAAGCCATTACTTTAAAAGAAACTTTATTTAAATATTGTGAGGAAACATTAAAGGAAGATCGTGTCGAATTTCTTAATAATTTAAAGTTTAATTCAAATTCTATAGCGTTAAAAAACTCTATGAAAGAATTATCAATTACTTTAGGCGAGTGGTTGGAAAAGTTGACTGTCTTAAAAAAAGATATGCAATCTCATATGGAAAATAAAGATAACTTTTTGAATGATATGGATGGGATTTATAGAAAGCTCACGGCAAGTCCAGAGTTAACTCACTGGCTTCAAGGAATTTCTTATAAAGAGTTTGTTGAATGGAATCGCGCAAATCATAAGATTGACGCATCAAATGATTCATCCGAAAAGATAAAAGATTTAAAATTAAAAAGAGACCTTGAATTTTTACCAACCCTTTGGCAAACCTGCCACTCTATGCAACAAACGATAGAAAAAGTTTTAAGCAGAATTTAAAAATCTAAATAACTCTCGTCCTCATCATCCTCATCATCGTCATAGGCAATAGCCGTTCGGCGTTCAGCAAGGGCTTTTTTGACTAATTCTTGAATTGATAATTCTTGATCTTCTATACTGGTTTTCTTCTTTTTTGCCTTAGTTGATTCGGTTCCTATTTTTTCGCGAACTTTAGGCCCTAATTTGCGTTTTGAGGAGGGACGTAATTTGGACTTATCAAACCCCTTAATTTCATTAGCAAGTTGACGCGGTTTATCAAATTCAACATTCACAGAAGCCAGTTTTTTTTGTGTTTTAGAAATAGATCTACGTGTGTCATAAGCGCTCAATAGATCGTTAACTTTTTTTAATCTAGGTTGTAAAATATAATCAAATTTTTTAACTTTGCCTTCTAGAATTGCTATATCTTTCTTTAGTTTAGCCTTATCTCTTTTTACAAAAGCTCTCAACTTGGCAATTTGCGATGGCTTTATTATGGCTTTATCAGTGTCGAATTTTAATTGACGTTGCATTTGATCAATGTGATCGGGTTTATTGAGATCTTTTCTAATCTCTTTAATATCTGCCTTCCAATTATCACACCACCAAATAGAATGTCTTAAGGCTTCTCTTAACCCTTCCAATTCTTCAAAAGTGATCCCCGCTGACCGTTCCAGTTTTTGAGGACCCGCAATAGTTTGATCTAATAAGGTTCCCTGCTGGTCTTTATCTAAAAGTCTATTCTTAAGCTTATCAACGGAATCTTCTAACCCAAAACGTGCAGTTGCTCGTCGAAAATCAGCTTCTTTTCCTTGTACCAAATCGGTTAACCCAGCGACAAGCCCTCCTAATTTATTTAAAAGACTGGCGCCTTTTGAAACCACTCCTTTAATTGAGCTTAAGTCTCCACCGCCAATTTTGACGGCGCTATAAACTATACCTCCAGCATTTTTTAAAATTCTATATAAACCGCCACCGACAAGAATTTTCTTTTCCGTCTCATTAGTTGTTCCGTTTTTTTGACAATCTTCATAAACATAATTAACGTTATCGTATTGGGTCATGTAATAACCAAAAAAGGTATTTCGATGTATCTTATCGTCGGCTTTTTTCTTAACGGTAACTAATTTGTCGTAGAGTTTATCGAAAAAACTTTTTGCTTTGGCATGGGCAATTTTCTGGTTGCGCTTCTTAATATTTTGTAAGTCGGTCCAAAGCTCTTTATCTGTTGAGTGGAAAAGACTCATTCGTTTTGCCAGACTGAGCCTATGGGTTTTTAGATGATTATTTGATTTTGTTCCAAATCTTTGCAAGGTTGATATCCATTCTCCTGCAAAATTGTAGTATTCAGTTTCATTGAACGCCAGTAACCAAGTAAAATTATATTGACCATATCTAAACAGGTTGGGTTCTTGTTTGAAAATGTCGCTGGGAAACTTACCGGGCTTAACTTTTATAAGAATTTTTTCAAGCGCCTTTAAGTTTTCTTTGTTATAGCTAATAAAAGGTTTGCTGAAGAATCGGCTAGTATGCTTCCAACCTCGACCAAAAAACCCCATGGGGTCCTCCCTGTCAAAAATAATCAGAACGTAAGGGTAAATTACCCTCTTTCAACAACTTAAAATAAATGGATTTTCTAATTTTAGGGAATTTTATGGTAATTTACAACAATTTATTTCACTTTCCATGAATTTTCTTTAATTTCCTAATTAGTATAATTTTGTTGATTAATGCCTTGTTTTATTAAGTGAAATCCTATTTACTTAACGAAATAACCATTTAAATGGAGATAGGATGAGTTTAATAAAAAAATTATTGTCTGTAATAGCGTTTTCTGCCCTTTTCGCTAGCAATTCTTATGCAGGTCCCTATACAAATGATTTATCAAAATGCTTAGTTAGTTCAACCTCTGTTCAAGACCGGACGACATTGGTTAAGTGGATGTTTATGGCTTTCTCACTACATCCTGAAGTCGAAGGTCTAACAAAAGTTTCTGAAAATCAAATTAACAAAGTAAATAAAAAAACCGCCGATCTGATTATTAGGCTTTTAACGGATTCTTGCCGACAAAATGCGAAAGATGCATTAAAATTTGAAGGACAAGGGACTATTGAGGCTAGTTTTAACGTTTTAGGAAGTGTGGCAGGTAGAGAGCTGGCCACTAATCCGAAAGTGGCTGCTGCAATGGGCGGTATAGAAAAATTCTTGGACGTAGAAAAATTAAAATCTCTAAGCCCAAATAAATAATTGATAAAATATTTATTAATTAGGCGGTTTTTTCCTCGGGACGTTGAATCCATCCCTTTTTTTTACCGCTTCTCCAGGTGATTCTCAACCAGTCGCCTTTTCGTTTTATACTATGAACTTGAGTTCCGGCTGGAAGACGGTTACAAATTTCTCCATTTTCTTTTAAATGGACGTAATAAGTTTTTTCGAGAATTATTTTATCTTCCATTCAAATTTGAAGTTGGAATGGATTATTTTTTGTTGGTTAAAGCGGGTTCGGGTTTTAAAGATAAGGATTTTTGCGGAACTCCTTTACGAACCAGTTTGACTAGCTGCCCAGGGAACAAGGGATGCTTGTCCTTTTTACCATTTAATATGGCGATCTCCATACTGCGGCTTTTATCGCCAATTTCATTTTCTGCTATGGAAGCAAAGGTATCGCCTTCTTTTACGACATATATATCTAGATATTTTTTCTTATAACGTTTTCGGTCTCTTGAATGTCTTTTACCGCCATAAGGCATGCCCTGAAGATGAGAAAGGTATTGGTCGCGATTATCGATAGTCTTTTTGCCTCTTCTTTCTAGAGATAAAGCAAGACTTTCAGAGCGGATAATCCTATCTTTTGTGTCTGGATGAGTGGCTTGAAAGCTATGATAGCCCTGCCCTGACATAATCTCTTTCCATCTCAGAGCTTTTAGAAATTTTGATATATCCAGTGGGTTATAACCAGCTTCGAAAACATTGACAATACCATGTCTATCCGACTCAAGCTCCGCATCGCGACCATATCCCAAATTGATCGTACTAAAAAGTTGAGTGCTCACCGCAATCCATTGTCCCGCATTTTTAGGGCTGGCTATGGCGCCGCCGATGGCAAGGATCTGCGCTCCAATAGATCGAACAATGGATTTGGCGCCATGATGGAAGATAACGTGTCCAATTTCATGTCCTAAAACTCCGGCAAGTTCGGCTTCTGAGTTTAAAAGCCCCAATATCCCTCTTGTTACATAAATGTAGCCTCCTGGAAGAGCGAAGGCGTTTATTTCCGAGCTATCGACAACTTTAAAATAATATTTTTTAAATTCTTTGTCGGAAAGGTGGGAGACAAGTTTTTGACCAATTTTATCGACATAGATTTGCAGAGGTTTATTCTGATAAATGCCGTATTGAGCAATGACTTGTCGGTCGGCTTCGCGTCCCATTTCCACCTCTGATTCCTTGCTTATCAGAGTAATTGCCTGGGATTTTTTTTGGGGGTTAATTAAACTATAAGAGAAAAGAAGCGAAAAAACAAAAACAACTAATGTCCATTTAAGGTGACGCATAAATTAGTCTTGAGTTTAAAAAATCATGCTTGCTTTTCTAAAGAGGCTATTTTGTCTTGTACGAGGCTAAATTCAGAATGTTTAGGAAATTTAGCTTCCATTTCTCTTAAAATTAGCAAAGCATTTTTAGAATCTTTATCGGCCTCGTAAATTCTAGCTAAAGCCATATAAGCTTGAAATAAGGGGGTCCGCCCTTCGCGAGCGATCAAAGTTTTAAAAACGCCAATGGCTTCTTTTCGATTATTAGCCGACTCTAAAGAATATCCCAAACCTAATTCGGCAAAATCATAGATCATTTTGCCCGGTATGGAAGAACTCATTAATTCTTTATAGATGCCTACAGATTTTTCGGGTTGATTGCTTTGGAAATATTGATCGGCCAATAGAAGTTTAGCTCTTTCTTTTTGAGGACCTTCGGCAAAATCTTTTAAGAAACTTTCAAAACTGGACGCGATCTCTTCGGGTTTTTTATCGGAATTCAAGCCGATTTGTTTCATTTCAAAAAGTAAGGTTTCCATTTGTTGCATCTTTTTTTCGCGATGTGTCTTGAAAGCTAAAAAACCAGAAGCAGATAAAATAATAATCAAAGCTACGCTAATGACCAAGTTCTTATTATTAGCGCAATATTCAAGGAATCTATCGGTGCCGGTAATAAACTCGTCTGGTCCTTTTAATTCTTTTCTTGCAAATTTCTTTTCTGTTGCCATCTTTAAAGCTACTCCGTACTAGTGCGGGAAAATATAATAAATAATTTTTAAAACCGCATGGTGGGGGATAAACGTGTTAAATATTCAAGAATTTAAGGGGCGTTCTTAAAATTTCCTTTAGGATTTTATTAAAACATAAAGGAAATTGCCAAACAAGGCTTTTCCCAAAATGGTAATGAACTTCTTCCCTTGTACGAACACCCCGTTAAGAGCGATAATTAAAATGGTAGAGGTATAAATATTAAGAAATTGATACGACTATAACTTCAAACCAAAACATTCTACAATTAACTACAAGGCCCTATTGACGTTTTGTAACCTGGAAAACTATTCTTATTGATCTATTTTTTATGGTGAGAACCTCAATTCTCTAACTTAGAATTATAAGATTGGAAATAAAATCAACCTTTAAAAATGTGGAGGAATTTAACGTGAAAAAAATTCTATTGATATTTTTGCTTTGTTTTCTGTTTGTGGGTACCTTTTCATCTATTTCAGTCGCAGACCAGGGTCACAAACCCTATGTTGGTTCAGACGCATTTGAACGGATGAAAAAGCTGGTAGGTAACTGGGAAGCTTCTATGCAAATGGGACAGGAAACTATGAAGATGAAAGCTAGCTATAAGTTGACTTCTGGTGGGAGCGTTTTGATAGAAACAACCCATGAAGGCACCCCGCACGAGATGGTGTCGGTCTACCACGATAACAAAAAGAAAAATTTGATCATGACCCATTATTGCGCCGAACATAACCAACCTAAACTGGTTCTTACGGGAATGGACAATAACAAATTAATGATGGACCTCTCTCCTGACAGCGACATCGACATAGCAAATGAGACACACATTCATTCAGTCTCTATTCAGTTTGAAAGTAACGACAAAATGTCACATATGTGGACCAGTCATAAGGAAGGCAAAAAAGATATGGTGGTAAAAATGGCATTCAATCGCTTGAAATAGTATAAATCTAACGTCATTGATGCAAAAAACCAAAAAGTTTCTTTGAAAATGTTTGCGGTATAATACGCTACTTATTTAAATATAAACCATAAAAAATCTATTGATTAATTTAATGGATCAAATATCAGTTGGTGTTATTGGAGCGGGAAGTTGGGGAACTGCTATTTCTCTTTTACTTGCCGAAAACGGTCACGAGGTGGACCTATGGGTTTACGAAAAAGACTTGCTAAAAATATTAAATGAAAAATTAGAGAACGAAACCTTTCTTCCTGGATTTAAACTACCCTCCTCTATTCAGCCAACAAACTCTTTAGAAGAAGCGGTTACCGATAAAGACATCGTTTTTTTAGTCTCTCCTACTCATGCTATTCGGCAAGTGGTTGAGCGATTCGCCATTTTTCTTAAACCCGGTTGCCTGATAGTAAATGCTAGTAAAGGCATTGAGATAGACACACTTTTGACAGTAGATCAAATTTTAGAATCAATTTTACCAAAGCATTGTTTGCGCGGCTGTATTTCTGGACCTACTTTCGCTAAAGAGATTGCCCAAAAAGTACCTTCAGCGATTGTTGCCGCCGCTCATGACTTGAAATCTGCCGAACGTATCCAAAACTTGTTATCGAATAATAGACTAAAGACTTTTACCAGCCAGGATGTATTGGGAGTTGAAATTGGCGGCGCTTTAAAAAACGTGATAGCTATTGGAACCGGAATTGCTGACGGACTAGGATTGGGTTATAACACGAGAGCCGCTATTATCACGCGCGGACTTGTAGAAATGGCCCGCATAGGTTGCGCACTAGGCGCTAAACCCGAAACCTTTTCGGGCTTATCTGGTATGGGCGATTTGGTATTGACTTGTACGGGAGATTTAAGTCGGAACCGGACTGTTGGACTGCAAATTGGCCAGGGTAAAACTCTAGCAAATATTACAAAAAACATGAATACGGTTGCCGAAGGCGTTCATACCGTTAAATCGGCTTATCAACTTAAAGAAAAACTACAGGTTCAAGCTTCTATCATTGAAGAAACCTACCATGTTTTATACGACGATAAACCTCCATTGGATGCTCTTAACGATTTGATGAAAGTCGATATCTCCCATGAATTTGAGGGAGTGGCCGGTCTCAAATGAACCGCGAGTCGCTAGAGAAAATATTGGCGCAAGTGCACGCCAATAAAATGTCTCCCGAAACGGCTTTATCCAAGTTGGAAAACCTTCCTTATGAAGATTTGAGCTTTGCCAGGATTGATCATCATCGCGCATTGCGCGGTAGTTTACCGGAAGCGATTTTTTGCGAAAATAAAACCCCTGATCAAATCCTTGCCATTGTCGAAAGCATTCGTCAATCGGGGGCGACAGTTTTAGGCACCCGACTTTCGGAGGAAACATATTCCTTTATCGAAGAAAAACTCCCTAAGGAAACAAAGTACGACAAAATCAGTAGAACTTTGGTTTTGAAAGAAGATCAAAAAAAAGAATTAGTTGGAAATATTGCCATTCTTTCCGCAGGAACATCCGATATACCGGTAGCTGAAGAAGCCGCTATTACCGCAGAAACTTTTGGAAACAAAGTAGAACGGATATTCGACGTGGGAGTTGCTGGCGTTCATAGACTATTTGACCAACTTGATAAAATTAAAGAATCTAAAGTTATTATAGTAATTGCCGGAATGGATGGGGCGTTACCCAGCGTTGTAGGAGGATTGGTCGCGCAGCCGGTGATAGCGGTTCCCACCAGTGTGGGTTATGGAGCCTGCTTTAATGGTTTGGCTCCTCTACTGGCTATGCTTAATAGCTGCGCTCCGGGAATTGCGATAGTGAATATCGATAACGGATTTGGCGCCGCCTGTATGGCGCATAAAATTAATGCGCTATCGAGCGCATAGTTTCTAGCAAACGATTCAAACCTTCCTCTTGACTTACTATCGGTTTATAACCAAAATCCCGTTTAGCTTTGGATATATTGAAATAGTGAGATGTCGCTAACTGGGAAGCTACAAAACGTGTCATGGGCGGTTCGCTTTTTATGCCGAAGGTTCGATAAATTGTTTCCAGCGCAAATCCAATGGCATTCGCTGTTCTAAAGGAAAGATTTCTTTTAACGGGTGGCATATCAAAGCGACCCAGTAAGTTGTCAATCCAATCCCATAAATTCACCGGTTCATCGTCGCTGATGAAGTAAGCTTGCCCTGTTACTGGGGCCCCTTCTTTTAAATGCTCAAACGCTAATATATGAGATTCAACGGCGTTATCAATATATGTCATATCTACTTTATTAATGCCCTTTCCTACTCTGGCTAAACGACCTTTTTTTGCTCTATCGACAATTCTTGGAACTAAATGCGGGTCTCCCGGTCCCCAGATCAAATGCGGTCGCAATGCAACGGTTAGCAAACCCTTTTTATTATTTGCCGCTAAAACCTCGCGTTCGGCAATCGCTTTTGTGAGAGGATAATCGCATAAATAATTATCTGGATAAGGCGCAGTCTCGTCTGCATTTTCCATATCTTTATTATGGCAGACCACGCTTGGGGAACTGGTAAAGATAAGTTTTTTCACTGCAGCTTGAAAACAACCTTCTAAAATATTTCTAGTTCCCTCAACATTGGAAGCGTAAAAATCCTTTGATTCGCCCCAAACTCCGGGTATAGCGGCCGCATGGAACACTGCATCCATACCTTCACAGGCGTTTATAGTAGATTGTTTATCTTTAAGGTCGCATTGAATGGTTTCAGCGCCAGGCGGTAGATTAGAAATTTTTCTTCTACCAAGAGCGGAAACCTCGAGTCCATTATCCAATAGCTTTTTAACTAAGGCGCGGCCGAGAAAACCTCCCCCTCCTGTTACTAAAACCTTCATTTTTTAATGTTCGATTAAAGGTAAGTTGGCTACTGCGTCTAGTTCAAAGTAATTGTTTCCCAAATCAGGATTTCTTTGGTATTTCTTTAAACCGGCTAGAGCAATCATAGCGGCATTATCAGTACAAAAAACGGGTTTAGGAAAATGCGCTGAAATTCCTTTTTCTTTACCCACTTTAGTCATTTTTAATCGCAGATCAGAATTAGCCGCAACTCCTCCCGTTACTACCACGCGGTCTAAATTGTTATCTTGCGCCGCCAGCATGGCTTTTGAAACTAAAACGTCCGTAACGGCATCTTGAAAACATGCGGCGATATCGGCAAAGGAAAACTTATCGATTTTACCGGAAGATCTCTTTTCTAGGTGAGTTCTTACCGCCGTCTTTAATCCACTAAAACTAAAATCCATCGACTTTTTATTGGGCATAGGACGAGGAAATTTAATAACGGTGGGGTTTCCTGTCATTGCCGTTTTTTCAATTTCCGGGCCTCCTGGATAACCCAACCCTAACATTTTTGCTACTTTATCAAAGGATTCCCCGGCGGCGTCGTCGCGGGTTCTCCCTAATAATTCATAATTTCCAAAATCTTTTACGATGTATAAATCTGTGTGACCGCCTGAAACGATGAGGGCTAAAAAAGGAAACGATACGGTTTCTTGAAGGAAAATAGCGAGCAAATGACCTTCTAAATGATTGACTCCAATTAATGGTTTATCGAGGGCAAAAGCCAATCCTTTACCGGCATTGACTCCAACCAATAAAGAACCTACTAAACCAGGGCCTTGGGTTGTTGCTAAAAGGTCAATATTTTCTAATGATACTTTTGCTTTAAGAAGGGCCTTATTAATAATTTCGTGTATGTTTTCAATATGGCATCTACCCGCTAATTCTGGAACAACGCCTCCATATTTAGCGTGAACAGAATTCTGGTTGGCAATGACATTGGCTAGGATTCCTTCTTCAGAATCAATAATAGCGGCAGAAGTGTCGTCGCAAGAAGTTTCGATTCCTAGAACAAGCATGAGATGGTTTTAATGGCGTTTGAGATTAACTGGATTAAAAATAAAAACGCCGCTGAAAAATGAATTTCAGCGGCGAAAATTTTTAAAATTTAACTAGAACTATTGAGCCATAGCGGTCGTAGAGACTTTGGGCTTATAAAATTGCTTCATGATGTCCCATCCCGTTAACAAAGATACCGCTTGTTGAAGTTGATAATCCTTTTTCAAATCTTCTTCAAGGCTGGCTATTTCTTTATTTTCTTTTTCTTCTTCTTTGGTTGTTTCTGAAGAGCCTAAAGAATCTTTATTGTCCTTTTTACCTTTAAGATGTTTCTTTAAATCTTTTTCTCTTAAAAATTTTCTGATTTTCTTTTTAGTTTCGCTTTCTTCTTTAACCTTATCTTTGTCATTTTTTTCAGTTTTGCGGAGCGGTTGTTCGACAATAATATCTGGCTCTATTCCATTTTCCTGAATAACTCTACCGCTAGGCGTATAGTAACGCGCCGTTGTTAGGCGCAAAGCGGAACCGTCGCTAAGAGGAATAATTGTTTGTACCGATCCTTTACCAAAAGTTTGAGTACCCAGCACAATCGCTCTTCCCAAATCTTGTAACGCTCCCGAAACGATTTCAGAGGCGCTGGCGCTACCGCCATTGACCAAAATCACCATTGGGAAGTTATACTTTTTGGATTGATTGCGGGTGGTAAACCTCATGTTTTGGTCTTCGTTTCTACCGTTTGTATAGACGATTAAATTTTCGCTATCTAAGAACCGGTCGGTTACTTCCACCGCTTGATTCAATAAACCGCCTGGGTTATTTCTTAAATCCATTATCAAACGATTGACGCCTTTTTCAGAAAGCTTTTGTAAAGCCTTGTCTAAGTCGGAACCGGTATTTTTTGAGAAGCTTCTAATTTTTACGTAACCAATTTCTTTATTATAAACTTTGTGCTTAACGCTTTTTACTTTAATAATATCCCGTACAATTGTAAATTCTTTTGGCTCTGTAAACCCTTCACGGAAAATAGTGATATTAATGGGTTCTCCTGGTTTCCCCCTTAACAGGTTTACCGCATCTGCCAAAGTCATATCAAGAGTCGAATCTTCCTCAATTTGAATGATCTTATCGCCAGAAATAACGCCAGCGCGATCGGCAGGAGTATCTTCTATAGGGGAAACAACAGTTAACATACCGTCTCGCATACTAATTTCAATTCCTAAACCGCCAAATTTTCCAGATGTCTCCACTCTCATATCTTTGTAAGATTTTGGGTTTAGATAGGAAGTATGTGGATCGAGAGACTTCAACATTCCTTTAATAGCCCCGTCAATCAATTCCTCTGATTGTATGGGCTCGACATAACTTGATTCCAAAAGGGAAATGATTTCTGAAAAAACCTTAAGTTTTTCATAAGTATCTGCTGAGTTATTTTTTTGGTTTCCAGCGGTGGAAATTTGCGCCCAGGAGTTATTGATACCTGTTCCGCTAATTCCGAAAAGACAAATGAAAAATAAAAGGCTCAAAAAAGCTTTTGTTTGACTATAAACGGGCTTATGGATATTCAAAACTGTCGCTCCCAATTTAATTGAAAGTTTTTATTAAATCTAAAATAGATATAAAACAAAATTCAGAGAATATTTCACAAAATTTATGAAAAACATTATACCTCAATTACGGTTAATGCTTTTACTTTTAACAACTTTATTTTTTCGCCAACCGAAACCAACCCAAAGGATTAATGGCTTTTCCTTCTTTTCTTAACTCAAAGTATAAGGACTCCCCGACAATAGAACCCGTGTCGCCGGATTTGCCGATTATTTGCCCTTTTCGAATTAATTTCCCCGGGGCTGTAATGATTTTATTCAAGTGCCCATAAACAGTATGATAATTTTCTCCGTGACCAACAATTATTAAGTTTCCATAGCCATCCACTTGGCCCGTATAGAGAACTTTTCCTGAATAAACGGAACGAACGGGAGTGTTTTTGGGGGTTCGAATACTGATTCCATTCAATAGGACATATGAATCGTACCGTTTATCTCGTTTTTTACCAAAACGATTTAAAATTTTTCCTTTTACGGGGAGGGTCAACCTTCCCTTATGATCTTTGATATTAAAAGCCTCTCCAACTTTTAATTTCTTCTCTTGCCCTGAAATAATCCTATCCAAAAATTTGGAAGATTTAAGAAGTTCTTTTTGAACTCGGAGACCAAATTTTTTTTCTTTTTTTAGCCGAACTAAAAAGACTTCTTTTTTTTGCCTTTCCTCCGAAATCTCTTTTTGTTTAATTTCAGAATCTTTTTTTAACAACATCAAGTTGGTTCGAACTTTTAGTAATGCTTTTTTATCTTTTAGTAACCTTTCCAGTTTGTTTTCATAACTTTTAAAAAGGGAGGTGTCGTATTCTGCGACCAACTGCATGAATTTAACTCTTTGTAATAAATCTGATATGCTTTTTGAAGAAAATAAAACTCTAACGGGATATTCTTTCCCTTCTTTATAGACAATACGCAACCATTTTGAAAGAGCCTGTTTTTGCAGTTTGATATTTTTTTCAGTTTTATCGATTAACGTTTCAAGTTTTCCAAATTTTCTTTTATTAATCTCGATATTCCATTTATAAATTTCTAACTCTCTTTCCCTAAGTTTTAAACGATCTTCCATTTGACTGAGAGTTTCAAGTAAAGAAGCTTCTTTTTCTTTCACCGAGGATAGTTTGTTTTTTTGCTTTTTTAACTTTCTTTTAAGGAGATTAAGTTCTTTTTTCTCTTCAGATAGGAGAATTTGAATTTCTTTTTCGTTTATCGAAGCCGTTTTAGCAAACGAAATTTCTAGAAGAAAAATAAAAAGAATGCAAACTGAGGCGAAACACTTTAAAAAACTCATTTCAACTCGGATTTTAAAAATCTATTAATGGCTATATAACTACCAAGCCAACCAGAAAAGAGGCTTCCAAGTAATATGAGGACGGCAAACGTGTCAGGAATAAATTGTATATAGACCCCTCTAAATAAAGAAGCCATGGAGTCCTGGAATTGAAGCTTCATATATAGATAAACTATTTTAATGACACCCAAAGACAAAAGAGCCCCTACCAGGGCTTGCAACATGCCTTCCATTAAAAAAGGCCACTTTATAAAATTAGGGCGAGCCCCTAATAAAGCCATCAATTGAATTTCTTCTTTGCGGGAATATATAGACAGCTTAATGGTATTTGAAATTATTAAAATCAAACCCAATATCAATAAACCGCCTACTGCCATTAAAAATAAACGTAAAAAAGCTAAAAACGTTTCAAATTTTAATATCCAATTTTTTCCATACTCGACCGATTCAACGCCCTTTAGGGATTCTAAAGTTTTGGCAAACTCTTTAATATAGATCAATCTATCCGAAGAATAAGTAAACTGCAGGCGTAAAGAGGCTGGCAAAGGGTTAAAACCCAAGGAGTCCAAAATGGCGGCTTTATCTGAAAAGGTTTTTTTGAAGTCCGTCCAAGCTTGTCCCTTAGACACAAAAGAGCTGGCTTTAACGTTTTTGTTATTTGTAATTAAATTTTCTAATTTATTTTGATCTTTTTTTGAAACAGAATCGTCTAAATAAACGATTAATTGAACTTGGTTATTCCAAGTTTCCACAAGCGAATTAAGATTTGCGAAAACTAAAAGAAATAATTCCAAAATAGAAAAGGCCAGCATAATTGTAATCACGGATACGGCGCAAACATCAATGCTTGATTTAATATTTGAGAATGCAATTCTGAAGGCTCTAGTCAGCAGTTTCATTATACTATTTAGATGTCAGTCGACCTTTACTGAGATTAATGACCCGATAGTTTCTTGCCTTTAGCATTTCTACGCTATGTGTTGCAAAAATAACGGTGACCCCTTGACTATTTGCATGTTCGAATAATTTTAGAATTTCGAGAGCAATTGCTGGGTCTAAATTACCGGTTGGTTCGTCAGCCAATAGAATTTGAGGAGAATTTACTAACGCTCTCGCTATGGCGACTCTTTGTTGCTCGCCTCCGGCTAACTGCAAGGGAAATGAGTCTTTCTTTTGTGTTAATCCAACCTTTTTTAAAGCTTCCCAGGTTTTAAAACGAATTCTATCGGATGGGGATTCAATCGCTTCTTGAGCAAATGAAATATTTTCAAAAACGGTTTTTCTTGGCAACAATCTATAGTCTTGGAAAACTACGCCAATTTTTCTTCTTAAAGTAAAAAGATTCTCGTCCCTAATTTTGCCAATATTAATCCCATTTATAAGAATTTGACCTTTATCAAAGTTTTCCCAATTATATAAAATTTTTAATAAAGTGGATTTACCCGCGCCGCTAGAACCTGTGAGGAAAACAAACTCTCCTGATTGAATTTCCAAAGAAATATCAATTAGCGCCTGGGTATTCCCTTTATAAGTCTTGTATAAATTGAATATTTGAATCATTTGCGGGGGTACTTTGGGTAATTCGAACGATTGAAAGGAAAACGTGCGCGGATGATGCTTTAAGAAGATGATTAAAAACTTTTCTTTTAGAGTTAAAAGCTTTTAAAGATTATGACTTTTGATCCTCAGGGGCAAATTCAATTTCGTCGGAAATAGCAAAATCGCTATTTAGCCCTTTGGGGGATATCATTTCCCCCGGTAAAAAGGAAATACCATCTAAATTAAAAAACTTTTTCCTTTGATCGTTATTCAATAAATCATAGCCTATAAAGGTTTTAATAATCCAGCGGTCTTTTTCTTCTTCAAAGGCAAAAACGCCTTCAGAACATACCAAATATCCATCATGGTCGCCATGAGTTATCATTGCTTCGTTCAAAAGAGAATCCAATAAAATAATTCCATTCTCTTCAACTTCCATTCTTTGGTTAAACCGTTCTAAACAGTGAGTTGTGTAAAAAACATGGGGGTGTGAAAATGATTGAAAAACACGGCCTTTTTCCGTAGACTCGATCTTTGGGGGTAAAATAAAATATACAAATCCCTGTTTTGTAAACTTCAAATCATAAAAAATATCGGTTCCAAACTGGGTTTTTATTTTATTTTGGCAGCGCTCAATAAACTTTTGTCTTTGACGGAGAGAAATCTTAGCGTCACTAGGGAAACATTTCTCAAATTCTGCGTCTAAAAACCTTTCGATTCGAGCTTTTTTGAATTGAAATTCCTGTTCAACTAGCATATTAAATTAATATTTGATTGATTTAAAAAGCTTTTTTATTATACCTTAGATTTTTGGCGAATGATAATCTTAAAATATCAACTAAGTTGCTGCCAATAACCTAAATTTCCAATACCTTACTACTAATAAAATGGATTTACGCAAATGGCAAGGATGAAACGAAAAGAATTGATAAAAATGTTGAATAGCTCCTCGGATGAGGTCAACATCACTGGGGTTGATTTCTCTGGGCAAGACTTATCCTTTGTTGACTTTAAAGAAGCCAATATGACTATTTGCAGTTTTGAGAAGGTCAATTTAAAGGGCGCTATTTTAAAGGGCGTTAATATGAGCGGCGCCGATCTTCAAAAAGCCAATTTGTGTGGCACCAATTTACAAGGCGCTAATTTGGTGGGAGCCAATTTTACGGGCGCTAAGATAAGCGGTTTATGTTTTACAACAAAGCGTTTTCCGCCAATTTTTAAAGCATGCTTTAAAGAAGGCGATTTTAACGGCGCAGATTTTACGGATGCCGACGTTCGCGGTATCGATTTTTCAGGCGCGGATCTGAGCATGGCTATTTTTAGCAACACCAAGTTAAAAGGCGCAAAATTTAAAAAAGCGAATACCAAAGGCGCAGATTTTACTGGATCGGACCTTAAAGGTACCGATATTTTCAAGAAAACAGCCGTTAAAAAGAAAAAAGTGGGCGTAAAAGTTAAAAAGAAAAAGTCAGGAACTCCCGGTAAAAAATCAAAATCTTCCTCTAATGACGATGGCGGTGAAACTATTAAATTAAAAAGAAAAATTTAAAAGAAGCTCTGATTATCGATATTGATGCGAACTGCCTTTGCAAACAAAGAGAGACCAAGTTGCTTCAAACTCGAATTTCAAATTCTTACAGACGTTCTTAAGATAATTCCTTTCGGTCTTTAAACCCGTTATACTATTAATAGTTAAACCCTAAAAAAATTTCCTGAGAACGATTTAACCAAAAGATTAAACTTTTGTAGTTTCTTGTCTAAAGGTTAAACTGGATATCAAGAATTATTTTTGTTTTAGCCGATTCTTGGAATCGAGAAACGTAATTTGTTAGGTTAATTAATGAAGAACACCGTTATTGTTTTTGTTGTTTTGATGGTTGGGACGTTGATGTTCCAAAATACAATTGTGTACATGGCGGACAACATAGCCGATTTTGAAAACGTAGCCCTTCCCCCTAAAAAAAAGAAAAAGGTCGTCACTTCAAATCCATTAATTAAAGTCAACGCTACGTCTAAAGAAACTTGGACCTTACTCGATTTTGCTTCTGGACAAACTCATACCATAACCGATCCAGATGAAGAAAAAGAAAAACTGAAGAACTTAAAATGGGATTTAGGATTTCAACGAACCAAGATAATCACGAACAGCGGCGAAACCAATCCTTTTGGACAAGCGGGAGTGGTTAATCTCGGGCAAGTCGATTTTAATTCAATTAGAGAAGCTCCAGAGTCCGGTTATGCGCAAGACAAAAGAAAATGGGGAAAAATTCTGAACAAAGGAATTTCAAATTGGTATAACTACCGCACCCGAACACACAATATTGAATCGCAACGATTTGTATACGCCATCCGAACTTCCGAAGGCAAATATATGAAAATGAAAATTCTCAATTATTATTGCCAAAAAGCGGAAAGCGAATGCGCTACATCCGTCTGTAACCGCAATGAAGCGGCTTGCCTTACCCTAGAGTACGTCCATCAACCAAATGGCGACCGATTTTTCCCAAAATATAAACCTGTAGTTAAACTGGAAACCGTTACCGCACAGGTTCAAACGCCTTGAACCGAGTTTTGCTCGCTACTTTGCTTATCGCTTTATTCTTGGCATGCGCCCAAGATGAAACGCCTTCCGGTATGGTTCTTATTCCCGGGGGGAAATTCACCCTGGGTTTTGATCCAGCAGGAGACTTACCAGCCGTGGTCGTAGACCGAACCGCCCATCTAAACGCGCAACCCTTACAGAAATTCGATCTCAAACCATTTTATATAGACATGTTTGAAGTGACCTACGACGAGTTCCTGAAGTTCAAACCCAAAGCCGCTTATAAAACCGGTAAACCGGAAGACCCCATGCGCGGCGTATCTTGGTACGAGGCCGACGCCTATTGTATGTGGCTAGACAAACGGCTGCCAACTGAATTTGAATGGGAAAAAGCGGCGCGAGGATCAACCGACGACCGGTTATTTGTTTGGGGGAACGGTTTTAAGCGGAAAGACGCCAATCTAGGCAAAAAAGTAATGCCTGCAGGATCGTTTCCCAAAGATAAAAGCCCGTATGGTATTTACGATATGACTGGAAACGTATCGGAATGGACCGCCAGCGAATATATCCCCTACCCGGGTTCTAAATTCAAAGACGATAATTTTAATAGAGGATTAAAAGTGATCCGTGGCGCTTCTTATTACAAACGCGACCATGGGTTTATGAAAGAGTTCGCGATGGTCGCGCATCGCAACTTCGCTCCTGGCAAAATCCTCACCTGGGACACTGGCTTTCGCTGTGCGAAGGATGTTTAAAGTTAGAACCGCACACTTCAACGAAATGTCATGTTGGACGAGATGCCCTTCGCATTGATTTATCAAGGAATTAACGGAAATAAATCAAAATTTTTCTCGAAATTCTATCACCGAATAAGTGAACATAAACAGGAATGACGCGCGGTGAGGACTGTCTGCTAATTAGGTTACTTTTAATTGGTGTTTTTCTAAAAATAAGTTTATTTATTCATCAATAATAGAAAAGAAACTTTAGCGAGTTAATAATTAAAAATTCAATGGTTTTTATGGAAATATAGTAGTGGTTTTGATACCATGTACCGTTTAAATGAAATCACATATTATTTCGAATTCATTGTTTATTAACACCTAATTCCTCGCTATTTCATGCAGCACACTATATCTGTACTTGTTTCCAATAAATTTGGAGTCTTAGCTCGTATCGCCGGTTTATTTAGCGGTCGTGGCTTTAACATTGAAAGCTTAAACGTTGCCGCTACCAGCGACCCTGAAGTCTCTAACATGACTTTGGTCACAATAGGGGACGATAAAAAAATCGAACAAATTTCCAAACAATTAAATAAATTGGTGGATGTCATAAAAGTTATCGATCTAACGGAGGAAAACTTTCTGGATCGGGAACTGGTTCTTATTAAAATGAACGCAGAAGCGTCCAATAAAGAGGAGATTTTGCGGGTTGTTTCACTTTTTCGGGCTAAAGTTATCGACGTTAACACCAATACCTATACTATCGAAATTACGGGCGACGAAAATAAACTCAATGGTTTTATTGAACTATTACGACCATTTGGAATTAAGGACATGGTCCGATCGGGAAAAATTGCCTTGAGCCGACTTGCTAAATAAGCTCATTAAAAAACTAATCCTAAAGATTCAATTTTAAAAGAAAAAGGCCGTTGAAGTTGGCTTTTCTTAAATACAATTTTTATCAACGTTTTTATACGTTAAATCATTAAGGAGACATTCAGGGTGGGAAATATTTATTACGAAGACGACGCCGATATAAGTCATATAAAAGGAAAAACTGTTGCGGTTGTCGGATACGGCAGTCAAGGCCATGCGCATGCTCGCAATATGCATGATAGCGGTATCAAAGTTTGTGTTGGATTGAGGAAAGAAAGCGCATTTTGGGATCGCGCCGTTAAAGATGGTTTGGAAGTGTTGACCGTTGCGGAAGCTTCTAAAAAAGCCGATATCATCATGATTCTGGTTCCGGACGATAAACAAAGAGCTCTTTACGAAGCGGAAATTAAACCTCACTTGGAAGATGGTAACGCGATTGCTTTTGGCCATGGTTTTAATATCCATTTTGGGCAAGTAGTTCCTCCGGATAACATTGACGTTTTTATGGTTGCTCCTAAAGGTCCTGGGCATTTGGTTCGAAGAACCTACTCTGCTGGCGCTGGAGTTCCTTGTTTGATGGCTATTCAACAAGACGTTACCGGCAAAGCGAAAGAAGTGGCTCTGGCTTACGCGAAAGCCATTGGCGGAACGCGGGCGGGCGTTATTGAAACGAGCTTCCGCGAAGAAACTGAAACTGATTTATTTGGCGAGCAAGTCGTTCTTTGTGGCGGCGTTACCGAATTGATTCGAGCCGGCTTCGACACCTTGGTTTCTGCTGGTTACGATCCGGACTTGGCTTATTTCGAATGTTTGCATGAACTTAAACTCATCGTTGATTTGATTTATGAAGGCGGTATTGGCAATATGCGCTATTCCATTAGCACCACTGCCGCGTATGGCGACGTGACTCGCGGACCTCGAATCATAACTGATGAAACGCGAGCGGAGATGAAAAAGGTTCTTTCCGAAATTCAATCGGGTAGCTTTGCGCGAGAGTTTATTCTGGAAAACCAAGCGAATCGACCTGTTTTTAACGCGAGATTAAAACGAGATTCTGAACATATGATTGAAGGCGTTGGCGAGAAATTACGTTCTATGATGCCTTTCGTTGGAGCTAAACTAGACAAACCTTAATCCACAAGCTGCTTTATTTCCATTGGCTTGACACGATTTTTCACTTAATATTTTATTGAAATGCCCCGCCATTTTGCGGCGGGGTTATTTGTTTGGATTTATCATGAGAATACCCTTCGCTAAGGAGGGGTACATTTTTATTGTACCTTTGGCTTTATTAAGCCTCGTTTGTTGGTTTCTTTCTTGGTTTATTTCGTGTTTTATAGCTACAGGTTTCTTTTTATTTGTAGCTTATTTTTTTCGAGATCCGGAGAGAACGATTCCACAGGATAAAAACGCGATTATTTCTCCTGCCGATGGGAAAATAGTCGAGATTGTTGAAGAAAAAGACCCTTTTCTGGGCGAAACGTTTACTCGGATCAGCGTATTTTTGAACGTATTCAATGTTCATGTTAACCGCGTTCCTATTGCGGGAACGGTCGATAAATACCGATATATTCCCGGAAAATTTTTAGCCGCTTTTAACCATAAAGCTTCGTTAGATAACGAACAGACGGCAATTTTATTTAAAAATGGCGACACTAAAATTGTGGTTAAACAAATTGCGGGACTTATTGCCAGGCGAATTATATGTTACGCTAAAGAAGGCGATAATTTCGAATTGGGTCAACGGTTTGGATTGATTCGGTTTGGTTCCAGAGTCGATATTTTTGTTCCGACAGCTTCCAAAGTAAGTGTTCAATTGGGTGACAAAGTTGCGGGGGGTTCTTCCATTATCGGTTTTTTGCCGGAAAGCGAATAAATGAAAATAAAACGCGGAATTAGTTTACTTCCAAGTCTTTTCACGACAGGTAATATCTTTTGCGGATTTTACGCATTCATTGCCGTATTGGACCAAAAGTTTTATTTAGCGGCTTGGGCAATTGTAATAGCAATTATTTTCGACGCTCTTGACGGTAGAATTGCTCGGTTAACCAATACGACCAGCGAATTCGGAATGCATTACGATTCATTGGCGGATATCATTTCGTTTGGAATCGCCCCCGCTTTTTTGATTTACGTATGGAAACTTAAGCCTTTTGGACGGATTGGTTGGATGGCCGCATTTTTGTTCCTTTTATGCGGGGCTCTGCGATTAGCAAGGTTTAACGCCTTGCCAGAGGATAAACGGAGCCAGCATTTTGTCGGACTACCTACTCCAGGCGCGGCGGCTGTTGTCGCTACCATCGTCATTTTCTCAGAAGACGGTATTTTTGACTCGCTTCACCCTTTTATCTTGGTGGCTTTTGTTTATATGCTCGCTTTCTTAATGGTGAGTAATATTGAGTATCCCGCGTTTAAAAAACTTGGCTTTAAAAAGAGAGTGCCCTTTGCGCGATTCCTTTTTATCGTTTTAACTTTGTATATTTTTGCAACTATTCCTCTATTCGCTCTATTTTTTGTTAGTTTTTCTTACGCATTATTGGGGCCTCTCGGGTATCTCTATAAAATTGGTAAAAGTTATTGGGTGACCCAGAAAGAAGACCAGGCGCTGGAACAAAAGGAAAAGCCTTAAACGATTTTTCCTCTCTTTTTCTATTATCTTTTCAGTTAAACTAAACAAATAATTTTATTTATCTTTTTTAAAATAAAAGTTTTTATATGTCTTGGATTTTAGATAAATTAAAAATCGGAAAGAAAGTTCCAAAAACCGAAGAAGCTTGGGTTGAATGTCCTAAGTGTAAACAAAATAACCTGGCTTCGGAATTGGGAAGCAACTTAAATGTATGCCCCCAGTGTCAATATCACTGCCGATTGACTGCCCATGAGAGATTAGGTTTACTGTTGGACTCTGAAAGTTTTAAGGAGTTTGACGTCGATTTGGCTCCTATCGATCCGATAAAATTTAAAGACAAAAAGAAATATAAAGACCGAATTAAATCGTCCTTGAAAAAATCCTATGGCTCGGATGCCATTGTGACCGGAACCGGTAAACTTGAAAACCATGAAGTTGAAGTGTGTATTTTTGATTTCAATTTTATGGGAGGAAGTATGGGGTCGGTTGTCGGAGAAAAAATTACTCGCAGTATTGACCGGGCGCTCGAAAATAAAATCCCGCTGATCATTGTTTGTTGTTCGGGGGGCGCGAGAATGCAAGAAGGGATATTGTCTTTAATGCAAATGGCTAAAACATCGGCGGCTCTTAAAACTCTTTCCGAAGCGGGAGTGCCTTACATATCTATATTAACGGATCCTACAATGGGAGGCGTTTCCGCAAGTTTTGCAATGTTGGGAGATATCATAATTGCCGAACCTGGAGCTATATTGGGTTTTGCCGGCCCTCGGGTTATCGAGCAAACGATTCAACAAAGGCTCCCAGAAGGATTTCAAACGGCAGAGTTTTGCCTGGATCATGGATTGATCGATCATGTTGTCCATCGTCACGATTTAAAAGGCGTCTTAAATAATATTTTTACGATTCTCAAAAATAAACCTACTGCAAAACCTCCTTCAGATTAATGGTTATTCTCCCTCTTCTCCTAATAAACTATTCAGCCCTATTTTATAGTTCGGAAATTTTAATTTAACTTCAAGTTCGTCTTTAATTTTTTTGTTGCTGATGGTTTTTCGATCCAGGTAAAAACTTTTTGCCATATCCGATAAATTAGCCTCTTCAAATGGAACTAATGGCGGTAAATCGACTTTCAATAATTCGCAAGCGTACTCCGTTACATAACGCGATTCTATAGGAAGATCGTCGCAAACATTATAAATGGATCCGGGGTTCGGTTTATTGATAGATGCCGTTAGAACGCTTGCTAAGTCCTCAACATGAATTCTTGAAAATTTATAACCTGGTTTTTCAATTCTTTTCCCCAATCCATTTCTCACGGTATGCAAAGGATTTCTACCTGGACCATAAATGCCAACACATCGAAATATGTGAACGGGCAGTTTGTATTCTTTAAACAACTCAAGCCAACGGTATTCGGCTTCCAGTCTTCTTTTGGCTCTATCCATTGTTGGATTCAAATTGGAATTTTCGTCAACCAACTCGCCATTTTTATTACCATAAACGCCTGTTGTCGATAAATAGCCAATCCATTCCAAATTATCTTTCTTCATAATATCAGTACGATAATTGTCTAATACAAGATCGGATAATTTTGGAGGTATAGAAATTAATAAATGCGAAGATTTCCAGAAAATTTCCGGTAGGTTTGAATTTGAAGAGTGGGTATCAAAAATAATACCATTCCAACCTTTTTGGGATAATTCATTTAGTTTTTCCCCTTCTCTACATGTTCCGGCTATTTCCCAGCCCAATGGCGAAAGATTTCGAGCAAGCTCTTGCGCCGAAAAACCAAATCCAAAACAAAAAAGTTTTTTACGATTATCATTCATTTTTTCAAATTAGAGAATGAGTTTTTATTTTTTTGGATTGTTTACTTATATTTAATTTTAAAGATTAAAATAATCCCGGCTAATAGAAACGTAATAAAATTGGTTAGAATTATAGGTAATTCTTCAATCATAAAACCATAAATAAGCCAGCAAAAAACTCCAAAACAAAACACGCTCCACATTCCTAAAGAAAGATCTTGAGTCGATTTAGTTTTCCAAACTTTTAAAACTTGGGGGACAAATGCAGTTGTTGTTAAACAACCGGCTAAAAATCCTATTAAGGTTGACGTATTCATTTCGAAGTAATTTAGAATTTAAATATTATAGAAAGGAAACTTAGGATAGAAGGTAAAAAAACATCCGAACATTTTTAGGAATGAGTATTACGTTGCTGATAATAATTATTTTTTAAAATCTTCTACAGTTTTTGTTAGCTCTGTAATCTTAGCTTCTAGATGTCCTATATATAATCGCAACTTATGTTCTACATCTTTTGCCGATTTAATTTCTTGTTTTAATTGGTCGGTCAACTGAATATAACCCGTCGAGCTTTCATAAGCCATTCCTTCTAAAACGGCGTTAATTCCTTTTAATTCTGTCATCGTTTTTTTTAATTGTAATTGGGTTTTTACTCTAACGACAACTTCCTCTTGTCGGAATGGTTTTGTTATGTAATCCATAGCCCCCAATTTAAAGCCTTTAACGATAGCGTCTGATTCGCTAACCGCAGTGATAAAAATAATAGGAATATCTTTAGTATTTTCATTTTCCTTTATTTTTTCGCAAGTTTCGAAACCGTCAATTCCTGGCATCATTATGTCAAGAAGGATCAAATCTGGAATGGTATTTTCTAAAAAGTTTAAGGCTCCTATTCCCGAAGAAGAAATAAATATTTTATGACCTTCAAGTTCTAATGTTTTATGTAAAACTCCGATATTTGCGGGAGTATCGTCTACAATAAGAATATCTCCCGAAATCTGATAATCAATATTTTCATTCATAAAATAGTTGATCCTTATAAAGTTTTAATGCTTTTAGGGATGCTCTAAATTTTTAAAGGCTTACAATGGCGTGATTTATTAAATTTAAGCGTAACGTCATTGTAGTTTCATTTTTAGTAGGTCTGCAAATTTAAAATACATAATATTACAAAAAAAAACCCACGCCTTTTTGGCGCAGGTTTTATGATCGGTAAAATACGAAACCTAATAAGTATTAATTATTTTAAGAAATGGCTAGATGACTTTCAAAAGTGGCAGATCTAATGGTATGTTCAGGATACAACTTTTCCATACAGGATGCATATTTAGAATATCTGCGCATTTCCAAACCAGTTTCTACACAAGTTTCTAATAACCAAAGCGGCATTGCCCAATTAAATTTAATTTCTAATACGCATAAGTCTGGCGGCAAAACTTGAAAACCATTTTCTTTACAAACTTGAAGAATATTCCTAACGCTTTGAGCTCTCAAATTGTTATCAATGGTCACCCGAACATCCATGTCATAAGGCCATAAATAAGCTCTTCTATAATAACTAGTAACGCACATTGGCAACCAGTTATTTGAGTTAGCGATATTTTGGATAATATTCGCTTGATATAGTTCTTTGTCTTTGACTAATTCACATAGATTTTTTAACGGATAACCATTTTCAGCGATAGATATTAAATGCTTTCCCGGTAATTTGACTCGATTTTTAAATATTTCGTCGTTATTTCGATTTTTTATTTCAACAAAAAGTGTATTTTTATCCAGGCTCGATTCTTCTAATATTTCTCCATACCAACGAACCCGAAATTTATATCTCAATTTTTCGCCATCAATTTTACTGTAATAACAGTAAAGATCCGGGGTATCTAAATAAATAGAATTCACATGGTAACCACCCTTATCTGAATGGGGATCGGCAATCATATTGCCTTTTAAGTTTTCCAAAAATTTTTCGGCAATGTGAGATTTAACAATATATTTAAATTCAAATCGAGGTTTGATTTCCATACTTCTAATAAGCTTTCATATATAACTGACCGATTGATTTTTTTGAATAGATTATTTTTGACTAAACTTAACGGGCATGGTAAAAATCTTAGAACTTCAAAGTAGGCTATTTATAATATGAATAAATATACCTTAAAACAATAAAAAAATGGCCTTGAGATTCACCTTTTATCGATATTAAAAATAAATCCTATAAAAATACTCACAAATATTTTCTTCTAATATTTTTATTTCACTAAAACAATAATTAAAAAAAATTTGGTCGCGGTTTATGGATGAATTAGTTAAATCAATGCAATTAGGCGAGAGCGTTACTACGGTAG